>JABJJN010000076.1 GCA_018660835.1 Gemmatimonadota bacterium | reverse complement strand
GAAGATGGTGTCTACTTTGTCGAGATCGTGGGACGTAGTCGTTACGAGATCCGCCGTTGGCCGAGTCGCGAATGCGTTGCCTCAGGCACTTTCAAGTCGGGCGAACCCATCGATGCGCTCGCACCGGTCCGTTTCGCCATTACGGGCAAAGCCCTCATGGGGGATCGCTTTCGCCTGGAAACCTTCGCGCCGCAACAGCTCGAATACATCGTCCACCAGGGTCAGTGGTTCTATCCCCTGGCTCGGTTCGTCGAGACCGTGCGTCGTGACCGCAGCCTGCGCCCACGTTACGGCAGCATCACCGCGCAGATCACCGACTTCATCACCGACCTGGCGCAGAAGCATGAACGTGACTGGCTCGATACGGGACGCGGTGCCGGTGGCTACCGCTTCAGCCCATCCGGTTCGGAGCGGTATCCGAATCGCATCCTCCCTCACAACCAGTATCTCGCCTTCGCCCGGGTGAGTCTGGTCATGGCCGACGTCAGCCGACGAAAGATCTTCGCCGACCGCACCGAGGCCATGGCGCGAAACTTCAGGCGCGCCTTGCGCAAGGTCGATGCCGCCTGGGAGTGGCACTACTGGGATTGGCTTGAGAATGGCGTCCCCGATTACAGCTCCATCGAAGACACCAGCCATGGCGGCATCGACATTGGCTTTGCCGTCGAAGCATGCCGACGTGGGCGTGTGTTCAACGCGAGTGACCTGCGCCGATTCACACGCACATTGCTCGATGTCATGTGGAATGGCGACGAGAACACGCCAACCTTCGGTGGTCGCGTCGATACGGCAGAGGGCGATGGCCACCCGGTGAAGGACTGGATCGATCTGGCCCAGTGGGATCCGGGCGTCTTCGATCTGCTCTGGACCCACTACGATCAGATGGGCCGACCGGCGAATCTTGCTCCATCCGTATTGCGTGGCTGGTTACGACGCCAGGAAGGTCTGGCGAAGTAGTCTATCGAGGTAGTGTCCGTCGCTTTAAACCCTGATCGACAAACGTGGCGATATCAGCTCCGGGTGTCAGAGATCGTAGCGCAGCACAAGCATGGGTGTGCTGCGTGATCTCAACGAAACAGCAGGCCGCAGCGTCACCGCCCGCCATCCCTTGCCCGGCTTTGCGGGCGGCTGATAGGAGAGAAACGCGGCACCAGCGGTGACGGCCGCCCAGGTGATGGCAACCTCCGTGAATTCCCCGCCGTCGCAGCCCTGCAGGCAGCCCACTACGCCGAAGGCCAACAGCCCTCCGGTGATCATCGATACTAACTTGGCCCGTCGTAGGCGCACGGCATCCGCCGAGATCGGTGCGAGCATCTGAATCTCTCGAATGGTGGATCTCGGCACACGGACCTCCTCGCCGAAGCGAGCGACATGCATCACGAAACTGTCTGCCGTGGCCTGTACGAAATCACCTTCCACCCAAATCTCCGGCTCGATCCCACTTACGCGGATCCGACTTCCTTCCGTGAGTGAGAGTTCGACCTCACTATCGGCAAAGGCGCTCGTATGCGGACACAGGAGCGCGAGCACACAGAGCCATCGGGGCACCAGCCTGGATCGCGTCGATCTATTCCTGGTCACTCAGGTAACGCTCGCTGGAGATTCATCAGGGCGGCTCAAACCTGCATCTCAACGTAGGGCTGGTCCTCCAGGGGCCCTGAACCGAAACGTAGCACGTGCCCGTCGAGATCTTCTACGTGCATCTCAAGGGCGTGCGGATAGTTCGTCGGTGGCAGAATGATCTTTGCCCCGCTCTGCTTGTATTCCCCATGCAGGCGCGTCACGTCATGAGAGCCGACCCATACCCAGGTTCCAACACAGCCCTGCGATCCCTCGCACAGATACATGCCGTGCCCATCCCGCCCAACGAATGTGAAGGTATCGCCCCAACCGGCCCACTTGAAGCCAAGGACCTTCTCGTAGTATTCCAGACTCGTCTTCATGTCTTTCACACGCAGAATAGGCGCCGTGTTTTCGATCTCTGGTTGCTCTGCCATCGTGTCTCTTCTCCTCAGGGTCAGGCATCAGCCTGCCGTAGCTGTGCCCCAATAGTTGAAAGATGCCGGACGCCACCCGGGGATGTAGCCCTGATGCTGATTTTCCAGAACGAATCCTCCCTGCTCGATCAATTGCGGGATATCGCGGTTTAGGTGACATCCACCGCCGAGACGACCCCACAGCGGCCCCAATCGTGACTGCCAACGTCGGACGTCCGCTTCCGGCGCCATGCCATGTTCGCAGTAGATGAGCGCACCACCAGGTTTCAGCACACGTGCCATCTGTTGCAGAGCTGCTACTGTGTCAGGGATGCTGCACAAGGTATAGGTCATCAGGACTGTATCAACGCTGGCATCATCGAGGGGAATTTCTTCGCCTGGCAAGCCGATAAATTCTACGTCGAAGGGTGCCTCCTCTGCCGCCTGCTGTGCCAGTTTCGTAATCTGCGGCGACGGATCTACACCGACAACACTTGTCACACGTTGCTCATCGTAATACGACAGATTCAACCCCGTGCCGATGCCGATCTCCAGCACGTCACCGTGCGCAAGAGGCACAACCTTGCGCCGCTGCAGTGCATTCGACTCGCCGCTGCAGGCTGCGTGGATGAGCTTCGGCAGGATGTATTTGCTGTAGAGTCGCATTACGCCAGGGCGCTCTCAATGACAGGTTGCAGCCTTTGAGCAATCAGGGTGTGCCCCAGTTCATTGGGATGCAGACCATCACTGCTGAGTCCATCCGCGTCCTGTGACGACAGCAGGACTTCACCTTCGATCAGGACAACTGATCCATCCTGCGTGCTGCACGTCTCAACTGCGTCGCGCACGACGGCGCGCGTGTGCTCAGAGAGCTGCTCGTAGTCGGCACGCACCTCGCGGGATGAGTAGATCGGCGTGACACAGACAATGGGAACACCCGGATGCACCGTGCCCAGTTTATCCAGCATGGCCAGATACGCCTCAGCTGATTGCAGTCCATACGACTTGCCCAGATCGAGCACGTAACTGCAGGCCTCAGTCTGGCTGACGAGATCCACGACCTGCTCTTCCGCTTTGCCCGCACCGCCAAAGCCCAGATTCACCACATCCATGTTGAGAGAGCGACCGAGAATCGACGAATACCCCATGCCTGGTCGCCCCGCGCCAATCCCCTGGGCGACAGACGAGCCGTAGAGAACCAGCGTCCCCCTGCCTGCGTGGGGTCGAGAAGGAGTGATCTCGGCGTCATCATCAACACCGCACGCAGAGATCTGGAGTTCGTTCCGTAAGGGTAGGTAGATCGAGATGTCTCTGTGAACTGGCGGCAGGTCCGCAAAACACACGACATCACTCTTGTCGTCATCGGTGATCTTTGTCGTGTGCCAGAATTGGCCATCCACATAGAGATCGAGCCCGCTCCCACTTTCGGCGTGGGCCATCTTGAGATGTAGTTGGGAAGTATCACTGCAGAATCCCAGATGGGCCCCCGAGGCGAAGCGTGCCTGCTCGCTGACGCCACGGGGAAGATCTGGTGTCTCGGGTAGGCGACAGAGTCGCGGAAAGGTTTCCGCGATCCAGGGCAATCCTGAGAACGCGACCTCATCTGAAGGGAGTGTCGTCCACCGCATCTCGTATCCTACTCAGTACCGGCGACCCAGTCGGGAAAAGCGGGATTGAAACCAGACGTCGCCACAATCTCGTTTCCAGATGTGATCGTCACAATCACTGAACCCGGTGACCATCGCCCCCCTTCAAACGAGTGGATCTGATCGTAGGGCACACGTAGCTGGAACACGCCTGCCGTGACGCCCGTGGACACCCAGAACCCCGTTGGTCCAATGACACACGTCGCGGCATCTCCGTCGGGCGAATGGCCATAGATGATCAGATCGGTACCCATGGCGAGCGTATCAAGTCCCGCTAGAGGCAACTGCCTGGCATCGACGGGAAACACACCCGTCTGCGACAAGGCACGACTGGCCTCAATCCATGGCTTGGACTCACTCGCCACATCAGCTGTGGCCGGCACGATATTAAAGAAGCCGCGTGCGTTGGGCGGTCCACCCATTCCTCCCTGTCGTGGATAGTCGAGCCGAAGCGCCACGGGATCTGACTCAGTGGAATCCACTCCTCGTGCTATCACCGACAGACCATCCTTCGCCTTGGCGTAATCGACGAGCATCGCGAAGGAGCCGTCTACGGCAGAGCGAACGATCGTCTCCGCATCACCACTCGCGTAGAGGGCATCGATATCTGTCAGAGATGGTGCGGCGCCGGGCGCGCCATAGATCTTGTAGTCACTCGTGGGTCCCGTCTGCCGCAGATGCAGAAGCTCCGCTCGGATCCTCAAATCAGCCGCTGTAGCGACGACGGGCAGCAGCAGCAAGGCCGTGACGACCGTCTTGCACCACGAGTGTGACCTTGCCGTCTGCCAGGCTCTATTGCTCATCTGAAGTCACCTTCCACTCACACGATGTCGACGGCCTCTTTATCTCGAGGCGACGCTATCAACTGAGTGCTTTCAGACACTCATCGACGAGTGCCTCAACCGAAGATGTAGCTCTCACCTCGACCAACCGCAAATCCAGATCCTTGACGGCTTCCCGCATCTGAGCGTTGTAGACAACAGAGCGCTCCAGGAACCGGTCGATCATCTTCCGCTCACGGGACTCCTTCTCAGCATATCCACTACCCGCGTAGATCCGCTTCTCTATGAGCTTGGGATCCGCAGTGAGCCAAACACATGACACGTTCTCGAGATGAATCGCCGCGACCAATTCGGGCAGCAGGGCCGAACCTTCCATCACCAGGCAGTCGACGGACAGGTTCGTGGCGTGTTCGGTGATGATCGGTCGCGCAATGGGCCAAACATTGTCCCTGTAGTGATCCATGACATCTGTAATCAGCTCATCTACAGGCAGAGACAGATAGTGTTCGGCTACATGATCGGGCACGAGGTTGGGCGCCTCAGCCCACGGGCGACCAGGATGGCGAGCAAGTTTGTCGGTGGACATGTATTGCCAACCCAGTCGCGATGCCAGCGCTTGAGCGAGGGTCGACTTGCCGGCATGAGAGGTGCCGCCGATCAGATGAACTCGAGATTTACGAATCAGTTCTCTCATAGACGCGACAACGTGGACGGAAACCTCTCTGGGTGAAACTTCGCTCGCCAAGCAACCTCCATCCCCGCTCGACGACCCCTTCAAGGGCATCAAGGGATCGGTGATCCTGTGTCAGAACGACGAACTTGCCGCGTCGTCGACAGATGCGGTGAGCTTCGATAAAGGTGTCCCTGTACAGGGAGATGTTGGTCTCACGCGAGCCAATGCTCTGCCCCCACGGCAGGTCCACACAGAGCCTGTCAAAACTTCCTTCTGCAAAGGGCAGGTTCCTTGTATCAGCCTGCATCAGTTGGATCTGATCACGCATGCCGGCAGCGGTAGAATTCTGTTTCGCCGCGTCGAGGGCGGCGGCGATGTTGTCGACCCCCACGATCCCTCCTGCTCTGCCCCACTTGAGTCGTTCGATCAGAATCGAGCCACTACCACACATCAGATTGAGGAATCGATCACCCGGTGCTGGCGAGGACAGCTCCACAAGAGCAGCAGCAACGGTACCGCTGAGGCTGCCGCGATAATCGACCTTGCGCCAGGTTCGTGTCCCCAGAGGTCGATTGCCGACTCGGCTCAGCACTTCCCACCCGTCTTCGCCCGGACGCAGGGCCAACACGAGATCCCCTGTTTCATTCTCAAAAGACATGGACAGCTTTTCTGCGACTTGTGTTCCAAGTCGCTGCATCGTCGGCGAGTCGGAGCCCGCCGCATCCAGGCGAAGGCCACTGAACCGATCAGATGGAGTCATCTCCATCACCTTCTTCAGATCCTGCACGATCGCAGCCAGATGCTCCGGCGACAGCAAGGTTCGCGGCCGGGCGACACGGAAATCTCTGCGCAGTGACAGGACGTGGCACAGGCGCAGTGACAGCAACGCTCGCGAACGGCCACCATACAAAAAATGGCATTCGCCCCTTCGTGTATGCGGCACGTGGGTGACATTGTCTCTGAAGCGGCCATCAAGCTCAGACTTCAGCAGATCTTCGAGTCCGGGCAGTGCCGCACCGACCCAGAGACTCGGCTTGTCCTCAGGCGGCCGGTCACGCTTTGTGCGTCCGCTGCTCTTGCCGGGTTTCCCAGGTCGAGGGTCGGTCGGCCGTCTTGCAGAAGGCCCGTTGGCTTTCTTCTTCGACCCCGATCTGCTAGAGTCCGAGCGCTGGGTGGAGGGTGGACCGATTTGGCGCTTACCGGGTTTCGCTTTGGACCTTCGAGGAGACTTCATTCGTTTGTGACATCCTGATTCGCTGAGGCAAACTTCTGCGAAGCCCGTTCGGCGGCTCGGCGTACTTGCTTGTGAGGATCGGTCAGCATCTGGCGGAGGCGGATCTGTGCCGCTTCCTCTGAAATGGTGCCCAGCCTGTTGGCGGCAAAACATCTCGTATCGGAACTGGTGCTTTGCGATAGATCCAGGAGATTGCTGAGCATATCGACACCCAAAGGACGCTCCGACGGATGCAGACCCGAAAGCTGTGGTGGTTCGACCTGTGATACAAGGGATGAAAGCGTCGCCATTTCAAAACTTCGCACAACGATTGTGTGAGGACGAAAGGCTCGCATGACGAGACGCAGTTGCAGCGCCACGAGGTCAAGCTGTGCATCCCCACCGATATCGATGAAGATGATTGTCGGACTCGGTGCCAGGGCTGCAATGCCCGGGATATTTCTCCCATCGAGACAGGCAAGGGTCACGTGGTCGGCGTCGTGCAGTTCGTCCTGTAGTGCTTCAACGAAAGAGGTGGACTTGTCGACGGCACAGACACGGGCACCTGTCTTGGCGAGTTGTCGTGTCGCCTCTCCCGTAGAGCAGCCGATTTCCAGGACATCGTCCGCCGGGGCAGGCAGCGTCTTTGCCAGGTTACGGAAGCTTTCCTTGGCGGAGACTACGATAATCTGTGTCGCCGACGATTCCACGGACAGCCGTCCATGCTTCTGGAATTCCACATTGGCGTGGTCACTGTATTGGCCGTTGGTGTCAGTCATCGGTGCGGTCTTCCAAGTGCTTGAGGACATGCTGTCCACGGGGTGACAATTCGTAGCCAATCTTGAGACTCACCGTCAGCCCCAGCTCCTTGAGTCGTCGAACGCGTGGTTTGAATTTGTCGGTTGCCAGACCGAATTCAGCCGCAAGATCAGGAGCTCGCCGACCGGGCCAGCGCTTGATGAGACGCAGGACGCCGAGGGACCACGTGAGCCGATCCAGTCTTCGCGACAGTTCGACGAGTTCATCTGCCGTTGGCTGTTGCTGCCTCAGTGCCTCCCGAGGATCCTCACCGACTCGCGACAGGGTGATCTTGAAAACGGTGCCCTCCCGGCCGCTGAGATCTGACAACAGATCAGCTCGCGAAGCATAGCCGGCTTTGTGACTGTCCTGCTCTGTAATCGCCTGACGCGTCGTGGCCTCGATGGATTCGATAGCCAACACACCCACTCGCGTACGCAGCGTGCCCCCCTGCTTCACGGTGGGACGCTTCCAGCAGCGGTAGGCGAGGGTTACTTCGCCTGCTGCGATTTGGGCGAGCACGGCCTTCTTGATCAACATGTGCGTCTCATCTCTGGCAGCCTATCCCTGAGGACGACTCCACACAGGGGCATCCAGCGTCATGCCAAAATGCTCCGCCAACACGGCGGCGTAGTCACTCTCTTCTACAGCGGTCTCGACGGTGTCAGCATCGACATTCTTCAGCATATTGCCCGCGAGGGTGATTCGCCCGGTTTCAGTCGCCCGTGTACAGACACGTTTTCGCACGAAAGCGGAGTCTGCAGCATTCTGCTGCCACTGACACCGGTCAGCAAAACCCTCCCAGGATTGTGGTGTCAGATTCAGCTGCAGCACTTTCGTCCACTTGCCGGCTTCGAATTGGCGCGAGATCTCGAGGAATTCGTCTGATTCATCAATCCGATACAGCGAGCGACCGTCAGTCTGTTCAGCGCGATCATCGAGATCCAGTGGCACCAGGGTGCTATCGCCAAAACCGATATCGACCCACCAACGTACGCCATCGAGTCGCACAAGGGCACACTGATGGTCGAAGGGCGCACCAGGACCACCGATGACGACTCGCCCTTCCAGGCGATCGATGTCATATCCCAAGGCCGTGAGACACTGATAAAAACACTCGTTGAGCTCGTAGCAGAACCCACCGCGATCACCGACAACGATCTTCTCGTAGACCGCCTTGTGGTCAAGCTGGATCCGTCGCCCAAGATGGATGTCGAGATTCTCGAAGGGCAGGGTGAGCAGAGCCTGACGCTGCAGCTGCCGCAACGTCTGCAGAGTCGGCGGCGCCGTATCTGTCACATCGATTCGGCCGAGCAGCTTGAGCCAGTCGATCATTGGCCCAGCAACCAGCGAACACGGCGAAAGGACAACGCGTAGTGCACGCCGACGGCGGCGGCCAGGCCCGTGGCAAGATCGCCACGCCCCATGTCCATCATCACCCATGTGGCGAATCCGAAGATGCCAAGCTCCATGGCAAGTCTCACCCAGCCGGGAACCGCCACGGTACGTTTGCCACCTCGGCTGGGGTCGTCGGGCACGGTGAAGGTGCTCCAGGCCGTGGCAGCCGCTGCAGGAAGACCGATTAGCAAGCCGTATCTGGCGACACCAGCCGCTTGCCCCGAGCCCCAGATACCAAGTGACGCCAGTGCTGCCAGCTCCAGGCTAAATCTCAGACCCAGGTTTAGTGGATGCATGGGAGGGGGATCGCTTGTCACCTGCACCGGATCTGCTGATTCTCGCCGCACCATTTAGGCGCGTCTCATGCTGGCCACCAGTGCCCATGGGATCTCGGTGAATCTGTCCTGACTCAATTCTCGTCCACCATCCTGCCGGGGGAAAACCGGCTCTTCCAGACCATCGAGCACGAAACCTTCGGCAAGAAAGGGCGCGAACAACAGTGAGATGGGTCGACGGAACGAATACTGTTCGACGCCACCGATGCCAGAGATCTTGTCCATCGCTGGCGTAATGTAGTCGGTCACCTTGATGTAGTGCCGTTGATGCACGCCTTGCTCGTCGGTGTATTCATCAGCTGATCGCATGGTACCCGAGCCATTGTTGAAGCAGGGATGGGCCACGGCGAAAACGAACCGCCCTCCTTCGGCAAGCAGTTTTGTGAGAGAACGGGCAAGTGGTTCCAGAGACGCAATGTCCATGAGCACCATATTGCAGACGACAGCATCGAAGGTGCCGAGCGTTGCCAGCGCATCCTCGGATGTTGCGTCCAGCACTCGATAGTCAATGCTGTCCTTCGGCCCGGAGCGTGCCAGCGCCTTGTCGATGAGATTCGAACTCACATCGACGCCGATCACCTCCGCGCCCTGTCTGGCCAGATGTCGAGAGAAGACGCCATTGCCACAACCGAGATCCAGGATCCTCTCACCTGCCGCCACGGAGATCAGTTTCTCCACCGCTGGTCGCACCAACTGCTGATGAAAGTCGTTGCCTTCATCTCCCATACGTGAGTCCCAGAACTCAGCCTGGGCCTCCCACGCCAGATTGGATGCCGCATTCGCCAGGTATTGTTGGACCTGAGCAACCAACCGCTCCGGCATGCCCGTGGGATCAACGACGTCGAGCGTGTGTTGCCTGGGCAGTACGTCCGTTGAGTCAGCGCCGGTGGTCGATACTGCGGTAGTCGAGACTGCGGCAAGCGTCAGACTCGCCTGGGTCGCATCAAACGACAGCGCGCCCTGCTCAAAGCCTCGATGTTCCTTGCCGTCCTCAGAACGCATCGACTTGAACACCAGTCTTTCGATCCGCCCGCTTTCATGATCGAGCAGGAGCCAGTAATAGACTTTGTCCGGTGGTGTCCCGTTCTCGAAGCCATTGATCCGCACCTCCATCACGCTGGACGACGGACTCGTGAAGTAATACAGGAAAGTGAGATCGAGACTAGGGTTCATGGTCGAGATCCGGTTTTCTGTGATCTACAGGAAGGGCATCCGCAATTGCGGATCGATGAGGCGCAGCAGAAAGTGTCCCACACCGGAGGACCCGCAGACCAGTTCGGGTGAATAGAGTCCGGGCTCATCTGCCTGCCATTGCACACCGGTCTCGGTGTCATGCCGATACGTCGCAATGAGATCGACAAACTCAGCCAGACGAACATCCCAGACTGACTCACCCGTCACGCGAGCAAGATCGACAAAGAGCTCTGCCTTGCCCGCCAATCCATGACACTGGCTGGGATTCTGTCGGTCGTCACCATAGGCATAGGTCGTTTCGCCAGCAGCGATCGCCATTTCCAGATACTGCTCCTTCGACGAGTGCTCGTAGGCACGTGCGAAGAATTGCCCAACCCCTGCGCCACCGTGACACCAGTGGCAGCGGCTGATCTCCGAATCACTGAGCGTCTTACGCCAATTGAGGTGACCGCGGTCAGGCTCGGCATGTTCAATCAATCTCGTCGCCGTGCGATGCACGAGTTCGTCCCAGTTTTCATCACCCGTGACATCCTTGAGGATGAAGCCCAAATGGCCGATCCCTGCGAGGCCTTGCCCCATGCCGAGGTAGTCATGCTTGTCCAGATGATCATCCAGGATATGATGACCCCACTCCTGAGCTCGCTGCAGGTACGCTGCCTCTCCCGTTTGCTCGAAGAGACGCAGCAGGAAGATTGCACAGCCCGCGGTTCCGATCATCAGTCCAGGTTTGGCTGCCGGATCTGCCGTGAGCAAATAGTCAGCACAGTCGACCACTCGCTGGAGGATCTGCGGATCGTCCGTCGCCTGCGCCAGGCGGAGCCACGCGAGCCCCGCCCCTGCCACGCCGTAGGCCAAAGAGACACGCCAGGCACTGCCGTCGTCGATCTTCGTCCAGAATTCGTCATTGTCAGCACCTTGAGCCCAAACCAGACCCTTGCCCGCAAGCTCCAGAGCCCGTGCATCCTTCAGGACCCGCCCATAGTCGGCGAGGAACAGACCGATCCCGGCGACGCCAGTGTGCAGTTGCGGCTGATACTTCATCTCGCCCGATCGATAGTCGGCGGTCTGCCACCTCGCATGGGTGTCGTCTTCGTCCACCGCATCGACGATTGTATCGTAGATGCTCTGCGCTGCCACCCTTACGGTCTGCTCAGTCGCTTCATTCATCGAACTCTCTCATCGTCCTCTTCCTCAGGAACCATCCGTGTTCCCAATGTCTAAACACGAAAGGGCCCCGTCCAACCAGATGTTGAGCGGGGCCCCTGCGTGCAAATCGACTCTGCAAGCGAGCGATGTCATCAGGAAAGCTACTTCTGTTGAATCTGAACCTTGATCTGTCCCCAGGAGCTTTCTTCAACCGCCGTGTTTGTCAGCCCCAGATCGGCGAGTTCGTCCGACCACTCCGCTGGTGACGAAGCCATGGCCCGTGCCGCCACATCACGGCGATCGACGTCATCGTCGCCAGCTGTGGCAACCCGGCCGTCTCGATCTGCGTCACCCAGTCCACCACGATCGGCGAGGGCCTGACGCTGCCGGACCCCCTCGGTAAATCTGTCCAGATCCCAGCCGGCCTCGACGATGGCCGCCTTCAATTCATCAGACCATTGCTCCGGGGGCGCTGCCATGGCGGCACCAATGATTCGACGTTGGCGCTGAGCCAACCGATCATCGTCCGCGTCGTGGTCACCATCGCCATCACGGTCACCATCACTATCATGATCGTTATCACCATCGTGCTCTGGCCGACTAGCCTGCTCTCGCTGGTAGTGACGTACGCGATCGGTGATCGCCTGCAGGTCATACCCCGCCGCTTCGATCTGGGCCTTTTGCTCCTCAGTCCAGTCCTCAGGGGCCGTTTCCTTGATCGCGTCCCAGTCGACGCCGTCATCATCAGATTCGCCAACACCATCCGCGATCCGGCTATCAACCGTTGCGTCGTCTGCTGACGAGTCCCTGTCTTGGGCGGCCGTAGGGTGCGGCTGTCCTATTCCGACTACGAGTAGCGCATGCAGACCAGCAACGAGTTGAGTTAATCGCATAACATTTCCGTGAGAATGCAGGTAGGTTGGCGTCTGTATAAGAGTCTACTGATTTCGGCTGGACAAAGGGAATCGAATTCTAGCGATCCCCTGGCGGCATCTCCTTCAACTCAGCCACGAATTCAGCAATGTCTTGAGTTGAGTATTTCAGCTCCTGTCGTTGCTCCGAGGCCGGCTGATGAGGTAACCCCACACCAGGACGCCATGCCCTCGACGGTCGGATCGGACGTGGCACGAAGCCGCCGCCACAGTTTGGGCAGACATTCTCCAGCGTATTGTCAACGCAGTCGGCGCAGAAAGTGCATTCGTAGCTGCAGACCCGTGCCTCTGGCGACGATGGCGCCAGATCCCTGTCGCAGAACTCGCAGTTGGGTCTGATTTCAAGCATCGGTCTGCCGCCGGGCTCGCTGCGTGTCTTTCTCTTGCATGGTCTTCACAGTTCCTCCGCCTCGTCGATCGCCGAGTTGAAGCTGACGATGTCACCATACACCGTCAGGCCCTGACGCTGGCCGGAGGCCCTGAATTCGTACGCCGCCCCTGAAGCCAGGTCGCAGATGACGGCGCTGAATTCACCGGTTGATTGTAGATCCTGACGCTCGGTCTGCTCCCATATCTCATCCGGGTCGATGAGGAGTTTGCGCAGACGAAACTCGAAGCCGACCTGCACTGTTTCGGCCTGCTCTGTGTCTCCTTCACCCAGATCCTCGAGGTGGCCCTGCAGCCGATAGCTGGTGGATGAGGCATCCCGGATCGCCGTCTCCGTACGGATCGCCGGGGGAATCACCCCCAGTTGCGCGTTGGTAATCTTGAGGACCACAGGATTCGGCCACCGACGATTGTTGTACAGACGCTGCATGCGCGCCACGCTGATGTGTAGTTGGTCTTCCTGCTGAGACCACGTGATGCCCGGACCATCGGCCGTGCTCAGATCATCTGCCTGCCCCAGAACAACCACCTTCGTATCGTCGCCGGCACGGACCGACGAGAGCGTGATCTGTTTGTGTGAATTGAGCGGCCATGGATCCGCTCCTTCGATGCAGGCGTAGACAGATCCTTCTTCGCTGGCCGTAAACCAAACGTCTCCTTCGCGTGGAATCCGCCAGGGCTGCACACCGTGGATGGCCTCGCCGTTGACGAAATGCCAGAGAGCGATCTCACGCAGCAGCCCCTCCTGCTCAATGGGGAGTTCACCATTGGGCTTGGGCCCCACATTGAGCAGCAGATTTCCGCCCTTGGCACGGGTCTCGATAAGCAACTCGATCATCCGGGTACCCGACTTGTAGCTCTCATTCGTCGGTTTGAACTGCCAGCCCGTTCCCATGGTGACGCAGGCCTCCCACGGGTTGCTCGATTGCAGCCCGGGAATACGCTGTTCGGGTGTGGGTATGGCACCGCGAGTGACGACGATCTCTGGATCGATCTCCCAGCACAACTCTCTGAGACCATCGGAATGGCCATCGAAGAAGACGAGATCAATCTTGCCGTATTGCGTGAGCAGCTCCCGCATCTGCGCCTGATTGTAGTCCAGCAATCCCTCGCATTGATCCGGCAGAACGCCACGATGCACCGCCATCCCCTTGGCGTGCAGAAAGTGGAAATCATCAGGAGAGAAATACAAGCCGATGGCGATTCCCTGACTGCGGAAAGCAGCGATGATTTCGCCAGTGATGTCCCTCTTGAAAGCGGTCGCCGACATGTCGAAGGTCGTCGTCTGCGTCTGGAACATGCAGAAGCCGGAATGGTGCTTCGTCGTGAACACGACGTAGCGAATACCTGCCAGCTTTGCCAGCACGGCCCATTCGTCAGGATCGAACCTCGTGGGACTGAAAGTAGAGGGAAGATCATTGATGAATCTATCGAGATAGTCATCGGAGGCACTCGCCATGGAATGACCAATGACCGAACCGAGCTGGCTGTCCATGCTCCAATGGATGAACATGCCGAAGCCCAAATCGCGGAACCACTGCAGCCGTTCTGGTTGGTTTCCTACCTCATCTGCACACATCAACCGTCTCCCGTCGTGGCAATCTCCAGCAGGATCTCATCGCTGGTGAGCACGCGGCAGAATTCACCGTCGAGGCTCACCACATTGACGCGGTGAATCTGCTCACCTGAATACGTGACGCCATCGTAGCCGACGCGCCCATGGGCCGCTGTGGCGTCAGCGATCAGCATCGCCGTGAAACCGAGATCTGCTGCCATTCGCGTCGATGCAGATACACAGTGATCCGTCGTGAGGCCGACGATCACGAGGGATGTGATCCCCTCCTCCTCGAGATAGTCCTGCAGCCCCGTACCGATGAAAGCACTATTCACGGTTTTGGTGAAATGCTTCTCTCCCGGCAGGGGGCGCGCTTCTTCCTTGAAGGCGTGACCCGGTAACTCTGGCCGCAGGGGCGAGTTGGGCTCGACAGAATTGTGTTGCACGTGAACGATGGGCAGTTCCTCCTGCCGCCAGGCAGAGAGTAACCTCGCGATATTGGCCTCCGCCTCAGGGTTATTTCTTACCCCAAGTGCAGGATCATCAAGGCCCTGCTGCACATCGATGACCAGCAGAGCAGGTTGAGCATAGCCAGACGTCACCCGCCGGTCCCATTGATCTGTTCGACGCCTTTGTAGTCGTTGCTCGCCTTCGGCCGACGCGAGTGGTGTGTTGGCAGCAACAAGGCAGCTTGCTGAGCAGGCGTCAGTTCGTCCCAGTAAGAGACCGGTCCTGCCAGACCACCACCACCCCATGACATGTGACCCGCATTGTACTTGTAGAGAATAGCTCGGCGCTGATGATCACCCGTCCAGGGCAACGTGCCATGCGTGCAGGCCTCGGTGAAGATGACAGCATCACCCGCCTTGGCGTGCACCTCTGTCACATACTCCTGATACTGTTCCCAACGAAGCATCTTCTGCGGACACGCCAGATTGGCCTTGTGGCTGCCGGCAACGACGCTGATTCCGCCGTCGCCAGGACCCTCATCAGCCAGCAGGTATTCGACCACGGTAAGGCCGGTGAAGATCTTGCCCTCTTTGTAGAAGTAGGGCGCATTGTCAAAATTGCCGTGCAGCATGCCGCCTGAGCACCCCTTGTCCATGGCGATCAGACCAGGGCCATGATCGAGGCGCCATCCTTCTCCGAGAATCGTATTCAGATGGGGCGTCGTCTTGGGATGCGCGAGCATTTCGCGGAAAGGATCGCAGTAGGGCTTCGGCAATTCCAGCAGACTACCACTCTGGCCGAGTCGTGTCGAGCTATTCTTGCCCTTGAGGGCAGTAGAGTCGCCGAAATACTCGGGACTCTGCGTCAGCTCCATGGAATCAATGGCCTTGTTCGCCAACTCAAGCTCCTGTTTGCTCAACACATCCCTTACGACGACGAAACCAAGCAGGTCGAAGAGATATTTCTCGTCGGCGGACATCTCCACCGTTTCCTCAGTGATAGATCGCGATGTGTTCGCGTATGCTTCACTCATGATTGCATTTCTCCCTTATGGATTCAGATTCTCCAGGATACCGCTTTCCAGATCGAGTCGGCGATAGTAACAATCCCTTGCCATGCCTTGAGAATTCTTTGTATGACAGATGCCATCCCCCTTGGGCCGCACCACGTAGAGCAGCGAGTTCTGTTCGCAGTTCACACGAACCTCCACCATCTCAAAGTGATTGCCCGACGTTTCCCCTTTGATCCAGAGTTCACGGCGAGAGGTACTCCAGAAGGTGGCGATCCGAGTCCGGATGGTTCGTTGCAGGGCTTCCTCATTCACATACGCAACGAGGATCACCTCTTTGGAATCGGCATCCTGAACGGCGACGGGAATCACATCCGGGCTTTGCTCGGCTGCTTTCGCCACCTTGGTGAAATCGAGTTGAAGGGCTGTCCCTTCTTCGAGATCTGCTGCTGAATTACTACCTGTCATTCGTTCGTCCTGAGTCTGTGATTGGACATGTACCCTGTCTTGAGGTGAAGATAGTGATCCGACAATGAACGATCTAACCCCCCGATACTTGAGAACCTGGCTTCCCTATGCGTATGGAAGCGTGTTGCTGGGGCTCTTTGCCTGGGTGTGGGCCTACACCTTCATAGAGCATCTCATCGCAGTTGAAGACGGTGCGCTCTACTATGTCCTCGGCAAGGCTCTGTACCTGGGTGAGGGCTACGTCTCCATCAATACACCGGCAGCAACACCCGTAACAAGCCCGCCGCCAGGTTATCCTGCGCTCATCGCCGCGACCATGGCCCTTTGGTCATCGGACATGATCGCCGTCCGCACCGCCAATGCCGGATACTTGGGCGGCGCGATCGTCCTGCTATTTGTGCTGTTTTCACGCTTGCACGGCGGCAGACACCTGGCCTTCGTTGCGACCCTGGCCGTCGTAGTGAATGCGCACCTGCTGCACAAATCGATGCTCATGATGAGTGAGTCATCTTTTCTGCTCTTTTCCACGGCAAGTCTGCTTCTGTTCACCTATTTGCGCGCGGAAGAGACCTTTCGAAAACCGCATATCTATTTGCTGTTGTTGGGTCTCGTTTCGACCTACCACATCCGCACAATGGGCATCGCCCTTGTGGTGGCCATCTGCCTGGAACTGATCTGCCAGCGACGCTGGCGCTATGTCGCATTCATTTCAACAGGTTTTGTGCTGTCATCCTTGCCCTGGTATCTGTGGGGCCGCAGCAAGGGCGGCAATGCTTACGTCGGACAGCTATTCAGCGTGGATCCCTACCAACCTGATCTTGGCAGCCTTGGCCTCGGCGACCTGTTGCCGCGGGTCCTCGAGAATCTGCAGCGCTACATCTATCGCGAAATCCCTGATGGCCTCCTCTACTATGTCGATCGGAATTGGAAGGCAGGCGTCAACACACAGGATTGGATTGTTGGCATCCTGTTGGTATCGCTCGCCACTTTCGGCCTACACCAGCTGACATCGCATCGCCGCCTCATCACGTTCTATCTGGCAGCGACAGCGGGCGTGCTTCTGCTCTGGCCACCCGTGTGGGTAGGTACACGGTTCCTGCAGCCCGCGATCCCCTTGCTGTTGCTGGGGGCGACGATCGGGTTGTTTGCGTTGGGCCGTCGTATCGTGCGAGCGATCAACGAGGCGTGGGTTTTCCATCCTCTCATGTTATTGCCCGTGTTGTGTATCTATGGTCCCGATGTTATGCATCTGCGCTGGCTCGCCACTGAGACACGCCTTCCGGACAATTGGGCGCAGTATCTAACCATGGCAGAGTGGGTTGCCGATCACACGGCCCCGGAAACAGTCGTCGCGTGTCGAAAACCCGTACTGTTCCACCTCCACTCTGGGCGGCAGACAGTGATCTACAAATTCACCGAGGATTCTGAAGTCCTCATCGAGGACCTGAAGCACAACGGCGTGGATTTTGTCGTGCTGGATGAGCTTGGCTACACGTCCCAACAACGTTATCTACTGCCAGCGGTCGCCGAGCATGGTGACGTCTTTCCTCCTGTGCATAAGCTGAGAAACCCCAACACGTGGCTCATGGGTTTTCAGCCCGACGGCTAGCGCTAGACGTGCTGGTCTACGAGGATCGGATTGCCGTCAGGATCAACTGCGACAAAGCTCGCCGGACCACTGGTTGTCTCGTCTGCTTCAGACACCAACTGCACGCCTTGCTCCTTCAACCGCTGCTGCAGTTGGCGTACATCAGTGAATGAAGCGACGGCGCCGGCGTTCTGATCCCATCCTGGATTGAAGGTCAGCATGTTCTTCTCGAACATGCCGTGAAACAGACCAATGAGGTGATCACCGTTCTTCATGATCAGGAAATTCTGTGAGACGTCGCCGCCGAAGACGGTGAAACCGAAGTTCTCATAGAAGGCCTTCGAAGCAGCTATGTCCTTCACCGTCAAACTGATCGAAAATGCGCCAAGCTCCATCTTTCACTCCTTCTGAGATCTGCGGTTGATTTTCTCAATGACCGTTGCGGCAGCGGTCTCCATCTCAACACCTGACACCAGCGCCAATCGTGCCAGTAGAAACAACACGTCACCCAGCTCGGCTGCGACATCCTCGCTCGAACCGACCCCCTCGCCCGGATGACCTGAGCGTTCACCGCGTGTCTTGCGGATGGCCCGGACGAGTTCACCGAACTCCTCCGTCAGGAGCATCACAATGGCCTCGGTATTGGCTGGCTCCTTAGGATCCGTCCAGGTGGCGGTCAGGTTGCTAACTTTCTGCTGAAAAGCGGACAGCTCCACTCTTTCTCCTCCTCATCGTTGCATGACGATCGAACCATACTCTACATGGTTGAAGTGCGTCAACGATGGAATCTTCACACTTGCATGGCAGTTCAAGGCTGCAAGACGTGAATACGGACAAAACCAACCCATACCGGCCAAACATCTGCACCGACGGTAGAGTGCCGCCTTGTTACGTTTGTAGATTGAGACTTTCTAACGTATTTGCTGACGGATTCGATGGATATCCTCGTCATAGAAGGCGAATCAAAATTCGCTGCCGCACTGTCCAAGCTGCTTTCCAGCTGGAATCTCACTCCAATCGTGGCAGCGGACATAGACGTGGCACGCTCAACTCTGTTTGAGCACAATGTCGATGTGCTGCTTGCCGACCTGCGTCCGGGCGACGCTGGCACCTTGGAATTGATCACCGAGCTGCGCGAATCAGACCGCTTTGCCGGCCTGCCCATCATTGTCATGTCGGGGAAGATCGAGAAAGAGGTCATTGTGCAGGCATCACGTCTTGGCATCGACGCTTTCATGGCCAAACCCTTCGAACCAGCCGAGCTGCGCAAGAAGATTGTCGAGGTCTATCGCAAGCGTCAGCAAGGCGAACGATTGCGCGGACTCCAGGATCTATTCGAGCATCGTACGACGTATATGGGTGATATCACCAGTCCGCATATCGTTTTTGGCGAGGCATCAACAGACATCAGTGCCTACCAGAATCCTCGACAGAAGGAAGTGGCGCAGTATCTGACAACGGCGTGGCAGGCGATCCAGACCTGCAATCGCGAGGAAGCCGCCCTCGATGCAGGGTGTGTCATCGAAGACGAGACGACGAATGTCATCCTGCAGTTGCGCAAGGGGGCAGCTGAGCACTGGGTGCGAGCCGTCTTCCTGTCGACACGATGTCATGGCAATGCGCTCGTCACGGCACGTCTGCTCAAGGCCAATCGCGGCAGAGCACTCGCCATTTACATCATTGAAGACCAGTCAGGAGAGGTCTCTGCCGCGGATCGTGCTGCCCTGAAGGAGCTGAAAATCCGTGTCCTGCGTCGAGACAAGGCGATAGAAAAGATGCAGGATCTGATGAGTCTGCATCTACGTGGCAAAGTGCCCAGTACTGCGAAGCAGGAGGAAGAGACCTCGCCCCAGGCGGTCAAGGGGCGCATTGTTAAGGACATAGATACAATGTCCAACCTACCCGCCTTGCCGGAGGTCTACGAGAAGATCTCCGCCTATGCCCGCGATCCGGGCAGCGACCTGCAGGATTGGATCAAGGTGATCAAGCTCGATCCCCTGACGTGTGCCATGGTTCTGCAGCACGCCAACTCCCTGTCCCTTGGCTTCACCGCGGACATCACCGACATCGATCGCGCGATTGTGCTGATGGGGAAAAATACCGTGGCGGGAATCGTCGCCAGTGAGGCCGTGCGCAAAGCCTTCACGACAGTGCAGGAGATCGGCTTCAACCTCTCCGAGTTCTGGATCCACAATCTTGCCGTCGGCTTTGCCTCCCACATTCTCGCACTACCCGTAGAGGACACTGAGGCCCTGTCAAAGCAGGGACTCGATGCCGAAACCAAAGATCTGCTCGTGGAACTGGATATCCCGTCGCGTCTGCAGCTGGATGCGAATCGAGATCCCTGCTTTGTAGCCGGCACCATGCACGACATCGGCAAAGGCGTCATGGTCAACTCCTATCCGGGCATTTTCCCCATGATTCTCGGAGAGCTACGACGGCAGAACTGGCAGGTGCCCATGATCACCGTCGAGCGCGAATTGGCTGGAGGCCTCACCCATCCCGTCGCCGGCGAACTGCTGATCCGCAAATGGGGGATGGAAGGACAACTCGGCAACGCCGTCTTGTCACATCACAAGCCACGAACCGACGACGCCCTGAGCATCCTGGTCGCCATCGCCGACCTCGTCGGTCAATTGATCTATCCCTTCCCGAAAGAGGCCAAGACTCCCTTGAATGAAGCCGTCGAAGCCGATCAGATGAATGACGCCGCCGCCTTCCTACCTGAGGGGCTGGTAACGATGGGAGGCCTCATCACAATGGCCGAACTCAGAGCCCTGCTCAAAGCGTTACCCGCCAATGTTCGACGACTAGCCGAAGAAGCGCGACGCTCGATCGCCTGACTCGACGAAGTCGAGGCAGAAGAGTAGGAGGAACACCGGCCACCGAGATCCAACCTCATTCCCAGTGACGTGTCCGACTGCTCTCTGCCAGATCCAAGGACAAGCCAAGAACACCCTCCACACCCTGTCCACGATCGATCCCCTGCCCCATCTTACACGCCACTGACAACAAAGACCGATTCCAGAGGGAATGAGACGTGGCTGAAGAAAAACACGACCTGCGCAGCAAAGACTGGTTCCAAGGCGACCCGAAGACCTCCTTCATCCACCGCAGCTGGATGAAGATCGAGGGGATTCCCGATCACGAGTTCAATGGCAAGCCCGTCATCGGTATCTGCAACACGTGGTCAGAGCTGACCCCCTGCAATGCCCATTTCCGCGAACTGGCAGAGATGGTCAAACGAGGGGTCTATGAGGCCGGTGGATTCCCCCTCGAATTCCCCGTCATGTCCCTGGGCGAACCGATCATGCGGCCCACGACGATGCTCTTCCGTAATCTCGTCTCTATGGATGTAGAGGAGTCGATCCGCGCCAACCCGATGGATGGCGTCGTGTTGCTCGCAGGATGTGACAAAACAACACCAGCGACCATGATGGGCGCCCTCAGTTGTGATCTGCCGACCCTCGTTGTCAGTGGCGGCCCCATGCTCAACGGCAAGTTTCGCGGTGAGGATATCGGTTCTGGCACGGATGTTTGGCGCTTTTCCGAAGATCTGCGCGCCGGCAAGATGACGGAGCACGAATTCGCCCAGGCCGAAGCCTGTATGTCACGCTCTGCCGGTCACTGTATGACCATGGGCACCGCCTCGACGATGGCCTGCATGGTCGAAGCACTTGGCATGACCCTATCAGGGGGTGCCGCCATCCCGGCCGCTGATTCTCGTCGCAAGGCGCTGGCGCAGGTTGCCGGCAATCGCATTGTCGAAATGGTCGCCGAGGACTTGCGGCCGTCACAGATCCTGACACGCGAGGCCTTTGAAAATTCCATCATGGTCAATGCCGCCGTCGGTGGTTCGACGAATCTCGTCGTGCACTTGCTGGCGCTGGCCGGCCGTTGCGGCATCGACTTGACCCTCGAGGATTTCGACAAACTCGGCAGCCACCTACCGCTGCTCGTCAACCTCATGCCGTCGGGCAAGTATCTGATGGAGGACTTCTACTACGCCGGCGGTCTGCCCGTCGTTATTCAGGAGCTCAAACATCTGCTGCACATGGATGCACTCACCATCAATGGCCGCACACACGCCGAAAACACAGAGGGTACCGAGTGTTTCAATCGCGATGTCATCACCTCCTTCGACGAACCGGTGCAAAAGGAAGTCGGCATTGCCGTGCTGCGTGGCAATCTTGCCGAGGACGGTGCCATCATCAAACCCTCGGCGGCGACGCCTGAATTGCTGACTCACAAGGGACGTGCCGTCGTCTTCGAAGACATCGAGGATCTGCACGCCCGCATCGACGATCCGAATCTCGATGTCGACGAGAGTTGTGTCCTCGTTCTTAAGGGGGCCGGCCCAAGAGGCTATCCTGGCATGGCCGAGGTGGGAAACATGCCCATGCCCCAGAAGATGGTTGAACAGGGCGTGCGGGATATGGTCCGCATCAGCGATGGCCGCATGTCCGGCACCGCCTACGGCACCGTCGTCCTGCATACATCACCTGAAGCGGCCATCGGCGGTGCCCTGGCCTTGGTGCAGAATGGTGACGTGATCGAACTCGATGTGCCCAACCGCCGCATTCACCTCGACGTAAGTGACGAGGAACTCGAGAAACGGCGCGCCAACTGGACACCGACACCGGCGCCACTGACCGAACGTGGGTATGCAAAGATGTATGTCGAACACGTGCAGCAAGCCCACCTGGGTGTTGATTTCGATTTCCTTGTGGGAAAATCTGGCACGAAGGTCACTCGAGAAGCTCACTGACAATCGTGCGTTACGCCGTCCCCTTCTCCATTACCAGCCAGTTGCCCAACCATCTGGGCCGGATTCCCATCTCCGCGGATATCGACTTCGCCGAATTGATTCAGCGTGTTGAAGGTCAGGGCCGGCTCGATCCCTCGACCATCGAGGTGATCGACAGTGCCGATGGCACCGTCGTGCGTCACGGTCTGAGCGAGGATCTGTCGCACGGTGACTACGGTCGCATCGAGTTCGCGATTCAGAATGTCACGCACTGCGACTACGAGATCCATTTCGACACGCTTTTACCCGGTGAACTGCGCCGTCACCTTGCGCCGACGCAGGTGCCGATGGTTGGCGCCGGCGATCTGCTGCGCGCCAATAGCCAAGTCCCAAACCCGGTCACGATGCACAGCTTCGATCTGCTCGATCTCGATGGTGATGGCCACGCGGATCTGATCGGTACGTGGAACTACTATCATCGCCCCGGCACGCCGATCAGCAGTGTCGTCGCTTATCCCCGTGTGGCGCCGGCGGATGACCTACGAGTCGGTGACCTGGTGCGGCTGCGCTATCGCGATCCGGGCTCCTCGACACTGCAGTATTTCCCTGGCACGTATCTGGAAGCCGCCTTCGCTGACCTGACCGGTGATGGCCGACTCGATCTCTGTACGGCGGAGTGGAACCGGGAGGGCGTCTGGTTTTTCCGCGACACAGGTGATCGCGATGGTGGCGGCTGGCCGATCTACGAACGGCATCCAGACCCAATTGATGTCGGTGGCAAGCTCGATCGGATTCACAATCTGCAGCTGGCCGATGTTGATGGCGACGGCGTCGTCGATCTGGTGATCAATGGCCAGTGGATCCGCAATCACAATCCCTTTGGTTGGCCCTTCGAACCCGATCCACCCATCGATCTGGGATGCGGTGATCATGTCACCCTCGCCGAGCTGACCGGTGATGGTCGCCTCGATATCATCGCTTTGCAGGAGCACGAGCCGGCGCATACGCCCCTGCCCGATTCGCCCGGTGCATCTCCTGGGTTCTCCGCCCATTGGCGCCCGCGGCTCGATGACGTGCAACCCCGGTTTGGCGAAGCCTTCCCCCTGACCGGTTTGCCACCATCCACGTCGCGAATCAAGGCCGTCCTGCACGGCGCCGACCACAGACCGGCTCTTCTGGTGCAGCACAATGTGTGGCAGGCGATCTCCTTATTTGATCTTCGACTCGGCCCCAGTGGCGAACTCAGGACCGAACTGTGGGGCCGCGCCGAGGCGGATTGCGGTCCTCTGGTGCATAGCGATCAGGGCTGGCCCTGTGTCTGTGACTGGGATGGCGATGGTGGACGTGACCTGCTCATCGGCGGTGGCTATGGCTGGCCGCGAATTGTCGAGGATCTGGGCAACAGCAAAGATCCCGGCCGCAACGATCCCGCCTATACAGAGCCGGAGCTGATCTTCGCCGAGGGCGAGCAGGCGATCCGACTGCGACGCGATGAAATCCTCGGTGGCGCGGATCCTGACGTGAAACATTGGCACAATATGGGCTATCCCTACCCGGCGTATGTTGACTGGGATGGCGATGGCCTCCCGGATCTGCTGTTTCCAAACGAGACGAATCGCATCTTCTGGTATCGGAATATCGGCACACGATCACAGCCTGAGTTTGGTCCACGGCAACAGTTGCTTGTCGATGGGTATCCGGATGATGCGCAGAAACGGGCGGTTGTGGCTGAACGCTGCCTCGACAAGTCGCTACCAAATCACCCGTATCCCTTTGACGACACGTCGCCCTTCTTCTGGCGCACAGGGGGTGCCTTCGCGGACTGGAATGGTGACGGACTATGCGATCTGGCGATCCACGATGAAGAGCGCAAGCTGACGCTTTTCGTGCAGTATGTCGCTGCAGACGGGACCCGCCATCTGCGCAAGGATCGTCCCCTGCTGCTGACTGATGGCCGCACGATCGATGACAGCATCGTCGGTCGCGAGAAGCACTGGACCGAATCCTTCCGGGCCATCGATTGGACAGGGGATGGCCGCCTCGATCTGATCTACAACACCGCCGGATCGGGCCACATCTATCTATTGCTCAATGCGGGCACGAAGAGCGAACCTGTCTTCGATCTGCCACGACAGCTGTGTTGTTATGGCGAACCGATCGCTTTCACGATCCACGGCCCCAATGCCTGGCCCGCAGACCTCGACGGCGATGGCAAGGCCGATCTGCTTGGCTGTGTGGAGTGGAGTGTGTATCCGTTCTATGCGCATGCGGCGATAGAAATGGAACGCCATCCCGATTGGCATCTCGGAGATCCTCGACCTATCTCCCCTGATCAGGACGCATGATGAAGGACGAGGTATGCTGTGCCAGATTCCTCAAAGCCAGAAAAAAGAGCAGGGGATACAAGAAGAGCTGTAAGGATTGTCCTCTTATGAGCGGTTTGCCAAAGAAGCAGCGCAGGAAGCTGCTCAAGACGCTGCGTGGCAGTTGAGGCGTCTGTTGACGCAAAGCACACGAAAACCGGAAAGATCTCCATGACACGCATCTCTATCACCACCGATGTCGATGCTGGCACCATCTCCAGGCATATCTATGGCCACTTCGCCGAACATCTGGGGCGCTGCATCTACGACGGCATCTTTGTCGGCGAGGACTCGGCGATTCCGAATGTGCGTGGCATCCGCACAGACATCGTCGAAGCTCTCAAGGGCATTCGCATCCCCAATCTGCGCTGGCCCGGTGGCTGTTTTGCCGATGACTACCACTGGATGGATGGCATCGGTCCCCGCGCTGATCGCCCGCAACTGGTGAATCACCACTGGGGTCGCGTCGTCGAGGACAACTCTTTTGGCACGCACGAGTTCATGGACCTGTGCGACCAGCTCGAGACAGAGCCCTACATCTGTGGCAACGTAGGATCCGGTTCACCTCATGAGATGCAGCAATGGGTGCAGTATCTGACGGCGCCCGAGGGACCGATGGCAGATCTGCGCAAGGCCAATGGTCGTGCCGAGCCATGGAAGGTGCGCATGTGGGGCGTGGGCAATGAGAGTTGGGCCTGCGGTGGCTACATGCGACCCGAATACTATGCCGACCTCTATCGCCAGCACGTCGCCTATCTGCGCAATCTCGGTGAGAACCGACTCTACAAGGTTGCCTGCGGCCCCTACGGCGAGGATCTGCATTGGACGGACGTGCTCATGCGCGAAACACAGCCACGCAAAATGATGCACGCCCTGGGCATGCACTTCTACTGCGGCTCAGGTCGCGACAAACAGCTCGCCGTCGCCGGCACGGAAGACGACTGGTACTTCCTGATGAATACGGCGAATCGCATGGATTCCCTGCTCAAGCAGCAGATCGCCGTCATGGACCGCTGGGATCCGGATGACCGTGTGGGCATGCTCGTCGACGAATGGGGCACGTGGCACGAAGTCGAAACCGACACGAATCCAGGTTTCCTCTATCAGCAGAACACGATTCGTGACGCCATCGCTGCCTCCCTCACTCTCGACATCTTCAACCGCCACTGTCGACGAGTACACGGTGCGAACATCGCGCAGACGGTCAATGTGCTGCAAGCGATGATTCTGACAGAAGGTGAGAAGATGCTGCTCACACCGACGTACCACGTCTTCGACATGTATGCGACCCACCAGGATGCGACGAACCTGCCTTGTTACGTCGACGCCGGCACCCTCGGTGAAGGCGACACCCAGACCCCGTCTCTGAGCGCCTCGGCAAGTCGCAGCGAAGACGGCAGTGTACACGTGACCATGACGAATCTGAGTGCAACAGATGCCGTCACCGTGCCCGTCGCATTACACGGGATAGAAGGCACTGACTGCGGCGCCCGGATCCTGACAGGTGACGCCATGAATAGCCACAACACCTTCGACGCCCCCGAAACGGTGTCACCCGTCGACTTCGATGGGGTAGAATTGCGTGGCGCCACTGCAACTGTAGCGATGCCTCCGCGCTCAATCGTCGCCTTCACTGTGAGATAGCATGGACAGCCTGCCAACCATCGCGGCCACGGCCAGAACGAAGCCACCGGCGTGGGCTGTGCTCGAACGACGGCTCATCGATGCCATCGACGAAGCGGCACCGGTCTTTCTCGACAAATACACCCGTCCCGGTGGAGCACTCATCTGGCAGTCTGAGTATCCGGGAGACGGTGTGTGGGCGGACGATCTCTATGAGGCCTTCTTCAACTGGCCCCACTACCACGCCCTGGGTGGCAGCGACTACTGTGGCAAGAAGTCGATCGTCGAGTGGAATGCGATCACTCGCCAGTTGGCCGTCGACTATGGCCGCGTCACGGACGAATTCGTCAACGATGACGACTGGTTCCACAATGCCGAGAACTACATCTACTTCTATGCCCTGGGTATGGTCGATCCGACAGTGCGCGACAATGTGGATCGTGCCCGGCGCTTCGCCGGTCTCTACATCGGTGACAATGCCGATATCGACAACTATGACCCCGCCGCGCGCATCATTCGTTCACCCTTCTCGGGCAGCAAGGGGCCTCTCTTCCACGCCCGCTTCGCTGATGTGCGCTACAATCTCGAATACGGTCATACGACACTTGGCCCAGATGGCCCGGACCTGACAGACAACTGGTGGGAGGATGATGCCCTTCGCCAGCTGATCCACGAGCGCTTCGATCACGTCGTCATGCACTCAGACGTCGTCGTTAATCTGGGCACCGTGCCTCTCGTCGCCGCCGCCTTCATGTATACGGGAGAAGAGCGCTACCGGCGCTGGATCATCGATTACGTCGAGGCCTGGATTGAACGCACACGAGCCAATGATGGCATCGTACCCGACAATGTCGGCCCCTCAGGTGAGATCGGTGAGCGTCGTCAGGGTCAGTGGTGGGGTGGCCACTACGGCTGGACCGGACTCTACGGCCATCAGATGATGGGCCGTGCCCAGACCATCGCCGCCGAGGCGGCGCAACTGGTCACCGGTGACACAGCCTACCTGGATCTTCCTCGAATGTGGCTCGACCTACTCATCGACAAGGGCCAGACGAGTGACAGTGGTCAGTTGCTCGTCCCCCACAATCACACGACCGCCGATGGCTGGACGAATCACAACCCCGTGCACGCCCATCCCGCGATCCACCTGTGGGCAGCATCCATGGAGAATGCAGACTGGGAGCGCATCGAGCGCTTTCGAACTGGGGAAGAAGAGGACTGGGACACGGTGACCTCGCGTGGCCCGCGTGCCCCCGATGACCGCGCCTGGAGTCGCTGGATCGCTGGTGAGCTACCCGACTATCCCGAGCAGATCTTGCAGGCGAACTACCAGGAAGTCTGCCGACGCACTGAAGCCGTTATGGCGGATGAGCAGGATCTGACGAAGATGGACGTCCACCACTGGCAGCAGGTGAATCCCGTCCTCACAGAGGCCCTTGTGCAGCTGACCACCGGCGGACCACAGACCGTCTACTGGGGTGGTCTCGCCGTCGGTCGTCTACGCTATTACGACACCGAGCAGCGTCGCGCCGGCCTGCCGCGAGACGTGGCGGCCCTCGTTCGAGGTCTTGACGCAGAGTCTGTCACTGTGAGTCTGGTAAATCTCTCCGTCCGCCACACACGCGAGGTCGTGATCGGCGCCGGCAGCTTCGGCGAGCATCGCTTCACGAGCGTGCGCGAGATATCAGCAGACGGTAGCAGCGGCGAGGCCCAGCAAGTGCACGGCCCGTGGCTGAACGTGAAGCTACCACCTGGTTCCGAGATTGAACTGGAGCTAGGAATGGAACGGCACTGTAGACAACCCACATACGCGTTCCCCTGGCACGGTGACACCATTCCAGTACGCTGAAATCTCTGACGATAGCGAATCAGCGGCCGCAGGACTGCGGCACTTGGAGAGTCAGCGGTGTAGAAGGAGCGCAGCGACTTCTACAAGCGACAGGATGTCGCCGGTAGTCCCTCGATCACCTTGCGCACACCGGCCAGATCATAGCGCCCCATCATCTGCTGCAGATGCACAGCCAGCGCATGTTCGGCGTCACCTGTCTCCGCAAGTCGCCCGATGAGGGCATTCATATCAGTGATCGAGTGGTGACGCGCCGCTTCAAGCAGCGCGACGCGCAGTGTCTCCGGGATCGGCGTGGCGATCGCACCGATCACGTCCCCATCCTGGGCCGTCGCATCGGCCATATCGAAAGCAACACCCAACTGATGGCCGATCGTGGCATACAGCTGCTCGGCGCGTACGGGTTTCAGCAGGAAGGCGGAGAATCCCTCATCGAGGATACGTTGTTTCTGATGCGCAAAGACAGATGCCGTAAGGCAGACGAAGGTTGTCACATCGCTGCCGCGCGCATCGATGATCCGTCGACGTGTCTCGATGCCATCGATGTCCGGCATGCGCATATCCATGAAGGTGATATCGGGCACGGGACCACGTTTCACCATCTCGACTGCTTCCAGGCCGCCGCTGGCGGTGATCACCTCGACGCCCACACGCTCGAGCAGGCCGCGGGCGACATCGCAATTCGTCGCCACATCATCGACGACGAGAGCCAGAACATTCTCACCTGCCGCCAGCCGACGCGCCCGTGACCAATCGAGGCGCTCCCCGGCACGACGATCTCCCTGCGGCAGGGAGAGCTCGAAGCGAAAGATCGTTCCCTCGCCGACAATTGATTCCAGTGTCAGTTCGCCGCCCATCAGTTCGACATGACGACGGGCAATGGCCAGCCCGAGTCCGGTGCCACCATGTTGGCGCCCCGCGGCATCCTGCTGGAAGGCTTCGAAGACCTGCGCTACCCGTGCCTCTTCGATACCTGGCCCTGAATCTGCCACTTCGAAGCTGTACCGATCCTCACCTATGGCTCGCACCGACAGTCGTACGAAGCCTCGCTTCGTGAACTTCACCGCATTGCCCAACAGATTGATCAGCACCTGACGCAGTTTGTTCTCATCGCCGCGAACGATAATGCCAGGTAGATCGATCTCGGACTCCCAGTTCAGTTCGCGCTCACGACAGCGCATTTCGAACATCATGCCCAGAGACTGCACGGCACCACGTAGATCAAAGGAAGCCGTACGCAATTCTTCACGGCCTGCTTCGATCTTCGAAAGGTCGAGGACATCGTTGATCAGCCCCAGCAGATGGGTCCCACTGCGATTGATGACGTCGATCGCCTTGCGCTCATCGGCACTGAGATTCTTGCCATCTTCCAGAATCTGCGCATAGCCGAGAATCGCATTCATCGGCGTGCGAATCTCGTGGCTCATGTTGGCGAGAAAGACACTCTTGGCTCGATTTGCCGAATCCGCCTCGTCGAGCAACTTGCGCTGCTCTTCGGAGCGCTCGCGAATCTGTTGCTGCTGTAGCTCGACCTGTTGACGCAGCTGCAGCGTCTCGTGGCGTTGACTTCGATAGCGTCGGAACATTTCCAGTGCCGCAAAAATCGCGACACCAGCAATCAGCCACATCCCCACCGGCGTCGTCCCCTGACTTGCCACGTCAGCGTCAACGATGGCATGCACTCTGCGCGGGGCCACTTGGGCCGCCAGCACCGAGACGATGCACAACGACTGGATTGCGGGGATTCTCATCAGGCTGAGCTTGGCCAGGTTGGGGTGAAATCCGTGAAATGTTCGGCATTCACCGACCAACGCGCCAGTGCGCGTGTCCCGACCAGAACAGAAACAGGGCCGAGCGTTTCCACCCGGCCCTGCTCGTCACTGAATGCGAAATCAATTACTTGAGCAATGTCACCCGCTGTGTCTGCGCGAAGACATCCCCCACGCGCAACTCGAACAGATAACCGCCGCTGGCTACGGCACGCCCCGCTGCATCGGTGCCATCCCAGCCAGCCTGGTAGTTCCCGGCAGTGACGACATCATTCATCAGCGTCGTCACCACACGTCCCGTGATATCATAGACACGCAGAATCGCATGCTGACCGTCTCCTGCAGCAGGGATCTGGAAGTCGATCGTCGTCGCGGGATTGAATGGATTGGGGTAGGCTTCCCCCATCGCGAAGCCGTCAGGTGTCTGCCCTTCGACCTCGAGAATTGCTGTTGGCGGGTCGCCGGTGTAGCGAATGCGGTAGATGAAGCCGGTTCCACCACCGGAGCTGCCGAAGCCACCGTTGGACGAGATGTCTGCTACGTAGAGCCGGTCTCTCGTTGCCAGCAGGCCATCAAGATGGCCGACACCAGGTTCGTCGTTGCCAACGAAGTGGAAATACGACCCTGTCTGCAGATCGGCGAAGACAAGAGGATTCTCTTCATTCGAGAGGCCACCACGTGAGAACTGTCCATGGAAGCCGACGAAGAGGCCATTGTTTAGCCCCTCAGGAAAGCCGGGTGGTGCGAAAGCGATTTCATTGGGTCCTTCACTCTCCGACCCATCTGCCGGATTCGGCAGGGGCGTGAATGCGAAGACAGGCGGAATGTCCTGGCCCCCAACAAACTCACCGGTGCGATAGGCCGTGTGATTGCCAGGGAAACCAAAGTCCTCGATCTCGCCACCGATCTGTGCGAGAGGAATCATGTTCACCTCATCTGCACTGTGAGCTTCAATCGCCTCTACTAGACCATCGATACCATTGTCTTCGAAGTAGAGATCGCCTGTGCGCGGATGGAAAGCCAAACCGGAAGCAGATCTCAGTCCCGTGGCGATCTGTTCATGATCGATACCCACGAGTGTGCCTCCCTCGTCGCGGAAACGCACTCGATGGATTGCGTCACCTGCCAGCTCAGCTTCGATGCCGATCGTACTCGTGAGTGGAAGGGTCGCCGTTGTCGTGGCGAAATTCACTCTCGACCCCAGAGGGAAATACAACTCGTATACACCGTCGGAGAGCAGACGCGCCTGTAGCGCCGATTGCGGATGTAACCACCGCCCACTGTAGTTGATCGTCAGACGCCCTACTTCGGTGACCTCATACGCTGGCGCCGGACCAAGTCGCAGGATGGCGATCTGTGATCCCTGACCAGAGATAAACAGCAGATCTCCTGCCATACGTAGTGCCGAAGGGCCACCAATGGACAACCTGTCGACGATCACCTCGCGGGTCTCGGAGACACCGTCGTCATCTGCGTCGACGAGACGCAGAATCTGGCTCGACGAGCTGCTGAAGAAGGAACCACCGATGCTGACAGCGACCAGAATCGAATGATCTGGCAATTCGACCATGCCGACGGGATAGTTGAGATCTGCGGCGAAGGTGGTGAGTTCAAAGTCGTCTGGATTCACGCGACCATCACCATGCAACGCGAATTGCGCGGTCGATGGCAGAGCCGTGATGACGACGAGAGCCAGCGGGGCCAGCGTCGACTTGAGCAAGTTCTTGAACATGGAAAGAGTCTTTCGGTAAGATGAATGCATTTGCCTAGATAATAGATGCGCCCGCAATCCATTGCTGTGCGCCAACCCACACTAGTTGATTTGGTGTAGCCTCATTTCAGCAGCGTCAGTCGGTGTGACTGCGTGACATCAGCCTGCCTCAAGCGCACGACATAGACGCCACTGGCGACGCTGCGCCCCGCTTCGTCGCGACCATCCCAGTGCGACACATACTCGCCCGGTGGACGAGTTAGCGCACTCAGAACACGCACGCGCCGGCCATTGATGTCGTAGATCGTTAGTTCAACGACCCCCTGGGTGGCCGTCGTGTAGCGAATCGATGTCTGCGGGTTGAAGGGATTCGGGTAGTTGCCAAGCAGCTGTGTCTGCTGTGGACGCGACAATGACTCTGTGATCGCTGTCGGCATTCCGAGGGAGAGAATCCAGCGCCTCAGTACATCCGTCCCGACAGGATCGATGATACTCGTCGCCACCGGTGGCATGCGCTGTTCGCCCAATTCGAGCGTGCGCAACAGCAGCACGGAATTGTCCGGGATACCCGGGCGCACAATGCGCCGATCCTCCCCTCCGAGATCATCGACACCAGATTCGGCATCGACGATACCCATTTGATCAAGGGGCGTGTCGAAGCGTAGATCGATCTCCGTGCGTCGCAGCCCACCCGGCAAGTGACAGTGGGCGCAGTTGGCCTGCAGATAGGAGCGGGCGCGCATAGCGATGGGCGCCGCTTCGTCGAGATGGTCGACCAACCGGGGGAAGTCCGAGAAATCGGAGCCAATATCCTGCGTAAACAGACCCAGGTGATTGAGCGTCGTCAGTTGGTGCGCGACGACGCCATCGTAGTCGTAATCACCATTCAGCTGAGATGTGCGTGGTCCCAGCACCTGTCCAACGCCAAAGGTGTGACAACTGCCGCAGTCTTCGGGAGCCGGAAACAGATACTCCAGCTGCCGGGATTGATCCGGCTGTGTGGCATCAACGGTGGTGTAACTCTCCGTGCGACTCGTGAACAGCAACTGCGCATCCGTCGCCTCCGCATTCCACTGATAGCTGAACCCCTTCCACTCGAAGGTGTCCCCCACCTTCACCAGAAAACGCGTCTCCACGATCTGGCGCCGGGCCGTTCCATCGTCACCAACCAGGTCCAGATAGAAATTCTTCACCAGCACCGAATTGGCAGGAAATGCCCAATCACCGTCGCGAGAGAATTCAACCTGACTAAGCCCAGGCAGCGCAAGAAAACGAGTCTTGGAGGCCCCATCCGACCACAGAGCGCTATTCACCCCATAGGGTATGATTCCGGGAGCGATGATTCTCTTGTCGATATCAACATAGAGACCGGATGTGGAGATGGTCTCAGGAGCATCGCCATTGACCAGATCGATCAACAGACTCGTGTTGGGCACACGAGTTTCGATCCCCACCGGTCCCTGTGCCCAGACAGGGCCGCAGGCGCAAATCAGGCAGAAAAAGAGACCTCGGGTGGCTGAAAATCGTCGCATTCGCATAGCACATCGAGCCTACGCGTCGCCCCGGACATCGTCAACGGTACGGCGCTGCCCAGTCCGCCGTGCGCACATCACTGCGAATGCGCCAGTCGCGCAGGACATCGAAAAGCTCCTGCTTCTTCTTCGCCGCCGCCGGGTCATCCCAGAGATTAATGGTCTCCTGTGGATCGGAGTGCAGATCAAACAGCTGCCCATCAGGCCAGTCGACGAAGTGCACGAGCTTCCACTCGTCGCTGCGCACCATCGTCATAAATTCCGTCTCCTGCAGAATTCCATCGCGGCCGTGCTCGGCGAACACGTGTTTTCTCGGTGTCCACGCCTCACCACGTAGCGCAGGTAACAGAGATTCAGCTTCCATCGTCGGCGCCACATCGACGCCAGCCAGTTCGAGAATAGCGGGGCCGATGTCCATTTGCTGACACAACCCGGCGACACGCCGATCGCCTTTGAAACGCCCCGGCGATGACACGATCAGTGGCATGCGTGTAATCGTGTCATACATGGACCACTTTTGCGAATGGCCGTGGTCCGTGAGGCAGTCACCATGGTCAGAGGTGAAGATGACGACGGCATTGTCGAGGTAACCCTTCTCCTCCAACGCGTCGAGGATCTCACCCACCTTCGTGTCGATCATCTCCACATTCGCCATGTAGTAGGCGCGCTGGCGGTGGCGCTGTTCGTCCGTCGGCTCAAGCAGATGTACCACCGAATCGTGGTCGACCTCCGCATTGTGGACTCGCATGCGTTTGTAGACCTCAGGTTGACCGTCGAGCTCTTGCTGGCTTACCTCCTGCAGGGGCAGGTCCCGCTCCATGTACTTCTGCGCCATCTCCGGTGTCGGATCATAGGGCGGGTGCGGCCCGGGAAAACCGATCTCCAGGAACAGCGGCCGCTCCTCATCCTTCGGCTTGGTGCGAACCCAGTGTGTCGCCATGTCACCGACGAAGTTGTCTGGATGGGTATCTTCGGGCAGATCCCAGGTGAAAGCGCCGAGGCATTCGTTGTAATCAGGGCGCTGCCGATAGAACTCCCGCTGCTGCTTGACGACCCCCTTCGCTCGAAGGGCCTTGTCCCACTCGTCGAAGTAGTAACGCTCTTCCAGATAGCGATCCTTGTTCTCAACGACATAACGCTCCTCGAAACCCAGGGGCGTGTGATAGGGATAGGTGTGCATCTTGCCGACATTGATGGTGCGATAGCCACCGGCCTGCAGTTGTTCGATCCACGAGTGATTCCACGCATCGGCATTCTTGAGAATGCCTGTCGTGTGTGGGTAATATCCGGTGAATAGCGAGGCCCGCGACGGTGCGCAGGAGGCGGCGGTCACGTGGCAATCAGTGAAGGTCACGCCGTCGCGCACGAGCCGATCGATGTTCGGCGTGTCCACATAGTCGGCACCGAGCGAACGAATCGTGTCGAACCGCTGCTGATCGGTGATGATGAAGATGATGTGGGGACGGTCGTCAGCCATGGGATCTCAGTTGGATGTCGTTCGGGCTACCAGTTCAGCAAGGTGTGGAAACAGTGGTCGCTGGAAATCGCGTCGTATCTGCTTCGCGTGAAAATGGACATCCACGAAGTCCAGCAACGCTTCGTAGTCACTCTGATGATGTGAGTGCCCACCTTCCCGGATAGCCCAGCCGATGGCATCGGGCACACCGAGCAGATCGAAAACGGGACGGGCCGCTTGCGCGGCCAGATACGTCCCCGGCGGATTGGCACCGGGGTCCTCGTAGGCTTCCGTCAGCAGCAGCTTACGCGGTGCCACCAAAGCGTGCAGGAAGTGCTGGTCATAGGGCAGTTCGGCGTCACGATGACGCAGATCGGCGAAGGCCTTGCCGAACCAGAAGATATTGCGCGAACCAAAGAAGCTGTCCACCTGCTCGGATCCCGCGCCCTTCCAGTGGTTGAGACCGGCACCACCGATCCCGGAATCATTCGGATTCACGATGGCGATGCGCTCATCCGTAGCCCCCGCAAGTATCACCGTCTTACCACCACGGGAGTGACCGGTGATGGCAATCTGATCAGCTCGCGCCTCATCGATCTGCTCGAGGGCGTCCACGCAGCGGTGGAATCCCCAGGCCCACGTGGCGAGAGAGCCGAACTCTGCATCCGGAAACAATCGATACAGTCCCGTATCCCGATAGTTGTCGGGATTGTCGGCCGATGCTTCCGTGCGATCAAAAGAGGCGGCGATACAACCTCGAGCCAGGACCTTCTGAATCACATGGTCATCGAAATAGCGCCAGCAACCATCCCCATCGAGAACCACGGGAAAGGGGCCGTCCCCTGGTGGCACCCAGAGGGACAGGGTCAAAGAGAACTCCTGCCCCTCTTCGAAGCGGGTGCGCACTTCGTACGTGAAGTAACGCACACCGGGCCATGACTTGACGCCCGCCACGTTTGAACGGCGCAAGACGATGGTCTCCACGCCGGATGGCGGCATGCCGCCGTATTCGTGAGGGACGATCGCCTCTGCCAACTCCAGCCGACGACGAGGCCATCCCTCGTTGTCGACTGGTGTACCGTCGGCGAAAGTCAGAAGGTCAGGTGTAACGTCCATCTGCTACAGAGTCGTTCCTGCATCAGACTGAGCCTGGTCGTCCGTCTTGTCCTCTTCCCATACCAGATGTTCGAAGCCTTCCGGTGAGCTCGTCTGCCGCCACTGCTTGAAGTCTTCTTTGATCTCGTCCGACCAGCCGGAGTCCATCTGAAAGGAGTTGTAGACCCCTTCGTGGATACGCTTGAATTGGAAGATTTCGCGCAATTGCACGCGCTCCGCACCCTCGCAGCATTGCTCTGCCAGATGCGGCGGCACAAAGAGGAGGCCCGCCTTCGTACCCAACACGACATCACCGGGCATGCAGATGGCGTTCCCGATACGGCACGGCACATTGATCCCTGTGAGGGTCACGTCGGCGATCGCTGTGGGATCGTTGCCGCGATGATACGTGACGAGTTCCTCCATCTCCATGATCTGCTCGAGATCACGAACGCCACACCACAATACCTGGCCATTGGCGCCACGCGCGGCGATGGCATTTGTGAGATTGCCGCCGGAGTAGGTTCCTTGGAAGACCTTGTCGAACATGTCGATGACGATGACGTCATCCTTCTCCAGGATCTCAATGACCCACGAATTGAAGAATCCGACACGACCCTCTTCCTTCTGACCAAGCTCCAGAAGCGTATCGTGCAGATCGGGACGCTGCGGCACCATCACACCCGTCACAGCACGACCGGCGAGGGTCTTGCCCTTGGGGTTGATCATCTGCCACTCACCCTGAAACTGATGCTTGTAGCCCTGGCCCCAACAGACACCCCAGGCCTCTTCGATGGCGATCCGTGAGATTCTCGTCAGGATCGTGTCAGGAACACGTGGACGACCATTGTCGAAGCGATCGCCCTCCCACTTCGGGGTCAACTGGAGGATATCATCGCGGTTGTCAAAACGCATGGGGATTGTCTTTCAGTGAGTGGAATGGGAATCGGCCCGAACATGGTGGTCACTGTAAGGGCTGGTGTCAATCCGGCAAGACACTCCCGGTTGGCCAAGTTTCCAGTCGAAGCTCCGTAAGTATCGTATGCGACCCATCGTGACCGGGTTCATTGTGATGCCCGCTACACTGTCTCTCAACAGGACAAGGTCGGTTTTGCTCTCGACCTATGGCCGTGACGCGATCGCCCAGGCGAAGGGCACTGAGCTGTCTACACAGTCGTTTATCTGCAGACGCCAGGTGACCTGTACCTGACTTGGGGTACAGGTCGCCTCATGTCTGACTTCATCGTGCCTTTGAAGGCTACAAGACCTTGTGCCAGGTGTATCAAGACACCGTCAGAAACCTGATGGTAGCCTCGGTCAGATGCGCTACCCCTCGTCCCTGAACCACCTACAAACAATGCTTCTCGAATCCGCCCTACTCAGTGCCTCATGGGCGCCACACCAGGAGGCAACTCCCACGGAGGTACCTGGAACCACTGGGCGACATCCGCATCTAAAGAGAGGTGTCGCACCAATCAGAAACCAGCTTCCTGATAGGAGACTCTCTTGGACGCATCGACAGGCCTGCAGTTGCTTATCGTCACCAATGATCCCGCTCTTGCCGCTCGTGTGCGGGAGCTTGAGATGCCCGGTGTGGCCGTCGACACTCAGACACAGACCAGTGAAGCACTGATGCTGCTGGAGTCGGGACGATATGCGGTGATCCTGGCCGATCAGGTCCTGCCAGGCGCCCTGTGTGGCCATGATTTTCTGCTTGCCGCCCAGCAAGTGGACTCGGAGGTGATGACGGTGCTGCTCACAGATCGCGACCGCGCGACGGAGCCTGGTTTCGGCCGGTTTGATCTCGTCGTGCCGCGTTCGACGTCTGCGCAGAAGTTGCTGGCGCGGATTCTTATCCGGCGAGAGGGTGCGGCACTGGGCGTGTACTAAGACGTCAGGCCCGTGGATCACTCGGGCGATTCCCGTGCGCCGCTGTCCTCAAGCAGTCGACAGAATTCAGCGCAACCCAAGCGTCTTCATCAGCCGCGACATATACGTGCGCTGCAGCCCCAGCAGTTCCGCTGCCTGCGACTGATTGCCATCTGTCTCCTGCAAGGCTTGCTGAATCAGACGCCGCTGATAGGCTTCCATTGCCGCGTGATAGCCATCGGGGATCGGCTCCTTCGCCGATGTCCCACCGCCACGCACGTGGTGCGGCAATTCTTCCAGTTCGATCTGCTCCCCCTGCCCCAACACGACGGCACGCTGCACGGCATTCTCGAGCTCGCGGATATTTCCCGGCCAGTCGTGGGAGACGAGGGCATCGATGGCGGGCTGCGTGAGGTCGAGGACGTCGCGATTCACCTGGTGCGCATGTTTGCGGATGAAGAAGCGCGCCAACTCGGGAATGTCGTCACGGCGGTCGCGTAGCGGCGGCACCTGAATGGCCACAACATTCAGCCGGTAGTACAGATCTCCGAGAAAACTGCCATCATCGATGGCCTTTTCCAGATCGCGATTTGTCGCGGCGATAATACGCACATCCGCTTCGATCGGGCGTTCACCACCGACACGCTCGAAAACCCCTTCCTGCAGGACACGTAGCAGCTTTACCTGAAAATCGGGCTGCGTTGCGCCGATTTCATCCAGCAGCAAGGTGCCACCACGCGCCGCTTCGAAACGACCACGTTTCAGTTTTTCCGCGCCTGTGAAGGCCCCCTTCTCGTGGCCAAAGAGTTCGCTCTCGAGCAGGTGTCCATGCAAGGCCGTGCAGTTCACACCGACGAAAGGCATGTCACGGCGCGGACTCCAGCCATGAATGGCGCGGGCGAGCACCTCCTTGCCTGTGCCACTCTCTCCCAATAACAGAATCGATGCCGTCGACGTTGCTGCGCGTTTGCCGACATCCATCATCTCTACCACTGAGGAAGAACCACCGATGATCGGCAAGACATCGGCACCCGCATCCTCCCGCAGCAAGGCATTCTCACGACGCAGACGCTGACGCTCAACGGATCGCGTCACCACGACACGCAGGTGGTCGGCATCGAAGGGCTTGGGCACGAAATCATCGGCGCCCGCCTTCATCGCTTCCACGACCTTCTCCAACGTGCCATACGCGCTGATCACGACAACTGAGACGTCGACTTCGTCGGCGCGGATCCTCGCCAGAACCCCCAGTCCATCAAGACGCGGCATCTGCAGATCGAGCAGCACCAGATCGGGATCAAACTCGCGCATCTTGTCGAGTCCACGGATGCCGTCAGAGGCAGTAGCCACTTCGAAGCCTTCCGCCTCGACACGATCCGCCAGCGTGTCGCGGATATCCTCCTCGTCATCGACGATGAGGACGCGCCCCTTGGAAACCTTGCTTACAGCTTCGGCGCTCATTTCGACTCTCCTGCGAGTAGTTGGGCCACCGTTTCCTTCAGGTTTTCGGGATCGAAGGGTTTCAGCATATACGCAGCGGCTCCCTGCATGACAGTGTCCTCAGCGATATTCGCCTCGGAGGACGCACTGAGAATAAGCACGGGAATCGTCGAGCCCCGGTCGCGCAGCGTGCGCAGCACCGTCAGGCCGTCCATGCGCGGCATGCGTAGATCGAGCACGAGCAGATCAGCGTCGAAGGTCTCCAGCTTCTCCAGGCAGTCGACACCGTCTACCGCTTCGATCACATCGTAACCCCAATGTGACAATCGGTCAGCGACGACCTCGCGGATATCCTCCTCGTCATCGGTGACGAGGATCTTCGCCTCAGACATGGGTGTCACCTTTATCATCCGCCACCTGGTCTGGTGCGCGAACCGGTAGTGTGAGGGTAAATGTGCTGCCCACCCCCAATTCACTGTCCACGAAGACTGTGCCCCCATGCAATTCGATCAGCTTGTGCGAGATCGCCAGACCGAGTCCTGCGCCCTGACGATCGGCGCTGCTACCCACCTGATGGAACTTGTCGAAGATCGTCGCCAGTTGATCGTCCGGAATGCCAGGCCCCGTGTCACTCACAGCAACGATAATTTCGTCACCCTCTCCCTGTACACGCACGTCCACCTTCCCCTCTGACTCGGTGAACTTGATCGCATTGCCGACGAGATTTACCAACACCTGGTGTATTCGATCGGCGTCCGCCCATGCCGTGGCTTCGCCATCGGATGCCAGGGACAGGGCGATCTGTTTCTGCTCTGCCACGGTCTGCAGACTCGCCGTCACATCATCGGCGATGCGTTGCACTGACACATTTGTCGGCCGCAATTCCAGTCTTCCCGCTTCGATCCGTGACAGATCGAGTAGATCATCGACGAGTCGACTGAGACGATTGGCATTGCCCTGAACGCGCCCCAGATATCGACCTTGTTTTTCGTTGAGTTCGCCCGTGATCCCATCGAGCATGTTATCCACGGAACCCTTGATCGATGTCAGCGGTGTGCGCAATTCGTGCGAGACATTCGACACGAAGTCTGACTTCAGTTCGTCCATTTCTCGCAGATGGCGATTCGCTGCTTCCAATGCCTCATTACGCTCTTGCAGGACCGTCGTGTGTGCCTGACGCGCCTGCTCTGCATCGCGGCGATTTCGCAGTCCATAGCCTGAAGCGACGACCACGCCAAACAGGGAGAAGCCCAACAGACCGAACATCGAGTATCGGCCATAGTCAGGTTTTGTGTGGAGAGTCACAGTAGCGATAGATGAATAGTTGAGGTCGAGATCGACGGCTTGCACCTCAAAGCGCAGCTCACCTGATGGCAGATTGGCATATTCGACGGCCATTTCCTGCGTTTGCTGCCAATCTTCATCAACGCCCTCGAGCCGATACAGGAAGATCATGTCCTGAGTTGGTGTGTAGAGACTTCTGCCCTGGAATTCAAACCGTACGGACCGCTGATCAGGGGGAATCGTGACATCGCTGAGGTCCCTGTAGTTCTGATCGGCCAGGACACTGACGATACGCGCCGTCGGCTTCGTCTCGTGAGATCGCACGCGCGTCGCCCCACCACCAGTAGCGACCCACATGTCACCGTTGCTTGCCTGCAGAATCTGGCTGACGTCGTTCTGAGCCAGTCCGTCCCGACGCGTCAGATTACGGAATACGCGACCATCGTAGCGGCTGAGTCCATCCCTGGTACCGATCCAAAGGACGTCATCTTCGTCGCGTGCAAGGGTGCGGATTATGTCACTTGGCAAGCCGTCTGCCTGCGTGAAGATTCGAATCACGCCCTGATGATCAATCCTCACCAGCCCTCCTGTAGAGGTAAACCAAGTCGCATCCTGCGTGTCCGTGAGGATCTGCCAACGCTCACCATACCCCCTGTCCGGGAACCCGTCGTCACCATCGTAGTACTCGATCTCGGAGCCATCGATCACGAAGGCCCCACCTATTTTCCATGTTGGCTTTGTCCACCTTCCCCAGAGACGTCCGAGGGTATCCGCCTTGATCGCTGGGACGAAACTGTCATCGATGCCGAAAGTGGAGATGTGCTCGCCGTCAAACTGTGACAGACCCTGAAGAGCACCGAACCAGGTGTGACCATCGCGTGCTTCCGTGATGGAAAGAACCCTGGTGTGTGACAACCCGTCCTCGGTGGTCCACGTCTCGACGCCATCGTCGTGCACGCGCAGTACCCCCCCCGCAGCGGGCATGACCCACACACTTCCATCACGACTGGTCTGCAGCCCGAGAATCCGCCGCTGCAGGGGTCCGTCGGATAGACCCCAAGTGCGAAACTGCCCGTCCTCATGACGAAAGAGACCGTCATCGGTTGCGAATAGGATTCGCCCCGCTCGATCCATCCGAAGGTCGTTGACCGGCTCGTTGGCTGCTCTATCACCTACTTGAACACTTGTGACGTGCGTGCCATCGAAACGATTCACCCCCCGCGCCGTGGCAAACCACAAGGCACCTTGTTGGTCCTCGATCATCTGCCGGACCTTGTTGTCATTCAAACCATCGGCAACACGCAGGGAGCGCAGGTGATTCCCATCATAACGACTCAGTCCGTTGGTTGTTCCAACCCAGAGGTGCCCTTCACGGTCCTGCATCAAGGCGTAGACAAAGTCGCTACCGACTCCATCCTCACTGGCGAATGAGACCACGTCGGTTCCATCCCAACGCAGCAGCCCTTCTCCCTGCGTCCCGAACCATATCGCGCCGTCAGCACCCTCGAGCAGTTCATTGACTCGGCGATCCCCTGTCAGTGGCCCTGGAACATCCACCAGAGTGTGTCCCTCCACCTGTTGCAGGCTCCCCGCCGCCTCGTTTTCAAACATCGATGAAACGACTTGGGTTGCCATCCACGTAGTACCGCGACGATCGTCCAGCGCCGCAGCGCCATAAGAACCCGCATCGGGCCATGGCAGATCAATGGCATCGTCGCCATTGAACCATCGTCTCACACCTCCCAAATGAGAGACGAGAAGTCCACCATCTCTCGAGGCGCCCAGATGGACGACGCTCAGACTATCCAGGCGCGGGACGGGCTTAAACTGACCATCGACCCATCGACTGACACCTTCGCTGGTCCCTGCGAACACGTCGCCATCTCCACTCACATGAAGGGCATGCACAGCATCACTGGCCAGACCAGAATCCATCGTATAGCGAGTCAGTTGTTCGCCATCCCAGTGGCCGACTCCAGTACCGGTATTGTTGTATCCGTCGGCGAACCAGACACCACCGCGGTCATCGACGGCAATCGCAAGGGCCATTCCTTGATCGAACATGGGAGTGAAGAAGCCGCCATCGTAGTGGAAGAGCCCTCTTGACGTGCCGATCCATAGAGCACCGTCATCGTCTTGCGCAAGAGCAAGGACCACGCCGGGAAGCCCATCCAGCACATTGAAAGTATGCCACAGCCCCTGGCGATCACCGGGTCCTGCGGGCACCGCTACCTGTGTCGACGCACCACTGGAGCGGCCGATCTCGAGCCGACGAATCAGCTCGATCTGCAACGTGTCTTTGGGCGACACCTCGACGAACTGTCCAGACTCGCTGTCGTCATCGTCTGCATACAGCCCTATACGATACTCTCCACTCGGAAAGTCAGTCTCGAAGTTTCCACGGCCGTCGGTCGCCAGATCTAACCGATCTCCTCCATCTGCCATGGATCGAATCGTCACAAAACTGCGCTTGCTCATCCCCTCCTGATCCCAGCGGACATTCCCGGCAACAACACCAGCATGCGTCGGATCGGAGATAACGACCGCGTCTCCTTTGAGTTCATAGGCCAAAGGCAGGCCACGATGGGGACCCCACATCAGATAGGTTCTGCTGCCGTCCTCGTCCTCGTCCATAATCGCGACATCCAGGCCGATCACGATCCCCTGTGCCAATTGAAACGCGCCGTCGCTGAGGGTCGTCAGGTCTACACGCCATTCATACCGATGGCCTTCGCCTCGGCGACTCACGGCAACGTCCACCGCTTCCGGGGGCCCATTCTTGAATCTCTGCAGATTTGTACCCCAGAAGCCGTAGTGGTGGATCGCGCCTTCGGCCTGTTCGGCATGCTGCAGATGGATCCGCAGGTCACAGCCGTCCTGATGCTCCAGTCGACCAGCATAACTCGTGTCGAGGACGGTCGATTCATCCGCCGATACATTGACAGCGACATAGAGCACGTTCTGCGCCACGTCGACACCCATCTGAAAGGATGCCTCCAGATCAGCGGCATCTGTTGGCGGAACGGTCACCCCGAGGGCCTCCAACGCGTAGATCGGCAGATCGTCTGGCCAGTCTGACAGATCCCCATCGAGGGTGATCCCCTTGACGGGCAGCAGCACGCCAGCGGCGCCATTGTGGGCGCGCGCCGGAACGAAGCTGAGAAGCAGAAGGGTCAGTAGGAGGGTTGTCTTTGTCATCTGAGTCTGGGTCATTGAGCAGGCTCGCAGTGTCATCGTTTGAAGGCCCTTTGGCGAGGCGAAGTATAGGGGCTTGCGTTGGTCCGAGCGCGTGATGGTTGTTACTCACGTCAGTATGTTGGAAACCTGGCCGAGGACGTTTACGGCGGCGACGGCGATGAAAACGAAGAGGACGGCGCCGAAGACACAGGCGTGGGCGATCAGGATTTCGCGGTAGTCGTTGCGCTGGCTGGGATGCATGCTTGGGTCTCCGGGTGGGCGATCGGTTAAGCAGTTGATGGTGTCTGTCAGGCGATGACGGAATTGGCGATGGCGGGAAGGCTGGCCATGATCATGCTCAGCAGGACAAGGGCGCTCAGCTGTCGGTCACTGTAGTCATTGCGGCCTGCGGGACGATTGCGCTCGGCATCCATGGATCGCTGCTGCTGTTGCATCATTCTGTGCTCGTATACGTTGTGAAGGTCCATGACTCTTTCTCCTGTTGGGGTAGTGGTTGGTTTCTGCCTACCCCCCTTGCAAGGCCAGTGCCAACGATGCCATGGGAATGTGAACTCATTCCTAACTGACTGTTTATATACGATATAACGCGATAAATCCATTTTCAGTGATTTAGCAGTTGTATCTGTTGGATACACCCGGATCGTATCTGTCAGATACATGCGCTGGCCGTGATCTGGCTCTGCCAGAAACCGTGCAGCGTCCAACCGAATCGCCTTCGCCGAGGGGCGGTCCTATACTGTGCCCATCAGGAAAATGACATGACAGGGCTCAATGCTTTGAGCCGAACAAGGAGGCAAGGGGATGGAACTGCTGAAGGAATTGTGCGAGTGCTCGGGAGTCCCTGGACGCGAGCAACGCCTGCGAGAAATCGCGCGACGTGAACTGGAGCCGGTCGCCGATGAACTGACCGTCGACGCTTTGGGTAACCTCATCGCCCGCAAGGCGGCGTCACCGGCAAAGGGCAAGAAGGCCAAGGGCCCAGCGAAGAAACTGATGATCGCCGCCCACATGGACGAGATCGGTTTCGTCGTCTCCCACATCGACGACAAGGGTTGGATTCGACTCGTCCCCCTCGGTGGCCACAACACACGCAACATGGTCGCTCAGCGTGTCACCGTCTGTGGAACGAAGCGCGACTTGCCGGGCCTGCTCTATCCCGGTGTGCGCCCACCCCACATCGCCACGCCCGCCGACCTGAAGAAGGACCTGCAGATCGCCGACTTCTTCGTCGACCTGTGCCTACCGGCGGCGACAGTGAAGAAAGAGGTGGAGATTGGCTCCATGGTCGTAATGAATCGCCAGTTCACTGAGATCGGCGACGGCGTCAGCTGCAAAGCCATCGACAACCGTGTCTCCATGTATGTAATGATCAAAGCGATGCAAGCAGCCAGCAGTTTTGGCTTCGAGACCTACGCCGTCGCCACGGTGCAGGAAGAGGTCGGTCTACGCGGCGCCACAACCAGTGCCTTCGACATCTCACCCGATGTAGGTGTCGCCCTCGATACGACACTGGCCGTCGACATTCCCGGTGTGCCTGATCATGAGAAGGTCACCGACCTCGGTGGCGGTGCAGCCATCAAGATTCAGGACTCGTCCTTCATCTCCCACCCGGGTCTGGTCGCGTGTTTCAAGGATCTGGCCAAGAAGCGGAAGATTAAGCATCAGATGGAGATCCTGCCGCGCGGCGGCACCGACGCAGGCGGCATTCAACGCATTCGCGGTGGCGTGCCGGCAATCACCCTGTCGATCCCATCGCGTTATGTGCACACATCGATCGAGTTGGTGCACCGCAAGGATGTGGAGGCCGCCGTGAAACTGATGACCGCTTTTATCGAGGAAGGCGACAAGGCGGATCTACAGTTGGTCTAGCCGCGAGTAGGATCCGGGGCTCTATTCCGATCCGTTTGAGCTTGCGCCGCCCCCACGCCATCTCTTGCCCGTCAGGAATTGCTCAGGCGGCTTTTCCAGGGCGATCGTATAGTCGCGCGTGTCCGCCGGTGGATGCCCGCCGAGGCCGTAGCTCCCGGCTGCGCTCGATTCGTGTTCCAGCGGAATGAAGGTGTCGCGGATGCCATCTTCATCCACGTCGAAGCGATAGAACCCCAGACGCGAGTCGGCATTGGGCCAGGCATCGGGCATCTGTGGCATGGCGATTCCTGCAGCGCGATAGAAGCGAATGCCATCCACGACCTGCTCGGGGCGTCGCACGTGGATATGGCCACTGAGCACGATCTCCACATTCGCCTTCTTGAAGGCGTCGAAGATTCGGGCGCGATGCGGCTCATCAATGGTGAAATACCACTTGTGATACTCTTCTGCTCTTGTCAGATCCCACGTTGGTTCATCTGGCTGATCGAAGAACAGCATGTAGTGCATCGTCATCACATGATGGACCGTCGGCGGGAGAGACGGCAGCACGTTCTCCAACCAGTCCCACATCCGTTCTTCATGGGGAAAGCCACTACCGGCGACAGCTGCATAGAAACCGGAGAATCGCACGTCTTTGTGCACGAGAGACCAGGGCATTTCGCCGAAGTAGCGACTGAAGTTGTCGAGTTGCGACGACTCCATCATCAGTGCCGGATCATCACGTCCGGTGCCCCCCGGGCCCGGTGCCCACTTGTTGCCTGAATCCATGTTGCCAGGAATCGCATAGTATGGATACGGCAAGGCGTCGAGATGCCCCTTGGCTTCCTCCAATTCGAAATCATGGATGGAGCCATCGCGCGTCAGATCGCCACCGACGAGGAGTAGATCGGCATCGCTCATCTGCTGCAATTGTCGATACGCCGTCTGACCATTTTCGACGTAGCGGGGATTGCAGCGGAAGGAACGATGTGACCCAGGTTGCAGGTCACACGCATGCAGGAAATACCAACTCATGGAAGATTACTCTCGATTGGGTAGGCGACGGTCATTCAGTGAATCGATGCGCGTGATCACGGATCAGATTGTCCTCGGGTTCGTATCCGAGGATCCCCATCGCCTCCGTCAGATCGAGCCAACTGATCTGGTGCCCACTACGATTGCCCGATGTGCCGTAGGTGATCAGATACTTCACGGGCCCGTCATAGTCGATGGCTTTGGTGAACAACTGCAGACTGTCACGAGGGGTCATCAACGTCGTGCATTGCCGATGATCCTGCGGTTCACTGCCACCCGTGAAGGTGCCGATGCGGATACTGACAAAGCGGATCTGCTCACGTGCCGACAGATACTTGCCCGCCATCTCTGCCATACACTTCTGCGCCCCATACCAGCCGGCGGGTCGGAACATGTCCCCTGTCGAGTGCAAAGGCGGTGAGCGCTCAAACTCATTCATGCCGATCGCCGCATTCGAACTGGCGTAGATGATCGTGTGCACGCCGGCGGCGCTGGCCGCCTCGAACAGCTGCATCGCCACGCCGATGTCCGTCACATCAGCGAGTGGTTTATGCGGGATGTAAGCCAGATGCACCAGCACATCCTGCCCCTCACAGAGGCTTGTCACCAGATCGCGATCGGCGATATCACCGACCTCGGTGCGCGATGTGCTACCCTCGATGGGCCGATGATCGGTGAGCGTCAGGTCATAACACCCTGCCGCTTCCCAACCCTTCCACAGATTGGTGCCAACAGATCCTGCCGCGCCCGTGACGAGGACTCGTTTCATCCCGGTCATATGAGGTTAGCGTGACATCCGTTTCTTGACTTCGTCCGCATGTGCCCCTTCTGGATTACGCTTCAGATACGCCGCATAGGCCTCAGGTGTGTCCGCTTTGCGTGCTTGTTTGTACTCAATCAATTCCAGAGAGGCTCGAGCACGGTCAGCAACCGGACCCTCAGGATACTCTTGCAGGAATTCTTCAAGTGCCGCGGCGTCGCCGCTGATCTGAATCTGTGTCAGCTTCAGAGGCGCGATCTGTTCGCGCGCCTGATCGGCAAATCGGCTTTCGGGGAATTCCTTCAGGAAGTCCTCAATGGCCTCCAGAGATTTCCCTTTCTGTGCCTGTGCCCACTGCAGCAGCTCGATCGCACTGTGCGCATCCTCGGCATTTTCGCCATCCGGGAAGCGTGCCAGAAATGCGCGGAAGGCCTCCAGCGTGTTATCCATTCGGGTTTGCTTGTAGAGCAGCGTCTCCTGCCCCTTGCGGGCGGCCTGAGCAAACTTGCCATCTGGATAGAGCTCCAGATAGTGGCCGTAGCTTTCGTCGGTATTCGAGCTCTTCGCGCTCTGCCAATCGCTTCCTTCACTGTCGCACCCTACCACAAGTACCACCAGTAGTGGGATCAGCGCCTGGGTCCCGAATCTAATGATCGCCTTCTTACCCATGGTTCGACTCCTTGACGTGTATCGCTTGCTTTTTTGCGAACCGGGTGACAATCGCCAGTCCCGGAATGATCACTTCAGACGAACAGATCGTCCGCATCTCCACGGACGATGGTGAGTTCTCCCTGCCCTTCCAACTGCCGCACCGTGTGTACGATGCGCAATTGCACTTCCTCCACTTCGCTCAGACGCATGGGACCGAGGAAGTTCATCTCTTCGATAATGAAGTTGCGTACTCGTTCTGACATGTTGCCGAGAATCTTCTCGGCCACCTCAGGCCGCGCCGCCTTCAGTGCGATGACGAGATCCTTCTGATCGACCTTCCGTAACACGATCTGCAGTTCGCGGTCGGTGAGTTTGACCATGTCGTTGAAGACGAACATCAGATTGCGAACCGCTTCTGCCACTTCCGGGTCCTGGGCATCGATCTGATCGAGGACGTTCTTCTCTACACTCGATCCGCTCATATTAAGCATGTCGCCCAGAACCTTTGGCCCACCTACATCCTGGTCGCCACCGAGAATGTCTCGCAAACTCGCTTCGAGAGACCTCCCAATCTCTTTCAGGACGGCAGGGGTGATATTCTCCATCGTCGCAATGCGATAGGAGACATCGGCCTGCATGCGCGACGGCAGTTGGGCCAGAATGCCCGCAGCCTGGCCGGGATTCAGCTGCGACAGAATCAGGGCGATTGTCTGCGGATGCTCATGACTGATGAAGGGCGCGACCTGCTCTGGCGCGGCATTCTTGAGCATGTAGAATCCAGAAGAGACGCGGTTAGAGACACGATCGAGAAACTGCTGCGCGCGTTTGGGGCCCACAGCACGCTCGAGAGAGCCGCGAGCGAAGTCCATCCCGCCCCGACTGAACCACTCGCCCGCAAGCAGATGCTGCTCAAATTCGCCGAGCACCTGATCCTGCATCTCGACACTCACCGATCGCAGATTCGCGATGGCGTGCACCGTTTCCTCGATGTCGTAGTCGGAAAGAAACTTCATGATCTCTCCGCCCACCTCATTTCCGAATGCAACGAAGAGGACGCCGAGTTTTTGCCTGGCCGGTAGCTCAAAGGCGTCTGCCTCGGAGAATTCTGAATCCTCCGGTGACGAGTCATCCATCTCGGTCTCCGGCTCTCCACGCTCAAAAACCTTGCCGAATCCCGAAATGATCCGCCTCCCAAGGGTCGCCTCTTTTACGTCTATACTGGGCGGTGGGGTATACACTTCGGGCTCGCGATGTACTGCACCCTCTTCTTGATTGATCAACGTACTGACGAGAGCAGCCGCATCCTCGCGCGCGTCAAGCACGGCGAGACGGACTCGCTTCAGCGTCTCATCATAGGGCGAACGGACCTCTACCTGTTGAATTTTGGCCAGCATCTCTTTGGGAACAGATGGCGGCGTATGCTGTGGAGCTGGCTCTTTGTGTGCCGTCTGTGGCTCTGTGGGTGATTCCTCGGAGGAACCCTCTTGGGGCGAAGACGATCCTACGGGCTCCCAGCCGCGTTGACTCGGCGTCAGAGATGCCGCCATCGCACTGACATCGACGTCACCAGGTATACCCCAGGGCTCGACCGTCGGCGCCTGGGGAAGGCGGTGCCGGTATCCGAGCACCCTTCCATCCCGGGCCGGCCCCTGTGTGCTGGAATCTGCCAATTCGGTGACTCGTACACCGAAATATTGATTGACCGTGACGATCTCCCCCCGCCCAAGCCGACGGTCTGGCAACCACACGTCAACGGGTTCGCCCACAAGCTTGTTTAACTCGAGCGTCGAGCCCTCTTCCAGCGACAGGTGATCATCCAGTGTGACATTCGTACGGCCCAACTCGGCGCGGACGGTGACGCAAATACCGACCTCTTCCTCTGGATCTCCCATGCTGCCGGGTGCGAAATCCTCCTCGTCCTCAGACGGAATCTGTCCGGCGATTTTCACCGTCATGTTGTCGTGCGTGCCGGCGAAGGGTCCACCAAGATACTTGGGTCGTTCACCGGCATAAACCACCATTGGATCCGTCGGCCGGGTGGTGAAGGTGAATACGTCTCCCACGCCGAGGTCTTCGATTGCTGTCAGTGGAATCTGATTGCGCCCCACCTCGGCGACGATGGGAACGGTTGTCTTGGCCAGGCGCAGGCGATTCCCCAGGGCCCGGTCGTCGGTGTCATCCGCCTCCTGGCGCCCCCAACTCTCCTGTCCAAGGAGAGGCAGAAGAGACTCGAGGGTAGAAAATGGATAACAGAGACTTACGAGCCCCGAGGCGTTGGTCGAATTGACCTCAAAGGCCAACAGAATGACGATTTCATTCGCCGCACAGATCTGCAGAAACTCGGGATTGGTTTCCAATTCAATGTCGTAGATCTCCGCCGGTACGATCGGCCGCCATGTCGCCTCCAGATCTTCAACGACTCGTTTGACGATCTTGGCTAGGACGCCCATCTCAATCTGTGACATCTGCCGAGCGTCGACGCCCTTTGATGAGCCTTTGCCGCCGAAGATGCGGTCGATGAAAGCGAAGGTGATGGGCATGGCAAAGTCGATGATCGCCCGTCCCTTGGTCGGCCCCAGTGAGAACTCATACGAGCTGGAAGGGTTCGACAAGGACATGATGAATTCGGCATACGTCGTCTGATCGACGAAAGCCGTATCGACATCGACGACGGCCCGCATGGCACCGGAGAAGGTCGAGCTCAGCAAGCGCGCAAAATTGTCGTGCAGATTCTCGAGGGTGCGTAGCTGCGTCTTGTTGACGCGCGCCGGGTGTTTGAAGTCGTATCGGTTGACGACGGGCTTACCAGCGCTGGCCTCGGCACTGTCCAGAGCGGCCTTCTCTTCGGGGGTCAGGATATCAGCCATCAGATGTCTCCCGCATGCGAGTGAGACGAACCGTCATCCTATCGCCGGAGACGACGATCTCGCCATCGGCAAAGGGACGCCCATTGATGATCACGTCCACGGTCTCACCGGCGAGCTTGCTGAGAGGGATGAGATCACCCGCCTTCATGGCCCGTGCTTCCTCCGCGGACAGCACCTTGCGTCCCAATTCGACACACAGATCGAGATCCACATTGCCAATCTGCTGCAGCCGATGTTTCTCCACTTGGCCATTACGCATTATCAGCCTCTTTCGAGTCCGGATCGAGAACCTCAACGACCTGTACACCAAATTTCTCGTCCACCGTCATAACTTCTCCACGGGCAAACAGTGTCCCATTCACGAGAATGTTGACGGGTTCGCCCACGAGCTTGTCGAGTTCGATCACCGATTGCTCTGTGTAGGTAAGGGCGTCGTCCAGGGTGATCTTCGCCCTGCCTAACTCGACGGACATCGTCAGACCGATCTGCGTCGGTACCGTGTCGGAGCGAGCCGGAGCGGGTTTCTGTTTAGCCTTGGATGTCGCCATCTGTCCTCCCTAACGATCAGTTGTGGTCAGCGAATCAGGTCAGCGCCGATCACGCAGTTTTGACAAGAGTCTCAGGATCTCGATGTAGAGCCAGACGAGGGTGACGACGAGGCCAAAGGCAGCGAACCACTCCATATACTTCGGCGCCTGCGCCTCAACGGCGTTCTCAATGAAGTCGAAATCAAGGACGAGATTGAGGGCAGCAATGATGACGACGAAGAGGCTGAAACCGATACCCAATAGGCCACTCTCGTGAATGAAGGGCATATGGATGCCAAAGAACCCGAGCAGCATCGTTCCCATGTAGACGAAGAAGATGCCCCCCGTCGCAGCAGCGACACCGAGCTTGAAATTCTCCGTCGCTTTGATGAGTCGTGACGTGTAGGCGAAAAGCAGGGCGAACATGGTGCCGAAGGTCAGCGTCGTCGCCTGGATCACGATTCCCGGATAGCTGGCTTCGAAGGTCGATGACAGGCCACCGAGAAACAGGCCCTGGCAGAGAGCATAGAGAGGCGCCGTAAAGGCGGCCCAGGTCTTCTTGAAGGACGTGATCAGGCCGACCACGAGACCTCCGATGGCACCACCGATCATCCACGGGAATACGAGTGCCTGGTCTTCGAAGTCGAAGTACATACTCCAGGTCCACGACGCAGCCACTAACACACCCAAAAGGAGAAACAGGGTCTTGTTGACGGTACCCTGCAAGGTCATGGAGTCGACACCGGCCGGGGCCAGGTCGCGGAAGGTCTTTTCTCCGAGCATGGGATTCGAAGAGCGCATCATTGGTTTGGAACTCCCTCTACGGCGTGTGGATGGTTGTCTGCTGAAGCGAATCTTAGGTTGATGAACTCGAGTCGGCCAAATCCGATGAACCGGACAGAGCCAGAAAGGCCCGATGTACGGCCTTGTCGTCGTGACGATCTTCCGCCACGGCGAGATCGGTCTCACTGTATCCTGAGCCGATCTGCGTGACGGTTACCATCCGAGATTTCTCAACCACGCGGTATTGCAGACGCCAGGTGCGGTAGGAGATCACATAGTCGCCATCGGCCTGCTGCTCGATCCTTTTCCGCTCACCATCAGTGGGATCCGTCATCAGCTGTACCCTGGCGAAATTCACACAATCCAGTTTCCCATGTTCCGCGATCCAGTCTGCCACCTGCGCCGCGCCTGGCGCAAATTCAACCTCGTAGCGCGCCGTGACAACGTCGTCGAGCCACCCCGCCTGGGCGTCGGGAAAGGCATCGGCATACGGGACATAGGGTTTCAGATCCCACACGGGTGTCTGATCGAGCAGATCGTGGCCCGCCACCGTCAACTGCAGCCCATCAATCGACAGCAGGCGCACGCAACTGAGGCCGATGCGATTTGGACGATGAGGCGAGCGCGTGGCGAAGACGCCGCGGCGCGGTTCGCCCTCACGCGGTGGCTGCACACGAGGATGCCAGGTCTCATTCAGGTGAAACTCAAAGACGACCCAGATTCGTTCGAAACCGGAGAGACCATCCAGGGCTTCGTCGAAATCGCGGCCTTCATGCAGTTGGATGATCGCCTCGCTATCAGGCATCAACACACCCTGTCGCGGCGCCTCGTAACGATACCTCTGAGGGCAGGAGATCCAGCCGATCGCGTCAGGTGTACTCAACGTCGCCTCTCAGGTAACAGCGGGTTGGCTCGCGTCAGGCAGAGCGGGCACGTATTCGTAACTGGGTTCCGTCTCCTGCCGTTTCATGATCGTCAGAATCTCGCACCATGTGTCCCACAGGCCGCGGTTGGACTCGGGCAGCTCATGGCGAATTGCACGATGCAGCTTGCCGAGATTGTAGCACGGCACGGCTGCATACATGTGGTGCTCGATGTGGTAGTTCATGTGCCAGTAGAGAAACTGCGTCAGGGGACTTAGCAGAATCGTGCGTGTGCACAGACGAAAATCGGGCACATCGTCCTGCAGCCCCGTATGCTGCGTGTGATTGCAGAGGAATCGCAACCAGCCACCATAGAATGAACCAAAGGTCGTCAACACCGGCACGAGCCACAGCCCCAGATACAGGCTGCCTGCGGTGATCGCGACGTGTCCGATCAGCAGAATCCGCGCCCAGTTTGCCAGCACTCGACGTCGATCAGGTTCATCTGCTGGAAACAGATGCAGCTCCCACTCTCCTTCCACGCGGCCAAGTGCATGCAGCCCCGTCTTGCGCAGGGTCGCATAAAAGACGCGTGGATCGAAAATGGTGACGCGTAAGAAGTCTGCCACCGTCAGCCGGCGTGGCAGGGTCACCTCGAGATCATCCGGTGCGTGCAAGGTGTATTTGTGATGCTCGGCGTGACTGGCCCAGAACATGTGATGATTGCGCCAGACGAAGAAACAGAAAATCCGTGTGAAAAATCGGTTGAGCCAGCGCGTGCGGAAGACGGTTCCGTGGGTCAGTTCGTGCGTGGCATTGAAAAGAAAGACGTACACCGTGCCGTGCAGAAAAAGCACGGGCAGCAACAACTCGAGCCGGTCCTGCACCTGCCACGCCGTCGCCGCTGTGGCAGCGATCAGACTCAGATGACCGAGAATCTGCAGCAGTGCCCGCACATCGCTACACTGATTCAGCTCACGCAGTTGTTCACGTGGGATCGGCGTACGATACCAGTTGATCGTGCGCGACGCTCTGTCGGTGGCAGCTTCCATAGGATCAGTCTGAGCCAGGGTGAAGCTTGAGGGTTCCCCATCCACTCGGGGAGATGGCAGTATCGGCAGGCGGCAGAGCAAAGCAGTAGAAGAGTCCATCGCCACCGGTACCACGAAGATCGCTCTGACTGCAACCACGCGAGGCATGGGCAGAATTCCAGGAGGTCGGGTCGGCGCCACCGCCGGTTCGATCGTGGTGACCCAGTTGAGCCGAACCGGATCCACTACTCGTCCAGTTGGCGCATGTCAGATCAGCATCGGTGAAGGCCGTGCCGTCTGCATGCGATCCGGTGAGAATATCGTGACGATTGGGACTGTCTCCCCGTCCGTTAACGATCTGCCCCATCTCGTCGAGGGCCGTTTCTTTCGTGAGGTTGTTGTCACCGTGCAGTTGATCGAGGTCCGCAGCGACCATGACGCCCGCCGCATTGTACCAGGGCCCAGGGCCAGTCCGATCCCTGGCGTGCGTGACTCCCCCATCAGCCGACGTCGCACTCAGATACGCACGCCAGCCTTGTGATCCGTGCCCTACCGCCTGCGCCAAAGCGCCACAATGCGCATCCGCTCCCGCAAGGCCACCGAGATCAGCGCCATTTCCGGGTCCCTGACTGGTGATGAAGAAACTCATGGGCGGTTCCTGCGCCAGACTCGTGTGCGGCGAGAAGGCACATGTGAAGACGACACTTATGACACAGATCCGTGCTTGATCCTTAAGACACATTGTGTTCCTCTACGGGAAAGGCACCGATGGCTACAACGATCGTGCACAAGAGCCGCCCAGACAAACGATCAGCAAGCCATCAGCCAGAACGCGTCCATCTGCGGGATAGGCGCAGCCACAGCCCCAGCAGAACGGCGGCAGCGCAGACCCCCATCCCCATCAAGGCATACGTAGGGATGGCGCCGGCACCATCGAGACGCAAGCCGATCAGGGGCGAGACGACGGAGAATGCCAGAGCCGCCACCGACCCGAAGATGGAGTGCATCGTAGCGCGCACGTCATCGGTCACGTGGCCATTGACCCAGGCGCCAAGGGTCGGCTTGTAAGCGGCACGAACGATCTGCTGCAGAGAGATGATGGTGATCGACCAGGCCGAAACGAAGAGCGCCGGCAGCAGGAATGTCAGGCCGCACAGCAACAGCATGAAGAGCATGGCCAGCGGTGCATTCCCCCATCGATGCGCGAGAAACCGCGCCGACAGAGCGGCAATGATGTTAAAGACGCCGAAGATCGGACCATACCACAAAATCGGAATCTCCACGGCGACGAAATAGGGTTCATACAGCCAGAACCCCACGCGTGTGGTGAACCCCATGATCGCCACCAACACCAGCGTCCAACGCAGAGCGGGTGAACCAAGGGCCACACCAAAGCTGTGCAACACGTGGCTGATATAGGGCCGGTCTGCCTTGTCGCGCTGCGGCTCGGTGAAGAGCAGCACGACAGCAGCTGCCAGAGACGCTGCGCCAACACTGAGCCAGAAAGGCAGGTCCTTGTCCCATTCGTACAACGCACTGCAGGCGAAGGTGCCAATACTCTGGCCGATAAAGATCCACGAGATCGCACGCCCTTCGATCTGCCGGTACTCCTGTTCGCGCCCCAGGCGAGCCAGACTCTCGTGCAGAAAAGCGGCGTCCGCACCGGATCGAAAGGTCAGGCCGATGGAGATCATCACTTCGCCCACGGCGAGCGTCGCAAAACGTGCAGCGAGGATGTAGACGACAAGTCCCGCGGCGATGCATGCGCCCGATAGAAACAGCGACAGGCGGCGGGAGACTCGATCCGCGACGATACCGGTTGGCATCTCGAAGACGACGAGAGAAACCGCAGAGATCGACTGCAGCAGCATGATCTCGGTATAGACGAACCCCTTCGACCGTAGATAGGGTGTTAATACGGGGCCGATGATGAGGAGCCCCAGAAACAGCCGGTGCACGGGGTAGTATCGTATGTTTCGCTCGAGCGCATTCATGTAGTCAGGCTAGCAGGGGGTTCCAACAGTGTCAAAACGGGTGGAAACATGACCGCACTTGATTGGGCCATTGTCATCATTCTCAATGGCGGCGTCGTCACCTACAGCTTGCTGATGCATCGAAACAAAGGCGAGAGCTTCGACTGGTATCTGGCAGCCAAGTCGATGCCGTGGTGGATGATTGGCCTGTCTGCCTTCGGTACGGCCGTCGATTCCGGCGACTATGTGGGCATAGTCGGTGGCTCCTACAACCTCGGCCTGTCGCAGTTGGCCCAGTGGTGGGTGGGGATCGCCATCGGTTGGACGGTCTTGAGCTTCTTCGTCATCGTGCCCATGTATCGCACGGGTGTGTTCACCAATGCGGAATGGCTCGAGTTACGCTTCGGCCCTGGTGTGCGCGTCCTGGCAGTGCTCATCAATGTTCAATCGCGCACCAATGTCCTTGGCAACATCTTCTTTTCCATGTTCCTCGTACTCAACGTCGTCGCCGGCATCGACGATCGCACGAGTTGGCTCATCGTCATCGGTGTCGCCGCCACCTCCGTCCTCTATATCGTGCGCGGCGGTCTGCAGGCGGGCGTCGTCACCGATGCACTGCAGAGCCTGACGATGATCGTCGCCTCCTTTGTACTCTGGGGCACCGTCTATCGCGGCATGGGTGGCTGGTCTGGCATCGAAGCACGACTGGAAGCCGTTGAGACGGGATTGTCTGACACACTCATGCACGTGGGAGGTTACTCTCCCCCGGGGGTCCCTCCCCTGCTGGTCGTATTCGGCTTCATCGTCGTACTCACCACCTATGCCGTGATCAACCAATACGAGGCGATTCGCTTTCTCGGGGCGCGATCAGAATGGGACTTCAAGATGGCCGCCCTCGTGGCGAGTATCGCCACGGCGATCTGCCTGTTTTTCAATGTCAGCCTCGGCCCCATGGCGCACGCCGATTTTCCCGGCCTGGAAATCGTCGATCAGGCCTATCCGCTGATGATCGTTAAGTATCTGCCTGCCGGTCTTGTCGGTCTCGTCGTTGCCGGTCTCGTTGCCGCCGGTTATTCGACGTTCGACTCCATTGGCATTGGTCTGTCGTCGCTTTTCGTGCGTGACATTTACGCCCGCTTTTTCGTGAAGAATCGCGACGACGCGCACTACACACGCGTCGGTCGCTGGTCCGTCCCCTTCATCCTCGCTCTCGGCTTTCTCTACGTCCCCTTCTTGGAAGGGGGCATGCTGAAATTCTACCTGCGCCTCGCCGGGGCGATTGCCGTGCCACTGATGACGGTCATACTCATGGGAATCTTCACACGCGTGCACCGGCAGACCGGCATCATCGGCCTGCTGGCAGGGCTGACATACGGCATCAGCTCTATCCTCGCCGACGCCTATGACTGGCCCGTGCCGGTCTGGTATGGCAACACGTGGTGGACCTATCTGTGGAATCTCGTGATCCCCGCGGCGAGTATGCTCATCGCTTCAGCCTGGATCACCTCTCGCCGCGGATCATTGGCGCCCGAGGATCTGACGGGCCTGATCTACGTGAAGGACGAAGACGCCGCTCAGGTGCGGGAGCAGATGCGCCCACGCCTTGCAGCCTTCGAGGGTACGTGGCTGCACCGCACACTGGTCGAAGCGCCGATCCGACCCAAGTATCCCTTTGAAGTGGGCCCCGAGGGACCGAAATGGTATCAGCGCCCAGGGGTGTGGCTGGGGCTCTACCTGGCAACTGCCTGTTATCTACTGTTTGTCGTGTTGTGGTAGACGACCGAGAAGCCCAGACTTCTGGAGTAAGCATGTACGTCGACCATGCCCCCGGCGTTCAGCCGAAGAAAATCCCCCGCAACGTGTTGCCTACCATACCCGTCACATAGTCGACGGCGATCCAGAAGCCACCGACGCAGGCTTCGCCAAGAATCAGTCCGAGAAAAAAGGGACGCAGGCGCCGAAACAAGGGGGGACCACCGTATTTCATGATCACGGACTTGAGAACCATTGCCAGGAACACGCTGAACCACATACCACCGAAGACACAGCTGACCGGATACCCGAGAGGATGGAAGGGCCACCAGACAAATCGGTGCTGCGCCACCATCAACCCTGTCATCACGACCGCGCCGATCCCGGTATGGACCCAGCCGATCCAATTCGGCCCCGCCGGTTCGCCCAGGTTGAAGGCCATGAAACGGAAGGGGTACTGGGAAACGTTGTTGAAGTAGAAGCTCGACAGGTTGATGGCGCCATGTTCGTAGCTGAGAAGGATGACCATGCCAATCGAGGCGGACAGGGTCAGGATGATGACCGCGACGATGGCGGCGAAGAGACGGCGATGCTGGGCCGCTTTCACTTCCGTCAGCAGCTTCAGCCCGTTGGCACAGGCACTCATCATCAGGATCAGCGTGTCGACGCTCCAGGCATAGCTGATCGCCAGCGCCCCCATCCCCTTGGCGCCGATGGCGGAGGCACCGACGCCGGAGACGATGAAGTCCGGTGGATTCGTCGGAGGATACATGTTGGCCACACCGCCCTGCGCCACAGTGCGGGAGATGGCGATGAAGATGATGAAGGCCACCGCCAGCAGCAGTGGCACCAGTGCGGGGGGGACGCCCGTTGCGGCCAGCCAGACCCCCATCACACACAGGCCGACAATCGTACCCAATACGGCGTGGCGATAGGAGAGGATCTCGTCACTGTCGTCGACGTCGTCAGCGTCATAGAAGGCCTTGCGCAGCACATCTCGCAGATGGTGACGACCAATCCATAACGTCCCGACCACCAGCACGATCATCCCCCCCATCGCCTCGTGGATGATATCGGGCTCCGTGTACTGGGAGTAGGCGCCCATGGCATCTTCCTTATCCCCCCACCCCACCAGGCCCCACAGGCCACGCTGCACGGTCGTGAGCAGATAGAAGAAACACAGGCCCGCGGCGATGTTGATCGGTACGAAGTAGGAGAACCCGACCATCGACGCGCTCAATGTCAGGCTGATCGAAGCCATCCCGCGCAGGATCGGGATACTTGGCAGATAGGCGACGACGGTCGGTACGAAGGGAAAATAGTTGTGCAGCGCATTGATCGACCCCATGACGAAGGGGATTGCGAAGCCCGCCCACATCAGGGGGTTGCGGAACAACGGCTTGAGGACCGAATCACGCTCGTCGTCGGCCAGCATTGCCAACGGCAACTGCACCATGGGGTAGGCGAGCCGCTCGTTCTCCACCCATTGGCGACGCAGGATCACCATAATGCAGGCCATCGTCAGGAACAGCGCCAGGGCGAAGATCCCCCACCAGAGCATGGGTCTTGCCCACGCCTCCCACGGGACCAGACCCGAGGGACTGCCCTCGTAGAAGTGCCAGAGAGCCTGCTTTCCTTGCGGCAGGACCCACGCCGGGAGGTGGGGCTGCACGACGGAGGCCCAGTCGTTTTCCGGTGTGGCGTAGTATTCGGCCCCGGTGAGCACCGGCAGGATCTGGCTGGAGAAGCCACGACCCGTGAGGGTATTGGCCAGCAAGATGATGAAATAGGCCACGGCCAGTTCGCCGCGTGACAATCCCCAGGGCCGGTGGACAAAACGCACCAGCGTGTTCAGGACACCGGCCAGCAGGAAGAAGACGACGATCGCGCCCGGGGTCCAGTTCCAGGTGGCTACCCCGGACCCCTTGATGATCATGTCGTTGTATGTGGAAGCGACGCCAAGGAAAACGGCACCCATCAGACCGACGACGAGGGCGCGCCCGCTGGCGCCACGCTCCTTCAACTGCATAGAGCCCTCAAGCAGCCAACACCTGGAAACCTGCGAAGATAGAGGCGCGCCATAACTTGATGGCTGTGATCTTCATCGTGCGCTGATCTCCCAGGATACGTGGTTACGTCAGGATAGATGGCGCTGACTTCGCTACACGTGTTCTGCCAGCACCTTGCACGAACTTGTCTCACCATAGGCCGGCATCTGACCGATCGGCGGCACTCTACGGCAGATGTTTGCGGAAGAATTCGAACCAGTTGCCGTGCATCACCCGCTTTACATCATCATCGCTGAAACCACGATCCGCCAGCAACGGCCCCACCTTCTGCAGATCGGCGATCGTATCCAGATCGCGTGGCGTCTGCTCCGTCCCGTAGCCGCCATCGAGATCTGAGCCGATGCCGATGTGGTGGGTGTTGCCCGCCAACTCGCAGATGTGAACCATGTGATCCACGAGCGCGTCGAGGCCCAGCACTTCAGGTGTGGTTTCGCCTCTGATCCACCCCGTTTGCAGCATCCACGCATCCAGGGCACCACCGATGACGCCGCCACGGGCGATGATCGCTTTGATCTGATCGTCATCGAACTGACGTGGATCCGGCACCAGCGCTCGACAGTTGCTGTGACTCGCCAGCACGGCACCATCGAAGGCGTCGAGGACTTCCCAGAAAGCGATGTCTGCCAGGTGTGTGAGGTCGACGATCATGCCTGCCTCTTGCATCGCCGCCAGCAACGGCCGCCCCCGATCGGTGAGACCACCGACCATATCGTGACCGTGGGCATAGGCACTGAAACCGTAATGTGACAGCCCGACGGCCCGCAGCCCATCATCCCACCACTTGGCGACATTCTCTGGATCGATGATCGGATCAGCACCCTCCATGCTGAGGATGTATCCCAGAGGCGTCGAGGCGCTGTCCGCTTCCCACTGCTGGAGATGAGCGTCGAGTCCTGCACGATCTGAGATCTGCCGCATCAACCCCTCCGCTTCAAGGGCATGATAGTAGGCCAACTGGCCCTGCGCCTTGGCGTAGGCAATCTTCTGATTCGCCGCACCCGTCGCCGGCGACCCGGGCCAGGCGACGCGGCAGATTACCGTCGCAACAGACAGAGCGATCTCGCCTTTGCGCATTTCAGGCAGGGTCGTTGTGCCGCAGGCCCGCCCCTTCTGCTCCATCCCCTCTTCCAGCCTGCGAATCTCGAACACATCCAGTTCGAGATCGCGGTCCCAGTTGATGGCATTCATCGAGAGATCAAGGTGGGCATCGACGAGAATCATGGAGAGTTCCCCGGGTATCAGAGTCAGAGTGTCAGAGTGTCAGTGTTCACATGAATCGCAATACGCCAAAGTCATCGGGCGAATGGGCATTGCCGTAGGTCCGCACCCACTGGCTGAATTCGGCGCCGCGATAGGTTCGTACGAAATTGAAGCCCCACAACGTACCCGCCTGTGGCGATGGCAACTCGGGGTCGGCGAAGCGCAGGGCAATCTCGACGGACCAGCGATCGTCACCCACGTGACTGCTCCACTGTACGTCGGCATCCCATTCGATGTCGCGACTTTCCAGACCGCCTTCATGCCAGGCATCAGACTTCATCCCTTCGGAATTCACCCCAAGATGGATGTAGCTGCGGTGATCAAGATTGGCGTCGAGATACACCTCGATCACATCATCCTGCCAGATGACCATATCCTCTCCGGCACTGGAGCGGACCAGCTTCGCCGTCTCTTCGTCGAAGCCGACAAAGGCAAGGTAGAAGCGCTCATCGTCGTGAGCGAGATAGAGCTCCGTGTCAACATCAGAGGGCAGGGCCGCCTGGTGACTGGAAACAAACTGATAGAAGGCGTCAGCCCTGATCGCTGACTGCCAACTGGCTTCGTCGACGCGACCATCGATGACGGGGCTCGATGTCAGACGCGGCACATCCAGAAGCATGCCGTGTTCGCGCAATCGTTGCAGACCCGCATCGATATCGCCGCGTTCCAGCGACAACCGCGCCAGTCGATAGTTGGCGCGTTTGCTCTTGGGCACACGCTGCAACACCTCTCGATAGGCGGAATCGGCCTGCTCTATCTGCGCCTGCAACTGCAGGGTTCGTGCCGCATCGAGACTCTCCCCCACGAGCTCTTCGGCGCGAATCGCCGCTTCGCCGCGTACACCCCGGTGCGGGTCGTCGAGAAGTTGCGCGGCGCGTTCGCGCACAGGGACCAATGCGTCAGCCGGAAGTTTGCCCGCCATCAAGCGCAGGGCGTGCAGCGAGTGATGTCGCACATTACCGTCGCTGTCATACGTACCGACGTCCAGCAGGGGCTGCGACAGATCAACGAGCCGATAATAGCCGGCAGCGATGGCCACAGCCGAGCGAACGGCTGGGTCGGGGTCTGACTGCAGCAGACTCGTCAGTGTCTCTGGAATGCGCGGATCGGACACGCGGGAAACCAGACCGGCCAGAGCATGGGCGAGGCGTGGCCTGGATGCGGCTCGATCGGGATCTGCCAGTGCCTCCACCATGGGCCCCACGGCACGATCCTTGGCCAGCAGCAGTTCGAGCATCGCTGCTTCTCCGGCGGCATCCTGGCGCGCCAGATCGTCGATGACATCATCCATGGACGAACCGCAGGCGAAAACTGTGAGGGCACACCATGTTACTACTAGGCGGATCGAATGCTTCAATGGTTCTCCGATGAATTGCGGACCGAAGCCAGGGGCGGCGCGGAAGCCGCATAAGGTGGTCTTGGGGCCATGTCTGATGACGGGTTCGGATCAGTACGTCGCGCGCCCGCCGCTCACATCCAAACAGGCGCCCGTTGTAAAGGTCGACTCGTCTGATGCGAGAAACAGCACCATCGCCGCAACTTCCTCAGGACGTCCCAGTCGGCCCAGCGGAATCTTCGACGTGAGGAAGTCGACCCGCTCGGGCTCCATTCCCGCCAGCAGTGGCGAGTCGATCAGCGCCGGCGCCAGACAATTGACGCGAATCCCGTGTTCGAGCAGCTCCTTGGCGAGGGTCTTGGTGAAGCAGATGACACCCGCCTTCGATACAGAGTAGGGCGCCATATTGGCGTTGCCCTCTTTGCCAGAGATCGAGGCCATCGACACGATGGCTCCAGACTTCTGCGGGATCATGTGACGAACGGCGGCGCGCGAACACAGAAAAGTTCCCTTCAAATTGACATCGAGTACGCGGTCCCAATCCGAAACCTGCAGGTCATGGACCGGTGTATCGCTACCAACGATGCCCGCATTGTTGATGAGAATATCTAGTCCACCGAACTCAGCGACCACCTGATCGAAGGCGCGATCGACGTCCTCTTCCAGTGCGATATCTGCCGTCGCAGCGATGGCACCGAAGCCAATTTGCGCCGCCGCCTCGTCGGCGGCACGACGATCGATGTCGATGATCGCCACTCGTGCGCCTTCGGCGGCCAGACGAGCGGCGATGGCGTGGCCAATTCCCTGGGCGGCACCAGTGACGATGGCTCGGCGGTCTTTCAGTGGTTGTGTATCCATGGCCGGTGGTCCTTCGAGATCTGGCGGGCGCCAGGCAGATAGGGGTCAACTGGCTGGGAGTATGTCTAGGATCTGGCTGCGTTGCAAGGGTGCTTGGCGTTGAGGACGGCGCCGGTGAAAGAGTTGAACTCGCCAGTGAAGGCTTCGACAACGAGTTCGCTATAGCACACGATCCGCCACCTGCTCGGCAGATCTGTTAGGGTGTCAGGCTGAAACCTCGACGTAGGATGAATATGACTTTGGGTTCGGCACATCGAGACCGTCTTGCCGGAGTCCGTCGAGATGGAATTCAATCGCCTGGCTCATTTGGCGTTCTGTCTCGGCTCGATCCGACCCCGTCGCGACGCAACCAGGTAGGTCGGGCGAGAACGCGGAGAAACCCGTATCGGTCGGCTCAACGACAATGAGGTATTTCATGGCTTGAGTCCCGCCTGCTTGAGGATGCTGTTTGCTGTGCCTGGAGCTATGTCGTCGCTCGGTTTTCCTGCGACCGTCACCAACCCTGGTTTCACATGATGAGCGAATTGTCGGTGAGACCCGCGCTGGCGGACGACATACCAGCCATCATCGATGAGTATTCTGATCGCTTCACGCACCTTCATAGGAAGATAGCAGTGCGCAAGGATCAGACCAATGAATCCCTCGAGTTCTTACCGCATGTGCGCCTTACTGTCGGCTCGGATTCCACACGGGACCGGGCTACTTTCGACTCACTTGTGCAGACATAGATTTTTTGACCGGAGCCGATTCACTACCTCACTGTGACCAATCATTCGGCGACGGTCTTGATGGAAGGCTCTGTCAGAGACGACATTCCAGCGTGAACATGAAGCCCATTCGATACGGAAAAACTCCATGCATCTGCTCCGACCTCTGATATTCGCTGTGCTGTTGCTCTGTGTGCTGCAGCCTCATGTGACCACCGCCGATGAGCCACCCGAGGAAGACGACCGTCTGACCTGGTTTCGTGATGCACGCCTCGGCATTTTCATCCACTGGGGCATCTACGCGGTGGAGGGCATCGACGAGTCGTGGTCCTTCTTCAATGGCTACGTCAGCTACACTGACTACATGGCGCAGTTGGATGGCTTCACGGCCGAAAAATACCGTCCGAAGGATTGGGTGAAGCTGATCGAGCGCTCCGGTGCTCGTTACGCCGTGCTGACAACGAAACATCACGATGGCGTGGCGCTGTGGGATACGGATCAGAACGAGCTATCTGTGGTGAAGGCAACACCTGCAGGGCGGGATCTGGTGCAACCTTTCGTGCGCGAACTGCGCAAACGCGACATTGGCGTCGGTCTCTATTACTCGCACCTCGACTGGTCACATCCCGACTACCCGATCCACACACGCACGGAGCGTCGCTATGACGAGGACACCGAACGCTGGCAGCGTTTCCTCGACTTTCGCGAAGGTCAGCTGCGCGAGTTAACGACGCAGTTCGAGCCGGATCTGCTGTGGTTCGACGGCGACTGGGAAGTCGGTGGCGCCGACGTATGGAAGTCCGCCGCCCTGCGCGACAGTCTGCTCACGTGGCAACCGGACGTGATCCTCAACTCGCGCATCAATGGCCATGGCGACTACGCCACCCCGGAACAGGGCCTGCCAGTGACCCCACCGGAAGGTGCGTGGGAGCTGTGCATGACGATGAATGATTCGTGGGGGTTCCAGGACAACGACCACAACTACAAAACGCCCTACCAGATTATCCGCATCTTCGCCGATGTGCTCGCGGGTGGTGGCAATCTGCTCCTCGATATCGGGCCACGTGCAGATGGCACCATACCTGAAGAACAGGTGGCCATTCTCGAAGAGCTCGGCCGCTGGACTTCTGCTCACAGTGAGGCGATCTACGGCACCACTGCCGGGATCCCAGCGGGGCACTTCTATGGGCCGACAACGATGTCGAAGGATCAGCAGACTTTGTATCTGTTCCTGCCGCATCAGCCGAGTGGCCCCATCGTGATCAAGGGTCTGAAGAATGCGATCAATCGCATCCGCATTGTCGGCAATGGCACCAAGCTACCGCATCAGATACTCGGCAAGGCGTATTGGAGTCAGGTTCCGGGTATCGTCTACATCGATGTACCCGCAGCCGAGGTGGATCCGATGATGACGGTCATCGCCCTGCAATTGAAGGGACCCGTCGACTTGCATCGCGACTAGTTGCTTGGCAACGTGTCGCCATCTCGGCGACGCAGCTCCTATCGCATTTTTCCTCCACTCACCTCAGAATCTGGATCCAGCCGATGAATGTGCCTGCTGAAGATGCCACCCGCGTATCCGTCGAGCCCCTGCGTGCCTTTCTGATCGACCTGTTCACCAAGGTGCCGATCAGCGATGCCCACGCCGAACTGGTTGCAGATCTGCTCATCGACACGGACCTGCGGGGCGTCGTATCCCATGGGGTCATGCAGGTGGAACGCTACGTGCGCGGCTGGCGGCAGGGCACGTGCAATCGATCACCGGAAATCGAAGTCCTTAAGGAAGGTCCGGCGACGGCAGCGCTGAATGGTGACGGCGGCCTCGGCTACATCGTCGCCACGCACGCTATGCAGATGGCCATCGAACGTGCAGAAGCGATCGGCGTCGGCATCGTCACCACGACCTATCACGACCACATTGGCAGTGCCGGCAAGTATGTGCGCATGGCACTGCGAAAAGGCTTGATAGGTGTCGGCCTGTCAGGTCGAAATGCGGCGCCCTCCTACAGCAAAGACGCGACGATTGCCGGATCCATCCAGGGCAGCCCGCCCTTCTGCGTTGGCATGCCTTCGGGGCCTGGTTCTCCGCCCTTTCTGCTCGACATGGCAACGAAACTGTCGTGGGATGAGGAGATGTTCGCGAAGATGCCGGAAGCCTACCTCAAGTCGATCGGCATCTCCCATGTCGCCAACATCCTCTCCGGTACCTTGGGTGGGCAGATGCAGCCGCGCTTCGATCGTGACAAGATCGAGTTCTCCGGCGCGAATCAGTCGGCCTTCTTCATGGCGCTGCAGATCGATCGCTTCGTCGACCCCGCCGCCTTCCTGGGCGATATGGATCATCTCATGTCTGAGGTGGGGCAGATGCAGCCGTTGCCAGGATTCGAGCAGTCTGAACTACCCGGAGGGCCGGAGTGGCGCCGCGAAAAGGCCTTTCGCGAGGAGGGGATTCCACTGCATCCTGAAGCACAGGAGCAGCTGGAGGGACTGGCGGCGGAGTTCGGGGTGGGCGTGCCCTGGGGAGACTGAAGTCACTCGTTGCCCTCTGATATTATTATGGTCATATTACTATAGTCATAAAAGAGGAGAGTCGAGTTATGGTCATTGCAGCAGGTAAGTTCAAAGCAATCTGTCTGAAGTTGATGGATGAGGTGAATCACACGGGCGAGGAAGTGGTCATCACCAAACACGGCCAGCCTGTAGCAAAACTCGTCCCGATCGGCACCCAGACTCGACGCCATTCTTTCGGTCTGCTATCAGATCAGACCGTGGTGTACGGCGATCTGATTGAACCGATCGATGAGGAGTGGGAAGCCGATGCCTGACCGGCTCACCTACTTGCTGGATACGCATATCTGGATCTGGTGGATGACCGGGGCAGATCCTCTGCGCTCCTCTCCAGCCAGAGAGCTGATCGCCAATGCCATCGATGCAGAATCCGCTCGGGTGTCTGTGATCTCCGTATGGGAAGTCGGTATGCTTGAGGCACACAAACGCATCGGCTTCACTGGCGGTGTCGACTCCTGGACTCGGCAAGCCCTCAGCACGCCGGGGCTCTCCCTGGCCCCCCTCACACCTGATGTCGCACTGGCAAGTTCACGTCTTCCAGGTGAGGTGCATGGCAGTCCAGCCGACAGGATTCTCATCGCCACAGCGCGCAGCCTTGAAGCGACTCTCGTCACGCGCGATCGCAGGATTCTGGCGTATTCTCAGGCAGGTCATGTGGCGACGCTCGCCGTCTGACCGCCTCCTCCCGACTCGACAGGACGTTTCCTTCGTCCACCGGTTGAAGCAATCCGCCCAATCGCTCACCTTTGCCGTCCCCAGGCTGGAGAGTGATACGTCCCCTCCCCGGTAGCAATCATCTCGGGCGTCGGACTGCGAACCCATCTTGAGCTCCCCTGTTACACTCGCCGTCGTCGGTGCCGGTGGCCGCGGCAGCGGCTACGCCCGTTTTGCCGCAGAGCTACCTGACCGCGCCAAGGTCGTCGCCGTCGCTGAGCCACGTGACGTATATCGCCAGCGCCTTGCAGACACACATCAGATTTCCACAGATCAGGTCTACACCGACTGGCGCGACCTGGCAGCAGCGCCAAAGATGGCGGACGCCGTCCTCATCTGCACGCAGGACGCGATGCACGTGGAACCGGCGATCGCCTTCGCCGAGGCGGGTTACCACATCCTGTTGGAAAAACCGATGGCCCCTGACGCGGAGGGTTGCCGCCAGATCGTGGAGGCGATCGAGAAGGCGGGCGTCATGTTCGCCGTCGCCCATGTCTCGCGCTATACGACCTATAGTCAGCGCGTGAAATCGATGCTCAGTGACGGCGTCATTGGCGACATCGTCTCTCTACAGCGACTCGAACCTGTCGGCTACTGGCACCAGGCACACTCCTTCGTCCGTGGTAATTGGCGCAACGAGACCGAGTCATCCTTCATGCTCCTCGCCAAATCCTGTCACGACATCGATTGGATCCGCTATATGATGGGTGTGAACTGCGAAGCCGTGTCATCCTTCGGCTCGCTGCGACACTTTCGACCATCAGAAGCACCGGAGGGCGCAACCGAGCGCTGTCTGGATTGTCCCGTCGAAGCGGAGTGCCCCTATTCGGCGAAGAAGATCTATCTCGGCCGCCTCGAGCAGGGACAGACAGGGTGGCCTGTCGATGTGCTCACCCCGAATCCCACTGTCGAGTCTGTGATGAGTGCCCTGCGCGATGGCCCCTATGGTCGTTGCGTCTACGCCTGCGACAATGATGTCGTCGATCACCAGGTCGTGAACATGCGCTTCGCCGGTGACACGACGGCGGCCTTCACGATGACGGCTTTTAGTGAAGCCGCCGGTCGACGCACAAACATCTTTGGCACCCGCGGTCACATCTACGGTGACGGCCAGCACATCCACCACTTTGATTTTCTGACAGACAAGACCCAGACCATCGATACCGCCACAGGCGATGCGTCGATTCTCGGCGGTCACGGTGGTGGTGACGGAGGTCTGATGGATGGATTTGTCCGTGCCGTCGCCACGGGTGATGCGTCGTCGATCCTTTCTGGTGCGCGAGAAACTCTCGAATCACACCTGATGGTTTTCGCCGCCGAAGCGGCGCGGCGCGAAGACCGAGTGGTTCCTGTCAGCGTCGATCGATAGCCGAACGAAGCTCATGACCGCTACCACCAAAGAGTCCACAATCGCTGCCACCACAGATGACGGTCGCATGCGCGTCCTGTTTGTGCTGTCTCTAGCGGAATTGTTGGGCATGGCCCTGTGGTTCTCAGCGACGGCGGTGATTCCCGCTCTCACACAGGAGTGGAATCTGACCGACGCCGGTCGTTCGTGGCTGACCATGTCCGTACAGATCGGCTTTGTCGTAGGCACGCTACTCAGCGCGCTCGCCAATCTGCCGGATGTGGTCAATTCGCGGCGTCTGTTCACGATCTGCGCCCTCCTCGGCGCGTTCTGCAATGCCGCCATCGGCTGGTGGGTCGACGCAATTGAACCGGCGATCGTGTTACGCTTCCTGACGGGCGTGTGTCTGGCCGGTGTGTATCCACCGGGCATGAAGATCATGGCCACCTGGTTCCGCAAAGGCCGCGGCATGGCGATAGGTATGCTCGTCGGCGCCCTCACGATCGGCTCCGCCTCACCCCACTTGCTGCACGCTCTTGGCGGCAGTGCCGACTGGCGTCACTTGATGCTACTCGCCTCGGCATCCGCTGTGGCGGCAGCGGTTCTTTGCGCCCTCTTCGTCAGCGATGGTCCCTACGCGACGGGCGGTGCCCGCTTTGACTGGCGTGCCGCGGGCCGCGCCTTTGGTGACCGCGCGGTACGTCTCGCCAACTTCGGTTATCTCGGCCACCAGTGGGAACTCTACGCCATGTGGACGTGGATCCCCCTTTTCCTGCATGCGAGCATCATGCAGAGCGATCCGGAGCTCGCACCATGGACCGGTGTCGCCGCTTTCAGTGTCATCGCCGTCGGCGGCATCGGTTGTGTCGTCGCCGGTGTCATCGCCGACCGCGTCGGGCGCACACGGGTCACCATCGTCTCCATGGCCGTGAGTGGAACCTGCTGTCTTCTCGCCGGTCCCTTGTTTGGCGGGCATCCGCTCCTGTTGTTGGCCCTGTGTTTGATCTGGGGCTTCGCCATCGTCGCCGATTCGGCACAATTTTCGGCGAGCATCACGGAGCTGTGCGATCCGCAATATGTCGGCACGACCCTCACCATGCAGACATGCCTGGGCTTCTTGCTCACGCTCGTCTCGATTCGGATCGTTCCATGGTTGCTGGACCCCTTCGGCTGGGAAGCGGTCTTCGCTTTTCTTGCAGTGGGCCCCGTCTTCGGCATCATCTCTATGGCCCGTCTGCGCCGCCTGCCTGAAGCGGCAAAGATCGGCGGTGAGCGTTTCACCCAATCGTCTTCTACCCATGAGAGTTCGACGACATGAGCCGGTTTCCGAATCACTACCGCAGAACGTGCCTCACCGCACTCGCCATCGCCCTCAGCGTGACGGCGGCGGATGCCTACGAGGCCATCTCCGGTCGCAGCTACTACACAGACGAGGACGAAGCACATCTGATCTTCGTCGATATCGACGATCCAGAGGCGGCAACGGCGGCCATGACGGCGGATGTCTTGCTGCAGGGACACCTGCTGGCGGAGGATGTCACCGTGACCCGTGGTCGGCAGTGGACGGCAGCCTTTCCCCTCGCCTCACTACCCCAGGGCGAAACGGACGTCACGTGCCGGCTCTATCTGAATGAGCGCTCTCTGGGTCAGGTAAGCACTACCATCGTGCGGCTCCCCGTGCACTCACCATCGGTGAAAATTGATCGTCTCACGGGTGGCCTGATTGCTGACGATCTGCCCTTCCTGCCCGTCGGCTACTACTGCTATTCCCCCGTACAGCCGACCCTCGCCGAGGAAGAAGTCGTTCGCGGTTTCAGCGTCATGAGTCCCTATCAGAGCAACGATCCGAGTACGCGCGCTGAACGCCGTGCTTACATGGATCGCGCCGCCGAACTGGGCATGAAGGTGCACTATCAGTTGCTGCAGGTTGCCGGTGGTGGTGGGGTCTCACTTGGCATCAGCGCCGATACGTCGTCGGCACGCCGGGAGGTGTGGCTGCGTGAGGAAATCGCAGCCTTCCGCGATCATCCCGCCCTGCTTGCCTGGTATATCTCCGATGAACCGACCGGTCACGGTGCGACACCGGAGGATCTGCAGACATCCTATGATATCGTTCATGATCTCGACCCCTACCATCCGATCACGATCGTCTTCGTAAACCCAGGGAAAGCGGTCGATTTTTCCGGGGCCATGGATCTGGCCATGGTCGACCCGTATCCCATACCCAATGGCCCACCGGGAAGTGTGGCGGCAGCGGTTCGGGGGCTCATCAATGATCTGTCACCCGAGATACCTGTGTGGATGGTGCCCCAGGCCTTCGGTGGCAGTGAGTGGTGGACACGTGAACCGATTGGGCCCGAATTGCGCCTCATGTCCTGGCTCGGACTCATGGAAGGTGCCACGGGAATTCAGTACTTCATCCGCCACGGGCTCAGCGGCTTTCCCAAGTCCCCCGTAACCTGGGCAGCTGCGAGTCAGGTCGCTTTGGAAGCGGCGGCGCTGACACCAGCCTTGTTGTCGATGGAGGCTCGGCCTGTGGTGGTCACGGACGAAGGCAGTAGCATTCATGCCGCCGCCTGGCGCCACGAAGGACAGATCGTCGTTGCCGTAGCGAACACGGAAAATCGGCCCGCTGCCATGCGCGTAGAGTTGCCTGAGATCACCATCGTCGGCGATGCCGACGTCCTCTATGAGGAGCGCTCTCTTGGCTTTGAGAGCGACTCGGGCACGCCGAATCCACTCGACCTGCTTTCCCTTCCTTTTGGTCTGGTGACCGGCATTTTGCGTCGCCAGGAGGAGACCGAGGCGCCGCCGGTTTCTGCCGCGGTTACATCCGGTGTCGTCCTTGAGGAGTCACTGCCGCCCTATGGCGTTCGTCTCTATCGCCTGCAGGAGATCGGCGAGCGCGAAGAGCGTCTGAGTGTGAGTCCACTGAATCGGACGATCGATCCGAGTTTCGAGTGGGATGCAGCCGCGTCCGTTCCGTCTGCCTTGTATGCGAGCACCGGCGCCGGACGGGGTGGGACCTACTTCGTCGACAGTCGTGTCGCCGTTCACGGCCGTCGCTCCGTGCGCCTGCACACACCACGAGATGGTGAAGGCGTGGCGTTGAGACCCTACTCACCACAGGTCGATCCTCATCGCAGCTACCGCTTGTCCGTGTGGGCCAAGGCAGCACCAGGCCAGGCAGCGCCGACGCTGCGACTGTCGACAAATATGGCCGGTGCCGATTCGATCGATCATATGCTCACGTCCGAATGGAAGCGCTACCATCTCGATGCCAGAACCGGCACCGATGCGGCTCGCGCGGGGCTGGGCATCACTCTCGTCACAACGGGCACAGCCTGGGTAGACCTCGTCGAGTTCTTCGACATCTCACCCAGTATCACCAGCACCCCCTCACCGCATGGTGATCTGCGCGTGACGATGGAAAGCTTTGTGCGAGATGCGGAGTTGCGTTACGTCGTGGGCGGTAGAGTGAGGCCCGATTCACCTCTTTACACGGGGCTCGTGGACGTATCGAAGAGCACCTCCGTCAGCGCCGGACTGTTTCGCGACGGCCAGGCGCTTTCCACGGCGACACTGGCCCTGCACGACCACGATGCCGTCGGGCGTTTCGTCGACCTCGCCGAAGAGCCATCACCACGCTATCCGGGAAATGGCGCCCGCACCCTGACGGACGCGGTTCTTGGTGGCAAGCAGTTCACGGATCCCGCCTGGCTCGGCTTTGAAGGCACCGATTTTCTTGCCGTCGTTGATCTGGGTGAAGCGATCACGATCGATGCCGTGACGGCGCGCTTCTTCCACAACAGTTCCTCGTGGATCTGGCTGCCACGTCGGCTGCAGATCGAGGTGTCAGCCGATGGCGAGGACTTCATTCCCTTTGGCAGCGCCACCCACGACATCGATGATCGAACCACCGGTAGTTTTGCCCGCGAGTTGGTCGCCGACGGTGATCTCGTGATCGCCCGCTACGTGCGGGTCTATGCCGAAGGGATTCGCCAGTGTCCTGACTGGCATCCCGGTGCCGGGGGGCCGGCGTGGATCTTCATCGACGAGATTCGAGTGAACCCACAGTAGCGGACTATACTTGGCGACCTGTGCCACTGCAGTCCGTCGATGACTTTGCAGCAATCCGTTGAAGATGTACAGCCCCGAAGGATGTCATGATTTCACCTGAGTCGATTACCAAACGCACCTTCGATTATCGCACTGAATTTCGGCCCGATGAACTTGACGAAGTTCGCGCTTGCACCGAGGCCCACGGCTTTGCCATCGTCAAGGGCCTGCTACCGGACAGCATCGTCGAGATGCTACAGCGCGAGGTGCAGCGCGTCGTTGATCCAGATGCCACGTTAGGACCTGGTGACAGCCGCACACACGTGTCCTTCATCGAGACAGCCTACGACGCCTGGGCGTTGTTCGAGCACCAACCCTTCATGAATCTGCATCGCGCCCTGATTGGCACCGACGAATTGTGCGTGCACCGATCCGCCGCGATCATCCGCAAGACGGGATCCAAGGTCGTCACCTGGCACTCCGACTGGGCAGGCTATTCGCAGGGACCACCAAAAAATACGGGGGACGTGTTGAATCGTGGTCTTTGGCCCTCGGGCAAATGGTTCTACATCACCGGTTCTCGCCCCACTCATGGTGGCCTGTGTGTCATCGAGGACTCGCATCTGGAAGATTGGCAGGGACCCGAAGGATTCAAACTCACGAGTGATCGCCGCTCCTTCTACAAGGATGATGGCGGCGACGAGAGTCGATACGATGACTTCGATATCCCTGGTCTTGTGCCACTGATTACCGATCCCGGTGATTGTCTCGTCTTCGCTCACCGTACGCAGCACGGTGCATTTTCTAATCAGGAGGAGGAAGACCGCCTCTCCTGTGCCGTTGGCTTCCGCGACCGTTCGCATCATATCGAGACACCGTGGGAGTTACCTGAGTCGGCACGCACCTTCGCCGCTGAATTGCCTGACCATCTCAAGAAGTATGCCGATGGGTATGTCGGCATCGATCAGGGATGGAAAGCAGAATGAGCATGATCAAATGACGCAGCCCCTTGTTTATGTGAAGGCAGATCTCGAGCACGCCCACCTCTCTTCACCTGAGAGGGCGGGCTGTCTCGATCGACTCGCCGATGTCGCCCAGATTCGCTTCTATGATGGTCCCCTCGACCAGGACATGGCAGAGGAACAACTGATCGCCATTCTCGCCAGTGGCCAGTGGATCGAGCCCGCCTTCTACGCCGCTGCCTCGCAGTTGCGACTTGTCGCCCGCTGGGGGGTCGGCTTCGAAAAGACGCGGATTGAAGTGGCCACTGAACACGGTGTCCTCGTGTCGATCTCACCGGTGCACATGAATACGGTCGCCGAATACGCCCTGACACAGTGGTTGGCGACACTCAAGCGCATCCATACGCTGAATCGCCATGCCCATGCAGGCGATACGGCGATCATGACCACGTACGAGGCAGAAGGCTCGTGTCTCGGGATTTACGGTTTCGGTCGCATCGGGCAGGAAATGGCCAAGCGGGCGCGACCGCTGCTTGGCGACAGCGGTCGTCTACTCGTCTACGATGTGCGGCCGGATATCGGCGAGCTTGCCACCCGATTCGACGCCGAAGTCGTCAACGATCCGATCGAACTCTTTCGTCAGTGTGACTGTGTGTCCCTGCACATGTCCGGCGACGAACCGCTCGTGTTCTACGAGCAACTCGTCGAGATGCAGCCCCACGCAAGTCTGATCAATCCCTCGCGTGGCAATCTGGTCCTGGATGCCGACGTGAAGCGAGCCCTCGATGAAGATCGCCTCGCCTACTATGTCATCGACGACCCTTTGACCGATGCCCGCACGATCTACATCAATCACCCGAAAGTGATCGCCACCAACCATAATGCCGGAATTACGGGCGCCTCCATGGCTCGCCTCGACGCCTGTGCTGTTGATCAGATCCTCGACGTGATTGCCGGTCGTGAACCGCCACATGTGCTCAACACCGACGCTCTGCAGCACCCTCGTGTGCAGGCGTGGCGCACGACATGACCGCCGCCGAGGCTGAGGCCTATCTGCACGATCACATCCCGATGTCCAAGGCGATGAACGTGCGTGTTGAGCGTCTGGATGACACGGGTGTGAAGCTCACGGCACCGCTGGCGCCAAACATCAATCACCGCGGCACCGTTTTTGGCGGCAGTGCCGCAGCGGTAGGGATGCTCGCCGGCTGGGCTCTCGTTCACGCCCACCTCGAGGGCAACCCGGATGTCCGCTTGGTGATTCGTCGCCAACAGATGGAATTCGATGCGCCCCTGGATGGTGATTTCGAAGCGATCTGCGACGACCCGGGCGACGCAGGCTGGGGTCCCTTCGATCAAGCACTGGAAAGAAAGGGCAAAGGGCGCGTGCAGTTATCCGTTCGACTCAAACGAGGTGGTGGCGAAGCTGCCGCCACATTTGAGGGTGTCTACGTCGCCGTTGCCAATTGATGGTGTGCCAGATGATACGGCGCCATGCTGATACGACGCCGGCTGATATGTCGAGAGGCGATCTGGTTTTGATACAGGAGAAATGCTGAACATGGCGGGACTGAGCAGCGAGCAGGTCAGTAAGTTTCGCGAAGAGGGCTTTCTCCTCTTCGAGGATGCCTTCGAGGCGGTGGCGCTGGAGCCGCTGCGAATCGAACTGACACAGCGGATCGACAACTGGGTGGAGAAGGGCATCGCTGAGGGCTTGCTCAGCGATCCCCTTGCAGACCTGCCGTTCCATCAGCGGCTGTCCGCCCTGGCAGAGCAACTGGAGCACCCGGAACCACTCTTGGGCCAGGTCCATGGGAAACTGCGCACGGCGGCGATGTTCGACATTCTCACGAACCCCGATCTTCTCGACGTCGTCGAATCTGTCATCGGTCCCGAGATCCTCGCCCATCCGCAGTTCAATCTGCGCGCCAAATTGCCGCATCAGGATGCAGGCGTCGTGCCTTGGCATCAGGATCTGGGGTATCTCGAAGCGGACGCGGAAGAGACCTTCATGGTGAATTTCTGGATTCCTCTGGTGGACGCGACACCGGAGAATGGCTGCATGGAGGTCATCGCCGGCAGTCACCGCGCGCCGCTGATTGCGCATGCCGCCGGCATGGGGCCGGCTGGCAACTTTAAAGGTCTTGAGGATGACCAACTGCCATCAGGAGAGCGCGCCATGTGTCCCGTGCGACAGGGAGGCGTCGTGCTGCTGCAGCATAAAACCATCCACCGTTCCGTGCCAAACGTCTCCGATCACATCCGCTGGTCCCTCGATCTACGTTACTCCGATCCGCGTCTGCCGACGGGGCGCGACGAAGTGCCCGGTTTTATCGCGCGCTCCGCCGAGACCCCTGAGCAGGTCTGTCGATCGGTCGAACAGTGGCAGTCCATCGTTGAGGCGAGCAGCACCGCCGCCGGCGCCTAGTCCGGCAGCAACACGTCCGTCACGCAACACAGAATTTCGCCCTCTTTTGGAGCAGAGATGTCCGAGACCAATGCCCTTCCAGACATGCAGCGCGAGTTGCGCTTCTACCCCGCGCAGAATCAGTCACCCCGCCATCTGACGTCGACGCAGGTCGAGCAATTCAACGACAAAGGCTACGTATTTCCCATTCGTGTCTTCGACGACACCCAGGCGACCGCCAATACAGCCTACTTCGACGACCTGAGCACCAAGGCCACCGCAGCGGGGCTCAACTCCTATTCCATCAACGGTTGGCACAATCACTGTGGTGGCATCTGGGATCTGGCGATGAATGATCGGATTCTCGATCTCGTGGAAGATCTTCTCGGGCCAGATCTCGTGTGTACGATGACCCACTACTTCGCCAAGATGCCAGGCGATCAGAAGCAGGTCTCCTTTCACCAGGATGCCTCCTACTGGCCGCTGACGCCGAGCAAAGTCGTCACCGTGTGGCTCGCCATCGACCATGTCGATGCAGACAATGGCCCTATGACCTTTGTACCTGCTTCACACATTCACGGCCAGATTCCATTTGATCCGAGCAAACCTGAGGAGCAGAACGTGCTCAACCAGGCCGTCCACGATTACACACGTTGGGGCGATGAACCCGTCGCTGTCATTCTCAAGGCAGGCCAGGTCTCGTTGCACACAGATCTGCTGCTGCATGGTTCCGAGCCGAACACATCCGATCGCCGTCGTTGTGGCCTCACACTACGTTATCATCCACCCGATGTGCGTCGCAACGATCCCAACCACGCAAGCGGCATCATCTGCCGTGGCTCGGACCCCTCCGGCTACTGGCAGCATGTCGAACGTCCTGAAAGCGACGAGGTACCACAGTGAAGCAGCTTCAGATTGTTGCCCCCGGACAGGCGGAATGGCAGGATGCCGATGTGCCGACTCCAGGCACCGGTGAGGTATTACTGAAGATTCGCGCCATCACCACCTGTCCCCATTGGGATATGCATCTGATGTCGGGAGAACCCATGTTTCCCGGTGCTCGACTCAACTATCCCATCACTCCCGGTCAACCTGGACACGAACTGGTCGCCGATGTCGTCGAAGTCGGCCCGGGTGTAGAGGATCTGTATGTCGGGGCCCGTGTCGCTGCCTGGCAGGACCGAGGTGCTGATGTTCGACTCGGTGGCTACGCGCAATTTGTCCCCTTCGCCGCAAAGTCACTGTTGGAAGTACGTAGCGACCTGGCTCCTGAAGCGATCGCCTCGCTGGAACTCGCCATGTGCCTGCAGGTGACCTTCGATCGCTTACGCGACCGTGGCGGTCTGGACGGCAAAGCCGTCGCCATCGGTGGTCTGGGGCCGGCGGGCATCATCGCCTGCCAGCTGGCACGTGCCTGGGGCGCAACACGCGTCGTTGCCGTCGATCCCGTGCCCGAGAGACGTGAACTGGCCCTGAGTGTCGGGGCAGATGCCGCCGTAGAGCCCACGGAAGCCAGCTTCGTTGCCTCTGAGGAAGGCCCCGTCGATATCTCAGTGGATTGTGCAGGTGCTGCGGCGTCTGTCGAGTTTTTGATGGATCACAGCAAGGAGGCTGTCGCCCTCTTTGGCGTATTACGCGATGATTTCGCCTACGGTTGGCGGCACTGGTGTGGCCATCTGGACATCGTCGGTTATGGGCGGCACAATCGCGACGCCGGCGAACGCGCCCTCGCCCTCATCGAAGATGGCCGTCTCGATCTGAAACCGATCGTCACACACACCCTGCCTTTGGCGAGTTATGCCGAAGGCGTCGAGTTGTTGCGCACGAAACAGGCGATCAAAGTTTGCTTCCTCCCCTGGGAGTAGCGTGAGCTCGGCACACGAAACGGACGTGACCTCCGCTTCATCACGAGACGGACTCGCCGAATCCGCCCTGGTGAGAATCACGCCGGCCCTGCTTTCGATCCCAAGTGGCGAGTTCACCATGGGTTCGATGGCAGGCCAGGCAAACGAGCAACCGGTTCACAGAGTCCACGTCGACGAATTCCGCCTCGCCACGGCCCCTGTCACCCGGGCCGCCTACACTGCCTTCGTACAGTCAACGGGACACACACCCCCGGACAGTTGGAACGACCCGCGCTTCGTCGACCCTGAGCAGCCCGTCGTTGCTGTCACCTGGTTTGACGCCGTCACCTATTGCGCATGGGTCAGTCAGCAACTTGGGCTGACTCTTCGCCTCCCGACGGAGGCGGAACGCGAAAAGGCCGCTCGTGGAGGTGCCGAAGGCCTCGACTATCCCTGGGGAAATGATCTACCCCACTGGATGGATCCACACCACCGCGGCGACAACATCGAACGCCCCGATGCGGTCGCGCAGGATCCAGCCAACGACTACGGGCTGCACAACATGGGTGATCTCGTGCATGAATGGTGTAGCGATTGGTATGTTGCCGACTACTATGCTGACGGACCTGTGACGAATCCACGTGGCCCAGATGATGGCGTGCGCCGTGCCTCCCGTGGTGGTTCCTGGCGGCACGCGATCAAGGTGACCCGCTGCGCCGCCCGCTCCAGTATCCTGCCAGATCGGCAACTGACAGACTACGGCTTCCGTGTTGCCGCGGACGCCGCACCGACGGCCTCGTAGCGCGACCGTCTGGCAGGTTCGCCTCAGCGACACAGCCCGTTGCGCCGCCTCAACCCCGCAGCGCCTCTGCTGCAAGCTGTTCGTAGAGCGGCCTGCACTGCTCCAGCAAGGACTGCAGTTTCTCCGGAAAGGGCTCGCTCTTCGGTCGATACGCGGCAAATCCCGTTGACCGATGCACGCTCGCATACCAATGGCGTGCCCACACACCATCCTCGGGACGAGGCCCTGCCGCCCATTGCAGCATCCCTTCGTCAAAGTCCAACCCCATGTGATCACAAAGCTGACGCAGCACGGCGCGCGGCTTGCGCAGGGTCTCTCTCGAATCCAGAATCACTGGCTTCTGCCCCATGGCGTGCAGGTGGGTCAGCAACTCATGGTGTTGCGGATATCCCGTGTCTGTCAGTGTCGGCGTCGCCACTTGCTGCTGATAGGAGGGCAGCATGTCGGTGGGATCCCGTGTCAGGATGACATTCGTCGTCTCAGTGAGGAAGTCCAGATTCAGCTCGATGAGGTGGTGGGTCATCTGCTTCAGAAACAGAACGGGCCGATCACAGGGTCCAAGAATGACGTCACGCACAACCGCCTCGCCATCATTGTCCTGTGAGCGCAGCACCTCGTCAGCGCCCGGGTGGTATTCGTGGGCCGATGAGTGCGACAGATAGTGCGCGTAGAGTGGCTCGTCGACAACGCGTGTATCGGCACGCTGCGCGAAGCAATACATCAGCGCCGTGGAGATATTGCGGGGGCCACTCCAGACATTGATCCGTAGCACACCGCTCAATCTGACGTGGCTCCTGCTTGAACCGTGTCTTGTTCTACGGCAAGCTCGATGGTTTCCTCGTAGAGCCGCTGCAGGCGCCGCGTCATGGGCCCCGTTGGCCCGTCGCCCGTGCTCCTTCCCGCTGCATCGCTGCCCTCCGCTGGGGCCTCGCAAGCGGCACCGATCTGACGACCGTCAACCGAGATCACGGGCGTCAGGCCACCGAAGGTGCCGGTGACAAAGGCCTCATCTGCACCATATACATCGAAGAGGGAGAAATCCTTCTGCTGGCAGGTGATCCCCGCCTGTTCGCAGACTGCGATCACCTTGCTGCGGGTGATGCCATTCATGCAATACTTCCCCGTCGAGGTCCATACCTGCTCGCCACGGACGATGAAGAAATTTGTCGCATTGCATGTAGCAACAAAACCATGGATATCGAGCATCAAAGCCTCGTCTGCCCCTGCTTCCAGGGCCTGCATCAACGCTTGCACTTCATGTAATTTGCTATGACAGTTCAGCCGGGGATCCAGATAATCAGGTGACCCGCGACGAATCGTTGAAGTAAACAGGCTCACGCCTCGATCGCGGCTGCTGGGGTCCGCTGTCTTGTGCTCGGCAATGATGACGAGATTCGGCCCACTGATGGTCAGTCGCGGATCCTGGCTCGGTGTCTTCTTGATGCCCCGTGTGACCATCACCCGCACATGCACACCATCGGTCATCTGATTCGCAGCGAGCGTCTGTTGGATCTTCTGCGTCAGCTCCTGACGCGTCATGCCCAGATCGATGCCCACTGTCGTCGCCCCCTGCCACAGGCGGTCGAGATGTTCGTCGAGAAACACGAGCACACCTTCGTGCAGACGCAGTCCCTCCCACACACCATCGCCGACGAGGTAGCCACTGTCGAAAACCGAGATCTTCGCATCGTCTCGATGTAGCAGTTCGCCATTGATATGGATCCGCACGTCAGCATTGCGTGGATCCTCGAGTGCATTGTGCGTACCGTGTGTCAATCTTTCCTCCCGTGACCTGAGCGCCGCGTGCGCGCCTCCGGTTGCGTTTTCGCAGACATTCTGGTTCAAAGACACACGCTGGTGCAGCGTGGCGCAAATGAGTTCTACGCCGTCGTTGTGGCAACCGGCGAACTTCATTTGATTGCCTGCCTCAACCCATAGGAGAGACTCGATGCCCCTGATCAATCCACTCGCCGGCACCAATGGCACCTGGCTGCGCGGTAGTTTTCACGGCCACAGTGACGAACACTCTGCCTGCGCTTCCGTTCCCCTCGCCGACTCTCTGCGCCAATACGACCAGGTCGGTGCAGGGTTCTACACCCTCACGGATCACGATCACGTCACCGATCTCGGTGCTGCGCGTGAGCAGTATCCGCAACTGTCGATGCTGCATGGCTTCGAATACAGCACGCGCGAGAATGTCGTGTTCTGCGGTCCTGAAGTGACAGATCTCTACCGCGAGTCTCTCGAGGATGCCCTGCTCCACGCCGGTGACCTGCTCACGATTGTCTGCCATCCACAGCCCATGGGAGCGGCACGGGAATATTGGACACGTCCCAAACTCGAAGCCCTGGGCACCATGCCCGATGGCATCGAGGTCTACAACGGTCACTACGGCACCGCGACGGGACGTGCCAATGGACGTCAGCCCCTCTACAACGACTTCTGGGACGAACTACTCAGCGCCGGGCATCATGTCTGGGGATTCGGTAACGACGACTTCCACGATCCAGAGGATTTCTCGAATGCCTGGAATATGGTCCACGTCGATACCGCCTCGCCTGCCGGAGTAGTTGCCGCAGCGAAGGCGGGGCGCAGCTACGCGACGACGGGCCTACTCCTCGAAAGCCTCGTTGTTGACGGGGATCACGTAGAAGTCAACGTGTCAGCGTCGGCGCAGGGTCGTTTTGTCGGTCCCGGTGGACAGGTTCTGGCCAACGATGGAGGCACGCACTTCAGCTACGATGCAGGAGCGGAGGAGTATGTTCGCTTCGAGGCCGAGTCCGACGCGGGGCGCATATTTCTGCAGCCTCTTTGGCGCGGCTAGCACTTGGTGCGGGTCGCCTCTACGCGGGTCGCACGAGGGAGACGCAACGCAGCTAGAGCATCCCTTCCTTCTTCAGGATGTCGGCAACGATGGCGTACGTCGTTCCGTGCATGGCGATGACCACCAGGCCTAAGCCTTCCGCCAGATAACCACCGGGATACAGATTGGGAATGTCGATCGATTCATAGCTGTGTGGATGCACCTTTGCCTGATGCACCTGGAAGCGATAGGTGTCGTGTTTCTCCACCAGTTGCAGGGGTTGCTCGAAGCCCTGCAACAGTGAATAGTCGGCACTGCCCCCGATCTCCTTGAGCACGTGATCCACTTCGATCTGTCGTGTGTCGTCCCCGGAAGCCATCGTCACGACACCGCGATCGCCCTCGTCGATGGCCTCAATCGAGGTGAGGGACGTGTCGTAGACAGTCTCGAGTCGTTCGGATCCGCCCTCCAGGATCTCGGCAATGCGCTTGTAATACGGCAGTCCGCCGCGACTCTGGTTGATCAGGCCCCAGTGCAGATCCCGCGATTGCCGCATCACATAGGTCACGTGGCGCCCCGCGTCGTGCAGCTCCGTCGCCGCCCAGTCCGCGGAACGACCACCGCCGACGACGACGACGCGTTCTCCTGGCAGGTCCTGCGCCTTCTCGTAGAATTGCGTCACAAAGGGCAGATCTTCACCGGGCACCTCCAGACGTCGCAACTTGGAGCGTTGCCCCACGGCATACACGAGATACTTGCAGGTGTATTGCTGTACTTCCCCTGTCAGCTCGTCATCTGATTCAGGGAAAGGCGGTCGACGCAGGGTCACCGGGTCTCTCTGGCTCCAGTCCGACACGTTCACGGCCGTCACCAGAAAACCGGCCTCATGCGGCTCGACCCGTGTCACCCGCGTCCATTCGCGCACACGATCGGCGACGCCAAAGCGTTCAGGGATCCGGTGGTAATAATCAATCAGTCGGTGCTTGATGATCAGATCGTTGACGTTGTACGACTTGCCCGTCTCCTGCACATGTTCGGCCAGAGAGTGAAAGGCGAACTCCATCCACTGGCCCGGTGACAGGGTGAGCAGATTCTCTGGCACATTGTTCCACAGTCCGCCGACGCGCTCCTGCGTCAGCAGCAGAAAGTCGATCGGATCCTGTTGGCGAAACTTGAGGGCAATCTGGTCGCCGCCCTCGTAGAGCTGCCGTGGATGATGCAGGACACGGAACAGATCCGCCGGAGGAATCCCCGAATGCAGCATCGACTCCATGTCGAGGCTCAGCAGCGAGTCCGTGTGCTGGCGGAACATGTCGGCAATCTGCGGATACCGCGCCTGCAGCACGTTGCTCGCGTGAAAGAACGGGTGCCAGCCACCCAGAACCGGCGCAAAGGGCAGACCCGCCGGGCCGCCGCCGACGACGATGACGGTACGATGTTCAGGTGTGTTCAAGGGGCTGCAGCCCAACAGGAACCACCGGCGCTGACGGCGGCACCTTCGCCGGCTGTGCGAAAGCTGGCACCATGCGCCGCACCGGCTATGCGATGAAAGCGTTCGACACGGTGTCCCCTCTCTGTGAGACCGGCCTCGATCTCCTCCGGCACATCGGGCCCCAGCTCCAGCGGTTCACCCGTGGTCACATGCATGCGGGGTGCCACGGCGGTGTCGTGCAGCGTCACCCCCGCATCAACCAGACGCGCCGCCATCTGCGTCATGACGGCGATGATCCGACGTCCACCGGGCAGGCCCAGGGCCGTATCGTGTTCGGCACTGCGCAGCAGCATGGTGCCCACATTGTTCAGGGGGCGCTTGCCTGCGGCGACGGAGTTCGACAGCCCCGGCCGCGGATCGAGCCGACACATGCCGTGCCCGAGGATCAGCCCCCAGCCATCAATCGTGAAGCAGGAACCGAAGGCCCCGCCTTGGGTAATCGTCGCCGACACGACATTGCCCTCGGCGTCGGCGGCTGACACGTGACTTGTCTCCGGTCCACCGCTGCCTGCGGGCCAGGGATCCGACTCGACGCGATCTGGAAACTGTCGTAGCGCCTCCGCGCGTCCGGCGGCGTAGTCTCTGGAGAGTAGTCGTTCAATCGGTACGTCCACGTAGTCTGGATCACCTAGATACGTCAGTCGATCGCGCCAGACGAGCTTCAACACTTCTGTCATCTGGTGCCACCAACGGGGGTCGTCGTCGCTGAGTGCGGGCAGATGATCGAGCATATTCAGCGCCTGCAGAATCGATAGCGGCCCATTCGGCAGAATGCAGCCGAAAATCTCCGTGTCGCGATATCGTGCAGAATACGCCTCCGTCACACGGGGATGATAATTGGCCAGATCGTCGGCGCTGAGGATGCCGCCTGCCGCCTGTAGCTGATCGGTCATGGCGCGTGCGAGCTGCCCCTCGTAGAAATCGCGCCAACCTGCCGTTGCGAGCCGCTCCAGGGTCTTCTCCATATCCGGACGATGCCACACGTCGTCCGGCTCGGGCACAGCACCATCCTTCAACAGATGCGCCGCCGTCGCCGGAAAGCGCCGGATCACCTCTTCATTGTTGCGGATCGACGCAGCCGTCTGCTCGCTGTAAGGAAAGCCGTCGGCGAGCATGTCGAGACTGGGCTGCACGACCTGCGCCCAGGGCAGTTTACCCCAGCGCTCCCACAACGTGCCGATACCGGCCAACTGCCCGGGCACGCCAACGGCGAGGGCACCATAGACATTGGCATTGTCCCGTACAGAGCAGTCGTATTCGCTCTCGTTGAGCCCCGCGGGTCCCTTGGGCAGGATGTCGTACATCGAGTCGTGCGCCGCCGCGGGGGCACGCGAATTCGCGTCGATAGACCAGATCTTGCCACTGGTACCATCGCGAACCACTGCAGACATCATGTAACCACCGACGCCCGTCTTGTCCGGATACCGCATCGGCACGGCGAGGCACGTTGCGGCGGCGGCATCGAAGGCATTGCCACCTTCAGCGAGGATGCGCGCCCCGACACGTGCCGAGTCCTCTGGTTCAGCGGCGACGGCACCGACGTCGCTGTCGATCTGCTGTCCTTCGATCATCTTACCCTTCATCGGATCAGCGCCATGCGACGCGTGAGTTGTTGCCGTTGTCCGTCACGGCCGCGCCATTCGAGGCGATAGAGATAGATACCACTCGCCACGGCTCGACCCGCCGCATCGATTCCCGCCCAGGGCACGCGATACGCACCGGCTGCAAGCATCTCGTCTGTCAGATCGATCACGTGGGCACCGCGGATATCGTAGACACTCACCGTCACGCGCCCTGGGTGGCCCACATCAAAGCTGATGGTCGTTTCAGGGTTAAAGGGATTCGGCACATTCGGCGCCAGTTGCAGTGCCCTCGGTTGCACATCCCCTTGCTGCGATTCCACGGCTGTCGGCACAACGGTCGGCTGCAGGAGCCACTTCGCCGTCTGCGCCTCGAAAAGGAAGTCCTCTGGATCACCTGCCGCCGCTAGTCGGTCTTCGCTCAACTCTACGCGTGCCACATTGAGGGTCACCCCATCGGGCGACCACTCGAAGGCCAGTTCTGTATCATCTGTTGAGAAGCTGGGAAAGCCGAAACTGCCGGTCTCGACGATCGCTCCCGCCTCACCGGAGACAATGTCGTAGATCCAGATCTGGTTGCTCTCGTCGACCTCGTCATAGAAGTCGAACACGACATGGCGGGCCGTCGTCGTCGAGAACGCCGGATTCCCCAGGTGTAACCCCTCCGGCTGGGGCGGGAAGAGAGGTAGAATGCGATCGGTCTCGGCATTCAGCAGATTGACATTCCAGTAGGAGATCTCCTCTCCCGTTCCTGTCGGCACCACATTGAGGGCGTCGTAGATCAATACCTGACTGTCTTGATCCCAGTCCATCGCGTCGGCGAAGAGCACGACATTCGTCTCGACACCGTCCTGTGTCGTGGCGCCGCGCAGCTTGATCTCGCGACTGTTGTCCGGGTCAAACAGATCGAGCATGAAAATCGTCGTGTCGATGAAGACCGTCGTCGCTGCCAGCAGTCGTCCGTCAGGAGACAGAGCGATGGACGACCAATCCCCCGTGTCGCTGAGAATCGACTCGTCGCTACCATCGCTGTTGATGATGCGCAGATTGTTTTCCACGTCGATGAACAACACAAAGGACCCGTCTGCGGCAACATCCACCGAGTTGCCCGTCTCCGCGTACACCTGCGTCGATGTCAGCAACTGGATGTCATCTTCAGAGTCGAATTCTGAGCGCACCAGATACAAACTCGTGTCGAAGCCGTCGCCATTGACGACGACCAACCACTGCTCACCCGCGGCTGCCACGGTACCCTCGGGGGCTTCGTAGCGCCCGTCGATGCCGATCCCCACCGCCTCGAAGGCATCTTCCACGGCAGCTACTTCCTGGGAGTCTTCACCGAACAGGTCCGTGGCGGCACGATTCGCCGCCCAGCGCAGATCCTGGAAGTTGGAGCGAATGTTGAGATATCGGGCATCGAGGATGCGATAGTAGATCTGCTCCGTCTTGTCGTGGCCGAGGGCGTCGGCAATCAGGAAACAAGCACGATTCGGGATGCCACTGTTGATGTGCACACCACCGTTGTCGATCGAGTCGGGTAGACTTAAGAATTCATCCATGTGACCCGGTTGCCAGAAGAAGTCCTGTGGTCCCCCACCATTGGCGGGGTCTTCCATGTCCCGCAGCGCCCCTGTAGGAAAGAATGCCGTGCGCGTGATGTCCTCACCAACTTGCCAGTCCTCCCGATCCACCATGGCGGCGAAGACATCGGCGAAGGACTCATTCAGCGCACCCGACTGGCCGCGATATTCGAGATTCACCGTGCGCTCAATCACACCATGGGTCATCTCGTGAGCCGCCACATCGAGAGCGCCGGCTAAGGGCTCGAATACCTGGTCCCCATCGCCGAAGGCCATGAACACGCCATTCCAATAGGCATTGTCCATGGGTTCTCCCTCATCCGTCACATGCACGATGGATATCATTGTGCCACCCTGGCCATCAATGCCCGCACGGCCGTGGACGTCGAGATAGTATTGGAAGACTTCACCCGCATGATGGTGCGCCGAAACAGCGACGGGATCATCCCACACGTTGTCTTCAGACACCACATGGAAGATCTGACTCTCTGCCGACAGATCGTGCTCCTGCGCATCGAGGGTCAGAATGCCGCCCCGCGGATCATTGATCACATCCGGCTGTGCGGCGCCGAAAGTGGCGCGCGATCCATCCAGCAGGATGAAGTCGCCACCGACCTCGTATGTGTGGATCTCGCGACTCACGCCCAGCACGTCCGTCGCCGTCGCCACGGCGGGGCCATCCTCGGCCGTCGCATTGTACCAGTCGAGGACGTCACCCGTTTCCGCGTCGACGAAATATCTGTAGCGATCACGCAGATTGGGGCGGATCTCGACCTGCCATGTGAGCTGCAGGTCTCCGTCGCTCGGCAGATACAGCAAGCGCGCCACGGGGCCGTCGTATCCCAACAGCCGCTGTGCCGCCGCACCCAACGGCTTGACTACCCCCACACGCTGCGTCAGATGTTCGAGGGCCGCCTCGATCGCCCGTGCTTGCGGTAGACTCGCCGACTCGGCGATGGCGATATCACTCGGACTGTAGTGGCCATTGTAGCTGAGCAGTTGTCCCGTCGGCGCCAGATGAAAGACCAGATCTTCCCCCCACACAGGGACCCCGTCGATTTGCCGTTCGAAACGTACATGCGTCGCTCCCTGCGCATCTGCCAGGGTCTGCAGGTGAGCCAGCTCCGCATCGGGTTGCTGTAGCCTGAAGAATCCCGCGTGTTCTTCCACGATGGACAGCGCCTGCAAGTGTGGCTCAACCCCCGGCACAACGCGCGCCGACCCCGTCCGACCGTCGCCGTCGATTGTGCGCGGCGTACCCGCCGTCGGCGCCCACGTCACGGTCCAGCTTGCCGGCTGTCGTCGTCGCGCCAGGACTTCTGCCCATCTCTGCCCGCCGGCTGTCTGCACACTACCTGTCGCCTGTAGAGCGGCGGCAGTCCCTGGAGCCGATGTAGCAATCCGGCCAGCCGCTTGCGTCCCTGCCGGCGACAGCGCAGGTGCCAGGCGCTGACGGCCCACACCGAGTGTCCGCGGCGTTGCCGGACGCGCACCGCGCGTCAGCTTCCGCGCTGCCTTGGTCCTGGGTGAGTCTGCCTGCACCGGCAATCCGTGCCACAGCAGCGCTGCACTCAGAATCCCCAGAATCAGACGCCCGCTGAACTGACTTCGCCCACTTGGAGCTTCTGCCTTCATTGCCCCTCTCCTCTGCACAGGTTTCCGGCGACGATCAACCAATTCACGAATTCTTCGGGTGCAGACTCAGGCGGTGAATTGCCCGACCAGGTCCAGCGCTGCGACGTAGAGTCCATCGTCAATTGTGCCCAACTCGTAAGATTCCCACGTTCGTCACTCTGCCAGTCCTGTGCGCCTTGCACAGCGATGGCGGCACGCAACGCCTCGCCTTCGGCGACGGTCAGCTTTCGCTTCGACAGAAGCGAATCTGCCCCCGCACTGAATCCCTGAAACGTGGTGACCATACCAGCGCTGTCGATCTGGCAGCCCTTGCGCATCCCCGTGACGCCACCACCGGAGCCGATAGTGATCGTCGGTAGGGACGGCGGAGTGTTCGACTCTTCTGCTCCATTGCAAGACAGCAGACAGATACAAGACAGCAGACATACCCCAGCTCTGGTGGCAGGTGATCTCCGGCCTGATCCCATTGACGAGCTCACGGGCGCCGCGCCAGCAGACGAAATCCACCAGCCTCCACCGTCAGTGTCACTGCGTCGCTCTCGAAGGCCAGCAACTCACCGTCGACTGCATCAACCCAACTCGTGCCCTCACGCAGCGTCAGTTCAATGGCCACGGTAACACTCGTATTGCGATTCACAACCAGCACGTGGGTGGAGGTGGAGCGGTCGCCGAAGAAGGCGAGGTCCACATCGGGCGTCGAGCTGTGAACCGGTTCATCTGCAGGTGTCTGAGTCGCTTCGTAGCCACCACGGAAAAACAGCGGCGCCAGCGTTTCACTTGAGGCCAGCAGCATCGCATTCAGTTCGCGCACTGCCCCATAACGCGCCGATGGCAGTCGCTCCTGATCGACGAGGCCGTGATACATGCGCCGCTGACGCACCGAACCGTCCTCGTGACGAATCACCTCTTCGCCAGAGCTGTAGAGGAAATAGACGATGCCAGATGCACCGCGAGACAGTGCCAACCCCGCCTGTAGCCGAATCTCGGCTGCCGATGGCTTGCGATAGAAGACGCCCCCGTCACGATCCTCGCCCTGCACCTGCACAATCGCGTGCCAACGTCCAAAGCGATCTCGCAGATCGCGTGCGACGCCGTCATAGCCATCTACCAGGGCATCGATTCGTCGACCGAGTTCTGGTCCCCAGGTGGTCGGCGCATTGCCACGAAACACATAATGCTCGTGTTGGAAGACATTCGCCGCGCCCCCCTCCACGAAGAGCGCCTCCAGGAAACGCTCTCTCTTCGGATAGCTGTCGAGACGCCCCACCACCACTGCGGGTCGCAGGGAATCCACATCACGCAGAATCCGCACGGTGCGGCCGAGGGCGTCATAGGCGGCGGCACGGTAGTCTTCGTGGCCAATGAGGTAGCCACCAAAACCGGTTTGCCCCCGCCAGCGGCTCACCAGCGCTTGGGCCCGTTGGGTGACATCCGTGTCGAAGTGGTCGTCTGCCTGATTGCGCGCCGCCCAGTTGTGCAGCTTGTCGTAAGGTGAAAAACCAGGCGGCTCGTAGTACACGGGCAGTGCCATCCCTGCGGCAGAAGCGAACGCCATCGCCTGCGCCTCGGCACTGCCGGCGTCGTCCGTCGCCCGCTGCAGCCACTGCATCTGATTGATTCCCAACTCGATCAGCTGCTGCTGATCATCAGCGCCGAGATGAACCTGATCGTCGAAACCGGCAGGTAGCCAGACGGACAGAACCAGGGGGCCCACAGGCACCGCACTGGGTCCCGCATCGCGCTCCTGCAGTGGACTCGCCCCGCCACAGGCCGTGGCGCCAAGGGCAACCCAGATCAGGGCAGCCCAGACCAGAGGACAGGTCAGAGCAGCACATGGCCGCAGCGCGGCACGCGGTACAAGGCTTGTCCGCACACTCACCGGACGCGCCCACCCCATGCTCGCATTTCCCCGGCGCCCGGTCCCGCTACGCCCAGTTCCCATACACCCAGGCATCGTCGTTTCTTACGCTTTCAGTTTCGGATTCGACGCGTGTCGCTCGCGATCGCGCTGCGTGCGCTTGTCCATCGCCAGGTCAAAGGCCTCTTGCAGATCGATGCCCGTCTGATTTGCCAGACAGATCACCACGAAGAGCACATCCGACAGCTCTTCGGCCACATCTGCCAGACCCTTCTCATGCCCCGCCTTGAAAGACTGGTCACCATAGAGTCGCGCCATGAGGCGGGACACTTCCCCTACCTCTTCAGCAAGAATCGCCGTGTTCGTTAATTCGGAGTAGTAGCGCACGCCAACATCGCGAATCCATTCGTCGACTTGTGATTGCAGGTCTTTCAGACTGGCGGCGTCGGCCATGACTTCTCAGTCGGCAACCAGATGTGAGCTGGGAACCAGATCGAAGGGCACCGGTTCCAGACCATCCTTGGCACGCTGTTCATTCACCTCGTCAATCCGCCAGGGCACGGCGGAGCCATCATCGCGAAAGCGTGCATAGTAACCATTCGATGCGCGACTCAGTGGTATCAGCGGTTCAGATCGGCGAATCTGCTCAAGTTCACTGGCGCTGAGTTTGTCCCCTGTGGCGATATCGACGACATCGATCTCTTCGATACGAATCGTGCCGAGTTTGCGTTCCGCGGCAAACTGCAGATACGGCGTCTCCAGTGGATCAAGCCCCATCAACCACGTGCCCACTGTGTCGACGGAAACTTCATCGACACCGACCAGCGACCAGCCCAGAGGGTGGTTGTCACCCTCGTTGAAGGCCGTACCATCGCGTCCGATGAGACCATCCACGACGGTCAGTCGCGGAATCTCGAGAGAACGAAGGGCCACGAGCAAATCGCATAACTTGTGATAGAAACGTTCCTCAAAGACACTGTAGCCACTGTCACCAAGACGCATCAGGGCTTCGGCACCAACCGGCTCATCCACCTCCTGTGTCGAACACAGATGGCGTTCGGGGCGACCGAGAATTCCCATCAGATTCTTGATCGACAGCGTCGTGCAACCAAGATTGTGACACTTCGCGAGAGGGATATTGAAAAAGAAGGATGAATCGGTGACGGCCGTATAGATCGGATAACGATCGTAGACGACGCCGCCATCGACGACGACGTCACGTACGGGCGCATTGTTGTAGGGCATTAGAATGGCACCGCGGTCGCCGATGGCGTCGGTATAGCCGGCGAGCTTCCACGTGTGACCCTTGTCAGGACTCTCAGCCGACTGACCATCCCCGACGATCAGGCGGGCGGGATCGATGCCGCGCCCCGTGAGAGACTCGATCATCCCCGCCAGAAATCCGGGGTGCACGATGATTCGTTTTGCCGGCTCGTAGAGGACCGTCGCATTCGGCTTCAGGCAGATATCCCCCGTCGAGGGCAGGTCCAGATCGAGCGAATCGAGCGCCTTGTGAGCCAGCTGCTGGTACTCTTCAAAGGGAGCCTCATTGCCAGTCACGGGATGACGAGCGATGTAGACACAGTTGGGCGACAGTTTCATCAGAGTTTGAACCAGTGTCAGTTTGATGAGAGACAGTATGTAGGGAGAGCGGCCAAGTTACTGTACACAGAGAGACCGTCAAGATATCGCAGTCCATGGCTGCAGTCCCCTGACGGTCTCGAACCTTAAGTGCTACATAAGGTGCTGCGGTCGGTGCTCTGAACTACAGACGTTCGATCTCGGCTCCAAGCCCCGTAAACCGCTCGACGAGCCGTGTGTGGCCCCGGTCGAGCTGATAGAGATTGGTGATACTCGTGCGGCCTTCGGCGGCGAGTCCCGCCAGCACACAGGCAGCACCGGCGCGGATATCCAGGGCCTTCACACGTTCGCCCTTGAGTCGCGCCGGGCCATGGACGATTACCAGGCGATCCTTCTCCGGTGACAACTTGGCGCCAAAGGCGCGCAGCGACTTCACATGCCCCAGACGATCCTCGAAGACCGTCTCACGGATATACGAGTCACCATCGGCGACCGTCGCCAGCGCCGTGATGCCCGGCTGCAGATCCGTCGAGAAACCAGGATAGTAATTCGTCGTCACATTGATCGGTGACAGCATTTCAGGGCCACGCACACGTGCCACATCGTCGCCCAGATGTTCGATATCGACACCCATCTGCTCAAGCTTCTGCTCGAACAACTCCAGATCGGCGGCAATCACGCCCTGAATGCGCACATCGCCCTGGGTGATGGCGGCGCTCATCATAAACAGACCCGCATCGAGGCGGTCATACATGACCGTGTGTTCCGCCCCATGCAGCTTGTCGACACCGGTGATCACCACATGCCGTGAGCCGACGCCTTCTACCTTGGCGCCCATCTTCTTCAGCAGGACGACGAAGTCGGCGATCTCCGGATCCGACGCGGCATTCACGATCACCGACTCGCCCGCCGTGAGACTGGCAGCCATAATCAGATTCTCCGTGCCCGTATGTGACGGCAGATCACAATACATATTGGCTGCGTGCAGCCCGCCATTGCGCGGATACAGACGGTAGCCACCGGTCGATGTGCCTTCGACGATGGCCCCCATGCGCGCAAAGCCACGATAGTGATAGTCTGTGTTGCGTTCACCGATGTTGCAACCACCGACCTCGTCGAGAGTTGCCGTGCCAAAACGCGCCAGCAGGGGGCCCACAAACAGCAATGACGCACGCATGCGCGACGCCATCTCCGGGGGCAATTCGGTGGACGTCATCTGCGTCGCATCAATGACGGCGGTACCCGTCGTCACATCAAAGTCGACGGTCGCGCCCAATTGCCGCAGCAACTCCATGGCAACGAGCACATCTTTTACCGGTGGCACACGGTGCAGGATCGTTTGCCCCTCTGAAGCCAGAATCGCCGCGGCGACCATGGGCAGAGCAGCATTTTTTGACCCCTGGACCTCGACGTCGCCAGACAGAGGACGAGCGCCTTCGATATACAGTGATTCTTCAGCCATTTGGATTTCGTTGTTTCTCGTATATGGCCGGGGCAGGCCGGAGGCGGGGCAGCCTCAATGGTCCTTGCAGGGAGCGATTTTCTTTCTCCCGCAAGGCTGGCCCAATGTACGGCTGACGCCAAAAAGCGTCAACGTGGAAAACGCTCCTAACCCGGTGGTTGACAGTCACATAGCCGATGGTATATTCGCCCAGACAGCTGTAAGGTCACCCGGTATTAGCCATTTAAGCGAAGCACCCATCAACCCACTGCAGGAGTTGTCTACCGATGTCTGAAGCACCCACGATTGTCGCCTGGCTCAAGCCCGTATGTGGTTGGAGCAACAGCGTCCGCGAGGCCTTTGGCAAGCACGGTCTCCAGTTTGAGGACAAGGACATCATCAACAATCCCGATAACTACGCCGAGATGGTCCAGAAGAGTGGCCAGCCTCTGTCGCCTTGTGTCGAGATCAATGGCCAGATGCTCGCTGATGTGAGTGGCGAAGAAGTCGAAGCCTGGATGGTTGAGAACAAAATCGTGGAGACCGTCGGCGCTTAGAGCCTTCGAGTCACCCAGTTCTATCAGCCGGTTTGAAATACGAACGGCCCGCTCACCGACAGGTGGACGGGCCGTTTTTCATTGGCAGATGCTGTCTTGGTGGCAGCCTGATCGCGCAGTTAGTCTCGTTGAGCCGTGGGCTCGTTCGCCTCACAAAGCCAGCGCCCCCTACTGCTGTGCGAGGATCTTTGCCAGCACCAAACGCAGGCCCTGTGTCAGATTCGGCTGCTCATGATTCAGCGGCCCTTCGGACGCCTTGCGAGCCAGCGTCAGCGCACCGAGAGGACGGTCGCCATCCTCGAAGGTCAGCACGTAAAGGAAGCCCACATTCCCCGTCTGCGCATCACCGAGCAAAGAGGTGAGTAACGCCGGAGGCAATGGTGAGGTCTTACCATCGTCGTCGTGCTGTCCCATGATCAGCAGCGAAGACTTCTGTCCGAAGGCCTGCCCCGCAAGGGTGTCGCTTGAATCGGCCAGGGGTTTTCCGTGCAGACCATCGGCAGCCAGTGCGTGCAACAGAGCCGTATCGGTGCCGCCTTTAGTGAAGGCTTCCGCCAGTTGCAGATGACCATCGGCGTCGACGCGTTCGTAGATCATGATGTCTGCCGCCTCGATCTGCATCAGCAGTTCCATACCGCGCGAGACGGCCGCATCAGCGGGCATGGATTGCAGTTGTTCGACCAGATGGGCTGGAATTTCCATCGGTTCGGGCATATTGAATGGAATGACGGTGATCGCCATATAGGGCTGATCCTTGACAATATTTCGAGAGGGAGGGATATTCCCGGCTTGAAATCCTGGCCAAACAACCGGCCTACCGAGAAGTGGCTCTTTAGCTCAGTTGGTAGAGCAGGGGACTGAAAATCCCCGTGTCCGCGGTTCAATTCCGCGAGGAGCCACCATTACAGCAGTTCGAAGGTATCAAGGCACCTGAGCTACGCAAGCTCAGGTGCCTTTTTGTATGTGGATTGATCGACCTGAAGCGGTAGATCGGGTGCCGATCGTGACCCACCCAGCCCCTACTTCAGCAGCGTCAGGGTCTGATGCTGCACACGACCACCCGCTCGCAGCTCGAGCAGATAGACGCCGGATGCGACGACTCGTCCCTCTGCATCTCGTCCATCCCACATGGCTACGTGAGATCCGGCGGTAAATCGCCCTTCGACCAGAGATCTCAGACGCTGGCCAGTCAGATCGAAGAGAACCAGCTTGGCCGAAGCTTCTTCGGGTAACTCAAATCGAATCAGTGTGCGGCCGTTGAAGGGATTGGGATAGTTCGGCGACAGAGATAGCCTCGCCGGCCTTGTCGTCGTCGTCGACTCGACAGCGGTCACATCCAGCCCGGCGCGGACCTGAATCCATCGTGTGATACGCTGAAGGACCGCCAGATTGACCGTCTCCCCGAGCGCGATCGAATCACCGCCGGCGGCGGTTTCGGTCCGATTCAGCATGTGATTCAGACCAGGATACTCGATACACGTCACATCCTCATTGCCGGCCATGGCCGTCGCTTGCTCGATGCCGGCCAGATTCTCGGCGGCCGTGACATTGAGATCGGCATCCCCGTTGACAGCCAGGATCGGCACTTGAATCTGGGACAGATACACAACCGGATCGAAGGTCAGAAAATACCGCCACCAGGGCGTCATGCGACTCTCGATCACGGTGTTGAGCTGACTGCGGCTCCACCCGAGCAGGGCCCTGTCTGCATCACTCAGGCCGTCGTAGTGCGCCTGAATCCTGGTGTAGATGGTTATTCGGTCCGTTTCGGCATTGAGCACCTCGTGAATCACGTGATACATGCTGGCCAGTGCGTCCGCCTGCGGCACGGTAGCCCCTGCGGCCAGGGAGAAGAGCCTGTACTGGAGGCGCATGAGGTCGATGATCGGGATGCCAGGTCCGGCGAGCAGAACGACGCCTGCCACCTCGCTCTGATCGCGAGCCACCATGGGAGCAATCATCCCGCCCTCGCTGTGCCCGACAATGAAGACGCGCTGCGGATCGATGTCCGTCCGGTTACGCAGAAATGTCACGGCCCCCAGGGCATCAGCCGCCAGATCAAGCGTCGTCGCCTCACCGAATCTCCCCGTCGATTCGCCCACGCCACGATCGTCATAGCGCAGGACAGCGATCCCGTGTCGCGTCAAGTGATCGGCGAGCACGAGAAAGGGCCGATGGTAGGCGATCAACTCATCCCGGCCCTGAGGTCCGGAGCCGCTCACCAGAACGACCGCCGCGTGGCGAGTGTCCCCGGCGGGCAAGGTCAGCGTGCCCGCAAGTGACACGCCCGCCTCGCCTCCATCGAATCGCACCAATTCTTCCACATATGGATAGGGCCGTTGCGGATTCTGCCAGCGAGTCACCAGACCGGGCAAGGACTCGACCCGGTCAAAGCGCAGATCCGCCCGAAACGAGCCCTGAACGTAGTCTGCGTCGAACACCTGGCCATCTGTGGTTAACTCGCCCTCAAGGAACACACTCATCCGACGGTACTCGATGCGTATGGAGGCGTCACCGAATTGCACCTGCGTCGAGGGTTCACCATCGGCCCCCTGGTCCAGTGAGATCAGATCCGCTGTCAATGATCCGTCGGTGCGCTCCACCACCTCCAGCCCCATCCGCAGGTCCTGACCGTTCGGCAGATTCAGTACGCCCAGCCACGTGCCAACCAGGCCAGTGTCGGCATTACCTGGAACTGCCCCCCAAAGGCACAGCACCGCAACGATTCGGCTCCATCTGAGTCTCTTGCCGATCACAATCCACCTCCTCTCGGATCTGTCACGATCTATATGGAGATGATTGCTGAGTTTGGCCTTCCATCGCAACCCAGGGAACACCCGTCAGAAGTGCTTCTCAGATACCGATCGTCGCCCACGCCGTGTGGCGACGCGCCACGTGCCATCCCAACTGCCATCGATGGTGACACCTTCATCGATGAGGCGACCATCTGACTGAACACCGGCAGCGTTTACCATGAAGTAGTAGGCATCGCGGTGATCGTGAAATGTGTCGAGGAGAAAGATGAAGTAATCGTCCGATCGCAGGATAGCTCCGTCGCGCTGCATGACGGAAGTGACCAGCGCATCCGGATCACCCGTGTGGGCGCGGAATGCCAGATAGAGGGCATCCGCGTCGACAGCCACGCGCAAATCGGTGTCGAAGGCAGGTTGTGCGCCGGTCTCCGGAGAGCTCTCGACGAAACCACTGGCCCTGGGGGCCATGAGCCAGCACAGGTCATCGAAGACCCCGTCGAGAATCGGCGGTTCGGCAGCGTGGGCCGCTATAATTTGAGGAGTCTCGGCCGCCGCTGGCGCCGACATCGTAGACAGGCACAGGAAGATGAGAGAGCAGATGGTGGCTGCACGGCGCGCAGATTCTGGTCCGAAGCATTGGTGGCAGATCATGGCATGACTCACGACTTGCTGGTGACGGGGTGTGCTGCGTTGCCGTCCTATTGCAAGGGGGATGCCAGACTGGCTGAGTGCGTCGGATCGAGTGCGGTAACTACAATCGCATCAAGTAGTTAGAAGATTTTCTTGTGTCTGTTTGGGGTAATTGAGGAAGAACGGCTAAACGACTTGTTCGTTGGCAGTTACGGCGCTTCTATGCAGGCGATGTCCGCTGTAACTTGTTGTACAGAAACACTTTGAGATCGGTGTCCCGCTATATGCGGGCAACTGACAACAAATCTGACAGCATAGTCGGAGTTGCCAGCGACTAGGCACGAGAACGAATCCGACAGTTCAGTTCACAGGACGTGATCCCCGATTACAGGACGTAATCACCGACTCCTCCATCTCCTCGAACGATGGAGACCTTCCCGTCCTGCTCGAGTAGGCGCATCTGCTGCAGGATGCGAAGCTGTGCGTCTTCAACGACAGATCTCAACACAGGGCCACTGGATGCCGGTGCCTCGTCGACTTGCGCCCTGTAGGAGGCCGACATCTGCGACAGCAGCCGTTGCCCGACTTTCTCGTCCACCACTCTAAGAGCAAGCGCCATGTCTGCACTAGCCACGCGATCCCAGAGATGTTCGATGTCTTGATCAGGCATCCTGGCGATGTCCTCGAAGGTGAACATCTGGTTGCGGATCTCTGCGGCCAGTTCCGGATCCTGCTTGTCCAGATAGTTGAGGATCTCCCGCTCCTTCGCTGCACCGGAGTTGTTGAGAATCCTCGCGACCACCTCGATGCCGCCTAGATCTTGCACTGTGTGGCGTAGCAAACCAAAGGGCCCGTCGCGAAGTTGAAACAACTGGAAGACCACGTCCGCATGCATCCCGCCGGGAAGCCTGTGCAGAACCACCGGAAGGGTCGTGTCCAACTGTAACAGTATCTTGGCGACATCCGTTGGATCTTCCTTGGCCAGAAACTGCCCCAGTAGATCCGCCACGAAATCGAGTTCCTTGCTCATGTTGGTTCACTCCTTCGGTTGTCGGATTGGGAGAGGTCATCGCCTCAACTCTATGACCTTGCGCCGCACGTCGAAACCTTCGTTGATCAAGACACATCCTTACCAACACAGGACTGAGGTAGCGAATGCCCAAACACGCGTGTTATCTGATGGTCGTCCTCGGAGCGGTTGTTGGCCTGGCGGCCTGCGACCATCACGATTCCGACGAACACGCGCAGCATGCAGAGCATGCATCTTCCATGGCTCTTGAGCTCAACGACGGGGAGAAGTGGCCCGTCGATGAACACACACGTCGGTCGGCGGCAAAGATCACCGACCTCGTCACCGCGTCAGATCACTTGCAGTCAGTAGACGAAGCCAGACTCTTGGCAGGTGACATCGACAAAGAGTTAGGGCAACTCGTGCAGGGATGCACGATGACAGGGCCTGCCCACGATCAGTTGCACATCTGGCTCGTGGCCCTCTTCCCGAAGGTGGCCGAGCTGAAAGAGCACGATCACGTCGCAGACCTACAGAAGACGCGAGACGACATCAGCGATCTGCTGCAGGACTATTCGGCGCACTTCGAAATGTGACGCGAGGTGTTCAGACGACCCCCTTGCGCGCAGGCGGACGGAAGACAATCTCGAACTGGGTCGCGCCATCCTGCGACTCGAGGGAGAACTCGAATCCGTGGCGCGTAAGAATCTCTGACACCATCGTCAGACCGAGACCCTGCCCCTGTGCCTTGGTACTGAAGAAGGGCGTGAAGAGCTGCTGCTGCACGATCGTATCAATGCCGCATCCAGTATCCTCGATCACAAGGCGTGGATCCTCTCCGGCACGATCGATTCGGATGGCGATGCGCCCCACCTCGCCGATGGCCTCGAGGGCATTCTTAAAAATGTTGACGAGGACCTGCTCCATCTGATTCTTGTCCATCGAGATCAGATCTGGAGCATCAACGACGTCCCACACCCAATCGATCTCAGACGATCCTTGAGCACTCATCAGCAATTGGATCTCTTCCAACAGAACATGCAGATCCACCTGCTGCAGTTGCGGATCCGGGAGTCGAATCACGTCGGCGAAACCTGCCATGAATGCGTTGAGATCAGCTGTTCGATTGATAGCAACGCGCATCGCCGTCACATAGTCTTCGCGATCCTCACTCTTGAGTTGATCAGCATAAACCAAGCAGGAATTCAGCAGTGAGTTGACGGCACCGACCGAGTTGTTGACCTCATGGGACAACAGGCGAATTACCTTCTCGTAGGCTGCCTTTTCCGACTGCCGCAACTCATCGGTGAGTTCCTCCATCAGATAGAAGTCGCGCGTGAAACCTCTATCGATGAACTGCCCGCGATGACAACGGACGCGACGCTGTCCACGCAGGGGTAGTACTTGAGATTGCCCCGGATCAATCGCCGCGAGGGCTCCGGCGATCAGTGACGTGATCTCTGTAAGCGGCTTGCCCACCAGAACGTCACTGGCTGCACCCAGCAGGCGCTCAGCACTTGGATTGGCCAGCGCGATGCGCCCATCGAAATCGAGAGTAACAATGCCTGATGGGGCGCTTGCCAGGATCTTATCCATGAAGAAGTGCTGCTCCTGCAATCGCAGCCGCTCTTCGCGGAGTTGGTCGATCATCCGGTTGTACACCCGTACCAGCTGATCCATCTCGGGTTGACCGACTTCGAGAAATCTGCTCGTAAAGTCGCGTTCTGCGATCAGCTCGGCACCCGTTCGAATCAGATCGAGGGGAATCCAGAACCGCCGGATCAGCGCGATACCGACACCCATAGACAGCACGTAGAAGGCCTCTACCAGCAGCAGCCAACCGCGTTCTCCCTGCAGCCAGTGCCAGGTGACGGCAGCGAAGGCAGCGTGCAGGACCACGAGGTAGACGATGAACTTGGTGCGCAAACTCATAGTTGGATGCTCATGGTTCGATACCAAATTTCTCCAGGCGTCGATACAGCGCTGCACGGCTCAGCCCCAGGGACTCAGCCACCTTGGTGATGTTGCCCTCGAAGCGTTCGAGACACTTGCGCACCATCGCCTCTTCCATCTCATCGAGGGTCATGCTCCCCGGCGCAGGAAAGTCCTGCGAGCCACTCTCCTGCTGCTGCAGATCGGTTGCCTGTTCGAAGTGAGCTACATCGAGCACATCCTCCGTGCTCATGAGCACCGCACGTTCGAAGAACTGTTTCAACTGACGCACATTTCCCGGCCAGGGACGTTTCTTCAGCCATTGCTTGGCGGCGTCGGTGATCTGTAGATCGCTGCGTCGATACAACGTGCCAATGCTGTGCGCGAAGTGATCGGCCAATAGCGGGATGTCGTCGATACGTTCGCGCAATGGTGGCAGATGAATGGTGATCAGATTGAGACGATACAGCAGGTCCTCGCGGAATTGGCCCTGCTCGACCAGTTCGGACAGGGGACGATTGGTCGCTGAGATCACGCGGATGTCGAGAGACTTGGTCTTGCTTGAACCGAGAATCTCAAAGGTCCGGTCCTGCAGGACGCGCAGGAGTTTCACCTGGCAACTGAGATCCAGATCGCCGATCTCATCGAGGAAGATCGTCCCGCCATCGGCGAGTTCGAAACGACCGGTACGATCACTGCGCGCGTCAGTGAAGGCACCCTTCACGTGACCAAACATCTCACTCTCAAACAGTGTCGATGAGATCCCACCAAGATTGACCTTCACCAGCGGACCCTCACGGCGGGCACTATTGCGACAGATCGCCGCAGCGATTTCGTCCTTACCCGTACCGCTTTCGCCGGTGATCAGAATCGACGCATCCGTGTCCGCAATACGACCGACGAGGGTGAGCATTTTCAGCAGCACGGGATCGCGGCCAATTACATTGGAGAAATCGTACGCTTCGTCCAGCTCCTCGCGGCTCTGCAGATCTTGCTTGGGTGCCGCTGCCACCCCCATGGCAGTGCGCGCAGATTGCAGCAGTTGTTCGTTGGTCCAGGGCTTGGTGACAAAATCAACCGCCCCCGCTTTCACGCCCTGAACAGCGAGCTCGATCGACCCCCACGCCGTCATGAGGATCACCGGCAGATCAGCGTGGGTTGCTTTGATCTGGCCCAGCAGGGCAAGACCTTCCTCGCCGGTGGTCTGGCGCGAGAAGTTCATATCCTGCAGGACCAGATCGAAACGTTCGTGACGTAACCGTTCCATTGCCTGCTCGGCATTGGCTGCTGACCGTGTCGGGTAGCCGGCCTGTTTGAGTAGCAGAGCCAGCGACGCGGTAACGGAACTGTCGTCATCAACGATGAGGATCATGCGGTTCTTTCTCTGCTCCTCATTCGTAGTGGAGTGCATCAGAAGGGGCGATGCGTGTAGCCATCAAGCTTGGATAGAGAGCACACGCCATGGCCAATAGATAGATCACAAGTGCCGCGACGCCAAGACTGGCAAGATAAACACCGTTGCTGACGGACGTGACCAGGTCAAGCAGTGGGAACTGCAGGATGAGTCCTGCACCAATGACCACAGCGATACTGGTGATGACCATCAACTCGCCGACAAACTGCATTTGCACGCGAAGGATAGGCCCCCCCACGGCACGGCGTAAGCCGATCTCCGCCGTACGCTGCGTGACGTTCTGCCAGATGACGCCCAGTAGCGACAGGCCGACCATGCCTATCAACAGAGCAGCGATGGCGGCGCCGATCCATAGAGGTAACAGACGCCATTTGAAGGCGGCGCTACGGCTCTGCTCGAGAGTACTGAATTCGAGGCGCAGGTCAGTGGTGATCGACTGGATTCGTGTCGCCAGACGCTCCTGCAAGGCCAATGGTGTCCCAGGTCGCATCTTGAGCAGGAAGTGAGAAGGAAAATACTTGTTGAGGGTTTCGGCGTCGTCGAGTTCGAGGCGGTGAAAGAGCACGGGATCGATGCCTTCAAATTCGCCACCGCGTCGGAAGTCGGCCACGACGCCGACGACACGGAGTCCCTCATCACTGGTCTGGCCTGGCGTTCCGACACTGGTATGATTACCTATCTGCACAATCTTACCCACCGCATTCGTCTCGTCGAACAGATCACGTCGCAGTTGCTCGGTGATGACAATAGAGCCACGGGTGAGGGCTGCGTCGGAATCGTCAAACCAGCGACCTTCCACAAGCTCGAGCCCCAGGGCATCAAAGAATCCTTCCGACACGCGGCCCGTGTAGGCCCTAACCTCGGCGTCTTCGAACTGGGCCGTCGAGATGCTGGTGCTCACCATCGAATACGGCACCATCGATTCGGCGCCAGCCACCGTTTCGATCTCTTCAAATTGCTGCAACTCGCGATAAATACTCGCATAGGCTGATCCCAGCTCGGTGCTGCCACCCTTGGCGAGCATACTGAAATCGGGCAGACAATAGACACTCCAGACATTCTCATACTCGAAACCCAGAGGGCGACGGAAATTGTTGGCGTAGTACAGGCCGAACGTCGCCACAGCAAAGACAACCATGAAGGCACAGAGCAATTCACCCATCAGCAGCAGGTTCGCCCGCTTACGGTTCCACACGAGTTTGAACATTTGAGCGATCATCGACTATTTCCTCCTCAGGGCTTCGACGGGGTGCAGCCGGGACATTTTCCAGGCGGGATAGACGCCGGCGAAGACGCCGAAAAACATCGCCATCAGCAACCCATAGACGAAGACGCGGTAGTTGATGTGGAACTCTGCATAGGGGATCAGATAGCTGTTGCTCAGCAGGTAGAGGACGACCTCTGTGAAGCCGATGCCGATGATCCCTCCCATCAGGGACAGCAGGACATTTTCGACAACAAACTGGCCTATGAGCGTCGTGGAGGCAGCACCGAAGGACTTGCGCACGCCGATCTCGGAGGCCCGCTCCATAATCCGACTCACGTTGATGTTTACCAGGCTGATGGCGGGCAGGACCATGAACAGGACCACCAAAGCAATCATCACAGCCAACAGTCTCTGGGGATGGCTCTCGCTCAGGTCATCGCTGAACATGAATCGGGAGATACTCTCGAAGAGCGTGTCTGCTCCCCCTGCGACCTGGTTGAAACGCTCAGGGTTAGGAAACTCAACCTGCGTCAGGGCGTAGGCGAATTCCTCCTTGATTCGTGGAATATCGGCAACACTCTCAGCCAGGATCATGGCCTCATAGGCGCCGGGGATGCTTGTGTAGTTCAATGCCTTCAGATCGGGGACAGTTGTCACTGGCACCCAGATATCGGCGAAAGAGGCCAGACGAAAGGCCGGAACATTGGCGACTACACCGACAACGCGGAAGCGCTGTCCAGCGATCTCAATGGTCTCACCGAGGGCTGACGACTGACCAAAGAAGGCCTGGCTCGTCGCCTCGTTGATGACGGCCACATATCGGCCGTGTTCGACGTCATCGATCGAGTAAGGCTGCCCTTCCAGAAATTCAGCCTCGAGAATTTCCCAGAAGACACCATCCGTGCGCTTCAGGGCCGACTTGATCTGCGCGCCGTCGTGGAAGGAGATCACCGGCTGGATCAGCGCCATCAGCGAGTGGCTCGAGATCGCCACCTTCTCGACGTGCGGCAGATTCCGCACGTAGCGATCCAGGAAACCATAACTGGTGGGACTCATGCTGTTTCTGTTTGCGTCGGAATGGCTGGCCTTGAGCATCGACACCATCAGCGTGCGGTCAGCCCGAGTTTCGGGATAAGCCGGTCCGAAGATGTGATCGGAGATGGCCACACCCACCATCAGCATCACCAGGGTCGCACTGATCGCGAAGAGACTGATGAGGGTGAAGATCTTGCGCCGCAGGAAGACCTTGAAGGCGATCTTGAGATAGTTGCTAAGCATACTGGACCTCCTGAGCTGCCACGAGCTGACCATCGAAGACCCGCACAATGCGCTCCGTCATTTCGGCCATGCGCGCGTCATGAGTGACCATGACGATCGTCGTTCCCTCACTATGCAACTCGTGCAGGATCCCCATGATCTCGTCGCCCATGGCACTGTCGAGATTGCCTGTCGGCTCATCCGCCAGCAGAATTCGCGGCTTGCCGACGATGGCACGGGCAATGGCAACCCGCTGCTGCTGACCACCCGACAACTGCGAGGGAAAATGCTTGACCCGCGACGACAGACCCACTCGGTCCAGTGCTTCCAGCGCCATCTTGCGACGTTCAGAACCCGACACACCGGATCGATACAACAGCGGGATCTCGACGTTGTCGACGACACTCAGGTCGCTGATCAGGTGAAAGCTCTGGAAGATGAAACCCAACTGCTCGTTGCGGACGCGTGCCAGGTGGCGATCGCGATATGACTCGATGGGATTGCCATTGAGACTCACCGTGCCACCGGAAGGCACGTCCAGCAGTCCCATGATGTTGAGCAGCGTGCTCTTGCCCGAACCGGAAGGCCCCATGATGGAGATGAACTCCCCGTCCTCGACTTCCAGGTTCACGTTTCCCAGGGCCACAGTTTCCATCGTGTCCGTGCGGTAGAGCTTTTCGATGTTTTCCAGTTTGATCATCAGTTTGTCTCCTTCAGCGGATCTGGATGTGATCCATGTGGATAAACTCTTTCATACTCGAAATAATGATTTCATCGCCTTCGAGGAGACCGCCCTCGACTTCGAAGTGCTCGTAGCTGGAGATACCGATACTTGCGGTCGTCTTGGTGGCCATATCATTGCGGATGACGAAGACATCGCGATCCCCCTCGTCGCCGCTGACAAAGGGACCTTTGCGAATTCTCAGCGTGTGATCCTTGCGCGCCGTGATGATGTGGACGTCGACGCGCAGGTTGGCACGTAGTCGGGCATCGTCGGCGCCTTCGAGGTTCGCCTCAAACTTGACGATGCCGTCTTCGATTGCCGGCAGCACGCGCGTGATCGTACCCATCAGGTGTTCGCCCTCGTCAATTCGCACACTGACGGCCAGACCCGGATGCAGCTCCCCGGCGTGTACGTCGGAGACGGTGGCGTCAATGCGGAAGGCGTTCAGATCGGCGATGCGGGCCACGACCTCACCCTGACGCACTGTGGCGCCTTCACGCGGCACAACCCAGGTGAGTACGCCATCTCGATCGGCACGGATACGGGCGCGATCAAGTCGTCGCTGCGCGTCGCCACGCTCCTTGTCGAGGATCAACATCTCGAGCGCCAGACCTTCCATCTGCGTCTGCGTTCGCTCTCTGATGTTGGCGACATCCTTGTCGAGCTTGTGCAACTCGAGTTCAGCACGTTCCTCGCTGAGTTCCGATTCACGCAGTGAATTCTTCGACGTGGCACCCATATCGAAGAGCTGGCGATTCTGCTCAGCCCGCGCCTGCAGGTTCTCCCACTCCAGCACCTTGATCTCGCGCCGCGTCACCAGATCGTTGAGTTCGCGATCCAAACCCTGACGCAGTTGCGCCTGCTGGTTCTGCTTCAGCGCGATCTCCTCCGTGAGCCGCTCTACGACCAGTTCCGATGCACTCAGATCGAGTTCAACAATCGGCTGGCCAACAGTTAGCAGCGCGCCGGGGCGTTGCCGAATGGCCATCACACGCGAGTCGATCGGACTGGCGATCACCTGCTCGAATTCGGGGACGACCGTGCCCGATGCTGTAATCGTCGACTGCACCTGACCCCACTCTACGCGTGCCGTGCGGATCTGCTGGCGGTCGAGGGAAGGACGGACCCAACCCGGCAACCACATGAGTGCGGAGGCCAGCAATACGATGACGCCAAGAGGCGTGATCAGACGCTTTGCCCACTGTTTTCTCTTGTCTGCTACGTCGATTTCGCGATCCATGATAGTCTCCTTGCCATGACCCATTGCAATCGACGTGCCGCACCTGAAGTGGCGTAAAAACAACGAGTTACAGATTCTCCGATGATTTCAAATCGACCGATACTGAACAACGACCGTTCGATATCGAACAGTTGATGGGGCCTCGAAAGGTGTGCTTCTCGGTCAATCCCACTTGGCATAACCCTTGCAAGGTGGCGTGACAAGCACGGCTAAACTTGAACGTTTAAACGCCCATGAGGCCTCGCATGTCCACAGGAACCAACCGACTCACTTTTCTCGACAACCTTCGCTGGATCATGGTCGCCCGCGTAGTCCTGTTCCACGTCTGCGCCGGCTACAGCGGCATGCCGGAATTCTTTATGGAGTCACAAGCCGGTGGCGCCGTCGGCATTGCGCGAAACATCATCGCCGGACTACCCGGAATGAGTGTCCTGTTCTTTGTGGCCGGCTTCTTTGCGTTGCCGTCCCTGCTCAAGCGCGGTTCCGGCGATTTTGTGCGCGGCAAGCTCTATCGCCTCGGCATCCCTTATCTGCTGTGTGTCTTTTTCCTCGCGCCCCTGATGCCTTTCCTCGGCTACTACAGCCAATCCTTCAGCGGCCTGGAGACGGACAGCTATTGGCACTTCTGGTCCGGCATGCTCGCCAGTGGTTTCAGCCTCGACCTCGTGCCCTCCGTCTTCACCACCAATTCGCAACTGAACCCCATGCACTTCTGGTTCCTGTCGGAGCTTCTGCAGTTTCTGCTCCTCTTCACCCTGGTCCATGTCCTTTGGCTGCGCTGGGGTGCGAAGTTCACGCTGCCGTCCTTAAAGACGCCAGCTGCAAAACAGGGCCAGCGCGTGTCCGGCATGACCTTGCTCATAGCGGCCGTGTTGATGACCGCCGTGCAAACACCCATCGCCCTGCTCGGTTTGGAGGGCGGACTATTTCTGGGGATCGTGCACTTCCAACCCGTCAGCTGGATCAACCATGGCGTGTTCTTCGCCCTCGGTATCTTTGCCTATTCACGCGGCTGGTTCACTCATCTCAAGCCACCGGGCTGGCGTGCTCTTGGCGTGCTCGTGCTGGCCATGGTCGGTCTCGGTGTGTTCGCCTCCACCTACAACATCATGGGCGATCACGTACCGCCCGTGGTCTTCAGACTCTTCGCGACCTTGTGGATGACGATCTCGGCATTGTGGTTTCTCGTCGCCGCTATCGGCCTCGCGTATCGATACATGAACAAGCCCTCGACGATCTGCGCCCGCCTCGCCCAGGTGTCGTACCCGACGTATCTCATTCACTATCCCCTGATCCTGGTGTTTCGTCTCGGACTGCTGACGACGGATATTCCCGCACCGGCAAAGGTGTTCCTCATCTTCACCCTCGTCGCCACGGCCAGTGTCTTGATAGGCTTGCAGATGCGGGCTCGACCTCGGGCGGCAGCATGGGCGCTCGTAGGCATGCACGTCGTCATGCTGACCGTTGGCTTGCCACGCACTTCCTGGTCGCACACGCTGCTGGACAGAACGGTTGAATTGCGGCAGGTCATCCCCGCCCAGCGCCCTGTCCACGTAGACCAGGCGATGGATCTTGAACTCAGCGCCCTGACAGCACTCGAAGGCAGCCTCGTGGATTCCACCCATACCCCGATGCAACCTTTGCACATGGCAGCAGATCGCAATGGGGGCGTGTTCTTCAGCGCCGGTGAAGGCGACAGCAGTGGTGTCTACTTTGTCGATGCCGGCACGAAAACACCGCGACAGGTCGCACACTTGCCTGAGGCGCGTGGGGTAACACTGAGCCACGATGGCCGCACACTATATGCAGTCGCCATGGGTGACTACAACGTGTGGGCCTTCGATGTCGGGCAGACCGGCAAGTTGTCGAACCAGAGAGTGATTGCCGAACTATTTCGCGGTGACGGTCGCTACGATCGGGATGATCTGCACCGCACAGCCGATGCGGCGCCGGAAGGACTGACCGTCGACGTTGCAGGGCGACTCTATGTCACGTCTCGAGCGGGCCTGCAGGTCTTCTCATCCGCAGGACGCCTGTTGGGCGTGGTCGACTTCCCCGACGTGCCACTGCAAACGGATCGAGTGCGCCCCTTGACCGTCTCTTTGGCAGGAGATGACATGGCAACCCTGTATGTCTCCACAGGTGCTCAGGTTTTCGGCCTGACAACGACGATCGGTGGCTGACATCTGCCGATCGAATCACTCAAATCAACATGCCAATACGACCAAACCGCGTGCGCGAAAAGAGGGATGGCAAGTTCCACAAGGAATTGGCCACCTCCACAAAAGGTTTCGGCCAGCCTCTGAGTTGAAGCACAGACGTGGGTGTCGCCGACCAGTAGATGATGATGGCCTTGCCCTTGATCTTCGCCAGGGGTGCAGGCCCGGTGTAGCGGCTGTCGCGACTCCGGTCGCGATTGTCCCCCATCATGAAGAGGTGACCTGAGGGCACCCTCAAGGGACCAAGGTTGTCGCGCTCCCGCGAATCAGCAGGATAAACCACGGAGTCCACGTGCTTGCCATCTGGTGGCAGTGGCACGACCGACCCGTCCACGTAAAGCACCTTGTCGCGGATTTCCACAATCTGGCCGCCAGCAGCGACACAGCGCTTGATCAACATCCTGACAGGCTCTTCGAGAGACTCGTAGATCAGCAACTCTCCCGCAACCGGCTTGTCAGGCGTCATATCCGCCAGGATGTAGTCACCGATGAGAAGCGAATCCTCCATCGCCCCGGAGGGTATATAGAAGGTGTGCACGAACTGTTTGAGTGCGGGTGTGAAAGCGAACATGGAGAGCAGCGCAGCCACAACGTAGACATACCAGCGATTGTACTGCCTGCACGGGAAAGGATCCGGCTGACGCCTCGCTGCGAGCCCTGCCTCCACGACGGAAGCGATGGTGGTGAGGATGAAGGCCAGGAGAAAGATGAGTCCGGCAGACGCAGATATCGCCTCGCGTGTCAGAGCGATCGCCATGAAGATCGCCGCGACCATTGCCGCCACAAAGAATCGAGTGCCCCTCGACGCCTGGCCATTGTAGACCTGCCCAAGACCGGGTAGCCAGTAGCTCAACAATGCTGCCAGCCACCAGCGCCTGCGGGAGCCAGTGCGCATCTGTTGTTCGCTCGCAGTTTCCATGTGCCGTTCCTCGTCGGTTGGGCCATGCGATCGTCGCAGAACGATAGTCCTCCTACGGATTCCGCTCCAGACTTTTATAGATCGGCAGGCTGATCGCGAAAGCGATGATGAGCGCGTAGAAAGACGTCAGATTGGCAATGGCGAAGCCCGGGCCGATGGCCGCCGGGTCATCCATATTTTTCAGCATGATCACGAGGCCGATGAATGTTGCTGAAGCCCCCAGTGCCAGACTGAAACCCGCAGCGAATTTCCATCCGCGGATGGCTTGTTGTTTCACCTCTTCCTCGAGATTGGCAGAGGCGAAGGCCTTCAGCATCGAGGGGATGCTGACACCGGCGAAAAGAAGGGCGCCGATCGTACCGATGAACACCATGATGAAAGAAGGGGGATCGATCAGGGCGCTCGCATGGGCACCGGCAGCGACAACGATGGCAACGACGACCAGAATAAGTCCTATGAAACGCATCATGTCCTCCTTAGCCGGCCGTGAAAGAAGCGGTGAGCACCCCAAAAACAGCGACGGTCATGACCGTGCAGAATACGAGTGCCAGCAGTGCCCCCGGCACCAAACGCTCGTCCACCGGCACCGGCTCTGGGAGACGATTCTCCAGGCCGGACTGCAATCCGGGAAACAGGACAAACCCAAGCAGCAGCGCATACAGTGTACTCAGCAAGGCGATGGCCAGACCGGGTCCGATGGATCCTGGGTCGTTGAGGTTTTTCAAAACGACGATTGAACCGATACCCAGAGCGACCGCTGCCGCGGCCATGCTGTAGTAGCGGCCCATCTTGTAGCCCTCGATCGCCTGTCTCACAGTGGTCTCGTCGGCGTTGTCCGAGAACACAGCGGTGATCATCCCGCCAATATTGTGCCGCCCCAGCAGCAGCATGCCGAGAATACCCCCGACCACCAGAACCAGCGAACCCGGGTCGGTCATGGAAGACAGATTGCTGCCAATGCCGACCATGAGGGTCGTTATCAACATCACGAATCCAACAATACGAGGCACATTCATCACATTCCTCCCTGAGAATGGTTGATGGGGCCCGTTGTCTTCAGCAGAGCCGGGGTGGTGTCACCGCAATAGCATCAGCTTCCGCGTCTCCACATGATCCTCGGCGGTAAGTCGATAGAAATACATGCCCGACGCGAGCGCTCTTCCCGCATCGTCGGTTCCATCCCAGCGTAGAGTGTAGCTGCCCGCCTCTCTTGCACCGCGAAGGAGCGTCGCCACGCGCTGACCGGACATATTGAACAGACTCAGCTCCGCGTCTGCCGACGTGGACAGATCAAAGCGGATCGTCGTTTCCGGGTTGAAGGGGTTGGGGTAATTCTGTGAGAGGCTGAAAATTTCGGGGACAAGTGGATCATGGCTTTCCAGTACCGCAGTCATTGCACCATCGACGACAACATCATGGGTGAGCTTGATCCAGTGCTCACCCAGAGACGTCTCCTGCAGAATGAGCACTTCAACAACACGATGCTCATTCATACCAGAGATCGTCAGCTGACTCACCAATTGATAACGGCCATCTCCCAGATCCTGCAAGGGCACACTTTGAGGCCCACCCAGACTACTCAGATCGGCGGTGACTGAGGTGATTGTAGCGGTCGGCTCAAAGAGGGCAGGCTTAGCGGTCGCTGAGAGCAACACCTCCGTGCCGGATTCCATCGTTGCAGGGGGACGTGTCTCCCACACCGTGCGCGTGGCCTGCACCCAGCGCCCTGGCCCTCGATGACACGAATCTTCTGGTCTGCCGCGACATCCGTCAGCACGTCGACCTGCCCCGAAGGCCAGCGAATCTCAAGCCGATCCACCTGTGTCCGCTCACGCAGACCAAAGTGGGCGACCGCCTCCTCCTGGTTTCGGCCCAAGCCGCCGGTGATCTCCCGCATCTGCTGTAGATCACCGGAGATCGCAAGGACACGGACGCCAATGGCGCTGCGATTGCTCTGCGTGCCAACCAGTTCCACCCGCAGCCAGTGATTGCTGTTGCCATTGTTGTGGTAGAGTGAGGTGAGGCCACTGTTCAAGCCAAACAGAGCGCCGAGTGCAAGATCGACGAAGCCATCCTCGTCGTAGTCGCCCAGAGACACAAACGGGCCCTGATCAACGATCCCCGACGAGGCGCTCACGTCAGTAAAAAATCCGGACCCGTCGTTCAGGAACAGAAGACTGACAGGCGGTCCTTCCTTCGAGGCGATACCGATGACCAGATCCAGATCGCCATCATTATCAAAGTCTGCGAAAGCGCTCCCTGACACATTGCTGCCCACCTCTGCCAGACCGAGGCCCGCGCTCTCGGCTACGTCAATGAACTGCCCGTCACCGAGATTCAGCATCATCAGGGAACGATGCACATCGTCGGGCCCCGATGCGCCGGCGTGGAACAGATCCAGATCACCGTCGTTGTCTATGTCCCCCACAGGTGCATTGAACGCACCGCCTGCATTGCCGATTTCGTGGCTGACAAAGCTGCCCTGGCCATCGTTGAGAAACAGCCGATTCAAGTCATTGTGCATCCCCAGGTAGAGGTCTGGCCAGCCATCACCATTGAAGTCAGCAGAGACAGGGCCCCCTTCGCTTCCTGCAGATGGTCCTGGGGCCCCCTCGTCCCACCTTACCTTGTGCTGCAAGTCTGCGCCGGCGTCCATGTCGCCAGTGAAGGTGCCGTCGCCATTGTTATGCAGCAGTCGATTCGTCAGAACGAATTCCTCAGTTGCTTCGGCAGGACTACCAGCATTGAGGAAGATGGAATCTGCGACATAGAGATCCAGGTGCCCGTCCTGGTCGTAATCCAACCAGATGGCGCCATTCGTGCCCAGCGTGTCGACGCCTAACTCGACGGGCACAAAGGCGCCACGGTCGTTGCGCAAGAGGATATCGTGCGGCCACAGAGGCAGAAACAGATCCTCATCACCGTCGTTGTCATAGTCCCCAAAGACCGAACCGTAGCCACCTATGGCAACGTGGAGATCCGCTGGGATAAGGTCTGTCTGATCAACAAAGTGACCATCACCAGAATTATGGAAGAGAAGGATCCGCCTCGGTACTCCGGCAATCCTCAAACCGTCTTCGGTGATCAACATATCCTGCAAGCCATCATTATCGTAGTCCGCGAAGACGATATTCTTGCCAGTGAATCGCGCCAGACCCGCTTCTTCAGTCACGTCAGTGAAGAACGTCTGTGCTGTTGCGGTGGTTGCCAGCAGCAAGGTGGCACCTGCGCAGATCGATCGTCGGATGTGTCGCTTCATGAAGTCACCTTGTGGTAAAGCCGTCTTGCAAATTGATGGATCTCCGGACTCGTTCTTGTAAGTGCAATCAGCGTACCAGGTGTGCAAGACACCGCAAAGAACTTGCAGACATGGACTTAGCACCGTTCGGCAAGAGTATGAAAAACTGGATTCTGCGCCGAATGGACGCTTATCCGCGCTTCTGTATTTCACTTTCCATCTGGAGGTCACACGGCACCTACTGTCTGTTTCCGGAATATTGGACACACCATAACTCCTTGTAAATAATCACCTTGTAACAGATGTCGGAATTGGCCTGCAATTTGCCTATTGTTCTACCCATGAGACGACTCTGCCTACTCATTCTCCTCGTGGCATGCAGCCACGACTCCAGGCGGGAGAACCCCCTCGATCCGGTACTGACGCCGCCCGTTGTGTTGCTCGACTCGAGAGTTCAGGATGGGGTCGTCTCGTTGCGCTGGTCTGTCTATGCCGGGAGTGAGGAGTTGGCAGCCTATCGTGTCGTCCGGCAGGTCGTCGGCACGGACTCCTCCATCGTTCTCTTCGAATTCACAGATCGACTGGACACGACCTACATCGATCGCAGCGTCTCCACGGGGTCTGAATTACGCTATTGGATTGAAGTGGTGAATCGGTCCGGCCTCACCCGCGCCAGCAATGAATTGGTCGTCCAGCCGCAGCTCCCATCGCCGCTGATGACGGTGGCCTTCGATAGCTGGAACGGTTCCGCCGAGATCAGGTGGACCCGTGCCGCCTCGGGTTTCTTGAGCTACGAGCTGCGTCGCCGTGAGCCCGACAACAACCGTATTCTGATTCTGGGTGTGATCGAATCGGTGAGTGATACCTTGTTCCACGATGACCAGATCGAACCTGACACACACTACACCTACCAACTCATCATCCACTACGCCTCGGGTGATGTGATCGACGAGAGTTCGGGCAGTTACCATCCATTCCTCGAGACACTCTCCCTGCCAGAACAAGGCGTCATCACCGCTCTTCATATCGACACCGAGGATCGTGTCTACGCGCTATACGAGACATTTTCAGATGTCGTCGTCGCCGATATGAGTTCTGGCGAACGCCTGCGCCTGCCACAAGGGGCCCTGGCGGATTCACTCAACGCCGCGGACCTGGTCGTGCATGACGGAAATCTGTACCTGTTGGGTCGCCAGATTCGTGATTTGGGGTGGGATTTCAATGGCGCGGGTCGTATAGCGTCCTTTGATGCCGCCGGTGTTGAGCGCTTTCGCTGGCCCGCAGACGAGACGCGCAGCGGCTTGATGGCGATCAGTGTGACCCTGGACGAGCATCTCGTCGTCAGCCGCGTTCAGAATGCATCTCTCAACGCCAACAGTACACTCTACCGCTTGACGCCGGACGCTGTGCTGCTCGATTCAGTGCGGGTGTCCAAGCCACTCTGGTGGGGATTTGCTGCTTCAGGGTCGTGGGGTGCCGGAGTCTTTGGCGGCCAGCCACAGTCAGCGGCAAGCAACGAGCTGGCCTGGGGCGTACGCCAATTTCTGCTCGATAGTGGCAGTTTTCGATATGGCCTCGTCGCGAGAGGTGATCCCTATTTCATCTTCCAAACGGACGGTTCTGGCGCCTTTCAGGACCAGGATGTAGACGGACTTCCATCCGATGTCGCCTGGACACAGGATGGTTTTCTCATCGTGGCTCATGGAGAGCGTGCGAACATCAATAGCTCGGAGTGGGGCAGCGGGGAGATTGTCGCACGGGATACGCCCCGTGTCCGCGCCTTCAACGACGGCGTTGAGATTACTCGCTGGGGAGATCGTGAACTCGGCCCGGGAAGGCTCTCAAATCCCACCTCTGTCGCGACAGATAGTCGGGGCCGGATCTACGTTGCCGATAGGATCAACGAATCGGACTCTGTCGTGAAAGTCTACGCACCGGTATATCTGAATCCGTGATGCCCGTGGCGTGATGGTGTACTGAGACGCTACTCGTCGCAGGTAAAGCGCGTGCCACACAGATGACACACGAGTTTGCACGCCCAGGAATCCCAGGACTGCCACCCACACGCGGGACACTCGGTCATCTCCACTTCTCCTGTGGGGACTGATTTCTCTTCGGTGTCGTCCATCGCTCTCACCTGGTTCGGGAACGAAGCGCACAAGGGACGAGGCTATCCCTTCCTGTCGACATGCAAGCAAATCGCTGCATGCCGGTCAACTCTTCATAGAAAAAGGCGAGGGCCAAATGACCCTCGCCTCATCAGAAACTCGACCTGCTACTCGATTCGCAAGAAACCCACGTTTCTCAGGCGTAGACGGCCTGGATCATCGCGTTGATATAGCCGAAGCAGTAGGCATAGGACTGATAGTAACCGAGCGGATCGTCCTCAGTGCGTGGTACGTGATCCGGGTCAATGCCGTAGCAGTAGCCAACGTCCTTGAGAGTTTTCAGGACCTTGCAGAAATCCATGTCGCCTTCATCGGGCAGGGCCTCACGAAAGCTGTAACGTCCGCCGAGTAGATTGCGATAGTGCACGAGATGAATCATACCGCGACTACCGAAATGTTCGATGATGGGAAAGATCTCTGTGGCGCAGTCCTCGAGGCCCTCGGCGACGGAACCAACACAGAAATTCCAGCCGTGATACGGACTGCGCTGAGTTTCGGTGTAGCGCTTCATGCCCTCGAATTCATTGAGGATCTTGTCCACACCGCGGAAGTTCAACGGCACGGCGGGATCCTCTTGTGAGTTGCCCATGCGCACCTTGCACTCTTCGGCAACGGGAATCATGCGCTCAAGCAGATACTCGGCGCGCTCCCAACGCATCTCTTGAGTGACGCGTCCCGCATCGGTCAGTTCGTCCTGCTTCTCTTTCGGAAACTTGTCGAGACGGAAAGCCGTATGGCGATAGCCACCTCGCCCTTCTTCGACCTCTGTGCGATCGATATTCAGCACACACGTGTTGTAGCGCAGAGAGTCGATGCCGGCACGCGAGGCAGTGCGAATCATTTCGCAAACCAGATCGATGTCCCGATCGCGATCCGGACTCTTGCCGTGATAGATGATGCTGGGGAATTGCTCATAGATGGGCAGGGCGCTCATGTCGAGAGTCATGCCAAAGGATTCGTGGCGCTCTCTGATCTGATTCAACTCATCGAGATCCCAGCCCTTGCCCTCGTGAAAGGGGAAACGTCCTGCTTTGTGCTTCACGCCACACCGCTGCAGAAAACGCATCTCCTCATCGCTGTCGCCAAAGCCCTGTGTGCGCACATACATGCGATCGGGTTTGGCGGGGCCGCCAGAGCCGCCACCGCCGCCGGATGAATCTGCCTCGCCAGCGGCGAGTCCTGCTTCGAATGCCTTCATGTCATTCCTCGCTGTATTGGTCTGATGACCGTTGTACTAATGTGATGATCGCCTCCAACAATAGTCTCAGCCCGCCAGGCCGACCAATTCGCGGCAGAGAGATGAGCCTTGATTCGGTCAACGATATCCCCTCAGAGAGATCTCGTCCAGAATGCTGGACAGCGCCTAACTTCATGCCTGCGAATCAGTTGAAAGAGGCGTGATTCTGGACCAGCTTTTGCATACTCTACCATGGAGGGATGGATGCCAGAATTGAATATGAACATGGACTTTGAGCCAGAAGAGGGATCCGAAGGCGGAATCGTCGGACTTCCCTCCCAGGACGAGCGCCCCAACAGCGGCCTTCGTGAAGGCGGCATCACCCACGCCGACGTCAATGAGGCGCTGCGGATGGGATCGATGACGGTGATCTTCGGTCAACAGACACGCTTGCGTCTGGGCCTGAAGATGGAGGATGAGTCCCTGCCTCGATTTCATGCGGGCCATGACATGGTCAAGTTCTTCTATGGTGCCATTCGCCAGATCCCCGAAGTCATCCTCGATGGGATTCTCGCCGCCGGCATCAGCGTCACCCTCGTGCAGCAGCGTGACCTGCTCGCCTTCTGCGACGTACGGTCCCATCAGTCCTTCCACACCGGTCGGACACGGCGCACGATCTACATGCCAGACAAAGTGCTGGAAGCTGCCTTCAAGAAGGGATACGACTACTGGGCTCTGAGCGAGGTCATTATCAAGGAAGCCTTTCCCCTCCTCGATTACATCCTCATCCTCGAACTTGTACGCCATATGCAGGTGCGCATGCATCAGGTTGGCCTGCCCGGGATTTCCTTCATCAAGGACACCCTGCGCCAGTTTAACAAGCACTTGAAGGATCCCTCGGAGCGCTTGCGTGCCGAGGGGCGCCAAATGCTCGATCCGAAGGAGGACGAATTCGGCGAGTTCTATGGCCACTACGCGGGGCACTTCAAGAAGTGGGGACGGGAGATTCTTGAGCGCGACGCCTATGACGTGACGGACGAGGTCTACGATGAGGAGACGGAACGCAAGTGGGCTGAATGGAAGGTCGATCTCATCACCCACACCTTCAACTATCCCACCTTCTTCGAACTCGACCGTGACATCGTCCATCCCGCTGCCGCCGATCAGGCCGCAAGAATGGGACTACCCATCGAGCCTGTTACCATCGAGGACTACATCCACGACCTGGGTGATCTCGCTCGTTTCCGCGTGGGGCGTCAGGTAAAGACCGAGCCGATCCTCGACAGTCTGATCGACTTTGGTGCCCCCGGAATTCTGGCCTTTGCCCAACTCGTGGCCACCGAACGCGCCCTGGGAGAGAAAATCGTCACAGAGTATCTCTTCGACGGCTACGATCCCGTCCGCCGCTTTCGCGAGAAACTGCAAGCCCTCTCCAGCGACCTGCCACCTGACCTCGGCGTCGGGGGAATCTTTGACCAGCTCGTGGCACCACTCATGGTCGCTACGGCTCACGAACTACTCGATCACTATCGCGAGTTGGGCAATTTGGATGGCGGCGATTGGCGCCACTTTCTACGTGCCTTCGTCTTCCAGCTCATTGGGGCAAATCGGCCCTACATGAGTGGTGCCGAAAAAGAGCTGATGTTGACGACACCTGTGTACTACACGCCCATGCAGGACGTCGCCGCGTGGATCAAGGTCGCCGAAGATCTAATGCCAGATACTCCTGAGGAAGGTGAAAACGGCACGCTGATCCGGATCTTGCGGGACCTGCGGCGTCATCCACAATACCACGGTCTGTTTCTGGAGCAGGCGCGCGAGCTCGGTGAATCGACCGTCAGCTTTGGTGATGACCTGAGTGGTCAGATTGCACGCCTGGCAGACCTGATCCCCGATCCAGCCTATCGACACACCTCTGAGCCACATGCCGTACGCCGGCGTGTCGACGACCTGCAGCGCATGCAGGCCAAGGAGCCTGACAATCCAGAGCAACTTGAACTCCTCGCGGGAATCTTCATCCGCCTCGATCAGGCACCGAACTACGCCGAGTTCATCGAACACCTGCGTGCCTTCGGCCCCGAACTGCAGCCAGTGCTGGAAGAAGTCATAGAGTCCATCGGGGATCGCGACACCCGCCGTGCCACCATTCGCCAGACAGCCGTCAATCTCTACAGACAGGTTCTGAGCCCTGATCTGGGACCTTGAACGAACCGAACGGAAGATGTTATTTGAATCTCATCAACTCGAGGAGAGATTTCGATGAGCGAATCAGATAATCTGGATTTCAAGCCCCGCGCCCGTGGCCTGATCATCGGCGGCATACCCTGGTTGGCACGCATTGCCGACAAGGCCCGTGCACGGGCCGCAGGTAGGCTCGGCGCCTACGTCTATCCGTGAGGAGCGGACCAGCGCTTCCTGGATGGAGCGGAGATGTCGGCTGACACCTTCACCAAATTGGTGGATTCCTGCGTGGATGACGACGACCTTGTAGCGAAGATGAAAGAGCACATCGAGAAGACGACGAAGTAAACAAGGACCAGATACAGAACCACGCGCCCGCGGCGAACAGATCACCGCGGCCTTCAGCCTGCGTGTAATTGGGATTCTTGATTTTTACCCAGGGCGTCTTCCCCCTGAGACCGCGATACGGACTCGCCTTCGGTTTCGCCACGACTCCTTCCATGTCTCGCTCACAGATCTGCTCGAACAGCCGCTCGCCCTCCCCTTCGAGGTGATCGACATAGAGCAGTCGCTGCGGCCCCGCCTGCACGACGTCTTGCAGCAACGCCTTGCGTTCGATGCATGGTCGATCACGCAGATCCTCACCATCCAGCGACATAATGTCGAAAGCGTAGAAATAGGCCGGTGCGCGATTGAACATCATGTCGTAGAACAGGGTTCGGCCTTCATCATCAAGGCACACGAGCTCCCCATCCAGGATCACACTTTGCGATATGCCTGATAAGGCACCCGACAGTTCAACGAGTCGCTTGCGCCGATAGTCGTTACCCTTGCGAGACACAAGCCGACACAAGCCGTCCTGGATGTAAGCAAGCGAGCGGACGAAGCGCAGCTGGTGCAGTCAGTGGAGGGCGGCTTGGGGCTTGTCGGCGAGTTTGAGTCGGAGAGTGGCGCCAGGTATCTGATGGTCGTGAACAAAGACTTCATCGACGCCGTGACGCTGCTGGTGACGCTGCGTAGTGCGCCCAGCCATCTGCAGGAGGTGTCAAAGCAGACGGGCACACAGATGATGGCTGCTGGTTACTCGCCGAGTACCGGTGAAATCACGGTGCAACTTGCGAGCGGCGACGGTCGACTATTCCGCCTCGGAGAGTAGCGCGGCCTGCATTACGACTCATCCGATCTCGCCGCACGAACCTCTTCCAGTTGCTCGACGATCTTCCCCAAGTGCGACAGCACCACAGGTTTTGCAACAAAATCAAAAGCACCCGCTTTCAACACCTTGCGCGCCAGATCCTCCGTTGCGAAGCCTGACACGACCACGACGGGTAGGTCCGGGTCGATTTCTCTGATGAGACGCAGAGCCTCTACACCATCCATCTCCGGCATCTTCAGATCAAGGAAGACGGCCCCTAAAGGTTCGCTCTTCACGATCGTCAGCGCTTCGAGCCCATTGTGGGCAACACGAGTCTGATAGCCACGACTCTCGAAGAATGTGCCGAACAGGCGCAGCACGCTTTCTTCATCATCTACTACCAGAATCGTGCTCACAAGGACTCCCAGCGACTCTGCATGGAGGGAACCGACCCAAGATTGTTCATAGCGTCATGATAGGCGGGGGAAGGTACCGAGGGCAACCTCGGCTTGCCACGATTCGTCATCTTCCCTGTCTTTGCATCATGGCAAATCAAATAACAACTGCAGCTCTCCAGTCCCACATCGAGACATGGCTCGCCGCCTTCCACCCGGGCAGCTCACTGTTTCGAATTTGGCAGCTGAACGGTGGGATCTCTTCCGCCATGACGGCGTTCTCCTTTACCCACGATGGCGAGACGCGCACCTACATCCTGCGTCAGCCGAACGATTGGTCTCTCAGCAACATTCCAGATTGCGTGCGCGATGAATACAGCCGTCTAGGCGCTCTACATCGCGGTGGTCTGCCTGTGCAGGCGCCCGTGTTCTGCGACGAAACGGATCGCAACTTCGGCCGACCGGGATTTGTGATCGAATTCGTCGATGGCGCGCCTGATCTCAATCCGCAGGACCTGTCCGATTACCTCGATCAGTTCGCACGCCGACTGTCACAGATCCACAGTTTCGACACCCATGTGCCGGACCTGGCCGTTCCTGTCAAAAGAACCCGCAGCTTCGAAAGATTTCGCGACGAAACGCCACCCCAGGCTGACCCGGTGTATCAAGTGGAGAGGATCTGGAAGGTCCTGGCTGCAAGTGACTGGCAGTCGGTGAACGATCAGGTCCTGCTGCACGGCGACTACTGGCCAGGCAACATACTGTGGCGCGGGGGCGTGCTCGTGGCAGTCATCGACTGGGAGGAACCGGAGATCAACGATCCGCTGCTGGATCTGGCGATCAGCCGTCTCGACCTGTGGTGGGTCTTTGGTCGCCAGGCGATGGAGGATTTCACCGAACGGTACCTGGCCCTGCGACCGATCGACACGACCTTGCTGCCGGCATGGGATCTGCGCAGTGCGCTAAGACCGGCATCGAACATAGAGGTGTGGGCCGCGGCGTATACGCCCCTCGAACGACCAGACATTACCGCAGATTATATGCTCAAAACGCATGCCGGATTCGTTGAGCAAGCCATGGACGCCCTTGCCCACTGACGTCGTCTCCGGCTACACAAACGCGTCCGCGTCATCTCCCTTGACGATCGTCACCTGGCCCTGCTCCTCCAGCTGACGGACCTGCTGCACGATACGCAGCTGTACTTCCTCCACTTCGCTCAGACGCATGGGTCCGAGAAACTCGATCTCCTCAAGAGTCAGCTCTCGCACCCGCTCGGACATATTGCCGAGAACCTTCGTCTTCAGTTCGTCATCCGCCGCCTTCAACGCGATGACGAGATCATTCTGATCGATCTGCCCCAGCACGAGCTGCAATTCGCGATCGGTCAGTCGGGCGATGTCGGCGAAGGTGAACATCAGATTGCGCACGGCCTCGGCCGTCTCCGGATCCGTTCCATCCATCTGATCCAGCACGTTCTTTTCCGTTGTCGAACGCGTCATATTGAGGATCGCCGCCGCTACAGCAGGGCCACCGACCTCCTGGTTGCCACCAAGGATATCCTTGAGACTCGCTTCCAGAGCCTCTTCGATCTCCTTGATCACGGCGGGCGTAATGTTCTCCATCGTCGCAATGCGATGGGCTACATCCGACTGCAAGCGCTCTGGCAACTGCATCATGATCCCCGCCGCCTGCACTGCATCCAACTGCGACAGGATCAAAGCGATCGTCTGTGGGTGTTCGTGTGAGATGAAGGGTGCCACCTGCTCGGGAGCAACATTCTTGAGCATGTAGAAGCCGGAGGAGACTGTGCTGGTGACTCGATCGAGGATCTCCTGCGCCCGGCGCGGCCCCACAGCGCGCTCGAGGGCACCGCGGGCGAAGTCCAGGCCCCCTTGCGCGACCCACTCACCGGCGAGCATATGCTCTTCGAACTCCAGCAGAACCTTGTCCTGCACCTCGACACTGACGGTGTTCAGATTCGCCACAGCCTGTGTGATTTCTTCGATCTCGTGGTCGGAGAGAAACTTCATCGTCTCCCCGGCGATCTCCTGACCGAGAGCGACGAAGAGGACCGCCAACCTCTCCATGACCGAGAGTTCCTCTTCGCCATCTTCAGTGAGATCGGGTTTCTGCTGGTATTTTGACATAGGTCGTGCTCACTTTCGAACGCATCCTGGCCTGGACTCTCTGGCCATCGCCGCCTTGCACTACTCCCAGTATCGCAACCGCGGGCGGATAGTCCAAATCCTATCTCGATATCGCCAGCTTTCGCGCTTCAACACGCTGGCTCGATCGTTTGCCTCGTCTCTTGGGTCTCAGCCATGTTTACCGAGCCGATCCAACACATTTCGCGTTATCCGTGACACGACATTCTCCTGGTCGCGATACAGGCCGTGCGCCCACTCGATCGTCGCCGCCGTGAAGATCGTTCCCTTGAACTGAGTCTCGTTGATCGCCACGGTTGCGTAGAAGCGGTCCTGGATGATCCCGAGTTGACTGTTCAGGTCGGCATCCTCTGTGTCGCCTATCGCCAGGATCTGATAGTGCGGACTGATCCCGTCCCTGCCCGTAAAGCGCGGCCGCCCATCGACGAATTCGATGTCGCCGCCATCACACTCGACACCGACGATCGAATCCTTGCGGCCAAACTCCTCGCCTTCGGCCAACCCAGTGCCTGCGAATGCCCAATGATCTGGATCCGTTACTCGGTAGAATCCATACTCCCCCGTCACGGGGGCGATATACTCGCCGGGCACGCTGCTCTTGCCATTCACCGATGATGTGTAGTGCACGCCGATCGTTCGCTGACGCAGGTTGTCGATGGCACATAGGAAAGACGTGCGGGGATCTTCAGCGGTGCCAAGGGGATACTTCTCGTAGCGTGTCTTGTCGCAGAACAGCTGTCGGCCATCGTTCTGGATCTCTGTCTCATGCCAGAACGAATTCCCCGCGAAGACGAGCAGATTACCACCGCCCTCGACGAAACGCTGTGCCTGCTCGCACTCGTTGCGGCTCGTGTATTCGCCATGGCAGATTCGTAGATGCGCGTCGTAGTCATCGAGGAGATCCGGTTCTGCGTCGTGATCTGCATTGATACAGTAGTCAACCTCATAGCCCTCTGCGTCCAGCCAGGATGTGAAAAACTGATCCCACATATAGAAGCCACCCATGATATCCGGCTGCAGCGGCCGTTCGAAGCTGATCAGATTCGAGTGGGTGCGATCTGTCGACAGGTAGGGGAAGAAACACTTGCCACCTACCGGATTGTAGGCGGCATAGGTGTTCGTCTCGATCGTCAGCAGGATCGGCGCCGTTGGCTTGGCAGGGCGCACGACGAACAGAATCTCTCGCGGGCCCTGTCCGGTGGGAAAACTGGCGACATACACACCGCTGACCCAGTCGGATGGAATCTCGAATTCAACCGTCGTCGGCCAACCATAGCCATCGCGATAGCCGAATTCTGGCACAGGATGCAACGCACCCTCAAATCCGTGTAGTTCCTTCACCAGTACCCGCCGCGCGCCCTCGCGATAGAGAGAGACGTCGTAGTAGGAACGCGAGTTTGAAATGTGCAGGGAAACACTCTCACCCGGCCGCACACTCATGGTTGTCGCGTAGCCACCCTCCTGCAGTTTCCAGAAACGGGACGCATCCTCCTCATAGTGGTCGAAGATGTGTTCGCGTTTCACGCCAGCCACCAGAAAGTGTGGCACTCTACGATTCTGTCAGTCATGCCTTCAGTGTTCTTTCGAAGAACTCGACAATGCGGTCGTGCGTCAGATTCCAGTTCCAGCCGTGTTCGATTCCGGGCAGGATATTCAGCGTCGAATCGACACCCGCCGCCGTCAGCGCGTCGTGAAAGATGAGACTCTCCTCCAGAGGCACCGTCGGATCGATCTCTCCGTGTATGATCAGCATGGGTGGACAATCTGCGGACACATGCCGTAGAGGGCTGACGAGTCGCGCCAGATCCCGATGCACCGTCGTCGCTCCCCCAACAAAATTGTCAGTCACTTCTTGCAGCACCGGATTCTTTGCCGCCAGGTCGGAATCGGCCATGCGCTCCAGATCGCTTGGTCCACATTGATCGATAGCGGCTTGCACAACCGTGCTGAATCCAGCGTTGCCACCATCGCCTTCCAGTTCGGCTTTGTCCCCGGTGGTGGCCAGGAGTGCTGACAGATGACCTCCCGCCGAGCGGCCACAAGTGCCAATTCTGTTCGCGTCGAGACCATATTCACCGGCATGCGCACGCAACCAGCGAATTCCCGCCTTGCAGTCGAAGACAGTTGCCGGCGCGATCACGTCGGGCGTCACGCGACAGTCGATCACGGCCAGGGCGAACCCATGCTGTGTGAAGTCGTGAGCAGCAAACTGCGGACGCATATCCACCCGCTTGCTGGCTCTCCAGCCACCGACGGGGATGTACATGATGGTTGGGAAGGGTGTACTGGCGGCTGGCGGCAGATAGAGATCGAGCCCCAGCTCGAGGCCATCGTAGTCGGCATAGATCAGATCCAGAATCGTTCGACCTTCGTTACTCATTCTTCCCCCTTGGATTCCTCAACCTTCGGCTCTTCGGCAGCTTCAGTGGCGGCGATTATGCGGATCGAATGTAGGGCCACCATCAGGTCGCTCAAAAGCCGCGCTCTTTATGTCGCCAGCAATTAGTTGCCAGCACAGGTCCTCCTGGTTTCTTTGAGATGCCGCGCCTTTTTGCCATTTGGCCGCCTCAACTCGAATCTGGGAGTACCCAACTTAGGATGTTGCAGGATTCCAACAGCGTCGCTCTGCTCCGAGCCGCGAAGAACGGCAACACCCGAAATGTCAAACTTCTACTCAGCAAGGGCACGCCTGTCGATGTGACGGACGAGGCAGGATCCACGCCGTTGATGTTGGCAGCAGGCCTCGATCACGTGCAGTCGATTGCCGCCCTCGTGTCAGCCGGCGCCGATGTCAATCGCTCCGACGCTTCAGGGTGGACCCCCCTATTGCGCGCCGCTCGCCGCGGTCATGTCGCTTCCATGCGGGAGTTACTGAACTCCGATGCGGATATCAATGCCCAGGATCGTCTCGGTTGGAATGCACTGCTGCGCGCCTCTCGTAGCGGCAATCTCGTAGCAGTGCAGTTATTGCTGGAAATCGGCATCGACATCAATGCCAGGAACAAAGAAGGCAACACCGCACTGATCATGGCCGTCGGCTGGGGTTATCAGGACGTCGTGGAGATGTTGCTGGAAGCAGCGCCTGATGTAAATGCGCAGAATGAGGCCAACCACACAGCCTTGATGTTCGCCGCATTGAAGGGGACGATCGAGATGACGTGGTCCCTGCTGCGTGCCGGTGCCGATGTGACCAAAGCAGACGCCACAGGTACGACAGCCCTTATGTTGGCCGCTCGTCAGGGACAACTCGATGTCGTACGCGCCCTACTCAAGGCGGGGTCCAACATCAAGGCCACAGACCGTTTGGGTAGATCTGCTCTCACCATTGGAGCCGGCCACGAACGGGTGCGGGTGCTCCTGGAGAATTTCGATCAGGCCGTAACCCGTGACGCGGAAAGCAACACCGCCCTGGCCGCTGCAGCCAAGTCAGGATCCGTCGTGCAGATCCAGGCACTCATCAACGCAGGATGCGACATCAATGCTCCGGACGACTCCGGCAAAACACCGATGATGCATGCTGCGTCGAAGGAGATCGTCCACATGCTGGCCGACGCGGGTGCCGACCTCGATGCGCGCGATCAGACGGGGAAGACGGCTCTGATGCATGCTGCTCGCACGGCGCTCATGCACGCCGCCCACAAAGGAAAACTCGAAGTCGTGCAGGCCCTGATCGAGCGCAATGCAGACGTCGATGGCGTCGATCGCCACGGCAAGACAGCTCTCATGTTCGCCGCCGGCGCCGGACACCTCGATATCGTCCAGGCCTTGCTGGCTACCGAGTGCGATCCCAATGCTGCTTTGAATATGGGTCGGAGTGTACTGATGTTCGCATCGACATCGGAGGTGACGGATGCCCTGCTCCAGGCCGGATCGGCTGTAGCTGCCAGAGATGAGCACGGCCGCACAGCCCTCATCTATGCCGCCACCCACGGCGTCACCGAATCGCTCATCAAGGCCGGAGCAGATGTGAACGAGGCCGACAACGACGGCAACACACCACTCATGTGTGCCGCCGAAAATGGCGACATGGAGTCGATGCAATCCCTGCTTGCCGCAGACGCTGACATCACGGCACGCACGAAGGAGGATCGCACAGTCCTCATGTTCAGTGCCACCGCCGACGTAGCACGCGCCGCGATCGACGCCGGTGCGGATCTGCACGCGACCGACGCCGGCGACAACACCGCTTTGCACAGCGTCGTGGAAGGTGGAGACATCCAACTGGTCCATGCCCTCGTCACCTCAGGCATCGACGCGGCCAGTCGTAACAAGGACAAGGAAACGGCCCTGAGTCTCGCCAAGGCCGCAGGCTATGACGAGATCGTCAAACTGTTAGAGCCCTGAAGACAATTCCTACTTCTGTCCTGCCAGCTCCGCCTTGCGTGCCTGCATCCACTGGCCCATCTCACCATGGGTATCGCGGATTTTTTCCATTCTTCCAATCGATTCAGGATCATTCATCATCGTTGTCATACCGCCATCGACCGTGATGTTCTGCCCCGTGATGAACGTCGCCTCATCTGAGGCCAGAAAGAGCGCGCAGCTTGCGATATCCGCCGTCTCGCCTACCTGCTCCAATGGCTGATAGTGGCGGTAACTATCCCGGAGTTTGTCGCGAAACAGCCGCATGAACTCATCCGCCCCATCCTCGCCGATATCCCGGGCGATGAAATCGCGCATCGTCTCGATGTAGATTGCTCCTGGACTGATCGTGTTCACACGAATCTTGGTAGTCGCCAGATCGGCCGCCATGGCTCGCATGCCACCAATGATCCCGCCCTTGCTGGCCGCATAGACTGAGTTGCCACGTGCTCCCTGGACACCATGGACGGAGGCGATACTCACAATCGATCCACCGCCACTCTTCTTGATCAAAGGCACGGCAAGACTCGTGCACTGATACATGCCACGCAGGTTGGTATCAATCACCCGATCGTAGTCCTCGGTTCCAACTTCATCGACGGGCTTCACAAGACCGACACCGGCGTTGTTGACAAGCACATCAAGACGTTTGTAGCGCTCTTGCGTCGCCTCGACCAGAGCCTGCACCTGATCCCGCACGCCTACATCCGTCGTCACAGCGATCGCTTCACCACCTTCGGCGACGATGCTGCTGGCGACAGCCGCAGCTTTGTCCCCCTGGATGTCGCTCACGACTACCTTGGCCCCTTCGCTGGCAAAACGGCGGACCGTCGCTTCACCAATGCCCTGCGCACTGCCGGTGACGATGGCAACCTTGTCTTTCAGTCTCATCCTGCCCTCCCGAGCGGATTCCGTTGATAGTTCCCATGCTGTTGATAACGCACCTCCAGATCCACATCGTAGACCTCGAAGGGCAAGGAGATCTTTCGGTCTCTCTGCCGCAGAATCACGGTCACACGATTGTCACCTTCCCGCGGAAAGCAATCGGGTGGCAGCACAAACTCATATACGAACCCGTATGGATTGACGGGGCCCTTCGATGTTAGTCGGTACGTGTAGTCGTTCAGCAGTAGCAAGTCGTCGCCAAGAACCTGATTGTTCAATCTTACCTCGACCTCATTCAACGACGCCTCGATCGCCGTGATGCGCACTTTCAACCGCACCCATTCGACCCGCCCAGCTTCCTGCCATCGATCCAGATCATCGGCCACCATCAGCCTGAACTCCAGCGGCTCCCCCTCCTCGAGGGCTCGAGGCAATGGCGGATCACCACCAGGCAACCAGACAGGTGGCACACGAGGACCGCGCGACTGCACGCGGTAGTGTTTGTCTGACGTAGCCAACAGTTCGGGCGAGCCTATTCGTCGCCACGCATCGTATTGGGTCGGTGTCCACGGCCAGCCGTCAGGAAAGGTGCACGCATCGGCCAGTCCGAAGCCATCGGCAGCCTGAGCGTGCGCATTGGCTGCCGCCGCCCACACCATCTCGGGTGTCGCCTGGTGGTCCGTCTGCCGCGCCAGAGACTGGCCGAAACCAGAAAGTACCAGGCAGTCAGTTCCCGCTGTAGTCTCCTTCGCGGATGCCAGATCCAGCCCCGTATCGACGGTGGCATTCGTCAGCCCAGAAAGACAGATGAGACCATCCACCAGTCCCTCCCTGACCCACACATCCACCTCATATCCCAGGGTCTTCCAAGCCTGAGCCAAACCGGGGATACGAACAAGGATCCGTTTCCGCCTGCCTTGCTCTACCTGCGCCTTGTCGGCAACCTGCCGCAAATGACGCAGCCAATCCGTCAGCACAGATGCCAGTTCATCGACTTCATCGAAGCGGCACATGGGCACATGATCGGCAAGATCGAGGTCCACCCCATCCGTCTCGTAGCGCGTCAGCAGCTCCTCGAAGAGAGCGAAACGTTTCTCCCGCACTTCCTCATGCAGGAAGCTGAAACGCGTCGGACTCACACCTTGAGCGCGCGGGTCCTCCTCTTCGCCGACCTGAAACTCGGGATGATCGTAGACAAAATCCGTCTTGCGTCCGAGACCACCGGATGTCTCGCGATCGCCACCGTCGAAATTCACCCAACTACCGGGAAAGAACCACAGCCCGTGTAGTCGACATCGATCGATGACCAACTGTAACGGGTCATATCCGTCATCGATGATCTGCTTCAGATTGCGCCCTGCCCGATACCAAACCGTGTGCGTCCAGGTCTCGACATTGTCTCCCCACAGTGGCGCAACACGGCTGTCATAGGTCGCCGCACCACCTTCGAGGGCCACAGACAGCAGCAAGGTGTCGAAACCACTGCCGGCAACCTGGTCGACGGTAAAAACGACGTCCTCTGGTGTGACGGGTGGTTCGAACTGGTAGAGGTAGGCCGCGTGTCGCCCATCGTCGATGAAGAAGACTCGCGGACGCTCAGATCTCATAGGTGTGTGGTTCAAGGCGGGGTCCGGGATTCGGTGTGGGGAGGTTGGGTCGAAAGAATCGGAATTTCGACTCGCAGTGCCAACCCGGGTTCATGGCTCGGGCTGAGACACTGGCGTCCTAGGTGGGCATTCTCGGTGACAGCAGGTGGGTCATCACTGCCTCATTGACACCGGTACCAAAACTCGGGTATTAGTCACTACAGAGCGCTGGCTTCACCCATTATTCACACGCCCTCACCCGACGTCCGGGAGGAGTCGGCGCTCCCACCCAAAAAGGAGGTGGGACCATGTGGATTATCGGATTCATGAGTATCGGTGTCGTGCTGATGGCAGTCCTCGCATTCTCCGTCCTGACGATTATGAAGAAGGAGGGTGAGGCCCAGGAAGCCGAGCAAGCCATGAAGAAAGCCGCCAACTAGCTGCGGTGGCTGAATCGCACACAACCACGACGGGCCCTGCCGAAAGCAGGGCCCGTCTTCTTTTTCATTGAAAGGCCCAAGCCGGTCGCCGCAGGCAAGGGCGAGAGCCCGCGAACTACAGAACCGCCAAGACCTCCAGCTTCTCTTCTCTCTCCGCATTCGCTGCCTCAATCCCCTCCTTCGAGCCAAGCACAACCACACGCCCGGCAGCAGCCAGACCGGACAGCGCCTCGCCAAAGACCCGGAAGTCTTTCGCCGTCGTCGACAGCACCTCATCGCGCATCTTCTGACGGTACGTGTCGTCGACACCGATCAGATTCCGCACCATCGACGTGTATCCTTTGGCGTCCGGCAGTTGATACGAATCCAGTTCGCCAATGGCGCCAATGATTCCCTTCGTGAGTTCGTCGTCATTCAACTCGAGAGACGTCAGGAAGTCTCCCGCGCCATCATAGACAGCCAACGTCTCGGCAATATTCGGATCACGATACGAACCGAAACTGATCAGCCCGGAGAAGTGATCGAAGGAGCAGAAAGCGCCATAGGCACCACCTTGCACACGCACGCGGTCCCACAGATAACCATTACGCAACGTACGCGTGATAACGCCCACCGAACCGTGTAGCTTGTAACCCGTGTCATAGAGATTCACACCCTTGCCGACATAGTTCACCTGCGCCGGCAGTGTCAGACCTTCATGTCCGGACTGATAGGTTGGCGTCCACACAGCCTGCTGCCCATCGCCTGCTGGCAGATCCTCGATCAGTTTGGCAAGATGAGGTTCGAGTTGCGCGCGATCTGAGTCGGGCAGGGTCGCATTCACCAGAATCGTCGAACGCTGCACGATGTGGTCTCGCACTGCCTGCAGCTGTGCCAGCACACCGGCCCAGTCGTTTTCAATCTGGTCCACCAGAGTGCGCAGGAAGAACAGATAGCTGACCCCCTCCATCTGTTCTGTGACCCAGGCGGCCTCATCAAATTGTGAGCGTAGACGCAAACCAACCACACTATGGCCACCGGGGATGAGTCCTGCTTCTTCACCGGCTTTTTCTTCCAGGACCATCTGTAGGAAACGCTCCCGGTTGTCCAGATTCACCGTCAACAGCACATCACGGAGAATGTCGATCAAGTCGGGCATCTGATTCAGCATGGCGCGACCACGCACCTGGAACCGTGCCAAGGCGTCACGACTGTGCCTCTGCGGTGTGACAAGTGTGTGCGCCCACATACCGCCGGTGCGCGAACCGATCCGCTGCGATAAGCGCACGAAGTCTTCGGCTTCCGTACCAATCTCGAACAGACAGCGTCCGAAGAGAGACAGATAGGGCAACAGCTCCTGCGGCACGGTGCGCAGATCAAAACCAACGTCAAGGTAGACGATGCCATTCGTAAACAGATCGTGATACCATACAGGGGCGCCAGCGACGGTCGTCTTTTCGATGGGAACGACCCGGATCTTCGGTTCCAGATCACCTCGCTCCAGCCGCGGGATTTTCGCCAGATCTTCCGGTCGATCCGGCGCTTCCTGCAACTCCTTCAAGCGCTGCGCGTCGTTTCTGAGCTGGATCACCTCATCTTCCGACATCGTCGCCCGTGCTGCGGCCAATCGCTCGGTCTCCACCTGCTCTTCTCGTGTATCATGTTCCGCATCGGGTCGCAGAAACACGGTCGCCCGATGTGAGTTGCCGAGCAGATGATCGCGAATGAGCCCCTCGAAATAGCCTGAACCGTCCTCTCCCCTGGCCTTCACAGCGGCCAATGGTTTCTCGAAACCGAGAGGCACGAAGGGATCCTCATCGTAGAGAGATCGAGCCAGCGAGCGAAGCATCAGAATCAAACCACGCGGATAGGAACCGGTATTGTTCTCACGCAGACGGAACTCCACCGTGTTCAGCGACGCCCGTATCGTCTCAATATCGATACCGTCCTTCGCGAGCCGCTCCAGCGTTTCGATCACGAGTGCTTCGACACGCGCCTCGTCCACTTCGGCGACACCCTTGAGACCGACGGAGAAAAAGATCTCACGCAACTCGGTTTCCATACCCCCACCGCAAAGATCTTCACCCAGCCCCGAATCGATCAGCGCCTTGCGCATGGGTGATGCGGACGTCCCAATCAGGATGTAGTCGAGGATCTGCAGACCGAGACGGGTCTCGTAGTCGACGGGTTCGCCGAGGAGCCAGTTGACGGCAATCATGGATTTGCCGCCATCGTCGTCGGCATCCTGATCGCTGACCGAATACGTCTCCTGTATCGATCGCGGTTGGGTCCACCGCGGCTGTAGCGCCACAGCGGAATCGATCTGGCGGGGCTCGAATCCCGACAGATACTCGTCGAGAATCGCCAGACGCCGATCTTCAGGATCGTCGCCGTAGAACCAGATCCACGCATTGGACGGGTGGTAGTAATCCTTGTGAAATTCCTCGAATTGTTCCCACGTCAGATCAGGAATCGCCTGTGGGTGTCCGCCCGAATCGACACCATACGTCGTGTCGGGAAACAGGATCTGCTGGCAGTGCTCGGCCATCACCCGTTCCGGTGAGGAGTTGGCTCCCTTCATCTCGTTGAAGACGACGCCCTTGTAACTCAGCGTACCATCCTCTTCGACCTCGTAGTGCCAACCTTCTTGCTTGAGCACATCCGGCGTCAGCCGCGGATGGAAGACCGCATCGAGATACACATCGACGAGGTTGTAGAAATCCTGCTCACTCTGGCTCGCTACGGGATAGCAGGTCTTATCCGGATACGTGAAAGCATTGAGAAAGGTCTTCAGTGACCCCTTCAACAACTCGACGAAGGGCTCCTTTACCGGAAACTTCCGTGACCCACACAACACCGAGTGTTCAAGGATGTGTGGCAGCCCCGTGGAGTCCGTCGGCGGCGTTCGGAAAGTGACACCGAAGACCTTGTTCTCGTCCTGCGGATTGGCGATCGACACGATCCGCGCCCCTGTGGCGTGGCGATAGACTCGCCCCGTCGAATTCAACTCGTCCAGCTCGCGTGTCTCGATCAGTTCGAAATCCTGTACGCTCATATCGTCTCTATTCGTCCTGTTTCATTCATCGTATTTCGCAGTAGTGGCCAGCTTGAAGGGCATTATCCCTCGAGACCCCAGACCTCAGCAGCTGTGCCTCCTAGAATTCGCTCACGCTGCTCATCGTTGAGGAAATCAAAGCCCTCATGCACCAGACGCAGTTCGTCCTCCAGCGACAACCACCCATGCTTCACCCGATGGTGGGCGGGGTATCCGGTTCCCCACAGACAACGTTCGGCGCCAAAGGTATCCACCAGAGCCTTCACATAGACATGACGGTCACGAAAAGGAAACTCCTCCTCAGCAGCACCCTTCACATCCGAAATCTTCACATGCACATTCGGTCGCTGCGCCAGATCCAGGATCGGTTGCCACGAACCGATGTCACCGATGGCCGTAGGATACCCCATGTGGTCAATGAGCAATTTCATCTGCGGATACCGCTGCGCGATTTCGTCGATCTGATCCGCAAAGGGCGCACTCGTATGAAACTGAATCACCGCCTCATGCTCGGCCAGCACTTCCCACATGGCCCGATTCCCCGCCGTCGTGAGCACCTTCTCATCCTTGTAATACATCGGGTGAAAGCGGAAACCCACCAATCCACGCTCCTGTATCCAATACCTTGCCGCCTCTGCATTCCCCGCCTCGTCCTGCGGATCGAGCATACCATGTCCGATCAAACGCCCCGGATACTTCGACGCCGAGTCCGCGATATATCCATTGTCCCAGGTCGACCACGACGTCTGCACGATCACGGACCAGTCCACCCCATTCGCATCCATATCCGCGATCAACTGCTCTGCCGTCGCCGGCTCATCCGGCTTCGAAGTGAACTGCGGTGCCGTCGGCCCCACAGGATACTTCTCCGAAATCTCCCAAATATGAACATGCGTATCTACAACCAAAGACATAATTGACTCTCGCTTGTCAGAAGTTCCGATCCCAAAGGGACATCAGCTCGAGGCACTCACCCGATCAAGCCTGAGCGCACAAATCAACTCCAATCGCTACATATACCAAAATGCTGTCTGTTGCGTGGCCACGGTCTCGGCCATGCCTCACGTGATCTATCCGAGGCAGCCTGTCACTCTCACCAAAAGACACCTTCGTGATGTGTCTCGGTGGTCTCGCCCATGTCGCAGTGGCATGGCGTTAGGGCAGTGATCATCGTCGAGCCAGAGCCCGAAGGGTCGACGGCAGGATGCCGTCGATCGACCAGCCGCAGGATGCGGCGCTTGGTCGGCCCTCGACGATCATCACGTCTTTGCCTTGCGCAGCAAGGCAAAGGCCCAAGCCCGCCCACGAAGACATGGGCGAGACCACCGAGAAGCCCCTACACCGAGGGCATCGATATCTTGCCAAGCACCGCCCCAGCCCCCGCCCCGGTTGCGGCCATCACATTACCCGCGCGTCCCATCAGCGTCTCATTCGCCAGAACCGCGAAAGCCACCGCCTCCTTGGCATCAGCAGGTACACCCAGATCATCCAGAGACCTCACCTGTCGTGGCGCCAACTCATCCTCAAGCATCGCCATCAGATGGTTGTTGTGTACGCCACCACCGGAAACCCACACCTCACCCAGGTTGCCCTCCGGATCAGCAAAACGCAGGATCCCTGCAGCAATGGATCTGGCCGTAAATAAAGTCAGAGTCGACAACAGGTCCGCCCCTTCGAGGCCGGACTCGATCATCAGTTGTGCCAGGAATTCCGTGCCGAACTCCTCGCGACCCGTCGACTTTGGCGGTGGGCGACGGAAGAAGTCATGCTTCATCAGCCGCTCCACCCACTCCTCGTTCGCCTCACCACCGGCGGCGCGACGACCACCTGCGTCGTAGCGCTCTCGGCCACCACTCAGATGATCGACAGCGGCATCAATGAGCGCATTGCCCGGGCCCAGATCAAAGGCGAGAATGCCTGAAGAGGAATCAGCGCCGGCAGGCAGAGCTGTGACATTGGCGATACCGCCGATGTTGAGCATCAACCGCCCTTGATCCTCGTGAGCAAAAAGTAACAGGTCTGCGAGGGGAACCAGAGGAGCGCCTTCGCCCCCGGCTGCCATGTCGGCGGGTCGGAAGTCAGCGATCGTCGCAATGCCTGTGTGATGGGCGATCATGGCAGCTTCGCCGATCTGGAGGGTCGACGGCGGTGATCCCTGAGGCAGGTGACGAACCGTCTGCCCATGACTACCGATCAGATCCACCGAAGAAGACTCCACGCCACTTTCATCTATCACCGCCAGTGCTGCGTCGGCCAACACGGCCCCAAGAGCCACGTTTACGCGACACAGATCGTCGACTCGGGCTTCTGGCTGGAACAGCAGGAACAGGTCGGCGCGAAGTTCGTCGGGGAGAGGGTAGGTCTTCTGAGCCAGCAGCTCGAGTTCCGTGGTCGGGCCAAACCCCTCGATGTCAACGAGCACGGCGTCCACACCATCTGCCGAAGTCCCCGTCATGAGCCCCACGACGCGACGCGATGGTTTGGAAGCAATATCGATCAGTGTGCGCAAGTTACTCTCCGTCAGCTCTCTGTGATTGACTCTCTGTGATTGACTCTGGATCAGATTTCTTGAGCAGAGTTGTGTCCTGGACCATGACCAGGCCCATCAACGTCGCCGCTACCACGGCGAAACGACCATTCACCATCGATCCATCGCTGATACCGAGAACGAGCATCGCCACAAGCGTCGATAGGGCAGCCGCGTGAAAGGCCCGAACGGGAGGGGCCCGCGTCGCGTGAAATGTCACCAGGCAGACCCGGCCAATGCGTACGCAGAGCCAGACAAACAATACCAGACCAGCGAGTCCCATCTTCAGCCACAGCGTCAGATAGAGGCTGTCGAGGGTCCACGAGCGCCACGTTTCATAGCGATTCGAGTCGGGGTCGAAGGAATACGACGTCAGCTCCGCCCCCTGGCCCGCGCCAAGAACCGGATACTTGGCGATTTCCTGCAGAGCCGTTGCGTAGTTGAGTAGTCGGGACAGGACCTGCACATCACGAGTGTAGTCGACGAATGTGCGGGAACGCTCGATAGCATGTGCCGAAATGGAGGTACCCGTCACACGCTGGAAGACCATCATCGTCAGGCCGAGGGTGCCAACGAGTCCGACGGCGAGCACCACGCCCTTCCACCAACGTCGTCGTGCGGCAGGTTGCCCCGCCTGCCAGAGCCAGATACTGACCAGCAGGCCAACGGTGAATGCTGCCCACATGCCCCGGCCCAGCGTCAGGGCGAAACCGATTCCCGTGAACACGAACATCGCCGGCAGCCATCCACGCCATCTTGTTCGATCATGGATGAGATAGTTGACGATCATCAACAGACTCAGGGGCAGCACGATTCCCTGCCGACGCGCGACACGCACGAAGCGATTTCCCGACGATAGATCGATGGCGCCGAGAAATTCCATCACGTATTCCGCACTCACACAGGCACCGACAGCAATGAACAACAGGCTGAAGCGTTCGGTAACACTGCGTGCATCAACACTCTGTGTCACCAGAAAGAAGGCAGCGTAGTAGAGAGGGTATCGCATGTTGCGCAGGATGACATCGTCGGCGTTGCCGTGCAGCCCTCCAACAAAGGCTGACAGCAGTGCGACGCCGACAAAGGCGAGAACGTGGCCATCGACACTCGTGCGTACGATCCGTAGCTGACGCAGAAAGACGATATCCACAAGGACGAAGCCCCCCGCCAGCAGCATGAGGACTTCCCAGGGCCGCAGTCCCAGGGGGATATGCGTCGCATCCACGATGTGCACGGGCAGCGCCGTCGCGACAACCACCATCGCCATCACCGCACGACGAGGCGAAAACAACACGGCCCCCGCAGCGACGACAGTACCCACCACCAGAAATACGTGGAAAGGTGACAGGAAGGCGGGTGCGAGCACAATGAGTGCACAGAGGATTCCCCCAAGGACCGTCCAGCGCGGATTGTCGGGCTCAATCTGCCAAGCTGTGGTCTTCATGCAGCACCTGTGTCAGGAACTCGTCGTGCCACCAGAAGATGATTCCAGGCGTCGCTGTAGACGGGATGAAGGCGATCCAGCAACAAGCAGGTCACCTGACTCAAGGCCATGAGGGGGCGAGTCAGCGGATGTAAGCCGATCTTCTCGAATTGCTGCAGATAGTGGCAGAAACGAGCGGCATGAGTCACCCAGTAGCCGGCCAGCGGTTCCACTTCTTCTACCTCGAAACCGGCCTCTTGCGCCAGATATCGCAGACCAAAGGGGGTAAATCGGTAGTAATCATGCGGCTCTTCATGAATTCCCCAGATGTGCGGAGCCGTCAATACGAGTTTGCCACCCGGCGCCAGTACCCGGGCCATCTCAGCCATCAGCTGAGATGGTTCGGGGACATGTTCGAGCACTTGAAAGGAGACGACCGTATCAAAAACGCCCCCGCCGAAAGGAAGTTGCATTCCATCTGCCCAGGCATCCGGTTGCGGCACATCCTCATTCGGCGCCGTTTCTGCAACAAGCCGCTCGCCTGATTCTGCGCCGACCCGACCGTAGCGCTCACGATCGATTTCGACGCCAAAGGCGGCGCGTGTATGGGCAAGTAGCAAGTCGCGGAAGGGGCGGCTGCCGCAGCCGACATCGAGAAGACGACCCACGGCGTGGGTCTGCACACAGCGGGCGACTGCCTCAGTGTGGAGACGCTCAACGAGCCAGTTTACGTGAAACGGAGTCTTGTGCGCCGACACGACGGTCGCCGCGTTACTGGCGGTCCCTTGCAGTATGCGGGTAGTAGTCGACGACACTGCCCTGGCCATCGATGACATAGCTACCAGGAAAACGAATGGTCGTTGGACAGACATGCCCGGGGATAGCCAGCAGATAATCGCCGACCTGCGGCAGAGATTCGGCGTCCGTCCACAAGAACACACCGTGCTCTTCGTTCTGCAATAGCAGTTTCGCCTGTTCATGACCGAACAGACGCGCCCGATTGTCGAGGGGTGGATCCGCTGCAATTGCCTTGACGCCCAAATCGGTGGTCACCGTCAGCTGCTCGGGATGACGATCGACGACCTGGCACAGAACCATCGCTGCCCAGCGATAGGGCTGATCGCTCATGCGCGTCGTGCCATTGATGTCCCAGTAGATGACGGTCCCTGGAGACCCATGAAAACCCTCGGCTCGCGCGTAGGTGGCATAAGAAAAGGACCCACCCCCAACGACGCGCGGCACGGACATACCCCGACTTTCGAGTTGTCCCTTGAAGATCTTGAGATCATCGACATGTCTTTGCGCGGCGGCAGCACGGGCATCTGGATCGCGAAAGTGTTCGTGGCCATCGTAGACATGCAGCCCACCTGTCTCGAGGCGCTGCGCTGCGTGGATCGCGGCGTAGAGATCCGCAGCCTCATCGCCTACGCCCGCCCCCGTACGGTGCATGCCGACATCGAGATCTACCATCACCCTCAGCGTCTGCTGCCGGGCATCGGCAATCTGCACGAGCATGTCCACATGCCGCTGATCACCGACAGTGGCATAGACCTTCTGGTCAGCATGGTCGGCGCTGATAGTAGCAAAACGCTCCACTTTCCGACGCTGCACCATGGGATAGGCGAGAATCACTTCCGGTGCTCCCGCCTCGAGCCCCATTTCGAGCTCACGCAAGGTCGCACATTTGAATCCGGAGATTCCTGCGTCGAGTTGTTTTCGTGCGATCGCTTCTGATTTGTGGGTCTTTACGTGGACCATCAGATTCGCTGCCCCGCCGACCAACTCACACAACGCGGCGATATTGTGGTCGACCATCTCCTCGAACACGACCATGGCGGGCGTCTCGAGACCATCGGGGTCAGCAATACGGTAGGGATCCTGCTCGATCATAGGTGCCGTTCATCCAACGATTTGGACAGTGGTTCCCGCCAGGGGATCATTGCGTAAGCCGTTGAAATTACAACGCCTGGCTAGGAGCCGCCAGACCCTGGGCGGGTGCACGTTCGGTTGCCCCGGACGTCGATCCAACGCCGATCCAGCTCAAGTCCAGGCCCTGGTAAGTGGCCCAATCGCCCCGTATACGGGATCGGTCGTTGGGATCGAGACCAGCGGCAGCCGCGCCAGTGCGGCCTCGCGCTCGGCGAGTGAATCACGACATAGGTCGGGTACCCCACCCTTCGGATAGGCACCAATCACCAGGAGATCTGCGCTGGCGCCGAGATTGAAGTGGCTCACACCAGCCGGAATCACGACAGCATCTCCCGCTGTCAGTTCCAACGCTTCACCTCGGGGCCCGCCGAATTCCACGTGCGCCTGGCCCCGGGCTATCCCCAGCACCTCGTGCACGTTGCTGTGGTAGTGGCGGAAGGAGTAAATCCCATTTCGCCACGAACCACCCCAGCGATTCGCCTGAAAGAGCTGTTCAAAGGTAACGGCGAGATCGTCGACCTTGTCTTCAACGGCTGATTGATACGCCAGAAGTGGCAGACTGCTGTTGGGGAAGGTGCCGTCGTCCGGCAGTTTGTACGGCGTGACGCGTTCAGGTCTTGTCACGGATGACATCATGGCTGCACAGTCTCCCTGCTGAGGTCTTAGGCTGATTCGGGCCAGGCAGGCAACTCGCTGTGCAATGCCGCACGCAGACGAGCGGTGGTTGCCGGTTCATTCTTGCTGATATCAACGTCTTCCCACGGATCGATCTCTCGATCGAAGACAAACTCCGCACCGTCTCGAAATGAGACGAGCTTGTAGCGACCATCATAGACCACACGGAAATCCTGCAGACCGCTCACGGCGAAGGCACGATGCGATTGGGTTTGGCCCGCCAGAAGGGGCCGTAGAGATTGCCCATCCATTTGCGGCAATGGGCCAGCACCACCCCAGTCGAGGAAACTCGCCGTCAGATCATGCAATACCACAGGCTCGTGACACAGGCTGCTCCCGGCGACAGTCGGTCCCGCCACAATCAGAGGCACACCGGTGGAGGCTTGATGCCAGGTGCTCTTCCCCCAACGACCGTGATCACCGAGCATCTCACCGTGATCAGAAGCATAGACAACGATCGTATTGTCCAATTCACCACGGGCTTCAACTGCCGCCACGAAACGCCCCACGTGATCATCGATATTCTCGATCATGGCAGCGTAGTTCTGCCGATTACGTAGAAGCCCCGCGCGATCGGGGTCGTCATTGCGATGGGGCCCCGGGAAGTCGACGTCCTGCCAGCGTTCTCGCATCGACGCTGTCACATCCATCGGATTGTGCGGGCCTGTGAAGTTGATCACCAGATGCCACGGCTGATCTTGTGGAAATTCGCGCAGGAATCTCATGCCATTCTCTGCGACCCAGTTGTCACAGTACGCATCGTCTGGCAGGACGGTGGTATAGGCCCCCATGTTTTTCTTCACGTTGGCATGCTCTTGCGTATACGCATCGGCCAGGCCGCGCTCCTTCAGCATCGCCAGATATGGGCCACGTGGTTCCCCGAGACGACGATAGCTTCCACTGCCATCAAACTTGCCCTCATTGTCGATTCCTTCGGTGAAACCCCACGCGTCCAAATCGCGTGACCCATCCAACTCCCACCACAGGTTCTCCGGATCCCCCAGCCCCTTGTGCAGGTCGAATTTCCCCACGCCCGCCACACGATACCCGGCAGTACGCAGCGACTGGTAGTAGGTGGGCTGATCCAGAGGATAGTTCACTGCATTTCCTGGCACGCCACAGCGATCGTAGTTGCGACCGGACGCAACGCACGCACGCGACGGTGCACACAGAGGTGAACTACATATAGCCTGTGTGAAACGTACACCCCTTGATGCCAGTGCATCGATATGCGGTGTGCGCAGAGGCAGATCCGGCGTCGAACACTTTAGCCAGTCCGGTCGATGTTGATCAGGGAATAGAAAGAGCAGATTCGGTGCACGTGTCATATGGCTCCTCCATGATCCCCTTAGCGGCGGCGCAGGTCGGTACCCCATTCGTCGAAGTGGGTCTTGAGGCCAGCATTCTCCTGGATGAAGTCCTTCATCTCCACAACGAGATTTTCCTGCAATTGCACCGAATGCCCGCCATCGATCGGCAGCGTGACACCCGTGATGAAGCTGGCTTCAGACGAACACAGAAAAGCGACACCATTGGCGACGTCTTCCGGACGACCCGTACGCCGTACGGGATACTGCAATTCGAACAGGCGGTAGCCAGCTGGATTGCTCATCTCCTCCCACAGTTTCTGCAGTTTCTCTGTGATGATATGGCCGGGAGCGATGGCATTGACCGTGATGCCTGTGGGGCCGTATTCCACCGCCATCTGCCGCGTCAAACCGATCACCGCAGCTTTGCCCGCGTCGTAGGCAGGCACACCGGAAGCCTGCAGCAAGCCATGAACCGATGACATGTTCACGATCCGCCCCACCTCCATTGGTGGTGGCGCGCCCTCGTGCAATCCATACTCACCATAGGGAACCGCGTCGAATCCTGGCGCCGGCCCGGATTCCTGCATGGCAGGCACCGCGTGTTTTGCCCCAAGAAACACCGCATCCAGCAGCACGCTCATGGCGGCGCGCCAATCTTCCAGATCAATGCCCGTCACGCCCCCGCCGAAGGTTCCCTCGCCTACGGGAAATGCATTTTGCACAAGAATGTCGAGACGACCATGTCGTGACATGGCCTCTGCAACCATCCCTGTCGCCGTCTCTTCTTTCGTGACATCACCCAGGTAAAGCTGCGCCGAGCCACCATCAGACTCGATACGCGCCACATTCTGTATGCCCAACTCTTCATTGAGATCAACGATGATCGTATGCGCTCCATCCAGCGCCAGTCGTCTCGCCGTCGCACCGCCGATTCCCTGCGCACCGCCTGTGACGATCGCTACCCGTCCTGCGAGTCTACTCATGTCTTTACTCTCATTGGTTGCCTCGTCGTATTACCTCTGTGTCGTAGCGAAGTTTCCTGTGCTGCCACTGGAAACAATACAATCCGAGCCATGCGCGCATCTGTGGATTCTTCCATTGGCACCACTGGCCCGCACCGCCTGAGCATCCTATCTTGCCGCCGCTTCGCTCCTCCGCTGTCTCGACGGCGGCTACACCTCGACCGACTCTGGAGAGACACCAACTCATGCGCAAGCTTGGCTGCATGTCACTCAGCTACAAAGACGAATTCGCCGCAGGAACCCTCGACCTGGAAGGCTTCATCAGTCGCGCTCGCGATATGCGCCTCGACGGCATTGACCTGCATACGCGCGCCTTTGCCTCCGAAGATCCCGAATATCTGCGCTCGATTCGCATGCACGCGCTAAAGAATGGGATCGCCCTGTCCTACATCGGTGTGAGTTCGAACTTCGGCGTTCCCGCTGGTGAAAAACTCGATGAGCAGGTGACGTCGGCCAAGCACTGGATCGACATCGCGCATTTCATGGGTATTCCACTCGTACGCGTCTTCGCCGCCTGGATTCCGGAGGGCGATACGGAAGAAGCCGTTCTGGAGCGCATGCTTCCCTGTCTGAAGGAGGTTGCCAGCTACGGTGAGGAAAAGGGTGTCGTCGTCGGTTTGCACAACCACAATCATGGCTGTGTCACCCGCACGGGCAAGGACGTTCGACGCATCATTGGTGAAGTCGATAACCCCTACTTCTCGCACATTCTCGACACGGGTCAATATGTCGGGTCACCTGGTGCGTCGGGACAGCGCGGCAAAGAGGATCCATCACTCAACTTCTACGGCTCCATTGAAGAGACTGCACCACTGGCCGTGCACGTTCGCTGCAAGATCTATCGCATCGAAAGCGGTGTGGAGGAGTGGCTCGACTATCCGCGGATCTTCAAGATCCTCGATGGTGTCGACTTCAATGGCTGGTGCTCCATCGTCTATGAGGGCCAGGACGTCGAAGCAGAGGCGACAGCAGTGCCAAAGGCTGTCGAATATCTCCGCAGCCTGATGAACGGCTGATGAACTTTCTAATCAACCACTGACTATGATTCGCGCCTGTCGTGCTGAAGACGTCGAGACGATCAAGGACATCGGCAACCGTGCCTGGCAGCCGATCTACGATATGTATCTCGATACCTATGGGGAGGATCTGTTTGCCCGCATGGTGTCTGATCGCCATGTGATCAAGGGTGAACAGATTCAATCCTATTGGGACCGCCGCCCCGATTGCATCTACGTCTGTGAAATAGAGAATAAAATCGTCGGCTTCGTGACCTTCCGCATCGATACAGACAGCGGCTTTGGCGACATCGGCAACAATGCAGTCGATCCCACCTGTGGCTTGAAGGGAATCGGGCAGCAACTGTACGCAGCCGTCCTCGAGCGTTTCCGCGAGGAAGGGCTCACATACGCAAAAGTCGGCACGGGTCTCGACGACGCCCACGCACCGGCGCGTCGAGCCTATGAGCGCGCTGGCTTCGACATCGCGCAACAGGATGTCACGTATTACAAGAAGCTCTAGGTCTCATAGCGCTGCCACGGCGATTCGTAGTGCCAGCGACTCGATATTCGACCAGTGGCCATCCCGCAAGCACTGATCTCTTCCCTACGCCCAGCTGTCCATCACAGTCTCTATCGTCAGCCCCTCCGGCAAACTCTCGAAACGATAGCTCATGGGCCCGGATTGGTAGCCAGGTATGTATTGCTCGCCATCGGGTGCCTTGAGCTGGTCGTCCAGCCAGGCAAAGCGCTGCCACAACTTCTCAGTGTCTCTCCTGGAGAATAGTGGCCGCAGTTGAGCATCCTGTGTGAAGTCAGCGCCGTAGCCCGATCGTTCAGGATGTTCGTCGAAATGCAGTTTGTAACTGAGCTTCGACAGGAGGATGACCGTGACAATTCGCATCTTTTCGCCAGGGTGGAGAGCCGCGATCCCCTCGGTGAAAGCCGGCTTATCCTGATTGATCGCCGCTCTCAGCGTCTTCTCGATCAAGTCACACTCCTGCCGATACAACTTGCCGTGCCCGGCCCAAGCCTGCTGTGCAGAGGGCGACAGAAAGGGTGCGGGCTCACCTCGACGATGCTGGCCCAGCACATAGGGAAATTGCTGCCCCCCGACAGAGCGGAACCCGAAGTGCACCGTCCGTCGCAGGGTCGGACTGTAGCTTGATCCCCAGTGCAGGATCAGATTGGAATAGACGACGGCATCCCCCGCATTCAATTCGACCTGCAACCCACCGGGCAGTGGCTGCCTGGGATCATCTGCCAAGGCGGAATTCTCGGCGTCTGTGTTGGGACGTGCGTGCGAGCCCGGAACGACCCACAGAACACGATCGTCGTAGAGGGCAAGATTCCACTGCAGATATCCGGGACCATTGGCCAACAGATCCTGCTGTAGCGCCGCAATGGGTGCCTGATCGATAGGGTGGATATCCCGATGCCACGCCGCCGGACCATGGTCCGTCTGCGGACTGCACATCATCATGAATTGCGTCGGAGCCACGGCGGGCGCCTGCATGATTTGCTGACTGATCTGCAAGGGTTTATCGAGGATCGTTTCGATGGTACGGGCCGAGTCGGTATCGTCGACGAGACCATCGAACGTCCCAAGACGCGGTTGTGCACCGGTCGCCCAAAGTCCGTCAGAGGGATCATCGGGGCCAGCCAACCCTCGCCAGAGCTTGCGTTGCTTGTCGACGAGGCCTTCGAAGCTGGCTCGCACCGATTCCAATTCGGCAACCGGGATCAACTCACGGATGATGACGAAGCCACTGTCATGGATTTGCTGAGCTAGAGACATGACCCAATGCTATAGTGCAACGAGGGGCCCCGCCATTGAGTCACAATCTCATCCATCAATTTCCGCCGCCAGGGCAAAGAACCGCTCGCCCTCCTGCCACATCCTGATCTCGACGCCATCGTGCACATCTGCATGCGGCGCCAGACTCTCCAGATCTGCCGTCGTCGGAGTCACATAGAGCGTGTGCCGTCGTCCGTTGATCTGCAATTTGAGCAGTGCTGCGAGATTTCCCTGAATGGAGCAGTAGCGCGCTCCTGTAAGTTCGGCATCTGCCATCGGCGTCAGGGGTTCAAGATCAAACTCAACCCGGTCAAGCTGCTGGGAGATCTTATCAAAACTCGTCGCCACCACCTCAGCTTGCAGATTTTTTTGGTGATTCATCGCGACTTCTGCGAAGACGGCGCCACGAAAACTTGCCCGCTCCTGCATCTGCAAACCACCGAATCCCAGCATCAGCATGGCCGCCACACCTGACATCCACACGGGCCAGGAGCGACGCGGCGCAACTTGACGACCCTCTGCAAGAATCAGTTCGACGCGATCGTCGCTGAGTCGTTCACCCGCATAGTGTCGTTGCAGTGCCCCATCCATCGCCGGGTCATCCGCACCAGCGGGTACCTCATCATGGGCCATCAGGCGTCTCTTCCTCTTGGATACACAGGATCTTGCGCAGCCTAGCTTTACCCCGATGGATCAGACTCAGAACGCTACCTCTGGGCATCGCCATCAAATCGGCCACCTCTGCTGCGCTGTAACCTTGTATCGCCTGCAGATAGATGGCTTCTCGTTCCTCCACACGCAGTCCCTTGAGGGCACGGGTCAGATCGACATGGTCGAGCTGCTGATCTTCACTCTGTGTGATGGCCGTATGGCTCTCGTCCTCTATTTCCACAGTTGGGTGGCGGTCCTGGCGGCGCCAGAGATCGATATACAAGTGGCGAATCGTCGTGAACAGCAGCGCCCTGTCAGGAGCGTGCTGTCCACGACGCGCCAACCGTAGCCAGGCCTCGTGTACGAGATCTTCGGCGTCACCCGTCGCATGAGTCAACGACAGGGCGTAGCCATAGCCGGCCTGGATCAGCTCTCTCAATCGTGCGTGGTCATCTCTTCAAGGTGGTAAGGTCTCTTCGTGCCGCCCACCTTGTGCACGACACCTTCGAGCACGCGAAATCCCGTGTCATCGCCTGCGACAAGAAAGTCGACATCGACGACGTCTCCAGATGTCGTGGTGAAGTCAGCACAACTCACATAGAATCCCGTCTTCTGTACGACACCGGCGTGCAGTTCCTTCAGTTTGAGACGCAGAAGTTTTCCATCAACAGCATCATAGATCACATAGTGATCACCAGAGCGGTTGGAATCGATGTGGGTCACCATCGCTTGCTGCACAAGTGCTTTGCGCTGCGCCGGGATACTGGGGTCGTCCGCCGCGGTGGCAGGGGCAAGTGCCAACAGGATCAGACCCATGGCGAGACCAATGGGGGCGCAGAATTTTTTCATGGAAGTTCTCACGGATTCGTTGTGAAGTGCGGTAGACTCACCCATACAACGAATCAAGCTCCCCTTTGATTGCATCCAAAGGCAAAATATCTATCTCCACACAGGTCCAGATTCGGTCTCAGCCCAGAAACGCTCGAATTCTTGCGGCTCGTCGGTCCCTTCCCAGAAATCAGTGATCACCTCATTCACATAGGACGGCGTGGGCCCTGGGACGTCGAAATGATGCAGGCGTTCATAGTAGCGCATGTCGTCCTGGTGCCCTGACAGACTCGGGTCGTGGCGCAAATAGATCGTTGGGCCGCCGCCATGGCGGATGCGCACCAGAGAACGTGGCGGTTCCTCAATGGGTTGCTGACAGCGCTGTAGTCGATCACGGTCCAACTCCACGCCAAGTCCGGGCCCCTCCGGCACCTGCACACTTCCACCGATGACAGGCATCGATTCGGTTGTGACGTCTTCCTTCCACAGGTGACAGATATTGACGTGATCAATCGTCGCCATGGGGACCACCGCCACTTCGTGCGCGAGAAATGCCTGATTGATGGTGCCCCCCGCTTGCTGATACATGATCGGCGTGTCCGTGAGTTCGGCGACACCGCCAAGCTTGAGTCCCTGCCCGATGGGTGCATGTCCCGCCATATAGCCGTCTGCCAGCCCCTTGACCATGAATTCCGCCGGGCCATGATGGATGATGACAGGGAGCTTGCTCTGCTCCCGCATCATTCGCCATCCATCCTCGTCCGTCGCTCGCGCCACATCTTCGAAACGACCTGACACCCAGAATCGCTCGAGTTCGGCAAGGATGGGTCGCATCGTGTAGTAGTCGGAGTTGGCATTGAAGTCGTAGTGGACCCTGAACCACGGTGGCGCCGCCTCCTGCATCGCCTCTGCCTGATCAACGACATTTTGCACTTCGTCGACATGATACTTCATCCAGCGGTATCCACGGGCAGCGGCCTGGCGCACCTCCTGTGCCATGGCCTTGGGTTCCTGCGATACAGTCCAGGCCGCCACAGGAATCCAAGATCGCACCTTTGGGCCCATGAGCTTCCACGCCGGAATGCCCAGGTGTTTTCCCATCAGATCATACGTCGCCATGTTCAGACCGAGATCCGCCGCGGCATTGAGCCAATCAAAAGGGTCGGTGCCGACACACTTCTCACGCAGTATGTCCTCGTCATGCCCGTGACCCACCGTCTCTCCGATCCCGTGCAGACCTGTGTCGGTGTGCAACACATACACTGTCCGACTCTGAATCAGCGGTCCGTGATAGCGCTGCAAGGTGTGTGCGTTGAAGTCGTGATAGGGCGGGCGAATGGAATGGCTCTCAACGTCCGTGATGCGCATCTGTCGCTCTCCTGGGATTCCGGATTGCCTGATCAGTTCAGTGCGTTCTCAGCAAGTTGCTGGGTGTCGTCCACCATCGCCTTCCACGCCTCGACACTGTATTTCGGACCTGCGGCGAAAGGCGGCGTCTCTATACACATCGTCCCATCGTAACCAGCTTTGGCGGCCTTACGAAACACCGTCGCCCAATCAACGCGACCATGTCCCGGGGCCAGATGCGAGTCTCTGTCCCCAGCATTGTCGGCCAGGTGGTAGGCCACCATCCGATCACCCATCACATCCTGCACTTGAGGGGCTCGGTCACCAAGCGCAATCAAAGCGTGCCCCGTGTCGAGACAGAAACCAAGACTCGGATGAGCGAAGCGCTCGATAATCTGCGCAAAATGTTCTGGTTCTGAGCAGAAACGCCCACCATCTCGTGGCACCATGTTCTCAATGGCGATGGTAAAGCCCAACGATTCTGCGACTGGCAGCAGCACGTCCAGGCTCTTGGCGATATGACCGAGATAGCGCTCAAGTCCCTCCCTGGCCACGTCATAACCCGTCGTTGTCGGATGCTGAATGCCGATCGTGGCGCCCACGAGTGCCGCCCGGCGCATCCAGTGGTCGATCGTGGCCACCGCCGCCTCTCTCTGTGTGTTATAGAAGGAAGCAATGTCGTCTTCCACCCCAAAAGGCAGATGGAAGGTCGTTATCTTCAGACCCGCATCCTCGAAAACACGCCGGTAAGCCTCGATCTCGGCACCCCTCAGATTCGCCAACAAGGGCGGCCCTGCCTCAATCCCTGCCAGACCCGCGGCCAGGCAGATATCCCGGATTTCCTCAGCAGACATGCCTTTGAAAGTGAAACCCGTCGTCGTGTAAGACCAGTTGATTGTCATCTGAACACCTCTGGTTTCCTCAAGGGAGTGCTGCGAGTGATCTACGGTGGAAGGGATGTACTTAGAGATGTTTGGGGCCACTCCGCAACCTGCGTTCGTACGGTACGTCAGCCTTCGGGAGAGCTGTTCACACGGCCCATACAGAAAAGTCTTTTCCCACCGCTCAGCAGTCGCGTCGCAGAGCGCACCTCAGCGGCACCTCGGTGCCGTCTCCTCTTCAGCGGTTTTGATGGATAGTCTCTGGGTGCGTCCGGTCGTCGTCGCAGGGCACCTCAGCGTAGGGCCGACTCGACGAGAGAAAAGAGCCCGAAGGGCAAGCGCCATGGATGGCGCGCGCAGCCCAAGCGTGGTGTCCGGAGACGACGACCGGATGCACGAGAAGAGACTAGCCGATCAAAGCCGCCCACACCTTGCGCACTCCCGCAATCGTCTGATCCACATCCTCATCCGTATACCGCTCATCCACAGGCAGGCGTACAACCGAATCCTGCAACTGATCCACATTCGGACAGGAATCAGGGTCATAGACGACGTCGCGCCAGAAGGAGGGCACTTCATCGGTCAGCGGATAGTAGCGCTTAGACTGGACCATCTGTGTCCGCAGAATGTTGTTTGCCGGGGACATGCCCGTACTGATTGTGAGCCCCTCAGCTCGCAAGGCATCCACCACATCATCTCGACTGGTTTTCTTGCCCATGTAACGTGCGGCGATCGGCCACCAGGAAGGGTCGCCGCCCTCAACAATATTTGGCAGACTCAATCCCTCCAGATCGCCGAGCTCATCGTAGTAGCGAGAGGCGATCGCCCGACGTCGAGCCACGAGGCCAGGAAGCTTTGCCAACTGTGCGCGCCCAACGGCCGCATGGAGTCCATTGGCGCGGTAGTTGAGGGCGAAGAAAGGAATGGGCTGACCACCTCGCCCCACCGAGCCATCGCGGATGTAGGTCTTGTCACGAAACAGACTGGCAATCCGACCTGTCTCGTCGTCGTTGGTCGCGACGAAACCGCCGTCACCCGTCGTCATCTGCTTCGACTCATTCATGCTGAACCCACCAGCGTCGCCGATGGACCCAAGCATGCGGCCTTTGTAGGTAGCGGCGTGTGCCTGCGCACAATCCTCCAGAATCATCACACCCGTCTCGTCGCCGATCGCCATGAAGGCATCCATATCGCAGGGCATCCCCGACATGTGGACCGTGATGATGCACTTGGTCTTGGCTGTGATACGCTCGCTAACCGATGCGGGATCGATCAGTCGCGTGTCCAGATCGATATCTGCAAAGACGGGGATCGCATGCAGAGCGAGGATCGCCGCCACTGTGCCGATATCCGTCATCGGTGTCGTAATCACTTCGTCACCCTCGGCCACGCCGAGGGCACATAGTGCCGTGTGCAGGGCCGCCGTCCCTGACGTGACGGTCACCATGTGTCTCACGCCAAAGAAGGAGGCCAGTTCACCTTCGAATTCTTCGACGATACCCGCGGGGCCCATAAGCTTGCCACTCTCCAGTGCCTTGCGTAATTCGACGATCTCTTCCTCCCCATAGCGATTCGTCAGCGTGTAGGGAGTCGGCTTGGCCTGTGGCCCACCGTGAAGTGCCAGTTTATCTGTCATCGCTTATCCGTCATCGTTGTTGTTCCCTGCAGAGAGAATAATTTTCTTGGAGCGCTGTACGATGCCCGTGCCCGTGCCGTAGGGCCTGTGATCGTTCGTATTCAATGTGACATTGATCTCATGAGGTCCTGCCGGCAAGCGCGCGATATCATGAAGAGGACCATAGAGACGTCCCACCTGGCGGCCATCGACGTACAGATGAGCATGTCCGGCACCATCTTCGTGCACGCCACCGGCGGAAAAGCGAAAGTTCGTCGTCGTCAGCTCAAGGACACGTCCCATCTGTCCCTCTTCCACGATCCGAAAATCGATCGACGGTTGCGGTGAAACAATGACGGGGCGACGGTCAGATTCGCCTTGCAAGGCCTGCTTCGAATACTCCATGGCCGCTGCTGCACCATAGCCGGCACCGACCAGCCCCAAGAGGATGACGAAGTTGACGACAGCAAAAGCTACCCGCAGCGGCATGCGGCGATGGAATGTGTAAGGTGCCCGATAGCGCGAACCGGGGCCTTCAATCAGAAATACGATCAATGCCGCGTGCACCTGTGTGTGCCCGATGACCTCGACCTTGCCAAAGAGCATCGTCGTGGAAAAGAACACGAGGGTCACGAGCAGCGCGATCGGGCGCTGCAGAAGGCAGATGATGAGCAGGTAACCAAGACAGATCTCGACAAAGGCGCTGCCTGTGAGGAAGAACTCCAGGTCGAGTCCAAGACTTAAAGCCGGATTCTGCTGCAGCACATACAGGCCCCACTTGGGATAGACGAGCTTCTCGAATCCCAGCCAGCACAGTGAGAAACCGACGGTTGAGTACAGAGCTGGCAGACCACTTGCTCGCCAGCGAGGGTCCGCCTGACTCACGAGCAGATAGTAGCCGCCGCCGGCATAGTGCAGATAGTCCAGCATGTGCAGAATGCCAAAGGTGCCAACACCGTCGACATAGAGTGCCAGGACCAACGCACCGCCCACTGGAATTGTTCGCGCAAACAGAAGCATCATAGCGGCGAAAAACTCGACCCACCCAAGCCACTCTGCACGCAAATGCAGTTCTGGTGCCAGCAATGAATCGGCCTGCCAGGACAGCAGCAACACCGCAGCCATACCGGCTCGCAGAATCACGCCGGACTGGGAGGACCGATTCCGTAGCCATTGATCGATCCCTCGATAGCCGGGAAGATCCTGCAGGCGATCGTCCAACACCACGAGCAGCCCCATCGCCAGCGCACTGAGACCTGCCAGCCATAGAAAGGTCGGCGACATGACCTGGGTCAACGTCAACGGCACATCGTCGTAGCTGAAGTCACTGAACCACTTCACATGCGCCAGTGCAGGGGAAGCACAAGTAGCAAGGACAAAGGCAGCGAACGCCCAAACGCCTCGCCTCGTCATAGAACTCATCATGTCAGATACTGCTGCATCGCGCCCTTGCGGTGATCGAGGCCCGGATCATGAGACCAGGTTCGACCGTGATCGACCATGACACCGCGGATCAGTCGTCGACGATAGAGACTGGCCAGATTGTCATCGGCCATCTGCTCCGGATCGAAGCGCTCGAGGATGAGATCCTCAAGTTGACTCGCAATCTGCGCATGGGCGGGGTCATCGATGAGATTCATCCACTCTTTCGGGTCTGTTGCCAGATCAAACAACTGCGGACCATAACCGTGGATGTACGTGAATTTGAAGCTACCCTGGCGAGCCATGATGCAGGGCATACCCACCGCTTCGTGCGCTTGCGAAAAGACCACGCGCTCAGGGTCTTCACCACGCTCCAACAGGGGCAGCAGACTAGCACCATCGTGGGCGAGGGAGTCTGTGCAGCCGGCCAGATCGTTGAACGTCGGCAGTAGATCCAGCAACGACACGGGTGTTTGCACTTCGGTGCCCGCCTTCCAGCCATCGGGAAAACGGATGATCAGTGGCACACGACACGACCATTCGTAGAAGCAGCGTTTCTGTACCATCTCACGCTCACAGAGCATATCGCCATGATCAGAGGCAAAGACGACGATCGTATTTTCTGCCAGGCCCGTCTCTTCTAACGTCCTGAGTAGCCCTCCCACCTTGTCGTCCATGTAGGTCGTTACGCCATAATAGCCGCGGCGCACCCGTCGCTGGCTCTCCGGGTTACGCAGATCATTGCGTGTCACACCGTGATAGGCATTGAGATTGAGATCCATCTGCGAGCGGCTTTCCTCGAAGCCGGGCGGGAATTCTGCCACATCAATCTCAGCTCCCTCATACAGATCCCAGTAGTGCTGCGGCGCCCAGAATGGCTCGTGCGGATGGTGATAGGAGGCCACCAGGAGAAAGGGATCCTCCCTCTTGCTCTCCCCTTGTGCTCGCAGATACTCCACGGCGCGAAAGTGGGTCTCCTCGTCGTAGCTGAGGGCGTTGTGCCACGTGTCGATCTTGATCCCGTCACCGATATAGGATTCGGAATTATAGCGCCGCCGTTGGGCCATCACCTCTTCTGGATTGGCCCCCTTCGCCTCCTTGATCGCGATCCATTCGGGATAGATACCGAAATCGGAGCCATAGATATCCGTCGTCAACCGGCGTCGAAATCCATGCAGTTGGTCGGGGCCGACGAAGTGCATCTTGCCGGAAAGCGCTGTGTCATAGCCAGCTGCGGCCAGATAGGTGGCGAAGGTTGGCTGATCGCACACCAGGGGCGAGCTATTGTCCCACGCACCAATCTCCGAAGCATGTCTTCCTGACATGATGCATGCCCGACCTGGCGCACACAGCGGGAATGGTGTGTAGGCGCTGTCAAAACGCACACCGGATTCTGCCAGACCTTGTAGGTGTGGCGTACGCACCACGGCGTGACCGTAGGCGGAGGTGAGTTCCGCCACCATCTGATCAGAGACGATGAACAGGATGTTGGGACGAGTGGCCATCTTCATGTACTCGCAGTTTGAGTCGCCGGGGAACGATGCACAACTACACTCATTGCGCCATTTCAGGCCAGATCTACCTTGGTGTTAACTCGAAAGGACGCCGATCGTGCACTCGATTCTGATCTGGTTCGCCCGTTTCTTCTGTCTCATCGCCATCGTCGTCTTCTATGGGCACTTCGAGATACAAAGTCCGTGGTGGGAATTTCTCTTCCTGGAACCTGTCGATGGTATCGTCGAGTCGACGTCGAAGCGGCAGACTCAGCAGTGGCATTCGCAGCGAGATCGGTTCGAGATCGGTGTCTCCTATCGATATGAAGTGAAGGACGTCGTTTTCAGGGGAGTCCATCGCTCCTTCGATCTCAAGGACGGATTCGACCACCTCGCCCCCGGTGACAGCATCAACGCCTACATCGACGTGGACACGCCGCAGTTCGGGCGGCTACGACCTGCTTGGAAATGGTCAAATCTCGTATCTCTCGGATACGCCTTCATGGTCTTGGTCCCGGCCATGTTTCTGGCAGCCAGCTTCGAACGTGCGCGCCGCGTCCTGGCATTTGTGTCGCACAGTGAGGGTGTCCCCTGGCGATGGGGCGTGCGCACTTTCGGCTTGTTCTTCCTGCTCACCGCACTAAGCGTCCGCGGTGAGCAAGTCCGTGCCCTGCTGGCGATGCAACGCGTCGAAGCGAAGGTGACAGATCGACAGCGACAGATCGTAAGCAACCACCTCGCCTTCACGACCATTTCTTATACGTACGAAGTGGACGGTACCACATATGATGCCGCCTTCCGCACCAACGATCACGGCTCGACCGTGTACACCGCCCATCCCAGCGACATGACGATCGGTGCCTACGTCGATGGTGATGACCACCGCATTTCTGTGGTCCACATCGACACCGGTGCCGCGATCCTCAGTTGCATTCTGCTGGCGATTGGAACACTGATCGTCTTGCTCAGCTACCCTCTCGGATGGCGTCTGGTGGGGATGGTGATTCAGCGGGTGCTTGATCGGCGCATTGCCTCAGAACAAGGTCAGGCCCCGCCGGAATAGCCCGATCCCACAGCCTCCTCCAGAAACATCCGCAGCGAGCGCATCTGGTCTTCGCCGAGGCGCTGCCCGATGAGGGCAATGCCGAAGGCACTGAGAGTCAGGATCAGGGGAATCGGTGTGAGCCAGAGTCCGAAGGGCTTGATCCCCAGCGACCACTGTGACAGACCAAAAAGCAGCGCAATGAGGCTGATGAAGATGGCGAAGATGTGAAAGCAGGCAAAACCGGTCCACACGGATGGTCGGGGACCGAAAAGTCCCCGGACCAGCGTGCCACCGTCTTCTTGCGGATGCAGTTGCAGCGTCAGTTCAGGAGACCAGAAGTGTTGCGCTTCCGGCAACACGCGCAACACCGCGAAGTCTCTCAGCACCTTGCCGGCAACAGGTGCATCTGGCGCCTCCATGGCGGCGCGTAGACGCTCCGTGACGTCCTCCATGGCGAAGTTTGCGATGAATCGAAAGCGTGGGCGAAGACGGAACAGGGGCATGTGGACGGAGTCAACCTTCGGTGGTTGCGTGTGATGAAAACCACGATAGGATGCGAAGAATAGCCCCACCGTCACGCACGACCAACCCGCCTGGGCGCGTTGGCAGCACTCGATAGATAACGTCTACCACTGCAGACGCATGCTTCGGAATCGACGCAGCCCCCTATTGACTCGACACTGCTTCCTCAGCCGACGCGAGACGTCGGGCCCTGTCAGCAAGTGTGCGCGCCTGGTCGTATCGGGAGCAGGACGTTCGCACGATGTTACTCAGCCGCAGCGCTTCCGTAAATTCACCACGATCGAAGGACACCACCGCCATCTCATAGAAGGCGGCTCCGACCAAATCGCGGGCTCCGGTGTAGTTGGCATCGTCCTCATCGACCCGTCTTAGATAACTGATCGAGATCCTCCATTGTCCAGCCTCGAAGGCGTCGACGCCTGCATTGTATACGCTCTGCCGGATCCGATCCTGGGCGTCGCGATAGTAGAGGTGAAATGGATCGACCCGTTCGAATCGAGAGATCGCCGTCGGCCAGTCTCTCTCTTCGAAGGCCTGCATACCTGCATCGTATGGATCCTCGCAGGCAACCAGGACCAGTGCCGCCAGTGCGGCACATAGCAATCGCTTTCCGCCCATCATCCTCTACCTTCCCCTTCGGTCCTCAGTTTGAACTAGCAGAGTTCACTGGCGCCACGCCACTGCGACCTCAGGTGGATGCGAGCCTTGCGTCTCATGTCTTGCTTGCCAGACCAGTTGCCCTCGGTCATTCCCTGTCCGAAGTTGGGCCCCGCTGGACAGGAACCTTTCGTTGTCTCCACACACCCGACTTGGAGCCAAGCCCGTGAGTCGTCCCCGCGTCGCCGCCATAGTAACAGCCTACTACCCCCATTCTCACGCAGACGTCATCCTCACGAAGCTGCTGAAGGGGATCCCTGCCGATGATGGCATGCGCACACCACGTCTTGAAATCGTATCCATGTATCTCGATCAGGTGCACGAGAAGGACATGGGCATCGACATGGCGGCAAGTTGCGATGTCCCGATGTATCCAAGCATCGTGCAGGCGCTGACCCTGGGCGGTCAGGAACTGGCAGTGGATGGTGTGATCATCATCGCCGAGCATGGTGACTATGCGTGGAACGAGAAGGAGCAACATCTGTATCCACGTCGCTACTTCTTCGAACAGGTCGCCGGAGTTTTCGCCACGGCAGGTCGATCGGTGCCTGTGTTCAGCGACAAACACATGTCCTGGAGCTGGGATCAGGCGAAGTGGATGTACGATCGAGCGCGAGCTCTGGAGGTACCGTTGATGGTGGGTTCATCGGTCTCCACGTGTCATCGTGATCCACCTCTCGAGCTGGATCTGGACACAACCATGTCGGAAGCCTTCGCCCTCGGCTACGGCGGTCTGGACGCCTACGGGTTCCACACGCTGGAAGCCCTGCAATGTATGGTGGAACGCCGTGCTGGCGGGGAGACCGGGATCGTCGCCGTCCAGTGTCTGGAAGGTGCGGACGTGTGGAAGGCGCGCGAGCGGGGCGACTGGTCGTGGGACTTGGCGACTGCCGCAGCGGAGGTGATGGAGGTGGGCAAAGCACAGCGTATGGAGACGGAGTGCATTGAGGACGCGGCGTTGTTTCTGCTCGAGTATCGCGATGGGCTCAAGGCGGCAGCGTTGCTCGCCAATGGCTACAAGGGTAGCCAGCAGGGCTGGTCCTTCGCGGGCCGCTGTGGCGACCAGATAAGGGCAACATACTACGTGATGGGCGGTGATCCATATCCGCACTTCACGTATCAATGCCTGAACATCGAGCGACTCATGCTGGATGGATCCGAACCCTATCCACCCGAACGTACGCTGCTGACGGGAGGTGCCCTTGAGGCGCTGCTCGACTCACGTCATCGTGGTCACACACGGATTGAGACGCCGCATCTGGATGTCACGTACCGGTCATATGAGACGCCCCCCGAACGCCCCAGCGGCACCCGGCCGACCGGTGCCGCTGCGATCCCACTGCACGGTGTGGACAATCCGGTCTGGGCGAAATAGAGCGCATAGCTGACAATGCGAACCAATTTTGAGTGACTCCGTATCCTCACGTAACGCCGCTTTCCTTTTGCTGCTCGCGTCATTGTGGGCATGCGGTAGCGACTCACCAGTAGGGCAACTGGCCGATGTTGTCATCCCCCCTGCGACCTCCAGTCGTCCAAATATCCTGCTCATCATTGCCGATGATCTGGGCCTGGATGCAGCCCCGGGCTATGGCGACGGTATCAAACCCCACATGCCCGTGCTGCAATCACTGCAGTCCGAGGGGCTGACCTTCGACAATGCTTGGGCCTATCCAGTTTGCTCACCGACGCGCTCCTCCATTCTGACGGGACGTCATGGTTTTCGCACAGGTGTGCTCTCAGCTGTGCCGCCGGAAAATGCCATTCCAATGGGGGAAACCTCGCTGCATGCACTGCTCGCAGCTCGGGCCAGCTACAACTCAGCGCTCATCGGCAAATGGCATCTGTCTGGTAGCAGCAACGGTGACGCCGACAGTCCCGCCCGCCTGGGCATCGACCACTATGCGGGATTACTCACCGGTTCGCACCAGAGTTACCACACCGTTCGCCTGACGCAGAATGGCGTTGGTTCCACCGTCAATCAGTACGCGACGACCCTGTTCACCGACCTCGCCCTCAGCTGGCTGGAAGATCAGGCGTCTCCCTGGTTCCTCTGGCTGGCGTACACGGCGCCACATGCGCCGTTCCACCTCCCTCCTGACTCGTTGCACTACAGCCAGGGCCTCAGCGACGATCCGGCCGCTATCGATGCGGATCCACTGTCCTACTACCTTGCCATGCTGGAAGCGATGGACACCGAAATGGGCCGCATCCTTGATGCCGTGGATCGACAGAACACGATCGTGATTTTCATCGGCGACAATGGCCCTCCCACAGCGGTCGCACAGTTGCCCTACAGACCAAGACGGGTAAAAGGCACCGTCTATCAGGGCGGCTTGCAGGTGCCGCTGGTGGTGTCAGGCGCCGGCGTGGATCGTGCCGGGCAACGAGAGGCCGCACTGGTTTCTTCCGTCGACCTGTTTGCCACGATTGCTGAACTGGCAGGCACAGAAGGTCAGGATTCGCATGACAGTCAGAGCTTCGTCGGTTTGCTCGGCGATGCCTCCGCCCCTGCACGAACGCATGTGTATGCTCAGATCGGCGGCGATGCCCCAGCCTTCGCGATTCGCGACTCTACGTACAAGTTGATTGATTTCGGCGGCGGCAGCCGGCAGCTCTTCAACCTGGCACTGGATCCCTACGAACGCAGTGATCTGCTCGCCGACGATCTCGATTCGGAAGCGGCAGCGGCATTGGTCAGTTTGGAGGAAACAGCTCTGTTTCTCAGGACACCCTGAGCGGTAGGAAAGGGACACCCATGTCAGACAACATTTCGTATTCGATCATCGACACCGCGCCGGCAAACCACATCTACACGGGGGGCCTGCTCTGCAATCTGCTGAACCCGGTGTCCGACCGGTTGCCCGACTACATCTGCGGCGAGCAGACGTGGGACGGAGCGACGCATACGCTCAACTGGTATCACTGGAATGGCACGAAATGGGTACGCACCCACCTATCCACGGAAAGTGGCATCGCCGTCGGCATGGATTCAGCAGACCTGACGGGCAATGGCACGACGGACATCGTGACTGCCGACTGGCCCCTGGGACCACAGGCGGGCAGTGACGGACATGTCTACTGGTTCGAGCAACCTGATAAGCCGCTTGAGGAACCCTGGCCACGCCACGTGTTGGCTACCGGCTGGGGTAAAGCACATGATCTCCACATCGGCGACATTCGTGGCGCCGGGTGCGCCGATGTGCTGGTGCGGCTCAAGGATGAACGAATCTCCTGGTATTCGATGCCCGAAAATCCACGCGATCCGTGGTGCGAGTCGCAGGTCGCAGAAGTGCAAGCGGGAGATGGTACCGCCCTCTACGACGTCACCGGAGATGGTCTACTGGATATTGTGACCGGAACGGGATACTACGAGCGTCGAGACAAGGATGGAAGAGACTGGAACTTCCATCCCTTCCAGGCTACGCAGGAACTGGAAGTTGATGTGGAGACGAGAGTGGTCGTCGGCGACTTGCTCGGGGATGGCTCAGTCTGTGTCGTGTTGAGCGAATCAGAAGTGCTCACCCATGCCCGCCTGTTGCTGCTGCACTCGAGGGATGGTGGTCGCACCTGGGATTGCCACACGCTGATCGATCGCGAGCGCAATCTGGGCGCATTGCATTCTCTGCAGCTGCTCGATGCCAACGGCGACGGGAGGCTCGACATCTTCGCTGCGGAGATGGAACTCTACATGGAGGATCTCGAAATCGAGCGCCGGCCTACGTGGCGGTTGTTTCGTAATGATGGCCAACTCCGATTCACCGAACGCACAGTGCTGGATGCCAACCTGGGCGCCCACCAGGGGCGTGCCGGCCGAATCACAGGGGGCGACGATGTTGAGTTCATCGCCAAGAACTGGAAGGCGAATTCGGCCAATGCCTGTGATGGAACCAATCACGTCGTGCACGTGGTGCATCGACTGGGGAGCAGATGATGGCTGTGGAAGTTGTGCAACTGACAGGGTTGGACTGGGAGGAGGGCCTGGCATTTCTCAACGAAGTGTTCGGTGAACACGGCGAGCACAACTTTGCCACGCTGCTGCCGTCGATCTATCAGCCGACAGAGGATCTCATGGCCTGTAACCACGCCGTGCGTGAAGACGGCAGGATCCGCGCAGTGGTCGGCCTGTTTCCGATGGACTGGCAGGTTGGGGATGTCATGCTGAAGGTGGGTGGAATCGGTGGTGTATCGACGCACCTTTCGGTGCGCGGTAAAGGCTACATGAAGGTGCTGATGAACCACTGCGTTGAGAAGATGCAGGTACAGGGATATCACCTTTCATGGCTGGGTGGCCAGCGTCAGCGCTATGGGTATTTCGGCTACGAGAAGTGTGGCCAGCAACTGAGCGTCAGCCTTACATCGGCGAATGTACGCCATGTTTTCGGCGACCTGGCCTCTCTGCGCTTCGAGCCCATCGAGGACGACGACAAGGCAACCATCGACACAGCCCGTCACCTGCACGACGCCCAACTCGTCCACTGTCTGCGAGGTGACAGCGATGTATTTCCGCGATTCCTCGCCAACTGGTACCACCGTCCGTACGTCGCATTGGATGCCGCAGACAAGATGGTGGGTTACCTGGTCGCCGATGAGAGTGGTGGCAACGTCCTGGAATTGCTCGGCCGCGACGCGGATACGGCGGTGGATATGGCGCGCTCGTGGGTGCAATCACGCGAAGACAATGGTGCCAGCTTTGACATTCCGGCGACGCAGTTCGAGCTGCTGCAGAAGATGTCGGCCCTCGGCGAAGGTGTCAGCGTCGGATCTTCGGGCAACTGGCAGATCTACGACTGGCAGGCAACACTGGATGCCCTGCTACAGGTCCGTGCTGCAGGGGGTGGATTGGCCGATGGGGACGTTGTCGTCGGTATCCAGGGATACGGCAACCTGCGCCTGCAGGTCGAGGGTCCACAGATCAGTTGTGTGAAGGTCGACGACCCGGCGGCAGTAACATGGGATCCCAGCATCGCCATGCGCGTGTTTTTCGGACCGCTGCCACCTGCGGCAGTGACGACGGTGCCCGCAACTGCGGCAACCCTGTTGGCTTGGTGCCCCCTGCCACTGGGATGGCCGCGCCAGGACGGGGTATAGCGTGTGACCGAGTCGGCGTGAAACGACTGCCCCACTCGAGAAGAAGAAGCTGGAGATTCGTGCCGGACTGTACAGCTCAACTACGCCACTAGTGTCGCATACGGAAGTCGTTTTGACCGGAGCGATCTGCGCCACGCATCAGATAGACTGTGCGCTCTGACATACTCAGTGGCCCATCATGTGACGTGCGAGGCGTGATGTCATGACGATAAACGGAGGTCGTCGGCATGAAGCGCAGGGTCATGCCACGGCGCGAGTGCTCCGAGTGATTGGGCTCAGACCCGTGATATAGAAATACGTCGTGCAGTGACACCTGCCCCGATTCAAGAACGATGTCTTCAGCATCTGCCGCATCGAACTGACTCGGATCCAACTCAAGACTGAGTGCCAACCCCTCTGCGTCGTTCTGATTGTGCCTGGCCAGCTTCTTTGTGCGATGGGATCCGGGGATGACCTGTAAGCAACCATTTTCGCGTGTCGCCGCATCGATGGCAATCCACACGGTGCACGTCGCCAGTGGCTCGATGGGCCAGTATTCTCCATCCTGATGCCATGGAGTCTTGGTTCCGACTCTGGCAGGTTTGGCAAAGAAGCTGGAATTCCACAGGGCGACATCCTCACCGATGACCTGACAGACCATGTCCAGTATCTCCGGCATCCGGGCGACGGTCAGATACCAGGTGTCATAGGCAAGCAGAGCTGAGCAGTAGTCACTAAACTGCGAGTGTTGATCAACCAGTCTGCTGTGAGCCTGGCTGATAGCCTCAATCACGTGCGTGGGCAATCGAAAGTCGGGGGTAACATAACCGTCGCGTTCATAGTGCCTGATTTCATCGTCCGTCAGCATGCGGTCCCCTACCAGTGAACAGGAATGGAATGGATAACAGAGAAAATATTGAGTGGTGTGACATCTGGGTTCGTGATGCCGACAAGTCGGACTGCAAGAGAGTACTACTCATGGGCGATTCGATCACGCGCTCCTACTACCCTGCGGTTGAAGAGCAGATAACACCTCTTGCCGCATGTGCCCGCGTGATGACATCGAAATGTGTCAGTGATTCGACCTTCACGAAAGAGCTACGTCTGGTGCTGGACGATTACTCTTTCAACGTCATCCATTTCAACAATGGTCTGCATGGCTGGGATTATTCGGAAGACGAGTATGCACAAGGTCTTGCAGATCTCATTCAGTTCTTCCAGGATGAGTCACCACACAGCCGACTCATCTGGGCAACGACAACCCCAATGAGAGAAAAGGGAAATCTGGGGGCGCTCGATGCCAAGACCGAGCGGGTCAAAGTGCGCAACGCCGCAGCGGTGGCACTGTGCGAGAATAACAACATTGTCACCAACGATCTGTTCGCCCTGACGATTCATCGACCGGAGCTCTTTTCAGAGGACGCGGTCCATTTCAACCCAGAGGGGAAGTCGACTCTGGCCGAACAGGTAACCAGGACGATTCGAGCCCACATATAGTAGAGCTAGTAGAACAGCTGCGGTGGCTCACCCGTATTCACATCCAGTGTGGGTCCGTCGGGCTCGACACCATCCTCGATCAGCACATCCCAATAAGGGTCCCGTGCCTCTCGCAGCATCTCTACAAGACGATCGCGCAGCGCCGCACACTGCTGTGGCTGCGTGGCGGCCAGGTTGGTCTGCTCGAAGGGGTCCTCGTGCAGATCGTACATCCGCTCGGAGCGATCCTCCAGAAAAGCATACTTCCATCGGTCATTCACCAGACCGCGCCAGTCGGGCATACCAAGATTCCACCGCGGCGATCCCTGCATTTCCAGCAACACATCTGTGGGCGGTGAGAACTCGCCGCTGCCGGCAATCGCAGGCGTAAAGTCACGCCCCTGGCTCCAACGTGGCGCCTCTGCCCCTACCAATCCCAATGTTGTCGACAGCAGGTCGACGAGACTGAACATCCCGTCATCGATCAGCCCCCGAGCCTGGATATGGCCAGGGCGATGGAAGATCGCCGGAATCCGCACGGACTCCTCGTGGCAATGTTCCTTGGTATTGAATCGTCCATGACTACCCATGTAGTCACCATGGTCGGAGAAGTAGACGGTGAGGGTATCCTCGAAACCGGCCGTGGCGCCGATGGTCTCCATCAGGCGGCCGATATTCCAATCGAGGTTCTCGATCATGGCGTAGTAGGTGGCAAGATGCTCTCGCATCTCCCCATCGCCAGCAAAATTCTCGCGCACTTCGAGTTCCCCCGCGTCGAAGCGCTTCCAGCGATCCGGTACAATGAGCGGGAAATGCGGTGGAGTCACTGACAGCACCAGAAACAGCGGCTCGTTGCCGTCATAATTCTGCAGATACTCGATCGCCTTGTCCGTCAGAGCGTCTGACTCGTACCCCTCCAGAGGTGTCGGATCAATGTTGTCACCCTCGTAGATCGAGCTGCTGAAATGCTGGTTCAGATTTTCGAAACCGAACCAATCCTGAAAACCGGCCCGATGTGACTCGGGTGTACGGTTGCGTGACCCACCATCGAAACGACCCGTTTTATCATCGCGCACCGATGGCGGCACCTGATTGCGAACAATGCCGCAGTGCCACTTGCCGAAGTAGGCCGTCCGATAACCCAACTTGCGAAGTTGTGTCGCCGTACTCGGCGATGTCGGTTTGAAGACATCGAAAAAGCCCTGCACAGCACCCGCATGGGCGTGACGACCCGTGAAGATCGTACCACGTGATGGCGTGCAGATGGGACAATTCGCATAGGCGCGGTCAAAGCTCACTCCCTCCGCCGCGAGTCGGTCCATCCAGGGCGTCTGAACATTCGGATCGCCTGTGTGGCCCATCGCCTGACCACGATGTTCATCAGAGAGGATGTAGAGGATGTGAGGTCTCTTTGCCATGCTACGGCAGCCTCAACTGCTCACGATGCACCTCGTGTCCAGCATCGTTCAGTTGCCAGTACGGCAGCCGCACGGATGCGAGCAGTTCGGCACTGCTGCCGTCATTGTCCTGCCATCGCAGGATTCGACGCGGATAGACAGTATCCACCCACATGGTCACTTCTCTCGACGGATAGCTCCATGTCCATGGGATGGCCGAATAAGTAACGCCGTCTATGTGCACGGCCTCTGCCGTCCCCTTCGCGATCGTCGCGGTAACAAGATCACGCGCCTTGTGGCGCATACGGAACTGCCACAACGACGGCAACATAGTCACTTCACGTATCTCGCCTGTCGCCATGAATGCCCCCTTGAGTTCTCTCAGTTCAATGGGCAGGTGGTCTTCGCTGACGAAATTCGCAGGGCGTTTGAACTCCCACTCCTGCTTACCCTCGCGTTCGAAATAGCTGTTTAGATCTCCGGAGATCGCGTCGTCCTGCAGCTTGACCTCCTCGAACACGTGACCGCACCACTCCTGTGCACTGAGTGTGATCTTGCGAGCCTCGAAGGGTCTTGCTGGTTCGGATGGGCCACCCTCGACGGCACTGAAGACACTCGTCATCACCGAATAGGGATAGATACCGGTGAGGAATTTCAGTGTCTTGTTCAGCTTCAGCGTATAGACGCGGTCTTCCTGTGGCTGATCGGACTCCACTTTCACCAGTGTCTGCCGATTGATCTCTTCCGTCACGAAAATGAGCACACTGTGCCCCTCCCGGGCCTCACCATAGCGAGACTGCACCACGCGATAGCTCGAGAGCTCGGCGCGACCGTCTCCCCAGTATTCGTAGAAGTCCTCGGTGTCTGCCGCCAGCGAAGGCACAACACCCGCCAGGACAAGTCCGAGAGCGATATACCCGATCCTGATCATCATAGTCGTCATCTTTCGTGCACGTTCACACACCGAACTGTGGTTGATTGCGATGTTAGCTAGTGCGGATGTTCCCGTCGTTCGATGCGGAGAAACCACATCTCATAGAGAGGAATCACGACACAAAGCAACATGGTCATTCCAAGCAGGGCAGAGTTAATCGGTGCCAGAATGCCGAAACCGGGAGTGCCGTAGCGGATCAACCAGGGCTTGGCCAGATCGAGGCAGATATAGACGAAACAAGAACTGATGACGAAGGTCTTCCATCGCTGACTCCACGCACTCATCAAGAACAGGTGACCCGTCGTCAGGAAGATGATGGGCATGATAAAGAAATGGAAGTGCGTTGTTTCCGTCAGCTCCGTCGCTTGTTTCGGAAACTGCATGTTTTGCTCGTCGCCGGCATAATAGGCAACGGCACCATCATCGTTGAGACGAGTACGTTCGTAGGACATGTAGATGGAAAACGCGGAACCAGCAAGCATGAAAACCAGGAAATACGTCATGATCAACTTGGTATTCAGGTCCATGCGAGCAAGGAGTGATCGATTAGTGAAGTAACGCATGGATTGCCGATGGAGTTGGACCGCAGTCAGCGGCTCGTAGCACGCGACTCGCGATAGACCAACTCGAAGAGGGCCAGTGTCTTGCGCACACCAAAATTGAGGGCACGCACGGACAGTGTGGCTCCGGTGATATTGATAATGTCTTGGTTGATACGGATGGAATCGTCGCTGTCCTTGCCCCGATACTGACGCAGAAATCTTGACCGTCGCACCTGGCCGCCGCGACTCTCGCGATAGACGAGTACCGCGACTTCGTGAATGCTGAGATCCGGCTTGACCCCCACCATGAAGGTGATCGGGCGATACTTGCCCACCTGCTCGGTGACTGCCGTATACCCCAACAGCCGATCCTGTGCATCGCGCGCAATATAAACGGCAAAGGAATCATCTTCAATGCGTCGCCCCAGGCGCTCCCCGACGCCAGCGCGGGCGGTGCTGTCGAGCAGATCAACACGGCGCTCAAAGGCCACGGCATCGGGGAAAATCTGGTCTCTTGCCTGGGTCTCGGTGAGGTAGACTTGTACCGAGCCGATCTGCTCCGCCGTAGGTGTTGCCTGGCCTTGGATGCCGGTTCCAGACAACAAGAGCGCCACTGCGATAAGGATGGACGGATTTCGCACGTTAGCCATGGATTAGAAGATGAACTAAAAGTAGGAAGCGACGGAGAAAATCAATCCATTGCTGTCATCATTCCGATCGTACACCTCGTAATCCAACTTGATCACCGTCTCTTCTTCCGGGCGAAAATTCACCCCTACTGTGTAGCGAGTTTCATCGCCATTTCCCAAATCGATGTGATCATATCTACCGGCGAAAGTGAAGGTCGAATTCGGAAACTGCCGCAAGACACCTGGCAGGAAGTGATAGGCTACCTGACCGTAGAATCCTGAGCGCCCATCCTCTTCAGCTCCATCCACATTGGCCGTGGCGAATTCTCCGCGCAGATCAAGGGGCCCGCGATGGAAATTTCCGTCCACCGCGTAAATCGCCAGCGTATGCTCTCCGGCGTCGTCATAGGCGCCAACGTGAAAGGAGCCTCCGAGATCTACGCCGAGCATGGGTGAATAATTCAGCCGACCGACAAGTGACTTCTCTTCGTTGTTGTCGGCCTTCTGACTGCCGCGCCCCGAGCGCAGGCTGGTTGCGGCCGACTCATTGAACCCGTTTACGAGATAGAGTTCGTAACCCACAAGCGCATTTTCTGATGGATATAAGGTCCCATGGAGACCCATCCCTGACTCAGCCAAGGTCGTTGGGATGATCGCACGGGCCACAAGGGGACGATTTGTCAGATCATTGAGTGGACTGTCGTGCAACAGATTGAATCTTCCAAGGGGAGACAGAATCACACCGGCGCGATACACAATCGACTCGGCGAACTCGATATCGATCGTGGCAAACTCCAACTTCACTTCTCCGTCACTTGTGCCACTGCCTTTGACCAATCCGCCATGTTCGAATTCGATCTCCGCCATCACGTGGATTCGATCACTGACCTGTCCATGGATGAATGGAATAAAGCGGTGCTGATCGAAGGTCTTTTTGGAGTCGGTCCAGAACAGCTCGTGATCTATGTAGCCACCAAGAACAGTCCCTTCGAATCCACCACGCAGATGGGGCTTGTCATTGCTGCCACCTGGGACAGATGAGCGCTGCGCCTCAGCGATGGATGTATTCAGGAGGACACATCCTGAAAACAGGACCACGAACTGTAGATACTTGATCATCTGACGATTAATCCTGTTCTTGTTGGATCATTTATGTTTCACATGCCAAACATTGGAGCTGCAACCTAAACACGACGGTCAAATTGGTCAACAGGAAATCGTGCAACCACTGATAATTTGAGGCTGTTAGCTATTTTGCCCTCAAGCTTGCGCTTTAAGGACACCTTGGTATCTTTAGCCGTACCAACCGTCTGTTTGGATTACCAAACGAAAGATTGAAGGCCACCTTGACAGTGTTGGGTGTAACGATCGGCGAAGCGCAGAAGCACGCAAGTGAACCGACAGAGGCTTGCTTGTCCGATTGGCGTAGGGATTGTGACGCCGTCGTTCTGGAGTTGCCCGGTGGGGACAGACTCTCCGCCCGTTTGCGCGAATTGGGGATTCTGCCCGGAACACTGATTCGTGTATTGCGTACCGGCGCCCATCTGGTCGTGCAGACAGGCGATGCCCGCCTGGCTCTGCGCCGTGAAGATTGCAGCGCTGTTCGTGTTGGCGCCGTACCTGCCGTCGCCTGACGGCAACTAAAGGAAACCAGGACCGGATCGTTGAAGCGCAGTAGCGGCTGAGCTTGTGATGTCTGAACAACTCCCAACATCTGGCCACGCAATTGCGCTCGTCGGCAACCCCAATACGGGGAAGACCACCCTCTTCAACGCACTCACAGGCCTGTCCCAACGCGTCGGCAACTACCCCGGTGTGACGGTGCAGTATTCGGCTGGTCAGGCCCAATTGCCGCAGTCGGGGAAAGCGCAGATCATCGATCTGCCCGGCACATATTCACTGTCTGCCTCCTCACCAGATGAGGCCATCGCCGTCGATGTGCTTCTGGGACAGCAAGAAGGTGCGCCGCCGATCGACCTGGTCGTCGCCATCGCCGACGCCAGCAACCTTCGTCGTCATCTCTACCTGCTTTCTCAGATTCTCGAGACAGGTCATCGTGTTGTTCTCGGCCTCAACATGATGGATCTTGCACAGGACCGTGATATACACGTCGACGTAGACGCTCTGTCGTCGCGACTTGGAATACCGATCGTCCCCCTCACATCACACCGTGGAACAGGGATCGACGATCTCATCCATGCCATCGATGCCGCTCTGCAGCGCGATCGTCCAGAACCGACTCAGACACATCTGCCGAAGGGATTGATCGCAGCAGCTGGTGAGCTTTGCAGGGGCGACGACGCGTCCTTCAACAGTTCCGTTGAAGCCTTGCGTGTCCTCGTCGACGTCGACGGCCATCTCGAGCGGCGAGCCATCGCGACAGAAGGCCAACCGCTTCGCCTTCGTATCGCCGAACTGCGCGAAACAATCCACGCCGACGGACCTCTGTCCTCCGTCGAGAGTGAGGCTCGCTACGCGTGGATTGCAGAAATCGTCGCTGATACATTGCGGGGAGATGAGACACTGCGTCCCCGACACTCCGATCGAATCGATCGTGTCCTGACGCACCGCATCGCCGGACTGGCCGTGTTTCTCCTGATCAGCGCCGCCACCTTTCAGGGCATCTTCACCTGGTCCGCACCTCTGATGGACGCCATTGACCGACTCTTCGGCCAACTTGGCGACAGTGTCGGCAGTCTGATCAGTGAAGGACCGCTACAGAGTCTCGTTGTGGATGGAGTGATTGCCGGTGTGGGTGGTGTCCTCATTTTTCTGCCACAGATCGCCATCCTCTTTCTCATCATCTCCCTCCTCGAGGACTGTGGTTACATGGCTCGAGCCGCAATGATGATGGACCGCTTGCTGCGTTTCTGTGGATTGTCCGGACGGTCCTTTATTCCCATGCTCTCGAGTTTTGCCTGCGCCGTGCCGGGTATCCTGGCGGCTCGGGCGATCTCCGACCGGCGCGATCGCTATGTAACGATCCTTGTGGCGCCTCTGATGAGTTGCTCCGCGCGGCTACCTGTGTATGTGTTGTTTATCGCTGCCTTTATACCCGACCGACCGGTTCTGGGTAGTTGGCTCGGATTGCAGGGGCTGACCCTGTTGGCGATGTATGGTGTGGGTGCGGGTGTTGCCATACCGGTCGCGATGCTCCTGCGCCGAACCTTGCTTCGTGGCGAGTCGACGCCCTTCCTCATCGAGCTGCCATCGTACAAATGGCCCGTGCCCAAGGTCGTACTCATGCGGGTCTATCTGAATAGTCGGGAATTCGTCGTTCGCGCCGGCAGTATCATTCTTGCCGCCACAATCATCATGTGGGCCCTCGCCTACTACCCGCATTCTGTCGAGATCACGGATGAATTCGACAAACGGCGTCAGACAGCCGAACGGTTTCCCGATCAAACACGTGTCGACATCCTCAGGGCAATCGATCACGCCGAATCCACGGCTCTGCTAGAGGCCTCTTACCTGGGTCAGGCGGGGCATTTCATTGAACCGGTCGTGCGTCCTCTTGGCTGGGACTGGCAGTTGGGCATGGCTGCCCTCGCCTCCTTTCCCGCGCGAGAGTTGATTATTTCCACCCTCGGCACGATCTACAGCCTGGGAGGGGATACGGACGAAACATCGCAGGATCTGCGATCTGCTCTGCGAACGTCACCTGGTGCCGATGGTGAACCCGTTGATACGCCCGTTGCCCTGTCGGTGATGGTCTTTTTCGCTCTCTGCGCACAGTGTACTTCGACCCTGGCTGTTATCCGGCGAGAAATGGGCTCCTGGGGCTGGGTCGGACTCTCATTCGGCTATATGACGGCACTGGCATACATCGGCGCCTTCATCGTCTATCAAACGGCCGAGTACATGGGATGGGGCGCAGGAGGGCTCGGATGACTTCCATCGACTGGCAGACTCTGGCCGTCTACCTCTTGATAGGTTGGAGTGTCGTGCACCTGTGGCGTGCCTTCAGCCCTCATGGCTCAGAGACGAGCGGAAGCTGCGGTGGATGTGCTGCGAATGCGGCGGGCGAGGGTGAACTGATGCAGATCGAGTCGGCCCCCAACCGGAAGTAGCTGATCGGAGCTAACTGACCGTGCTAGCTGGCCCGGGCGTATCGCTGCCCTGGCAGGCGCACAACGTGACCCGACAATTCGAGCCGCAACAGTGCCTGCTGCACGACATCGATAGATTGTCCCACTTGTCGCGCCAGCGACTCGACGCCGTGCTCACCGGATGTCAGCGCATCAAGCAACGTGGCCCCCGACGCGGCAACGCCAGAATCGTCGCCCCCTGGCGACAACTGTACTGCCTCTGCACTCGCTGCCTGTGGCAGGTGTACTTCCAGTTCATCGATCACATCCTGGGCCGTGCGCACCAGACCGGCACCATCTCGCAGCAACGCAAGACAACCCGCGCAGCGTGGATTTGTGATCTCCCCCGGTACGGCGAAGACATCCCGACCTTGCTCTCGTGCCAGGCGGGCCGTCATCAGAGCCCCGCTTCGCTGTGGCGCCTCGACGACGATGACCGCCAGAGCAAGACCGCTCACGATTCGGTTGCGCTTCGGAAAACCACGACCTTCAGGAGGCGTTCCCATGGGCGCTTCGGCCAATAGGAGTCCATCGCGTTGGACCTGCTGCTGCAGACCTCTGTGTTCACGCGGATAGGTAACATCCACGCCGCAGCCGAGTACACCGATCGTGGCGCCGCCAACTCGCAGCGCTCCTTCGTGTGCCGCACCGTCGATTCCTCGTGCGAGGCCACTGACGATGGTGATTCCACGCCCTGCCAGATCCTCGGCCAACTGCACGGAGGCACGCCGCCCGTAACTACTGCAACGCCGCGAACCGACGATGGCAACCGCCGGAGATTGTAGTAGCTGCCGGTTCCCCAGGGCATACAACGCCAGAGGAGGGGCATCGATTTGAGCGAGCCAACTCGGATAGTCGGCGTCTCCCCAACCGATCAACTCGCCACCCAGATCAGCAAGTCTGCGCAATTCTTCCTGAGACCAACGAATCGAATTCGGCTGGTGTACGTGTCGCTGGAGGCGCTGCACAAAGGCCTGACCCAACGCTTCTTCCCACACGGCCGTGGGGGCCGCAAGCGCCTGCTGAGCGGATCCACACAGGTGAATGAGACGCCGTCCGCGAGTCGGGCCAATCTGCGGCAGATGACCTAGAGCGAGCAGTGCCTCATGCTCCAGTTTGCTGACAGAATCAGTCATCAGTTGCCAGTTGCCAGGTCGCAATCCTCTCGAGAATCATCATCGAGAGACTCGTCATCAAGCAGTTCCTTGGAATGCTGGCGCTGCAAAGAAACCTGGCTGCCGAGGGCCTGTACAAGTTGATCGAGACCATAGCCGGATACGGCTGAGATGAGGAAGTGATGCAGTCCAAGGTCGGCGAGAGGATTGGTGAACTCTTCTGCCTGCTGGGCCGTGAGCAAATCCGCCTTCGTGTAAGCAAGTGCCAGCGGCTTCTCGAGCAGTGCAGGATTGAAACTTCCCAATTCTTTGCGCAGTGCTTCGAATTGCTCGGCCTGATCGTCCCCCGTTGCGTCGAGAGCGAACAACAGGATTCGTGTGCGTTCAATGTGCTTCAGAAACCGGATACCGAGCCCCTTCCCCTCGTGCGCCCCCTCGATAATCCCCGGTAGATCAGCCAGGACAAAGCTGTCGAACTCACCGAATCGAACGATACCGAGATTTGGTTCGAGGGTGGTAAAGGGGTAGTCGGCGATCTTTGGGTGGGCCGCCGATACGCGCGACAACAACGTGGACTTTCCGGCATTTGGAAAACCTACCAGGCCAATGTCGGCCAGAAGTTTCAGTTCGAGATGAACCACCGTCTCGCGACCTGGGCGTCCGCGATCTGCACGACGGGGGGCTTGATCCGTCGAAGTAGCGAAGCGGGCATTGCCCCTGCCACCACGACCACCTTTGAGCAAGACCAGTTCGTCCCCGGGGGTCAGTAGATCAGCCACGATGCCACCCTCGTCATCGCGCACCTGCGTTCCCGGTGGGACTCGAATGACCGCATTCTCACCACGAGCACCGGTCAGCTTCTTGCCCTTGCCATGGCCACCTCGATCGGCGGCAATCTTCGGTCGATACCGCAGATCTACAAGGGTAGAAAGTTTGTCGTCCGTGTACAGAATAACATGACCACCATCGCCTCCATCGCCGCCATCCGGCCCACCGCGGGGGACAAATTTCTCGCGGCGAAAGCTCATACATCCATCGCCACCTGCGCCGGAGGTGAGAGTGAGAGAGACTTCATCTATGAACATGGTTCACTCACCGCCTGGGACGAATTTTTCGCGCAATCGCGCCGCTACATTTGGCGGCACAAATCCCGATACATCTCCCCCATACTCAGCGATCTGCTTGACCGTCGAAGATCGCAGATACATGTATTCGGCACTCGTCATCAGATAGACCGTATCAAATTCTTCCCACAGACTGCGATTCGTCAGTGCCATGGAGAACTCTGCCTCGAAATCGGTCACCGCCCGTAACCCGCGCACAGCGAGATGGATGTCATTCTTGCGAGCATAGTCGACGAGTAACCCATGCGTCTGATCGATCTTCACCTGCGGCCACGCAGATGTCACTTCGCGAATCATCTCCGTATTCTCCTCAGCCGAAAAAAGCGACTGCTTGCCCGGATTGATCGCCAACAGAATCACGAGAGAGTCGAACATGTCCACAGCACGCTCGATGATATTCAAGTGACCAAGCGTGATCGGATCGAAACTTCCTGGATAAACAGCGGTCCTCATCTGTTTTCCTTCCCTAACAGAACATCGATGGAAGCCGTCACGCGGAAGAGGCCTCTTTCGACCGCTGCGATGTCGAATCGCGTGAGACGCGCCTGTGATTCTGCAGCCAAGGCAGTACCGAACATAGCGATCTGCCTTGGATTCCCCACAGCTGACATACCTTGCTCCACTCGAGTGTTGCCTGCTGAGACCTGCTCGTGAGTTGGTCGCGTCGAGGCCATCCTCACAAGCCCAGCCGCCCGCGCGTGCCCCTGAGCCAATTGCAGCAGTGCATCTACGGGCATCGAAGCCCGCAGGGGTGGTCTTTGTGGGGCGTCAGATCCCGCCTGCCCACTGACGATGAAGGTTGCGACCGCTGCCTCTCCCCCCTCGCGCCAGAAGGTGAGTGTCGGTCGCAACCCCTGGCTTCGCAGGGCCGCGACATCTTGCCGCAGAGACTCGTGATGTTCCGCCTCGGCACGGCCGGTAATCTGAAAGGTCCCATCTGCGAGATTCTGCTGTCGCGTGACCGTGATCTTCGACGACAGCCGCTGGCGCAGACGCTGGGCCGATTTCCACCAGGAGATCGGTACTGCGACGGAACTTGGCGTGCCTGCTGTCCCCACAACGGGAAGCGGTGAAGGTGTCACGATGGCAGCTTGAGTCATGCCGACAGATGACGGCGAATCTACGACGACCGCCGCCGCCGATGGCTCCTCGCGGATCGTTGCCCCGGGCCGTTGGTTGGTGTCGACCTGGTCCTGGACGTACAGGTTTCGTAACTGTTGAAGGTCCACGATCCGTAGAAGACCGACCTGACGATCTATCCCATACAGAACGACGGCGACCACGATCGCAGCGATTCCACTGATGGCAAGATAGAGGGGCAAACGCCGCCGCTCACTCTCGAGTTCAACGCGGATCATCGCCATAGGAATCAGGCGTCCGCCAAGCCGCGAAATGCGAGCCCTGCCGCAACGGCCAGTGCGGGACCCCCACCGGGCATCTGTTCGAGTGCCTCGTCTGCTCGCGTTCGGCGACTCATGCGTGCGAAAGGATCCAGGGGACTGATAGATCTGCCCAGGCCAGCCAAGTGCTCACCCGCATCCTGCGCTGCAGCACTAGCCAACCAGACTCGATCAGCGCTCTCAGTTCCCTGACCCGTGTCAAGCAATCCCTCTACGTAACTGCGTAGCAGGTCGATCCGATCTGCCGTCATCAGCGTCGATTCATCTTCCCATTCCCAGACTGCTTCCGCCTCAAACTCGCCATCGCGCATCAAGACAACCCGGCCTTGGGTGTCTGCGAGCTGGACGATCAGATCGCTCCCCTCATCCGTCGCTGCGCCCCCCCCCTCCAGGGCATTCACCAAAGCAAAGGGGATCATATCGAATCCAGGTTTGCCAATCTTCGCCTGGCGACACAAAACACCGTACAGTTCCAGGACCTCGCGACGCGCAGCGACGACGAAACCGTAGCGACTCGTCTGCAGCACATCGAGAACAAAATCGTCGTAGTCTTCTTCCAGTGCCTGGCGTGCCTCCCACAGAAGTTGATCGCGTGTCTCCGCACGACTGTCGGGGACCAGAAATCGTCTCTTCACAAAGGAAGACGTGCCGCCGAGACCAAAGTAGGGGCGCTGACACTCGACACCGGCAGCGGCCAGCTGCCGCAACGCTGCAGCCAACGTCGAACGCTCCTCATCCTCGGCCAGCTGCTCGGGCAATTGCAGCGAACCAGGCAAGGAAACTCGTGCGCAGGCAGACAGCATCACCTGGCGCCTTCGACGCGATATTTCGACCGCGTAGACAGCATCGCCCGTGATGTGGACACCGGTGCATCGCTTGGAACCAGAGCCGAACACGTGTCAGTCAGCTACCAGGGTAAGGGGTGTGGATACGCATTAATCTATATGCACATGGGGTCGCAGACGCTCCAGCGTGCGAACGCCAATCCCACGTACTTGTGTTAGATCCTCGATCTGCACGAATCTGCCCTGCTGACGCCGATGGTCAATGATCGCTTCCGCCGTTCGTGGGCCGATTCCCGGCAGTGCGACCCACTGCGCGATATCGGCAGAGTTGATACCGATTGAGCTGATCACCTTGACGACCTGCACCGAATCAGCGCCGCCGACCACCGAACTAGCCGCTATCGGTATCTGAGGCGACTGCGGAGTCGCGATTCCGTACAAGGCCACCGGCGCCTCCGCCTGCGACTCAATGATGGCTTGCGGCGGCGCAACAGCAGCACGGATGACGTGAAAATCCTCAAGTCCATCCTGTCGGACCGCTTCGACGACGAGGGCGAAACAACCTAGTAACAAGGTCCCTGTCAGAAAGAGCAGGGCCATCTGCTCCTGTCGCGTGAAAACCAACCAGTTCATCTGTCTTATCGGGAAGATACCGTGTCGCCACGGGCAGATGCAACGCGCACTCACCCACCGATACGGTTATGTGGTGTTAGCGGAAGAACAGCGTGCCGGACGCGCGCAGCTCACGAACTTTTCGCGTCCGATCAGAGATATTGTTGCGATCGTTCTCGTAACGAATGATACCGTCTCCCCGGAAGTTTTCGCTAAAGGTATACGTCGCCCTCAGCTCAGCCTTGATGCGGTCCGTAGACGAGATAGGCACGGGAGCCTCTGAACCGGTCCCGCTGGAGCGAACCTCCGACTCAAAGGCGAGTTCGAAACGGAGATCGATATTGCTCTTCAGCTTGCCGAAGAATGGCAACTCCCGTGGTCGCAGCTTGTAGCGCATGTCGAAGCTCGTCTTGTTCCGCTGAAGGCCACCGCTGCCGCGAAGGGCGGGCAGACCACCTCCACTGGAATCATCCTCTGCCAACTCATAGTCGAGATCGTCACCGGAGGAGCGATTAACCTCGAATCGTGTTGTGGGGCCAATGCGCCATTGGCCTGTCCAGGATGCTCGCCATTCGGTGGATACGGATTGATTGATCAGATTTCTAGGCTGCAGATTCCCTTCGCCTTGATCATTTGAGGATTCGTCATAGCGAACATTCACCTGGGCGCTGTTCAGGAAACGCTTCAGATACGGAATTCGGTCAGCACGTCCCCAATTGATCGTGAGCGAAGGGAATTGCCGCCGGCGCTCAACACGTATTCGATTCTGCGTGCTTCCCGAGCGCTGCGACTCCGTTTCCTTCAGACTGGTCTTGACGCTGAAACCCAAGGGCAGACGCAATCCTGATGACATATCCGTATCAGTACTGCGACTTCGTGTATCCTGCTGCGTCAGTCCCGAGCCCTGCTGGCGAATCTGCAGTGAGTCTTCAATCCCAACCTGGAACGCGAAGGATGGCCTCGCGACGAGATTGAAGCTCTGCGCGTCCGTGCTGCGCCGCCACGTTGTATTAAAGGGCTCCACGTAGCTACTGACGAAGAACAGTGCTCGTCGCGCGATGAATGGTTGCGACACCTTTGGTTCCTCAATCACCTCCGTCGGCGACGTCGCCGCCTCTGCACTGTCGACGCGCGATGGTCTGCGTCGCGGCCGTGGACGACCCGCTCCGCTCCGATCAGGCGGTGCTCCAAGGAACTTCAGCAATTGTGGAAGGCGCACATTTACTCGCCCTGTCACCGTGTTCTTGGTCGTCACATCGATCGTACGGATCGGAACGCCCGTGATCGTATCCAGAACCGCCGACTGCCGACGACGTCTCGGATCACCACTCTCCTGATAGTTCGCAGAGAACGTGAAGGATGGATCGAGCCAGGTGATCAACCGTGGATTCAGCTTCAGATCCGCCTTCTGATTGCGTGACACCTCTTGCCCGAAGGCAAACTGGGAGAGTTCAAATTTCTTCCGCAGATCGCGATTCACTTGCAGGTTGTAGTCGGCCGACAGCGAACGCAAGGGTGCGTATTTGCCGGCGTAGGTCTCTTTCAAGTCGAAAACTTCGTTGAACGTCGTGTCCAGCTGGGTGGCTCTCCAGTTTTCACTCGTCTGCCGATTGACGTTGACATTGTAGTTCATCAACGTGGGCAACGGACTCAACTCGGATTTGCGCAGGCGCTGAGGGATGAATTCCGGCAGCCAGGACAGATAACTAAGCGTCGGCTTTGGAATCGGCATCTTGTAACTGAAATTCATGATCTGTGAGTCACGATCATCGACAGGAGTCACAGGCGACGTGTTTCGTTCTCGCGTCTGTGACATGCGCAGATTGATCTGATCGACAGTCCAGTGCGACAACCAGTGCGTGCCACTACGCTTGCTGATAGAGAATTCGAAGAAGTCCTTGCGACGCTCGGTACGCAGCGAGTCCTTTTCATCTGCCAGTAGTTCGACATCGGAATTTGGCCCGAATCGTGGCAGTGACACATCACGGTTGTAGCTGGCCTTCAACGGGATTGAATAACCCCAACTACCCGGTAGAAACTTGTGCGCATTCGTCGTCGTCGACACGTTCGTACGCAGATCGCCACTCTTGCGCTCGGTGTTGTCGATGGTGCGAAAATTCTCACTACGCCAGTCGACGAGAGCGTCGACGTCGAGAAAATCCGCCAACTGTGTGTTGATCCGGGCGAAAGCCGCAATACCAGGATCGTTGCGCGCCTCATCCAGCCGCATCTCGTCAGCATAGACCTGCCCTGTAAAGCGGCGAGCATTGCTCAGATTGCGGAAACCGAGGGTAATCTGGCGAATCTGCTGCAACGATGGATTGCCGCGCACCCGATAGGTCGCCGGTGCCCCGTCGCGACGATTCTGTTTCGCAATGATCGTATCGATTTCGGTCAGAGCCACACCGAGACTGTCAAAACGTCCCTGCTGCAACTCCGCCTTCAACAGGGACATCGCCTCCAACTCGATATCGACTTCATTGCGGTCGTCCCAGCCAACGAAGACCGCCGTCGCGAATTCGTAGTAGTTGACAGTATCCGCACCAAAACGCACGAAGAGTTCCAGACTACTCGAATCAATCTCTGGTACATATGTCGCATTCGAGTCGCCATAGACGAACATGCGCAGACGCGTGTATTTCGTATAGTCCGCATGTCGCGACAGCACTTTTGACGCCGATACCTGATGCCCCGCATCGAGATTCTCTACATCGAGAACCAGAGACTGCTCGCGTTCACGCACACGCGAGTTGGCCAAACGACGAACACTCACCCCAGGTGGCGGACGATAGCTCTGGTTCTCGTCGGTACCGATGACGGTCACATTGAACACCTCGTCGTCCGTGACAATCCCGGCGTCTTCAAGGGCGACAATGTCATTTTCCTGCCATTCATTGCCGATGATCTCAATCTGAGCGATCTGTACCAGTGCCGAATCACCTTTGGCCTGATCAGTTACCATCATAAGACGCGCAAACTCAATACGGCTGGAATCGGGTGACCCGATACGCTCCACGTCGTCGTTGTATAGAGGGATGCGGTATAGCCGCCACTGCTGGCACTCGCCGGCCACTTCCGCTTCACTGCAGGTGCCTGGCTCATAGGGGTCTCGGGCCAGATCGATCGTGTAGTGGTAGTAGTCGTTCCTGGAATTGAGATTACCGTCGTTGTTCAGATCTTCGGAGTCGGGTCGCAGACCACCTTCGCCACCCTTCAGATTGCCCTGGGTACCATTGATGCGCCGATAGTCGTCGCGATTCCGTGTGGGGTCGTAATTCCAGTTGTCACCTTGCGGATCCCCCGGATCACGATCGGGATCGAGCAAGCGAAGTTGGTCCTGCATCGCCGCTTCTGATTGCGTCGTGTCGCCGTCGACCTCCGCGAGGTAGAATTTCAGTTCCTCCGTATCATCGCGACCATCGATGCCAACGTCCTCGTCTGCTGACACCTGCCCGTCACCCGAGGCTCGTCCGGGCAGAGGCTCGTCCTCCGTATCAATGCGGCTGTTGAGAATCCAGTCTTCGCTGATGTCACCCAGATCAAGATGTAGTTCACCCTCGGTACCGCGCAGCCACAGATCGAGAAACTTCGATTGCGAGAAATCGCGCACACCACCTGTGAAGACGGTCATCACGCCACCCCACGTCTCGATTTCGTCGCCCGCATGCACCTCGAGTGTCAGGACATCGGTACGATTGTTGGCGGCCTCGACCTGATCTTGCTGACCCGGCCAGATATCCGTGCGCAGAAAACGATCATATGGATTGTACCATCTCAGCAGACCACGATTGGCCCCATCGAAACGCGGATCACCTGGCGGGCTCGAAGGCGTCCAACGACTACGGAAAATCGACAAAATCTCGGGGCGCTCGGAGCCTTCGAAATCGTCGATATATCCTTGTCCTTTGGTATTCAGATTGGGCCGACTCTGGGCAATTTCAGCCTGGATGGAGACTTTTGATTCAGCCGCCGTCTTCAGCAGTGGCAGGCCGTCGACGATTCGTGTGAGTATTGGCGCTTCGAATCGCGCCCGTAGATCGAGATCCCACACGACAGTCCGTGCCGGCTCGGAGCCGACGCGCACGCGATTCTCTGGCGAGCGAATATTGTTGTAAAGCAGGGTGCCGCCCACGACGCCATCGCCCTGCCAGAACTCATATTCGCTGCGCATACCCAGCAACGTCTTCTGCTGACTGCCAAGACCGATCAGATCCTGGCTCTCGAAGGTGATCTCCAGATCGGCCCCCGGATCAGCGACGGCGTTGGAAGTCTCGCCAACAAAGCTGACTTCACCCGTGAACGTCACATTGTAGTCAGTACCACGACTCAGGCGCTTGCCGTTGAGACGCACGTCAACAGACTCGATATCGATTCCCGCGAGTCGTCCCTGCGTGAGACTGATCCGTTGCTGTGCGGAGGCATTGATTACCTGCAGGACATAGCGACTCGCCTCGGTTTGATCGCGCTGCTGCTGCTTGTCGTAGATCTCCGGAACCCGTGTCGACAGAGCGTATTTGTCTTCGATGGGATCGAAGGGCCGCTGGTCAGGGAAGATGAGGACGCCTCGAGATCCGTCGAGGCCGACATAATCTGCATCGATGATCTGGTCGGCGCGCGTACCAGAATCCTGGCCATGGCGGTCGAGTCCCATCAACTGCAGAAACGACTTGCCCCCTTGCGTATTCTCGGGCTCGGCACCGGGTACCTCGTGCAGGACTTCAACGCGGATCTTGTCCTCGTCGAACAGACGTCCCTGCGAAAAACCACGCACGATGCGATACACATTTTTCCATTCCAGATTCCAGGTGGGGAAATCTGGGCGCGCATCCCGGGGCTTGATCAAGCGCAATCGCAGCGAGTCAGGTAGTTCAGGCGTTGTACCGATCTGGTCTCCAGCGACCGTACGATATGTCACGGCCAGAGCATGTCGGTCTTGCACCGGCGTGCGCAGCACGATATAGCCCAACTCTCCGACCAAAGCGTAGTCGTTGTCAGGATCAAGACGGTGCCACGTGCCAACCTCGCTATAGCCGGTGCGCTGATCATTTGGATTGCCCGTATTGGCGTCAGCACGCCCTGGGCGCGCCAGCTGTTCGGGGTCATTGCTCACATTGAAATCGTTGATGTACACCTGGAGAGATCGCTCATCGACAGCGGCGGACGCGTCGAAGTCATCGGGGATCCCTGTATTGAGGGCGGCGAAATCGTTCAATTGGCCTCGATACAGGTCATCGAGATAGAAGTATTGATTGCGCACATACTGGTAATCGCGAATCTCAACGGTGTCGACCTGGGCACCGCCACGAAACGTCTGACGGTTGCTCTCGCTCTCTTCATGCGAGGCGATCGTCGTAAAGGCGAAGGGACCGATGTGCCCCTTGGCACGAATTCCGAAGAGCCCCTTGTGTTGCTGATTGAAACCGACGAATCGTGTACTCGGCAGGGATAGGGTCGTATTGCCCGCCTGCACCTCCTGGAAGATGTCGTCGTCACTGCCGTGATAGTCGAGTTTGATCTGATTCGTCAACTGATCTGACAGACTCTGTCCGAAGGTCGAACCAAGACTCTCCGTGTCTTGGGTGATGCGAATGTTGATGGCTTCACCCACACTGCCCTCGACAGAGAATTTCGACTCCTGGTCCATGCTCAGTGTCGGAAACTTGGAGGGCCGCCCTGCCAGAGTCTGGACCTCACCTGCCGTCCACTGACTCTTGCCTCCCAGAGATGCTGTGTGCGAACCATTGATCCGCAGTGAACCCTCCTCGCCGATCAGACGGCGAATGGGCGCTGGCGCAGGAAAGGGCACGCGCCACTCGAGGCGACTGCGTCCCTGTCCATGCGCAGCAGCCCCCGCACGACGTTGCCGTGCGCGAACCTTCGATTGCCATGTGGAGCGATATATGTGGGTGTGCGCCAGATCGAGATAGCTCTGCACACTCATCGATACCGGTGCTGCCACATCGAAACCCGCCACCTGCCGGGAGTAGTGCACACCGAGTGAGTCAACAGTCACCTGGCGTTGCTTGAACGTAGCTTGACTCTCAAGCAACGCCTTTTTGCCTGGACGATGGCGCAACAGAGGTTGTCCTGGCCGGAACGGCGCGAATTCCTGTGGATCGCTGAAGAGATGCCCCATTGCCCCGGGCAAGGGATCGGGCTTCAGGCCGACGGAGGCATTCAACCATCCGGGCAACACGAAAAGCACCAGGGCAATTCGCCGCAGTGCTCGTAGGTCAGAATGTGATAGACTGTTCACAAATGGGCGCATGTACGGGTGCCACTCACGATCCACAGAAGACTCTCCCGGTGATCGTGGGCAGGTGCGATCAGGGTTTGTACGACGATCTTGAGGTGGCCCAATGCCACCACGGCCGCAGCCGGTTCACTCAACAACACGAAATCACTGACCGCTCGCTCTGCGCGATAAGCTAGACTTTGACGAAAGGGTCCTGAGGGGGGTTTCGGACGTCGCCAGGCGACAACCGAAGGCTCCGCAAAGTTACTCCTGTCGGGAGATTCCAGCAATGCAGTCGAATGTGACAATGCAAGAATCATTCCCACTGCCTCCCAGCGTCACGACTCCCTTGGTATATTGGAATTCAACTCGGTTGGTACCATCGCTGGAGTGAGTCGACTTTGCAGCACGAGTGTCACCACCGGGTGGCATTCGCGACACAGTTTTCTTCCCATTACCTAAGGACACCGCAGCGCTCTCGTGGTTTCCCTCAGCCTCTATATACTTCGCCAGCATCTGCTGCCATTTCTGCTGGGATTCTCGCTGATCGTCTTCGTCCTGGTGCTGGATGTGGTCCTGCAGATGCTGGACCAGGTCCTGAGTAAGGGTTTGAGCGTCGGCTTGGCGCTGAATCTGTTCATCTACAATCTCGCCTGGATCGTCGCTCTCGCCGTTCCCATGGCGGTATTGGTCGCCGTGCTCATGGCATTTGGTCGAATGGCCGCCGACAACGAGATCCTCGCCTTGAAGGCGAGTGGTATCTCCTTTACCCGGCTTCTTTTGCCCACCTTGGTTGCAGCCTGTCTTCTGGCTGCATCAATGGTCGCCTTCAACGACCGTATCCTGCCAGATTGGAATCACAAGGCACGAAATCTCGCCGTAAATCTTCGTCGGGCAAAAGCGGCCCTCGTCCTCAAGCAGAAGGAAGGGGTTTTCATACGCGACCTCGGGCCGTATTCGCTCCTGGTGCGTCGAGTTGACGAGGAAGCCAATCAGTTGCACGACCTGACCCTCTACGACACGGGCCACGCGGGCCCACCGACGACACTCAGGGCTGCCAGAGGCAAGGTGGAGATCTTCGATGAGGGGGGCTACATCCGGTTGGTGCTGCACGATGGTGAGGCGCATGAAGTCGATGCCGATGACCCTTCGAGATTCACACGCAGCACCTTTTCGCGCCAGGTGGTCCATATCAGGGATTCAAAGCGAGATCTGTCTCCCTCCTATCGATCATCTTACCGTTCGGATCGCGAGATGGATATTCGTGCCATGCGTGGCGCCGTCGATGGTTTGCAGGAACAGAACGAACAGGCCCTGGTTCAGATCGACTCAACGGCTCGAGTCTTCCTGGAAGACGTGGCATCCTTCGACCCCGATCAACGGGGGGGCAGAGCGGACTCTGAGCGAATTTCCGATCGTCTGAAGAAGCAATGGCGGATGTTTGACTCACGCCAACAACGGGCCAATGCCTTCCTCGTCGAAATCCACAAGAAATTCTCGATCGCCGCCGCCTGCATCATCTTCGTCCTGGTCGGTGCCCCGTTAGGTGCCCTCGTCCGCGCTCGAGGTGCGGCCGTCTCGGTGACCTTGAGCCTCGTGTTCTTCTTTGCCTACTGGATGTTCCTCATCGGTGGCGAGGAACTGGCGGATCGTGGCTTCATCCCCCCCTGGGCGGCCATGTGGGCACCCAATGTCGTCTTCGGCATTATCGGTGCCCTGTTGCTACGTGCCGTCACGCTGGATCGAGGCTTTCTGGATACGTTGCTAAAATGGCGCCAGCGTCAATGATGCATTTGCTCGATCGTTACGTCTTGCGGCGTCATCTGTACAGCCTCGCACTCAGTGGCATCGCCTTGTGGTCTATCGCGATCGTCGTCGATCTCATAGAGAACATCGATACCTTCATCGATCACGAAGCGGAACTTTCGCAGATCGTCCGCTATTATGTCTACCGATCCCCCTATTGGATTGTCTTGACGCTGCCCATCACGACGCTGCTCGGAACTCTGTTCTCCCTAACGGGTCTTGCCCGGCGCAGTGAAATCACGGCCGCAAAAGCGGCCGGCATCAGCCTGCACCGACTGTTGGCCCCTCTGTATCTGTTTGCCCTCCTCTTCGCTGGGGCAGCCTATCTGTTCACCGACGTCATCGTGCCGCCGGCGACCTTCCGCTACAACTCGACGCGGGATGAGATCCGCTCGTATCGACGGGCCGATGGTTCACGTCGTCAGGTCCTGCTGCAGGATGTGAAGGGCCAGTTCATCTTTGCCCGATCCTACGACCATACGCGCCGGCGAGCACATGACGTCACTTGGGAGCGGACAGATGGCCAGCAGACGCTGGAACGTGCCGTCGGCCGTCAACTGCAGTGGCGCAGCAGTGCGGCGGGGGAACGTTGGTGGCTCGTAGATGGTCACTACCACAGCCTGGATGGGGACCATGCCGTCACGACGCCGTTCGACAGCCTCGTCCTGTCGCAACTGACCTTGTTGCCGGCTGATCTGGCTCGCCAGCAACGACAACCGGAAGAGATGAACTATGCCCAACTCGAAAAATATATCGAGCGGGCCCGATCAAATGGCGAGGATGTCACACGCCACCTGGTCGATTTGAATCTGAAGGTTTCCTTTCCCTTCACCTGTGTCGTGATTTTCTGCCTTGGAGCCCCACTTGCAGCCAATGCCCGCCGCAGTGGGCGCGCCAATGCTTTCGGTCTCGGTGTGTTGATCTGCTTCGTCTTTTATAGCTGCGTAAAGGCGGGCCAGGCTCTCGGCTGGAATGGCGTCCTCGGCCCCTGGCTCGGCGCGTGGTTGGCCAATGTCGTCTTCGGCCTGCTCAGCATCATCTACCTGCGGCGCACCCACACATAATAGAAAACGCCCCGGGCCGTTTAAGGCTCGGAGCGTCTACAGCGGCGCCCATCTGTGCGGCTGCTACGTCGCCTACCTGAGTCCCTGCTGCATGTGGTAGATCTTCAGCTTCAGAGCCGGTGAATGGCTCTTCCACTTCTCCAGCAGATCCGATGCCTGGGAATGGCTTTCGCCGCCGGCGATCTTGTCTACCAACTCCATCAACAGCAGGGCCATCCGTTCGATTCGTTCTTCCGTCGCGCCCTGCGTGAGACGCTCGAAATCGTCCAGTACTTCGGCACCTAGCGTGTCGCGCGTGCCGGCCATGGCCTTTTGCAGAAATCCGGCATGGCGCCGAGCAAAGGGCTCGTCTGCAGCACACCGATTCACCAGATACCGAATCAGATCCGCACCGGGACGATCCAGCAAAGCCTGTGACGTGAGTCGGGACAGGTCGTGCCATTGCTTGAGAGCAAGTGTCTCACCCTCAGTGGGCTCCGGATTGAGTGCTGGGCGCGAGCGCCCCTCGACGAAGGCTTCGAACAATGGCGGCTGCGGCAAGTTCTCAACGACGAGACGTTGTTCCTCCGTTGAGGAGAAGGAGGCCATCACCTGCAGGATGTCGATGGCCATTTTTGTGTGACTCGCGTGCATGGCGGGTAGCTTCTGCGCCAGAATCATATCAACATCAGGCGCACGCCCTACGAGCATGGCATGCACGATCGCCTCGACCGTGCTGTGGGAGACGGGCACGCCAAGTGCCGCTTCGCGGGCCACAGTGTGCATCGTGTGCAATAGAAATTCGCGCAATTCTTCGCGCTGTCGAAGGGTCCAGACCAGCGCTGCAGCGATTTCTGGATCACGCTCGGCGCGGGCGAGTTTGAGAATCGTCTCGACGCGTGTCCGCGTCGACATCCATTGGCGATGATGGCCCAGTGCCTGGATAGCCGGCAACCGACGTGGGTCTCCATCGCGCGACGCCAGGTCGAAGAGTAGTTCGATCCCGTCACTGCCGGGAACCAGGGCGCGCAGCTGTGTTGCAGATCTGGCGCGCACCTCAGCATCACCCGTGGCCACCTGTGTGATCAAACCCTCGAGATCAACATCAGGTACCGGTTCAGGCACGGGGTCGAGGGGCACCGCCTTGATCTGTGCAGGCTCGGCTGCCTGAGCCTGGGAATCCTCGTGGCCCGAGTCGTGCGCAGCAGGCACGTCCTTCGCCGACGGATCCATCTGTGCGGACTCGTCTTGTGCTTGGCGCTTCTTATCAACATTGTCGGCCCACGTCTGGCGAATATCCATAACCATGTAGGGTTCTTAGCAGGGCTCCGGGCCCTGCCCCTCCTGTGAGTCGCGGCGAGAGATGAAGTGCTGTCGCAGAAATGCGTTGATCTGCTCCATGGCGAAACGTGCATCAACAAGACCGGCAGAATCAGGCGTCTCGAGAAATTCCTCGATCATCGCCAGCGGATCCACCATCTCGTCGCGCATCCGGTCATAGAGCTCTTCCTGGACATCAGCTTGAATCCGGGAGACCTCCTCCAACAGCGCGACATCGCGGACGAAGATGAGAATCACCTCGCCCGCGGACAGACGATGGGGCTGTAGTGTGATTTCGAGGGGTTCCGGCTCCGTAAGGGAGAAACTCAGACTCGACTCTGCTCGCAGCACAGTGAGGGGGTTAACGCCTGTTGCCATTTCAAAGGTGGCCCCATCAAGATCTTCGAGTGGAAGACCTAAGAGGCGTGCGGCTTCACTGTTGGCCAGTTCAAGTGCGCCATTCGGCTGCAGGACGATGACACCAAAGGGCATCACGTCGAGTAGATCTGCGTCCCCTAGCTGCTCTTGCGGGACCAGAGCTGCCAGGGTTGCGGCAATCTCGCGCGCCAGGTCCTCTGATCGATGGCCGGATGGCAGCAGATCAATGACGGCATCCTCATCGATCCCATCATCTGTTTCGATTTCGAGGGCGCCGGACAGAGAATCGAGGGTCATCCGCGCCTCATCCTCGGCGGTCTCGTCTGCGTCGGCGTCAGCCGGAATCGGTTCATCGACGAGAGCCTGCGACGGAAGAAAGAGATCCTCCGGAAGTGTGACTCCGCCCAGGTCGACGGTTAGCGCAAAGCCACCACCGGCGGCAGGGCGCAACAGGCCAGCCTGAGATAGATGTGCCACTGCCTCGTCGACATCAACCAGAGGCACGCCGAGGCGCAGAGAAATTCCGGCAACGTCATCATCGAGGAATGGATTTTGTAGCCAGCACTCGAAGACCTGACGACGCACGTCCGTCAGCAGTCCCGCTGGCTCCACCAATATTTCGCCCTCGTGCATAATACGTTCCACGACCTTCGGCATAACAATCGCACACAGAGGTGCCATTGTGCCTGGAAAGCCCGGGGAGGGGGGCAAAGCATGTGGGAAGTGGGGGGAACTACGTCACAACTGGGGGTAGAGCGAACTTCTTTAAGCTGTTGCAAACGTCAGAATTAATAGGGTGTTAGTCAATATAGCTTCGCCTCAGGCGCTAGGCAAGGTGCTTTGGCATCCGCGATAGTCGGGAAGAATTGGCCGTTTGAAAGACGGTGGTCCGGCCTTTGCATGAACTCTATGAAGATCTACTCGCAGGAGTTCACGGCAGTCTTCTGCAGTGGTCGGTAAAGAGCTGTTTCAAAAGAACTTACAGGCCCTTTCGAATGAACTTGCCCAGCTGGTATCCATTTGAATTGCAGATGGATGCTGGAAGTTCCTGCCATGAGGTGGGAAGGATATGCCATTCCTGGCGTACCAGGACCGGCGACTCAACAACAGGCGGAGCCCGATGAGCGAATCCAACGTCATCGCCAAAGACAAGTATCTCGAGCAGGAAATTGAACTCTCGCCCAAAGAGAAGTCGGCCATTATGATGGTCGCTCTCGGGCAGGAGGGCGCGGCAGATGTGATGAAGTTCCTCTCAGATTATGAGATCGAGGAACTCACCCATACGATCGCCGAACTCAAGCATCTTCCCCTCGAATTGCAGGATGAAGTCCTGTCTGAATTCGAGCAGCACCTGCTCGCTGGCGAATACATGAGCCAGGGAGGTGTGGATTTCGCCCGCGGCGCCCTCGAACGCGCCGTCGGCCCCCGCAAAGCGCAGGACATTCTTGATCGCGTCCTGAGCACCGTCTCCTCTGGCTTCTATCTATTGCGCAATGTTCCGCCCGAGCAGATCGCGCCCTTTATCTCGCATGAGCACCCGCAGACAATCGCCCTCATTCTCTCACAACTGGACGCAGAACAGGCTGCCGGAATTCTTGCCCAGTTGCCGGAAATGACGCAGGCCGAGGTCTCCTATCGGATTGCGACGATGGAGAATATCACGCCCCATGTGCTCAAGCAGATCGAGGAAAGTCTCGAGGCGAACCTGCGCGACATTCTCGGTGGCAACCAGGATGTGGGTGGACCGAAAGTCGTAGCCGACATTCTGAATCTGACAGGTGGCTCTGTCGAGAAGAACGTCCTCGACCGTCTCGATGCGCAGGATCCGGAGGTTGCTGAGTATGTGCGCAACCAGATGTTCGTCTTCGAGGATCTACAGAAACTGACGGACCGTGAGATTCAGGTTGTGCTGCGCGAGGTAGAACAGAAGGACATTGTCATCGCCTTGAAGGCGGCGAGCGAAGAAGTGAAGGAGAAGTTGCTCGGCAATATGTCAGAGCGAATTCGCGGATTCATCGAGGAAGAGATGGAGTTCGCCGGCCCCATGCGTCTGAGTGAGGTCGAAGAGATTCAACTTCGAATCGTGCAGAAGATTCGCCAACTCGAGGACCAGGGGCAGGTCCAGATCATCCGCGGCGATGCCGAGGATCGATTCGTCTAGAGGCCCGTCGACACGGCCAACGAGAAGGGATCCAATTCGTCGACCAGGACTGCGGTCACGATGATGTCGCCGTCGACGACGATCTTCGCCTTGCGCCTAACGCGCAGCCCCTCACTCGTGGGGATCTGTAGCACCAGATCAAATTCGACCTGCGTGCCAGCAGACAATTCTCCGTCGCTGATGATCGCCTCTGTGCCAGGCACTACCACTGCCCGAACGATGCGCTCCCCGTCCTCGTCGACATGCAGGTATGCACTCTCCATGTCATAGTTCGTTTGGTTGGCTAGGCGGATCTCACCTGCTTGGAGTGGCTCCTCGTCCACGGGTGAATCACCATTCCCATCATCAGGCGCCATCCCACCACCCCCGCCGCCACAGGCGACGCAGCACAATACCAGGCACGAGACAAGGCGCCGTCGACTCGGAAGTCTGAGCCTGCGAGCCAGCTTCTTCGCACTCATCCGACCGCGTGTGCAGCTCGCTCCACCGCTGCCGCCAGTGGCACGACATCTTGATCGCGCACGGTTCGCAGGTCGAGGAGCAAGCGCTCTTGTGTGATCCGCCCCACCACTGCATGCTCCGAATCCAGGCGTAGATGGCGCGCCAGCGCCTCTGCGTTCCCGTCACTGCAGGCCAGGGCAAAACTGTCCAACTCTTCCACGGGCAATGCTCCACTGCCGGCCTGCGCCTTTGTCGACACGACGGCGGCGCCCAGTTTCTGCCTTGCCACGGTTGAGATCTGAGCCAATAGCAACTCGGCTCTGGCCTCCACGAGATCTACTGATTCGGTCATCATTCGCAGCGTCGGCAAAGCCTGTGAGAGTGTCTCATTGTCGAGTCGATAGAGATCGAGGGTCGCCTCGAGAGCCGCCAGGATCAGCTTGTCACAGCGCAGGGTCCGCATCAAGGGACTTAACTTCATGCGGTCAATCAACTCAGCCTTGCCCGCCAGAATGCCGGACTGAGGTCCCCCAAGAATCTTGTCGCCGCTGAACGTGACGACATCAAAGCCGGCGCGGAGACTGTCTGTCACAACCGGCTCATGTGGCAATCCCCATTGATCGAGACTGCGCAACGTGCCACCACCGAGATCAAAGGCAACAGGAATGTGGGCGCGACGTCCCAATTCGGTCAGCGCCTTCGCGTCCGGCTCTGTGGTGAATCCAGCCACCCGATAGTTGCTTGGGTGAACGACGAGGATCAGCGCGGTTTCTGCGTTGATCGCCCCTTCATAGTCGCGCAAGTGCGTGCGGTTCGTCGTACCCACCTCGCGAATCTTCGCGCCACTGGCGGCGATGATATCGGGTAGTCGAAAGGAGCCACCAATCTCGACGAGCTGTCCTCGGGAAATGATGACTTCCCTGCCTGCCGCCAAGGTATGCAGGAGCAGCAGAACGGCGGCGGCATTGTTGTTTACCACAGCAGTCGCTTCGGCACCCGTCAACCGCTGCAGCATTTCATCGACGTGATCGAGTCGTCGGCCACGATCTCCACTGGTCAGGTCCAACTCCAGATTGCAGTAGTGATCAGCTGCCTGCACCAGGGCTTGCGTCGCCGCCGGAGCCAGAGGTGCCCGACCAAGCCCCGTGTGCAGAATGACACCGGTCGCATTGATCACCGGTCGCAGCGAGGATTGTCCGTCAACATCGAGTGCTTCTAGCAGACGACGGGTTGCTTGGAGCAGCAGCGACTCACGGTTTGCTTCGATTTCCCTGGATCTGATCAGCTCGCGCAGATCGGCGAGCACCCGTCGCGCCGCTGTGGTCGCGTGTGTGCGATCAGCTCCTTGCAGAAGGGGTTCCAGCGCTGGCTGCAGCAGCAGCTGATCGACGGAGGGAAGTTGACTCAGGTCACTCATAGACACGGAAGATACCTTGTCGCTGGTTGATGCAACAGACATCCAGCAAGCGGCAACCTGTGACGGTGACGCGGCGAAAGAGCGGGTCAGTCCTTATTATTGAGACCAGTACGTATGTTTGAGATACGTCTGCAGGCCTCCCCCGGCCTTTGAAGCTGGACGCCCCATCTGATACACCCCTTCGAACCACCGATGGATGTTGAACTTTTGAGCAAGCCCAGGCGTATGTGCCGGCGTCTGTGTCTACCGCTGTGCAGTCTGTCATGGCTGCTGGCGTTGATGCAGACCGCCGATCTTTCGGCAGCGACGCAGCACGAAGTCGTGCGTGCCGAAACTCTCTCCGGGATCGCCAAACAGTATGGTGTATCCATATCGCAGCTTCGTACCTGGAATCAGCTGCCATCGGATGTAATTCAAGTTGGACAACGCCTGACGGTCGACGTCGATCAGTATGCGATCCGTGCAGGAGACACACTTTCACAGATCGCCCTGCGATTTGGCCTGCCTCTTGATAGGCTGCGCCAATACAACGGACTCAAGACGGACAACATCGCCGTAGGCCAGATCCTGCGACTGAAACCGCCCCATCGGGACCCGCAACCACCACGCCGCAAGACCACCACCCGCAACCACACGCCTGCGGACACCTATAAGGTGCGTCGTGGCGATACGCTGTCAGAGATCGCCCTCGACCATCGCCTGTCCCTGACCGCACTGCGCAAGCTGAACAGCCTGCAAGGCGATGGCATCAGAATCGGTCAGGTTCTGCGCATCCGTGCACCGCAACCCGAGCAGGTACCCCAGGCCTACACCGTCCTGAAGGGCGATAACCTGTCAACGATCGGTGCACGTTTTGATGTGGGTCTGCAGATGCTTCGGCGACTGAACGGACTCACAGGTGACCACATTACGCCAGGTCAGAAGCTGCGCCTTCGACCTTCCGCGACGGAAGAGGGGATCCATGTGGTGCAAGCGGGACAGACCCTGTCGCAGATCGCCCTGCTCCATGAGCTTGAATTGCAGCAATTGCGCCAGATCAATGGCCTCGATGGTGACCTGATTCGCATTGGACAGAAGCTTCGCCTGCGCTCCACGCCTACGACAGTTCACGTCGTCGAGCGCGGTGATGCGCTCTGGGAGATTGCTCGCGCGTATGGGATGACCGTCAACAGGATTCGTGAGCTGAATGATTTGACGAGTTCGCGCATCTATCCCGGCCAGGAACTGGTCCTCGAGGCGACGGCGGAGCGACGATTCGCCAACTACGCCGTCCGCCGCGGTGACAATCTCAGCGAGATCGCGCAGTTGCATCAGATGAGTGTCGACGAGATACGCCGCGTAAACGACATCGCTGGCTCCATCATTCACCCGGGGCAGCAGTTGCGCGTGCGTCCACTCAACGCCAAGCAGCACTGGATAGAGCAACGTGAGCTGCCGTGGGATCAGCTCCTCCTGCATCCAACCACAACACGCATCGACGCCGCCAATGGCCCTTACTTTTCGACCCGCCCGAAGGCGGATGCCCAGAGTGGCCCTAAGTATTTCGAGTTACACCCAAGATCTCCGCTCGCTGCATTTCGCCAGGCGCGCCAACTGTGGAAGGGCTTCGATGCAGCCATCGACAAAATGGGAAGGTTGAGCAATGCCCTGGCGGGATGGCATATCGTGCTCGATCCGGGGCACGGTGGTGTAGATCCTGGTGCGATCGTGCCCACTGTAGACGGCAATGGTCAGCGACTCTTCATCGTGGAGGATGAGTATGTCTATGACATCGCCCTGCGAGCTTATGTCCTGTTCCGCCTGCACGGGGCGAATGTGGACATCACGCTGATGAGCCCCAACCACCTTTTCAGGCATACGACACCACCGACGAAAACCTTCGTGCACGAACAGAACGAGGTATTCAACCTTTTGAGTCACAACAGCTCGGATCGTCCCACGGCGTGGCCCATGGGCAATCCCAGTGACCTGCGCGCCCGTGTGCAGATCGCCAGAGAGGCATTTCAAGGCGTCGATACGAAGCGGACCGTCTTCCTCTCCCTGCACGCAGATATTACACCGAATGCTCCAGCGGCCCCGCTTGTCCTCTACTACGAGGGCCGCGGTGGCAGCAACAGGGACGATGCATCCCGTCGGTTTGCGCGAGCGATGCTTCCCGCTTTGGGTGCCGATGCACATACCCGCGGCCAGTCCCTGGGCGTATTGCGCAACAATCCGGCCGGTGTGAAAGCCCTTGTGGAGGTTGGAAATCTGGCCCACGTCGAGGATGCGTGGGCCCTTCGTTACGAGCAGTTACGCCATCGCAACGCCGAGAAGGTTGTCCGTGGCGTCCTCGACTTCGCCGGTGGGCGCCGCCTGGCTCAACGCTGAGAAAAAGCACTGGAAACAAAAAAAACGCCCCGAAATCATGCGATTTCGAGGCGTTTTTTGCTGTACGGCCACTGCGGCCCTACGACATGTTCAGATCGTTCGACTGCTTACATCAGATAGTCAATGGCACTGGTTCGGCGCTACCCAACAGGCGGTGTGCGGCACGACGTACGACTTCTGGCTCAAGTCCGGCCAGTTCACACCATGGATCTAGTCGACCACTCTCGACAAAATCAACTTCCGGGACCTCCTCGAACACTTCCTCTGTCTTCGAAATCTCACGTAACGTACTGAGAATCATAGCGTTAGCGAGACGCCGATAGGCCAAAGAGACGCGTTCAACTTGGGCGGCAGTCTGATCTGGGCGCATATCGAATCCTACGGTTTGGATTGGTAGGCTGATGGATTTTGACCGCCACAATGTAATGCATTTAACAACCATTTTCGTGAAAAACTTTGCCTGTATTCCAAAAAAGAAGCCATCGGAGCATCTGGTACCCTCGCAACTAGCACACGGACAGGAGCTTAGGCCGATTCACCCGTTGTGAGGATTGATACAGGCGAGCCTGCTGTGGCGGCTGAACGGTAGATTGCACCGATGCAGTCGAGGGTTTCGACGGCCGAAATTCCCTTCGCCGCAAGGGTCGATTCGCCATCAATCGCCCGCACAAAGGCGTCCCACTCCGCATTCCATGACCGATCTACGCCAGCAAAAACCTGTGAAGACTCCTCCGGCGCTCCCCCTGCGGCACGACGGTGTCCGAGTGTCAGTCGCTGTTCACCGTAGGAGCCACCGAGCCCTTCGACCTGGGCATATCCGTCGCGGCCAAACAGCTCGAGGCTGAACAGATTCCGCCATTGCGTCCAACTCACGTGCAGTGACGCCGTCTGCCCCCCGGTCATTGTCAGCAAGGCAAAGGCATTGTCCTCGACGGGTGCGATATCCCAGAAGGCGGTTTGCACCCGGCCATTCACCTCCTCGACCGCTCCTAGCAGCCAAAGCGACAAGTCGATCAGGTGGGCTCCTTGATCGAGTAATTCTCCCCCACCTGAAATGCTTGCGTCCGCACGCCATTCTCGCTCATAGCCAGGCCGCCCCCCGTGTCCGTAGCGCCCCCGCAGGTTTAGCAGATCACCGAGTTGACCACTGCCTACGATCTGATGCAGTGCCTGCATGGCAGGATGAAAGCGGTGATTATAACCTGCATGCAGCACACACCCAGATTCGGCGGCTGCCCCTGTTGCGCGTTGCGCCTCTTCGACGGTGCGACCGAGTGGTTTTTCACACAACACATGTTTGCCGGCCTGCAGCGCCGCTGTCGAGATGGTTGCCAGCATATCGTGGGTCGTTGAGACGATGATCAGATCGACATCGGTGCTGGCTACAACCTCTTCCCACGCAGCCAGGATGCGTGGTTCTGCCGCGGCGATCTTGCCTGCCGCGGCAAAGCTACTTGCCGCGGCGACCTCACGCGCGCGCGCCTCCACACGATCGCAAACCACCTGCAGATCAGTTCGCGGATCCTCGCGGACGGCGGCAGCACGTTTTCGCCCGACACCGCCGGCGCCAATCAGACCAACCCGCAGAGTCATGCTTCCTCTCTGGGGGTGACACGACGAAGGGTGTAGTCATCTGGATCGAGGGTCTCCGCCTTCACAGTCTCCCAGTTATCCCAGATCGCGCTGAACAGACGCCCTGTGATTCCATCGGACCGTGACGAGGCGAGAAAGCAGGCAAGCTGCGCCGCCCGATTCACATCAGCCCCGCCTTCGGCCAGTTGTCGTTTTGCCGCGCTGCTCTCGGCCCCCGCCTCGATCGCGGTTGCTGTCATTTCTGTCATCTGAGTATTCACCGCACCGGGTGCGATGGCGTTGACGCGGACACCGGTCTCGTCGAGCTCAGCAGCGAGGGTCTCCGTAAACCGAACAATCGCAGCTTTGGACGCCCCGTAGGCACTGAACTGTGGGCGTGGGCCGGAGGCGCCTCCTCCGGAGAGATTGATAATCTTGCCATCTCCGCGCTCTATCATGCCTGGCAGACAGGCGTGAGTGCAGAGAAAGCAGCCTCCCAGGTTGATCTGAACCGTGTGGAGCCAGGCGTCGACATCAGCCTGGTCCGTGCGACCGACTGGCCCCAGGACACCTGCATTGTTCACGAGAATATCGACACCACCCCATTGCTGCTCTACATGCGCAATGGCCTTGGTGACGGCGGTGGCATCCGCAACGTCGAGAGTCAGCCCCAACGCCGTAGCACCAGTGGCAGTGATGGCATGAACCGCGTCATTGACCTGCTCTGTGGAGCGTGCTGCGATCGCTACGTGCGCTCCTGCCGCGGCCAGCGCTGCAACGATCGCCCGTCCGATCCCTCGCCCACCGCCGGTAACCAGCGCCCGGCGACCGGCCAGGTCTCTGTCCGTCGTCTCGTTCTGTGTCGCGTTGTCCGTCATCCTGTGTCTCGTTGTCCGTCAATCAGCGAGGGCGATAAGTCTCCTGTGTTCAGCCGCATCGGTGAGGCCAACATACAACGCTCGATCACTGTCGGGCAACGTTCGAGATCGATGTGCGGCCGATTGACAGATGATCGCATCCTACTACATTCTCAGCTACTTCCAGCTGTTTGGTTGCGGCTGTTATTGGCAAAGTCGTCTGCTGGAAATCCACCATCAGTTTTCTGCATTTTGCCCACCTACCCGACGGATGTCGAACGACACAATGTCGTCCTGCGCTACCGAAGCCGACCCGCGAGAGCTTTGTCTCCGCATCAATGACAGCTCCCCCGTCGGCGGTCTCTTTGAAGGCGATCGATCGCGACTCCATCCCGATAGTCGACTGCCTTGGCGGATCTCGCCCGAGCCATTTTGGATCACTCCTGAACAGCACGATGTCTTGCTGCGGCTCGGCCCCGCTTTGCTGGCCTTCAACAGGGCAGCAAATCTTCTGTATCATCAGAGTCTCAAGGGTATCCAGCCCGAGTTTGTCCACAACTACCTCGATGCAGGCAAACCTGAACGCATCCTGGAGTTGTCGCGGCTCAATCGAGTCAAATCGCATCAACCACTGGTTCTGCGTCCTGACTTGATCGTGACGGCCGATGGCGTTCGCGTCGCCGAACTCGATTCAATCCCTGGTGGTATTGGCTTCACGGCGCAAGTGACGGCCCTGTATTCTGATCTGGGCTATGATGTGGTCGGCGGCCGCGACGGACTTGTCGCTGGCTTTTATGATGCCCTCGAAGCCAGCTCAAAAGCAGACGATCCCCTCATCTGTATCGTTGTCTCCGATGAATCCGATGCATATCGGGAGGAGATGATCTGGCTCGCAGACACCCTGTCGGCCCTTGGCAAGCGTGTGGTCTGCCGCCACCCGCGTGAACTACACATGGACGATGAGAACGTCCTGGTCGAACATGCATCGGGCGAACGTGAAAAGGTGGATGTCGTTTATCGATTCTTTGAGCTTTTCGACCTGCCAAATATTCCCAAGGTCGACCTGCTCGCGTATCATGCGAAAAAGAACTCTGCTCGCATCACCCCCCCCATGAAAGCCTTTCTCGAAGAGAAGATGTGGCTTGCCCTTTTCCATCATCCGCAGCTGCAGGAATTCTGGGACAAGGAACTGGGTAGGGAGCACAGCGAGTTACTGCAGGCGATTATTCCTCCGAGCTGGATTGTGGATGCGACACCCGCTCCGCCCCATATGGTCATCCCCGGATTACAGATCAGCGGCCAACCAGTGAGTAACTGGGATCAGTTGATGCATCTGTCGAAGAAACAGCGTGAGCTTGTGCTCAAACCATCGGGTTTCCATATCGACGCACAGCAGAGCCGTGGGGTCACCATTGGACACGACGTGCCCGAAGAAGAATGGCAGCAGGCATTGCAGTCAGCGCTGGATGGTTTTGCTCATGGCCCGAGTGTCTTGCAGGAGTTTCACAAGGGCGCCAGGTTGCCCTTTAGCTATTACGACTTTGAGGCGGATGAAGTAAAGAAAATGCACGGCCGCGTATTGTTGCGCCCCTACTACTATGTGGTGGGTGATGAGGTTCGACTTGCTGGCAGCCAGTGTATTGCTTGCCCCGCCGACAAAAAGATCCTTCATGGGATGACCGATGCCGTGTTGGTCCCGACCGCAGTTCGCGAACCCATCAAAGACGCCGTCTAGGGCCCTCGTGTGACAACGATTCAAATCGACAGTGTCGCCAGCGACACGCGGGCGCCGAGCCTCGATGACAAACTCGAGCACCTCGATCAGATACTCGGCTCCATGACTGGCACCGTATTGATCGGCTACTCCGGTGGCGTCGACAGTGCCATGCTGGCCGTAGCAGCACACCGGGTGCTTGGCGATCGAGCGATTGCAGTCACCGCCGACTCCGAGAGCTATGCCGATGGCGAACTGGAGAAGGCGAGCCAGATCGTCCAGCAATTCGGCATCCCCCACGAGGTCGTGCACACACGCGAACTCGACAATCCAGACTATGCCAGCAACCCCGTGAATCGCTGCTACTTTTGCAAGAGCGAACTCTTCATCCACATGGGAAAGCTGGCCGAGCAACACAAGGCCAGCACGATTCTCTATGGCCAGAATTCAGACGACGTGGGAGACTTCCGCCCCGGAGCTACGGCGGCCAAGGAATACGGCGTCCGTGCCCCCCTCATGGAAGCGGGCATGTCGAAGGATGATGTGCGGCAACTGGCCAAACGTTGGGATGTACCTGTTTGGGATCGACCGGCTATGGCCTGTCTGTCTTCACGTTTTCCCTACGGCACACCCGTTACCTCTGAGGGACTACGCCAAGTCGATCGCGCCGAACGTTATATGAAAGATCTGATCTGCGAGCAGCTTCGCGTGCGACATCATGACATGGTAGCTCGCATCGAGTTGCCAACGACCGAGCTGGCGGCCCTCATGGCGGACACGGCCCAACGTCACCAGATAGCCAAAGCTCTGACAGACATTGGCTATCAACGAGTCACTCTCGATGCCGTTGGTTTCCGCTCGGGCAGCATGAATGAAGTCCTCGGCACACCCGCAGACGGGCCGCGACGTAGTGCAGAGGATATCCTGCAAGAATTGGGCTACGAAGGTGTCGCCGAGTTGGAAGAGCAGATTCTTTGCTTGCAGTTGAGTGATCGAGCGCTCAAGAGTTTGTCGGTACCTGCAGCACGCACTGACCTGGCCGCCGCCCTGCGCCATGCCGAGACTCCTTTCATCGCCTTTGACTTGACGAGTGGCCCAACAAGTGGCCCAACTGCATGATCCGCGAAATCGTCATGTATGGTTCGAAGGTCCTGCGTCGCGAAGCCGATGCGGTAGCCAGCGTCGACGCCGAGACGGCAGGTCTCGTGCAAGACCTGTTCGACACGCTTGCAGAAGCGGATGGCGTCGGCCTTGCAGCTCCTCAGATCGGTGTGTCCCGCCGTGTCATCGTCGTCGACATCTCTGGTGCCGAGCCTGACGTGCCGCCCATTGCCCTCGTGAATCCCATCATCGACATCGGCCAGGGCATGGCGACTGCCGAAGAGGGCTGCTTGAGTATGCCCGATCTCTATGGCGACGTGCCACGCTACACGAATGTCGAGATCACCGCTCTGGATGTGAATGGACAACCCTTCAAGCTGAATGCGGAGGGTTTTATGGCGCGGGTCCTGCAGCACGAGATCGACCACCTCGATGGAAAGCTCTTCATCGATCATATGCCACCCCTGAAACGTACCCTTCTTCGTGGCCCTCTGAGACGGCTGAAGAAGGAGGGCGAGGCCTGGGACAAGCGCCACGCTGTCGCGTGAAGATCAGCTCCATCGTCCACGTTCCCGTCCGTTGACAATGGAATGACCGAGGTTTAGGTTTTGTGGCCTGTGCGGGATCGTAGTTCAGTTTGGTTAGAACGCCTGCCTGTCACGCAGGAGGTCGCGGGTTCGAGTCCCGTCGGTCCCGCCATATAGTCTGAAAGACCCTCTGAAGCTGACGCTTCAGAGGGTTTTTTTGTCTCCATTCTCAAACCTCAGCCAATCTGAGAGACGAAAAGCCATGGCACCCAAGACGAAAGAGTCCAACCCCATACGCGTCGGTGTCGTTGGCGTCGGCCGCGGCCTCAGCATGGGTGGCAGCAACAGCACCAGCGGTCTGCAGCTTGTCGCGCTATGCGACACCTGGCAAGAGCGGCTTCAGCAGGCGGGTGAGCGACTCGGTGTCGAGACCTACACCGACTTTGACGAGTTTCTCTCCCATGAGATGGATGCCGTCATCCTTGCCAACTACTTCCATCAACATGCCCCTTTTGCGATCAAGGCCCTTGCTGCGGGCAAACATGTGATGTCTGAGACCGCCGCCTGCCACACCCTCGGCGAGGGTGTCGCTCTCGTGGAAGCCGTCGAGAAGAGCAACCTGACCTACATGTTCGCCGAGAACTACCCATACATGGCCTACAATCAGGAGATGCGGCGTCTCTATCAGAAGGGCCATATCGGTGATTTTCAATATGGCGAAGGCGAGTATGTACACCCTGATCCGGCGAGCATAAAGCTGGGACGCAGCTGCGGCTATGACCACTGGCGCAATTGGATCCCCTCCACGTACTACTGCACGCACTCAATTGCGCCCGTCATGGACGCTTGTGTGGTATATTTCTGAGAGGTCCGTTTCTTTCTGGGAATCGTCGTGGTCGTTTGGACCCGATCTGACCCTTCCTCAATTCGATAACCCTTCTTCTTATCTGTTGGGTCATTGTAGATGAGTTTGTCATTTACTATGGAATACGTAAGTCGGACCTCGATGTGATGAATCTTATTCTGATCACTTGTGACCGTGATCTGATCTACGTACTTCCTCAGAATCTCGACTTTCTTAGGGTCGTCGTCAGTTAGCTCAGAAAGATTCGAAATCTCCTTGTCAAACTGATCCAACCAGTCGAACCACTTCCTCGGGTTCTCGCTGATATTCCGTTGATTCCTAACCTTGTCACGATCGTCTTGTCTATTCCTAATTTGAGCCTGGATCTCAACGATTTCGGTCTCATATAGTTCTTCTTCAAGAATTCCTCTAGTATACGATCTAACAAGTCTTGTCTGTTGGTTCTTGAGATCTTCAAGTTCTCGACCAATCGAAGTCAATCGACTTTGTCGAGTTTTTATCTCTGACTCGTTCAAGTCGTGCTTCTGATTGAGGATCATCTTCTTTATTTCATCTCTTCTCAGATGACTGTCCGACAATGTTTTGCATAGAAGTCCCCAGATGAACTCCTCAAAAAACTCGATGTTAAGACTTCGGAGTTCACAAGGTAGATCATTTGGAGAGTCCCTCATTTCGGGTCTCTTACGACTACAGTAATAAACGTGTGACCCAGACATTCTACCCATCAGATTGGAGCCACAATGACCGCAACGAAGTAACCCCTTCAGCAAATATCGGTTCTTCATTCGACCACCCTTACGTCCTTTGGACATCTCCTTCTGCCGAGAGATCTTGTTCTGAAGATGATCCCACCTGGCTTTGTCAATCAGTTTCAGGCCGTTAGGTAACTGAATCAACTCATTCCTGAACCTCCTAAGTCCGACTGCTACAGGATTCTGTAGTATTTTGTATACGGTAGTTGTTTTCCAGTAGATGTTCTCAATCTTCTTGGATTTCAATTCCTTCGTGGTTCGATGTTTCCACTTTATCTCATCCCACTGGCGATACCGTTGAATTTTGGTTGGAACCTCTCGGTCGTTAAGCCTCTTCACGACTTCTGAGATCGAAAGTCCACTTTCGACCCACTCCACCATACTCAGATAATGTTCCTTCTCAAATTCATCTACTATCAGAAATCCGTCGCTTGATCGAGTAAATCCATACGGGGGAGTAGCTCCACCGATCTTACCCAGTTCAAAACTTCTCTTCACCCCTCTCTGAGTCCGTTCCTTGATTAGGGCTCTCTCGTAGATCGAGATCTGATCGACGATACCGGTCAACAGTTGGTCTGTTGGATCGTTGAGATCAACTGGTTTACCTGATCTGTCATATACGAGGATATTCTTTCTCTTACACTCCCGGTTGAACAGGTATTTGATCTCTTCAGATCTAATAACTCGTGAACGTTCCCACACGTAGATGTGTTTCACTTCACCGTTCGAAATGTTCTCAAGTAGCTCCCTTAGGACTGGCCGATTATCGAGAGTATCTGATCCAGCCGAAACTACCCCTTCATTCCAAACTTGATGATCCATCTTCAGATCTACGGACTTCTTGACACCAAGATCACGTTGATCGTCCAGTGAGTGAGAAGTTCCGTCATCGTCCTTCGACACTCTTGTGTAGATGTGTAGGACATCCTTATCTGAACTCATAACTCACCGTCGTAGGCCTATGGTATGTGTAAGTTTTTGGAATGATAGTATCATCCAAGAAGGATATCAATGGTTATCCTCCCCTCAGAATCGACCGTGACTTCTTCTTAAACGAGGTTTTGGAGACAGATATTCAGGTCAGTTTGGTAGG
>JABJJN010000063.1 GCA_018660835.1 Gemmatimonadota bacterium | reverse complement strand
GCGCGTGTGTATTCATCTCAGCATGGACTCAGTTGTTTGTGTGTGCGCCTAGTGAATCCCTTCTACGATCCACAAGCAGATCACGACGTCGAGCAACTCACTTCAGGAATCAGTCCTGCCGATGCGGCGGCCCTGCTGGCTCGCTGCGTCGAGATAGAAGATCTCGATTTTGCTATCGTGAATGGTATCTCACGGCACAAGAAGGGCGTTCTGGACTGGCGGCCGACGCGCGATATCCTCGGCTTCGAACCGCAGGATGGAACGGCGGCACCGGGTACAGCGGGCAAGTAGAAGGTCTGCCGATAGGCAGCTGGTGGAGCAACTGGCGGAGTGAGTCCCTCAGGCGGAGCGAGCCCTCGTCCATTCCGAGTCGAGGATCGCATAGCAATACTGATCATGCCACACATCATCAAAAAAGGCGATCTCCTTGTAATCACCTTCGCGACGCATACCGAGGCGTTCCATCATGGCTCTGGATCGCGTGTTCTTTGCGTCACAACGGGCGGTGATCCGATGTAGGCCGAGTTCCTTGAAGCAGAAGTCAATCCACGCACGGCAGGCTTCGGTTGCCAACCCCTGTCCGCGATGGTCCGAGCTCAAGAACCAACCGACGTCGCCCTGACCGTGTGTCTGACTCTCCACTTTGATGCAGACATTGCCGATCAGCTCATCTGTCTGCTTCAGGACAACGGATACGTGCAGATAGTGACCCTCAGCTCCCAGGGGCAGATCGCGGGCGGTGGCGATGAAGTCCCGCGATTGGTCCATGCTGTGTGGTGGGCGGCTGAGAAACTGACAATGCCCAGGGTGGTTGTCGATCTCGTGATAGGCTTCGAGGTCACTGTCCTGCATTCGCCGTACGATCACTCGTTCGGTTTCGATATGGATCACTTGCTGACTCCGGGACGGTTTTCGCAGCAGTCTGCGCGCACTACACTTGATCGCTCGTAGAACACTTGATGGACCGATTTTCAATCACCCTTAAGCATGGATCATAGAGACCTACCAGTGCAAGGCGATCTTTCACGTACGCGCGTCGTACGCCTCAATGCGGAAATGTTTCCAATTTCGGCGACGGAACGCCGCCTGTTGCAGCGATATGGTGTGCAACCTGTCGAGATCGAGGCAGCGAATCCGGAACAGATCCTCAAACATGTGCGGGATGCGCACGTGATCTGTGTCGTTTCCGCTAAGCTACCAGCTGCCGTGATCGACCATCTGGATGAGTGTGTGCTGATCTCCCGGATAGGCAACGGCACGGATCGGATCGATGTTGCTCGTGCCACAGAGCGCGGGATCATCGTTTCCAATGTGCCCGATTTCAGCACGCAGGAGATGGCAGACCACGTGATGGGGATGATCCTCGTCCTGACTCGTGAAATACCGCGCATGGAGGGGCATATGAAGTCCGGAGACTTTGCCCTGGCGCGGACCGAGTCACTGAAGCTGCGGCGCATGTCTGCTCTCACCCTTGGTCTGATCGGCTGGGGTGCCTCCGCCATCGCCGTGACCCAGCGCGCTCAGGCTTGTGGCATGAAGGTGATCGCGACTCGACGTGATCTGAACAAACCATCTCCTGAAGCGACAGCACTGGGTGTGAGCATGGTCAGTCTCGATGAATTGCTCGAGAGCTCCGATGTGGTCTCTCTGCATCTGCCCCTGGCCGATGGCACGCGACGCCTGCTCGATCGCGATCGGCTTGAGCAGATGAAGAAAGGGGCGTATTTCATCAATGCTTCGCGTGGCGACATTGTCGATGAGGACGCCTTGGCCGAGTTGCTGCAGTCTGGCCATCTGGCTGGAGCAGGCCTCGATACGTTCGGCGTCGTCGAGATTTTTGGCGAGACGGAAAGTCCACCCACACATCCGCTCATAGGGCTGGACAACGTGATTGCCACACCGCATGTCTCTGCGTTGTCCGTCGATTCTTCGCGTGACGTAGCCACAGGAAGTGTGCACAATCTTGTGTCCGTCCTGCATGGCCATATGCCGGATCCCGAGCAGATCGTTAACACGGGGGTCGTGCCACGATCTCCTCTCAAACCCCACGACCCCCAGCTTGTTGGAGAAATAGCGGATGGCTGAACCACACCCCCTGTTCGATCTGAGTGGTCGAGTTGCCCTCGTATCAGGAGCTGCTCAGGGTGTCGGACGAGCGATGAGTCTGGCCTTTGCCGAAGTGGGGGCAGACCTGATGCTGGCAGACCTCAACGAGGAGGGTGCCAGGGAGACGGCTCGTGAGATCGAGGCCATGGGGCGCCGGGCGATTCCCGTGTGCTGCGATGTGTCGGAGCCTGAGCAGATACGCTCCATGTTTGCGCGACTCGACAGCGAATTTGGACGGATCGATGTGTTGGCCAATGTGGCCGGTGGTGAGGTCAGTCTGGGGCCTCCTGAAGAGGCCGATCTGGATACGGTGGGTGCATCGATGCAGTCCCTGGTGATTGGTCGATTCTGTTGTTGTCAGGAGGCAGGGCGCCGTATGCTCGCCGCCGGAAAGGGCAGCATCATCAACATTGTGTCCATCGCGGGCGTCACGGCGCTGGGTCGTGGCCACACACCGTATAGCATGGCCATGGGTGGTGTGGCACAGATGACCCGTGAGCTGAGTACCGAATGGGCGAGTCGTGGTGTGCGAGTCAACTCGATCGTACTGGCGCAGGTGCTGAATCCGATGCTGAAGGAGCGAATCGCTGCGGACCCTCGCATGGAGGAGCAGTGGCTGCGAGGTATCGCTATGGGGCGGTTGGGAGAGCCCGAAGATGTAAAGGGCGTGGCGATCTTCCTGGCATCCGATGCGGCACAATGGGTGACGGGTGTGCTCTTGCCCATGGATGGTGGAAATCTCGCGATGAATGCTGGTGCTTCATACCCCGGTGGCCCCGGCATCACGGGCTAAACTCAAGGCAGCCAAACAAGGCGTAACGATGACGATTCCAACGGAACAATTGCTGTCGCTGTATCGAACCATGGTTCGCATCAGACAGTGCGAAGAGCAGCTGGCAAGATCCTACGCAGCGGGCACGATTACCGGTGCCTGTCATACGTATGTGGGCGAAGAGGCGATCGCTACCGGTGTCTGCGCTCACCTGCGTCATGACGATGCCGTTTTCAGTACGCACCGCGGCCACGGTCACGCGCTGGCCAAGGGCGTGCCGCCCCGTGAACTGGTGGCAGAACTCTTCGGTCGCGAGACGGGTTGCTCGGGGGGGCGGGGTGGCAGCATGCATCTGTTTTCACCCGAAGTCGGCATGATGGGCACGTCGGGCATCGTTGGCCCTTGTATTCTGCAGGCGACAGGTGCGGGTTACTCCTTTCAATTGTTGGAGACAGATCAGGTGGGCGTCGCCTTCTTCGGCGATGGCGCCGTTGGCAATGGCGCCTTCCATGAAGGCCTCAATCTGGCCACCATCTGGGATCTACCTGTTGTGTTCATCTGCGAGAATAACATGTATGCGACGGAAGTCGCTTTCGCCTATTCCGCACGCAATACGGATGTCGCTGGACGTGCTGCCGGCTACGGACTGCATGCTCAGATGGTGGATGGCAATGATGTCATCGCCGTCTATGAAGCGGCAGAGGCGGCTGTCGCCCGGGCCCGGTCTGGAGGCGGGCCTTCATTGATCGAGTGTCGGACCTACCGGACACGTGTACACGCCGAGGGCATGGGGGAGAGTGGTTACCGGTCGCAGGAGGAGATCGACAGTTGGAAGGCGCGAGATCCCATCGCTGCCTTCGCGCGACGTGCCGTCGATGCTGGCGATCTCACCGACGCAGATCTGCAGGCCATCGATGAGGAAATCACAGCGGAAATCGCAGACGCCGTCGCCTTCGCCGCCGACAGCCCCTGGCCAGATCCGGCGACAGTGGCCGATCACATCTACGGGGAGGGGGCGTGATGGCGACTCGAGAGATCACCTACACCGAAGCCGCCCTTGAAGCGCTCACGTCTGCCATGGAGCGTGATCCGACGATCTTCGTGCTTGGCGAAGGCATTGGTGAGCGGGGTGGGAATTTCAACACGACGAAGGGCCTCTATCAGCGTTTCGGCCCGCGACGACTACGCGACACACCGATCTGTGAACGCGGTTTCGTGGGCTTGTGCACTGGCGCTGCCATGACAGGCACACGTCCCATCGTCGATTTCATGTTCATCGACTTCATCCTCGACGCAGTGGGCGAACTCACCAATCAGATCGCCAAGATCCAATACATGACAAGTGGCCGGCTGAAGATGCCCGTCCTGCTGCGTGGCTGTGTCGGCGTCGGCGGTGGTGCGGCGACCCATCACTCCGGTAGCTACTTTCCTTTCTTCGTCAACGTACCCGGCTTTCGCGTCGTCGTGCCCACGACGCCATACGACGCCAAAGGACTGCTGACGACGGCTCTCACCTGCGACGATCCAGTTCTATTCCTGGAGCACAAGTCGCTGCTCAATGTTCGGGGAGACGTACCCGAGGAGGACTTTTCGATCCCCTTCGGTCAGGCTCGAGTCTGCCGAGAAGGGACGGATGTCACTATCGTCGGCGTGGGCCCCCTGGTGCCAAAGAGTCTGGCTGCGGCTGAGATGCTCGCATCCGAAGGCGTCTCGGTGGAAGTCATCGATCCGCGCACCTTGGCGCCACTCGACATGGAGACGATTCTCGCGTCAGTGGGCAAGACGGGAAAACTGCTCGTCGCTGATGAGTCCTTCGGCCCCTGCGGGATCGGGGCCGAGATCGCGGCACAGGTGATGGATCAAGGTTTCGATGATCTTGCCGCCCCGGTGCGTCGCCTCAATGGCGTGCACACGCCAACGCCGTATAGTCCGCCCCTGGAAGCGGCCGTCGTGCCGGCCGTCGATCAGGTGGCTGCCGCCGTTCGCGAGTTGGCAGCGGAGTAACAGCGATGGCCATCG
>JABJJN010000072.1 GCA_018660835.1 Gemmatimonadota bacterium | reverse complement strand
CTTGGAACACTCTATCTTGGCGAGTCGCGTGACGCAGAAGCGATCGCCCAGTTTGAGAAAGCCCTGGTACACGGTGAGCAGCTTGTCACCTTGACCAATCTCGCCGTCGCTCTGTCTCGAGTCGGCGACCTGGCAGCGGCGGAGGAGACCTACCGACGGGCGCTCGTCACTGATTCCACTCACTGGCAATCCTACTACAATCTTGGATCCCTTTATTGGCAACAGAGTCGGTTTGTCGAATCAGTGGAAGCCTTCGAGCACGCCGTCAGGCTGAACCCTGTGGATGTTGATGCGCGCTACAATCTGGCCGTTGCCTATCTCGGTCTGAATAGAATGGACGACGCATTTCCCCTGCTTGAAACGCTCAGTCTTGATATGCCCGACAATGGCCTTATCTGGCGGGAATTGGGCCGCGCCTACGCGAACCGTGGGCTGGATGCCGAGAGTGCAGAAGCCTTCGCCAAAGCGTCAGCCCTCGGCCAATGAAGAGACTGCAGTGATCCAATACGTTCTACAACGAGTTTTGCTGGCGATTCCAACGCTGCTCGGAATCACCCTCGTATCCTTCCTCATCATGCACCTGGCACCCGGTGATCCAGTGGATCTATTCCTCGGCGGAGCTGCAAGCGGCGAGGGGCTGAGTACGGATCAGCGTGACCAACTGGAGAAGACTCGCCAACAGTTGCGTCATCAATTGGGTCTCGACAGACCTCTGCATGAGCAATATGGGCGCTGGCTGCAGCGCCTCGTAATGTCCGTCGAGCCTCTGTCGGATGCCGACATGGAAGCCCTCAACCAGCCCGAGCCCACCTACAGGTATCGAGGTTCCGGGCTCGAGGTGGTCCAATTGGGTGGCTGGCGGATCACCACACTTGATTTTGGCTTGTCCTTCAAGGACCAACAGCCCGTCGTACGGCGCATTGTTGAGCGCCTTCCGGTGACGATCGAGATCGGTCTGATCAGCTTGGTCGCAGCCTATCTGATTGGTGTGCCTCTGGGGATGCTCCTGGCGATCCGTCAGAACACGTTGGTAGATCGCATTGGTACGGCCATTTCATTCATGCTCTGGTCGATGCCGTCTTTCTGGGTCGGCATGTTGTTGATCATCTTTCTCTGCAATCGAGAATTTCTCCATTGGTTTCCGGCGTCTGGCATCGCGTCAATCGATGCCGATGAATCGTGGGGATGGTGGCGTCTGTTCACCGATCACCTGCACCATATGGCATTGCCCATTGTTGCCTCCACATATGCGAGTTTCGCCGCAATTTCTCGTTACATGCGCACGAGCATGCTGGAGAATTATAGACTCGACTATGTTCGAACGGCCCGTGCAAAGGGGTTGGCTGAGCGTCTTGTTGTCATCCGCCACGTACTGCGGAACTCCCTCATCCCCATCATCACGTTGATGGCGGGCCTGCTGCCGGCGCTGATGGCGGGGTCTGTATTCGTCGAGACGATCTTTACACTACCGGGATTGGGCTTGCTGAGTTTCCAGTCCGTCATCTCTCGTGACTACCCCATGGTCATGGCTATTCTCACTATCAGTTCAGCGCTCTCGCTGGTTGGTATCTTACTGGCCGACATTTTCTTGAAGTTCGCCGACCCACGTATCGACTTCAGCAGTCTGGCAAAGTGACAGACCCTTCAGCTCACTCGTCGGCCAGCGGCGCCGGTTACTGGAAACTGGTAGGTCGACAATTCGCCAGAAACAGGCTCGCGCTATACAGCCTGGTGGCGCTGGGGTTGCTTGCAACTTTCGCCGCCGGAGCTGATCTGATTGCGGGCAACAAACCTCTCTATATGGAATACAAGGGGAAGGTGTACTTTCCTGCGTTTCGGCAATATCTCGTGCACACGGGAATAGGAGAGTGGCCTAAGGAACTGCGTCGCCGGAAGAATCTGAAACGCTTGCGTGCAGACGTAGCAGTCTTCCCGCCTATTCCATGGGGGCCATCCGAGATCGTGCTGGGGCAAAAATACCAGTCGCCGGGCCCAGACCATCTACTTGGGACCGATCGACTCGGCCGTGACGTGCTTGCAGGGATTATACACGGCTCTCGCTACGCCCTGGTGATCGGCCTGGTATCGGTGAGCATCTCTCTGTTGATCGGTGTTGTGTTGGGGGCAATGGCCGGTTATTTCGGTGGTTGGACTGACCTTCTACTGTCTCGGCTTTTTGAGCTCTGGTCAGCGATCCCCGCCATCTTCCTCATCATCACGGCGGCGGCTTTCTTCCCTCCGAGCCTGTTCTTCATCATGATCATTATTGGCCTCACCGGGTGGGTCACGATCGCGCGTCTGACACGGTCTCAATTCTTGCATGTACGCAACTACGAATACGTTGAGGCGGCACGTGCACTGGGTTGTGCAACGCCTCGCGTCATCTGGCGTCACATTCTGCCCAATGCGATCGCCCCCGTCCTCGTGCCTGCAACATTCGGCGTCGGATTGGCGATTCTCGCCGAGTCCGGACTGAGTTTTCTTGGCATCGGTGTGCCGGCTGAGACGATCACTTGGGGGGCGATCCTGGCGGGCGCTCGCAGCAATGCCGCCGCCTGGTGGCTGGCCGTGGCACCTGGCCTGGCCATTTTCTTCACCGTCACCCTGTATAATCTGGTAGGGGACGGTTTACGAGACGCGCTGGATCCAAAGATGCCAGGCGCTGACTCCTGAACGACCAATCCTGAGGACTTCCGTCGACATAGAAGGTCCTATCTTGCTGATTTTACAGGTAGTTGGTAGCTTAAGCCGCCTCATCCGAACACCATCACCCGCTCCCAAACTCCGTCAAGGTCTCCCTCGTTCATGACGCGCCACATTCTTGGTATCTCCGCTTTCTATCATGACTCGGCCGCCTGCCTGGTGCGAGACGGACAGATCGTGGCGGCGGCACAGGAGGAGCGCTTTTCGCGACGTAAGCACGACGCGCGATTTCCTAGCTTGGCCGTCCGCTATTGTCTGGAAGAGGCGGGGATCACTGCGGCAGATCTGGACTGTGTAGGGTTTTACGATAAACCGCTGGTAACCTTCGAGCGCCTGCTGGAGACGCACTTGTCGACGGCGCCCCTTGGGCTTCGGTTGTTCTGGAAATCGATGGCTGTCTGGCTCAAGCAGAAGCTGTGGATTCCACAGCTGATCCGGGATGAGCTTGGATGTGATGTAGAAGTGCTATTCGGTGATCACCACGAATCGCATGCGGCGAGTGCCTTCTATCCGTCGCCATTTGAAGAAGCGGCCGTGCTCACGACCGATGGCGTAGGCGAGTGGACGACGACGAGTTTTGGCTTTGGGCGTGGGCACGAGATTCACACACTGGCGGAGATCCAGTTTCCGCATTCCCTCGGATTGTTGTATACGGCCTTCACCTACTTCACCGGTTTCAAGCCCAATTCCGGTGAGTACAAACTCATGGGGCTGGCACCCTACGGTGAACCGCGATTCGCGCAGCGAATACTCGATGAAGTTATCGCCATCGCTGATGACGGTTCTTTTCGACTGAATCTGGATTACTTCAACTACGTCTCCGGTTTGACCATGACATCGTCGAAAATGGAACGCTTGTTGGAGGGCCCCATTCGGCAGCCAGAATCACCGCTCACACAACGCGAGATGGACATTGCAGCTTCGTGTCAGAAGGTGACCGAACAGGTCCTTCTGCGCATGGCCGCCACTGCTCATCGCGAGACGGGACTCAAGAATCTGTGTATGGCCGGCGGTGTTGCGCTCAACTGTGTGGGCAATGGTCGCATTCTGCGCGAGGGACCTTTTGATCACCTTTGGATTCAGCCGGCAGCTGGCGACGCAGGGGGGGCACTCGGAGTCGCCCTGTCGCTCTGGCACCGTTATTTCGATCAGCCCCGCTCGCCGAATCCAGCGGATTCCATGGAAGGAAGTTATCTCGGTCCAGCCTATGACGCGGAGCAGATCAAGACTTTCCTTGCGTCGGTCCAGGCCCCGGCACAACAGCTAGCCGCAGGCGATCTCCCAGATCGCGTTGCCGCGGTGCTTGCCGAGGAAAAAATCGTAGGCTGGTTTCAAGGGCGAATGGAATTCGGCCCACGGGCCCTTGGCGCCCGGTCGATCATCGGAGATCCGAGATCTACGGCGATGCAATCACAGATGAACTTGAAGATCAAATACCGGGAGAGCTTCCGCCCTTTTGCGCCAAGCGTGCTTCGCGAACACGTCCAGGAATGGTTCGACATGGACTCGGACTCTCCCTACATGCTCCTCGTGGCACCCGTGAAGGAAGATCGATTGATCGCGATGTCGGCGGAGCAAGAGCAGCTCTTCGGCATCGAAAAGCTAAATGTGCCTCGGTCACAGATCCCAGCTGTGACGCACGTCGACTATTCAGCGCGGATTCAGACAGTTCGTCGCGACACCAACGAGCGCTACTACGATTTATTGAGCAGTTTTCACCGGTTGACCGAATGTCCTTTGGTCGTCAACACTTCATTCAACGTGCGGGGAGAACCGGTCGTCTGCTCTCCCGAAGACGCCTACCGGTGTTTCATGCGCACTGAAATGGACTACCTCGTGCTGGGTGACTTTCTGCTCGACAAACGAGATCAGCCTGTCTACGAAGACGCAACTGACTGGCAGAAGGAATTCGAACTCGACTGATGATGACCGACCACGAGGGACCCTTCTGGCGTCCGCCACAATCGACCCGAAAAGAGCTTCGGCAGTTCGGACTGTTATTCACGGTGATAGCGGCCCTCGTTGCTGGATGGATATTCTGGCGACATGACATAGGCTCTGCTTACCTGCCTGGATCGATTGCCGTCGTACTGTTAGCTCTCAGCTTGCTCTGGCCCACACCTCTGAAACCTTTTTGGTGGCCCTGGATGGTTTTCGTAAATGTCCTCGGCTTCGTCAACAGTCACTTGCTCCTTGCTCTTGTCCTGTTTCTGCTCTTCACGCCGATTGGCTGGGCATTGCGACTGTTTGGCAAGAAGCTGATCGATCGGGATTTCAAGGGTGCTCGCAAGATTGTCGGTGAGGGAGGAACTCTCTGGCGACAACGTGAGGGCTCCCTGCCTGATTCAGAACACTTCAAGCGCCAATTCTGAAGAAGGAAACACAGAGAGGCCACGAGAGCCCTCTGTGGCACGTAAGAGGTTGTGCGCCAAATAGATAAGCCCTTGACGCACAGTCGCCGGTCACCCTTGTCCAGAATCCGGGAAGCGGCTATATTCTGCTCTTCTGACGAGCAGGGATTCGACGGTGCCAACGTCTGAATTCCGGCAGCCCTTCGACCTGGATCCAGAGGGTACACACTGGGGCACAGCGAATCGGATGTCTATTGGATGGAGCGTGCGATAGAACGCGCGCGAGATGCGGCAGCCGAAAATGAGGTTCCCGTAGGTGCAGTGCTGGTGCGAGAGGGGCAGATGCTAGCCGAGGGCTGGAATCTGACCGAGACTCATCAGGATCCGACGGGCCATGCCGAAATGGTGGCGATTCGCTTAGGATCCGAACTGGCCGGCTCACGTCGCCTTGCGAACACGACCCTCTATGTCACCTTGGAGCCGTGTAGTATGTGTGCGGGAGCGGCAGTTTTGGCTCGTATCCCACGTATCGTTTTTGGTGCGTACGATGTAAAAGGCGGTGCTTGCGGAACACTGCGCAATATCGCCCAGGACCCGCGACTGAATCATCGCTGTGATGTGACGGGCGGCGTTCTCCAGGAGCAATGCGCGAAGCTCTTGAGTGAGTTTTTTGAGCGGCTACGAAAGGGCGATGAGGCCCGATCGTAGGCGTCGATGGAAAAGGGAGAGGTGCCAGAGTGGTCGATTGGGACGGTCTCGAAAACCGTTGTGGCTGCAAGGTCACCGTGGGTTCGAATCCCACCCTCTCCGCCATCATTTTTAGACCGGCATCGTCCGATCAGCAGGATCGGTTGGATAGACCGGAGAGGTGACCGAGTGGTCGAAGGTGCACGACTGGAAATCGTGTGTAGCGTTTATAGCGCTACCGTGGGTTCGAATCCCACTCTCTCCGCCATGTAGTGTGGGGCAGTAGCTCAGTTGGGAGAGCGCTAGGTTCGCAATCTGGAGGTCGAGGGTTCGATCCCCTTCTGCTCCACCATTTTTTACGCACCGCGATGGGCTCTGAATCTTGTTCCGACCTGTTGCGGTGCACAAAAAGATCGCAGGCACCGTGTCCGCGCCGCCTCATCGGGCCGGAGGGCGTCGATGGTCAGATTCTGCGCAACGCGAGACTTCTGAACTCCGTCAGGACCGGAAGGTAGCAGCGGTAGGAATGTTTTCGTGTGTGCCGCGGAGCCTCTGATCGGAGCTTTCCGGTCCGTCTTTCAAGCGTCCCATTACGCCTTGCCCCTCCGCCAGGCCAACCAGCCATGAGCTATCAGGTCACCGCAAGAAAGTGGCGCCCCCGCCGCTTCGACCAGGTCGTCGGTCAGGAGCATATCACCACCACTCTGACCAATGCCTTGAGTACGGGACGTATCGCTCAGTGTTATCTACTCTGCGGACCTCGTGGAGTCGGCAAGACGACGACGGCGCGCATTCTCGCCAAGGCACTCAACTGTGCCAACGTCGATGCTGGTGCAGATCCATGTGATGAATGCCCTTCGTGCAAGAGCATTGCAGATGGCACGAGCATGGACGTGCTCGAAATCGATGGTGCCTCCAACAATAGCGTCGATGATGTGCGTGACCTGCGCGAAGCTGTGCACTATATCCCTTCAGGCGGCTCGCACAAGATTTACATCATCGACGAAGTCCACATGCTTTCCACAGCCGCCTTCAATGCGCTACTCAAGACGCTGGAAGAGCCACCTGAGAGAGTCGTCTTCGTCTTCGCCACCACGGAAGTACAGGAGGTCCCCGAGACGATTCTGTCGCGATGCCAGCGCTTCAACTTTCGCCGCATCGCCACCAAAACCATCGCAGATCACCTACGGAAGATTGTCACTGCCGAACAGATCAACGCCGACGACGAGGCACTGTTTCTTCTGGCTCGTCGGGCCGACGGCGCCTTGCGCGACGCGGAGAGCCTATTGGACCAGGTAGTTTCCTTCAACGCCGAGCAACTTACGGCGGCGACGGTTGGCGAGGTGCTGGGTCTTGTTGACGGCGGCGTCTTCTTCGACGTCATCGATGCGATCTTCCAGGCGGACACCAATCGCGTTCTTGGACTGCTCTCACAAGTCGTTGATGCGGGCGGAGATGTGGATGAATTCGTCCGTGGACTGATCGAACACATTCGACATCTCTTGTTCGTACGAGTCCAAGGTTCAGCAGACCAACTCGATGTAACGGATGCCGAGCGTGATCGGTTGGCGACGACGGCGCAATCTGTTGAGGAACAAGATCTATTGAGATCCTTGCGTAGCCTGATGGATCTTGAGGGCGAGTTGCGCCGTTCGCTGCAACCACGCTTCCGCACAGAACTGGCACTTGTCCGTCTCGCTGGGATGGGCCGAGCCGTAGACGTGGGTCAACTATTGGCCCGTCTGGCGGCGCTCGAGGCCATGGTCGGGCGCGAGCCTGGTGCAGCAGTTCCGACCCCCGCCGCGGCAAGTGCGCCCCCCGCGCCGCGCCGCGCTATTCCCAGCAACGACATCAGTCCTGCCAAGGACGTGCCCGTCACCGCGGGACCGCCCCCCGCATCCTCCACACCGATGCCACCTCCAGTCCCACCACCGGCAGAGGATGCTGGCACCGCACAGGTCGAACCGTCGCCGACCGCGATTGACGGGCCCGTCGATGTCACCCTGTTACGTGATCAGTGGCCGAGGATTGTCGCCGAGGTTCGGCAGCGCCTGCCGTCTGCAGGAAATTTCCTGCAGGACATTGCAGACATGCGACTCAGCGGCAGTCAGCTGATTCTGCTGTTCCCAGCGACAGCTAGATTCAGTATGGGTCAGGTAGCCAAGTCTCATGAGGCGATTAGCACTGCCGTCGAAGAGGTGACGGCTGCGCGGTTTCATGTGAAGTGCGCAGTGAATGAGCCCGAAGGCGGAGACATTGGCGGGCAGCAAGGACAGCCCGATCAGATGCCACCACCGTCGGGAGAACAGGCGAATCGCCCAACTGCTGTTCCAAAGGGGGCGGCGACACGTGAAGATGTGGATCCATCGGTCCGGTCAGTTCTAGATGCATTCGACGGAGAAATTGTGTAGCATGCTATCCGTCAACCGATATGATCGGCGTCGAAGGGACTTTCAGCGTGGGGCCTGAGCCACTAGAAGATCTGGTGATCGCATTTACCCGCCTTCCGGGGATTGGTCGGAAGACGGCTCAGCGATTGGCTCTGTATGTTCTCAAGTCGCCTTCTCAGGAAGCCGAATCATTGGCGGCGGCGGTGCGCTCGGCAAGGGAGAACATCGGCCACTGTAGTCGGTGTTTTCACCTCACTGAACGGGGCCAGGAGTTGTGTCACGTCTGCCGAGACCCGCGCCGGGATACGGGCATGATCTGTGTCGTCGAGGAGGCAAGCGACGCGTTGGCATTAGAGCGCAGCGACTTGATGAGAGGCACATATCACGTCCTGGGTGGTGCCCTGTCGCCTCTCGATGGAATTGGGCCCGAAGATCTGCGCATTGCTGAATTGGTCGAACGTGTTCGTTCCGAAGGGACCCGAGAGGTGATTCTCGCACACAATGCTAGCGCCGAAGGCGAAGCGACAGCAGAGTACATTCATCAACGCCTCGATGGGCTAACTCAAGTCTCTCGGTTGGCTCGTGGTTTGCCTGCTGGCTCCGATCTGGATCTGGCTGACCGTACCACACTGGCCCACGCCTTACAGGGTCGCGTGCAATTCTAAGGTGAGTATGAGCGGCCATCCGATTCTCAATCTGCCAAATCTGCTGACGATCTCGCGTATCATCGCGACGCCCGTCTTTCTGCTCTTACTCTTCGCGGACGTCTGGTACTATCGAGCGTGCTCAGTGTTGGTCTTTTCTGCCGCGTCGCTGACAGATCTCTATGACGGGCGCCTGGCGCGATCGGGAGGACGAGTGACCGAATTCGGTCGCTTCATGGATCCCCTGGCCGACAAGATCCTCGTGACATCTGCCCTGGTCGCACTCGCCATCGCTCGCATCGTTCATGCCTGGCTTGTGATTCCAATCGTTATTCGCGACGTCATCATCACGTCGATGCGCATGTACGGACTGTACAGAGGCCGTATGATGGAGACCTCAACCCTGGCCAAGTGGAAGACGGTCGTGCAGCTGGTGACAGTGATCGTCATTCTCCTGTCGATCTCAGTTCAGGAGCTCTCCCTCTACTACCAATGGCAGGTAATTATCGATCTCGACGCTGCGATGTATCCCCTTCTCGCAAATGGTCTGATGGCAGTGGTCCTGCTCCTTACGGTGCTCACCGGATTTCACTATCTTTTTCGCACCGACCAGCACTCCAGCAACGCACTTTAGACTATCCAGTCCTCCGATCACTTTTTGCGACGCCTTTTCGGCGCCGTCCGCAAGTTTCTCGCCACAGTTGGCTATTCTGGCCTGGCTCCAATCGCTCCTGGGACCGCCGGGTCTGCTGTCACGGCGGTCGCCTACTATCTGCTGTGCGACTCAATGTCTACGGTGGGTTGGATTGGATTGCTGGCAGTCGTCTCGGTGATCTCCATTCCCATGGCCGGCGCAGAAGCAGCAGCGCGTGGCCGCAAGGATCCCGGTCCGGTTGTCATCGACGAGGCCTTGGGATTTCTGGTCACCATGGCGTTTCTCCCCCATAGCCTGCCCATGACGATCGCGGGCTTCCTGCTGTTTCGGGTGCTCGACATCATCAAGCCACAACCGGCTCGATGGCTGGAACGTTTGCCAGGGGGCTGGGGTATCGTCCTGGATGATGTCGCAGCCGGCATCTGGGGGAATGTGCTCTTACGTCTCGCTATGTGGTGGCTGGGTGTCGACGTAGTGCAGTCCACGTAACCGAACCGGAGCAGAGAAGGGCGACACGATGGCAAAGGGCAACACCAGTCGCAACAGTGACGTGCAGCGTCACAGTGACGATCGCGGTCGGCAGCAGGCCATGGATCTGGCTCTGTCGCAAATAGAAAAGCAGTATGGCAAGGGTGCCATCATGCGCATGGGCGAGGAAGGCGGGATCGTCGAGGTTGAGTCCATTCCGTCTGGTTCGATCAGTCTCGACGCGGCGCTAGGAATTGGCGGGCTTCCCCGTGGACGCATTGTGGAGATCTACGGACCTGAAGGTGCCGGTAAGACGATGGTGTCGCTTCACGCCATTCGTGAAGCGCAGAAAGCTGGTGGAACTGCGGCCTTCGTCGATGCGGAGCACGCCCTGGATATCTCCTTCGCTCGTCGGATCGGTGTAGACGTAGAGAATCTCATCATCAGCCAACCCGACTCTGGTGAGCAAGCCCTTGAGATCGTCGATACCCTCGTGCGATCAGGTGCCTTCGATGTGGTCGTGCTCGATTCAGTGGCAGCGCTCGTGCCACAGGCAGAACTGGAGGGCGATATGGGAGATTCCCACATGGGTCTTCATGCTCGTCTGATGTCTCAGGCACTGCGCAAATTGACGGGATCCATCAATCGCTCGCGCACGTGTGCCATTTTCATCAACCAACTGCGGATGAAAATCGGTGTCATGTTTGGCAATCCGGAAACGACGACCGGTGGCCGAGCGATGGGGTTTTATGCGTCCATGCGACTGGACATCCGGCGGATAGGTCATATCAAGGACGGCGATGACAGTATTGGCAGTCGCGTTCGTGTGAAAGTGGTCAAGAACAAGCTGGCACCGCCCTATCGTCAGGCTGAGATGGATATCTACTACACAGGGAATCACATCGGTCTCTCGAGGGAGAGTGATCTGATCGACATCGGTGTGGATAAGGGGCTCGTCGAAAAATCTGGCACATGGTTCTCCTGTGATGGAGAGCGCCTTGGGCAGGGACGGGAGAATGCACGCATGTATCTGGTGGAGAATCCTGACTTCGCGGCCAAGTTGGAGCTTCGCTTGCGCGCCGAACTAGGGATGCCCGGCGCTGAACAGGCGCCGATCCCAGCGGATGACACCGAGTCAACTGACTGAAGATCGGAGCCTTGTTGTGAGCGAGGATGTCAAGAAGACCCGACGAATTGCCTTGGATCTACTCGCTGTTCACGACTGGACAGTACGTGAAATGGGGGAGCGTCTTGTGCGTCGTAAATGCCCACAGGATGCGATCAGCGTGGTTGTTGAGGACCTTCGCCGAAGTGGCCTACTCGATGACCACGCTTTCGTTCGTCGATGGGTGGGTGGCCGACTCGAGCGCCGTCCAGAGGGCCGGATCAAGCTGATTCAGGATCTGTGCAAGAAAGGCATAGAGCGGTCCGTTGCCGAGCAGGTGCTGGCTGAGTTTGAGGACGACATCGGCACGGGCGATGCAGCAGATCGTGTGCTGACACGGGTTCTGCACAAATACAGCAAGCTCGAGCCGGATGCTGCGCGACGGCGCATGTATGGACTGCTGGCAAGACGAGGTTTCGACCCAGATACAGCAGGGGCAGCTGTGGAGCGTGCCCTGGCAGAATCAGAAGAAACGACCGCGCCATGATGACATCGAACCAAATACGCGAGACCTTCTTGACCTTCTTCGAAGGCAAGGGACACACCAGGGTGCCCAGTGCCCCCGTCGCTCCACAGGACGACCCAACCTTGTATTTCACAAATGCAGGGATGAATCAGTTCAAGGACGTCTTTCTGGGTCTGGGCTCGCGACCCTACACACGTGCCGTTGACACGCAGAAGTGTATCCGCGTCTCGGGCAAACACAACGACCTGGAGGAAGTGGGCGTCAGTCCTTGGCACCACACCTTTTTCGAGATGCTCGGCAACTGGTCATTCGGTGACTACTTCAAGCGCGAAGCGATCGAGTGGGGCTGGGAGTTGGTGACGCAGCAATTCGGTCTCGAGAAAGAGCGGCTGTGGGCCACGGTCTACGAGGGCAGCGAAGCCGAGGGTGTTGATCCTGATGTAGAAGCGGAATCTCTCTGGCAAGAGATGACAGACCTGCTTCCAGGTCGCGTGATACGCTTGCCGGCAAAGGACAATTTCTGGGAGATGGGTGCGACGGGGCCCTGTGGACCTTGCTCGGAGATTCACTACTACCTCGGCGACGATCTGGAACAGCAATCGAGAGACCTCTTTCTGCTGGATGGACCCGAATTCGTCGAGGTGTGGAATCTCGTTTTCATCCAATACAATCGCGATGAGACCGGCAAGCTACACCCCTTGCCTGCCAAGCACGTAGACACAGGCATGGGTTTCGAGCGCATTTGTAGTCTTTTGCAGCAGAAGGACAACAACTATGACACAGATATCTTCCGACCGCTGATCGAACGAATTGGCGATCTCACCGGTGGTGATGTCGATGGCAAGGGACAGACCGCGTCACGAGTTGTCGCCGACCACGTACGGGCGCTGAGTTTCGCCATAGCAGATGGCGCGATGCCATCGAACGAAGGACGCGGCTATGTCCTGCGAAGGCTCCTGCGTCGGGCGTCGAGATTCGGTCGCCAACTGGGGGAGCACGAGCCCTTCATGTATCGGCTGGTAGACCAAGTTGCCGCATCGATGGGACACGTATTTCCAGAGCTGACTGCCAAAGCCACCCACGTTGCCCAGGTGATGCAGGCCGAAGAAGAGTCCTTTGGCAATACCCTGGATCGGGGGCTCGATATCTTTGAGCGTATTGCTGCCAAAGGAGATGTCAGCGGCGCGGACGCATTCCAATTGTACGACACCTTCGGATTTCCTCTCGATCTGACGCAGTTGATGGCGAGAGAGAGAAACCTCGCCGTCGACACGGAGGGTTTCGAAGAAGCTCTGGAACAGCAGCGTCAGCGCGCTCGCGCCGCCACGGGAAGTCGATTTCAGGCGTCCGAGGGGGTCGACGATGTCATTGCAGGGGAGCACTCAAGATTTGTCGGCTATACCCAGTTGCAGGCCAAGAGCCCCATTGCACATGTGGAGGTGACCGGTGACGACGTACGCGTCGTGTTGGAGGAGACGCCGTTCTACGCAGAGTCTGGCGGGCAAACCGGCGACGGGGGACTGATACAGGGAGAGGACTTTCTCATCCGTATCGACACAACGGTGAAGGGGCGCGGCGGTATCGTCCACGTGGGGCGTCTTGAAGAGGGAGACATGCCGTCAGCTGGAGTGCAGGCAACGGCGCAGGTCGATGACGAACTCCGCCAGGCGTCGGCGCGGCATCACACAGCGACGCACTTGGTGCATGAGGCACTGCGTCAGACGCTCGGTGACCATGTCGACCAAATGGGTTCGTTGGTCAGTCCTGAACGACTGCGTTTTGACTTCTCGCATTTTTCTGCAGTAGAGCCGGCGCAGATGCGGCATGTCGAAGACATCGTCAATGATGCGATTCGTTCGGATCTGGAGATCGAGACATTTGACGAAGATCTGGCCAAGGCCAAGGAACTCGGTGCAAGAGCACTCTTCGGAGAGAAGTATGGTGAGCGCGTCCGCGTCGTGCGGATCGCTGACTTCAGTCTCGAATTGTGTGGTGGCACCCATGTGACTCATACCGGTCAGATCGGAGCATTTGAGCTGACCTCGGAGGGGGGCATCGCCGCCGGAACTCGGAGAGTGGAGGCGACAGGGGGGCGACCTGCTTCCGTGTCGGCTCGACGCAACAGGGAGCAACTGGCCGACCTGAGCCAGATTCTCAACACGACCCCTGAGAATGTGCCACAAAATGTCCGTCAGCTTCTCGAGCGGAATCGTGAACTCGAAAAAGCACTCACAGACGCACGTCGACAGGCGGCGACGGACAGCGCCGGGGATCTGCTTGACCAGGCCGTTGAGATCGATGGTCTGCGCCTTGTCTCTGCGCGTGTAGACGTGGATGATGTGGCCAGTCTGCGAACCACGGCAGACGGATTGCGTGAGCGTCTTGGCAGTGGTGTCGCAGTGCTCGGTGGGCAAGTGCAGGGCAAAGTGTCTTTCATCGTCGTCGTTACAGACGATCTGATCAAGGAGCGCGCCCTGAAAGCAGGTGACGTTGTGAAAGGTGTGGCTCAACTTGCAGGCGGCTCAGGTGGCGGAAAACCACACATGGCCCAGGCGGGTGGAAAAGATCCAGCGTTGATCGACGCAGCTCTCGCCGCAGCGCCTGATATCCTCAAACAACTGCTAGGAACCTGACAGGTCAGTCCATGACGACCTTCGATCAATTGATGGCAGTAAGAGACCGCCGAGGTGCAGGATACCTGACGTTGCTCGATCCGGATCGTCTATCGATCGACGAGCTCAGCCAGCGTGCCCAGGCCTGCGCCGAGGCAGGAGCAGATGCGATTCTGGTCGGTACGAGCCTCATGCTCTCCGCCACACGAAATGCCGCCCTATTCGATCGTCTTCACGAGATCGTTGACATCCCTGTCATTTCCTTTCCGGGGGATGCAGGCCAAGTCGTACCAAAGGCGGATGCGATTCTCTTTCTGTCCATGCTCAGTGGCCGCAACCCGGAGCTGCTCATTGGTCAGCAGGTCAGGGCGGCCCCTGTCCTCAAGGAATACGGTGTCGAGGTTATTTCTACAGCGTATTTGTTGATTGAGTCAGGGACCCTGACATCGACTGAATACATGAGTACCACACGACCTATTCCCCGGGCGAAACCTGATATCGCGATGGCCCACGCCTTGGCAGCGCAATACCTGGGGATGCGTCTGGTTTACCTTGAAACGGGCAGTGGCGCGGCCCAGTCCGTGCCTACCAGCATGGTCAAGGCAGTGGCCGACTACGTCGACATTCCGGTCATCGTGGGTGGTGGAGTTCGGGATGCAGAAACTGCACGGGAAAAAGTCGAGGCGGGAGCGTCTTTCATCGTCACAGGCACGACCGTGGAAGATGATCCTGGCCGTCTGCGCGAGATCAGCGACGCAGTGCACATCGGCAGTCGATCACAACGGGCGTAGTGGACGGTTGGGTAGATATTCACTGCCATGCTCTGCCGGGGGTTGACGATGGAGCGGCAGACATTGAGACATCTCTGGCGATGCTGCGCAATGCTGCAGAGGAAGGGCTCCAACAGGTTGTACTGACGCCCCACTATCAAGCCAACCACGAGCCTGACCAACTGCGTTTGCACGAGCAAGTGTTCGCCGAACTCGTTTCGGCGGTTGCTGCCGCCGGCTTGCCAATCAGTCTGCATCTAGGTGTGGAAGTGGGGTTTCGTTTTGGTCTTGAGCGGGTTGCAATGGATCCAGCAGCGCGTCTGGCTGGTGGGTCTCATGTGCTGGTCGATCTACCGCCAGGACCTCTGTCCCCCGGCCTCGAGCAGGCCTTCTTTGCCTTGCGTACAGCGGGATGGCGTCCGATTCTGGCACACCCGGAACGGCATCGCGAACTGGCGCGCAATCCGGAGAGAATCCAACGCTTGTACGATCAGGATCTTCTATTGCAGGTGAATGCGGGCAGTCTTGTAGGACAGTTCGGACGGCGGGCGATGGCGACGGCTCAGCTGTTGATTGAGCGAGGCTGGGCGGACTTCGTCTCGAGTGATGGACATGATCTCACCAAGCGCCCAATGTCCGTCCGCGTCGCCAGCGAGCGCCTTGTTGCATTGGTTGGAAGTGCTCGGACATATCAGCTCCTCGTGGAGAATCCGACGTGCGTCATGTCGGGTGAGCAGATCGAACCCTATCGTCCCGTGCCGTCGCGGCGTGGGAGTGGTTTTGGACAATGGATCCAGCGACGTCTTGCCTCGTTCGCAGCCCCAGAGGATGAAGGATGATTGAGAAAGCGGTTGTTGTGACAAATCGACTCGGAATTCACGCACGGCCAGCCACGGTGTTTGTGCAGGCGGCGGCAAGATTCGACGCAGATATCTTTCTGTCGAAGGGCGATGTAAGCCGCGTGAATGGAAAGTCGATTATGGGTGTAATGATGCTGGCAGCCGAGCAGGGAGCCGAGGTCCTGGTTGAAGCGGAAGGGTCCGATGCGCAGCAGGCCGTTGAACGGCTGGCGGAGCTACTTGCCAGCGACTTCGAGGACAAGATCTGAAGCGCATGAACCCCTCGTATCACAGATACACGGGCGTGGCCGCTTCACCTGGTATTGCCATTGGCAAGGCCTTTACCCACGCAGAGGTCCGCCCAAGCGTGCCACAGAGGCGGGTTGCATCTGCACGCGTGGAGGCAGAGCGTACTCGTTTTACGGATGCCCTTGTATCCGTCGCCGAATCAGTTCGTCGTACTCGAGATCGGGTCGACATCGAACATGGGCCAGATTTGGCGCAGATCTTCGAGGCACAATTGGCGATGCTCGCCGATGTCGAAGTACGCGATCGCACACTGGACATCATTTCCGAACGACTGTGGACGGCGGAGCGAGCCTTCGCCGAAATCATGGCTGGGCTGTGTGCAAAGTTTGAACAGATAGACAACGAGTATCTACGTGCGCGCGTCGGAGATCTGAGAGACATCGAACAACAGGTCTTGACTCAGTTGTCCGGCGGGGCTCTGTCTGGCCTACAAACGCTGCGCAGCAACACCATCATTATCGCCCGCGATCTTATGCCGTCCGAAGTGGCACAGTTGGGGCGCCGCTTGGTCATGGGACTAGTGATCGACGTAGGCGGGGCGACGTCCCATACCAGTATCATCGCACGATCACTTGGCCTTCCTACCGTCGTTGGCACTGAAAGCGCGTCTCGCCGAATCAAGTCGGGCAGCCGGGTGATCGTCGATGGTGAAGAGGGTGTCGTTCACGCCTTGCCGCCAGCCCCCGTCTTGAGATACTTCCGCAGCGAGAGGCGTCGACAGCTTCGTCGAGAGCGGGAGTTGAGCGAGAGGCGTAGTCTGCCTTCCGTCACGGTTGATGATGTCAAGATCCAACTGTGCGCCAACATAGACCTACCACAGGAAATTGACCTTGCGATCAGCAATGGCGCCGAAGGCGTCGGCATGTGTCGCACGGAGTTTCTGTATCTGGGGCAACGGCTCCCAGACGAACAGCAACAGTACGAAGCATATCGGACGATTGTTGAGGCCATGGCGCCTCAACCTGTCGTGATCAGGACGCTTGATCTCGGTGGCGACAAACTGAGTCATTCCATCGACTCGCTGCCTGAAGCCAATCCCATGTTGGGGTGGCGAGGAATTCGCATTTGCTTGGATACGCCCGACCTGTTCAAGGCGCAAATCAAGGCGATCTTACGTGCCGCCGTCGCGGGTCAGGCCCGTATCCTCCTGCCCATGGTCAGCAATCTGGATGAGGTAGAGCGCGCACGGGGTGTCATTGCCGAGGCTGCGGCAGAATTGGCAGCGGCAGGCGTCGAACACCGGGCAGACTGTGATCTGGGTGTCATGATTGAAGTGCCCTCGGCGGCGATTACGGCTCGCCAGTTTGCACAGAACGTCGACTTCTTCAGTCTCGGTACGAACGATCTCGTTCAATACACCCTGGCTGTCGATCGGGGGACTGCGCGCGTGGCCAATCTCTACGACCCCTTGCATCCTGCCGTGCTGCATTTGATCAAGCAGGTCGCCGACAGCGCCCAAGCGGCAGACATCCCAGCCGGTATCTGCGGCGAGATGGCCAGTGATCCGGAAGCAGCCGTCATCCTGATAGGCCTTGGAATTCTGCAGTTGAGTGTCAGTCCCATGGCGATCCCAGAACTGAAGGAAGTCATTCGTGCGATCCGCCTGGACGATGCGGTCGAGTTGGCTGCACAGGCACTCACACTGACCTCCGGATCCCAAGTACGTCAGATTGTTCAGGAGCGTATCGGAGAGGCACTACACATGGCTCGTCCTCGGCGACCGGAAGGAGATATTCGCTGATGGTTGATGAGACATGGGCCGTGGTTCCCGTTGCCGGATTCGGTGCTCGCCTGCGTCCGCACACCCACACGCGGCCCAAACCTTTGTTGCAAGTGGCAGGCCAGCCGATCATCGGCCATATCCTCGATCAACTGGCCCCACTGCAGATCGAGCGTATCGTCCTCATTGTAGGTTACATGGGCGATCGGATCGTCGACTACGTACGATCTCGCGACGAATACTCACGTGTCGAGTTCGTCGAACAAAAGCAGATGCTTGGTCTCGGTCATGCCATCTCCTTGACGAGACAGGTCGTCGGCGGAGATCCCATGCTGATTGTCTATGGTGACACAATCTTCCACGCGGACCTGCCCACAGTGATGCGACACGGGGGCGACGGCGCACTCGGCGTCCAGCACGTCGACGATCCGGGTCGGTTCGGAGTGGTTGTTGAGGAGGCAGGTGTCGTCCAACGTCTTGTTGAGAAACCGACTGACTACATTTCGGATCTGGCGATTGTCGGTGTCAATCACATACGGAATTCAGGCATGCTTTTCGACTGCCTCGATCATCTGATCCAAGCCGATCAACGGACGCGAGGCGAGTTTCAACTGACGGATGCTTTTCAACGAATGGTCGACGCTGGCGCGCAACTGAGTACATTTCCTGTGGACGGTTGGTTTGATTGCGGTACGCAGGAAGCACTATTGGCCACCAATAAGACGTTACTGTCTAGGTTGGCACCCTCTGCAGCGCGGCAGGATCTTGTCGTCGTTCCTCCCGTCCATATCGACCCGACAGCGCAGGTGTCAGATGCAGTCATCGGTCCCCACGTATCTATCGGAGCTGGGGCCCGTGTGAATCGAGCCATTATAAGCAACAGTATCGTTGGCGAAGAGGCGATCGTTGAAGAGATCGTACTCGAAGGATCGCTGATTGGTTTTCAAGCGATTGTTACAGGCAGAGCTCATCACATCAACGTTGGTGATCTTTCACAGATCACCAACTGAATCTTTCTACAGATCAATTCATCGCTGCCTTTCAAGGGCAGCCCACCACCCGACAGGGAGGTTGTTCCTTCGTGAGTTCCTATCTCTTTACTTCCGAATCCGTTTCAGAGGGCCACCCGGACAAGGTGTCCGATCAAATCTCGGATGCCATACTCGACGGTATGCTTGCGGGTGACAAATTTTCACGTGTCGCTTGCGAAACGCTGGTCACGACGGGTCAAGTTGTCGTCGCTGGCGAGGTGACGTCGAAGTCATTCGTCGACATTCAAGCGACGGTGCGTGACGTGATCAAAGACATCGGCTACGACGACCCCGAGATGGGGTTTGACTATCGATCTTGTGGTGTATCCGTCATGCTTGACCAGCAATCGTCTGACATATCGCAGGGCGTGACCGAGTCTGCGGGCCTGCATTCCGACATGGGGGCCGGCGATCAGGGCATGATGTTCGGCTATGCCTGCCGTGAGACACCACAATTGATGCCTCTACCCATCACGTTGGCGCACAAGTTGTTGCAGCATATGGCAAAACTGCGCAAGGGCGGCACGATCAAGTATCTGCGACCGGATGCCAAATCTCAGGTCACGGTTGAATATGTTGATGGCAAGCCCAAGCGGGTGACCGCCGTCGTCATCTCAACCCAGCATCACGAGAAAGCGTCGCACAAGCAGATTGAGCGCGACATGATCAATCAAGTGATCAAGAAGGTCATTCCCGCCCGGCTTCTCGACCGCGACACGGTGTACCACATCAATCCCACGGGTCGATTCGTGATCGGTGGTCCTCATGGTGACTGTGGGCTTACGGGCCGTAAGATCATCGTCGATACCTATGGCGGGATGTGTCCTCATGGTGGCGGCGCATTCTCGGGGAAAGATCCCACGAAAGTCGATCGCAGCGCCCACTACATGGCTCGCTATGTTGCGAAGAATGTGGTCGCTGCAAAACTCGCTGATCGTTGCCAGGTGCAGTTGGCCTATGCCATCGGTGTCTCCGAGCCCGTGTCGATCTTCGTGGACACCTATGGCACCGGACAATTACCAGATGAAGAGCTGGCCGCACTCCTGCCCGTCGTCTTCGACCTGACGCCGAAGGGAATCATCAGCAAGCTCAAGCTTCGCCGGCCTATTTACCGTAAGACCTCTAACTACGGGCACTTCGGACGTGCGGACGCAGATTTTGTTTGGGAAAAGACCGACCGTGTGCGCGCCCTCACACAGGCAGCGAAGTAGATACCCTATTTTTGCGCCCTGTGAGGTTTCACATCAGGATCGCTCAGGTCGACAGGCAAGGCCTCCGATTGAGTGGCACTACCTAAGTATTATATATTGAGCCGCTGTCCGTACGTGGTCAGTGTGGCCACTACGAACACGGCAGATCAGATCTTTTTGAAAAGGAGAGGGCAGATGATGCCTGTGACCCCGAACAGGGTCTCCGGGCGACTCGGTACGATCGCCGCGACGTTGGCCACCAGCCTCTGGTTGGGTGCCTGCGCCGTACAGAGTCCGGAAGTTCCGCGACTTGAGTTCACCGTCAGCGTATCCGTCGCCAATGACACGACGACGATCGCCGAGGTGGCCTCCGATCGGTCAGAGTTTCTCGAGATCAACAATGATGCCCTCGGCATCAAGTTCAGCACTGAATTCGGTGCTGATTCACGGCAGGAAGTCGGTGATCGCCTCTCGGTGACACCCCAATCCAATAGCTTTTCGACGCAGTTGGGAACCATTGCGCTTCCTGGTGCTGACGTGCCGGCGATTCCGCCCATCACGCTGCAACAGCTCGTCGGTGATGCTGTAGAGATCACGGACGGTGCGACGATCCCTTTCCTTCCGGCGCAATCGATCTCAACTGACCTCGAAGTGCCATTGGAGAGCGTAACCTCCCTGGTGATCGAGTCTGGTGGCATCGTGTTGGCAGTGACCAACACCTTCCCCGTCGCCCTTGAAAATGTGGTATTCAGCCTCGTTGACAATGGCAACGGTGGACGCGTTGTCGATACCATCAACATGGGTACCATCGCTGCCAATGGAGGTTCAGCCACAGACAGTTTCGATCTTGCAGGAGAAAGCATCTCCGGAGATCTGGAACTCGGCATTTCCGCAGGAACAGCGTCTGGAACCGGTGTCGTCATTCAGGGAGATCCGGGGATCGAATTCAGCCTCGAAGTGCTGCCCCTGGAGGTGTCAGAGGCGACTGCCGTTATCTCGCAGCAGGAATTCGCAGCTGACCAGTCGCTGGACTTCCCCGATGATCGCATTCAGGTCACCGAAGCCCTCATTAGCGAGGGGGGCTTAACCTTGCGTGTGACCAACGAGATTCCAGTGATCATGGAGATGGAGTTTACCCTTAGCGATCTCCAGGATCCTACGGGCACTCCACAGACCTTCCTGATCGATTCTCTTGGTGCTGAACCTCGGGAGATCACCTTCGATCTAACGAACAATCGCTTCGCACCCGTCGATCCGCTGGCGTTGCAGTTGTCTTATGCTGCTCGCACTTTCGACTCGGGTGACGAAGTGACGATCCGATCCGATGGTGAGATCATCGTCGAAGCCATCACGCAAGCGCTGACCTTCAGTCGCGTAGCTGGGATTCTGGACAATCTCGAGCTGGAGATCCCAGAACAGACGCAGACTGTCGACTTTCCACAGGGCCTCGACAACGTGGCCCTCGCCGCGACGGATCTTGCCGTGTATGTCACGTCAGCCGTCGGTTTCAACTCGGGGATCACCCTCGACATCCGTGGGATCAACAGTTCCGGTCAGACCGGCTCGCTGCTCATTGACGAGGTCTTCCCTGCCGGCAGCCCCGACTCGCCGCAGAGCATCATCATTCGTCCAGAGTCAGAGGATCTGACAGCGTTTCTGAACCTGTTGCCAACAAGCATCACGGTCACACCTTCCGTTTTTGTTGGCGATGGCATCAGCGAGGAAGTGATCGAGCCAGATCACTGGGTGCAGGTGGATAGCGTTCAGTTTGGTGCTCCTGCCGCCTTCCAGGTGCGGGAGGCCACGCAGATCCAACCCGATCCTGTGCGCCGAACCTTCGATGATGACACGGCACGTGAGCGGATCAGTTCAAACGTCCGCAGCGCCACCGTACGCACGACCATTGAGAATCACATTCCCTTGGCGGTTGGTGTCCGTTTGTTCGTAGGTGCCAGCGCGTCGACGGTTTATACGAATCCGACACTCGTTGTTCCGCCGCTGAACGAGCCAGCCTTTGGTGTGGACGCGGCACCGTACAGTGGTGGCAGTGTTTCCGCCAGCAGCTTCAACACCCAGAACGTGACACTCGAGAATGACGAAATTCTCAAATTGCTCGAGCCGGTCTACTACACCGGTATTCAGATCGCCATCGATGGTACCGATGGCGACGTCGCCCTCGCTGGATCGGACTTCGTTATCGTCCAGGCGGGTTCTCAGATTATTCTCGAACTCAACGAAGACCTCGTCGACTAAGGAAAGGAGCAAGACTGATGAAAAACCGCCTATATCTTGGCTTAGCGGCAGTCCTGGTCCTTGGACTGCAAACCACGTCTGGTGCGATCGGCGATGGCTCGCCCCGTGCAATGGGTCTGGCTGGATCCTACACTGCCCTGGCCCGTGGGCCCGAGGCCGTACAATGGAACCCTGCAAATCTGGGACTGCGTTCAAGTCCCAGTTTCAAGTGGGAACTGATCAACTTCGGTCTCAATTATTCGATGGAGAACAATGCGTTCTCCGTGCAGACTTACAACGACAACTTCACCGATGCTGACCACTTCATTGGCGAAAACGAAAAACTCGATTTGCTTGGTGATGTGCCGAATGAAGGGCTCCGCTTCAACGCGGATCTGGAGCTTTTTATGGCTGCCGGCATCCCCGTCAATGGGGGAGTTGCCTTTCCCCTGCCCAAAGAGATTCAGTCCGCCATTACCACAACCTTCGCTGTAGGAGTGGAGGGTGAACTACCGAAAGACATGTTCGAATTGATGGTCTTTGGCAATCAGTTTGAAGGTGACCGGATTTCTGATGGACTGAACGGCAGCTATGACATCTCGGAGTGGGATGGATCCGGGTGGGCTCTCGGTGGGATCAACTGGGCTTTCGCCCGCCCCGTAAACATTCGTACCAACGAAACACTCAAACCCTACCTGCGTGAGTTGTCTGTTGGCGCCACGTTGAAGTTTGTCGGCGGCGCCTATGGCGAGGTCCTACGTTCGGGAGGCAATGGCTTCGTCTCCCGCGTGGAAGGCACCGATCTGGAGAGCTACGTCATCGCCCAGTCTGCAACGGGCTTTGGTTTCGGCGTCGATCTCGGCGTTGCCGCTGTATTGAAGGACGGCAAGACCACTATCAGTGTTGGCCTTCTTGACTTCCTCGACTCCTACAGCTGGAGCGGCGATGCGGCACAGGACTGTGTCTTTGTCACGGCTTCCGATCTGCGCGTCACGAGCCTGCTGGACGTGGATAAAGCGGAGGATGTGTTCGACAACCCCGATGTGGATGGCGATGGCGACACCGACTTCAATCAAGAGGTCGGCTCGGAAAGCTTCAGCCGTTCGCTACCGGCGCGATTGCGCATTGGTGTAAGTCATCAACCGATGGAGCGTCTGACCGTGGTCGGCAACTACGACCAAGCCTTCAGCTCTGGATTTGGTCTCGAAACGACACCGAGAGTGTCCTTTGGGGCCGAATATCGCCTGGTTCCCTGGCTCCCGGCCCGAATCGGCATGTCAGTCGGAGGGCGTAGCTCGTCCTCTGCGATCGGCTTCGCCTTTGGCCCATTCAGCGTCTTCCACATGCAGTTGCAGTTGCTGGATACGGCTCTGTCCACCCGCGGCGGAGTTTTGCCAGGGGCGGCCAAGGGGAGTCAGATCTCGGTGATGTTGTTCCGATTCAATCTGATCTGAACACTCACCAGTCAGATATGCATGAATCGAGGGGCGGCCAAAATGGCCGTCCCTCTTTTTTTTTGGCGAATCCGACTTTTTTTGCAGAAAAAGGCGAAATAACCCTCATGGATCTTCAGACCGGGCCGATACCTAGGAATGGCGGGTAACCAGAATCTCCCATATCCCCTGCGCCCCAAGGAGGGAATCATGCAAGTCGGGACGACTCAGAGCCAGCAATCGCTGATCGCATCGATCAGCGTAACGACTCAACTCGATACCCAGGCGGTCGTCAGCAGCGGCCAATCGGGAAGCGATGCCGCGGTACTGCTCAATCTGGGCGGTGATATCAACAGTGGCTATGCTAATCGCGTCCTCGAAGACAACCTGGCAACCAGTTTTGATGCGGCCTTTGCCAAGGCCGGCCTTGACCTCAACACAGAGAGCATTCTGTCCAGTGGCCTCGATTTCTCGCCCGAGGCAACAGCAAACAGGATCCTCGAGTTTTCCACGTCCTTTTTCGATGGTTTCATGGCCAACCATGCCGGTGATGAGGACGGGGGCCCCGGACTCGGAGGTTTCAAGGACCTCATCAAAGGAGCCGTGAAAGAGGGTTTTACCCAGGCCAAGGGAATTCTCAGCGGCATCGGCGAGATCCCCGGCGGTGTGTCCGATGACATTGAAGAGACATTCAATCTCGTCATGTCCGGAATCGACGCCTTTGGTGAGGAAGAAGAAAGCGATGCACTCGATGCCCCGGTGCCACCACCGGCGGTCATCGACGAGGGACAGGACAGCCTCCTGGCGATCTAACTGGCTGATTCCGTCCTCGGCTTGGAGCTTCTCCAGGCGCGTTGTCTTGTAAGCCCCAAGACTCGCAGCAGACTAAACGCCCCGGTCGGTCCTTCACCGACGGACCGGGGCGTTCTTATGTTCTACCACGGCCCACAGGCACGACCACGAAGTTACCAGTGGCGTGGATGGCTGCCAGAATGGCAGCAGGACAGTCAGCTGGCCCAGGTAGTCTATAAGACTCTGTTAATTCTTGGCTTGGGCCGAATTCAGCCTGAGATACTTGCGAGGCACGTGATTTGCTTATACGGTGAGTAGTCAATGCAAACGCCAGGAAGCGACAAATGAACCAGAATCGACTCACTCACAAGACCTTGGAGGCTCTCCAGGAGGCGCAGAGTATCGCCCAACGCCGCGCCCATCCTGAGGTCGATACGCCCCATATCCTCGCTGCCCTCCTGGATCAGGAGGGAGGCGTCTTGCCGCGGATCCTTGCCCGTCTCGGAGTCGGGGCCGGCGACCTGAGGAATGAGTTGGAACGAATCCTCTCCAGCAAGCCCCGCGTTTCAGGCGACCCCTCTCAGGTCCGAACAAGTGGCGGTTTACAGACCTTGCTTAGTCATGCGGAGACGGAGGCAGAGGCTCTGCGCGATGAGTTCGTATCCGTCGAGCACCTGATCATGGCGATTCTTCATGGCCCCGCCAGCGAGGCGCTCAAAGCCCTGAAGCTGGTAGGTGTCACAGCGGCCGGCTTCGAGGCTGCCCTGCAACAGATTCGCGGACAACAACGCGTGACAAGTGCAGATCCTGAAGCGACGTACGAGGTGCTCGAGAAATACGGCGTGGATCTGGTGGCTCAAGCGCGCATGGGCCTGCTAGATCCAGTGATTGGCCGTGACAGTGAAATCTTGCGCGTCATCCGAATTCTCTCGCGCAAGACCAAGAACAATCCAGTCCTGATTGGCGAACCCGGTGTGGGCAAGACGGCCATTGTTGAGGGGCTGGCACAGCGTATCGTGCGTGGGGACGTTCCAGAATGGATGAAGGACCGAACGCTTTTCTCTCTGGACATGGGTTCATTGATCTCGGGTGCGAAGTATCGAGGTGAATTCGAAGAGCGCCTCAAGGCGGTGTTGCAGGAGATCAAGGCATCCGATGGCGGGATCCTGCTGTTCATCGACGAGGTCCACACCATCGTTGGGGCTGGTCGCACGGAAGGCTCGACAGATGCGGGAAATCTTCTCAAGCCCATGCTGGCACGGGGTGAACTGCATTGCATTGGCGCCACGACGCTGAATGAGTATCGACAGCACATCGAGAAGGATGCCGCCCTTGAGCGCCGGTTCCAGCCAGTTGTCGCCGAACCACCCTCTGTAGAAGACTCTGTGTCGATTCTGCGTGGTTTGCGCGAGCGCTATGAGATACACCACGGCGTACGAATTCAGGACAACGCGCTCGTGGCGGCAGCGGTGCTCTCGGATCGCTATGTAGCGGATCGTTTTCTTCCGGACAAAGCGATCGATCTGGTGGATGAGGCCTGTGCCAGCATCCGCACGGAGATCGATTCCATGCCATCAGAACTCGATGAAGTCACGCGTCGGGTGATGCAGCTGGAGATCGAAGAGGCAGCCCTCAAGAAAGAGAAGGATGCACCCTCCAAGCAGCGGCTTGATTCCTTGCGGCGTGAGTTGGCCGACCTCCGCTCGCAGTCTGCCGCCATGACGTCCCAATGGGAGCAGGAGAAGCTCAGTATTGACTCCGTTCGGCAGCTACGCGAAGAGATCGAAACAGTTCGGCGTGATATCGAAGACGCGCAGCGCCGCGCTGACCTCGATCGAGCAGCGGAGCTGAAATACGGTCGTCTACCACAGTTGCAGGAAGATCTGACGGCGCAGGAGCAGGCTCAGTCCGCCGACGATGGCTTGCGCCTTCTACGCGAAGAAGTCACCGAGGAGGAAATCGCCGAGATCGTCTCGCGCTGGACAGGCATTCCCGTGACACGCCTGGTGGAGGGTGAACGCGAGAAGCTCCTGCGACTCGATGAGCAACTTCATGAGCGCGTGATAGGCCAGGACGAAGCGGTCCAATTGGTTGCCGATTCCATCATTCGAGCCCGAGCCGGGATCAAAGACCCGCGTCGACCGATCGGTTCCTTTCTATTCCTGGGACCTACAGGTGTTGGTAAGACCGAATTAGCACGGACACTCGCCGAGGCCTTGTTCGATTCTGAGGATAGTGTCATTCGTATCGACATGTCAGAGTACATGGAAAAACATGCAGTCTCCCGACTCATCGGCGCGCCTCCCGGTTACGTGGGCTACGAAGAGGGAGGGCAGCTCACAGAGGCGATACGGCGGCATCCGTATCGGGTGGTCCTATTCGACGAAATTGAAAAGGCGCACCCAGACGTATTCAACAGCCTCTTGCAGGTGTTGGATGATGGACGTCTGACTGATTCTCAAGGTCGAACCGTCGATTTCAAGAACACGGTGGTCATCATGACGTCGAACATTGGCTCGACGCAGTTGATGGAGAGCCTCGACAGTGAGACGGCCGAAATACCGCAACCCGTGCGCGATGCCGTGATGGGACAGTTAAGGCACCACTTCCGGCCCGAGTTTCTCAACCGGATCGACGATGTCGTCCTCTTTGCCCCATTGACCCTCGAGCAGATCGAGCGAATCGTAGATCTGATGTTGGCAGATATTCGTCAGCGTCTCGTCGATCGCCACATTGACTTCACGGCGACCGCCGCGGCACGGAAGTATATCGCTGTCCAGGGATATGATCCGGTCTTTGGCGCAAGGCCGCTGAAGCGCTATCTGCAGCGCGAGCTGGAGACCCAGATCGCTCGGGCGCTCATTGCCGGGGACTTCGATGAGGGAGCTGCCCTGATCGTGGATGTGGAAGGCGGTGCACTCGTCGTTCGGCAGAAAACACAGTCAGAGACTGCGGCGTAGTCACGGGAACTACATATGCTGTGCCCTCGTCTGTATCAACGCAATCACTACAAACCTTCAACTTTGGCGTCTGAGATCGTCGTCTCAAAGAGGAAATGAAAATGCGAAACGCCATCTTGCTCATGATACTGGCCACCGGTGTCGCTTTGCAGCCTGTGCAAAGTCATGCGACAGGCTTGCAGGACCTGCAGGCTTTCAGTGATGCCTTTGCTGAACTGACATCCCAAGTATCGCCGGCGGTGGTGGCTGTCAAGACCGAGCAGGAAATCCAGAGTAATCGTTCCAATGATCCACTGAACAATCATCCATTTCTCCGGCCAAGACAGCGGGATGGGGAGATTCGTGAAGGACTCGGTTCCGGCGTTATCGTCAGTGCAGACGGGTATATCATCACCAACAATCACGTGATTACCTCAGGCCGTGAGCGCGAAACAGTCGCCAGCAGAATTCTGATCGAGCTCGCTGATGGGCACAGCTACGAGGCGCGTGTTGTGGGTCGCGATGTGCGTACCGATCTGGCGGTGTTGAAGATCGACGAGGCGGCAGATCTGCCATTTCTGACCCTCGCTGACTCGGATGAGCTCGATGTTGGTGAGTGGGTTGTCGCCATTGGCAATCCCTTTGGTCAACTGCACACGGTGACGACGGGCATTGTCAGTGCCGTGGGACGCAGTGCTCATCTGAGTGACTACGAGGATTACATCCAGACCGATGCCGCCATCAATCCGGGCAATAGTGGTGGTGCCCTCGTGGACACACGGGCTGGTCTGGTCGGTATCAACACGGCGATCATGTCTCGATCAGGCGGCAGCCAGGGCATTGGCTTCGCGATCCCCGCCAATCTGGTACAGACCATCATGTCCCAGCTGATTGAGTTTGGTGAGGTCAGACGCGGCATGCTCGGCGTCCAGATCGACGATGTCGATGCAGATCTCGTACACGCTCTCGGACTGGAGCGGAGCCAGGGTGCGCTGGTAGAGCGAGTTTTCGACGACATGCCGGCTGCCGAGGCAGGCATCAAACCTCTCGATGTCATCATTGCTGTAGATGGTGAACTGATCGACGGTCGATCGGCCTTGCGCACCTATATCGCACACAAGCGACCGGGTACGGAAGTATCTGTCACGCTGCTGCGGAACGGTGACGAGCGGCATGTCTCCGTAACCCTCGCTGCATTGGATAAGCAAGTTGCTGCGGCTCCCTCAGAGCCGCCCGTTGATGAACGCCTCGGACTCCGAGTTCGTCCCTTGACGGAAGAAGTTGCTGAGCGCTTTGGCTTCGAGGATGAGGAGGGCGTCATCATCACACGCGTGCTGCGAGGGTCCTCTGCCGGGCGCGCGGGTCTGCAGCCAAACGATCTGATTGTCGAAGTAAATCGTGAATCCATTGAGGATGTCAGCGACTACGAGGCGGTGATCGAGGATGCGTCCGGTACTGCGCTGCTCATGATCCGTCGGCCGGGACGCCGCGGGATCCAAACGGATGTCGTCGCCTTGCGTTTGCCTGACTGACCGCCAATCCACCGTGATTTCAAGCGCGGATCCGACAAAATCGGGTCCGCGCTTCTTATTTCAGACTGGGCATCACTTGACGCCAGGCTGAGCAATGCGGATCTAGGCAGGGTGAATTCTTCGATCCCCATCTGGCCTGCCGGTGGTTCGCGGGACGTTTTCCTGCGCCTCACCCTTGGTCTCTCAAGCCAATGCCGCGACGGTGAGATCCGTTGCAGTGCCAGCGGACCGTACCAGATCTACGTCAATGGCGTGCGTCTCGGAGGTGGTACAGGAGGTGCTCTGGTCGGCTACCCAGCGTGGGAACATACCGCCCTGGCAGGGGCCTGGGACTCTGGCGAGGCGGAACTCGTCGTTGTCGCTGAAGCAGGAATCGCGGCTAATCCTTGGTTCCTCTGCGAAGGGGCGCTGTTCATTGGCGGACGGCAGGAAGAAAAAATACCGATCACCAGTGGCGTAGACTGGCAAGCCCGGTCGCGCCGACAGGATCCGGTAGGTGGCGCGGCCACCTTCGAACGTCACATGGCCATTGATGCGCCTGTCGCTGGAGATTTCTGGGAGGGTGTCGCGATCGTATCCCAGCAGCAACCGACACAGGATCTGGTCGGCGGCACAGAATTTCCCGAGCCGCCACTCAAGCTGACCGATGTCGGATCAGTCCCCGCCCAAGCGGACATTCTGGCAGCGCCGGCGCCTTCACAACCACTTGGACTGTGCAAATGTGTTCACCAAGATGCCCTGGTCGTAGGCGGACACGGCGCGACGCAGATCCGAACCAGTCCCGGCCAGGGCGTTCAGCTGTCCTTTGACTTCGGTCGACAGATCAGCGGGTGGCCACTTCTCAAATTACGTGGTGGGCGCGGTGGGGTGATTGATCTGGCTCTTTCGTCTCGACGAAATACGGTGGAACATCTCCTTAGATATCACTGTGGCGAGGGACGTCAGGATGTAGCGGGATTGGTCCTGATCAGCGCACGGTATCTCACACTTCGCTTGACCGGCTTTGACGATGAGGATGTGACCGTCGAGGCTCTGCAGATGCTGGAACGGCGTGTTGCGGAGCAGGTTGAGGGGCAACTCGAGATTGAAGACGACATTGATGCCGCCTGGGTGGTCGGCGGAGAATCCATCAAAGGGCTCCGACACGAGGTCTACGGCCACCGAGCATTACCACATCGATATGACTGGCTCGAAGGCTGGATTCTGCAGAGCAACGACTTGAGCCATACGGGTTCAGCCAGAGTTGCCCGCCAGGCACTGATGGGTCGAGTCCCCGCCGAACCCTTTGAGCCTGCTGATTGGGCTTATGCGCTGGCTCTGGCTGACTATCAGCTTCACGCGGACGACGCCGAAACGGTCGATGCCGCTCTCCCGCATCTTCGGTCCATGCTTGAGCAGACCCAGACGTTGCTCAATCGACTACCAGCTGGATGGTCGGAGGCGACCTTTGCAGCGTTGGCATTGGCGTCAATCGATGCGACAAACGGTCTATATGAACACGTGCAAAGCAGCGACGATGCTGCGTTGATGGACCTCACAGATCTGCGCCAGCATTGTCACGATCGAATGGAGGCCTGTTGGAATGAGGCGAGCGAACTCTACGCCGAGACGGCCGCCGGGAATACGTTTCGACAATGGACGAATGGTCTGGCCTTGCTCGCTCTCGGTGACACTTCTGAGCGCGCGGCTCGCATTGAGAAAAGCATGCGACGGGAGGGTGTCGAGCCTGTTGCTGATCTGACACAAGCGTGGATACTGGCCGCGGGATTGGGTCGTGCCGGCCGGCATCAGAGGATGATGGAGCACATCCACAATCACTGGCTGCGCCGATTGCCGCGCGATGGATCCACGTGGCGTGACAAGCGGGCAGGCGAGTCAGGGATCGCTCCTGGCATCGACTCTCTGTGTCATTGGTTTCTTCTCGGCCTACGCTCTACCGCTCCAGGCTGGACTATTCGAGAATTGTCACCCCCGCTTCAGCATTTACCGAGAGCTCAGGCGCGAATTCCTCTTGGGCCAGACTCAATGCTTGATGTTGGCTGGGCCCCGGATCGCGATGATGAGGACCTTGGAGTCGTCGAGGTCGGTGTCGATGCGGAGACCGAGGCCATCGCGACCGAATCCATCGCGATCGAAGCAACTCGCCTGACGCTGCAGATTGATCTTGAGGGTGAGACACATGTTCGTCTTGAACGGGGTGGACGCAAGCGACCGATGATTACCGTCAACGACGAGGTCGTCTGGCGCAATGAGAAAATCTATCCAAATCCCATCGTCCATATGATCTTCGCGGAGGAGGATCATGTTGTCGTGCTGCTCGAGCGGCCAGGCAAATTCAGTATCCGCCTCGAATGACTGACTTGATCACCACTGCCGCCGAGCCGAGGCGTGTAGATCAATCTCGGGCCCCCCTGCTGATCATGTTGCATGGATTTGGCAGTCACGAAAATGATCTGATGGGCCTCGCTGAATTCATCGATCCACGATATCGCGTAGTCAGCGTGCGAGCACCCGTGCCTCTCGAGATGGGAGGGTACGCCTGGTTTCCCATCGAGTTTTCCCCGGTGGGTATGGTCATGGATATCGACGAGGGCATGCGCTCACGAGACCATCTTCTGGATCTCGTACAACGACTGCAGGCGACGCACGGCAACGACGGCTCAGACACGATTGCCCTTGGCTTCAGCCAAGGAGGTGCCATGGCACTGAGCCTTCTTCTGGCCAAACCGAATCAGCTGGCAGGCGTGGCGTTTTTGTCGGGCGTCTGGCTGCGTGAGTTGCTTCCAGAGGACGACACCATCCTGACGGCCCTACAGGACAAACCCGTCTTGCAGACTCATGGCACAGATGATCCGCTGTTGCCCATCAGCAAGGCACATCGAACACGAGACGTCCTCAATTCGCTACCGATCGACCTGAGCTACAAAGAGTACCCCATGGGTCACGAGATCAACGGTGATTGCCTGCAGGATCTGCAAGACTGGCTCGCGAGCCGATTATCCACGGACTGACTCCCGTTGCGGTCAGGGGCCCATCACACCCAACCAGCACTCTCCTGCTGCACGATGGTGGCCATTGCGTCCAACCAGCGGGGATGGTCGTTGACGCAGGGGACCAGATGAAGTTGCCCGCCACCGGTCTCGTGGAATTGCTGTTGGCCTTCATGGCCGATTTCGTCAATCGTTTCCAGGCAATCTGCCGTGAATCCCGGGCACGTCACCACGAGAGATTCTAGTTTTTCTCGACCGAGATCGGCGAGCAGATCCTCCGTGTAGGGCTGTAGCCACGGTTCTTTGCCAAAGCGTGATTGGAAACCGAGGCGCCACTGCCCCTCGTTGAGGCCCAAAGCCGTCGCCAGCAATTGCGCCGTCCGCTCACACTGTTGCCGATATGGATCTCCCTCTTCGACATATCTGGCAGGAATCCCATGAAACGTGATCAGATAGCGATCGGGTGCTCGACCGAGGGCCTGAACCTGCTCCTCCACACGCACCTTGAGGCTGTCGATGTAGGCAGGATGCTCGAAGTAGGGCGGGACAAACCGCAGGGTCGGCATGCGGCGTCGGCGATCGAAAAACAGTGGACAGCGGCGCCCAAAAGCTGCCTGGTTGACGCCGTCGTAGATCGAAGCCGTCGTCGAACAGGAGAATTGCGGAAACATGGGAAGCACGACGATCCGTTCGATTCCCTCTTTCTGCAGTTGTGCCATGGCGGCCTCGATGCTCGGTTCACCATAGCGCATGCCAAGAATGACACGAAACCCATCTCCCAGCCTCTGCTGCAGCCCTGCAGTCTGCGCCTGCGACGTGAGTAGCAGTGGCGAACCTGCATCCGTCCAAATTCTTGCATAGAGACGGGCCGATCTCGCGGGTCGGCGCGTGAGGATGAACAGGTAGAGAATCGGCAGCCACTTCCACCACTTCAGATCGATGACACGCGGGTCCGATAGAAACTGTCTCAGATAGGGACGCAGAGCGGCGGCTGTCGGTGCTGCCGGTGTGCCCAGCTGAGCGACAACGACACCCACTGTAGTGGCGGAGGTCAACGTGGAGGAAGACAATGCTTGGTCCTGAGGTTTGCCGACGCCAGAAGAGGTTACCTATCTTGCGGCGGCCGTCGGTAAAAGGGATCAGTGCGTGAATATACCCGACGTGCTTTCGCACACCACCACCCGAAGCGAATGAGACTGCCATGCGCTGTGTTTTCGTCGGTGTAGAATATGCTGGGAAAACGACACTCATTAATCTGCTGACTGAATACTACAAGCAACGTGCCCAGCGGGTGCACGTGGACGATCACTTTACCATCCCTGACTCGACGCTCAGTGCCGAGTCTCGCGAACTGATGCTTGGTTTTCCCAATGACGTGAAGGAGCGCATGCAGCGCATGCAACTGCAGTATCACGTCGAGGTCATTCGTAATTACGCGCACACCATGATCAGCGGCTGGCATATTGAAGAGGCGATCTATTCAGAGGTATATGGCGAAGACGAAGACAGCCCGTACTATCCTCGCTACGCCTATAGTCACCAGCGCCTTTACGAGGCGCAGGTCCTGGAATCTCGCCTGCCTGATGTCGTCGTCATTCACGTGACGGCAAGTGCAGAGACGATTCGTGGTCGGATGCAAGCGGACGCTCACGAATATCAGATTATCAAAGAAGGCGACATCGAGCGCTTGCAGGGCCGCTTCGCGGAGGAGGTCGATCGATCTCTGTTCACCAACAAGGGGCGAACGATCCACCTGGACACAACAGACAAGACGCCTAGTGAGTCTCTCGATGAACTATTACTGCTGAGCGAACCCCTTATCACGGCAGGTGAGCTGGCGCTTCGGGCGATGGACGTGCCGGCGACAGAGCACGAGGTCCGCTACGAAAATGGTGTACGCAAGCTGATTCCGACTTCGGGGGGCTGAATGCGATTCACGCTTCTCGGCAGTGGCGCCGTACGCAATAATCCACGGCGAGCGGGACCGTCGCAGATCGTGCATGTCGGTGAGCAGCGTCTTTTGTTCGACTGTGGTCGTGGCGCGTGCCTGCGGTTAGCACAGGAGGACGAAAAAGTAGAGGAGATCGATCGTCTCTTCCTCACACATCTGCACTTCGATCACATCGTCGATGTCCCGTATTTCGTTTTCGTGGGCTGGAACAATTCTCGCCAGAATCAGTTGCGAATCACAGGACCACGGGGGACCGCATCCTTTCTTGAGCGGTTGATTCGCCCACCTTTCGAGCAAGACATCGCCAGTCGTCTCGGTCACGGCAAGAGCGAGTTTGGCCTCGATCCGCAAGTGGTTGAGGTGGGAGATCGGGGTCTGGTTTACGACGAAGACGGTGTTCGTGTCAGTGCTGCATTCACCGATCACTCCGACATGCCTACCATCGCTTACAAGGTCGAGGCTCAGGGGCAGCGTATTGTGATCAGCGGGGACGGACTGCCGCAAGACGATTTCGTGGAATTTGCCCGAGATGCCGATCTGCTGGTCTACGAATGCTCCGGGACGCAGGAATTTCTCGACCAGCAGCCCTGGGGGACGTGGCACATCATCCCCGAGGCCCTTGCAGATCTGGCAACTCGATGTGGCGCCAAACGCTTGATGATCAAACATCTCGTCATTGAAGATATCACCGGCGACCTAACCGCTGTCGGGCGTATGGGTGAGACGATTCAGAGCCGCTACGATGGCGAGGTATTTGTTGGAACAGATGGACTGGTTGTCGACCTGGGGAGCAAGTAGACTCAAATGGCGGCAATGCTTCCTCTAAAAAAGGTGGAGATCCGTCGTCTCTTTGAACAAGCGGCTCAGCAGTATCCGCCGCAGGCGCACGTCGCTTTTCTACTGCAGAGCATGGAGGATCCACGCAATGTTGGGTCCATTTTTCGTGTCGCAGATGCCGTCGGTGCTGAGGAGATCATTTTCACGGGTAAGACGCCCACCCCCCCGCATGATGAGATTGATCGCACGTCACGTGGTCACGACCGACGTATCCCATGGCGTCGCATCGGCCGCATCGACGAGGCCATCGATACACTCCGCGACGAAGGCTACCAGATCGTCGCCCTCGAGACGGCAAGGGGCACTCGCTGTTTCCTCGATTATCCCTACGCCGACAAGGTATGTCTGGTTCTGGGCAACGAGTCAGGCGGCGTCTATCCGGCCACATTGGGCAAGTGTGATGGAGCGGTTTTTGTTCCCATGTATGGCAAAGGGCCCTCAATGAACGTGCACGTTGCCGCCGCCCTCGTCGCCTACCAGGCGCTGTTGGCACCGCGGCGACTAGAAACCACATCAGAGCCGACCCACAAGCCGCCGACTCACGAGTCGCAGCCCAATGAGTCAGGGGACGCTCCATGAGCAAGAGACACGTTCTGATTACAGGGGCAGCTGGCCGGGTGGGAACCATTCTTCGACAACAGTGGGGTGATCGCTATCAGCTGCGACTGGCCGACGTGGCAGCCGTCGACGACCTGGCGGCACACGAACAATTCCTGCCACTCGATGTCACAGACCTGGCCGCTTTCGTAAGCGTATGTGAAGGGATCGACACTCTCGTCCATCTCGCTGCTGACCCCAGTCCGAGAGCAGATTTTTACGAGACGCTTTTGCAGCGCAACATCATCGGCGGCTACAATGGTTTCGAAGCGGCTCGCCAGGCGGGTTGTAGACGTCTCGTGTTTGCATCCAGCATCCACGCCGTGCTGGGCCATGGCCAGTCACGCAGCAAGGCAGCGTGGGACGCCCTTACGTATCCGCAGAATCTGTACGGTGCGACGAAATGCTGGGGAGAGGCGCTGGCCAGGGTCTATGATGCCCAACACTCCCTTTCCTGCATCTGTGTGCGGCTCACGTCGCCGAGTTTTGATCAGAAGAACTTTGACGGCCAAGCGCAGGATCACGGCATCAGCGAGCGGGATGCGGCGAATCTCTTTGGTAGCTGTGTCGATGCGGATGATGAAGTTGGTTTTGCCATCATCAACGGTGTGTCACAGCACAAGGATTCCTGGTTCGACGTGAGTTGCTCGGACCCACGCGTGGCTTTCACCCCTCAAGATGGAACTGCATTTTCCAGACCGCAGTAGGCCCTGTGTGGCAATGGAGGTGACTTGAGGGGGCTACGTGTGACGAGCTTCCAGATCGCGATACGCTTCTAAGCGCTCGTCATATAGAGTCACTGTTTGCGCCCGTGGTTGAATATCCGAACCGGGCAAGGGTCGACTGAAGTCAGACACCGTCTGTGGCCACGTTACGGGTGTCCCCAGGGCGGTCATATGACCATGAGATGCGCGCAGGGCGGCACCAAGGGCCGCAGCATTTGTTGTTTGGAATTGCTGCACTTCACAATCGTGTACGTCTGCAAAGACCTGCAAGATTTCTGCATTCGCAGAAGCGCCGCCCGTGACCGAGATCGACTGGACATTCACACCCATCCACTCTGCATGGATTCGCGACGAGAGGGCCTGGGCTTCGATGACGGCACGCACATTTGCCGCGGCGTTGTGCGGATCAAGATTCTGGCGGATTACACCAGGTGTCGCGACGTGTGGAACAATCTCGGCATCGAAGTAGGGCAGCATCAGACCTTCATCGTTACCCGGATTCGTCTGACGGAGGCCCGCGGCGAAACCCTCCCAATCCAGATTGTACTGGTCGCGGACAGCTTCTCGGGCCAGGGACCCATTCAGAAAACAGATCAGCGCCATATAGTGCACACCATCCGGCGAGGCAAAGAGGGCTCCTTCGCCCGTACTCGAGATCCTCACCTTATCCATGCAGGCGAAGAACGTGTCCGATGTCCCCAGGCTCAGAGCCAATTTCCCGGGCTCTACGAGACCAAGCCCGATCAGACTACAGGGGTTGTCTCCCGAAAAGGGGAGCACGTTGCACGTCGGATTGAACCCGTAGCGGTCTACCCAATAGGGGCTGATCGAACCAACAATTGAGTCTGCTTTGATGATCGGTAGCAGGCGCTGTCCCAAATCCGGCGCTGTCGCAGCCAAGGCGTCCTGGCTCCATCGTTGCTGGCCGATATCCATCAGATTCGTGCCACTGCCATCACCTGCATCTACAGGTACGACGCGACCTGCCAGTAAACTGGCCACGAAGGACGAGACAAGGCAGATGGTGGTCGTTCTTTCGTAGGCTGCCGGTTCTTGTTGTGCGAACTTGCGAATCTGTGGTCCACTGAACCTTTCAAAGGCGGTGTTGCCAGTAAGTTCCAGCAATCGCTGCCGCCCGCCGACACCGGTTTCAATTTCATCGCACTGCACGCGCGTCGACGTGTCCATCCACACAGGTGCCGTGGGACGGGAAAAGACACCGTTGAGTTGATCTGTCAGGGACAGATCTGATCGCAGTCCACCAAGGACACCTGCAGCACTCTGATTGAGATACACCGTGCCATGCTGTTGACCACTACCGCTGACGGCTTCAATCGAGGCCAGGTTGATACCGCTTTCACGCAGTTGGCGAAGCAGGGCCTCCAAGGCTTCGGCCCACATCAGTGGAGGCGAATGAACTACACCATTGCCGGCGTCGAGAACACCGTTCTCCACGCCGTATTTCTCGGCATAATATTCGTCAAAATTCACCGACTCCTCGGCGATGATCTGCGCTGACGACGTGTTGATGACCAGTCCTGTCATCGACTGAGTACTGGCGTCAATTCCGAGGAAGTTGCCCATGGATACACCCCTGGTTAAGTTCGTCCGTTCACCTGAGCGAGACCCATTTTGGGTCTCACAGGGTCTCAAACTAACGTCGTGGGAAGTCTGGGAGGAAGTCCAGAGCAACGCGAATCATCTTGCCACTATTCGCCCTATATGAGGATGTGCATGTCCCGTCTGGACCAGGCTGACCCCGAGGTAAGTGCCATGATTGCCGCCGAGCAACGGCGACAACATGCCAAGATTCGACTGATTCCATCTGAGAATTATGTCACACAGGCCGTCCTCGATGCGACCGGTTCCATCCTGACAAACAAATACTCCGAGGGGTATCCTGGGGACCGCTACTACGAAGGTCAGCAACAGATCGACAAGATCGAGCAGCTAGCGATCGATCGGGCGCGTGCCCTTTTTGGTGCCGAGCATATCAATGTGCAGCCCTATTCGGGATCCCCGGCCAACCAGGCCGTCTATGTTGCCTTGGCGCAGCCAGGCGATACGGTGATGGGTCTTTCGCTGGCACACGGTGGTCACCTGACACACGGTGCCGGAGTGAGCATCTCAGGACTTCACTACAATGCAGTTCAGTACGGTGTTGATGTTGAAACCGGCTATCTCGACTATGATGAAATCGAGAAATTGGCAGTTCAGACTCAACCAAAGCTAATTTTCTGTGGCACCACTGCGTATCCACGAATCCTTGATTTTGAGCGTTTTGCCGCCATTGGCAAGAAAGTGGGCGCTCTTGTCGTTGCTGACATCGCCCACATTGCGGGCTTGGTCGCTACAGGTGTCCATCCGAGTCCGGTTGATCACGTAGACGTCGTGACGACGACGACGCACAAATCACTGCGTGGCCCCCGCGGCGGCATGATCATGTGTCGCAAGCAATACGCTCAGGCCATCGACAAGGCAGTATTCCCAGGCCTGCAAGGTGGGCCACACAACCACACGACGGCAGCAGTGGCTGTTGCCCTGAAGGAAGCGGATACCGACGAGTTTCGTCGCTATGCCCAGGCGATCGTCGACAACGCTCAGATCTTGGGCGCTGCTCTGATGGAGAGAGGCTTTGGCGTGGTTTCCGGTGGAACAGACAACCATCTGCTGTTGATCGACATGAGCACCAAGAGCGTGACGGGCAACCAGATGAGTAAGGCCCTGGATGCAGCGGGGATTGTCTGCAACTACAACCTGGTCCCCGGAGACACCAGATCCGCTCGCCGTCCAAGTGGAATACGAATCGGCACACCGGCGATCACCAGCCGCGGTTTCGGCGCCAATGAAATGCTGAAACTGGCAGACTGGATGAATGAAGTCGCCGAGATTCGCGCTGATGCGTCGATCGAACAAGACGCACGTCGCCAGGCTTATCGCCGCATTGCCGAGCAGGTAAGGGAACTATGCGATCAATTTCCGGCCCCAGGAATCGACGCACCTAACAACTGACACAGGCTCCGATGAAGATCTCTCGTATCACTCTTCACATCGTCAACGTACCGGAACGTCACTGGTGGTGGTCGGATGACACCAATGGCCAACCTTTGCATCAATGCGCGGCGCACGGTATTGCCGAGGTCGAAACGGACGAAGGCCTGATCGGACTAACCCAGATCGAGCGGTTCACCGATCAGGCGGTGATCGACGAGCAGCTACGAGATTGGTTGGGTACAGATGTTCTCGGCTACAATCTTGCGCAGCCGAGAACTCAAATGGCGGCTTCCTTCGAGCAGGTGATTCTCGATCTGCGAGGCCAGGCGTTGGGTGTGCCAATCCATCAATTGCTCGGTGGTCGGTTGAGAGATGCCGTGCCGATTACCCAATGCACCGGTTACAAGACGCCCAAACACACGGGCGAGGATGCTGCGTGGGGTTGGGAGCGCGGGTTTCGCTACTACAAGATGAAGTGTATTACCCAACGCGAGATGGACGACGAGCAGCGCATCCGCTACGTCGTGGATCGAGTGGAAGCAATCCATGCGGCGGCACCTGGTATGCGTGTGCGTCCAGATATACGGTGGCGCCTTGGGGAAGTCTGGGTGGCTCAGGAGTTGGCACGGCGCCTACGGGATCTGCCAATGGAGTCCCTGGAAAGCCCGATTACCAAGGCTGCAACGGGAGGCAGCCACAGCGAGTGGAAGCGGCTTCGACACACGATTCATCTTCCCATCGCAGATCACGTCAACGGGAGCGACGATCTGCTACGTCGTTTTCAGGCTGAAGCGCTCGATTACGCGATCGTTGGTAGCGCCAGTCATCTGCAGACCTTGGCGGAGAGTCGATTGGCGCATGATCTTGGCATGGGTGGATGGTCGCAGTGTGTTGCCTACGGCCCGGGTGCCGCGATGGGCCTGCATTTGGCAGCTTGCATGCCTCACTTGAGTCAGCCATACGACATGGTAGGTCCCATCGCCTGGGAGCACGACCTGACCCTGGAACCATTCGAGTTTGAGGACAGTGCCCTGCTCGTCCCTGATCGACCTGGGCTCGGTTTCACTCTCGATCCCGATGCAATCAACAACTACCTGGTAAATCGATTCATCTACGAGACGGACTGACGACGTCTGTCGTCAATTCTCTGTTGTCCATTCGGCTCACGTCGCACCCAGAGTTCGCGGCGTATTTCCAGATCAGGCACAGCAAATGACCCACGTATATGAGCGTCTCGGTATCAAGCCGATTATCAACGCCCTTGGACCCGCGACTCGTTTGAGCGGATCCATCATGCCGACGCAGGTAGCCGACGCGATGCGGGAAGCCTCTCAGTATTGCGTCGACATTGCCTCTTTGCAGGCTCGAGCCAGCCAGCTGATCTCTCAGCATACGGGAGCAGAGGCTGGTTATGTCACCAGTGGCGCCGCCGCCGGTCTGCTGTTGGGGACCGCCGCCAGCGTGACGGGACTGGATCCGAGTCTGATGAATCGACTGCCGGATACAACAGGTATGAAGCGTCGTGTTGTGATGGCTCGCAGCCATCGCAACTTTTACGATCATGCGGTGCGATCCGTTGGCATCGATCTCGTGGAGATCGGCATTGCTGACCGCTACTCAGGCGCTGGTGTGCGTGACGCCGAGCCTTGGGAGTATGCCGCCGCGATCGACGACAATACTGCGGCCGTGGTTTATGTCGCCTATGCGCACACCGTGCCCGACCTACCTGCTGTTGTCGCTGTGGCACACGCTGCGGGAGTTCCTGTCATCGTCGACGCAGCAGGGCAACTGCCGCCGGCGAGCAATCTGCGACGTTTCATCGAGGAAGGTGCTGATCTGGTAGCATTCAGTGGCGGCAAAGCGATTCGTGGTCCGCAAGCATCTGGTATTCTTTGCGGCCGGCGTGATCTGATCGAGGCGGCTGCCCTGCAACACCTCGACATGGACATTCTTTGGGATCAGTGGAATCCGCCCATCGAGCTGATCGACAAACGCCATTTGCCTGGTGCACCGCATCACGGCATTGGTCGGCCTTGCAAGGTCGGCAAAGAAGAGATCGTCGGACTGCTGACAGCGCTGGAGCTGTTTGTCGAACAAGATCCTGACGCACGCCGGGCGGCATGGCTGGACATGATGAAGAATCTGATGGACGCCGCCGGCGAGATTCCCGGTGTTGAGATCAAGTTGGTCAATGATCCCAAGCGCTCGGAGATACCCCTCGTTCACGCTCAGATTGACGAGGACATCTGCGGCATGACGGCGCTGGATGTGATTCGTCAACTACAAGACTCAGAACCATCGATTCAGGCCAATCCTACCAACGTTCGCGAAGGTGGCGTCGGCTTCGGACCCATGTGTCTGAAGGAGGGTGAACCTGAGATCGTCGGCCACCGCCTGCGTGAAATTCTCGGTACTGTCTAGCCTTTAGGTAGGGCCCGGCGCGGTGGAGCAATGCGCTGACTCCGCAGATCAGTTCGTGGTCTGGTAGCTCGCAGCATCGAGTTGCTCAGCGATAACGTTGCAGAACTGCGTCCCACTCACCGCGAGCTCGCAAGATCAGCTCGATCACCTCACGGACGGCGCCGTCGCCGCCGCGGGCCTCGGTCACGTAGTCGGCAACAGACTTCACTTCCTGTCTCGCGTTGGCAACTGCCACTGCAAGCCCGGCGCGTCTCAATAGCGGTGTGTCCGGCAGGTCATCGCCGACATAGGCGACTTCCTCGTCAGTGACACCGGCGGCAGCGCAGATCTCCTCGTAAGGATCCACCTTCTCCAGACGATTCTGGTAGATGTACGTCACACCGAGCATCTTGGCTCGATATGTGATACCGGGGGACTCCCTGCCCGAGATGATGCCGCTTACGTGGCCGGCGGCATGCCACCAACGGAATCCCTGCCCATCCAGAGCGCTGACTGCCTTCGTCTCGACAATCTGCCCATCTGGACCGGGCACATACACCATTCGTCCATCCGTCCAGACTCCATCCACGTCGGTCAAAAGCAGACGGATCCCTGCGGCGGCGGCAACAAGATGAGGATGTGGGGGCGTCATCGACATGTCTGCCTCATGAATGTTCCGCCTGCTGCACGCCATAGTAGGCGGCTCCCAGCAAGGCAGTGCGATCATTTCGGATAATGTGCACGGGAATCCGGTGCAGGATGTCTGAGATACGGCCCTTTTCGGCAAAGGCTGTCATGAAGGCGCCTTCGGCAAGTTTGTCAGCGATTTTCGGGGCAATTCCACCGCCGATGAAAACACCACCAGTCGCCAGGAACTTGAGCGCAAGGTTTCCTGCTTCCGCGCCGTAGAGCGAGACGAACAGGTCCAATGCTGCCATGGCCAGGTCCGATCCGCCCTCGGTGGCAGCCTCGGAGATGATCCGTGCTCCCGCATCTCGATTGAGCAATTGTTCGCGCAGCCAATCCGGCTCTTGCCCGTGGCCCGTGTCGCGCAGGAATTCGTAAATGTTCACCAGACCCATGCCTGAGACAACGCGCTCCCAGCTGACGTGTCCATGGCGCTCAAACAGATATTTCCAGAGGTCCGCCTCCAGGCTGGTGCCGGGTGCAAAGGATGCGTGGCCTCCTTCAGAAGGAACCGCAACGTGTCCTGTGCCAATCCACGTAAGCCCTGCCTCGCCCAGCCCCGTGCCGGCGGCGATGACGGCGGCATTGCCTTCGGGATCTGCTTCTCCCGCACTCAGTTCAATCAGATCGTCTGGACCCAACGCCAGTGTTCCGTAGGCGGTTGCTTCCAGGTCGTTCAGAAGAAATACATCAGCGATGCCCAGCTGTTGTCTGATGTGATCAGGATCGATGATCCAGGGCAGATTCACTGGTTCAACGGGCGGATGTCGTGCCGGGCCAGGCACACCGAGGACAATGCGACTCGGTTTCTTCTGCTCGCTGGTCTGTAAGAATGCCAGCAAGAGCTCGGAAATGCCGGGGTACTGGGTGGAGTCGTAGCGCGCGGATGAGACCTCAACGATGCCTGTCGCCGACGCGCGGTAGAGACCCAGATACGTTTTTGTGCCACCAACATCCGCCGCGAGGATCATCCTCTTATGCCTCTTCCCATCGTCGCCAGTCCCTGTCAAACAACGCCTGCGCCTCAACAGGCCCCCAGGTTCCTGCTGCATAGGATGGCACTTGTGTTGCCGAGGTCGCGTTCCATGCTTCCATGATCGGCATCAGCAATTCCCAGGATTTCTCGATCCAGTCGTTGGATGCGAACAGTGTTCCATCGCCGACGAGACAGTCAAGGATCAGTGTTTCGTATGCCTCAGGATTGCGACCGCCAAAGTGATCGGCGTAGCAGAAGTCCATGTCCACTGCATCCAGATGGACGTCGGGTCCGGGTCGTTTGCCACTAAAAGCGAGGGAGATTCCCTCCTCTGGCTGGATGCGAATCGTCAGAGTACTCGCTTGCGGTGGCTGGTCGCCGAAGATCAAGTGGGGCGGCTGTTTGAAATGCAATGTCACTGAGCTCGTGCGTCGTGCCATGCGTTTGCCCGTGCGCACGTAGAAGGGCACGCCCTGCCAGCGCCAATTATCGACAGTGAACTCGACGGCAGCGAAGGTCTCCGTTCGCGATGCGGCGGGGACATCTTCCTCCTGCAGGTAGCCACGGCACGGATTCCCGTCAACGTCGGTGCCACCTGCGTACTGGCCACGTACGGCAAACCGGTCAACCTGTCCGACACTGAATGGTCGTACTGCTTTGAGCACCTTCAACTTCTCGATGCGCACGGACTCGGCATCGAATGTTGATGGTGGCTCCATGGCAATGACACACATCACCTGCAGCAGATGATTCTGAATCATGTCGCGCAACGCGCCCGACGTGTCGTAGTAGCCAGCACGATGCTCGACGCCCACAGCCTCTGCGGCGGTGATCTGCACGTGGTCGACGTAACGACGGTTCCAAAGGGGCTCGAACATGGAGTTGGCGAGACGAAAAACCAGAATATTCTGCACCGTCTCCTTACCCAGGTAGTGATCTATGCGAAAGATCTGATGCTCTTTGAATACTTTGTGCAGAGACCTGTTCAGTTCTCGGGCACTATCCAGATCGTGGCCAAAGGGTTTCTCAACGATGATGCGGATCCAACCATGCTCCTGCTCGTGTTCACGCGCCATCTGAGCCAGGCCAAGATGGCGGACGATATCCAGATACACCTGTGGTGGTACAGAGCAGTAGTAGCACCGATTTCCCTGCGTGCCGAATTCCTGATCGATGTCCTGCAACCGCTGACGCAGACGGACGTAAGTCTCCTGTGTCGTCGGATCGCCGCTGATATAGTTGATGCGAGCAAGAAATCCCTCGAGATGCTCCTTGTCCTGTTCGCCAAGATCGACGAATTCCTCCAAGGCAAGACGCATCTGTTGGCGGAATGCGTCGGTCGACATCTGCGTCCGAGCGACACCAACAAGGGCGAACTCTTGCGGCAAACGACCCTGACGTGACAAGTGCCATATTGCTGGAAGCAGCTTGCGCCGAGTCAGATCACCGGAGGCTCCGAAAATCACGAGCGCACATGCATCGGGCATGCGTTCCGGAGAAAGCAGAAAATCGGTCACGGGGACGCGAACTCAGCTACGCTCGGCGATTGCTGAACGCTGATCGTTGATCGCTGCCAACAATTTATCAAAGGGTTCGACAAACAGACGCACTGCATCTGCCTGCAACCGATTTGTGACCTCTGAGATCGAGATTCCAGATGCAGCAAGGGCGGCCATGACGTCTGTTGCTTCATCTACGTGCTCTTCAAGGGCTGCTTTGGCAATACCGTGGTCGCGGAAGGCAAGGTATGTCGCCTCGGGCATGGTGTTGACGGTCTGTGGACCAATCAGTTCCTCGACATACAGAACGTCGCGGTAGGTGGGGTTTTTCACGCTCGTACTGGCCCACAGCAGGCGCTGAGGGCGTGCACCTGCCGCCGCCAGGGACCGCCAGCTTTCTTCGGACAGCAGTTGTTTGAAGGATGCATAGGCCAGCTTGGCATTGGCAATGGCGACACGCCCTTTGAGTGCACGCATTGCAACGCGTCGCTCAGCACTGTCAATGTTGGGCAACATCTGGTCGATCTGCCCATCGATGGCGGCGTCGATGCGACTGACAAAGAAACTGGCGACACTACCGACACGCGACACATCGCCGCCGCTGTCTCGCAGTTGCTCGAGTCCTGCGACATACGCTCTGGCCACATCCAGATAGTTCTCCTGGGAGAACAGCAACGTAACATTGATGCTGATTCCCTGGGCAATCAACTGCTCGACAGCCGGCACGCCAGCCGGTGTTCCAGGGACCTTGATCATCACATTCTGTCGCCCCACTTCGTTCGCCAGACGCAGAGCCTCTTCGACGGTGCCCTGCGTATCGTCCGCCAGATGCGGCGATACTTCGAGGGACACGTAGCCATCAACGCCTTCAGTGCGCTCGTAGACGGGCAACATCACATCCGCAGCCCAGCAAATGTCCTCGATGGCAATCGACTCATAGATCTGCAATGGTTGCAGGCCAGCGATGGACAGTTGGCGCAAGACGCCACGGTAATCGTCGGATCCCGAGATCGCTTTCTCGAAGATCGCCGGATTCGAGGTCATTCCCGACAACCCATCTTGGTCAATCAGACGGTTCAACTCACCCGTTGTGATCATGCTGCGGCCGATGTTGTCATACCAGACGCTCTGACCTTGCTGGCCGAGATCGACGAGCGGATTCGACATGGGAGGATGACTCCTGGTGGCTATGGAACGCATGTGGGCCGATTGGCTGTTGCCATCGGTCGCCGGAAGGCGGTGAAGTGCAGGCACAGTGCAATGGAGGCACTTCGGGCGTATAATATCCCGACTCCGCGCACGAGCGGCAACATGTGCACAAGGCAGCGTTCATCGACCATCAATTGACGCCGCCTGTTTCGAAGGAACTGGCCGGGTTATGGCTAAATATCTGGTAACTGGAGGGGCCGGCTTTATTGGCTCTCATCTGTGTGCTCGACTGTGTTCTGACGGTCACGATGTACGTGCCTTGGATGACCTGTCGAGTGGACATCGTGCCAATCTCGATGGCGTCGATGTAGATCTCATCGTCGGCGATCTGCGAGATCAGGAGGCACTGGAGTGTGCGATGGAAGGCGCGGACTACGTTCTCCACCACGCGGCGATCGCCTCGGTCCAGTACTCCGTCGAGCATCCACTCCAGGAGCAGGACGTCAACGTCGTCGGTACGCTACGCCTTCTGGAGGCGGCCCGTGTTGCGGGTGTCAAGAGAGTGGTGTTTGCTGCTTCTGCCGCAGCATACGGTGCCGACGAGACGGTGCCCAAACAGGAATCCATGCCGGCGCTACCCATCTCTCCCTACGGCTTGTCGAAAGTCAGTGGCGAACACTATTGCCGCGTTTGGTCGCACGTCTACGAACTCGAAACCGTCTGCCTCAGATACTTCAACATCTTTGGTCCTCGCCAGGATCCGGCAAGTCCCTACAGTGGCGTCATCTCAATTTTTGCCCGCGCCATGATAGATGGCAGGGCACCGATGATTCATGGCGATGGTGAGCAATCGAGAGATTTTACCTATGTCGACAACGTCGTCGAGGCGAACCTGCGGGCCTGCGCCATGGAGAAAACGGCAGGTCAGGTCTACAACATTGGCTGCGCTCGCGCGATCACGATCAACCAATTGGTTCAGGCTATCAACACCGCGCTGGGTAGCGAGTTAGTCCCCAAGCACGTGACGTCACGCTCTGGGGACGTGCGGGTATCATTGGCCGACATTACAGCGGCACGCGATACCCTCGGTTATTCGCCTACTACGGCCTTCGAGGAGGGCCTGGCCAGGACGCTCGACTGGATGAAGGGTGATTAGAAACCCCCGGTCTCAACAAGTCGGTGTTATCTTGCAGTAGATCTCGTCCCTCTCGCATAGCGATTTTTTTTATGGCAGATATCATCGACGGCAAGAAGCGCATTCCCTTCATGCGCGGAATGCTCGTGCATCATCTCATTCAGCACGGTCTCGATCACGAGACGGCCTATGATGTCGCCGATGAAGTGCGCTCCGCTTTGCGGGGTCGCAAGGATGATGTTGGGCGCGATGAACTCCTGACGTTGATCAATGACCTGCTGACCCAGGCACAAGCGGACCATAAAATTCGCGATCTTGTATTCTGGGAACCGGTCCCCACATCCATCACAGTCGATGTTCGAGACAGTGCGCATCCATTCTCTCGTGAGAGACTTGCGCACTCGGTACAGGTCGCCGGTCTGGCACCCGATCAAGCGCTCGAGATGGCGCGCCTCGTCGAGGAGCGCCTACTGGAACAACGGCGCGCACGTGTGGACAGTGAAGAATTGGAAGTACTCGTCGCCAATGTGTTAGACGAGAAATATGGGAACGGTTTCGTTGAGCGCTATCGCATCTGGCGCGCTTGGGGTGATATCGGCAGACCGCTGGTCATCCTGATTGGTGGAGCCTCTGGTGTCGGCAAGACATCTCTGGCGATCAATCTGGCCAACGTTCTGGATATCCCTCGCGTCGTGGCGACCGATGACATTCGGCAGATCCTTCGTTTGACACTTGCGCCCGAATTCATGCCATCGATCCATCGCTCCTCCTACGCGACATCACAAGATGTACAACTACCCAATTCATCGACGGAAAATCCCGTGATCAGCGGCTTCCGCGATCAGGCGCGCGTCGTTGGCGTAGGGGTACGAGCCATTATCAGTCGCTGTATCGAAGAAAATACCAGTGTCATCGTCGATGGGGTGCACCTGGTTCCTGGATTTACAGATCTCAGCGAGTTCGTTGAGGATGCGCTCATCGTTCCCATGTGCCTGGCTGTTACAGATCGGCAGGTCTATGAGGAGCGTTTCGCACGCCGTGCCGACCAGGCGCCACATCGCCCCAAGCAGCGCTATCTGGACAAACTGGAGGATATCCTCGCCATCCAGCAGCACATCCTGGACGAGAGTGATCAAGAGGACATTCCGGTGATTGAGGTGACGACCGTCGAATATCCAACCAGTGCCGCCGTGACACTTGTGGCGGAGCGCTTACGTCGAGAGCGCGACGTCAAGCGTTTGCTAAAGGGAGCAGAGAAGAAGAGGAAGAAACAGGCATGATCCATAGCCGTTTTCCTTTGCTACTCCTCAAGGACCGGGCTATATTGACAAATCAAGCATTAACTGACATTTAGAGGCTCTTTTTTGAGCCGATGACAGCGACTGGAACGACTACATGCTGGGCAAGAAGGATAACGGCACCGTTGCCGGCGGTCAGACCCTGAATACGATCATTGGTCGTGGTACGATCTTCGAGGGTGTGATGAAAGTCGACAACAGTGTGCGCATCGATGGAATCTTCAAAGGGGAGTTGTCGTGCTCAGGGGCACTGACCATCAGTCAGTCCGGTGAGGCCTACGCTCACCTCGAAGGCCGCGACATCTACATCAATGGAATTGTTCGCGGCACGGTGCGAGCAGAGAAGGTTCGACTCGACAGCCAAGCGCGATTTATTGGTGATGTATATACGGGAGCCCTGTCGGTCTCTGAAGGGGCAGTCTTCCACGGCAGTTGCTCCATGGAGTCTGCAGCGGCTGAAGTGAAGGAGTCGAAAAAGCGTGAGGCCAATGTTCTTGTCATGGACAGCAATCGCGAAGATTCCGCTCAGACCCTTGAAGTGACAGACGAAGCCAGGGTCGCCCAGACCTGATCTGCGCAGCACGTCTGTGCCGCGGAACCTTCCGTCCACCGGAAGTACGTGCTCTCTATCGTCGTCTGTGATACGATCCTATGGTCATTTCTGACCTATCCTAAGTTCTTTTCCTAGATAGACTTACGTACGGCTAGTCTAGCTTGGGGCCGGTCTGGCCTTTGCTTTGCTCTGTCAGCTGTTGGAGGAATCTCCTCCACCAGGAGATATGAGCGAAAATGCCGACGATCAATCACAATCCGCATCTGCAGGACATTCACCGGACCCTGTCCGTGCATTCTGCTGGAATGAGCAGGGAAATTGCCCAGCTGTCTTCAGGCCTGCGTGTCGAACGTTCAAGCGACGACCCGGCGAGTCTGGCGCTGGCAGACGGGATTCGGTCCGAAGTACGAGCGATCACCGAGGGATCTCGAAATATCCAGCAGACATTTTCCCTGCTGCAGGTGGCCGATGGCTCTCTCAATGAGATTTCCGCCATGGTGAATCGTATGCGCACGCTGGCCATGCAGGCAGGGTCCTCGATCTTCAATGACGTTGATCGACAGAATATCAATTCCGAATTCGAACAACTGCGCGAAGAAATCGATCGGATCGCCGGCTCGACGACGTACAACGGTCGCGAGCTACTTACGGGCGGGAACAACACGCTGGGCGCTGGATCGACTGCAAATGATCTGGCGAGCACCACGGGACTATCAGATATCCGTATCAATGAGGCGACACCTGGTACGTACTCCTTTGTCGATGAACCAGGAGACGGTCTATTGACTCTGGGCAATGGTGTCCAGACTCAGACGGTGAACATTGCGGAGATGTTGCAGGAGGACGGTAGTGTGGGGGATACAGAGTTCTTCCCCGTCATCTTCGATCGTCTCGGCGTCCGCGTGAGTCTCACTGGCGACAATGTCCCAGGTGCCCCAGGGATTTATACGGATGGCGCCCTCGATGCGCAGCAATTGGTTGTCGAAGAGCAATCTGGACTGACCTTTCAAGTGGGACCGTCGGGCACAAGCAACGATGTGAGTCGTGTCGGGATAAAGGACATGCGCGCCAGTGGCCGCATCCTGAATCTCACCGACATTTCCATCGTCACTATCGGCGACGCGCATGCAGCCCTCGACCGCTTATCGACGGCGATCACGTCCATCACCTCTGAGCGAAATCGTCTTGGTGCGTTCCAGAACCGATTGGAACTGAGTATCGGCACAAGCGAGGCAGTTGTGGAGCGCATGGAGAGCACGGAATCAGAGATTAGGGAGGTCGACATCGCCCGAGCAGTGACCAATCTCACGCGCTCACAGATTCTGTCTCAGGTGGCAACGCGCGTTGCGACGGAGGCCGACACCGATATCGAGCGAATTCTTTCCCTATTGGGCTGATGCAAGCCTCGTCAGACACTCACAGCAGATCTATAGATACAGCAAGTAGAATCGTAGCGTCGGGTACAGTCTGATCGCCGGTGCTGGCAGGTGCAGCCAATTGAGCTGCTCCTTGAACAGCGACCAAATCTCACCGTCTCCCGGTAGATAGCGGGCATCTGTGTCCAGCGACAGGACGAGCTCCCCACGAGCATCGGGTAGCTGTAAGAACTCACGCTCCCGCCCCCGACTCTTGACGTTAGCGCCATGCATTCCTGTCGCTCCGTAGCCGAGAGCCAGTCCGAGCCAATCGGGCCACACCTCTTTCGCCCGACCACGTAGCACGTCGTTCATGGCGAAGGTCATCCAGAACGTCATGCCTTCATAGTCGTCGATTGCGTATCGAGTTCGGGGCAGGTCGGCGGCCAGCCGTGCGTCATAGTCGCGATATAAGGGTGAGGGAAACCAACTGAATTTGAAATCAACGATACGTGTCGACGGTACCAGGGAATGCAACAGGGGTACAGATACACCGGCCGTATTGGCTAAGAAGTCAGGAACACTGAATCCCCACTGATCGAAATAAGCATCCCGCATCTCAATTTCGAACAACAAACCCCAACTCGTCATGGCCCCGAGCACCGCAGCTTTTCGCGGTGTAATTCCTGTCCAAGTGAACGCTTCAGACACACTCTGCGACAAGAAGATGCCCGACATGAAATGACCCCCCTTATCGACATGCAGATAGGTGTTGCCCGACCAATCCTGGAGCCAGCGGATATTTCCTCGCTGCTCTCCCTGGTACCAGGCTCTGTCGAAATAGCGGAAGCCGACGTAGTGAGCCGCGACACCTGCACTCCCGAGGGCAGCCAGGCGACGAGGTCGAAGGCCTGCAGGTTCGTTCTGCTCTGCGTCTGACGTCTTCGACTCTGACACGGGGGAGGCCACGTCTGTCGCACTTTTTTCGGTGGCAGCAGTGGGTTCATCTCCCCAGACGATGGCTGTCAGCAGCAGACTCAGGAGCCAAAGGCTGCACAGACGAACCCTGCATGAAGATGGCGCATCATTAGATTGCATTAAGAGCCTTGAGCCGCTGAAACCATATGTGTCGGGGTTCGGAGGGTCATGCTAATTTAGAGGCGGACGAACAAGACGAAACCCATGACACCCTCTGATCAAGACCCATGACACCTTCTGATCAAGATCCCTCGACTGAATCCGGTGCGCCGGCATCTGGCCGCCGCCGTCGCCGGCGGCGCACGGACGACTCCGCCTCAGAGAAGGTACCCATTCGCCGTGAAGCGAGGGGTCGTGCCGCCAGAGGTGTACGCTCTGGCGCCCTCGTCCCAGCCGCCTGGGGACTGACACCAACCTTCAGGATTTTCCTGTTCCTCGGTGCCATCGTTGCCGTCATGTCCTTCCTGCTCTACAACGAGTATCTCATTCGGCAGATCCGTGAGCAGGAGAGAGTGCGCGCGGAGTTGTATGCAAATCTCTACGCTCTGGCCTCCTCTGAGGCGCTGCCACCTGAAATCTCGGCGAACATCTTCAATGATATCATCCTCGATGAAAGCATCGACATTCCGCTGATCGTCACCGACTACCGCGGTAAGATCTTTCAGTGGAAGGGAACGGGAGATGCCATCGACGACACCAGCACAGCGACGCGTCGACAGCTGGAAGAGATGATGGCGAAGATGGACGCCGTCAACGAGCCCGTCATCGCTCTGTGGACGACGCAGGCAAAAGGCGGCGTGTACATCGACACATCGAGGGTGATCATCACGGATCCGACAGGCTATCCAGTCGCCTGGGCGGGAGAGGATTTGCCGCCCCATCTCGATGTAGCCGATCCGACCCCAGTGCAGGTTGCCAACTCCCTACAGGCAATGATCGACGCCGGTGTCGAGCGGCACGATTTCACCGCACAGGCCGCCACAACCTGCTATCTGGCACGTTCGGCCGACCAATTTGTCATCATCGAAGCAGGTGAGACAGTGCCCCTTGCGTGGAATGCTGTCGATCTACCACCGAGTTCGCCCTCGCCGAATACGATCGTCACGACAGCTGTCCGGGCGCGCTACGAAACCTTGGCTGCTCGCGAAGAGCCTCTGACCTTCCAACTGCATACAGAACACAAGATCCACTTTGGCGACACAGAGTTGCTCAACCGTATCTCCATGGCCCCCGTCGTCACACTCGGAGTTCTGTGTCTGTTTGGCCTCATTGGATACGTGGGCCTGCGCAATATGCGGCGCAGTGAGCAACGCTCGATCTGGGTCGGCATGGCCAAAGAGACGGCGCATCAGCTGGGCACGCCACTCTCGTCCCTCTCAGGCTGGCTCGAACTGATGCAGCACAGGTTGGAGGACTTTCAGAAGCAGGAGGGCAAGGCGGAGGCTGAAGCCGTCTCCAGTATCGCTGCTGAAATGCAGCGGGACATGGGGCGACTCAATCAGATCGCCTCACGTTTCAGCCAGATTGGTTCCGTGCCGGAGCTGCGTCCGGGCGATGTGGGTGAGGTCATCACGGATACGATCAACTATTTCCGGGGAAGGGGATCGCAGTTCGGGCGTCATACATTCGAGGCCGACGTGCCCGCGCTGCCCACGATTCCTCTGAATCCTGAGCTGATGGGTTGGGTCTTCGAAAATCTGTTCAAGAATGCCATGGATGCGATGATCGGGCAGGATGGCCATATCAGTGTCTTGGCTCGCTTCGACAGTGAACAAGACGAGGTCGTTGTTGTTGTCGAAGACAATGGGTGCGGAATAAAAGCCGAACACCTCCCACGGGTTTTCGAACCGGGATTTAGCACAAAGAAACGCGGCTGGGGTCTGGGCCTCGCCTTCGTCAGACGTATTATCGAAGAGTACCACTGTGGCCGTATCCAGGTTATGCAAAGCGAACGCGGGCAGGGTACAACCTTTGAGATTTTCCTGCCAACCCACTAAGCACTGACATCTTCCAGATTCAATACGTAGGAGATCGCTGTTGGAAACACCACGCCACAAGATTCTATGGGCAGACGACGAAATTGATCTGCTCCGCTCACACCACATGTATCTAAACGAGCGTGGATACGAAGTGACGCCCGTCAGCAATGGCGAGGATGCCCTTGAAATCTTCGCCAAAGAGCGTTTCGATCTCGTCCTGCTCGACGAGATGATGCCGGGCCTGGATGGTCTGTCGACATTGGAGCAGCTGAAGCATCGTGATCCCAACGTGCCCGTCATTATGATCACGAAGAATGAAGAAGAACATCTGATGGACGAGGCCATCGGTCGTCGTATCGATGATTACTTGACCAAGCCTGTCAATCCGAGCCAGATCTTCATGGCCTGCAAGAAGATTCTCGATGCGCGACAGATCCGGCAGAGTCAGGCTGGGCAAGCATACGTCACTCGCTCGCAGCAGATCCGTGACTGGCTCTCGGGTGACATCACGTGGCGTACGTGGATCGACATACACCGCATGCTGTGTGAGTGGGATATTGAGATCAGTCGTCTCGGTGATGCCAGTTTGCAGCCCATGATTGAGGAACAGCGACGCGAGTGCAATCACGAATTCGTTCGCTTCGTCGAGGGCAACTACCCACGCTGGGTCAAGGATGAAAACGACTCACCACCCCTGTCCGTTGACGTTGTGTCCGAGACACTTGCACCGCATCTGGAATCAGGTGTGCAGACGTATTTCATCGTCATCGACTGCCTGCGACTGGACCATTGGATGATTCTGGAACCGATGATCTCGGAATTTTTCAATGTCCAACGAGAGTATCACTACTCCGTGCTTCCCACGGCGACGCCATACTCGCGCAACGCATTGTTCTCGGGTTTGTTTCCGTTGGAGATCGCCGCCAAGTATCGCGAGCTGTGGTCGCCGACGGTGGGTAAAGACGATGAAACCAGTTTGAATCGACATGAACACCGGTTTCTCGATGACCAGATCAAGGACATGGGGATCGAGTTGAAAGGGGATTCACGGTACGTCAAAGTGATTGACCCTGAGGAAGGTCGATCTCTGGCACGCAAGGCTGACAGTATGGCCGAGGTGCCCCTGGTTGCGGTGGTCTATAATTTTCTCGACATGCTTGTTCACGGTCGTTCACATTCGGCTCTGCTCAAGGAGATCGCTCCCGATGAACGGGGCTTTCGTTCCCTCGTGCTTTCGTGGTTCGAGAACTCATCTCTTTTCGAACTGCTGAAGAAACTGGCTCGTTCAGGTGCCCATGTCGTGATCACAACTGATCACGGCGCGGTGCGAGCACGGCAGGCGACTCTCGTACATGGTGATCGTCAGACATCGACGAGCCTGCGCTACAAGCACGGGAAGAATCTTCGCTGCGAAGCGAAGGATGCGATTCGAATCGATAAGCCTGAGACGTATGGTCTGCCCCCGTCAGGATTGGGTGCCAACTACATCATTGCCAAGGAAGACTACTTCTTTGTCTATCCAACAAAGTTCAATGAATATTCTCGCCAATATCGAGACAGTTTCCAGCATGGCGGCATCTCACTGGAGGAAATGATTCTCCCCGTGGCGACACTCATCCCCAAATGAGCTCCGTGCGGCAGATTCCCTTTGATCGCGAGTTGTCATCGAGCCCGGAGCAGACACAGGCCCTTGGACGCGAATTGGCATCGCATCTGCTCCCTGGTGATCTGGTTGCTCTGGAGGGTGAGCTGGGTAGTGGAAAGACGTGTCTGATCCAGGGCTTGTGTGCTGCCTTGGGCGTGACATCACGAGTGAACAGTCCGAGTTTCGTTCTGATCAATGAGTACAGCGGCAAGGATTCGAGGGACGATGAGCTGTTGATTCGTCATTTCGATCTCTACCGATTGAATGGACCGGAAGAACTGGACGATATCGGTGCGCGTGAATTCTTCCACGATCCAACGGGAATCTGTCTCGTAGAGTGGGCAGATCGCGTTCCCGGATTGCTACCGCCCGCACATTGGTATGTAGAAATGTCCCACATGGATGATCCGGCGATCCGACAAGTTCTCTGTCGCCGGATTGAGACAACCGCCTCGTTGGCGGGCACGAGAGGATCCAACCTTTGAGCAACAGCAGAAAAACAGCAACCAAGACGCTACACTGGACGATGGTCGCCGTGGCGACGGCCACCATCATCGGCACACCGGCTCAGTCACAGGACCCCGTAGAGTTGATCCGCCTCGTCGACAATCCGACAGCGGGCCTCGTGGACAAAGGGCGCTTTGCTGCAGACCTGCGTCTGTTTCCTGAAGGCGGCTTGCAGGGCCAACTGACAGCAGGCATCATGCGTCGTCTGTCCATTGGACTGTCTTTTGGTGGCGAGGGCATCATCGGCGACGGAGCCGTCAACTGGTACCCGCGGGTTGAGGCGGCAGCTCGATACCGACTCATCGAAGAGAATGCCTCCTTGCCAGCATTCACTCTCGGCTATGAAACCCAGGGGTATGGTCGATATGTCGGCGAGCGCTATCAGGTGAAATCGAAAGGATTTTTTCTCGCACTCAGCAAGAATTACGTCTCCGGCTTTGGCCAGTTCGGCGTGCACGCCGGCGCCAATCGTAGCCGCGAGGATGAGGACGATGATGGGTTGACCGGTTGGGTTGGCCTCGACAAAACTGTGAATGAAGAGCTCATCGTGGCTGGAGAATATGACTTCGCTCTCAACGACAATGGCGACGATTCCCTGGGCTCTGGGCGGGGGTATCTCAATCTGGGCGCGTTCTGGTCGCCCACTGATGGACTGCACCTTGGATTTCTGCTCAAGAATGTGCTGGAGAATGCGGAGGGAGACGGAATCGGCCCGGATCCGGACATGAGTCGTGAATTGGTTGTGCGTTATACGGAAAGCTTCTGAGAGGAGCATCCCATGGGTAAAGTTTTGACGACGGTGAAGCTCTGATGCGCCGCGGGCTGGTTCTCATGATGGTCTTGGTCACGGCTGCGGCAGCGCAGGAGGAGCGCGCCATCGGCAACTTTGCCGGCGTGGGCAATCGCTCCATGGCCATGGGAGGCGCCTATGTCGGTGTCGCCGATGATTTCACGGCCGTTTTCTGGAACCCCGCCGGGTTGGCCCAGATTCGTCAGCGGGAACTCTACGTCTCGTTGAATCGCCATAGTTTCGAGAACGACGCGAGTGTTGGCGGAGTCTCAGCGACTGCTCAGGTGAAGAATACCCAGTTTGGCTCGCTGGGGTTCGTGCTCCCCTGGCCTGTTGCGCGAGGTAGTTTCGTTCTCGCGGCCGGTATCAATCGTGTCAGCGACTTTGACTGGGGTCTCGAGGTCCGCGGACGACTCGACAGTTTGGATATCGAGGATCGCTTTCGTCACGAAGGAAATCTGACGACTACGTCATTGGCGGCGGCAGTGGATGTGAGTCCCTCCGTGTCCATGGGACTGGCGATCAACATCGTCTCAGGAGAGGACGAGGTCAGCAACGAATTCATCTCCGTCGATTCAGACGATTATTTCTTTGAGCGCCGCTTCGTCGACCGCGAACAGTTCAACGACGACTACGAGAGAGCTTTCACAGCCACCCTCGGTGCGATGGTTCGAGCTCCACGCGACAATCCTCGTCTACGGTTGGGACTTGCTGTGACCACCGGTGCGACTCATGAGATTTCCTACACCTATCTAGCACCACCAGATACGGCTTTCAGCATTGTAGAGCTGGATGATGGAAGCGTCTTTACCGCAGCGAGTGAAAAGACTCGCGGTCAGTACAAGCTTTCTCTGCCACTTTCACTCGGCATCGGCGGATCGTATCGGCCTCTGCCACAGCTATTGCTGGCTGTCGGCTTGCGTGCCACCGAATGGTCACAGACCGAATACACCGACACCGACGCTGCTCAACTTCGAACCAATGCCGACTTCGAGCGTCAATATGATGATGTGATTCGGTGGCACCTTGGCGCCGAATATCAACTGCCGCAGGTAGGCGTAGATCTGCGAGCGGGAATGTATTCTGACCCGCTGCCATTCATCGGCCCCAGAGATCCGGAGCGGGCGGTAGATGAACAGACGAATCCGTTGGTCAGTGCCGTCCAGGATCGCACCTACCTGACTGCAGGAGTGGGCCTCTTTTTGGAGGAGACCGTTCGCTGCGATCTGACCTTCATACGAGGTTCGTATGAGCAGGTCGAGGGTGCGGGGGCTTCGCGGCTGCGCGAGGAGGCGACGCTTCAGCGCGTGCTGCTGGGCGTCTCCTATCGGTTCTGATATCTTTTTTTGACGCTTCATCGCGCATCAGTACATTGAAGTCATGAGGCCTCGGGTGATCTTGAGCCCGATCAGCCTGCCAGGTGCAGTCGTTTCTGACTCAGAGGAGGAAGCCATGATCCGCCGACCCACCGTCGTCTGGATCGCCACCGCCATCAGCGCACTGGCGCTCAGTGGTTGCTATACGCTGCTGCAGGCACCTGGTTTCGCTTCTCAGGGTGCTGTTCGGTCAACGACCGAGGCTTACACCTGGGATGCTGATGACGCCTCAGTATCACCCAGGGTAGGCGACTTCGATGACAGTGATCACTACCCATATGGCTATGGCCCACGGCAGTCTGCCGGCGTTCCAGTCCTTGGCTATGACTCCTTGTACGGCTTGTATGGATTTGGTTCACCCTACGCCTACGGGCCCTACGGAGGCCTCTATTCGGGTGGTTATGGTTACGGTTCCAACGCCGGGCCCTATGGCTACGGCTACGATCCGTATTACCAGGACTCACGCGGTGCATACATTCCACCAGGTTACCAACTGATCACGACTGAGTCTCTCGATACCCTCGTACGGAACCAGGGACAGGGCGTCGGCTCCATCAGTGATCCGCTCTCCGACGCGGAGCGCGCCACCCAAGTGCGTAGCAAACAGCGCCAAGCTGAACGTGCCTGGACTCAGCGCACCCAGCCAGAACGCAAGACGACGTCAGCGGTACGAACGACGCGGCCAGCCGCATCAAGTGGGCGTGTGACGACATCCAGTACGTCGTCCTCAACGACCTCCTCCTCCTCTGAGAGCAGTGGAAGCTCAGCAGCCAAGAGGCGGAAGAAGAAGCGCTAGACGCACGGATCCATCCCCAAAGAAAAAAGGGCGCCCCTCCTGCAGGAGGGGCGCCCTTTTTGTCATACGATTGTCAGACTAGTGAATGGCAGAATGAGTGAGTGGGAATCAGTCACCACTCACATCGAACTGACGAAGCTGTCGACGCGGAGGAGGAGACACCCGTGAGAGGAACTCACGCATGGGGCCAGCCAGAGCGGTCAGCAATTGCTGCTCTGTGCGATCTCCCCCACCCACCACGTCTCGCTGTACAGGTTCCCAACTGCTCCGCTTACCCTTCTGCGTCCAGCGGTCGCCGCTGACGAGATTCACCAACGTCAACTCGAGTTCGACTGTGAGATTTACACCAGGAGCGTGTACGGCGCGGCCCTGGGGACCAGGAGACACGGCCGTCATGTGCGCTTCCATGCCGCGCAGGGACACATGCACGAGCGCGTCCAACTCAAGATCCTCCCGCATCTGCAGCATCACACTGTCACTGAAAACGTGGGAAGAGTCGAGGACAATATCCTTGAAATGCCAGCGAATCTCGTCCTGACTCACGACGCGCCGATCCGTCAGATTTCGTAGCCCACGAGCGGTGGCGTCTGTCAATCGGCCCATGATCCGCTCGATATCAACATTGCGCTGAGGCTCAATGTTTGTCTCGGATACGACGCCGACGACCATGACATCCTGCAGGATGGGTTGAACTTCCGAATCGGGGACCGATGGGGCGCGAAATTCAACGGGCACTGTACTACGTCCAGGAACACGTCCCGAACAGGCCATCAGGGAAAGGACCAGCAGGGAAATTAACCAGCGCTGCATTAGAAGGCCTTACCGAAGCTGAAATGCATGCGCCAGTCGGAGTATTCGCGGAAATCTGTGCGGCGCGCAAATTCGAAGTTGAGTGGTGCCAAAAAGTAGACGAGGAAACTGAAGCCCATGCCGCCCTGCAGTCGTGCTTCATCCGTGGCGGGACTGTATGGAATCAGAGGATCCTGCAACGGCCACAGGTTCAGATCCTGGCCCTTGTTCCAGGCTCCCCCCACATCGACGAAAAACGCACCGTCCACGGCGGGGATGGCGAAATTCCCCGGCCAGCCAAAGGTGATATTGCGAATGAAGGGAACGCGAACTTCCGAATTCAGCAGTACCACACGAGAGCCGCTGAATTCGGAGAATGAATAACCCCGCAGCGGACCCAGGTTGAGGTTGTAACCAGGAGAGAATGGCAGAAACCAGGCAGGGCCGCCCAGATTGTAGGCAAGCCCGTCGCGGCCGAGTGAACCGACTCCGACTCCCCGGATTCCCAAAACGGACCACCTGCCAAGTCTGAAATAGTGACGATAGTCGGCTTCCAGATGCGTGAAGGATCGATCGCCATCCACAAGCTCGAAGGCACGTCCGATCGATATGTAGTAGCGGCGTCCCGCCGTCGGGCCAAGGAGTCCATTGTTCAGTGAATCATGGACATAGGCTGTCTTGACCAGGTGTGTGCCAAAAGCCTCTACCGGTTCTGTCACAGGCCAGGCGACCTCACGAACCTCGTCGACGAAGGAATATGAAAGTTCGACTCGACGGAACACATCGAGAGGATAGGTGACGTCCGCGAGCAGGCCACTTTGTCGTGATCGAATCAGCCCCTGTGTCAGGCTTGTTGTGCCAACGGGGTAGTAGCCGCCGACTGGACCGCGCCCCTGCGTGTCGTTGTAATACTGATTCCAGTTGAATATCGTCGCGCTGTACGTGGCGCGACGACCGAAATAGGCGTAGCTGAGGGCGAAGGTGAAATCATTGCTGATCTCCTGTGACCCGACATAGTCGGTGAACATACTCGCAGAGTGATTGCCTAGCAGATCACTCATGCTCAGCTGGGCGATACCCGACAGGAAGCCGGAGTAGTAACCGGCCTGCAAGGAAATACCGTCGAATTCAAGCTTTGGCCGATATCGACGACGTGGCAGGTGCTCCAGGTCGAGGTCGTCGTCAAAGAAACTCGACAACTCGATGTCGGCAGTGGCCACAGTCGGTGACGAGGAGACGCTCGATATCGTCTCATCACTCATATCTGTACGTGTGTCCGCGAGTTTCACGGCCTGGTTCCCGCGTTCCTTCTGGGCGAGCAGGGCCACTGCCTCCTCCAGACCCAGGCGCGTGGAAGTCTCGACCCTCTCTATTGGCTGCGACACAGACTGCGCTTGTTCTGCCCTGTCGACCTTCGCTGCGGCGGCCTCTTGGCCAGATGCGCCGCTCGCACGCGCGGCCAGTTCTCCATCCTTGCGTCTGATCTCCGGCCAGGAAGGCATGTCCATTAGATACAGTTCACGACGCCCATGATAGTACGTGCTCATAACGACCTGTTGACCATCCGGAGACAATCGCGGCGCCATGATGCCACTGACGGTACGTGTGAGCCGATACTCTTGCTCCTGCTCCATATGGTAGACGAACAGATCGTTGATCCCGTCGCGCGTGGAGACAAAGAGGATCTTGTTGCCTGCGGGGAGCCACTCGGGCCACAGATCATCAGTCGGTGAAGCGACAATCGTCGACACCGTATCATTGTCAAAGTCGTAGGCGCGAATGTCGAATTGGTGGCCCTGCTTGGCACTGTAGGCCAGATAGCGACCATCAGGACTGAAGGAAGGGTAACTGTCGCGTTGTGGTGTGCCAGTGATCTGCTGCAGCTCACCCGTCGCTGTGTCGACGACGTAGACATCGCTCTGGCCGTAGCCTGTGCCGACAAAAGCAAGACGTCCACTGGTGGGATCAAAATCAAGACCTTCGATGATCTCAATCCCTTCAAATGTGAAGGAAGTCCCCAGGCGTTTGTCGTACAGGTCCCAGAGCAAAATCCGGTCTGCAGATCCGTCCTTTGCGACGAACGCGATGGTACGTCCATCGGCACCCCAGGCGACGGTACCATCGTTGAACGTCAAATCATCATACTGCCGCGTACGCATACCACTGCTGACGCGTTCGACCAGCTTGCCACTGCTTATTCGAATGATGTCTACATGCTGCTCAACACCGTCGGTGCTCAGCACGGCCAGCATGTCGCCCCCCAGAGACCAGTCGGGAGACGTATAGAGTCCGAAGAAATCGTCTGATTCTATAATGCGTTCAGCGAATTCCGATACGTAGTCCCGTGTCTGCAGCAGCGGCCAGTAGGTTTTGCGCATATGCGCCTGCCAGCGCTCGTCGAGGGCCTCCATGTCCATATCTATCAGGCGTTCGAGCAGACGATCTGAGCCACTCTGGCGATCCCAGGCGCGCAGCATGCGGCTCACTTTTTCAGGACCGAAATTGTCCGCGATATATTCGACGATGCTGTGGCTCTGCTTGTACGCGAGGAAGGGATTCGGCAGATAGTGCCAGCTCGCATCCATCACTTCCAGCGGGATCAGGCCATCCGTGAGCACAGCATCGCGCAGGACCATCTCATCGATGGTATTCATTTCCTGCGTCGAGTATTCTGCCATCCCCTCCATGATCCACGTCGGTGGACTGGCAATGGGATTAGAAATCCGCTTGACGGGTCCCCGGTTGACCACGTCATACTGAAAGATGTGCATCAACTCATGGGTGAGGACATTGTTGAAGTCATCCAGATCCCCATTGAAGGGGATGACCATCCGATATCTCAGAGGCTCGGCGAAACCGGCGACACCGGGAGGCAGGAAGGACTGGATGATATTGGTCTGCTGGAACTCATAGTGTGACTTGAAGATGACGATCGGTGGTTTCGTCGACAGCTCATGTCGCATGATCCCGCTGATGTGGGCGTACGCGTCCTCGAGGTATTCGACGGCTCGATCGGCGAGATCTTCAAATTCTGGTTCGTAGTGGAGCAGCAGATGCTCACTCTCCACGAAGTGCCAGTCAAAGGCCTTGTAGCGGACCTTGTTGCGACCAAACCCCTGACGCAACTGAGAAGAGACGATATCCTGAGCAGCAGATGGAATGGGCAGCATGAGGCATGCCGCCAACAACACGAGCGTGCGAAACAGGGAGGGGATAATCACGCGCGGACCTTTTCGGTTCTCAATCATGCACCATTCTGAACAGATCGTCTGTTTGATCACCACTCTGATCGTAGTCGCTTCGTCGTCGCAGATGCTCCTTGTCGTCCTCTGAGTGGCTGACATCGGCACCGTCCAGACGGCGAAGATTGCTCTGATACGCACCCTTGCCCGGTTGGAGCACGAGGGCGCGTTCATACGCTGCACGTGCCTTCACGGGTTCACCGAGGCGCTCGTACAGGATGCCCAGATTGTTGTGCAGACTCGAGGCCAGACTGTCTCTTGCCACGGCCTGCTCCAGATGGGTACGTGCTTCTGCCCACATCTCGCGTTCGACGCACCATAGGGCATACGCATTCACCTGTTCTACCCGATCACGTTCCTCGCCACTGCGCCTGGCTGCCGAGTCTCGCATCTGCCTGCGCTGGGCGTCACTCAACTCTACAACGTCTGGATGGTCGTGTTCCTCGGACTGCTCGATAGGGCCGATGCCGTAGATCCGTGGTCCTGCCATGGGCAGGCTCGTCGATGTCTCGGAATCAGGAGCGACTGCCAGCGAGTCCGCACGGCTGATGTCATCCACTGCATCGTGAGTGCTGGAATCCAGCCGGCTTGCAGCCAGCGAGTCCGCTACACCTCCACCTGCTGATGACGGCGATTCGAGATCGACCTGCGTTGCCCACCATGGCGCACTTTGAGTTGGACGGCGCACTGTTTGCATGCAGCCACTGAGTGTGAGGCCAGCGACCAACAGTGCACAGGTGATCGAGTTTCGTCTTGATACCATAGATGTCCGAGAATTTCTGCGTGGATGACGACAGGGGATCTGGGGACTCACCATCTGGAAATAGGGAATATACGCACCACTAACAAGCCATATTCCCTCCAAACCTCAGACGTCGGATGCCAAAGACTGTTCCTTGGGTGCATTCTGCGCCCATCTGGTCTGCCAACGATTGCTCCCCAGCCGCCAACCATCGACAACAAGCAGGAGGAAAAAGGGTGCATACTGCGCCCACCACACCCACGACGATGGTTCCCATATCCCACTCTGCCGATAGCCAGTTAGCACTTCATAGGACAGCAGGATTGACCAACTCCAGAAGATCCATGCCGGTCTCGGGAAGACGGACAGAAATGGCAGGACCCAGAGCAAATACCAAGGATGGACCGTGGGTGACAACACGATGTAGGCTCCGAGGAGCCCGAAACTGATCCGCAGTGGATCTCGCCAGCGCATAACCCAAAGCATCCATCCGATCCACAGGGCACCACAAATCTTGCGGGCAAGTAACAGGGCCGGATCGTCCCAGGTGAGAGACGGATCTCGTAGTAGATCATAGACGATCGAGAAGACGCTATCGTTAAATCTCCACTTAAGAGCATATGTCTGGAGCCCACGAAAAATATCGGTGCCATCTGCAAGGAAGACTGCGTATCCACCGACAATCAGCCCAGCCGTCAGGGCGAAGGGCACTCGAGGTCGTGGATCAATCCACGTTGACCAGCCACGATGGACAGGCCGCCAGTGGCGCCAGAAGGCAACAGCGCAGATGACGGGGATTAATTTGGCCATTGTCGCGACGGCGAGGCCTGCCGCTGCCAGCCACCGGCGCGACTGACCCAACCAGAAGAGACTCGCCATCAGTGCACCGATGCCGATTGCATCCACATGCCCCGACCCGGCAATCTCCAGCAGGGGCAAGGGATGCAGGGCGTATAGCGAGACCCAGGCCGGGTCCCGATGTCGCTGTCGCAGGAGACCCATGATGGCACAGATGGTGATGGCATCAAACAACAGGAGCACAAACTTCAGACTTGTCGCGCCGCCACCGAGCCCGGTAGCTGCCGCAAAGATCCATTGGGCGAAGGGAGGATAGACCGTGGGCACCTGGCGGTGATTGATGCGGCTCCATCGTGAGTCGCGCAGGTGGGCGACCGCTTCACTATCCGGTGCGTGGGTATAGGGATTCATCCCGGCGTTTTGCACGCGACCATCCCAGAGGTAGCGATAGATATCTTCAGAAAGGCTTGGCTCCGTCGGCAGCAAAATCAGTCGCATCAACGCCGCAGTGACGAGAATGACCCCGAGGGAGACATGCGCCTGGCGCACTCGCCAGACGATGAGACCGCAGCCAACCAGGCAAAGCAGAGACCACGCCCACACCTGCTCTACTCTGAGAGCCAGATCGTCGATGCTCTGCAACCCCACGGTGGCGGCCAGGCACAGTGCGGCGCCAAACCACACAATTCGTGACGTGGACGAAAACTCAGTCCAGAAGGATGCGGCGGGCGCCTGCATAGCGCTTGTCGAAATAGGAGGAGCCGAGTGGGTCGATTACTGCCCCACGGCTGGAACTGGCGTGAGCGAACTGGCCATCGCCGACATAGATCCCGACATGAGACACGCCAGGCCCTGAGTCGTCGATGCGGAAAAATACCAGGTCACCGGCACGTAGTTTCTGGCGATCCGTCGGTTTGCCAAGTTCGTACATCTGCCGGGAGGTGCGTGGCAATTCGACCCCGTAGGCTTCACGGACGACGGCACGTGTCAGCGCCGAGCAGTCCATGCCGCGACGCGTGGTGCCACCCCACAGATATGGAATGCCGAGATAGCCCTCGATCACGCCCATCAAGCGACGGTCACCACCCTGAAGACGTGCCCGCTGGCGAGTCTTGAGTTCCGATCCGATCGCAGTTGTTGCGGTCGATGTCGTCGACTGACCGCCCGTATAGCGAGGTGCAGGCGTGATGCCTGCACAAGCACAGAGCATCACGATGCTCGCGTAGATCAACTGTCGAAGACTTCTACACATCGTGAGATTCAATAAAGTAAGGGGCCCGTAGGTGTTTATGCCGGCACAGTGGCTGGCAATGATGGGGTAGCGAAAACCGAAGGCGCACAACACCATCGAGGCTACCTTCTAAGGTAACCGGCATTCGTCCAAGTCGGCAACGCATACATCTCAGGCCCGGGATCGACTTGACGACGTGCTGAGTCCGAATCAGGTTGGCGCCTCTGCAGGGACGCACGAGGTTCCTAGTTTCTCCAGGGCTGAAAGGAATGAAGATGACGCACCGGATTGCCTTCATCGGTTTTCGTCATGGCCACATCCTCTCCTTATATGATGCGGCAAGAGAGCGGGAGGATTTAGAGATCGTCGCAGTGTGTGAGGAAGATGCTGCTACACGGGCAGATCTGACCGACAAGGGGCGAGTCGAGTTCACGCACGAGAAAGCCGACGATCTGCTGAGCGCCACCGAGTGTGACATCGTTGCCGTCGGTGACACCTTCGCCCGACGAGGAAGGTTGCTCGTTGCCGGTCTGGAAGCGGGCCACCACGTGATTGCAGACAAACCTGCATGTACCCGCCTGGCGGAAATCGACCAGATCAGTACCCTGGCTGCCGACGGCGGGCTTCAAGTCAGTTGTATGCTCGGGATGCGCGACGGCCCATTCATGCGTACGACGCGCCGCCTGCTGCAGGAGGGTGCCATCGGCGAAGTGCACGCCATTCAATTTGGTGGCCAGCATCCCCTACTGCTCGGATCGAGACCCGAATGGTATTTTGAACCTGGTGAGCATGGGGGTACGATCAACGATATCGGCATCCATGCGATCGACAGCATCCCCTGGGCCTGTGGTCATCAGATCGCACGCGTCGAAGCGGCACGATGCTGGAATGCCTTTGCTCCGCAGTATCCGCATTTCGAAGACGGCGCGCAGGTGATGCTGACCCTGGACAATGGCGCAGGTGTCCTTGGAGATCTCTCCTATTTCGCCCCCGACGGGCCGGGCTATTCCATGCCATACTATTGGCGAATGACCTGGTGGGGGCGAGATGGAATGCTGGAGGCAGGAACGAACATGCCCACGGTCCATCTGCTACGAGCTGAGGATACGGAGGGTGAGCAGATTCCCCTCGACGACTCGGGTCCAGGCTACCTCGATGCTTTCTTGAGATCGATCAACCAGGACGAACCGCTGGAGGGGGAGCTGACAACAGACCAGGTGCTCGCCTCATCACGTACGGCCATCAGGATTCAGGCTGCTGCTGACGAAGGTGCAACAGCCGTCGCTCTTACCTGATTCGGTTTACGGGGTCTGCTCGCCAGCGATTCGCAGGACTTGTGCCAGATCGGGCGGCAAAGGACTGACGAATTCGAGATGCCTGCCGTCAGGATGGTCGAATCCAAGCAGCCGCGCATGTAGCGCCTGTCGGTCAATGCAGGCCAATAGACGCCGCGCCAGCGGCCGCCGTGCCGGTTCAATGCCCTCGACGCGATTGCGTCCGCCATAGGTGGGGTCACCAAAGACCGGATGGCCGACGTGCTGCATGTGCACGCGAATCTGGTGTGTGCGTCCCGTCTCGAGTCGCACATCCACCTGAGTAGCAAAGCGATAGGCCCTGACGGGTTTCGCATGGGTAACGGCATGGCGCCCGCCCTCTACCACAGCCATACGCATTCTGTCTCTTGGGTTACGCCCCAGAGGTGCCTCAATGCGCACTGGCTCATCTATGACACCCCAACAGAAGGCGACATAACGACGATCCATCCGTCTTTGTTCCAGTTGGGCCGCCAACAGACGATGCGCTTCATCGTTCTTGGCCACCACAAGCAGCCCTGTCGTGTCGCGATCGAGGCGATGGACGATGCCCGGACGCAGCACACCATTGATGCCAGACAGATCATGGCAGTGGTATAACAGCGCGTTGACGAGGGTTCCCGAGGGCGTCCCCGGCGCTGGATGTACGGCCATTCCCGATGGCTTGTCGACGACGAGTAGTGCTTCATCCTCAAAGATGATATCAAGGGGCAGGTCCTGAGGCTCGGCGCCCAATTCTACCGGTTCGGGGATGCGTAACTCGACCCGGTCGCCGGTTCGCACCCGATAACTTGAGCGCACGCCAGCACCGTTGACGGAGACGTCTCCGTCGGCGATGAGATTCTGTAACCGACTGCGTGACAGATCCTCGTGCCGTGACTGCAGAAAAACATCAAGACGGAGGGAGGCCTCGGTCTCTTCTACGGTATGCAATTGGGTGATGGAGGCTGCCACAGATCGGACAGGGCCGTAGCGGGTGTCAGTCGTCAGTGCCGCTGGCGGGGCTGGACTCCGGGGTCAAGGATCCCTGTGCGCTGGACTCTTCATCTGCATCGGACTCGCTGACTCGAGAGTAGGTGATGGCCAGGAGCAGGACGCCCACGGTGACAAATGAATCGGCTACGTTGAAGACCGGCCACCGCCAATCGCCGAAACCAACATCGACGAAATCGATCACCTGATGGATGCGAATTCTGTCGATGATGTTCCCAATGGCACCGCCAAGTACCATGGCCAGCGCCGCGCGCTGTAGCCGAGCCCCGACAGGGAGTGTCGCGAGCATCCAGCCCAGCAATCCCAACGCCGCCGTCGCAATGACCGTGTGGACGACGGGGCCACCAAGATCGAGGCCGAAAGCGGCACCGCGATTGTGGATATAGGTCAGACGAATGACGTCACCCATCACCGACTGCGGTTCATAGGGTGGCAATGACTGGACGACGATGTATTTGGTGACCTGATCGAGGACCAGGGCAAGAGGGACCCAAATCAGGTCGATCCAAAAACGCATGATATTCAGGTCTTGTCTTCGTCTTGCTTGCTCTTGCACTCGATGCACTGCGTCGCATGGGGGACGGCTTCCAAGCGGGGGCGGCCAATGTCTCCCTCACAAACGCGGCAAATCCCGAATGTGCCTGTTTCTACTCTCTGCATGGCTTCATCGAGATAGTCGATGAAGCTGCCTTCACGTTGAGCAAACAGCAGATTCTTCTCACGCTCCATCGCATCAGTACCGCGATCCGCCATGTGCAGCGAATAGGCTGATCTGTCTTCGCCCGATTCCTGTGCATCGTTGCTGCGCGAGACCCGCTCAAATTCAGACAGGTCGGCTGCTGCTTGTTCACGTCGCTTGAGAATCAGCTCTCTGAAGAAATCAAGGTCTTCTTTGGTCATCGATTTTTACTTTCTCGTGCGCATTGGGCAACAGGTCGATCAACTCACTCTTGTGATCGAGATCTGGCACTCAACTCCATTTACATCCCACATGCGTGTCGCCGACACATCGGCAGGTGCCGTGCCAATGGTCGTGTCTGAAGCCAACGTCTCTCCCGCCACATAAGTTTCATGGACGGCCATTGCTTGTGAGACTTGATCCGGGCCGTCAAGCCACAGATGAATACGATCCGCTACATCCAGACCAGCGTCCTTACGCATGTTCTGAACCCGATTCACCAATTCCCGAGCGAATCCCTCCAGGCGAAGATCGTCCGTTACCTGCACGTCCAGACCGACGCATAGATTGTCGTCGACGGCGACGACAACATCCTCACGCTCACGGCGCTGGACCTCCACATCGTCAATGCCAATGTCGCCATCGGCCACATCCAGTCGGCTGCCGCCGACCAGATCTTTAACCTGCTCGGATGTGAGCGTTGAGATAAAGATACCCACTTCTTTCATTCTCTTGCCGAAGCGTGGCCCGAGGGTACGGAAATTTGGCTTATAGGAGACTTCACTGATCTCGGCCTCATCCTCAACCAGAACCACTTCCTTGATATTCAGTTCATCTGCAATCAGGCCAGATACCTGGCTCAGCTCTTCTCGACTGTGCTCGTCGGGTGGCAACAGGAAGACTCGCTGCAAGGGCTGGCGTGTCTTGAGATTGTGCTTGCTGCGCAAGGCGCGCCCCAAGGTCACGGCGCGAGTCGCCAACTCCATCTGTTCTTCCAACTCAGGGTCACGCAGGCTCTCGTCGGCCATGGGCATGTCGCACAGATGCACACTTTCCGGTGTCGAATCATCGGCTGCAGCCGGATTGCGAACGAGATTCTGATAGATCGCATCCGTTACGAAGGGCAGAACAGGTGCCAGGGCCCGGATAAACACGGTCAACACCTGATAGAGCGCGGCGTAGGCGGAGGCTTTGTCGCCATCGTCATCCGATTTCCAGAAGCGACGGCGGCTGCGGCGGATATACCAGTTGGTCAGTTTTTCAACGAAGGCTACCATGGCTGGCACGGTGCGATAGAGCCGATAGGACTCCATCTCCTGGTTGATATTGTGCAGGAGCGTCTGCAACTCGGAGAGGATCCAGCGGTCCAGTCGATGTGTGATCTGCGCGTTGGCTCCCTGAGCCGGGTCCCAGCCGTCGATCTGCGCGTAGGTCACGAAGAAGCTGTAGGCATTCCACAGTGGTAGAATGACATCACGCAGGCTCTGTTTGATGCCATTCTCGCTGAGGCGTAGCTCTTCCGCTTTCATTGCCGGAGAATTCAGCAGATACAGACGTAGCGCGTCTGCTCCGTAGGTTTCCAACATTTCCGATGGATCCGGGTAATTCTTGAGTCGCTTGCTCAGTTTGCGGCCGTCTTCAGCCAGCAACATTCCACCGACGATGCAGTTCTTGAATGCGGGACCATCGAACAATGCCGCCGCCAGAATCGTCAGCGTATAGAACCAGCCACGAGTCTGATCAAGATTCTCCGAGATAAAGTCGGCCGGGAAACTCGCCTCGAAATCTTCTCGGGGTCCAAAGGGGTAATGGCTCTGCGCGTAGGGCATCGCACCCGACTCGAACCAACAATCCAGGACTTCTGGTACGCGACGCAGCACACCGTCACCTGACGGAGCAGGGATCTCCAATTCATCGATACAGTGCTTGTGCAGATCGTCGACTTGTTTCCCCGTCAATTCACTCAATTGCTCCCGGCTACCAACACAGATCGCTTCACCCGTGTCCTCATTGCGCCAGATCGGCAACGGCGTTCCCCAGTAGCGGTTGCGACTGATTGCCCAATCGCGGGCACCCTCCAGCCACTTACCGAAGCGGCCATCGCGGATGTGCTCCGGGATCCACCAGATCTCTTTGTTGGCGGCGAGCATCTTCTCTTTCACCTCTCCTTCCACCTTCACGAACCAAGTGGAGATCGTGCGATAGATCAGAGGTGAATCGCAGCGCCAGCAAAATGGATAGGAGTGCATGAGTGTAGTTTCGGCGAACAATTGTCCCGTCGCGCGCAATCGTCGGATGATCGGCGTATCTGCATCCTTAACGAATTCGCCTTCAAAGTCGCTGACTTCACTGGTGAAACGACAATCGGCGTCGATGGGACACACGACCGGCAAATTCTCGCGCAGACCCAACTGGTAATCTTCCTCGCCGAAACCAGGGGCGATATGGACGATACCCGTGCCATCCTCCGTCGATACGAAATCCGCCTGAACGACTTTGAACGCACCTTCGTCGGCCAGATGACCGAAGGCGTCAAAGAGGGGCTCATAGCGCAGGCCCACCAGCTCATCGACGCTGATTTCGTCGACGTGATCGATCTCTTCCTCACGCTTGCGGAAGACGGTTTCCATGCGTGCTTTGGCGAGGATCAGCTCTTCACCGTCAACCGTCGTCACACAGACATACTCCACGTCTGGTCCGACGGCGAGGCCCATGTTCGAGGGTAGAGTCCATGGTGTCGTCGTCCACGCCAGCAAAGAGCGGTTCTCAGAACCGGCGACGCGAAAACGGACGGTAATAGACGGATCCTGCGTGTCCTGGTAACCTTGATTGACCTCGAAGTTCGACAGAGGTGTTGCGCACCGCGGACAATAGGCGAGAGATTTGTAGCCCTCGTAAATGAGGCCCTTGTCCCACAATGACTGGAAGACCCACCAAACGGATTCCATGAAATCGACATCCATGGTCCGATACTGGCGATCCCAGTCGACCCAGCGCCCAAGGCGCTGGATCAGTTCCTCCCATTCGCTGGTATAGCGCAGGACAACGGACCGACAGAATTCATTGAATCGGGGGACGCCGTATTCGAGAATGTCCTTCCGCGTCTTCAGCCCCAGTTGCTGCTCTGCCTCGTTCTCGACTGGCAACCCGTGGCAGTCCCAGCCCCACCGCCGCTCCACCCGGTAGCCTCGCATCGTCCAATAACGTGGGACGACGTCCTTGGTGATCGACGCCAACAGATGGCCGTAGTGTGGCAGACCCGTGGCGAAGGGTGGTCCATCATAGAAACGAAATGGCTCGGTACGCTGCTCGACCGACTTGCGATACAGGTCTGCCGTCTTCCACCCTGCAAGGATCTCGCGCTCTTGGGCGGCGAAATCGACGTCGCCGGTAACATCCGAAAAGACCGGCTCTTTGTTCGTAGCCACGGCTCAGACCTGCAAATTATTGAGGAAGCTGGAAAGGATCTGGATCAACAGCATGAGAATGAGGGGACTGAAATCCAAGCCCGACGACCACAAGGCCTGTGGCATGAAGCGTCGTATCCCATTGAGGGCGGGATCGGTGAGTCCACACAGGACCTGGACGATGCGGTTGTAGGGATCCGGATTGACCCATGAGAAGATCACGCGGGCCGTCAGGATCCAGAAGTATAGCCACAGGAGCCCGTCGATGATGCGGATGATGTCACTCAGGAAGCCAGTGTGATTGAACATGGTAAATCCGATCTAGGAACGGTTGCCGAAAATTGCGGTGCCGACGCGGACCATCGTCGAGCCTTCTTCTATGGCGAGTTTGAAATCGCCACTCATCCCCATCGACAAGGTCGACAAGTCGAGGGTAGGACGAGTTGCAGACAGCTGATCACGGCACGAGCGCAAGGATTGGAAGCAGTGTCTGACTTCCGATTCCTCGGCCTGGTTGGCAATCGTCATCAAGCCACCGAGGCGCAAACATGGCATCGTGGAAATCTCGTCAGCCAGACCTTCCACTGCGTCTGGAGGTATCCCCGCCTGATGGGCTATGCCAGAAGTGTTCACCTGGATCAGGACCTCTATCGAGCGCTCTGCTTCTTCTGCGCGCCGCGCCAAGGCCTGGGCCAATCGTTGGTTATCCACTGACTGTACGCAGTCGAACAAATCGACTGCCTTGCCCGCCTTGTTGCGCTGCAGCTGGCCGATCAAATGCCACCGTCCGCCCTCGATCCCCGGCAACTTCTCCGTTGCCTCCTGAATGCGATTTTCACCCAGATCACTTACCCCGGCGGCCAACGCAGCTTCTATGTCGGCGACGGGTCGGGTTTTGCTGACAGCGACGATCGTGACCTCAGACGCCTGACGTGAATTCCGCTCACACGCTTGGGCCACCTGATCACAGACGCGATTCCAGTTGTCTTCAATGTGATTCATGGCGGTTCAGTCGGAAACAGGCAAATATAACCCTGCAGGATAGCAGGCACAACGAATTGCCCCGTCAGATTCCCGCTGCTAGCCGGACGACTCGGCTGGTTGGTCTTCATCCGGGTGCTGCAGCATGAAGCCAGTGAGGGTTGCTGTCAGCAGACCATAGACAAGCAGGTCGACGACGACGATCTGCTGCAGTAGCCTGGCATCGGTTCGATTCAGCAGGCTGAGGAGTCCACCACCCACAAGGACCAGTTCGATGCCAAGGATGCCCTTTGGCAACAAAAGCCAACTGTTTACACCTGACACGCCGGTAATATGAGGCTGCCACAAAACCGGGCCGAGGCCGCGAAGGCAGAACAAGACGATGAGCTGCAACAGCACGATCTCAAGCAGGCCCGGCGTCGGTGGCATCAATACCTCTGCCAGATCAAGACGGCTCAGGGCCAGAGCGACAAAGAGAAAGGTCGCAAGCGGACGAGACCCTCCAAAGAGTCGATCAAGTGTTCGCTGAACCTCAGGTCGAAAGGAGAGTGTGAGACCCGCGCCCAGGCCAACGGCAACGCCAAGAAGATTGTAGTGCTGAACGGTGACTGCTGCGACGCTCGTGATGGAGACGAGAGCCACCAGAGCGACAGAGCGGCGTTTCAGTGCTCGTGCTGCCTGGAGCAACCAGGCGATGGCGATGCCGAAGGCCGGTGATATCCACAAGCGTGCGGCAAAGGCCAGGCCATCGCCGAGCAGACGCCCCGATTCGTGCAACCAGCCAACCACCCAAGTAAGCAGGACCGTGGCGACAAGGGTCCCGGTCAGGGCGGCACTCGTCGACACATCGTCTCGCCACAGACTGGAGACCACCAATGGCCCCCATAGGGCAGAGATGGCGCCTAACAATAGCGACGTCGTCCAATCTTGCCCGGCAATCAGCACACAACCAAAGGTCACGATCGTCGCACCGACAACGGTTGACAAGGTGACGATTCCGAGAAATCGACCATCTGTGACGGAGCTTGGCCAACCGAAGCCAATGCCCACGAGCAGGCCCGCCCACAGGCCACAGAACCGCAAGACCAACTCCTGCATCTGAGGAGAAGGATTCCCCACGCCCAAGCCGGTGATACCTACAATGAGGCCCGCACTAACCCAACCCCACAGCACGGGCAGGCCGAGTCGTAGACAGACACGTTGCACTGTCAGGGCAAGCAGCATGACAGTACCCGTCACCCAAACGACATCGATCCGCGAGCTGTCGTCGACTCGCGGATCGGATGCCGAAAAGCTGGCTAGAGCCAGCAGGATGACACAGACGGCCAGGGTTCGCATGGCGACACCGGCTCCGATGGTGATCGGAGGCCGGAAGTGACCCCCGGAACGTCAGACTACTTCTTCTGGTTCGCCTCGGCGCGCAGATGCCCGTAGTAGAGTGTCGGGCTGGCAATGAACACCGACGAATAAGTCCCCACGAAAATGCCAATGACGAGAGTAATGGTGAAGTCACGGATTACCTCACCACCCCAGATCATCAACACGACAACGGCGAGCAGGGTCGTCAAGGATGTCACGACCGTCCGGCTCAGACACTCATTGATACTCACATTGAGCAGGTCGTCAAAGGAGTACTTACGTGAGGAAACCAGATTCTCGCGGATCCGATCGAAGACGACGATTGTGTCGTTGAGAGAGTAACCGACAATCGCCAGAATCCCCGCCACGACGGCCAGCGTAATCTCGACGTCGAGTAGCGACAGCACGCCAAGTGTCAACAAGACATCGTGGAACAAGGCAACCACGGCAGCGATGCCGTAGAGGAACTGCCGGAAGCGCCACGCCATGTAGACGAGAATCAGCGCCAGGGATACGAGCACGGCCTGGATCGCCGATCCCGTCAGTTCCTCGCCGATACGGGGGCCGACTTTCTCCTGTCGGCGGACCCAGTCGAATTCGCCTATGCTGCCGGCCAATCCTGCCCGCAGGGAAGATTTGATACCATCGGCCACATCTGTGCCTGTCGCATCTTCTGTCACTCGAATCAACACGTCCGAAGTAGAACCGAATAGTTTGATTTCACTGGCACTCAGATCTGCTGTCTGGCCACCGACATCAACAGATCGCAACTGCTGGCGAATGTCTTCGATCTCCACGGGCGGATCGAAATGCAGCTCCAGCAACGTACCTCCCGCGAAATCGATACCTGGCTTGAGGCCATTGATGGTGCCGATCGATACCAGTCCAAGGGTGAGGACGGCAGCCGAACACAGCAGCGCGATCTTTCGCATGCCGATAAAAGGAATCGCACTCTTCGACAGCAGATCGATGGGGCCGATGCTCAGGCTTGTCGTGGTGCTGCGCGAGGTGATCAATCCAAGAATCGCTCGTGTGACCACGAAGGCTGTAAACAAACTGGAGACGATGCCGATACAGAGCGTCAAGGCGAAACCGCGAATAGGTCCCGTGCCGAATTCGTAGAGGACGATACCTACCATGAAGGTCGTGATGTTTGCATCCACGATCGCCGACAGGGCGTTGCTATAGCCTGAATCGATGGCGGCGCGCACCGTCTTCCCTGTGCGCAATTCTTCACGGATGCGCTCGAAGATCAGCACATTCGCGTCGACGGCCATTCCAATCGTCAGAATGATTCCGGCAATACCTGGTAGTGTCAGTGTCGCATGGAAGCCAGCCAAAACGGCCATGACGAAGACCATGTTCAAGGTCAGGGCGATATCTGCGACCGCGCCAGCGACACGGTAGTAGAGAATCATGAAGACGGCGACGGCGAGCAAACTGATCAGGCCTGCAATCCGACCTTGCTCAATCGAGTCGTGGCCAAGAGACGGCCCCACGGTGCGATCTTCAATGATCTCGACCTTGGCCGGCAATGCCCCCGCTCGCAGCACGATCGCGAGGTCCTTGGCTTCTTCCTGCGTGCCGGAACCGGTAATGATCGAGCGGCCATCCATGATTTTCGTCTGGATCGTGGGCGCCGAGTACACGGCACCATCGAGGACAATGGCTAGTCGATCCTGAATGTGTGCACCCGTGATTCGACGGAACAATCGCACGCCTTCGTCCGTTGTGCGCAGGTCGACGATCGGTTGGCCCATGTAGTCAACACTCTGGCCGATGGATACCTGTGCATCGGCGATCATGTTACCTGTCATTTCAGGGCGCGTGCGGGCAAGATACAGCATGTAATACTTGTTACCCTCAGGGCCCTCGGGTTTGCTCGTAAAGAGAAACTCAACATCATCGGGAATGACGGCCTGCGCCCGTTCATCAGTCAGCATCGCCTTCACTGCTGCCAGATCACGTTGCATGACGGCCACTTCGCTTCCCACTCGGGCGAGTCTGGAAAGTAGCCGCCGCGAATCATCGGCGGCGTCGGCCGCAGTCTCGGCATCTGCATCAAACAAACCGGATTCCGCTGGTTCGCTGTCCTGCCCGAAGAGACTCGGTGCGACGGACGTAGTGTCAGCTGCCTGCTCGCTCGCCTCAGCCGCGTCGGCGACCTGTGCGTCGTCCCCATCACTTGCACTGTCATCTGAGCTGCGACCAGCAGCCAGAACCGCGTCGATGCGCTGCACGAGTCGATCACGATCTTCGTCAGGCTCAACGAGCTGGAACTCCAGAAGCGCTGTCTGGCCGATCAGATTCTTCGCCCGCTCAACGTCCTGGAGACCAGGCAATTCGACGATGATCCGCGTTTCTCCCTGGCGCTGAATCGTTGGCTCAGCAACGCCAAACTGATCCACACGGTTGCGGATGACTTCCTGGGCACGATCGACGGCGTCACGGGCCTCCTCAGGCGACAATCCTTCTGTGACGACTTCCATGACCAGATGGATGCCACCTTGCAGATCCAGGCCGAGGTTGATCGCCTTGCGCTGCATATCGTAGTAGGAGGCTGGCGCGTCATGCTCAAGAGCTTCGCGCTGGGCGGGTTCCATGCCGTAGAATTCGACCGTCGGATACAGGTGCAGCACGGCCGCAACCAATAGGGCAAGGATGAGCAGGGGCTTCCAATTCTGTTTCATCTCGTATCGCTTCTGCTTTTGAGCGACCCAACTGGGTCGAATCTATTCCTGTGAGGTAACGATTCTCGGGTTCAATCGTCGCCTTGTATGTGGGCGCGCACACCATCGGAGACGACGCGCTGTAATCGTCCATCTTTCTCGTAGAATACGAGAACTTCCAAACTGTCATCTGCCGCTGCCATCTGCAGCGCGATCTGTGGCCCACCGACAAAAGCCGCTGTTGCCATAATATCCGCCGCCGCCGCACTCGTCGACCACACAGTGGCCGAAACGGCGCGACGCGCCGGATAACCTGTCTGAGGATCCAGGAGGTGATGAAATCTCCGATCCTCGAACTCAAAAAATTGCTCATAGTCACCGGACGTAGCCAATGCGGGCAGGCCGATATCGTCGATGACAAGTATGCGTTCCGACTCACGCGGATGCTGGACGCCGAAGCGCCACGGCTTTCCGTCTGGTTTCAGACCCCAGAAGCGAATGTCTCCACCCGCCTCAATCATGCCTGCCGCAACACCTGCCTGCTGCAACTGCCGCACAGCCTGGTCGACGGCAAAACCTTTTGCTGCGGCACCCAAATCAAGACGCACCAGCGGGTCGAGGAAGCGAATGGTTTCACCATTCCACTCGACAAGATGATAACCACTGTGTTCCCGGCCTTGTGCCACGTACTGTGCTTCCGGCGGTTGCACAGCTTCCGGAAATCCCCAGGCGGATGTCAGCAATCCCAAGGCGGGGTCGAAATGACCTCCGGACTGTTGTGTTCGCCGCCATGTCTCCCGCAACAACTCACCCATCGCCGACGAGACCGCCACGGGGCCTTGCCCTGCGAGGCGGTTCACGTGCGACAACTCACTGCTGCTGTCGTAGTGGCTGGCCATCGCTTCCACCGTGGCGATGGCCTCTCGACCCGCTTCAACGATCGCCGTCGCATCGGCTGGATCGGCATACAGTGTCATGCGCACCATCGTGCCCATGGCAATGTGATAGTCATCGATCGGATCGATACTCGGCGCACGCAAATACCACAACAGCAGCAACAACCCACTGGTGGGCAGCAGCCAACGGCGTACTACACTCACTTCAACTATCGCGCTCGACGACGAGTCGTACGGCCGTCTCCAAAATACTGCGTGCAACAGATGGTTCTACGACCTCAAGGCACTTCAGTGCCCTTGCAGCGTACTCGTGAGCCGTAGCACTTGCTGCAGCGACGCCATCGTGACGTTCGACAAAATCAAACATCATCTGCCAATCGCTCTCACCGGCGTCTTCTTTCCCCAGCAAGACAATAATGGCCTCGCGCTCCTGGGCGGGGGCAGCTGCCAGTGAACGAATCAGGGGCAGGGTAATCTTGCCTTCGCGCAGATCGTGGCCAACGGGCTTGCCCAACGTGGCAGCATCTCCCGTGAAATCAAGGATATCGTCAGCGATCTGAAATGCCAGCCCGAGATATTCTCCATATCGGGTCAGTCCTTCAATTACCTCATCATCGGCACCCGTCATCAGTGGGCCAATTCGACATGCCGCCGAAATCAGCGAAGCCGTCTTGTCGCCGACCATGGCAAAGTATGATTCCTCTGCCGTGTCCGTTCGTTGCCCAATCTGCACCTCATGAATCTCGCCCTGACTCAACCGCTCCGTCGCATGCGATACAGCTCCCAGGGCCTCGAGATTTCCGAGCTCGACCAGCAGGCAGAGGGCGCGGGCCAAAAGGAAATCCCCCATCAGCACCGCGATGTGATCATCCCACTGTGCGTTGACGGAGGCTTTGCCCCGTCGTGTTGTGGCTGCGTCGACCACATCGTCGTGAACGACGGTCGCTGCATGTATCATCTCGACGCCCACACTGGCATCGATTACCCGATCGTCCCAGAGTCCGGTCGCACGGGCACACAGAATCGTCAGGGCCGGCCGCAGGCGTTTGCCCTTCAGGCCAGCCATATAGCGGGCCACTTCATGAACCATGGCCACATCGGATTGGAGTTGTAAGTCCAGCCGATGCTCAAATTGATCGATTTCGCTCTGGATCGGCCCCAGAAGGGGATCCATCGAGCCCGGAGAGGCGGTCATCGGTGGGGCAAAGGGCCGCAGGCGACGGGAAAACGAGCAAAAGGCTCGTAAGTATACGAAAACGCAGAAATTAGCGTTCAGAGGAGAAAGTGTCAACGCGTTGCTAGAGTGCGTTTTGACCACTCTGAGCCAGTGTATGGAGGAAAGTGCTTCCTTTGCCTACACTGCTAAACTGCGCCTGGGGCTCATTTCGCACGATTACCGAGGGTATGACATGAAGATCGAACGCATTGAAACCTTCTTGATGCATGCAGCACCACCCGGTGCAGGCGGGTGGGCAGCGCGCAACTGGCTCTTTGTGCGTGTTCATACAGATGATGGCCTGTATGGGATCGGCGAGGCTAGTGGTTGGCCGCGGGTCGTAGAAACGGCGATCAAAGACCTGACGCCCTTGCTGATTGGTGAGGATCCGCAGAATATCGAACGGGTGTGGAGCAAGATGCTCGCAGCCATCATGGGTCACGGTATGACGGGTGTCGTCGGCAGCGGCGCCATGACTGGTATCGAAATGGCCTTGTGGGACCTGAAGGGCAAAGCACTCGGCGTGCCTGTATGGAATCTCTTAGGTGGCAAGATTCGCGATCGAGTTCGCATCTACGCTCACGCCCATTCACGTGAGGTGGCCCGAGGACTGGTTGACCAGGGCTACGACGCGATCAAGACCGGCGGTATTCAGAATTGCGTGGATACGGTGGCAATGATCCGCGACGAGGTGGGCCCCAAGGTGGATCTGATGGTCGATGTCCACGGGCCCCCCTGGTTGACGACGCGCGACGCGATTGCCCTCGGCAAGCGCCTTGAGCCTTACGATCTGCTGTTCTATGAGGATCCTGTGGCGCCCGAAAATATCGACGCCATTGCTCGTGTTGCAGACGCGGTGGATCTACCGATCGCTGCCGGGGAGCGACATGCATTGATCTGGGGGGTTCGCGAACTTATCGAGCGGGAAATTATCGATGTCGTCCAGCCAGACACAGGTCGGGCCGGGGGGCTGTCACAGATGAAGAAAATCGCCGCCATGGCGGAAGCGCACTACATCACGATGGCGCCGCATGATGGGTCGCTCGGGCCCGTGGCAGAGATGGCGGCAGTTCATCTGATGTCGACGCTGCCCAACTTCCTCATTCTGGAGCACCTCGCCGATGATGTGCCCCAGCGTTATGAGGTGATGACCGGGCAACCGGTCATAGAGAATGGTCACATTGTGGTTCCAGATACACCGGGGCTTGGCATCGACATCGTGCCAGAGGCCATTGCTGCCTATCCATCAGAAACCAACACCAGTCTACCTGAGGACACGTACGACTATGCGTACGTACATGCGCGTCAGGGCCGCGCCCACTGGCTCAGTAGTGAGGCCAAGCCGCCTCCTTCCTATCGGGCGGGACACATCTTTTAGCAGCGCAGCTCACGCCGCACCTGAACAGTAACTGTGCCTCTCCGTGCCTGCACTACGCGGCGTCAGGATTCAGTATGCCTTGCGGGTCACAGGCGTCTTTCAAGCGCATGTTGAGTCGTCTCAGGCCAGGATCCAGGGGCGGCATTCCTTCAGCGTTGGTGTCCTGTCGATTTGTGGCGAGGCGCCAAGCGATACCACCGACGCCCGCAGCGATCTCATGTCCCTTGAGAGGCAGGTCTTCGCCGGCTCGGGCCCAAACCTGGCCGCCACCCCAGTCGACGTGGTAGTCCTCGATCCCTTGTGCTTGCAGATCACCCACCAATTCGACCCATCTGGCTGCGGGGACAACGAATCGCCACAACGTCCCAGATTTTTCGCGAAGCGACTCAACCTCCCGCAGTGCTCGCCACAGCGTGCATGACTCGTCGTGGGGCAATCTGTCATCAACGGCGACATCGCGTGCAATGGTTTCAGTCTGCGCCTGCAGCGCGGATGCGCTACCCTCGAGTCGTGCCACCACTCCCTGTGTTGGCACATACGCGAGACCCGAGATTTCCTCCTGACGTTGCGCCAACTGCAGCATCGTCCGGCTCGCAGCCTGGAGTTGAGGTCTCTCAAAAAGCAGAGTGCACTGCGCCTCGGGGCGCGGCCACAACTTGAAGCAGACTTCAGTGATCAAACCCAGGCTGCCGAAGCTGCCTGTCAGACCACGCCACAGGTCAAAGCCGCTGACATTCTTTACAACGCGACCACCGGAACGGACGAGTCGTCCCTTGCCGTCGACAAACTGTAGACCCAGCACAAAATCGCGAACGCTGCCGGCACGAAATCGCCTCGGCCCAGCCAGGCCAACGGCGACGGTTCCCCCCGCCGTCGCCGTTGAACGCCAATGCACAGGCTCGAACGCCAGATGCTGGCCTTGCTCAGTCAAGAGTGGCTCGATCTGCGCTAGAGGCGTTGCAGCACCCACGACGAGAACCAGTTCCGACGGTTCATAGTCGACGATGCCACTGAGCGCCGAGAGGTTCAACTGCGTCGGCGTTGAGTGCCCAAGGCTGCGATCGTTGTGCACGGTATCCGCCAGCCCTCTGCCCCAATCCCACTTGCTGTCGCCCGCTGTTGTGAGAAGGGGTGTCTGTGTGCGTGCTGCTGCCTCGACAATCGACGCCAATTGAGTCGCGTCGTCAGGCTGTGCGATCTGTGACACCGTCAGAAACGTTCCAGATCGGGGAAAGGGCGACGACCTCCGTGGACGTGGGTGCGTCCCTCCGCACACTGTCTCAGTTGCGGATAGACCTTGCCCGGATTCAACAGCATCCCGGGATCGAAGGCCAAACGAATTTCCTCCTGCAGATCCAAGTCATCGTCCGTGAACATGCAGGGCATAAGATCGCGCTTTTCAACCCCAATTCCATGTTCGCCCGAAAGCACACCACCTACAGCGACGCATAGTTTCAGAATCTCGGCACCGAGTTCCTCCGCCTTTTCCAGATCACCTGGTTTGTTGCCATCGTAGAGTACGAGGGGATGAAGATTGCCATCTCCTGCATGGAAGACATTGGCCACACGCAGTCCGAATTCCTCCGACAGCGCCTCGATCCGACCCAAGACGGTTGCCAGTTGTCCCCGAGGGATCGTGCCATCCATGCAATAATAATCTGGGGCGATTCGTCCCATGGCGGGAAAGGCTGCCTTACGACCTGCCCACAGACGCTGCCGCTGCTCCTGGGTCGTCGCGTGCTGCAGGTCGGTCGCCCCCGCCTGACGCAGACAGGCCTCTACCGCGCCGATCTGCAGGTCGACTTCGGCGCTGGGACCATCGATCTCAACCAGCAGTAGTCCAGCCGCGCCGCGTGGGTAACCGCACCCCAGAAAATCCTCCACTGCTTCGATGGACAACCGGTCCATGATCTCCATTCCCGCAGGGACGATCCCGGCACCTATGACGTCGGCTACGGCGCCACCGGCCGCTTCGATGCTGTCGAAAGTGGCCATGATCGCCTGTGCTGTTTCCGGCGTCCTGAGAATTCGTAGCGTCGCCTGTGTGATCACGCCCAAAAGGCCCTCAGACCCGGTAAACAGTGCCAGCAAGTCATACCCTGCGCGTTCGAGAGCGGCGCCACCGATCTCGATCATTTCACCATCGGCGAGCACAATTTGCAGGCCGAGAAGATTGTTTGTCGTTGTCCCGTATTTCAGGCAATGCACACCACCGGAATTCTCCGCGACATTGCCTCCCACAGTGCAGGCAATCTGACTCGAAGGATCTGGGGCGTAGTAGTAACCATTGCCCGACACGGCATGGGAGACAGCGAGATTCGTGACACCTGGCTCGACCGTGACACAGCGGTGATCGTAGTCGATGTCGAGGATGCGATTCATCCGCGCCAGACTCAACACCAAACCATCAGCGACAGCCAAGGCGCCACCTGACAGGCCCGTGCCGGCACCCCAGGGTACGATGGGAATGCTCAACTCGGCACAGGCAAGGATCGTCTGTTGGACCTGCTGAGCGTCGACGGGCAGCGCGACGGCCAAGGGCGTCTGGCGATAGGCCGACAAGCCGTCGCACTCGTAGACGACGAGATCCTCATCGGCATCGAGGAGCGCACGGGTCTTGGCAAGTTGCGGCAAGGCGCGGCGCAACGCTTTGCGTTGCCCTTTTCTGTCGACAGACTCAGTCACGACCGTCCAGGGCCGGCGTTGCCAGACCCAATTCATCGGCGTACGCGAACAACGCCGGTGTGCCACCTGTGTGCACATAGACGACCGTGTGCTCAGGTCCCCACCAGCCGCGTTCAATGTGAGCCATCAACCCCGCCATCGTCTTACCCGAGTAGCAGGGGTCCAGCACCAGGCCCTCTGATTGGGCCGTCACTTGCAGTGCACGTTGGCTGCCTTCGGTGACCACACCGTAATCAGGGCCAACGAACTCCGCGTAGCTCTCCAGGTCAGCCGCAGTCACATCAATATCCAAATCCAGAATCCTTGCATGCTCCGCCGCCAGGTCGACGTGCTGTTGTGCCGCCCGTGCATCATCGCGTGGGCTGGGACTGACACCAATCAAGCGCCAGGGCAGGCCCAGTGCCCGTGCGCCAACGACGAGCCCCGTATGTGTATGAGCTCCGGAGCAAACATAGATCGCGTCAGGTGTGACCTGCATTGACTGCAGTTGTTCGAACAATTCGCAAAATCCATCGACATACGCCACGCCGCGCAATGCGGCTCCGTCGGAACTGGTGTTGTATGGGTGATGGCCTTCGTCTCGCAGGCGCTGCATGGTTGCCTTCACCGCATCACCTTGATCGCCCATCTGGTGTAGTTGAATCTCGGCACCAAACAAGTGGCTCAGCAGCAGATTGCCTTGCAGTTTCGCATGCGCATCCTGCCGCCCAACGACGACGGAACGCAGACCAAGGCGAGCGGCGACGGCAGCCGTCTGCCGAGACTGATTCGATTGTGCCGCAGCACCGTGTAGCAGCACATCGCAGCCAGCCTCCACAGCGGGAGCGATCGAGTATTCGAATTCACGAATCTTGTTGCCACCCATGGCCATGCCCGTGAGGTCCTCCCGTTTGATAAGGATTCTGGGACCCCCAAGGGCCTCGCTCAGGCGCGGTGCTTCCTGCAATGGTGTGGGCAGGCACGCAAGTGACAGGCGGGGCAGCCTGGCCAGCCGCTGGCGCAACTCGGGTACGGAATAGGTGGTGGTCACAGCAGATCTCCTTCGAACTAGTGGCATTGCCACGCGTAACTTCACGCCCTACATTCAGTTACGCAAATCGACACCGGTTTGTCTTCGTGTCGAAGACGACTAACTCATTGGCCCGTAGGGGTTTGAGTTCCGTTCCTCCGGCGTCCTGGACGGCGCCAGATCAGACCCCCCGACCGCAGGAGAACAGCCCCCAGTTTTGGATCTCGTCGAGCCCCTCCCCGACCATCTCGACGCCTCTCTGCGGCAAGAATTACACCCGGGTGAGCTACCCCTCGTTCTGCTGATCGCCGACATCGACACGAATGGCAATTTCGCCGATTCGGTCCTGACCGTCACCGATGAGCGGCTGCTGATCCTGCACGCCAATGGCGCTGCGGGCCCCCAGGTCGAGAGTATCCCCATCGATCGTGTTCTGCGTGTGCAGACCCGAAATCACGTCGGCAGCGGATCCTTGATTGCCGAAGTCGAAGAGGGAACGCGGGAGCTTGTCCGCTTCTCCCAAGGCGCCTACTTCAAGTTCTCCTCCGTGCCCCAGGCGATCGAAGCGATTCTGACACGGCCTGCGGTCGAGGTGGACGAGTCAGATGATTTACAGGCCCCCGCCCGCCCCGTCGAACACTGCGAAACATGCGGTCGAGCTCTACGGAAAGGGACAAAGGTCTGTCCGAACTGTATCAAGAAAACGGAGACCTTCTGGCGCCTCTTCACTTATGTGCGTCCCTACAAGAAGATCGCCCTACTGGGTTTCACACTGACCCTCACAATGACAGTCATAGGCCTGCTGCCGCCGCGATTGAATCTCATCCTCATCGATGACGTGATCACACCCGTGATCGCCGACTACATGGTTGAGGATGGGGCGGGGATCTACATGCAGAAGACATCGGATACACCGATGGTTCCGCCCGCCGCGCAGGTCACTCTTCTGAGTTGGGTCGTGCTTGGCCTATTCAGCATTCATTTCAGCCGCATGATCCTCAACGCAATTCGCTCGTATACCCTGGGTTGGTTGGGGCAACGAATTACATACGATCTGCAGACAGAGATCTTCAACTATCTGCAACACCTGTCCCTCTCGTTCTACTCCCGTCACAGTACCGGTCGCATCATGACCCGGGTGACGAGTGATACGGAACGGATGCGTGGCTTTATCACCTCCGGATTCCAGGACATGGTTATCGCCGTCCTGACGCTCATTGGGATCGGTGTCATGCTCTTTTGGATGAATTGGCAGCTGGCAATTCTGGCGCTGATCCCGACGCCTATCATGCTGTTTGTCACCCAGATCTATCGTAAGCGCATTCATTGGACCTTCCATACGATCTGGCGTCGTATCTCGGCATTGAACTCACAACTCGCCGACACGATCCCTGGTGTGAAGGTCGTCAAAGCTTTTGCCCAGGAAGAGCGTGAGATGAAGCGCTTTGATCAGCGCAATTCCGACCTGCGTGATTCTCGCATGGAATCGGTGAAAATGAAGGCCTATTTCCTGCCGGGTATCGCTTTCATCACCTCCACGGGGTCCGTCATCCTGTGGTGGTTTGGCGGCAATCGAGTATTGAGCAACACCCTCACTCTAGGAGAGTTGCAGGCGTTTATCGCCTACATGGTCATGTTCTACGGACCCGTGCGCGAGTTGAGTGTTCTGTCGGATCAGCTCGAGTCGGCTGCGACGACGGCGGAACGAGTATTCGAGATCCTCGATACGGAACCAGATGTGACCGACCAGGCCGATGCTGTCGATCCCGGTCTTGTGAAGGGGCAGATCGCCTTCCACAATGTCTCTTTCACATACGACGGCTTCGAGCGTATTCTCGATCGTGTGAATTTTCACGTAGAGCCCGGTGAGATGATTGGTCTCGTGGGTCCATCCGGTGCAGGAAAATCGACCCTCGTGAATCTGATTTCCAGATTCTTTGATGCTTCCGATGGCGAAGTCATCATCGATGGTGTGCCGATTACGCAGCTGCAGCAGCGCAAACTACGATCACAGATTGGCGTGGTGTTGCAGGAACCACTGCTGTTCCAGGGATCGATCGCGCAGAATATCGCTTATGGTCTGCCTGATGCTTCACGGGCAAAGATCATTGCCGCCGCACGCGCGGCGAATGCGCACAAATTTATCATGAGATTCCCCGATGGGTACGACTCGGAAGTGGGTGAGCGGGGGGGACGTTTATCGGGTGGCGAACGCCAGCGGATCTCCATTGCGCGCGCCCTGATCGGAAATCCACGGATCTTGATTCTTGACGAGGCAACAAGCTCCGTCGACACTGAGACAGAATTCGAGATCCAGGAGGCTCTCGAGCGCCTTACTCAGGATCGCACAACCTTCGCCATCGCCCATCGGCTCTCAACGCTAAAGAATGCGGATCGCCTCTTTGTCATGGAGCGGGGGCGAATCGCCGAGGTTGGCACGCACGCTGAACTGCTGGAAAAGGAAGATGGCGTCTACCGACGTCTCGTGGACATGCAGACGGAGTTGGCGAAGGTGAGGGCTGTGTGAGCGATTCAAATTCCTTGCCCGATGTGGGGCTACTCGACGCGAAGTCGATTCGTATGGAGCGCAATGAGGCGCGTACCCTCACCGTTCACGTCGGCGAGGAGCGCTACGAAGACGTTACGATCCGGCGAGCATTTCCTTTGGAAATGGCAGACGCCTTCATCGGTTTGTTTGCGGCGGATGGCGAGGAGATCGGCATCATTGAGGACCTCACCACCATAGAAGCCGATAGTCGCCGAGTCCTCGATGATGAGCTACAGCGGACGTACTTTCTCCCCGTCATCACCGAATTCGGCGACATCGGTGAGGAATTTGGCGTCGTCCACGCCGACGTGCAGACTTCGAGTGGACCCCGGCATATCGAGATCCGTGGTATTCGCAGCAATATCCGCTTGCTGTCGCGGCAACGAGCCTTGATCGAGGACACCGACGGGAACCGCTACGAACTACGCGACCTGCGGCAGCTGCCCAAGCTGACGCGAGAGATTCTCGGTCTGTAGAACAGGCCGGCCCGTCTGTCAGCCCTGCCCTGGTTGGCAATTCTACACCTACACAGATTCTCCGAGCACTTTCTATTTCACTAGGTTGTCACCTGCTAGTTCAGCAGGTTGTCACCTGTGAAGGCCGGCCGGAGCTGACTATACGTGCTGCTTTGGCGCAGAAATTCATCGCGCGTGTCAGAGTTGGGCTCTGAACGCCATGCGTTGTAGGCGTCCAACATGCGATCGAGGGCGTGTTCCTCGATCGCCGGCAGAGCTGATTCATGTGCCTCATGTTCCAGATGGAAAGTCTGACCACGTGTGAGTCTCGGGAGCAAATCAAGATGATGTCGAGACATGTGATCGAGCACGCCATGATACGTCTTGAAGTCCTGTGCAAGCCGATCCAGCGTCTGGGCGAGCATACCGTAGCGCTGCGGCATTCGCCGGCAATAGGCTGATGCCCAGCCGTAGAACTTTTGCGCTTCTTCCAGATAACCTTCCGACGTGGACGTTGCGCTTCGCAAACGCGAAGATCTCTCGCCCCATCCGTCAAACAGACCGAAGGCGATCATCCGATGATCGGCGTTGGCGCGATAGACGTCAGTTCGCGATCGGTCTGATCCACCGTCCTCGGCCTTGCGCTGGACATCGGTGCATGACACGGCCAGATGGTCCGTCGCTTGGGTGTAGAAACGACCATCCACCACCCCGTGCAACAGACCGGCCATGTATACATTGACCTCTTCATCTCCGTCCGACTCGCAACCTGTCTCTATCCGTGACAACAGATAGGCATTCAGGAGAAAGAAGAAGACTGTTTCCTGCTCTCCACTGTTGAGATCGATATAGGCTGAACTGTCCATCAAACCATCTCCTTACCAGGTGGTGAGACTTGGGAGGGGACGGGGAGAATCGATGGTATGCTACAGGTCCTGCATTAATACCAACGATAGGGACCAACCGCAAGCAGCTATTGTTCAGGCGACGCAGAGGTATTCAACACCCTCCTGCCAACCCCAATCACTCAATTGCTGCCGAATCAGCTGTCGTGCGCCGCGCGAAGCGACGGCGGCCAGCAGGATCGGTCGCTCAAACTCAGCCCAATGAGACAGCACATCCTCGACACCGATGATCTGAATGCCTCGCAAGGTTTTTCCGATCTTGTCATCGGCGACATCGACAAATCTGTCAGGTGGTTGTCCGCCGCGGATCAGGTGTTTGGACAGTCGTCGTCCGGTTTTACCGGCACCCCACACGAACAAACCATTGCGCTCTGCCAGGGGGCCAGCCAGCAGATAGTGTGCCTTGGCGCGGAGGAAATTCTCCACCGAGTATCGACTATCCGTGCGCGTCGCCCGGGCGCCATGCTCGCGCCAATCCAGTCTCACGTGGGGCACCTTGGCGAAGTGTCGGCCCACCGCGTGGTAACGCAGCCAAAGATCATAATCCTCTGGCCAGCCGTTTTCGTGGTAGCCACCCATCTGCTGCAACTCCCCACGACGCATCATGGCAGAGGGGTGAGCGATCGGGCTTTCGATGAAGATTTCGCGGGTGATGTCCTGGTGCGTAACCAACTGATTCTGCCATTGTTCATAGATGCGGAATCCCTCGGCCACATCCTGCGGCGGAAAGGAATGGACGAGGCAACCGACGACGCCGATTCGGTCGTCACTGCGTAGCAGGTCGACCTGCTCTTCCAGGCGGGTCTCGTGGGACCGATCATCTGCGTCCATGCGGGCAATGAATTCGCCCTGGCACGCGGCCAGTCCCGTATTCAGAGCCGGCAGCAGACCTGCATGTGGCAGAGAGATGACGCGCAAACGCGGATCATCCCAGCTGGCAAGCAGCGAGCCAGTTGCATCTGTCGATCCATCGTCTACGACAACGATCTCCAGATCGTCCATGGATTGACTACGGAGGCTCTCTAGTGCCTCCGCCAAGGTCGCCGCGCCATTATAGACAGGCAGCAGAACCGATACGACAGGTATGCCCATAGTGAATCTATCTTACCCAATCAGATCTTGACAGCCACTTCGGTGGCTGTGATACTGCGATCCTCTGTCATTCGTTGCCGAAGATTTGGAACCCGATGATGCACCTGAAATCCCAAGATGAAATTGAGAGAATTCGCGACAGTTGCCGGATCGCGGCAGATGCCATGGCTCTCATGGTCGACCTGGTTGCGCCCGGTATTACTACGGCTGAATTGGACGAGGTTGCCGACGCCTACATCCGCCAGCAAGGCGCGGTAGCCAGTGCCCTCAACTACCGCGGCTACCCACGTAGTATCTGCACGTCGATCAATGAGGTGGTCGTCCACGGAATTCCTGGCACTCGCCGTTTGGCGAATGGTGACATCATCTCAGTCGACATCGCCGTAAAAAATGCCGGATATCATGGAGACATGAATGTCTCCTTTGGCGTGGGTGACATCGATCCAGAAACTGCTCGATTGCTCGCAACGACCAAGGAAGGACTTGAGATCGGTCTGCGAACTAGTGAACCGGCGGCGCGTTTGGGAGATGTGGGACACCAGATCCAGACCCACATTGAAGCGGCCGGTTTCTCTGTCGTGCGCGACTACTGTGGTCATGGCATCGGGCGCAATTTCCACGAGGAGCCGCAGCTCTTGCATTTCGGCACGTCTGGAACCGGTCGTCGGCTGCAGCCAGGTGTTGTGTTCACTATCGAACCCATGGTGAATGCAGGCGTCGCCGATGTTCGTGTCCTGGAAGACGAGTGGACGGCAGTCACCGCGGACGGGATGCGGTCTGCTCAATTCGAGCACACAATCGCTGTCACAGAGTCTGGTCCTGATGTCCTGTCCCGCTTTCACGACCTGCCATTCTAGCCTGCTGGGGTAGCTCGGGCTCCGTTGCGATTGTAGCAAACTGCCCTATATTCGTAGGCTTGAGTCATCTACCAATTTGCATCGGAAGAAAGACCCTACCATGGCCAAGGCCAAGTCCAAGGACGAAGACGGCGAGGAATCGACAGATTTCGGATTTCACCCTGAGTCTCAGCAGGAGTTGGAGTTAGAAGACACCTGTTGCGTCACCGGTGAGGCGATCACGTCGAGCTTCTGCCGCTTTCCAGACTATCGCAACGGAACGATGATGGTGATGGCGAAGACCGTTGCTCTCGAACAACTGCGCAAGGGAATCTCTCTGGAGACTTTCAAGGGAATCCTCGTCAAGCGCCACGGCAAGGCGATTCTCCAGGAATACGTCAGCTAAGAGCGCGACCCGTCCTCATGACCGGCCTCAAGGCGCTTCACCTGCTACCAAAGTGAGGCTGACAGAGCGAGATCGACGGGGACTGAGTACCAGAGTTTAGAAGAGGAAGGGCATCCCAGCCGGGATGCCCTTTTTTTTTGGCCGCTCTGTGACGAATAGAGATCAGGGCTGGCGAGAATGATCAGGACTGGTCCAGAAGGCCCTGAATGTCCCGCTGAAGGACACCGAGTGGATCGAGTTGTCCGTCATACATGGGTACGCCCAGATGTCGCTTGTGAACGCGTCCTTGCCGATCAAAGACCATCGTCGCCGGAATGCCAGCATGCAGGAAGGGCGCCATCTCGTTGTACTGATGCGTAACCTGCATTGATTCGTCGTAGAAGATCGGATAGTTGATGTCTTTCTGCTCGATGAAGGCGGCCAGCTTGTTACGCACCTGCTCGGGAGATCCGTACTCTCCAGTGGAAATACCGACGATGATGACCTCGTCAGCGGCGAAGGATTCTCGCAACTTGACCAGGGCCGGTATTTCGATCCGACAGGGGCCGCACCATGTGGCCCAGAAATTCACAACGACGATTTTACCAGTGTGTGATGCGACGTCAAATTGCGTCGCATCTGGCACAGGGATCTGTGGTGCCTGAGACGCCAGATCGACCTGACTTGCCCCACCGCTGTCTGAGCAACCGGTGTGGGTCAGAAGGGGGGTAAGAATCAGGCAAATCACGAGAGGCATGAGCCGCACGCGACTACAAGTTGGCAAGGTCGTCATCACGTCTGGAATATAGGAATGCGCCGTGGCTTGTCAGTGGGCTTGGAGATCATGCCCGTGCAAGTCTTGCATGAGGCGGTACAGCTGTGAGCCATGTCTCCGGTGATCCGTCGAGGGCATCCACACTGGAAAGCAACTCGTCACAGGGATTGACGCGTATACTGCGCGACCGGATTAATGTATCTCGCTCCATCTCGTCGACGCCTTGTAGATGGATCACAAGGTCGCAACGACCAGTAAATTGCTGACACACCGAGCGCAGATCGCTCAGCAGTTCCTCACACATGTGATTGGCTGGCAGCGCCACATTGACAGCCCGAGTCAGTCGCTCGCGTGCCTCTTCCAGTCCGATCGCCGTGTCGACGAGGATACTCATCATGCCCTTGCGCTCATTCAGGCGCCCTTCAACCAGTATCACTCGGTCATTCACAAGCAGATCCCGACTGGCCTCATAGGCATCAGCAAAAAACACAATGTCCGTCGTGCCTTTGAGATCTTCGATGGTCACAAAGGCAATCGTATTGCCGCGCCGATCGCTGGATGTGCTGATGCGAGTAATCAGGCCGCCAACCCGTATGGCCTCACCATCGTTGCCTGACGAGGCTTCGGACAGGGGAGTCGCAAACATTCTCAGGTCCCGTTCGAAACGGCTCAAAGGGTGAGACGTGACATAGAAGCCGAGCAGATCGCGTTCGTAGGCCAATTGCTCGGTTTCTGTCCAGGGTTCGACCTGCGGAAATGTCAGTTGCTGTTCGATTTCCGGGGCTGAAGAGTCGCCGCCGAAGAGACTGAATTGACCTCGTCCGCGCTCTTCCTGCACTGTTTGTGCATGACGCAATGCCAGGTCGAGGACCTCCAGCATCTGCGCTCGATGACCACCGCCAAACTCGTCGAGTCCCCCCGCGGCGGTCAGTGATTCCACGACACGCCGGTTCACCGCACGCAGATCCAGGCGTTCACAGAACTTGAACAAGTCTTCGTAGGGACCATCCTGGACGCGACCATCGACAATCGATTGGGCCGCTCCTTGGCCGACATTCTTGATCGCTGCCAGGCCAAAGCGAACGCCATCGGGCGTCGGTGTAAAGTTTGGGGCACTCTCATTCACATTGGGTGGCAGCACGGGAATCTCCATGCGCCGACACTCGTCCAGCAAGACGGTGACCTTGTCTGAGTCACCGATCGACGTGGTCATACTCGCCGCCATGTATTCGCCAGGCCAGTTCGCTTTCAGATAAGCGTTCTTGTAGGCCAGTTCGGCGTAGGGTGCAGCGTGACACTTGTTGAAGCCGTACCCGGAGAAGACATCGATTTCGGCGAAGAGCGTCTCTGCAACTGACTTGTCAACGTCGCGGGCGCGACAGCCGTCGATGAAGGCCTTCTTCTGCTTGGCCATTTCTTCGGCCTTCTTCTTTCCCATCGCCCGACGCAGAATATCTGCGCCACCGAGCGTGAAGCCGGCCATCTTCTGTGCAATCTGCAGAACCTGCTCCTGGTAGACGATGACACCGTAGGTTTCGGCGAGGATTTCTTCCAGATCAGGATGGAGGTAAACGACCTCCTGGCGGCCCTGTTTGCGCGCGATGTAGTCAGGGATCTTGTCCATCGGCCCAGGCCGATAGAGTGCATTCATGGCGATGATATCGGCAATCTTGTCCGGTTTCAGCTGCGACAGGTACTCACGCATGCCCGCCGACTCGAACTGAAAGACGCCGACGGTTTCACCGCGACCGAACAAGTCATATGTCGGACCGTCATCCCAGGGAAGCGCATCGATGTCGAATTCGGGTTGTTGCAGCCGAATCAGACGAACCGCTTCGTCCATCAGGTTGAGCTCGTTGAGGCCGAGAAAGTCCATCTTGAGGAAGCCAAAATCTTCACATGTGGGCCCGTCCCACTGTGTCGTAATCTTGCCGTCCTTCGGTGCCCTGTAGAGGGGCATGTAGTCTGACACATCACTGGGTGCGATGATCACGCCCGCTGCGTGGATGGATGCGTGGCGCGCCAAACCTTCCAATTTGAGCGCATGGGTCAGTAACTGTTGCTGCTGAGCATCACCTTTGCCCTGAGCCATCATCTTGAGCTCAGGCGTTTTTTCGATGGCACTGTCGAGGGTAATCTTCAGCTCATTTGGGACGAGTTTGGCGATGGCATCCACGTCACCAAATCCCATCCCCAGGACTCGCCCGACGTCACGCAGGACGGCTTTGGCACCCATGGTTCCGAATGTGATGATCTGGCAGACATTGCTCTCGCCATACTTCTCGACCACATACTGCACGAGCTTCTCGCGATCGGCGAAATCGATATCGAAATCGGGAGGACTCACACGTTCCGGATTCAGGAAGCGCTCGAACAACAGTGAGTGCTTGATCGGATCCGTATTGGTGATCCCAAGGCTGTAGGCGACGAGAGAGCCGGCGCCCGAGCCACGGCCAGGGCCGACGGTCATGCCAATACTGTGGGCGTAGTGGACGTAATCCCAGACAATGAGGAAATAGTCGACGAAGCCCATCTGCTTGATGATGCCGAGTTCGTAGTCGACACGATCACGCAGGGCATCATCCGTTCGGTCGTAGCGTCGTTTGAGACCGTCGTGGGCCAGATGTGTCAGATAGTCGTAGGCATGCTCGAACTCATCCGGAATCGTGAATTCCGGCAAGATCAGATCGCCAAACTGGAGTTCAACATTGCACTTCTCGGCGATGGCAACGGTGTTCTCGATCGCCTGGGGCAAGTCGGCGAACAACTTCTGCATTTCGGCGGGACTCTTCATATAGAGGCCTGCCGGGTAACACATTCGCTGTGTGTCAGCGATCATCTTGCCCGTCTGGATGCACACCAGTGCGTCGTGTGCAGAGTGATCATCAGCCCCCAGAAAATGGAAGTCATTCGTCGCTACCAAGGGCACGTCGAGTCGGTCATGCAGCTTGAGCAGCCCGTCATTGACCTTTGCCTCGATGTCGATGCCATGTCGCTGGATTTCGAGGTAATAGTCATCGCCGAAGATGTCCATGAACTCGCGCGCCGCTGTTTCCGCGCTGTCGAGACCCTCTTCCCGGATCAGATGGGCAACTTCGCCGCTGACACATGCTGAGAGGCAAACGAGTCCCTCCGAGTACTCTCGTAAAAGCTCCTTGTCGATGCGGGGGTTATAGTAGAAACCCTCCGTATAACCCTTCGATACGAGCTTGATCAGATTCTTCCACCCCTGATGATTCTTGGCCAACAGAACCAGGTGGTTCGATCCGTGCGTCAGTCCGCGGGCACCCTTGCGCTCGTGCCGACTCCCGATCGATACGTAGGTCTCGCAGCCAAGAATCGGCTTGACACCCGCATCGTGGCAGGCCCGGTAATGGGAGATGGCGCCAAACAGATTGCCGTGATCGGTAACGGCCAGGGCAGACATGCCCTGCTCGGCGGCAGCGGGTGCCATGGCGTTGATATGGCAGGCACCGTCAAGAAGCGAGTATTCGCTATGACCGTGCAAATGAACGAATTCGGACGTTGCCATTAGAGCGGCCTCAAGCAGGCTGTGCAAGCAGCGGTGGGTAGAAGGATGTGGAAGATTTACGCGCCAGTGGGGCGACCCAGGGCGCTACGGTGCCGGCCTCAGGCCAGGTGACGTGCTCATAGGGATCATCCGGTCACCTGCGGCTAACGTATGATCGGCTGTCGGGAGCGTCAACGGTACGGTCATCAATGGCAAATTCAATCATTTGATGGCCATGGTTGGCACCGCGCCTGCGCCCCCTGTATCTTCATAAATCTGCCATTGGTTGTCTCCATCCTCGCGTCGAAACCCACGCCCTCCGTGATCGAAATCACTCTGTGATCGAAATCAGCTACTCGTGAAGGTTCTGCTCGTCGCCGGAGCACGCCCCAATTTCCCCAAGATTGCACCGATCGCCGCCGCATTGCGCCGATCACCCGACCTATTCGCACCACCCGTTGTCGTGCACACGGGCCAACACTACGACTATCAGCTGTCAGAGATCTTTTTTGAAGAACTCGAGTTGGGACCACCCCAATACCATCTGCAGGCCCGAGCCGATGCCGGTCCAGTACGGCAGCTGGCGGACATCATGGACAAATTCGACCCTGTGTTGGTCGATGAAGAGCCGGATCTGGTGCTCGTCGTTGGTGACGTCTCCAGCACAGTCGCATGCAGTCTGTCTGCCGCGACCCGACAGATTCCTGTGGGCCATGTGGAGGCAGGTTTGCGCAGTGGCGATCGGACGATGCCGGAGGAAATCAACCGGGTTGCCGTGGATGCCGTAGCAGATATGCTCTTCACCCACTGTGCGGAAGCGGACCAGCATCTGCAGGCTGAGCAAGTGCCATCGCGTTGCATCTTCCGGATTGGCAACGTCATGATCGATACATTGCGTCAGTTCCTGCCAAAAGCGCAGGCCAGTGATGCGCTGGCGCGTCATGGTGTAACGGCGGGCGAGTTCGGCCTGGTGACTCTGCATAGACCGTCCAATGTCGACGACGCGCAGACCCTCGACGGTATTCTGTCGGCCCTGCTCGAGATCGCGGCACAAATCGAGTTGGTTTTTCCCGTGCATCCGCGAACTCGGCAACGCCTGGATTCGTTTGGGTTTACGCAGAAACTGGCGTCCGCACCGGGCGTCACACTCTGCAATCCTCTCGGCTACATCGATATGCTTGCGTTGCAAGCGGCAGCTCGTGTGGTCCTGGTCGATTCAGGTGGGATCCAGGAGGAGACGACTGCCCTGGGAGTGCCTTGCATGACCCTGCGACCCAACACGGAGCGCCGCGTCACCATCGATGAGGGCACCAACACGCTTGTGGGCACGACCCCTGCGGACATTGTGACGACGGCGACCGATATTCTCGAGCACGGAGGGAAAGCGGGGCGAATTCCCGAATTGTGGGATGGAAAAGCGAGTGATAGACTCGTTGACGTCTTGCGCAATGGGATTGTGCGCCGCTAAACGTGATGAGGGGCCCGGCATTGAGAACACGAAAGGGCCTGAAACTTACCAGACCAGGTTGGACAAGGGATAACATTCAGTGCGAATTCTAGTGACCGGTGGTGCTGGCTTCATTGGATCTCATCTAACGGACCGTTTCCTTGATGAGGGCCACGATGTGATCTGCATGGACAATTTGCTGACAGGGCGCACCGACAACGTGTCCGCCCATTTCGGCAATCCGAAATTCCGCTTCATCAACTATGATGTGACCGAATACATCCACGTGGAAGGTCCGCTCGACTACATCCTCCACTTTGCCAGCCCTGCGAGTCCGGCTGACTTCGAGCGTCTAGGGATTCGAATTCTCAAAGTGGGTGCCCTTGGAACCCATAAGACGCTGGGGTTGGCCAGGGCCAAGGGAGCAAAATTCCTTCTCGCATCTACGTCCGAGACATACGGCGACCCGTTGGTCCATCCGCAGAGCGAAGACTACTGGGGCAATGTCAATCCGATCGGAATTCGTGGCGTCTACGATGAGGCCAAGCGCTTCGCCGAATCGATGACGATGGCCTACAATCGCTTGCATGATATCGATACTCGAATCGTCCGCATCTTCAACACCTACGGCCCCCGCATGCGCCGGGATGATGGGCGAGCCATCCCCAATTTCATTACCCAAGCGATGGCTGGTCGCGATGTGACGGTATACGGCGACGGGAGTCAGACCCGCAGTATCGGTTTTGTCAGCGATCTCGTGGAAGGGATCCGGCTCCTGATGGACTCAACTGTCAACACGCCCGTCAACATTGGTAATCCCACCGAATTCTCCATGACAAAGCTCGCTGAGACCATCATCGATTACACAGGATCCAACAGCAAGATTGTCTATCAGGATCTTCCCGAAGATGACCCGAAGATCCGTCTACCTGATATCACCAAGGCCAAGCGCGAACTTGGTTGGGTGCCGACGATCGCGCCCGCGGATGGCCTCCGGCGTACGATCGAGTGGTTCAAGAGTGAAATAGCATGAGGAACCCTGTGAAGAAACCTGTGAAGAAATCTGCAAGGATCGACCGATGCCATTGATCGTACGCGCCAGTCCACTGGGTGCCGACGTCATGGACGGTGATCGCCCCGTTGCTTTGTACCGTGTTGCAGATGACGTGGCACGCTGGGAATCTCCGAAACCCTCCTTCGCACCCATTTACACTCCTGCGGGTCTACAACTGGCTGAGTATCGTCCATGGGACCATCTGTGGCACACGGGACTGTTCTTCGGATGGGTTCACGCGAACGGATCGAATCTCTGGGGTGGTGCTTGGTTTACCCCTGAGACGGGCAAGTATGAACGGGTCGAAACGCACGGTGTACAACGCCATGATCACTTCAATCACCTGGCCACTACCGACGAAGGTGGAATTCGTATCGACCATGAACTGAGTTGGCTCGACGCGGATGATCGCATCTTCGCCAAAGAGCAGCGTGTATGGGAGATCGAGCCCTTTGATGGCGGGCACCGCTGGAATGTCTTGACCAGAATCAATCCCATAGATGGCGAACTCACCCTTGGCGCCACACGAGCGCCCGCCCACTACAGCGGTCTGGTCCTGCGCATGGGGCCTGGTTTCGGCGGGACAGAACACCCCGATCGTGAGTCCAGGGCACGCGACAGTGAAGGGCGAGCCGGACACGAGCAGATCATGGGAGAGACGGCGCAATGGGTCGCCGCTGATGGCGCCGACGGTGGTATGGTGGCGATGTTCGACCATCCCAGCAATCCGCGTCATCCGTCACCCTGGTTCTGTCGGGCCAATCTACTCGGACCTGCATTGCTGGCCCCCGGAGATCTGACAACAGGTGTGGGAGAGACCCTGGAATTGCGCTATGGTCTGGTCATCACAGATGACCCATTGGATCAGTCTGCCCTTCAGGCTGAGTACGATCGTTTCGCCGCACCCTGAATAAACGAATGACCATGCGAGCTTGCCTCTGTCTGATCGCCGCGATACTGGCTGGCTGTGCGGCAGTGCCCGTGACGCAACACCCTCAGATCGACATTGCGACGCCTGTCGCCTGGACGGCGCAGGAGACCACCTCGACCACAACGGCCCTGGCCGACACGACGTCGGACGATTCCTTGGCCGTCTCCTCGTGGTGGCAGGATCTGGGGGATTCTACCCTGGCCAGACTCATCGAAGAGGGTCTGACGGGGAATCATGATCTGGCGGCGGCGACGCATCGAATAGACATGGTCGTCGCCCAGGCACGGATCGTGGGCGCCGCCTCGCAACCGCAAGTGGCGGTGAGTGCAGACGGCAGCCGTTCACGTCGAAATTTTATCGGGTTTCCCATTGGTCCCGCCGGCGGTGGGGTCGTCGCATCAACAACGACAGGGGTCGCTGCAAACTTGCTCGTCTCCTGGGAAGTCGATCTGTGGGGGCGTTTGCGAGCCGGCCACGCAGCGGCCCTGGCCGATGTGGGGGCGGCGCAGGCGGACCTGGCCGGGGCGTATCTGTCTGTGGCCGCTCAGATCGCACATCTCTATTTCGCTGTCATTGAAGCACAACACCAGCTCGATCTGGCGACGTCAACGGTGACCAGTCAGGAGCGCTCCGCCCAGCAGATCGAGGATCGCTACAACCGTGGACTCCGGACGTCCCTCGATCTTCGGCTGGCGCGTTCCAGTGCTGCCAGCGCGCGGGCGGCGGCGGCGTTCCGTCGGGCTCAGCTCGATGGCAGCACGCGACAATTGGAGATCCTGCTCGGACGATATCCCGCCGCTACCTTCAGCGCCGACCGGGCGCTACCACAGATCGCTGGGTCTGTGCCGGTAGGGCTTCCTGCAGAGCTGATCCAGCGACGTCCTGATCTGGCTGCGGGAGAGCGACGACTAACGGCGGCCGAACTGCGCATCGACGAGGCCCGACGTTCCTTGTTGCCAAGAATCAGTTTAACCGCATCTGGAGGTCGTTCAAGCGCAGCCCTCAGCGATCTGCTGGACGGTGACTACAGTGTGTGGAATCTGGTGACGAATATCTCCCAACCTCTGCTTCAGGGTGGCCGTCTACGTGCTCAGGTTGAGTTGGCAAGCTCCAGCGCTGATGTGGCACGAGCCGAATATGCAGCCGTCGCTTTGCGTGCTTTCGCTGAGGTAGAGGACGCCTTGTCACAAGAGGTGGCCTTAGGCGAACAACAGATCGCGATGCAGGTCGCTGTCAAAGAGGCTGCAGCCGCAGAGCGTCTCGCAGGCGAGCGGTATGCCCGTGGTCTGAGCGACTACATCGCGCTATTGGAGTCTCAGCGGCGCGCTTTTGAGGCGCGCAGTCAGCTACTCAATATCCGACGCCAACGTCTCGATGCACGCATCGATCTGTATGTCGCACTGGGCGGCGGTTTTGCCGTGCCGAAATCCTCCTCATCGATTTGATCTTGTGAGACCTAACCATGGGTAGGCTGCTGCGAGCGACACTTCCCATCGCCATTCTAATCGGTGGCGGTGCCCTGTTTTTCTTGCTCAGTTCGATGCGAGCTGCGCCGCAACGTGTAGACCGCGTTGATCTGGGGCCCCTTGTGCAGACACTGGACGACAAGGCTGGCACGCACCAGGTCATCGTTTGGGCACAGGGAGCGGTTCGTCCGGATCGAGAAATCGACCTGGTGTCGCAAGTGACTGGTGTTGTGCAGTGGATATCGCCTGAGTTGGAATCCGGTGGTTTCTTCGCCGCCGGAGAGCTCCTGGCCCGCATTGATCCGGAAGACTACGAACTGTCTCTCCAACAGGTGCGCGCCGAGGTCGAGCGAAATCGTTATCTGCTGCAGCTTGAACACGGCGAGGCAGAGATCGCTCGCCTCGAATGGGATCGTGTTCATCCGGGTGTGGAAGCTGACCCTCTCGTCTTGCGTATACCACAGGTACGTGCAGCGGAGGCGACACTGCGAGCGTCTGAGGCGCGCCAGCGCGAAGGTGAACTTCGCCTCGAACGCACACAGATCCGTGCGCCATTTCATGGTCGGGTACGTACAGCCAGCGTTGACGCAGGACAGTATGTAGGAATAGGACGAGCCATTGCACGGATCTACAGCATCGAGAAGGCGGAGATTCTCGTGCCGATCTCCGATGAGGAGCTGGCCTGGATAGATGTGCCCTCCCCGCTCGAGTCGCCTGCAAGTGTGGGCACACAGGATCCTGAGGAGAGTGAAACCCACCCGCCAGTTACCATCACCGCCCGCTATGCGGGTCGCGAGCATCGCTGGCAAGGGCGTGTTGTGCGCACGGAGGGAGAGTTGGACCCGCGTAGTCGCATGGCACACCTCGTCATCGAAGTAAGCGATCCGTATCGTCGCGTAGCGGCTCTGCAGTCTCCCCAGAGTGCTACACAGGCTTCCGGGAGTGCTGCACGGGCTCAAGAAAGTGACAAACACGACGCTGCGCCGCTGATGGTTGGTCTCTTCTGCGACATTGAGATCAGAGGTCGTGTTCTACAGAACGTGATCGAGTTGCCACGCGGTGCAATTCATGCCAGTGATCAAGTGTGGACGGTGACACCGGCAGGGCAGCTGCGTATTCACAATGCCGATGTGGTGCGTACAAGTCGAGACAAGGGTCTTGTCCGACTGTCTCTCGCTGACGGTGAGCGTGTGATCGTCTCGCAACTGAAGGGGGTGACGCACGGGATGCAGGTGCGTATCGCTGGAGAATCGGCACAAGAGGCTCGGCGATGAATTCATCTGTCACCTGGATGGCGCGAAATCATGTGGCGGCCAATCTGTTGATGGTCTTCGTCATGGTTGCCGGTGTGCTCGGTATCACGCGCATGAAGAAGGAGACCTTCCCCGAGTTCGACCTCGACATCATCCAGATCCAGGTGCCCTATCTGGGGGCCAGTCCCGAGGACGTTGAGGATGGCGTCGTGCGTCGCATCGAGGAGCGTCTCAACGGCCTGGAGGGTGTCCGCAAGATCTCAGCCACTGCCGCGGAAGGGGTGGCCATGGTCAGCGTCGAATTGCAGTTGGGCGCTGATGGTGAGCAAGTGCTCGAGGACATCAAGAACGAGATTGACCGGATTGACACATTTCCAGCCGAAACTGAGACGCCGATCATCAAACAGATCGCGCGCCGCAATCGAGTCATTGATGTCGTGGTCTTTGGCGATGTGTCGGAGCGAGCACTGAAGGTCGCCGCAGAGCGTGTACGCGATGACCTGCGTGCATCACCACTCGTGTCACAAGTGGAGATGGTCGGTGTCCGGATCGACGAGTTGTCGATCGAGGTCTCTGAGACTTCTCTCCGTCGGCATGGTCTCACACTGACCCAGATCGCCGAGGCAGTGCGTCGCACAAGTCTTGATCTTCCCGCCGGTAGTCTGAAGGGCAGTGCCGGTGAGGTCCTGTTGCGCACGAAGGGTTTGCTCTACGACGGACGCGATTATGAGTCGATCGTCATCAGTACCGCGGCCGATGGCACACAACTCCAACTGGGGCAAATCGCCACCATCGTCGACGGCTTCCAGGACAGCGATCTCATCTCGCGCTTCGAGGGTCGCCCGGCGGCGGTCGTTGGTGCGTATCGGACAGGAAACGAAAGTGCCCTGGAGATCTCAGATTTTGTGAAGCAATACGTCGATGATCAGCGCTTGTCCCTGCCTGCGGGTATCGCAATCGACTATGTACGCGACGATGCTCGTCTGCTGCGCAGTCGGCTGGATCTGCTGATCCGCAATGCCAAGCTCGGGTTGATCCTCGTTTTCATCGTTCTGAGTCTGTTTCTCGATCTGCGACTGGCCTTCTGGGTCATGATGGGAATCCCCATCTCCTTCCTCGGAAGTTTTCTGCTGATCGAGTCCTTCGACGTCTCAATCAACATGCTCTCCCTCTTCGCCTTCATCGTGGCTCTCGGAATTGTTGTCGATGATGCCATCGTTGTGGGCGAGAACATCTTCGCGCATCGGGAGCGCGGCAAGCCATTGTTGCAGGCTGCCGTCGATGGCACACTCGAGGTCGGCAAGCCTGTGATTTTCACGATCCTCACCTCGATCGCCGCCTTCATGCCCCTGGCCTTTGTGGATGGTGTCATGGGGAAGTTCATGTTTGTCATTCCCATCATTGTCGTATCGGTTCTTGTTCTGTCCTTGGTGGAGGCTTTGTACATCCTGCCTGCACATCTGGCCAGCCAGCCTGGCTCGATCAGTCATCTTCTGGCGATGATCTTCAGCAAACCACTGCATTGGCATGAGCGCACGTCGGCAGCATCTAATCGCGCCCTGCGGCACGTGATCGATCACTGGTATACACCTGTCGTGCGTGCTGCCGTTGGCAATTCGTTGACAACGATGGCGATCGGTGTGGCCGTCATGCTGGCTACATGCGGCTGGGTCGCGGGTGGTCACATCAAGTTTGTTTTCATGCCGAAAATCGATTCCGACTGGGTAACGATCGCGATCGAAATGCCACAGGGCACGACAGTTGATCAGACGGGCCGTGTTGTGAGTCATATCGAACAGGCCGCCATGAGCGTGCGTGATGACTATGACCGGCGCGCCGCCGTTCACGAGAGCGATCCATCGATCTACCGCAACATCTTCAGTCTGATCGGCGATCAACCGATGGGGGCCAGATCAAATTTTGCCGCCACAGGAGGTGTTGGTGGTCAAGCGCACCTGGCCGAGATCGTCATCGAATTGCAGCCATCGGAAGAGCGCAACACGGCGAGTTCCCAGATTGCCGCAGACATTCGCGCCGCTGTAGGTGATCTGTCAGGCCCCGAATCTGTGACGTACACGGCCAGTCTGTTTTCTATTGGGAATGCGATCGAAATCCAGCTTGCCTCTGCAGACTTCGATCAACTGCTGGTGGCCGTCGAGCGCCTCAAGCGGGAGATCGCCAGCTATCCTGGTACCACCGAGATCCAGGACAGCTTCAAAGAAGGCAAGCTCGAGATGCGTCTCGACCTCACGACACAGGCTCGAACCCTGGGTCTCACCATGGCGGATCTGGCAGGACAAGTACGGGCTGGCTTCTATGGAGCTGAGGCGTTGCGAATTCAGCGTGGCAGCGATGATGCACGGGTCATGGTCCGCTACCCGGCCGACGAACGCCGTGCCCTGGGGGATATCGAGGGCATGCGCATCCGCACGCCAGAGGGCGTCGAAGTTCCCTTTGGCTATGTGGCTGATGTAACCCTCGGATATGGCTACGCGTCGATTCAGCGCAGCGAGGGCCAGAGGATCGTCACTGTCACCGCCGATATAGACACAAAGCGCGGCAATGCAGACGAGATCAACGAGGATCTTCAGTCTCGCTTCCTGCCAGGACTCATCCAGGATTATCCTGGGTTGCGGTTCAGCTACGAGGGTGAGCAGCGTGAGCAGGCAGACTCTTTCGCGAGTCTGGCGCAAGGATTTCTAGTCGCCATGTTGGCGATCTACGCCCTGTTGGCGATTCCCTTCAAATCCTATACGCAACCGCTGGTCGTGATGAGTGCCATTCCTTTCGGCATGATCGGCGCCATCTGGGGTCATGTGCTGATGGGTCTGGATCTGGCCATGCTGAGCATGTTTGGCGTCGTGGCTCTGTCGGGGGTTGTCGTCAATGATTCCCTCATTCTTCTCAGTTTTCACAACGATCTACGTGCTCAAGGTTATGGTCGTGATGAAGCGATCATTGAGGCGGGCCGACAGCGATTCCGGCCGATTTTCCTCACGTCGGCAACGACGTTCTTCGCCCTCCTGCCGATGATTCTCGAAAAGAGTGTACAGGCCCAGTTTCTCATTCCTATGGCCGTTAGTCTGGGATTTGGCATCCTCTTCGCCACCTTTATCATCCTACTCGGTGTTCCAGCAGGAATGAAGAGTCTCGATAGTTTCCTGCTCTGGGTCGACCGCCGCCGAGCCGCAACTGCACAAGCAGCAGAATTGGTGATGGAATCCCGAATTTGAAGGAGAGTTCCTCGCAGAAAGCGTCCTGCTTGACAGCAGCTTGAGGGCGGGTAGATTTTCCCGCCCGTCAGTTGTTTGCCCTTGTGGCAGCCTGACGAGCGGATTTCGCAATCCACGTCCGAACTACAGGCGTTTTCTCCAACGTCCCTGGTCCAACACTTCAGGAGCTACCCGTTGAGAGATTTTGAGTACACCGCGCCCACTACACTAAGGGAAGCGGTCAAACTTCTGTCCGAAAAGGGCGATTCTGCTCGCGTGCTTGCGGGTGGTACCGACTTAATCGTGCAGATGCGTGCACGTCGCTTCCAACCGGAACGCGTCGTCGATATCAAGAATGTCCCCGAGGCCAACGAACTGAGCCTCAGCCCTCGAAAGGGGCTGAGAATTGGGGCTGCCGTCCCGTGCCAGCGGATATATAACGACGAAGGTGTGAAAGAACACTTTGCCGGCCTCACCGATGCGTCCATGATCATCGGTGGTATCCAGATCCAGGGGCGTGCGACGCTCGGTGGCAATCTCTGCAATGCCTCGCCGAGTGCCGATAGTATTCCCGCCTTGATCGCCTACGGTGCCGAGGCGGAGATCATCGGACCCAATGGCAAACGCAAGTTACCCGTCGAAGACTTCTGTACGGCGCCGGGAGCCAATGCGCTGCAGCCTGGCGAGATGCTGGTCGCGATCCGTATGTCAATGCCAAAGCCAAATAGCGGCGCCCACTACTTGCGGTTCATTCCCCGCAACGAAATGGACATTGCCGTTGTGGGCGCGGGGGCCTTTGTCGAACTGGGCGGGCGCAGCAAGTCCCGTGTGTTCAAAACGGTTCGCGTCGCACTGGCTGCCGTTGCACCGACGCCGCTGCCCGTTCCCGAAGCAGCTGCTGCTCTCGAGGGACAGCCGGTCAATGACGAAACCATTGCCGCCGCCGCTGCGGCAGCGCAGCAAGTAGCCAAGCCGATCAGTGACATGCGCGGTCCGGCTGAATACAGGCGACACCTGGTGGGCGTCTTGACCAAGCGTGCCCTCATTGGTGCAGTGAATCGTGCCAATGGAGAATTCGTGCCCAACGCTGTGCAGTCGAGCGGTCATGCAGTTTACCAGTTGTCCTGACGCTGAGACGCTCTCACCGACAAAAGGCAATAGAGCATGAGCAAGATCCACGTCCAATGCACGATCAACGGTGAGCCAACAGAGTTTCTCTGCGAGGCGCGTCAGAGTCTGCTTGAAGTGCTACGCGAAGAACTCGGGTTCACTGGTACGAAAGAAGGATGCAACGACGGCAATTGTGGTGCCTGCAGTGTGACCCTGGACGGCGTTCTCGTCGATTCCTGCCTCGTTTTAGCCGCTGAAGTTGAGGGCAAGACGGTGGGCACGGTTGAAGGCCTCGCCAGTGCCGAGGGACTGCATCCTCTGCAGCAGAAATTCCTCGAGCATGCCAGCTTGCAGTGCGGGATCTGTACACCGGGATTCCTGGTGGCGAGCAAGGCTTTGCTCGATGAAAATCCAAATCCCAGCGAACACGAGGTCCGCCACTGGTTGGCTGGTAATCTGTGTCGCTGCACGGGCTACGATAAGATTGTTCGCGCTGTGCTCGATGCGTCTGGTACTGCTGAGTAGATATTGCCGGCAAGGAGACTTGTCGGTTGCAGTTACCTTCGTAGCAATCGATCAAGCGACGCCGGTCTCTCCACAGAGATTGGCGTCGCTTTTTTCGCATCACCCGATGAAGGAGGGTTCGCATGGTCGAGACCACAGGGGCTTCAGAAGGCGAGATTCGCGATTTCGGCACCAAGACCTATAAGGTCTTGGGCACACGCCCCATTCGTCACGATGGAACCGACAAAGTCACGGGTCGTGCCGTATATGGTGGGGACGTGCGTCTGCCAGGAATGCTGTATGGGCAGATTCTGAGGAGTCCTCATGCCCACGCCAGAATTCTTCGAATTGACACCACCCAAGCAGAGGCTCTGGCAGGTGTTCGGGCTGTCGTTACCGCAGCCGATTTGCCTGAGGTTCAAAGCGGGTCGATCGATTTGGGTGAAGGGCACGCGGACACCCAATACATGCGCGACAACATTCTCGCAGGAGAGAAGGCCCTATATCGGGGTCATGCCGTGGCGGGTGTCGCTGCGACATCGCTTCACATTGCGGAAGAAGCCCTGGCTCTGATCGAAGTGGAATACGAAGTCCTCGATGTCGTGGCGGACGTTGAGGCGGCGATGAAAGAGTCAGCGACCTTGCTGCATGAGAGTCTCACGACGCAAGAATTCAACGAGGATAGCGGTCGCAAGAGCAACATCGCTAGCCACATCCGACACGAGATGGGCAATGTTCAAGCGGCTTTCGAAGGCGCGGCGTTTGTGGCGGAAGCAGAGATTCGCACGGCGACCGTACACCAAGGGTACATCGAACCACATAATGGTACGGCCGTCTGGAGTCCCGATGGACAACTGACGATCTGGACTAGCACGCAGGGATCGTTCACGGCACAGAAGCAATTGGCTACGATCCTGGATCTGCCTGTATCAAAGGTGCGTGTGATCCCGCAGGAAATCGGAGGTGGTTTTGGTGGGAAAATCCCTGTCTATGTCGAGCCTGTAGCGGCCCTCTTGTCACGCAAGAGTGGCCTTCCCGTGAAGATCATCATGACGCGGGCGGATGTCTTCGAAAGTACGGGTCCCACCCCAGGCTCTTATGTGCGTGTGAAAATGGCGACGGACGCTGCAGGCAAACTCGTTGCTGGCGAAGCACATATCGCGCTCGAGGCCGGTGCCTATCCCGGCGCAGAAATTGGTGCGGCGGCGATGTGTGTGTTTTCCTGCTATGCGATGCCCAATGCCATCGTCGATGGCTACGATGTGGTCGTCAACAAACCAAAGTCGGCGCCCTACCGTGCACCTGGTGCAACGCAAGTCACATGGCCTGTCGAGAAGGTGATGGATGACCTTGCCCGGCAGCTCGGGACAGATCCCATTTCCTTTCGTCTCGATAACGCCGCAGAGGAGGGAACTCGTCGGGTCGATGGCATTGTCTATCCACGGATCGGTGGTCGTGAGTGCCTGGAAGTGGCGCGTGATTCTGACCACTACCGATCCGAAATCTCCGGCCCTCACCGTGGACGCGGAATGGCCATCGGCTATTGGTTCAATATCGGCCTGAAGTCAGCCGTGATAGCTAGTGTCAATGCGGATGGCACGGTTCATCTCGTGGAGGGTTCCACAGACATCGGCGGCACGCGTACGACCATCGCTATGCAATTTGCGGAGACACTTGGTCTGAGTGCGGAGGATATCTATCCGAGTGTCGGTGATACCAGTGCCATTGGCTACACAGATGTGACGGGTGGAAGTCGCGTTACCTATGCGACCGGTTGGGCCGCTTACGAGGCCGCTGAGGACGTCAAGCGCCAGATGATCGAACGAGCCACGATCCTTTGGGAGTTGATGCCAGGGCAAGTTGAATATGCGGACGGAATCTTCCGCGCCACCGACGGCTCAAGAGAATCCACTTTTAAGAATCTCGCAGCGGAACTCGAGGATACTGGCGGGCCTGTTGTTGGACGAGCGACCGTCCACCCCGACACCGGTGTGGGCGGCTCTTTCGCGGCCAATATCGTTGATGTGGAGGTCGATCCAGAGACAGGCAAGGTTACGATCCTCAGATTTACCGTCATCCAGGATGCGGGCAAGGCGATTCATCCCAGTTATGTCGAGGGCCAGATGCAAGGTGGTAGCGTGCAGGGCATCGGTTGGGCTCTCAACGAAGAATACGCCTACACGAGTCAGGGTCGGATGGCAAATTCGACCTTCCTCGACTATCGCATGCCCACGAGTCTCGATCTCCCAATGATCGAGACGATCATTGTCGAAGTACCGAATCCTGGTCATCCCTATGGTGTGCGTGGTGTCGGCGAGGCGTCCATTGCGCCCCCGCCTGCCGCTGTGGCCGCGGCAGTGCAGAACGCGGTTGGCATACAGATGGATGTATTGCCCCTGCGCCCAGATCGCATTCTGGCAGCCATGGGTGACTCGCTCTCAACGGCCGCCGGATAGCGAGGGTCATATGCCAATGGTCTGGATCCCGGCACCGTGGCGAGAGAAACTGACGGCTGGGCAGCAGCAGGTTGATGTTGGCGGCGAGACGGTGCGACAGGTGATTGAGGCGTTGGAGGCCCGGTTTCCCGGGCTACAGCAACGTATTATCGATACGGAACGGGACCGAATTCGCCACGACATCGCTGTGTCAGTCGATGGTGAGATCTCAGTTGAGGGCCTACGTCGAAAAGTGGCACCTGACAGCGAGGTTCATTTTCTGCCCGCCATGGCGGGGGGCTAAGAATTCAGGAACGACCCGTCGAGCCGAAACCGCCCTCGCCACGTTGGGTATCACCCAGTTCATCGACTGCTTGCCACTCACATCTGGTGACGGGGGCGAAGACCAACTGCGCCACACGTTCACCGGGATCGATGGTCTGTGTCTCCGTCGACAAATTGACCAGAATCACACCAACATCGCCACGATAGTCGGCGTCAATCGTGCCCGGAGCATTCAGGACGGTCAGTCCGCGTTTGAGTGCCAGACCACTGCGTGGTCGTACCTGGCCTTCGAAGCCACGAGGGATCTCGATTTTCATCCCTGTCGGAATCAATGCTCGTTCCCCAGCAGAAAGCTCGAGAGGCTCTTGCAGGAGTGCCCGTAGGTCCATACCGGCACTGTCCAACGTCTCATACGCGGGCAGCCCAACGGTACCCGAGTACACAACGCGCACTTGGATCGTGGTGCTCATCGGGAAGCCAGGTGTGAACTGTATTCCGCCCGCCAACGAGCGCGCAGAGCGGCGACATACGTCGCCGTCAGCACATAGAAGATCGATGCAAACATACTCAGGGTCGCAGCAATCAAAACCATCAGCAAGCGCCTTGGGCCCGACGGTTTTTCTGGCACCGCCGCGTTATCGAGAACCTGCACTGTCGACGTCGTGTTGCTTGCCTCGATGAGTGACTCAGCCTTCTGCTCTAACAACATCTTCATCAGAGCGCCCTGAACCAGAACATCCTTCTCTATGTTGGCGTATTCCTGCGACACGCCGGGAATATCACGCAATGGCAGGAAGAGATTCTCCGAGCCAAATACTTGCGACAGGTGATCCTCGCCGGCGGGATTCATCACGGATGCGTCGCCGTCACGCAAATAGCGAAGAGCCAACTGTCTATTCTGCGCTTCCTTCTCCAGTCGGCGCACATCGGGATGACTCTCGCCGAAGCCAGACTGCATCAGGCTGAGGCGCTTGATCACCAGCTCCATAGCGGCCATTTGCATCTCAGCTGCCGTACGGATCGTCGCTCGAGCCTGATCTTCCAGTGAGATCGCGTTGTGCTCTTCCTGGAAGACCTGCAGGGTCGTCATATGCCGCTGAAGTTTGACTTCTTCCTGAGCTTCGAGGAGCGAGATGAACTCGAATCGTTCACTGGCCGATTCCTTCGACAACTGCTGGTTCGTCGTGTCGAGATAGTTCACATACTGATTGGCCATGTCCGTGGCACGTTGCGGATCACGATCCGTCACGCCGATCATGATCGTGCCTTCCTCACTCTTGCCGATCTCCGTGTGCTGTTCCAAGGCCTCGATGGCCTCTTCCACACTATCGGTCTGGTAGGCGGTCTTCAGATCAAAGCGTTCGACCATCTGCCGACGCATGGTCGGGCTCTTGAGAATGGCGATGAAGATATCCGCTGGTGTGCCCTTCTCTCCCAGTCGCAAGGACGGAATCGGCAAGGCGGACAGGAGGTCGGCAAAACCGAACCCTTTCTTCGCCTCCTTTGGCGGCAACAACTGTACGACGCTCTCATATTCATCTTCCAATAGAAGACTCAGGCAGCCTGTGGCGATGCTGACAATGAGAGTGCCCACGAGAATCAATCGGCGACCTGCGATGAGGGCAGCGATCAAATCGAGAATACTGACGTCTTGGCGTTCGTTGGTCTGTGTCATAGTCAGATGGCGCGCACAAGGAGGATAAGAGTCAATGCTTCAGCAGTGGTGCGCATCGTGCCCTGCACGAGGCCCCACCAATCACGGTATTCCTTTTCCGGTGCCCAGATCTCGTCGCCTCGTTCAACGACCAGATTGCGGTGATACGCCTCTCTCTGACCCGTGCGGGCACGAATAAGGCGAGCACCACTCTTGTCAGCGTCAAAGGCAAAGCCGCCAGCTCTCTCGAGGTAGTATGCGGCCCGACGACCTTCCTCGAAATCGAGCAACCCCGGTTTGAGGAACTGACCGCTCATGCTGACGGTGGAACGGCGCTGTGGAACATGGATCACGTCACCACCTTCCAGCAGGATGTTCTGTATCGGATCGCCCGCCAGCAAGCGCTGAAAATCGACGGCAAGTCGACCCTTCTCTTCGCGTTCTTTGGTCTTCAAATAGGCGCGTTCCTCAGGACTCAAGTCTGCCAGGCCTGTCGCTTGCACGACGGCTTGCAGGCGTACGAGTTCGGGGTCTTCGATGGCGCGATACTTTGTGCGGATCACTCGCGCTTCCAACAGATTCGCTCTGTCTGTCAGGCCACCGGCGCCTTCCAGAAAATCGAGAATTCGTGTCTGGCCTTCAACGATTCGGTATCTACCGACGTAGCGAATTTCTCCGTGGGCGTGGACCGTCGGAGTTTGCTGCCAGTCTGAGCGTGTGCGGATGAAGAGCATGTCTTTCGGTATGAGCGGTACATGCGCGATCTCGTCGCTCGTATGCAGGCGATCCACCTCTTCCTGGATGAGAGGGATGACGACGATCGAATCCGACCCTGCCGCAAAGCGCCAAATTTCTGCATGGGCGAGGGGCGCACTGCCCGCGACACCTTGGGCGAGTCGCAGCAAATCACCGACCGTATCTCCGGGGCGGTATTCCTGTGCCCCCTCTTCGTTCACCGATCCATAGGCGAAGATCTGGTCGTTGCGGAAGCCGACATGGACGACATCGCCCATACGCACATAAGGATTCTGTTCGATATCTCCCGTCGACCTGAACATGGCGAGGTCGACCTCGTCGTAGGACCCATCCTGATGCAGGATCCTTACTGATCTGCGCGCCGTCGGCTGTTTGGTCAGCGCCAGTAGTCGGGTGACTTGCTGTCCAGTGCCTGTTTCGTCGCGCTCGGTTCCCTGAAAATCATCGAGGAAACCGCCAGCGAGATCGATGATATCAGACACCCGCGTGACCGGTGAGATGACGTGTGCCCCTTCGCCCTTGAGTACGGCGCCTGTCACATAGGCGGTGAAGAATCTCATACTCTGCAAAGTCAGCGAGATATCCACACTCGGATATTTCTCACGGGCCGCGTCGATGATGATCTGCTTCGCTTGTGTCAGATTCCCACCGGCGATCTCAAAGGTGCCAATCGTAGGCACCAGGGCCTGGCCTTCAGGATTGACTTCGAACGGAATATCCTGGTCGAATTCGCCCCAGATATACAACTGCAATACATCCCCAGGACCCACGATATAGGCATCCGGGTCGATTTGCCGATCTTGGGCGATGCGCAATCTCTGCACATCATCGCCCTCGGGCAGACGCAAGCGACTGTCCATCCCCTCCGGCATCAATCCGGGCGTTTCCGTCCCGGGAATCCGCCGAATCTCGGCTTCCTGACGCTCGCTCTCATCTACGAGCTCTTCCAAATCCTGTGCAACACTGGTGCTGACCATAGCGATCGCCAGCCAGCCACTCAGGAAACTCGTCCGAGACATTGCTCGTATCCATCGTTGTTTCACTTCAGTCGTTCTCCGTACTGACGCTTGTAATAAGCCAGGTAGTCGTCGCTGGCTTTGATATCACGCCACCAGCTCTCGTTGTCTACATACCACTGAATGGTGCGCCGCATCGATTCCTCGGTATCGACTGCAGGTTGCCAACCCAATTGGCGCACCTTGCCCGAGTTCAATGCATAGCGCTGGTCGTGTCCTGCTCGGTCTTCCACGAATTGCAGCAGAGACTCAGGCTTGCCCAATTGATCAAGGATGGCGCGTGCAACTTCAACGCCATTGGCCTCGTTTTCTCCACCCACATTATACGCCTCGCCGGCGACGCCCTCATGGAAGACGAGATCGATGGCGCTGCAGTGATCGTCGACAAATAGATGGTCGCGTATTTGCAGCCCATTGCCATACACCGGCAGGGGCTGATCGTCGATGGCATTGGTGATGTAGAGAGGCACGCGCTTTTCCGGGTACTGATAAGGGCCAATGTTGTTAGACGCGCGAGTGACCACCGTCTGCAGCCCGTGGGTAATATGGTAGGCGCGAACCAGCATTTCTGCACTCGCCTTACTCGCTGAATAAGGATTACGTGGTTCCATAGGAAACCCCTCGTCCCATGCACCTTCTGTCAGTGAGCCATAGACCTCGTCGGTGCTGATCTGATGGAATCTCTCGACTTCGTGCTTTCGCGCCGCTTCCAACAGCACGTATGTGCCATAGACATCGGTCTGCACAAATTCTGCACCGCCGAGAATACTCCGATCGACATGACTCTCGGCAGCGAAGTTGAACACGCCGTCGCAATCTGCAACGAGGGACTCAACCAATTCGACATCACAGATGTCACCATGGACGAAACGATACCGATCGTCATCGTCGAAGTCGCTGAGGTTCGCGGGATTTCCGGCGTACGTCAGCTTGTCGAGGTTGATGATACGGTCATCGGGATACCGGTTGAGATAGTAGCGAACAAAGTTGCTGCCAATAAATCCACTGCCACCGGTGACCAACAACGTCTTGCTCAAAGATCTGACTCCTGCTTGATCAAGTTCGAATCGGGGAGAATCGCCCTGGAACCATCCACGAGGAATTCTCCTCGAGTCCGTCGCCAGGGCGTCGAGACACGCGACCGATGCTCACATACTCAAAACCAAGGGCGGCCATCTCCTGCGGATCGTAGATGTTGCGACAATCGAGAAATTTCGGTGCCGCTGCACGGTCGAGAATGCGCGGCAGGTCCATGTTGCGGAACTCATTCCATTCGGTCATCAAGACGACGGCATCAGCGTCTTGTGCTGCTGTATAGGGGTCGTCGCAACAGACCAGTTCGGGATGCTCTGCCTGGCTGTGCGCCATCGCCGCCGGATCGTATGCCTGAACGGTGGCGCCCGCCGATACGAGGGCGGCAATCATCTCCAAAGCCGGTGCCTCACGGATATCGTCAGTGTCGGGCTTGAAGGCCAGACCCAGAAGACAGATCGTCTTGCCATCAAAGTCACCGACCATCGCCTGCAGTTTGTCGACCATCCGACGGCGTTGCCGCACATTGCTCGTATCGATTGCCTGAATCAATGGTGCCTCTACATCACCACGACGGGCCGTTGCAGCCAGTCCCTGCACGTCCTTCGGAAAACAACTGCCCCCATACCCAGCCCCTGCTGACAGGTTGCGTGGACCGATGCGTTCGTCGAGCCCCATGCCACGGGCGACGGCGGTCACATCTGCACCGTAGGCCTCGCAGACACTGGCAATTTCATTGATGAACGAAATTTTTGCTGCCAACAGAGCATTGGAGGCGTATTTGATCATCTCCGCTGATTCAATGCCTGTCAGTACCATTGGCACATCGGCCTGATACAGTGGCCGGTAGATATCGATGACTGCCTCCATCGCACGCTGACTGCCAGCCCCAATCACGACACGGTCAGGATGCATGAAGTCATCGATCGCTGAACCTTCTCGCAGAAACTCGGGGTTGGACACGACGTCGAAATCGGCATCCGGTCGAACCTGGCGGATGATCTGCTCGACCTCGTCACCCGTTCCCACGGGTACGGTGCTCTTATTGACGACAATCTTGTAGTCCTCCATGTACTGGCCAATGGTGCGCGCGGCGCTGTGTACGAAGGACATATCGACTTCACCTGAAGGCTGAGATGGTGTGCCGACGCAAATGAAGACGATCTCGGAGGACTTGATGGCGAAGGCGACGTCGGCGGAAAAATTAAGCCGGCCGCGATCTCGATTGCGGGTGACCAGTTCTTCTAGACCTGGTTCATAGATGGGCACTTTACCCGAGCGTAGCAGATCTACTCGCTGCTCGTTGATGTCGACACCGACAACGACATTGCCGAAGTCAGCCAGACAGGCACCCGAGACGAGTCCGACATAGCCGGTACCCATCACGCAGATCCGCCTCACGGATGGTCTCCACAGAAAGGGAAGTAACAGCAAGGAAGTGAGGGAGAAACAAGGACTTAGAACACTTTAGGATAAGGCGATCTGGCAGGAGTGTCAACGAAGACGTAAGGCCTTTAGTCCGTCTCCGCATGCCCAAGGAAACGCAAAAAATTCGCCTCCGTTTGCTGCGCCAGCTGCTTCTGTGTGACGCCCTTGAGTGTTGCGAGTTTCCCGAGTACCTCACGCACTCGTTGCGGATGCCCCGGAACGCCACCTATCTCCACGGGTGCGTCTGTCTCCAGTAGCAGAAGGTGATCCTCGATTGCGCACGCCACTGTCGCCGCTTGTTCGTCATACAGGACGGAGGGGCCCGCAGAAACAAAAATATCTGCGGCGTTCGTCTGGCGTATCAGTTTGACGGACTGGGTGAACCAGTGCAACTGGGCATGCAGACCTGTGTCACGATGGAAGGCAATGGCTGCATCCATCACCTGCCGAAGGCAGCGGCGCGAGTGCAGGTTGACGGGCAACCGGTGCTGTGTGGCAATCTCGAAGTGGCGTTCGAGCATCCGTAGTTGGGCTTCCTGCTGCTGATCATCGACGGCCCACTTGTGATCTAGTCCTGTTTCACCGATTTGGTCCGCCTGCGCCGCATGGTCCTCAAGAAATCTTAGAGAGGCGGCCAGCTGTTCTGCTGACAGGGTGACCACATGAACGGGGTGGATGCCGATCCCTGCCAGGACCTGTGGAAAAAGATGGGCAAGTTGCAGTGCTTGCCGCATAGACGATTCGTCCTGGCCCATGGTGACCACGCGACTCACACCCTCGGCACTTGCCTGCGCCAGCACCACCTCTGGGTTTGGGAACTGTTCCAGATGGCAATGACTATCTGTGATCTGCACGGTGCTCGTATCGATGTCAGCCGTCCAGGCCGTCTGTCAGCCCCGTCGTCTCTTCGGCGCCGATCATCAGATTCAGACACTGCACCGCATTGCCTGAGGCTCCCTTGCCCAGATTGTCCTGCCGACCAACCAAGACGAATCCCACCTGTGGATCACCGAAAACGAACAGATCCAGTCGATTGGTGAAATTGCACTCACTCAGGTCGAGATACCTTCCGTCACGCAGGTGTTCGGCATTGTCGCCAGGCGCTACGACACGCACGAAAGGTTCTTCTGTATAGCGGTCTCTCAACACATCCCAGATCGCATCAGCATCCACGTTGCCCTTCCACAAGGTTGCGGGGATCGGTGTGCTCGTGAGCATGCCACAGAACGTGTGGTCTACAGAGGGCACAAAGAGAGGAGGCGTCGATGTTCCACTGAAGGCACACATCTCAGCCATGTGCTTGTGAGCGCCGTCCAGGCCATACAGACACAGTGGTCTTGCGCCATCGCCCTCCGTTCCCGGCGGGAGAGATTGATAGTCCTCGATCATCCTGCGACCGCCGCCAGAGTACCCTGACACTGCATTGATCGTCAGCGCCACATCGTCGGCCAGCAATCCTGCCTCGATCAACGGACGCACTGCCAGCAAAAACCCCACGGGATAGCAGCCACAGTTGGCGACGCGATCGGCTACCCGAATCGCCTGACGCTGTTGAGCAGACAACTCTGGCACACCATACACCCAATCCTCGCTCACACGGCGGACGGTGCTCGTATCGATGATCCGCGTCCCGGCGCTCGGTGTCACCATACCAATTGCTGCGGCAGCAGCCTCGTCGGGAAGACAGAGAATCGCCAGGTCCGCGTCGTTGAGATATTGCCGGCGCACCTCGTCGTCTTTCCGATGCTCCACTGGGATGAGCATGACGTCGAGATCGTTGCGTGCTGCCAGTAGTTCGCGGATACGAAGTCCCGTTGTACCTTCCTGACCATCGATATACACACGTGGCTTGTTCATGCTGAATCTCACGGCTGACAAAATGAATAAATATTCACAATTTGTGAATAAAAACTAATTCGTGGCACCGACCTCGTCAATCGATTCCGCCAATCCGTCAGATGCGCCGACGTCTGTCTGGACGACCCGGCGCAATAGAGGTTGGGTCTACGTCGACCACATCACCTCGATTCGAGCTGGCTGCACGGTGCTGGATTTCTATGTGGAAAAATACAGACATTCGGATCGGCAGACGTGGTCACGGCGACTCGAGGCGGGACAGATCCATCTAGGTGACGGTCCCTGTGGGATCGATACTGTCTTGCTGGCAGGCTCGAGTCTGAAATACCATCGTCCGCCTTGGGATGAGCCTTCTGCGCCCAGAGACTTCAGCGTTCTCTATCAGGATGACGACCTGGTTGCAGTAGAGAAGCCGAGTGGGTTGCAGGTGCTGCCTGCAGCGCAATTTCTTGAAAACACCCTGCTGCATGTGGTGAAGGAGCGTCTTGGAGCGGACCTTGCCCCTGTTCACCGACTGGGTCGCGGGACATCGGGCATCGTTCTGTTCGCCCGGACCGATGCCGCGCGCCGCGGTCTGTCCGAGGATTTGAGCACGGGCAAGATGAAGAAGATCTATGCTGCCCTGGCTCAGGGCGTCGGACTTCCCAACGAATTCAGTGTCGATCAGGAGATCGGCGCCGTTGCGTATCCGGGGATGGGTACCGTCCATGCCGCCGTCGCTGGTGGCAAGAAGTCGATCTCTCACATCCGCGTCATCGAATCACGGGAGCGAGACTCAGCGACGTTGGTGGAAGTCGAGATCCCCACGGGTCGGCCGCATCAGATACGAATTCATCTCGCCGTCGCCGGCTATCCCCTGGTGGGGGAGCCATTCTACCAAATTGGTGGCCATCCGCCTAAGACAGGGCCTAACCAGCGCGTACCCCTACCGGGCGATCTTGGATACCATCTACACGCAGCACAGGTGGTGTTCGATCATCCAACGACGCATCAGTCTATGAAAATTGAATGTCCTGCATCGGAGATTCTGCGGCCGACAAAGTCGGCAAACCACAGCTAGGTCCTAGTTTCACAACTCTGCGTCCTCGAACTCAGGCCCCTGAGTCTTCGAACTCAGGCCCCTGAGTCTTCGAACTCAGGCCCCTGAGTCTTCG
>JABJJN010000070.1 GCA_018660835.1 Gemmatimonadota bacterium | reverse complement strand
TCGAACTCAGGCCCCTGAGTCTTCGAACTCAGGCCCCTGAGTCTTCGAACTCAGGCCCCTGAGTCTTCGCCCCCCAGTTCCAATTTCTTGATTCTCGTCAGGGAATCCTCCATCAGGGCCCGATTCGTCGCAATCAGATCGGCGATGATTCCCGTGAGAAACATCTGAAATCCTGCCAACAGCAACACGGCGGACAGGATCACCGACTGGACATGCAGCAGGCCCTCATTCGTAAACAGGAAGTAGTAGAGGAAGCGAAGGCCGAGTGCGAATCCAACAGTGAAGGCGGCAGCTCCACACGAGGCGAAAATCTTCAGCCCCTTGTAGCGGGCATACGTCCGCAGTGAGATCGAACCGGACTTCAGAACGAATTCGCCAATGTTCGAAAACAACCGAGACTCGCGCGCCTTCGGATTGGTGCGAATCGGGACGACGACGACGGCCCAGCGATCCTGCCCTGCCTGCACGACGTGCTCGGCGGTGTGATCGAAGTCTGTGAACATGGAGATCCGTAGCGCCGTCTCCCGCGTATAGGCTCGAAAGCCGGAAGCCACATCCGGAATGTCGAGGCCTCCCAGACGGCTGATCACGCGACTGCCATAGGTCTGCAGGATGCGCTTGAAGAAGGAGAAGTGTCCGATACCACCGGTGCGGCGATCGCCGATCACGAGATCGGCGCGTTGCTCGAGGATCGGTTGTACGAGTGTCGCCACATCCCCGCCGAAATATTGATTGTCGCCGTCAGTGTTGATGATGATATCTGCGCCCAGTTTCAGCGCTGTATCGAAACCCGCCTTAAAGGCGTGTCCGAGGCCTCGATTCTGAGCAAAGCGAACGATGTGGTCTGCCCCATGTTGGCGCGCCACCTGGGACGTGTTGTCTGTGGACCCATCATCGATGATGAGGACCTCGACCTGGTCGATACCATCCACCTGTCGTGGAATGTCTGCCAGTGTTGCTGCCAGGGTTTCTTCCTCATTCAGGCAGGGGATCTGTACGATCAGTTTCATACTAACCCCAGCTTTCCTGTTTGATCTGACCCTTTTCGAATCCCAATTGATGAAGAATGTTAATCATCGTCTCCACAAATTTCGGTGCAGGTTCAGTTCCTGCGGCGCGCGCCTCCTTGCGCTCCCAAGGCAGCACACCGGGGCCGCAACAATAGACGAGGCAGCGGCTCAGGTCTCTTATATGAGTTGCGATCAGATCCGCATCGATCCGCCCCCTTCGCGAGGCAGGATGAACATCGACAGGGTCTTCTCGGGTCAGACTGTGAACGATCGACAGGCGTTCGGGATGAGCTGCTGCTAACGCAGCAAATTGCTCGTAGTAGAAGATGTCACCGCGTGTCTTGCTGCTGTAGAGTAGAATGTGGCGCAAGCCATCGCCGCGATGCAGGGAATCCTTCATCAGGCCGAAATTCGGCACGATCCCTGAGCCAGCGCACAGGTGCAGGATCGTATCCGCCTTCTGTGTCACGTCCTCTGGCAATGTGTAGGGCCCAGTAAAGCCGCTGATGGTGAGTTCCGTACCGGGCGGACAGTGTCGACTCAATGGCGGTGACAAAACAGGTGGATACTTCGACTCACCTGGCCAGAAGCGTTCTTCCTTGACCGTAATCAGGATATGCGGCTCGTGCGGGGCAGAGCCCATGGAATAGGCGCGGGGTTTTTCGCGGCCACCCTTGATCTCTTCGAGATAAGCGATGACCTGCTCGAGGAAACCAAATTGGTGAGGGTCGATCGTGATAAACTGACCTGCTTTGTAGTCGCGCTCTTCGGCACCAATGTCGAGAAGCAGACTCGCCGCGTCATGTGTCTCATCGCGGACCTCAGCGACGACGGCCTGAATCTCTCGCACCTTGCGTCTGCGTGGCGTGTCGTCAACCATCACGTTGCATCCTCGGTAGCACCGTCACTCATACACCAACCCGTGGGCAGGAATCGTTCAGATGATGGCGAAAGCTCGCCATCGCTGGTTCATCACTGAGGGGCAGAAGTAGCAACTCGAGATCGGCCTTTCGTGGATCCTGGGCGGCGAGCACGAGGCGAAAGAACAGGTGATGTATGTCGAGTGTGCGGCGGGCAGCATGGTCTGGAAAAGAAGCGACCAATTCCTGCAGGAATTCTCGCTTCGCTGTAAGCGGCAGACTGTTACTTTCGAGGGGCGTAGTATACTGAAGAGCACGTCGTTCGGTCCAGTCCCAACCAAGCTTCCCAAGCTCCAGGAAGGCCACTCGTCCGCCTTCGAGACACATGACATTTCGTGGTTGGTAATCAGTGGCGCCAAGGACCGGAGGCGTTCTGCCCACCATTTCGTGCAAGCCGCGCACGAGGGGGATGAGCATTTCCATCTTGTGCGATGATCCCATGGTCGCTGAAGCTTCAGTAAGTCCTCGTAAGGCGATCGCTTCCACACGCTTCCAGGAACGCGCGAGGTCCCGGCGACGGCCACCGGGTATCACTCGGTCACGCCATGCGGACGTGTTGGCAAGCAACTGTTCGATGTACAGCTGCTGTGTTATGACGCCCCGGATGGATCCGGCAGTACCCGTTTTTTCAAGCGCATCGAGGAGCGTGCGGTTGCCAAGAAATTCGAGGAAAATGAACTGGCCATCCGGGTCGATACCGAAAGGTACAGGAACACTGGCCCCGGACTTTCGCAGGTATCTCAACACATCGAGTTCAGTCTGTAATAGATCGAAAGATTCGTTGCGGGTCAGCAGCCCGTAGAATTGGTGTTTGGCTACGACACAACCACCATCGTCGAGGTGCAGCAACCAGACATCCGGTGCTAACAGATCAACGGTCTGTACTGCAGCACCCCCAGGGAGCAGAGACGGAGCGATGCGCCGCAAATGGATCTCCACGGCCTGCGACCATTGTTCGTCATCAACGACCTGTTCGTCGTCATCTACGACCGGCCCATCTACGACCGGTCCGTCGTCGTCTGCCGAGGAGTCTGCGCTGACGGCGTCCGCCACTCTCTGCCTGGTGTTCAGTCGCGGTCGAAGAGGATTACCTGGGCCACGACTTTTCCTGCCTGGCAGTTGAAATCGGGATGGTCATTCATTGCCAGAAACAACGTGCCCCCTCGATCGGCGAACAGGTCGTGGCGAGCACCGACGGCAAAGACCGGTCCATCACCGATGCGGGCCACCAGGCAACCCACATTGGCACCGGGCAACAGATAGCCGTCGCCCGCGGCATGTTTGTAGACTCCATCTGCGCCACACCAGACAATCTGGTCACGCATGTCAGGAGACCAGACTTCCTCTGTATCGAAGACCATGCGTTGGCCCTCGCTCACGCTGATGAGAGTATCTTGCCACGTCGGACTGGGACGTACGGTGCGCATGATTGTCAGTGCCATGACGGTGTAGAATCGGTATCAGCGACCGTCGTGGCAACCACAGCCCTTACGTGTGTAGATTGACCGATGGAAACCAGGAGAAGCCAGATGCCAGATTTACCGTTCTACGAACTGTTTTGCCAGCTACTGCCGATTCCATGTCCCTCTGGAAGAGAAGAGCGGATGGCAGCCTTTCTTGCCCGCCAGATCGAAGACTTGGGCGCAACACCCCAAACGGATGCGCAGGGCAATCTGTGGGTGGAACTCCCTGGGGAGCAAGAAAGACCGGGCATCGCACTGGCGAGTCACATGGACGAAATAGGCATGGTGGTGACAGCCATCGATGATGATGGCAGCCTGCGGATCCAGCGGACCGGTGGCTTACATCCCTGGAAGATCGGCGAAGGACCCGTCACATTGGTCGCCGACGGGGATGAGCTGGTGCCGGCACACTTGAGTTTCGGCTCAGGGCATACGAATGACCCCACCGATCCGATCACGCAGTTTGCCTCCGGCCAACGAGGTATCACATGGCGAGACACCCGCCTGCTGACCGGACTTACGCGTGAGCAATTACAGCAACGCGGGGTCCGTGTTGGAACGTGCGCGGTTCGGGCGGCCCACATGCGGGGGCCAACGCTGTTTGGTCCAGCAGAGGATCCTCTGGTTTCCGCATGGCTATTCGACAATCGAGGCGGCAGTCTCGTTTTGATCGAGTTGTTGCGGCGAATGCTGCATGAGAAGGTGCGGCCCACATCGCCGCTGAATCTATGCTTCATGGTCCAGGAAGAGGGTGGACTGCTGGGGGCCAAAGGATGGGCGCACCGGAACGCAGTGGAAACGTTCATCGCCGTGGATTCGTCCCCCATGCCGGCAGGGACACAGCTAACCCTCGACGGCCGGCCGGCGACGTGGTCGAAGGATCGTGGTGCCCACTTTCATCAGGGTGTCATTGGTGAATTGGCAGCGGCGGCGACTGCGGCGGGAACGCAGTTGCAGTACGCCGTCTATGCGGCAGCCGCATCGGACGCGACAGGTGTACTCGAGATTGGTGCCGCTCCGCGTTGCGCGACCATCGGTTATCCGCGCGAAAACTCACATGGCTACGAAGTCGTTCGATGGTCGGTCTTCGGTCACCTGATCGACACACTCTTTGAGTATGTCACCAAGTGAAGGGTTCCTGGTGACGAAGAACGAAGTACCCGAGGGCAGGTTGGCCTTGCTCGGTCTGGGTGTGGAGAATCGCGCCCTGGCTGCGTGGCTCGCGGTGCACAATCGTACCTTCACCATCTGCGATGCCAATCCCGCTTGCAGTGCGGCCAACGAGAAATGGGTTTCGGCTGTCGATACTTGGAATCTTGGTGAAGACTATCTGCAGGATCTCCACGAGTTCGACGTTGTCTTCCGCTCTCCTGGTATCCCCGCGTTGCACCCATTGCTTGTTGAATTACGAAGATCGTCGACGCTCGTCACCAGTCAGACACAGCTGTTCCTCGAGCGCTGCCCAGCCTTCGTCGTTGGTATCACCGGGACCAAGGGGAAGGGGACCACGGCAACGATGTTGGCGTCCATTCTGAGCGCTGCCAGTCGTGACTGCCGACTCGCTGGAAATATCGGCATCCCACCTGTTGGTTTTTTGGACGAACTCAACTCATCAGACATCGTGATTCTCGAGCTGTCGAGTTTCCAGCTGCAGGACCTCACACGAAGTCCAGACGCAGCCATCGTGCTCGCCATCGATGTGGATCATCTCGATGTCCATGCGGATCGAGCCGAGTATGTCGAAGCGAAGACGTCGGTCTGTCGTTTCCATGGATCGGAGAATTGGGCGGTCTGTGTCGGTGACGACGACACAGCGAGCCGGGTCGCCAATCGAGGACAATCGAGACTGGTTACTGCGACGGCGTCCTCTTTGGTGCCAACCACAGGAACATGGATTGAGGATGGCATGATTCGTTGGTGCTCAGATCAAGAAAATCGGTCTCTGGCATCAGTGGAAGCGATTGGGGTCCGAGGTCTGCACAACGTCGCCAACGCTTGTGTCGCATCGGCAGCTGCCGTGCTTCTCGGTACCGAGGCGCAGCAGATCGAGGCGGGTCTGCGAAGTTTCAATCCACTTCCTCATCGACTGGAAGAGGTAAGCACCGTTGACGGTGTGCTTTTTGTGAACGACTCCCTCGCAACAACACCAGTTGCCGCCGCCGCTGCCATCGAAGCGTATAACGATCGGCCCCTCGTTGTGATCACCGGGGGGGCCAGCAAGAAAGCGGAGTATGAAGCACTGGGCCGGGCATTGGCACAGCATGCGACGGCGGTTGTTCTGTTAGGTGAAGAAGGACAACGCATCGCAGATGCTGCGGCGCTTGCGGGATATCAGGGACCCGTGGCAATTGCGGCGGGCATGGAGATCGCAGTCGGCGTCGCACGTCGACTGGTGCCGGCGGGTGGCGTCGTGCTACTGGCTCCAGGCTGCGCAAGTTTTGGGATGTTTCGTGACTATGCCGAACGTGGCGAGATCTTTCGCGACGTTGTCGCCGGATTGTCACCTTAAGGAGTGAACGCCTCAGGAAGGCTCCGCGGCAAGGCCCTGAAACGCCGTCGCCCGGTGCGACGGCGGAGGCGAGATCTGCAATTCAGATGTTGTACATCGGAATGTGCAGGCCACATTCCTTGGCATCCTCTGCGGAGAGTTCATCCGAGTTATTGAACCAGCGCCAGCGACCGGCACGCGCATCCTCGCCCGAGAGTGTTGGCGTAGAGCAAATGACACAACCGATACTTTGATACCCCTGGGCATACAGCGGATGCTGAGGAATATCATGCTCATCGACATAGGACTGCAGACGTTCCTGGGTCCAGTCCGCCATGGGATTCAGCTTGAGAATCCGGCGCTTCGAACCGTGCTCGGTGACGGACGTTGCCTTCGGTGTCTGCTCCCGCAAGGTTGACTGGTCACGTCGCAGGCCGGAGATCCAACAGTCGGCGGTCTTGAGCAATTCGTTGTTTGGATCCGTCTTGCGCACTTTGCAGCAGTGATCCTGCAGATGTTTGCCATCGAAGAAGAGAAATTCGCCAAATCTTCGCACCATCCGATCAACTTTTTCGGCATCTGGCGTGCACACTTCGATGTTGATGCCGTAGCGCTCCTCAATCTCGTGCAGAAATGAGTAGGTCTCGGGTGGCAGGCGCAGGGTATCGAGCGTGGCAATGCGAATTCCCAGTCCCGCATTCGTTGCCATGTGGATCATAGCAACCCCAGCCATCTGCAAGCTTGTGTTGAGTACTACACGTCCTGCGCCGATGGACTCCGCCGCCCATTCAAGTGTCTTATCGGCTTCCATGGATTCGAAGTCGATATCCTTTAACAATTTGATTATATGAACGTTATGGCGATCAATCGCATCGTCGTCACGTTTCTGGGCGGATGAATCTGGGGCTGGCACGGCGCTCGTTCGGGATGGGGAGGTGCAAGTTTATGTCCATGCCGGACAGGTAGCTTCCGACACGGAAGAACCACAAAATATACGGATCGGGCCCGCTATTGAAAGAGTTCGGACTTTTCTCTTGACATTGTGATTGCGCCCCGGATAGTTTGGACGTCGTTGAAGGCGATGACAGAATAGCCGCCGACTCTACATGTTACCGCAGCAGAATTGCACCGAGATCAGCCACTCTAACCCTCCACCGCACAACCATGGTGGATTCCCATACGGAATGATGATGAACCGCATTTCGATCAACAGCACTGGCCATCAGCACCAGGCCAGATTTACCCCTGCCGGATATCATGCGGCCGGCCAGCTTGCCGAGGCACATATCGGTACGCATGCCAGTTTGCTGGGCGGTGGGGCTGCTGGACGAGTCGAATGTCTGGATGTCGAGGGGTTCGGTTCTCGAGCAATGTGGCCGGTAGGGATGATGGTCGATGTCATGATGACTGACGTCAGGCAGAAAGCGACCATGATTAAGCCGAGTAGCCGGCCTGCAGCGGGAAGAGATCCTATAGGTTGAGAGTTTGCGCACGAAAGCGCACAAGAGACTCGAGCCGTAGGGATCCGCTCCCTACGGCTCGTTTTTTTTTACGAGCGGCTGCAGGCTCTGGAAGGATCGGGACAGAGCAAGCAGCCGCTTTTTTTGTTGATCCCCGTTTTTACAACGGGATCCCCGTTTAAGACGGGCAAGGGCCCCGATCGCAATCGCGGGAACCGCCTCCGGGCCGAGGAACCGGACGGTGCGACCGCAGCACGTAGTAACGAAGGAGATCGCGCCATGCAGAAAGTTCCACGAGATTGGCTTGAGCGGGCAGCTCGGGTCTATAACAGCAACGCTGACGCCAGCAAGGCTCTCGGTATCGCCGGAGGTACCTTTGGCCGACTGTGCCGTCAGTACAAGATCGAAACACCCTTCGCCCGTCACCGCCGTCGACGTCGCGACCCTAGTCAGCCCTAGGGCGCAAGCAAAAACGGCCGTCGCTGACCCGATTGCGCAGTCGGGTCGACGACGTTTCACCATCAACCAACTCACCAGACCAGATCGCCAGACCAAAGATCGTCATGACAAGCAACAAGACAATTCAAGCGCCGCGTTTGCTGGAAGATCCGCCATTACATGTCGAGTCTTTGCTCGCAGCGGCTGGGGCCGAACATCCACATCGTCTGATCTGTGTTCAGGCTGACATGGCGGCGGATGGGCTGCACTACGGCAATCAGTGGCTCGCGGCTACACAGAATCGAATCCTCATCGCCAGGCAGACGGTAGGTGCCTGGGCTGTCGTTGACACGTCCATCGACGACGTGATTCGGGCTCATACAGACGTGCTCGTCGGTGGCGGGCACCTCTTGATTGAGCGCCATGCAGAACCAGTCCTTGTCGTTGCCTTTACGAGCACAGAGGCAGCCAAATTTTCCGAGGTTGCACGGGGCATCGAGCAACTGCGAAAGCATCAAGCTCTGCACATCAACGGTCATCTCGAGCGGGTGCGCTGTCAGCATTGCCATCGTCTACTCCCCGAGAAGGACGGGATCTGTCCTGCCTGCATTCGGAAATGGTCGACGATGAAGCGCATCACCGGCTACATCTCTCCCTACCGGTGGAAGGCGGTCACCCTCGCCGTGGCTTCAGTCGTGACGACGATGGCAGAGCTCGCCCCACCGCTGATCACGAGGCGCATCATTGACGATGTCCTGGTGACCGACAACCCAGCAACCTTCGACGAAAAAGTCATGTTGCTGGGTTTTCTCGTTCTGACGTTGATCGGAATCCGGGTCGTGAGTTGGGCAGCCGAATGGGTACACGGATGGAACGTCGCGTGGTTGGGTGCACAGGCGACAGCAGATATCAGATCGCAACTGTATCAGCGACTCGAAATGCTGTCGCTGCAATTCTATGACAAGCGCAAGGTGGGGGCGCTGATGTCTCGCGTAACCCGAGACACCGGTCGACTTCAGGACTTCCTCGTCGACGGCCTCCCCTATCTATTGATCAACGGAATGATGATCGTCGGGATTCTCGGTTTCCTGCTGTACATGAGCTGGGAACTGACGCTGTATACGCTCATTCCCGTGCCATTCATCATTGTCTGGAGCATCGTATTCTGGAAACGGATGCGCAGATTCTTCACGCGTTGGGGTGAGACGTGGTCAAATCTTACGGATCGAGTCGCAGAAGCTCTTTCCGGAATCCGCGTCGTCAAGGCTTTCGCCCAACAGGAGCGTGAGATCAATGCCTTTGGCGCTTTGAATCGCAAGATCACAGACATCGGCGTCGAGACGAGTGTGAATCGCACCATCTTCTTTGCGACGATCTCCTTCCTCACCGGGTTCGGCGTCATCATCGTTTGGTATTTCGGCGGCGAAGAGGTGATTGATGATCGACTCACGCTCGGCACACTACTGGCTTTCTATTCCTATATGTGGATGGTCTACGGCCCACTGGAGTGGTTTGGCCAGGTGAACTCGTGGATGTCGAGGGCCTTTGCCGGGGCCGAGCGTGTCTTTGAAGTCATCGATACTGCGCCGGAATCGTACGAGGATGTCCATGCGCAGAGACTGCCGAAGATGTCGGGCCATATCCGTTTCGACGAGGTCACCTTCGGCTACGACAAGAGCAAACCCGTACTGAACGAAATCGATATGGACATTCAGGCGGGAGAGATGATCGGACTCGTCGGGCGCTCCGGGGTGGGCAAAACGACGATCGTCAACCTCATTGCACGATTCTACGATGTCGATCACGGTGGGATCTCAATCGACGGGATCGACCTAAGGCGTCTCAATCTGCGCGACCTGCGCAAACAGATCGGCATCGTGTTGCAGGACCCCATTCTGTTCTCGGGCACCATTGCTGAGAACATTGGCTACGGGAAGCCGGGTGCGAAGTTTGCCGAGATCATCGATGCAGCTCGCCTGGCCAACGCCCACAACTTCATCGTCGCCAAGCCGGATGGATATGAAACCCAGGTGGGGGAGCAGGGCAACGGTCTGTCCGGTGGTGAGCGGCAACGTGTCGCGATCGCCCGAGCCATGCTCCACAATCCACGCATCCTCATTCTCGACGAGGCGACGTCCTCCGTCGATGTAGAAACGGAACGGCTGATCCAGCAGGCGATTCACCGAATGGTCGATGGCCGCACGACCTTCGCCATCGCTCACCGCCTGTCAACGCTGCGCGATGCGGATCGACTCATCGTTCTCGACGGCGGCCGCATTGTCGAACAGGGCACGCATGCGGAGTTGATGCAGCGCAAAGGCAAATTCCACGAATTGGTGGAGTTGCAGCAAGAAGCCTCCAAGATTATCGCCATCGCCGAGTAAGGGATAGATATGACGACCACAACGATCCCACCGGCGGCGCCCCTTCTCGAGGATCTGCCCCTGAGTGTGGGTAGGCGACTCGCCGAAACACTGGATCCTGCAGAGGCCTCCGTGATCCAGGTCGCCACTGACATGGCAGATCGCCACACCTTTGCCGCAGCCTGGCTGGTTGTCACGGATCGACGCGTGCTGTTGCTGCCCGCAACCGCAACCGCAGACACAGCGTCGGTAGTCAGCGTTGACCTGCGGCAAGTCCGCACGGCACGAGCGGAGCCACTGGTAGGTGGAGGGCGACTGGGCATCGAGAGACTCGATGGAGCCACGCTCAGCGTCTACTACTCAAACACCCTGGCGCCAAAGTTCGCCGAAGTGTCTGAGTGCCTGAAGCAGTTGGCTGGCGGTGAATCACCAGATTTGCCAACGCAGATCGAGCGAACACGCTGCGAGCGTTGTCATCGGATCTTGCCGGAGAAGGATGGTGTCTGCCCGGCGTGCCTGCGCAAACTCGATACGCTGGGGCGTCTGCTGCGCTACATGTTCAAGTATCCCTGGCGCATGATGGGGCTGCTAACCATCCTGCTGCTGGAGACGATGGCAGACCTTGTGCCGCCGATTATCACCCAGTACATCATCGACGATGTTCTGATACCTCAGGCCAATCTGCCGCTGCTTGGCTGGCTTGTGCTGGTACTGTTGGCGGTCAACGTCCTGCGTTGGGTCACCTGGGTGTCGCGACGCTGGGTGGGTACATGGGTTGGTTTTCGCGCGATTGAGCAATTACGCGCCGATCTCTACAAGGCTTTCCAGTATCTGCCCCTGCGCTTCTATGACAAGCGCCGCGTCGGCGGATTGATCTCGCGGATGTCGAATGACTCAGATCTGGTGGAGATCTACCTGATCTTCGACATGCCCTATGTAATCAACAACTTCCTCATGGTTGTCTTCATTCTCGGCTATCTCTCCTATTTGAGTTGGGAATTGACACTGTGGGTGCTACTGCCTGTCCCACCGATCCTCATCGGCTCAGCTCTGATCTGGAAGCGGATGGAAGCCTATTGGCAGCGTTGGTCTGCCAAGTGGTCGAGACTCTCATCGCACCTGAATGAGTCGATACGTGGTATTCGCATTGTGAAGGCTTTCGCTCAGGAGCAGCGAGAGAGTTCGCGTTTCGATCGCCGCAACGCGGAATTGCGTGACGTCAGCGTCTCGGCAGAACGCACGTGGGTCGTGTTCTGGATGGTGACGAACTTCCTTATGAGCTTCGGCGTATTCTTCGTCTGGTATTTCGGTGGACAGCAGGTGCTGCATCAGGATCTGACGCCAGGTGAATTGATGACATTCATCACGTTCATCTGGATGCTCTATCAGCCCTTGAAATGGTTCGGAGACTTTTACGGGTTCATGATGCGAGCCTACGCCGGTGCGGAGAGGATTTTCGAAGTCATCGATGCGCGTCGCGAACCATTCGACAAACCAGAAGCGACACCGATCCCCAAAATCGACGGAGCTGTAGAGTTCGATGGGGCCTTCTTTGGCTACGATCCGGGAAAACCGGTGCTCAAGGATGCGGACCTGGTCGTCAAGCCTGGGGAAATGATCGGGCTTGTCGGGCGTTCGGGCGCGGGCAAGTCAACGCTCATCCAGTTGATCTGTCGTTTCTATGACGTCACTCGAGGACGGCTGCGAATCGATGGGATTGACATACGAGATATTCGCCTGGAGGACTTACGAAGCCAGATTGGCCTGGTGGCGCAGCAGTCCTTTCTGTTCAACGGGTCGATCGCACAGAATATCGCCTATGGCAAACCTGGAGCCTCCTTCGACGACGTACTGCGTGCTGCCCATGCTGCCAATGCCCACGAGTTCATCGTCAAAAAGCCTGATGGCTATGACATGATTGTCGGCGAGCAGGGCAACAAGCTGTCCGGAGGAGAGCGGCAACGGCTGGCAATCGCACGAGCCATCCTTCACGATCCACGCATTCTCATTCTCGATGAGGCGACATCCTCTCTCGACACCCCGACTGAGAAGAAGATTCAGGAGGCGATTGCCCGCCTCGTACAGGGCAGGACGACCTTCGCCATCGCGCATCGATTGTCGACGCTGCGTAGTGCCGATCGCATTGTTGTGCTCGAGCAAGGCAGAATCGTCGAGGTGGGCACACATACACAATTGATGGAACGACAGGGATTCTTCTACAAACTCGTGAAAACGCAGCAGGCCTCGACGGGCGCGACAACGACCGGTGCAACTACGCCTGGCGATTGACCGTTGCACGGGGAACCAGCAATGCTGTGCTTATCCCAAAGACCCATGCTGAGAAGAGGCACGACACATGAGTGAGCAGGATGCTGCAGAGGGGAATGGCAAATTCCCAAAGAAACACGCCGTAACGCCGATCACGGTCACCCATCCTGAGGATGTAGACCTGAGTACAATCAAGCTCTTCAGAGAGCCAGCGTGGATGCTGCGGCTCACCCTGGAAGGGGATCGTTCCTATACGCGGATCAAGATTGTCAGAGCTGCCCCTCTCTCCCATCCCCAGGACTACATCTGTCTTTTGGATGCGAAGGATGAGGAAATCTGCATGCTTCCAGATCTGAAGGGTGTCGATGATCAGATGCGGCAGATTATCGACGAGGAGTTGGACCGTCGCTACCTGACGTCGACGATCGAAAGCATCAAGTCAGTACGCAACGAGTTTGGTACCTCGTATTGGGAGGTCGAGACGAACCGCGGTGAACGGGAATTTGTCGTGCAGAATGCTGCGGAGAATGCGCAGTGGCTCGGAGAGCATCGTTTGCTGTTGGTCGATGTTGATGGAAATCGATTCGAGATTCCCGACCTCAAGCAATTAGACAGCAAGAGCATGGCCTTGGTAGAGATGGTCCTCTAGGAGCGCAGGAGATTGAGAGGTCTTCCGCAGCGAGGCAACGTCTACTTCTGCGCCCTCGTTTTCAGTCCTCTTCCTCGACTTCCACCCAGGTCCCGGGCACTTCAACGCCACTGACTTTGATGTCTGCAAGATCCGATTGGCCAAGAAATCGGCTGCGCGCCATGTGCAGGGCGGACAGAGAAATACTGTCGCTCGCGGCACCGGCGATTTGTGCAGCGACGCGATCGACGGCGACGCCATCCCTGCTGGCCAGAACCATCTGTGGCGATCCGGATAGCTGTAGGTGGGTCAGTGTGAAGCTGACCTCAGCCAGCAGTGCTTGATCAACCATCACAGCGTGGGGATTCGAAGGATCCTGCGTCGGCCGCGGGGGGGCATCCGTCACCCGTGCCAACCCATCCAGATTCATCATCGCAGCCAGCGGCACCTGGGCGTGGGCGATACTGATCACGGCGTCACATTCCAGCAGCGCGATGGGCAGATCATAGAGGTCTGCTGCCAAACCACTGTCCGGTACATCGATTGCCTCCGTCTCTTCTTCGGCAACGAGCAACACCTCCAGATTCAGTGAGGCCAGTCGCGGGGTCCGCAGGTGTTGGGCAATGGCTTTGTTCCAGTCGTCGTCGCCGCCGTCTAATGTGCCGAGTAGTAAGGCCAACTCCGCTTCGTCTGCAGCATCGTGTAATGCGAGCAGCGTCGATTCGAGAACCTGCAGGTAGGCGGGCCGACTTGAAGAAGTGACCTCTGGCGCGACACGGACAAGAATCCACCGGGCATCTGCGTCAAATGCCTTGTGTATTCCGCCGCTGAAGTAGAGGGCTCGACGCACCAGCGAATCGGCCGCTGCGGCATCCACATTCTCAGGCAACTCTCTGGCGCCAACGACTGAGACATGACCGGGTGTGACCGCTGACACCGCGTCCACACCAAGTCCTGGCTGAACCCATCGTCCAAGCGTCCATAGAGAGGGCAGCACGAGAAGCACCAGGAGTGTCAACTGCCACGAACGTCGGGTGTTCTGGCTTCGGGCGATCTGGGTGCGATAGGTCACGATGTCGAATCCATCCTCGATAGGGCGTTCGCTGACATGGTGGTCGGGTCGAGATGCTGCAATACTTCAGGGCACGGCCCACCCGTGGCCCAGTCAAGCCACTGTACCGTATGCAAGATCGGTCGCTCCCGCAGGCCACCTGCCAACTGCTCCATACATCCAATATTGCCGGTGACGACCACATCAGGTTTGATCTGCTCAATGTGCGCCACTTTCCTCTGCTGTAACTGGTCAGCGAAATCGGCACGCAGCAAGTGATAGGTGCCGGCGCTGCCACAGCAAATGTGACCCTCAGGGATCTCCACGAGCTGCACACCCGTCTGTTGCAGAAGGTCGCGTGGTGGCTGCGTCAATTGCAAGCCATGTTGCATTGAACACGCGTCGTGGTAGGCCATGCGGACCTGCCGCATGGACTGCACTGCTGGGAGTCCGTGATCCATGACGAACTGGGAGATATCCACCGTCGCCGCCGAGACGCGGCGTGCAGCGGCCTCTCGATCCGTACCGGCGAAGATGTGGCCATAGTCAGCGACTGCCGTCTGACAGCCAGACGTCGTCAGGACGATCGCTTCAATCCCATCATTCAGAAGCCGGTCCCAACCATCGACTGCCTGCTGCATCAATTCTTGAGATTGCACCCGCTCGCCCATGTGGTGCGTCAGGGCACCGCAACACGTTACATCTGCCGCGATGGTCACCTCTACGCCCATGCGATGGAGCAGACGTACAGTGGCATCATTGATATCTGCCCCCAGCACTTGCTGGGCACACCCGACCAGCAGGGCAACTCGCGCCTTGATCGGCCCCTCTGGACGGTGCACTCCGGGCGTGGCACGCTGTGCCGTTGTCGATGTAGTTGGTACGGAGCGCAGCATACGCGCCGCAGATGCTGGCAAGATGTGGCGCAGAGGGCGCAGCAAACGAGCCAATTTCAGGGCGGGCCGGAGCAACCGAGCTTGCGGCAGCAGCCGTGCCAGGAGTGCTCGCTGCAATCGGTCCCACACGGCTCTGCGTCGAAAAGGCTCAAGCCGGGTCCGCCCATCCTCCAACAGATGGCCGTAGTTGACCCCACTCGGGCAGGTTGTTTCACAGGAGAGGCAACCAAGACAGTTGTCGATGTGTTCGAGTGTTCGGGCGCTGGTTTCGTGCGGACTCTCCAGGGCACTTTTCATCAGATAGATGCGCCCCCGTGGACCCTCCAACTCATTGCCTGTGAGTAGATAGGTAGGGCAAGTGGCGTTGCAGAATCCGCAATGAACGCAGGTGCGAAGGATCGCTTCCGCATCGGTGACGCCCGGTTGCTGCCGCTGCTCTTCTGGGATTGCCGTGCGCATGGGCTAGACCATGATCTCAAGGTCACGAATGCCAACGTGATGGCGGGCGAGGATATCCATCTCCAGTGCAGTCAGGCGGGGCCGGTTGCGGCCTGAGAGATCTATGGGAAAGACGTTGTTCATATGCACAATTGATCTCTGCCCGTTACCTTGGGCTGCAGTGAGACGAAGGTAACGAAGATACCCGGGGCGGCTGCTACCCGGCAACTGTGCGACATAGAACTTCTATGAATATTGACGAACACGTACCCCTGGCGCCCTTCACCACCCTTGGCATTGGGGGGCCGGCACGTTATCTGGCGCACTGTACGTCGGTGGAAGAAATCTGTGAGGCCCTTGAGTGGGCGGCGACGCGGTCTATTCCGGTGCAGGTGTTGGGCGGGGGTAGCAACACGCTCTTCGACGACCAAGGCCTGGATGGTCTCGTCGTACGTGTCGAATTGGCTGGTGTTGAGTTCGACGTGGGTGGCTCCAAAGCCATCGTTCACGCCGCCGCAGGGCAGGATTGGGACGCTCTCGTGCAATCCACCATCGATGCGGATCTGGTCGGTCTGGAGTGTCTTTCCGGTATCCCTGGTTTCGTCGGCGCCACACCCATCCAGAACGTTGGCGCCTATGGTCAAGAGATCAGCAATGTCCTGACAGAGGTGGATGTGCTCGACCGGGTGTCTCTGAGGCAAACAACCTTCGACGCCCAGTCCTGTGAGTTCACCTACCGGGATAGTCGTTTCAAGAGTCGCGATCGAGATCGCTACATCGTGACGAGAGCGACGTACCGACTTGAAGCCTCGGCACGGCCACAGATTCGCTATCCAGAGCTTGAGCGACAGATCGTGGAGGCTCACATCGATCTTGATCGTCTGGCTGGTCGAGGAGCGGCACAGGCCGTGCGTGATGTCGTCCTCGATCTGCGTCGCAGCAAGGCGATGGTCGTTGACCCGGACGACGCCAATACGCGTTCGGCAGGTTCCTTCTTCCTCAATCCGATTCTCTCGCAGGACGAATACGAACAGACCTGTGCTTGCTGGCGGGCTTTCGCAGGCGAGGCAGTCCCTGCGATCCCATCCTATCCCAATGCGGAGTCCAGCGGGGGGCACAAAGTCCCAGCGGCGTGGCTTGTCGAGCGCGCGGGATTCGTGCGTGGCACGACGCAGCAGGGCGCAGGGGTATCTGAGCGTCACGCATTGGCACTGGTGAGTCACTCGGGATGCGAAAGAGATCTGTCGGCGCTGGCTAAGCAGATTCAGGATGCCGTACAGATGGCATTTGGTATTCGGCTCCACCGAGAACCTGTCCGAGTCACGCTGGATGGGTCCGTATTACCAGCCGATGACAATGATCCAAGGATCTAGCACATTGGCGTTGACAGAACCCGTATCGGCGCGGCTCCAGCCACGCCAGTTCGTTGTGGTCGTCAGTCCAAGGTTGGTCCCGGCACCTTGGCGAAATCACGATAGAATCGGGCGACTTCAGCGACGATAATCTGCAGCATATTCTCTCCAAGCTCTGCTGTTGCCACTGCCGGATTGTCCGTGTGGCCGGGGCCTTTTCCCCAGGCGCCATAGGTCTGTACGACGGCGCCCGTCAGATTGACGTCTAATCCTGAATCCTCGCCTTCCATGTCCCGAACCTTGGCACGGGCGTCTTCGTCGACCCAGTCCGGTCGCAACGAAAGAATCGCCGATGTCTCAAAGTGCCCGGCGTGGCCAGGTATTCGTGCCGCAGGAAGCAAGTCTGCCGCGACCAGGGCGGGGCGAGCGATGTCCCAGTAGTTGCATGAGGCGACGGTTGCTGGGAAATCGAGTCGATTGACTACATCCTGGCTGGCCATGCCGACCAGGTCCTTATTACCACCGTGACCATTGAGAACCACCAGATGGCGGAAGCCGGTGCGGACCAGACCCTCAAGGACCTCGACCACGACGCCCGCAAAGGTTGCACTTGTGAGGGAGAGGGTCCCCCCGAAGGGGTAGTGGTGATGTGACGAGCCGAAGGCCAGAGGCGGGGTGATCACAACAGGGACCTCGTCAGCGGCGGCCTCGGCGGCGCGACGGGCGACCGTCGTGCACAGCAATGTATCTGTGCCCACCGCCATGTGTGGGCCGTGTTGCTCGGTCGCTGAAGTGGGTAATACAGCGATGGCCTTTGGGGCGACCGCCTTGATTTGCTCACGCGTCATTTCCTCAAATAGTACCGTCATCGACTACTGCTCCTTCAGATGTGTAGCAACGGGCAGGGCCGGCCCGTGCGCATGCATGTCGTTCGTTGAGACTAAGAAGGGGCAAGGTCGCCCCCAGAGCCAGCTTGCGGCTCGCTGAGCACCCGATGTACACTGTGCGCTCCTCTAATCAAAGAGCAGTCGATGTCGGAAAGACCCCGTGGTTGTCTACAGGTCGATGAGCTGCGTCAGATGAGCGCAGATGGTCAGATCGATACGATCCTGACCGTCTTTCCCGATCTATATGGACGGTTGATGGGGAAACGAATCACCGCCGATTTCTTTCTCGATCAGATCCTCGGCAGTGGCATGCACGCGTGCGACTATCTCCTGACGGTGGACATGGAAATGGACGTCGTCGCGGGTTATGAATTCGCCAATTGGTCATCCGGGTATGGTGATGTCCATTGTGTGCCCGATCTGACAACATTGCGGCAGATCACCTGGCTGGATCGGACAGCCCTCGTGCTGTGTGATCTGCACACGGCCGATCATCAGCTCATACCGGAGGCGCCGCGATCGATCCTGCGTCAGCAACTGCAGAGGCTGCAATCGGCTGGCTACGGAGCAAAGGTTGGCACAGAGTTGGAATTCTATCTGTTCAAGGATTCCTACGAAGAAGCCAAATCCAAGAATTTCGAGAACCTCGAGACCTCGAGCAGTTATATCGAGGACTACCACATCCTGCAGGCGACCAAGGCAGAGAGCTATCACGGCGCTGTGCGCCGACAGATGAGTGCCAGTGGCATACCCGTCGAATCCAGCAAGGGTGAGTGGGGACCGGGGCAACACGAGATCAATCTGTGCTATGCCGAGGCGTTGGAGATGGCTGATCGTCATGTGCTGTATAAACATGGATGCAAGGAGATTGCCTGGCATCAGGACGCAGCGGTTTCCTTTATGGCCAAATGGCATTCCGATCTGGCAGGTTCCGGTATGCATCTGCATCTGAGTCTGTGGGACCCTGAGATGGAGACGAACCAATTCACTGGCGTAGACGTGATCGACCCAGAGATGGCTTTGCAGGTATCCCCCGTCTTCCGTCATTTTCTCGGGGGGTGGATGTCGCATGCGCGAGGGTTGATGCCTTTCTACGCGCCATATCCCAACAGCTACAAGCGCTTCATCCACCAGTCCTGGGCACCCACTGTGCTGGGTTGGAGCCGCGACAATCGCACAGCCGGATTTCGCATCGTTGGTGATGGGCCGAGTTTGCGGATCGAGTGTCGGATTCCCGGTGCGGATGCCAATCCATACTTGGCCATGGCCGCCACGATCGCCGCGGGCCTCGACGGTCTGGAGAACAAGACAGAGCCACCCCCCGTGTTCAGTGGCGATGTGTATGGTTCCTCTGACTTCCCACGCGTTTGCTCAACGCTGCATGAAGCGATCGACGAGCTGGCTGAATCATCGATGCTGCGGCAAGCCTTCGGTGATGCCGTCGTCGAGCACTACTTGCACTTCTTCCGTACAGAACAGAAAAAATCTGATGAGTCCGTCACGACCTGGGAACGGGCACGATATTTCGAGCGTGGCTGACACCGATGAGTAGCAGATGACGCGTGCACGTGTCGGCATCACTACGTATGGCTGCGCCGAGGATGGTTCCTTCACTCTGCCGGCCAACTATGTGCAGGCCGTGTGTCGTGCGGGGGGAAGCGTGGTCCTGCTGCCACCGGCTGGGGCCCAGGATCCGACGATCTGGCTCGACGATCTGGATGCACTGATCCTCGCAGGTGGGGGCGACATCGAACCGACCCAATACGGCGGGAAGTCACATCCCACTGTGTACATGACCGACGTCGTACGTGATGAAACGGAATTCGCCTTGTTGCGGGCAGCGGCAACCGCTGCCCTGCCCACACTGTGCATCTGCCGTGGCGTGCAGATTCTCAATGTTGCTCTAGGAGGATCACTTGTAGGACACCTTCCGGATGAAGCGGGTCTCAGTCTTGCGCATCGCACACCACCACGGCGCCCTGCCATGCATGACATTCTCATTGAAACACCGTCCCTGCTGGCGAACACTGCGGGCCCTGAAGCTCTGTGGTCAGCATCCTGGCATCACCAGGCAGTGGATGTGCTCGGCGATGGATTGAAGGTCAACGCGCGAGCCGCAGATGGTACCATTGAGGGTCTCGAGTTGCATACCCAACGCCATCCGTGGATGCTGGGCGTACAGTGGCATCCCGAACTGACAGCAGCTGAGGACCCTCGCCAACAGGCACTGTTTTCAGGACTGGTCGACGTGGCAATGAGGGGCAAAGCAAGGAGGCGCAATTCATGAGTAATGGGAACCGGCTGCTGGACAAGGTGGCTCTGATCACGGGGGCGGGCAGTGGCATTGGACTCGAGACAGCGCGCCTTTTCGCCAGCGAGGGCGCCCGTGTCGCTATCGTTGACATCGATGCCGACGCAGCATCTGCGGCAAAAGAGGAAATCACCGCAGGCGGAGGACAGGCGCTGGCACTGATCGCCGATGTCTCCTGCGACGGGGACTGTGCCCGCATGGTGGCCGACACCGAGGCAACCTTCGGCGCGCTGCATGTGATGTTTAACAATGCTGGTATCTCTCACATTGATGACGATGGCGCCGAGGCAACAGAGGAGGCCGTATGGGATCTGACGATGCAGGTCAATCTGAAGGGCGTTTTTCTGGGATGTAAATATGGAATCCCTGCTTTGCGTCGGGCAGGGGGAGGGTCGATCATCAACACCGCGTCTTTTGTCGCATTGCTTGGAGCAGCGACACCGCAGTTGGCCTACACGGCCAGCAAAGGTGGGGTTCTAGCCATGAGTCGCGAGCTGGCTGTGATCCATGCACAGGAGAACATTCGTGTGAATGCCCTGTGCCCTGGCCCCCTGCAGACGGAATTGCTCATGAAGTATCTAGACACCGAAGCCAAACGGCAGCGCCGGTTGGTTCACATACCCATGGGGAGATTTGGGCAAGCAAGTGAGATCGCCCAGGCTGCCCTCTATCTGGCCAGTGACGAGTCTTCCTTCGTTACGGGCACGAGTTTCACCGTGGATGGTGGGATCACCGCCGCCTACGTGACTCCAGAGGACTGAGATCGATGGTGAATTCGGTACAGGCAGTGTTCTTTGACTTGGACGGGACCCTCCTCGACACACTGCAGGATATCGCTGATTCGGCAAATGCTGCCCTTGAACGACTGGGCCACGAGCAACATCCGACGGCAGCATATCGCCATTTTGTCGGCAGCGGCATGGCGGCTCTTGCTGAGCGGATCCTGCCACCGACAGCAAATGAGCAGGACGCCGCGAGTCAGTGTCTGAAGATTCTGCGGGAGGAATACGGTCGACGCTGGGATCAGACTACCCGGCCATACAATGGCATTGCCTCAATGCTCGGCGAGTTGCAGTCTACCGGCATGCCTCTGTGTGTTTTATCGAATAAGCCACACGACTTTACCTGCCTCACCGTCGAACGGTTGCTCGGCGACTGGACCTTCGCCCACGTGCGTGGCGTGGATGACGCGACGCCACCCAAACCCGATCCCCAAGGCGCATTGACGCTCACGAACACAATGGGTGTCGAGCCGTCGCGTTGTCTGTATGTGGGAGATACGAGTATCGATATACAAACGGCACACGCCGCAGGGATGATCTCAGTCGGTGTCACGTGGGGATTTCGTGATGAGCAGGAGCTGCGGGCAAACGATGCACACCACATCATTCACACTCCGTCAGAGCTACTCGACCTGACGTGAGTGTCTATGTTGATTAGCAGGTGACATGCTCAGGACCCGCGTAGACATGGATGTAGGGAGATAGGGAGCGATGAAGGAATTCTTTCCAGGAATCGGTCAGATACGATTCGAAGGGCCGAAGACAAAAAATCCGTTGGCCTTCCGCTGCTATAATGCAGAAGAGAAGGTGGGCAAGAAGACGATGGCGGAGCATCTGCGATTTTCCGTCGTCTACTGGCACACAATGAAGGGGGGAGGTACCGATCCTTTCGGCCCCACACCGGTCTATGATCGGCCCTGGGATGCGGCGACGGATCCGATGGCAAGAGCCGAAGATACCATGCGTGCTGCCTTTGAGTTTACGGGCAAACTCGGTGCCCCGTTCTGGGCATTCCACGATCGGGATATCGCACCCGAGGCGGACACACTGGCTGAATCCAATCAGCGGCTGGATCGCATCGTCGCTCTGGCGAAGACGCTGCAGAAAGACACGGGCATCAAACTGCTGTGGGGGACATCCAACTGTTTCTCGCACGCGCGCTTTACTCATGGTGCCGGGACCAATCCCGATCCGCATGTATTTGCCTGGGCAGCGGCGCAGATCAAGAAGGCAATGGAGTGTACGAAGACCTTGGGTGGAATGAACTATGTCTTCTGGGGCGGGCGAGAAGGATACTCGAACCTGCTCAACACCCATCTGAAGCAAGAACAGGATCAGATGGCTCGGTTGCTCCACATGGCCGTCGACTACAAGAAGAAGATCGGTTTCAAGGGAACGCTGCTCATCGAGCCAAAACCCAAGGAACCGACGAAACACCAATACGACTATGATGCTGCGACGGTTCTGAGTTTCCTGCGTGCGCATGATCTATTCGATGAATTCAGCCTCAATATCGAAGCCAACCATGCAACCCTCGCCGGCCATACCTTCGAGCACGACCTCACCGTCGCTGCCGCTGAAGGCCGACTGGGGAGTATCGATGCCAATCGTGGCGATCCACTGCTTGGCTGGGACACGGATCAATTTCCTACCGATCTCTACAGTTCAACCTATGCGATGATGGTGATTCTCAAGCAAGGTGGATTGAAGCCAGGCGGTGTGAATTTCGACGCCAAGCTCCGCCGTGGTTCCTTTGACCTCGAGGACCTTTTTCACGCCCACATTGGTGGCATGGATGCTTTCGCCCGGGGGTTGAAGATCGCCCATCGTATCATAGAGGATGGGCAGGTCGATGACTTCGTCAAGAGTCGTTATGCTGGATGGAGGCGCGGCGTGGGCAAGCAGATTCTCAGTGGCAAAGCAAGTTTTCAGGACATGGAAGCCTACGTGCACCAGCACGGCGAGGCGGCCAAGACAAGCGGACGAGAAGAGTGGCTGGAAGCACTGATCAACAGCTATCTGTAGGAGACACACATGCAATCTGACTCATCAGTCGAGGACCTTTTCAATTCCGCCGCGACGCCGGCTCCTAAGACTGGCAATGGTGGCAAGAAAGGTCCCAAGCGCGTTTTGGTGATCGATGACTCGCCGATGATTCGTCAGGTCTTGCGCACGGTGATCGTCGGCCTCGGCCATCGCGTCGATGAAGCTGAGAATGGCGTCAAAGCGCTGGGTGCGGCGATGGCGAATCGACCGGATCTCGTGTTCCTCGACATTCACATGCCGGAGATGGATGGCCTGTCCATGCTGGAGAAGTGGTCGCGGCATCCCTTGCTGGGCAAGATCCCCGTCGTTCTGTTAACGTCAGAGACGGATCCGGAAATGGTGACGGCGGCGGCGCGCTTTGGCGTCACCGACTATCTGTCGAAACCGGCGCGTCCGCAGAAGATTCGCGAAAAGGTCGAGAAATTTCTCTCCTGAGTCGTGGAGAGTTCACGCTGGTGTCAGAAGTTCAACGCAGTTGCGGGCGATACTCAGATGCGTGGCGATCCGAGTGTCGGCATCCCAGTGTTTGGACGGCGTCTCAGAAGTGATCGTGTGATAAGAGACCCCCGCATGAAAGAGCCAGAGTGGAAGCGGTTTGCTGCCGATGCCGTGTCGCGCCAGCAGTGGAGGTGTGGCGTCAGCGACCCCGTCCATGACGGGGAAACCCTCCACCTCCGGATGACGATAGATGGGCCCGTGGGAGCGAATGGCATCGATCAACGCTGGCCCCAATCGGTTCATTTCCTCCTGCCGCACTTCGAACAGATAGTATCCCTCGAATTCCCAATCCTCATGGAACTCCAGGAATAGATCGAAGCGCTCGGATTCCAGCAGACCCTTGCACAGTCGCACCTCCTCAAGAGCCTCTTCCTCGAAGCAGCGATTGATATCGATCCCGTCTGAATTCTCGCGGCGATCGTACTCGTATCCCCAGGGATTGATACAGGGCATCACGTCAAGATCGACCCGCCCCCGAAGTTTCTCTCCGTCTTGCTCAAGAAACTCCAGCAACGCCAGATGTCCCGCTGGCTCGTCGCCATGCATGCCTGCGCCCAGCAGCCAGCGCTGAGGTGCCGGTGAATCGCCGCGCAGTGTCATGTGGTAGACGGGCATCCTGTCGATCTCACCCGCGGGACCACCGTCAAAGCAGCGGCCAAGTAGCGCATCGTAGCGATCGACGAGATCACCATAGTTTCGGAGCTTCACCGCCTCCTGACTCTTCATTCGGTGTCGATCCAAATAGGGCTCGCCCACGCCATCTGCCCATTCTCCTGGGTCACACGCAGATAGTAGCACGCAGACTCTCCGGGACGCGGTGTATGCGCGCCATGGATCGTGTACAGCGCCTCAGGGACCGCGCGATGCAGTACAACCGAATTCGGCGAACCCTCCATGGAGAAGCCACGACGACCGTCGAGTAGCTCGCCGAGACTCACTTCCACATCCAGGTGTCCCGGGCTCGGCGTGTGGGTCCAGTCCGGCGAGGTGGCCATAAGGGATGTCACCGTGCGATTATCGAGGCGGAGTCGCAGCACCGTCTGCGGTGAACCCGTGATTTCCACACACACGGCGTCATTGGCACTGCAATAGGGTGTGCCATTGCGCGTTGTCAGCCATCCGCCACGTGACGTGTGCGATTGCCATGATACCTGGCCAGGAGATGAGCTGTTGATGCGTTTGCGTCTGCTCTCATCGAAAGGATCTGAGGTAAAGCAGGGCATCACCTGCTCGATGATGCCTGCATCAATCTCGAGCTCGCCACGCCAATCAAACACCTGATAACCCTTCATCGGGCCCCACCCGTATTCAAGACGGATACGATATCTGCCCACCCGTGCTGCGGGTGATTGGTAGTCAGGAACCCGCACGGCCACGGGTTGGCCATTGCGGATCAACTCGACGGTTTTAATAAAATCCCAGCCGCGAACAGAATAGGCCAGATCACCCTGTCCGGATGGTACGACAGAGCCCATGGGCGATGTGCCACAAAAAAATTGCACATCGATTCGATCACCCGTGACGGCAATGGTCCGACGCTGTCGCAAGGCGGCGAGGATGTCCTGCCTATTGTTGCTGTCAGCATACACCCCGGTAAGGCCCAGTCCATAGCCGCCTGGATAACCGTCATGGTTGTCCGTTCCCGCCGTGAACCCGACTCGATGTCCAGCTGCCAGACCAGACTGAATCGTGAACCGATGATCGCCAGGTCCACCACTATGGCCAAGCATGGCATGTAACCCGATATCTCGCTCGCTACTGCCATGTTCAGAGTAGATCTCGACCAAGGGGCTCAGCTCCGGATCAAGCAGGTCCCAGTCGATTCCGCCCTGATAGCCCGTATGGTGTGGGACGAGAAGGACATCCCGATCACGCATTGCCTGGAGCAACTCTTCCAGGGTTGCTGTCTTTTCAAGAGGCATATCGTCATCACCATAGATGACGTGCACATGACCCCATCGGGTCGAATGCCACTCGTAGCCGAGAAAATTGGTAAAGGAACCAGGCTGGTTGTGTGATCTGGCCGCCGCTTGTACCTCTGCCCAGCGTTCGTCGACGACCCGATAGCTGGACACGGCTGTGCCATTCGTGTTCTGGCCATGCGGCGTGAAGGCGTAGAAATCGAGATGGGAGGCTGCTATCTCATAGCTGCGCGACAGACTGCCCTGCGCGTAACCGATCTCGTTGTGGTTGTGCAGATCTCCCCAAAGAAGCTGACCGGAAATCATCGTGTCTCTCTCACTCGTCCAACGCCGCCACCGCCTCTTCCACGGCGACGCGTAACTCAGTGTAGGTCAAGCCTAGATCACGACAAACGCGAGATCCGTCTGCCTGAACGCCACCGATCATCGTACGGGCTACGTCCGTCGACAGGCCGAAGGGCGGCGACCAACCGGTGAGCTGGGCAATCCCAGTCAACAGGCGGGCGCTGAGCAGGGAGATCCAATCGGGCACTTCCAAACGCGGTGGTCTGGTTCCACTGGCAGTCTGAATCATGCGGTTGAGTTGATGAAATGTGACTCGGGATCCACCCACGATATAGCGGCGACCGCCAGCATTCTCCAAAGCCAGCAGGCGTTGCAGAACGGTAGCGACGTCGTTCACGTGGACCCATGTCACTACCCGGTCAGCAAACAGAGTTGCCGGCATTCGTCGGTATACGATGTCAGCGATATACCGTCCAGAGGATTTGGGGTCGCCCGCGCCCAACACGGATCCTGGATAGACGACGGCGAGTGGCAATTGATGCTCTTGTGCCAGTGCCTCGACAATCTCATCTCCCTCGAGTTTTGTCTGCGCATATTCAGAGAATCTCTTTGGACCGGGTTGCGAGTCCTCGTTGAAGGGGACCTCTGTGGGGCGTCCAAAAGTGGCGACAGTCGATACGTGTAGAAAGAGGTCTACACCGGCTTCGATGGCAGCCTGCGCGGTCAGTCGCGTGCCCTCAACATTTATGCGGCGGTAGACACTTGGATCTGGCTCCCAAAAGGAATACAGATTGGCAAGGTGAACGACTTGCCCACATCCCTCCGTTGCGGCGCGTAAGGCATCCCAGTCCGTCACATCGCCGTGGACCAGTTTGACGCCCAATCGTTCCAACTCGCCCACATCGCTGCTTGGGCGAACCAGACAACGGACACGGTCGGCGTCACCGTTGGCACACAATTGCCGCGCAAGATGGCGACCAATGAAACCTGTCGCACCAGTGATGAGGATGGGGCTGCTCAATACGATCGGTTCCGATCTCTAGCGAGTTACGAAGAAAGGCCCCAATACCGACTGATACGGGGCCCACGTTCAACGTAGATCGGTCAGGACGATCAGTCCAGTCGGGTCAGCCCCGCTGCAATCGCATACTTGGTGAGTCCTGCCACAGTGCGTATCTGCAGTCGGTGGCAAATGTGACGGCGATGGGTCTCCACCGTGCGCTGACTGAGATGCAAGCGTTCGCCGATTGCATGACTGCTAAGACCTTCTGCAATCAGGCTCAGAACCTCCCGCTGGCGACGACTCAGTTGTTGCGGGCCCTGTGTGTCGGAGGGATCTGGATCCTGGATTTCGGTGAGTGATGGCAAGGTCACAGGGAACAATGTGTCCCCCCCATGGATGCGCACAATCGCATCACTCAGATCCTGAGATGAGACATTCTTCACCATGTAACCACTGGCGCCCAGTCGGGCTGCTCGCAGAGCGTACTCGGGATTCTCATAGACGGTGAGAATCAGAACCCTTGTAGCGGCGCAATCACTACGCACCTGCCGTGTTGCCTCCAAACCATTAATATCGGGTAGACCAATGTCCATGACCACAACGTCCGGCTGCAGACGCCGTGCCATTTCGATGGCTTGGGTGCCATCCGTCGCCTCGCCGATGACGTCCATTGTTTCCTGCGCCATCAACATGGTTCGCAGGCCCTCGCGCACGATCGGGTGATCATCGACCAGCATGACTCGAATCACATCTGTCATGGTCCCATGACTCCTAGAATCTGGCGTGGTAGTCGCAGTCGCAGATATTGGGTTCCGTCCGCTCCTGGGCCGGTCTCCAAACTGCCACCTACGAGATCTGCCCGAGCACGCATGTTCTGCAGCAGTGTGGTACCAAACTCCATTGTGGCGCCCGCCTCCTCTATTACCTCGAGGACATAACCCTCTGCAGTGGCAATCAACTCGACGCTTGGGTGTTGCACATTACTTTGCCGTGCGAGCTCATACAAAGCTTCCTGCAGCAAACGGTAGATCGTGACGGCCAACTCGGCTGGCATATCGTCGGGGACCTGCGCCAGATGATGGTCGATGTCGCCACCGGTACGTTGCCGAAATTCCTCGCACAGACTGCGGATCGCTGGTATCAGGCCCAGGTCGTCCAGGACGCCGGGTCGCAAGCTATGGGAAATCCGTTGTACTTCGCGGATGGTCTTATCCAGCAGCCGCCGGGTAGACTCCAGTTGTACCCGAGGATCGTTCTCACCTGTTACATCGCGCACAGCGCAATCAAGACCGAACCCCACGGCACAAAGTAGTTGGTTGACGCCGTCATGGAGTTCGCGTGCAACACGTCGCCGCTCCTCCTCTTGAAGCTCGATTGTGCGCACGGAGAAATCCCTCAGGGTCTGCTCGGCGTGGAGACGGCGTGATACCTCCTGCCGCAGTCGGCCATTGAGATCCGCCAACTCTGTCACGTGATCCCGAACTCGTCCAAAGAGCAACGCGTGGTCGAGGGCGACGGCGACCTGATCCAGAAGGGGAGTCATGACTTCGATTCGACGCAGCAGGCCCAGCTTCTCACTGCGCTGCTCCCCGGTTGCCATGACCGCCAGGACACGACCCTCGCGCACGATGGGGATGAAGACGGCGACGGACTGTTCACGCTTCCCGGGTCCACCCGAAGCCTCATCAAAGCGATCATCCCAGCCGTCGATGACTGTCAGTTCGCCCGTCCGCACGACGGTGGGCGTAATGTTTTCATCCTCGAGATCGTAGGTTGTGCCGATGATGCGATGGTCACTGAAAACATGTCGTTCGCCATCCCGGTGCACGACAGCGGGAAATGGAACCAGTGCCGCCCCAGGATGTATTTCGCCTACGCCGTCGGCATAGTTCGAAAAGCTGACATAGTTGCGTACGACCCGCACGGTCGATTGCTGGTGGTCGACGAGGGCGACCATCAGGCTACGGAAGATGCCGGCGCGAACGACCTGTTCAGCGAGGGTATCCAGGACGTCGTCGAGTTCCAGGGTGGCCAACGCCGCCGAACCAATCCGCTGGAAGGCACTTACCAGCCTATCCCGCTCCGAGGCGGACAGATCTGCCCTCTCCATCCCTTCGAGCAGATCGCGCAACTCAGAGACATCTCGAACAATCCCTTCGACCAGTAGTAGATCGCCCTTCTCATCGTGAACAGCCAGGGCGCGATGCTGCAGCCAAACCAGATGACCATCCGTATGCACGAAGCGCACAGTAAGTGGTTGCGAGAAGTCGTCTCCGCCGATGTAGTCTCCAAACAGCACAGCGTCATCAGGATGGATGAAGTCCTTGAGGCGGTGAGGATTGGCAATCAACTCTCCTGCTGTCAGCCCCAGCAGATCGATGACAATCGGGCTGACATACTCGAGTGTCAGGCGTGGGGTGAGGCGAATTCGATAGACCACATCATGGGCGTTTTCTACGAGACTTCGAAAACGCTCCTCGCTCTGGCGAAGTTCCTCTTCCACAGTCCGTCGCTGCCGGACCTCATCCTGCAGATGATCAAGCTGCTGTCGCAGCAGATGAGCGTCCTGAGTCATTGGACAAACTCGTCGTCGCTCAAGACACATCCCGTCGTTAATTGCGGGTGGCTCTGTGCGCCGGGGATAGGGGATGTGGGGTTAGTCATGTCAGCATGGGGACACAGAGATGGTCTAACAATAGGACGCCTGCTCGCTGAACCATACTCCGTATTCATACGGACAAATGAGGTGTCAATTACGGACACAGACCCGTCGTGGGTGAAGCAAACAATCTTTCTGTGGCGAATCGACCACAATCTTGGCAATATATAGAGAGAGTTGACGCTGTATACGAAACCTTATCCGAAAGGAACCACGATGGGCTCGTTTCGTCCCCTGTCGTCGTTGTTGTTGTGTCTGTCATTGGGGACCTCTGTCGCCGCTCAAGGTCCCGGTAGTATCGTCTGGATTCCAGGATCGTCCACCTATGATGGCAATAGCTTCTCGCAGGTATCCACCGGCGTTGGTCTCACGAGTTTCGGCCTGCCCGGTCCGACAAATCCTGCGGGTGCCGGGTTTAGCCTCGATGGCTTCTATGCTTTCGGCTTTGCCACGGCCGTTCCGGGGGATGGCGGCCCCGAGTTGAGCCAGATGGATCTGAGCCAATCTCCCCTGGCTGCGGGAACTGAGTTGGTCCTTGCCTTCGACAAAGCGGCCGATGATCACATCAGCTTCGTTGCACTGCTGGCAGATGCGAGCCAACCGGATGGGATCGGCGTACGGGTGTTGTCACCGACGAGATTCGAAGTGCGTGCCATTATCGTTGATCCTGTGCCCTCAGCAACGAACAATCCCGATCAGGTGACGGCTGCCTTCGGCTTGATTGTCCAGACGACAGATGCGCCAGAGGAATCGTTCAATTTCCGCGGCACCACTTTCGTCACCGACATGTTATGGGTAGATCTCGAGCCACTGGCTCTGACAGAGCTGCCGCAACTGGATGAAGGGGCGGACGGATCTGGTTTCGCCGTCGGCCTTGCTGGCCAGGGTGTGTCACTGGCAGAGGAAAATCCGGTGACCTTCACGGCCTTCATTCCCGAGCGGCTCTTCGCGGCGGGACGCGCGCATGGCGCAGATGTGAGTGGTGCGAACTGTCTGGGTTATCGAACATTCGTCGAGCTGACGGGTTCAGATGATGGCTTCACAAAGCTGAACTCTCCCGACGATCAACCAGCGATTGAGCCAGCTTTCGACACCGATGGTGACGGAGACGCCGACGCCATGTGGGGATTCCAGATCCGCAACTCACAATGGTCACGCCAGGCGTTAATGTTCGGACGTCTTGCTGATGACGAGCCTATACCGACATCTGTTTCGGCAAGTTCGTGGGCAGAGGTGAAGGATCTTCACAAATAAAGAAAAGGCGACCACCCAGCAGGGCGGTCGCCTTCTATAGTCGGAAGGATGGGGCCTAATGGTCGCGAGGCACAGCCATCATGCGCTCAAGGGCCGCCCTGGCTCCCTCGATCACGTCATCATCGAGTGTGATCTCGAATCGTTCGTCCGCAAGGGAAAAGTAGATGTCCTGGAGACCTGTCACCTTCATGTACGGACAGTGAAGGCGACAACCGATGCAGCCGTCTGCTGAGACAAATTCCTTCTCAGGATAGCGCAGCTTCAGCTGATGCATCATTCCTTCCTCTGTGGCGATGATGAAGGTTTTCGCATCAGGATAGCGCCCGACGGCATCGAGCATGCCCGTCGTTGAGCAGACTTCGTGTGCCGCGTCTACGACATCCTCGCGGCACTCAGGGTGGGCGATAATGATCGCCTCAGGATAATCCTCACGGGTGCGATCTACGCTTGCATTGCGTAGTACGTCATGTGTGGGACAGACGCCGTCGTAGGCGATCACCTCCTTCTCTGGCACCTGCTTTGCGACCCATCGCGCCAGATTCTTGTCTGGGGTGAACAGAACCTTGTCCGACTCCAGACTCCGGACGACGGAAACGGCATTGGCCGATGTACAACAGATGTCGGACTCGGCTTTCACTTCTGCCGTTGAGTTGACGTAGGTGACGACCGTGTGCTCAGGATATCGTTCTTTCCACTCTTCCAGACTCTCCACAGTGATCGCATCGGCAAGAGCGCAGCCGGCACCCAGATGGGGCAGGAAAACGCGTTTGTCAGGGCTGAGCACCTTGGCAGATTCTGCCATGAAATGCACGCCACAGAACACGATGAGGTCTGCATCGGTCCGCGACGCCTCGAGTGATAACCCCAGAGAATCGCCGGTGTAGTCGGCGATGTCCTGAACAGACGAAACCTGATAGTTGTGGGCGAGAATGACGGCGTTCTTTTCGGAACGCAAACGCTGAATGTGCCGAATCAGTTCCTCTTCAGGAACGTCAGAAACGAGCTGTTGGCCGAAAGGGGTCGTGTCAGTCATCGCAGAATCACTCCGTGCCTTTCGCCCCGGCATCCAGGGGCACAGCTTCGGTGCCATTAGGGAATGCGCGCCAGAATTCCTTGCGGATCAGTCCGGTGATCATCGCGCTCTTGCTGATTCCGTGATAGTGGGCGATCGCCTCGAGCATGCCGAAGTCACGCTCCGTCGCAGAGAACGTTCGTGGCCGCGCTCGATCGCGAGTTGGTTCGGTCGTGGTCTGCATAGTTTCAGTATCGGATATGAGTAAATTTTATTTAAAGTTTAATTAATATTGAAGTAAACCATACTTTGGTACGATATCGAGATACGACATGACTGTCAACCCAAAAGAATCGCAGACCTGCGATGCGCAGTTTGGTGTTGGTGAGGTTTTGGCGTAGCGCTTGGAAAGGGGGATGACAACGGAGATCCTTCCGGGAATATCCGTTACCGGGCAGACGTAGTTTGAGCATTCACCACATGGCAGACAGATGGTGTGCACGTCATGAAGACCAGGCGGTCTCCTGGCGACTTGGCTACCTCAGGCGCCTCTGCCCCGCGTGGGACGCGGGCACATACGCCGTTGTTACAGGTTACTGATCCGATCCATCGCATCCTCGACCAAGTCGCGATGCTGGAATGCCGACAGGCGTAGATAACCTTCACCTGCCGCACCGAAACCAGCCCCCGGCGTGCTCACCACATGGGCGTTGTCGAGAAGCCGGTCGAAGAAGCCCCAGCTATCGACATCCTCAGGGCAGGTAATCCACAGGTAGGGCGCATTGTCCCCACCAAATACTGTGTAGCCAGCCTCTGTCAGGCGTCGTCGCATGATGCCGGCATTCTCGAGGTAAAAATCTACCAGTTCACGTACCGCCGTTTTTCCCTCTGGCGTATAACACGCGGCGGCACCGCGCTGTACCGGGTAGCTAACACCATTGTATTTGGTCGATTGCCGCCGATTCCACAGGCCGTGGAGACTGTGAGAACTGCCATCACTGGCGCTGACCTGCAACTGTTTTGGCACGACGGTAAAACCGCACCTGACACCGGTGAAGCCGGCTGTCTTCGAATACGAGCGCATTTCGATCGCCACATCGCGAGCCCCATCGAGTTCATAGATCGAGTGGGGAATCGAATCATCGGTGATATAGGCTTCATAGGCTGCGTCGAAGATGATGATGGCATTCTCGGCTCGGGCATACGCGATCCAATGTGCCAGGTCTTCGCGCGCCAGCACGGCCCCTGTGGGATTGTTTGGTGAGCACAGATAGATCAAGTCCACATGGCGATCTGGTAGCGGCGGGGCAAAACCGGCCTCTTCGAGACAAGGCAGATAGACGAGACCCTCGTAACGACCGTCGTCATCCGCTTCGCCTGTTCGCCCGGCCATCACGTTGGAATCGCAATAGACGGGATACACCGGATCCGTCATAGCAACCGTATTGTCGAGGCCGAAGATCTCCTGAATGTTAGCGGAGTCACATTTGGCACCATCTGACAAGAAGATCTCGTCCGCATCGATCTGGACGCCTCGAGCGCCAAACTCATGTTCAGCAATTGCCTCGAGCAGGAAGGGGTAGCCCTGACCGGGAGGATAGCCGCGGAATGTCTCGTCGTGGGCCAACTCCTCACAGGCCTGTTTCATCGCATCCGCCACCGATCGAGGTACACCCCGCACGACATCGCCAATACCCATCTTGATGATCTGGGCTTCCGGATTTGCGTCGGCGAAGGCCTGGGTGCGTCGGCCGATCTCCGGGAAGAGATATCCCGCCTTGAGTTTCAGATAGTTCTCGTTCAATGTGGCCATCAGTCTCTTCCTACTCCTTCGCTCATGCGTCTATATTATCTGATTCGATTATCTATTATCTGATTCGAGTATCTTACATGCTACATGCTCATCCATGCCTGGGCGGGCTGAATCTACGTTCGTCTATGTCTTAGGCAAGACGACAAGGCGGCGACAGGGGACACAAGAGTGGATATCGGTTTTTTCACCACAGCAGGTGCTGACAATACGTGGTCTTTGCAGGAGTGTGCCACATGGGCCCGCTCTCACGACTTCGACTGCGTGCGGCTTTCCGACAAGGGCGCTGCGGACTCTGCGAGCATTATTCAGGATCCTGCCGTCTTGCGCCAGGGCCTATCTGACCATGGCCTGTATCTGGCCTGCCTGACGGCGCACTGCAATCTTCTAGACGATGATGAGGCCACGCGCTTGCAGGAGCAACAACGATTGTTGCGGGCCATTGACGCCGCCGCCGCCATCGGCTGCCCCGTCGTACTGACCGGCAGTGGATCACCTGTGAAGAATGGCCAATTCTACGGCATGTTTTCTTCTCCTCCGGGAAATGGCTCAGACCGCAGTGACGAACTGGTTGAGCGCTATCGACAGATGTTTACGCCCATTGCCGACCATGCCAAGGATCGTGACATCCGCATCGCTCTTGATGTGGCCGTGCGCATGGGGAACATCGGCTGCAACCCCGAAATGTGGGATCGCCTGCTCGACGCCGTGCCATCCGACCACATCGGCCTGTCATGCGACCCATCTCACTGGGTTTGGATGATGATCCTTCCTGTTGAGGATGTCATCCGTGAATTTGCCGGAAAATGGTATTTCGCGGATCTCAAGGATTGTGAGGTCAGTCCGCGCATGCTGTATCGCCAGGGAATCATCGGCAACTGGTGGTGGCAATATCGTGTCTGTGGCCGCGGTGATCTCAACTGGGCCAAGATCATCCATGCACTGGGTGAATCTGGATACGACTATGTATTGGATGTAGAAAATGAAGATCGTGGAATGCCTGGCCTGGAGGGATTCGCCTTCGCCGGACGGCATCTGCGACAACTGTTACCGGATCGACAGCAGGTGCAGCCGGCGAAGGAGCCCTGGCGTATCCGTTAGACGCTGCACTGCAGCGAATGGAATACTCAGGAATCCTGGCGCTGGCCCCCTCGCCTCCAGGCAATGGCGCCGATGGTCGACATCGACACGTCTGTTGCCCTCCGATTCTGACTACTGAATGATTGAAGCGATGACAACCAAATCAGATGATCATGTCGCGGATGAAGCTCCCCGCGATTTCTTGCGCGATGCTGTCACAGAGGATGTTGACAGCGGACGTGTGACAAAGGCTATCGTCACACGTTTCCCGCCTGAACCAAATGCCTACCTGCATGTCGGACATGCCAAAGCGATCTGCGTGAATTTCGGCATTGCCGAGCAGTTCGGCGGTCACTGCAATTTGCGTTTCGACGATACGAATCCGGCTCGCGAAGAACAGGAATACGTCGATTCGATGATCGAAGATATCCGCTGGCTCGGATTCGATTGGGGAGAGAAAGAACGGTATGCCTCCGACTATTTTGAGCAGTTGTACGAGTGGGCGTGTGAGCTGATCGGCAAGGGGCTTGCCTATGTAGACGATCAGTCTGCAGAGCAGATTCGAAGCGCACGTGGCACACTGACCGAACCGGGTCAGAACAGCCCTTGTCGTGATCGCTCGCCAGAAGAGAGCCTCGATCTGTTTCAGCGCATGCGCGCTGGAGAGTTTACCGATGGTGAGAAGGTACTGCGGGCAAAAATCGATATGGCAGCGCCCAATGTGAATCTGCGTGATCCGGTGATGTATCGGATTCTGCGAGCAACGCACCATCGCACGGGGGATGCCTGGTGTATCTACCCAATGTATGACTGGGCTCATGGCCAAGGCGATTCGCTAGAAGAGGTCACACACTCGCTGTGTACCCTTGAGTTTGAGGACCATCGCCCGCTGTACGATTGGTATATCGAGCACCTCGGTATCTTCCCGTCGCGGCAGATCGAGTATGCCCGTGGCAACATCACCTACACCGTGACGAGCAAGCGCCGCCTGCTGGCGCTGATCGAGAACGGGTGCGTAGACGGATGGGATGATCCACGTCTGCCAACTCTGCAGGGGATGCGTCGGCGTGGCGTACCGCCGGAAGCCATCCGTCGTTTCTGGCGTGAGGTGGGCGTTGCCAAGCGCGAGAACAATGTGGAAGTATCACTGCTGGAATTCTGCATGCGGGACCATCTCAACAAGGTGGCGCCACGTTTTATGGGTGTCCTCAATCCACTCAAGGTGGTGATCGAGAACTATCCCGAGGGTGAAGTCGAGATGCTCGAGGGTGTGAACAATCCCGAGGATCCGGCCGCTGGCACTCGCCAGATTCCCTTTGCTCGGGAACTGTGGATTGAACGCGATGACTTCATGGAGGATCCGCCGAAGAAATTCTTTCGGCTTGCCCCCGGACGAGAGGTGCGACTCCGCTACGCCTATTTCATCACCTGCACCGAGGTGGTGAAGGATGCCAACGGGGAGATTACTGAACTTCGTTGCACCTACGATCCCGCCACCAAGGGAGGGGATGCTCCGGATGGTCGCAAGGTGAAGGCGACCATGCACTGGGTGGCAGACAAGACGGCAGTTGCAGCCGAGGTACGTCTCTACGACAGGCTCTTTACCATCGAGAATCCTACGGACGTGGCGGAGGATGAGGACTGGTTGGACAATCTGAATCCGTCGTCGCTGCAGACATTGCCCACCTGCTATCTGGAGCCCGCCCTGGCTCACCTTACACCGGGTGAAGTATGTCAGTTTGAACGACTTGGCTATTTCTGCGTCGATCCGGACACAACAGCAGATCAACCCGTCTTCAATCGCACAGTGACTCTTCGGGATGCATGGACGAAATCGCAGAAGAAGGGTGGATGAATTGCTCCGCCACCATCTTCATCTAAGAGACGAAGTACGGTGAAATCCGGGCGTTACCAGCGATGCCGCAGGGTTGCAATTGTAGCCCTCACCATGTGCTGTGCGCACATGGTACCGGCAGCGCATGCCCACAACGGTGCCGTCGCCGTCGCTCTTCCTTTGGCAGGGATCGTCATCGATGGTGATCTGCAAGATTGGCCGGCTTCTGTTCCATCCTATGCCGTGAGTCGTACCGAATACGGTGTGGCGCCCATGGGTCCTGATGATCTGTCGGCGCACGTCCGTTTCGCTTTCGACAGACAGCGCTCGTCACTGCTTGTCGCCTTCGACGTGCGCGATGACCACCCCATGGTGAACACGCGATCTGATAGAGGCTGGGACTCCGAGGACGGCATCGAGATTTATCTCGATGTGGGTCACGGCCGAAGCTCCACGGTTCGACAATTCGCTCTTCGTGGCGAGGGAAATGCGCAACAGCGTACGGTCGATCTCGATGCTGAAGTGGCCGTGGCGTGGCGTCGCGAGGGTACCAGGCAACAGTACGAGTGGCGTATCGATCTTGACCCAGATCTGCTGAGTCAGATGTCCTCAGGGCGAACGATAAGTATCGACGTCGTCGTGTGTGACTACGATCCCGATGGCTCCTTTTCATGGGTTGCCTGGGGACGACGAACAGGGAAAGTCGGTCCCGCCAATCGGCGTGGCGATGTGGTGCTTGTTGCCGATGCCGACAATCTGGGCAGCGTCAAAGGGAGGGCACTCTGGGACGAGCTGGGGTCCGGTATCGCGGGGGCGGGAGTCCGCATTCAGGCGGTCAACGACTCTGCCCTCTGGGTGGGACTGGCAAGCAAATCTGGCGGTGCCTTTGATGTCGTGGTCCCCGCCGGACCTTATGTGGCCACGGTAGAAGTGGGGCCGAAACCGTGGATCGAGATTCCCATCGACGTCGAACCCCTATCCGTGCGCAACGTCGAGTTTCGTGTTCCATCCACTGAAGGTACCGTGCGTGCTTTGGGAGCGGGCAACCCGATCCGTGCCGGACAAGGGGCCCGTCGCGGTGCCTGGTGGACGCTGGGTGTGATTGACGGCGTGCAAGGGGGCATTGCTCGCTCAATCGTTCAAGATCACAACGGTTACCTGTGGTTTGGTACACAGGGAGGACTACACCGCTACGATGGGGCTCAGATACTCCACTACAAGAGGTCAGATGGACTCCTCAGTCAGGCGATCACGGCGCTGATCCTGACCAAGGATGGTTCGCTCTGGATCGGCAGCAATGCTGGCTTGTCACGGCTCCAAGGAGACAGTCTGACCAACTATACAACGCAGGATGGCCTGATAGACAACGAGATCCAGGCCTTGCTGGAAGCAGAAGACGGATCCCTCTGGGTGGGCACCAATGGTGGGCTCAGTCACTATGTAGATGGCCAGTTTCTCAACTACACAGCGACTGATGGACTTGGCAACAACACGGCCTGGGCGCTGGCACAGGATCACGACGGGATCGTCTGGATTGGCACCAGAGGCGGTGGACTCGTGCGTTTTGATGGCGAGAGCTTCCAACCTTTTACCACGACGGATGGCCTTGCTGGCAACGACGTACGAGCCCTCCACGTCGCGGACGATGGTGTTCTGTGGATCGGCAGTGATGGTGGGCTCAGTCGTCGGGACGGTGATGGATTCCTCTCTCTCACGACGGCGGACGGCCTGCCATTTCCAGCAGTCCAGGCGATGACGACGGATCGCCGTGGTGACCTGTGGATTTCTGCCTGTGAGTCGCTCTACACTCCCGGTGATCTGTTTACATGCCAGCCGCTTCGCTGGACACCTGATGCTGGTTTTGAGACGTGGACAGATCTGGGTAACGAGTATCTCTACGATCTTCATGCTGATCAGGAAGGCAACCTGTGGGTGTCCATGACCGGCGGCCTTGCACGGTACGATGCCGGAGATTTCCGCACCTGGTCCATTGCCGATGGCCTGCCAAACAACCAGGTGAGAGCTCTGCACGAGGACGAGAAAGGGCGCATCTGGATCGGCACAGCCGGTGGGCTCAGTCGTCTGGATGGCGACAGTCTGCGTACGTGGACGACCGCTGACGGACTGGCTCACGATCTGGTACACGACATCCTCCAGGAGCCAAATGGTGATCTCTGGATAGGAACAGAGGGCGGTGTCTCGCGCTTCCAAGGCGACGATCTCACCGCCTTCACCGAACAGGACTTGCTGCCCTACAATCGAATCATGCAGATGAGTTTAAGTGCCGACGGTACGCTGTGGATGGCGAGTATGGGCGGAGGAATCATCAGCCACAAAGACGGTGCGTTCTCTCAGATCGGTGTCGAAGAGGGGCTCGCCAACAGTTCCGTGCTCTCTGTTCGCGCCCACCCCTCGGGCGGTGTGTGGGCCTCCATCTGGGACGCAGGCGTGACGCGGTTGCTCGACGGCAGTCTGCGTCAATTCGGTGTTGCAGATGGCCTAATGCAGAGAGGCGTGTCAGCGATCCATGTCGATGCGCAAGGTGACCTCTGGCTCGCATCTTCCGGTGCTGGAATCAGCCGTCTGCAAGATCAGGGTGTCTCGCATCTGCCTCTAGCTGAGGGGATGGTTCAAGACGTTGTAGGGATCACGCAGGGGCGGGACGGCTCTTTCTGGTTTTCCTCATCGACAGGAACAAGCCACTACAATGGTGAGGCCTTTCAGTCGTTGCTGAAGCGCGATGGTCTCGCCGATGACTCCGTGCAGGAAGTCATCGAAGACAGCGACGGCAACATTTGGGTGGCAACACTTGGCAGTGGAATCACACGCTATCGCCCCGTTGAGGCACCACCTCCGATCGCGATCACCGACGTCATCGGCGAGCAGCGCTATGGGCCTGTTGCTCAGGCTCGAATCCCTTCCACATCCAGTCTGCTCGCCTTTGAGTTTCACGGGATCAGCTTCCGAACCCGTCCAGGGGCTATGCAGTATCGCTATCGATTGCTAGGACATGAGCCGGAATGGCGTCTTACATCGCGTCCTCGCGTCGAGTTCGACAATCTGCCAACAGGCGACTATCGCTTCGAGGTTTTCGCGATTGATCGTGACCTGGTTTCGTCCGAAGAACCAGCGACGGTTGACGTGCAAATTCGCCTTCCCGTCGAGCAGATTACGATCTGGTCAATTCTTGGATTGACCTTGCTGGCTCTGGGCTGGCAGGGGCGGCAATTGCTGCAGAGAAATCGTCTGCGCGACCGACGCGAGCGCGAAGAAAGAGCCCTCAGTGCAGTACGCGACACCATCTGGAATCTGTCGAGCAGTAGTGAACTGGATCGTATTATGCCGGCGATACGGCAAGCCCTGGAGGATGCGGCCGTCCCCTTTGCCAATAGTGGCATCAACCTTGTGGAGGGTGACGAGGATGAGCCCCGAATGGTGATTGCCATGTTCAATGACGATGGTGATCTGGTGACGGAGAAACTCGAGGATGATGACAACGTGGCGTTGCGCCTGTGGCAGCAGCAGGAGGTCGCCTATCGTCGCAACCTCGATGAGGAAGATCCATTTGGTGAGCGTCCCTTCATTCGGCCGCCGACCTGCTGCGTACTCGACATGCCATTTTCTCATGGCACCCTGGCTGTGTCCAGCCCGACGCCGAGTGCATTCGACGCCCATCTCGACTATTTGCAGCAGTTGGCCGGCGTGTTGTCCGAAGGATTTCGGCGTGCCGATGACCTACGGTTGTTGGAGGAACGCAGCAGCCATCTGGAACGCGAAGAGCATCGCCAGCGTACGATTCTTGAGACGGCCAATGAGGGCTTCTGGAGAGTCGACACATCGAATGTGACGGTCGAAATCAACGACGCCATGTGCTCCATCCTTGGTCGCAGGCGCGATGAAGTTTTGGGAACGACGCTGGAGAGTTTCTTAGATGAGGAGAATCTGGCGATTCTGTACGCGGAGATTGCGCGCCGAAAGGAGGGCATCTCCGGGGCGTACGAGGTTTCTGTCTTGCGGCCCGATGGAATCCAGGTGCCGTGCCGCATAAATGCGACACCCTTGTTTGACGAAGAGGGCAAACCTCTCGGTTCCTTCGCCATGGTGACGGATATGAGTGTGATCCGCGAGCGCGAACGGCGTGAACAACTGCTGGCCACCTTCCGGGAAGCTGTCTGGGCGCTCGACAGCACAAGCGGCGTCATCGATCTGCTCAACCCAATGCGCCAACTTCTGGAAGACAGTGGAATTCGCTTTCGGGCGTTTGGTGTCAATGTTGTTGAGTCGGTTCAAGAGGCACGAGTAACAGCCTATACGACAGGTGTCGATTCGTTTCGAGGGGCAGAACTCAAGCCGGTCCATGGGCGCAAGGTCATCGAACTCTGGCAGAACGGAGAAGTTGCGAATCGTGCCGATCTGCACCGCGAAGATGCTATGCACGAGCGCGAGGACTGGGGTGAGCAGGGCGATTCTCAGACGGCCTTTGTGCCGCCGACAACACGAGATGGTCCTCGCAGTGTCGTCGACGTGCCCTTTACCCATGGGACTCTGGCGGCCAACAGCGCCGAGCCGAACGCCTTCACCGAGCACCTGGGTCTGCTGACAGACCTGGCGAGCATCTTGTCCGAGGGATTTCAGCGACTCGATGATCTGCAGGCACTGCGTGATCGGACCGATCGTGCCGAGGCAGCACGACAGGCGGCTGAATCAGCGAATCGCTCAAAGAGTGTTTTCCTGGCAAATATGTCCCACGAGATCCGTACTCCAATGAATGCGATTCTTGGTTTCACTGAGATCCTGCAGAGCGCAATCAAGGATCCGCAACATCGAGAATTTGTCGCCTCGATTCAGGCAAGTGGCAAGTCGCTGCTGTCATTGATCAATGACATTCTCGATCTGTCAAAGGTAGAGTCGGGCAAACTTGATCTCGAGCTCCGTCCCGCAGATGCGCATTCGGTTGTGTACGATCTCGAACGCCTCTTCAGGCAGCGAGCCGAGTCGAAGGGCATTGGGCTAAAGATCGAAATCGACGAGTCCTTCCCTGCTGTGCTCATCATCGATGAGATCAGATTGCGACAGATTCTGGTGAATCTCGTGAGCAATGCAGTCAAGTTCACTGATACCGGCGAAGTGGGTGTTCGAGCCGCCGCTGAGTCGACAGGTGACCAACAGGTCACGCTGCGCATCGAGGTAACGGACTCAGGCATCGGCATTCCGGCGGATCAGCACGAACGAATTTTCGGTCTTTTCGAACAGCAGGAAGGGCAGAGCATCAACGAGTATGGTGGCACGGGACTTGGACTGGCGATCACGCGCCAACTCGTGACGCTGATGGGTGGATCCATCGATCTATCGAGCACTCCCGGTGAGGGGACGACATTTATAGTTGAACTACCCCGTGTGCAGGTCGCTGCTGCGGCAGCGGCGGACCTCGCTCGTCTTGAGGGCGTTCCCGTTGATGACTACGAATTCGACGCAGCGACGATCCTGTTAGCCGACGACGTGCCCACGAATCGCGAACTCGTCAAAGGATTCCTCTCCCCTTTTCCCTTTACGTTTATCGAAGCGGAGAACGGTGAGGAGGCGATGGAGATGGTCCAGCGACAGGAACCTGATCTGGTCCTGATGGATATCAAGATGCCAGTTCTCGATGGCTTTACGGCATCGCGCCGCTTAAAAGCTGATGAAGCGGTGCGACGCATTCCGATCGTCGCCCTGACGGCATCGGTGATGAGGGAATCAGAGGCCGAGATCAGTCAGGTATGCGATGGCTTTCTGCGCAAGCCGGTTTCTCGTGAAGATCTGGTTCTTGAACTGGCTCGCTTTCTCTCGCATCGCATTGCGCAGTCCGAAAGCAAGGCAGAGGAGGCGGTTGATGCCTGGGATTCCGGCGATCTTACTCCGGACCAACGAGCTAGGTTACCTGAGTTGCTCGCCGCGCTGGAGGCGACGCGTGCGACCTGGGAAGCCGTCAGTGCAACATTGACGATCAACGAAGTCGAAGATTTCGCCAATGAGGCACAGCGTCTGGCAACCGAATACGGATACTCACCATTGAGCGATTGGGCGCAACGCGTCGTTACGCAGGCAACGACCTTCGACATGGACGGCATGGCAGGATCTATGCCAGAATATCTTGATTTGCTCGAACAACTAACTGCCGCCACAGGTTCGACCTCGTGATACAACCCCTTCGAGCTTCTTCTGTTGTCTTGCTTTTGTGTATGATCGCAGGCTGTGCGAGCGCTGGCGCTGACGACAATTGGTTTCCCTATCCCGTCGAGGTATGGGATCCGTCCTTTGATCAGAGCAGTTCGCGTGAGCAGCATGAGTATGTACCTCTCGATTCGGCCACCAAGGCCTGGCGAATCGCCGTCTCTTTTCCGCACATGAAGGATGCCTACTGGCTCGCTGTGAACTATGGCGTAGTCGATGAGGCGAGGCGTCTGGGAATCGGCATCGACCTGGTTCAAGCAGGAGGATATGAGCACCTGGACCGCCAGATCGAGCAGATTCGACAGCAGGCGGTGGCTGGAGTAGATGGTGTGATCGTCGGCGCCATCTCCTACACTGGACTGGACAGCGTTGTGGGCGAACTGGCCGCTGCGGGAATCCCCGTCGTCGATGCAGTCAACGGCATGAGATCAGCTCAATTGCAAGCAAAGTCCCTCGTGTCCTTTGGTGAGATGGGCGGTCTCGCAGGACAGTATCTGGCAGAGCGTCATCCTGCAGGGACGGACACGGCTAGGGTCGCCTGGTTCCCCGGTCCTGAGGGAGCGGGGTGGGTGGTTGCTGGCAACGAAGGATTTCGCCAAGCCGTCGATGGTTCCGCCATCGACGTCGTCGCCACTCGTTTTGGTGACACCGGTCGAAAACCACAGGAAATCTTGATTAAGGGCATCCTGGATGCACATGAGGACATCGACTACATCGTCGGCACTGCTGTCACTGCCGAGGCGGCGGTCACGATCCTGCGCAAGCGCGGTCTGACTGAGCAGGTGAAGGTCCTGGCCTACTATCTGACGCCCGGCGTCTATCGAGGTATTCGGCGTGGCCGCATCCTCGCATCGCCGACGGATTCAGCCGTCATCCAAGGTCGCATCGCTGTTGATCAGCTGGTGCGGATCCTCGAAGGAGAACCAGTTCTGCGTCACGTTGGTCCCCGACTGCAGATCATCGATAAGCAGAATATCGACGGCTTTGACCAGGGTACCTCTATTGCGCCCAGTGGTTTTCGACCCACCTATACGGTGACAGGAGTGCAGTGAGTAGATCCACCCTACCGCGCCTTGTCGTCGTCATCTGCCTGGTTGCTGCCATCGTCGCTGCCTTTGCAGCAGGAGATCGACTCGAAGCCAATGCCCGGCAAGTCTGGCTGGCGCGTGCTGCCCGAGAGACGCAGAACATTACGGACGTCTATCTGTTCTGGCTCACGACGTACCAGGCGCAGCTGCGTGGCGCAGCGGGTCTGTTCCATGCGAGTAGCGAAGTCGATGAAGACGAGCTCTTCGATGCACTTGATGTGATTGAAGGTCTTGAGGCAGCCGTGCCACTTGAGACGGTCGCTTTTGCTCAGCCGGGGCCAGAAGGTTGGGTCGTCGGGCTGAGTACGGATATCGATGGGCTCGTCGCCACGGGCGCTGATATCCGTGTTCCGCAGATGGTCCGAGTGATCGAGGACGCTCTCGAATTACCAGACAGGGTTGTCATGGGAACGCCCTTCGCCGATGGAGAACGCCAGCTGACGCTGCTCGCTGTGGCGGCACCGAATGCAGAGAGAATGGGAGCCGTCATTACGACCATTGACCTGACGACGCTGCTGCAGAATCTCGAAGACCTGCACGTTCCCGACGGCCTGCAGATGGCGATCACGGCAGAATCTGAGGGTGCCGACGGCCGTCACGTCGAGAGGGTCTGGGGGACAGACTCTCCCACATCGGTCCAAGAATATTCCTACGGCAGCGATAGCGGCCAGGTGCACTGGCGTTTTCTCTGGAATGTTCAACCAAATTATCGTGGTGGTGCCGACACGGAACTGGCGCGCGTTGTGCAGATGGGGTCGGTACTCGTGATCGCTTTGGTGGGGTTCGTCATCGGTCTGTTGTTGCGGCAGAATCTGCGCGTTCAGCGACAGGTGGAGCTGCGTACGGCGGAACTGGAAATCTCGGTTCTTGAGGCACAGGCGGCGAATCGCTCCAAGAGCGTCTTCCTGGCCAACGTGTCTCACGAGATCAGAACCCCTCTGAATGCGATCATGGGTTTTGCTGAGGTATTGGACAGGCAACTTACCGACCCACAGCAGCGACAGCACTTGCACGTTATGCAAGAAAGCTCAGAGAGTCTCCTGCTGATCATCTCGGGCATCCTCGACCTGTCGAGACTCGAGGCAGGTCAGCTGGCTCTGCAAACGGCACCGACGGACGCTCTGGCAATCTTTACGGATATCGGCCAGAAATACCGTCAGCAGGCGCGCAATAAGAAGATTGACCTGCAAATCCAAATTGATCCCTCTGTACCGCCGGTGCTCATCCTCGATGGGGCGCGTTTGCGCGACGTGTTGGAACCATTGGTCGACAATGCGCTGAAATTCACTACGGAGGGGTACGTGCGGGTTGCGGCAAGTGCCCAGCCCGGCGTCGAGGCAGGAACAGTTGATCTGACCATGCGCGTGTCTGACACGGGGGTTGGAATCCCACCTGATCAACAGACTCACATTTTTGAGCTATTCCGGCAGCGCGATGGCCAGAGCATCAATGAATACGGTGGGACCGGTCTTGGGCTAACGATTGTCCGACAACTCGTCGAATTAATGGATGGTCGGATCGACATAGAAAGTCGCGAAGGTCACGGCAGTATCTTCACGGCGATCGTTCCAAATGTCTCCGTGGGAGCGCATGATTTGATTCAGCAACTCAGTCAACCGCAGGAGGCAACCTTGGAGGGCATGGCGGAAAGTCTTCCCATCGGCTTCCAGGAAATGCCGGCCTCTCTGCGGCCCTTGCTTGCGGCGCAGGCATCTCGCTGCCAACACCTGCTAGAGACACAGACGATCCATGAGGTGGAGGAGTTCGCTCAGGAGATCTCGAGACTGGGCGAGGACCACGAGTATCCTGCACTGCAGGAAATGGGAAATCGGCTGCAACAGCAGGCCAGTGGGTTCGATATGACCGGCATGGAGCAGACACTCGCCTGTTTTGCTGACCTGACGAGCCATGAGAGCCAACGGCTTGATCCCCGACACCATTGATCCTAACAGTCAGCACTGTATCTTACCCGATTGGAGCCGAGTGCTTCGGACGTATCTATACAACGGGCTGAGACCCTCTCACCAGGTAATCCAATGAGCGAAGCAGCCGACAAGGGTGCACGCATCCTCATCGTCGACGACACCTTACAGAACATCCAGGTTCTTGGTACGGTGCTCCGCGAGGAAAACTATCAGATCAACGTCGCCCAGAATGGTCTTCAGGCTCTGGACGTGGTCGGCAAGGTGTCTCCCGATCTGATTCTGTTGGACGTCATGATGCCGGAACTCGATGGCTTTGAGACCTGCAAGCGTTTGAAAGCCGACGCCGAGACCCGAGATATCCCCGTCATCTTCCTGACCGCCAAAGTTGAGACGGAAGATATCGTTCACGGATTCGAGTTGGGCGCGGTGGATTACGTGACCAAACCATTCAACGCGACAGAGTTGCTTGCCCGGGTCCACACACATCTGGAAATCCAACGGTTACGACGCGAGTTGGAGCAATACAACGAGCAATTGGAGCAGAAGGTTCAGGAACGCACCGCCGAGGTGCGAGCGGCTCACCAAATACTTGAACGGCAAGTGAAGGAACTGGAAGGCAGGGATCGGTTGTCCCATGCCCAGATGTCATCCGACACACACGAGGCCGCGTATCAGGAGATCCTGCAAGTTGTCGCTGACGTTCTCGATCTCGAATCTGCTTCGATCTATCGTCCCGACGCCGCTGGCCAAACGTTGCAGATGGTCGCCGCCGTCGGTCTGACCGGAGCAGGAGTGCTGCAGCAGGCAGAAGACTTGCAGGAACAAGACACCTTCTCCATCAGCGATGGATCGATCGTCAGCTCCGCCTTCGCAGACGCACGACCAGGGACCGACGGCCCCACCGCAGCGGTGCCCGTCCTGTATGGCGAGGATGCGATCGGCGTCATCGCTGCCGTGGGTCTGGTTGGTGACGATGCTGATCAGCAAAGTCGACTGGATACACTCTGGCGACTGGGCCGTGAGGCAGCGCTCGTGCTGCACACGGTCGAAATGAATAGCGATCTCGAGAGTGGTGAGCTGGATGTGTCAGCGCTACTCGACATTGAGGAATAAGGGGAGCGACTGTCGATGAACAGGGACGTCGACAAACCCGACAAGACCGACGACACTGAGGACGAGCAGTTCCCAGGTCAGATCGTTGGCAATTTGGTCACGCCCGACAAGGACGAGACCCTCGAGTGGATTCTCAAGGGCCTGGGTCGCTCGGCGGAAACCTGTGCGCGTCTGCAAGCGGGCCAAGAGGCGGGCACCGATGCCGGACAGTGGTTCTACGAACTCTATTTTGCTGAGTGTAGTCTGGCGATCAGGGCTGATTGCCTCACAGCGTACATGGCACGCGTGTCAAAACTTGCCAGTCTGCCCAAACTCTCCGAACTCATCGCCGGCTGTGGTTTCAAGAATCCTGAGAAGCTGACGTCAGATCAGCTACGCCAGTCTCTTATGAGTGAGGATCCGCATTGGGTCCTGCTCGCGGGTGGTGAGGAGGCGCGACCAGAGGGTGGCGTTGACTATTGCTACCCGGGTGAAAATGAAAGCCCTCTGCAGGCTGCCTCTTTGATGGGTTGGTCGGCGAGTCTTCGTAACCTGCTTACAGATGAGCCGACAGAAGAGCAATTGCTCACGACTCGGGCCGTCGCCGCACTACCAGGGAATGTAATCGGTCGTGTTCGCGGCGTCGGTGAGGCATACGATGGAGTGGACGTATTTGGTCGTCCTCTGCCTGCCAAGGGTCTCCCGGGTATGCCTGACCTGGGGACAAATATTGAGCAGGAGGGCCAGAATTTGGTGGCCACAGAATTTGGCTACGTCCTCGTTGAGCGGACGAAGCTCTCGATCATATCACCCATTTGGCTGTATCGTGACGCCAGCATTGCCTACTGCTTTCTCCTTGATCCGCGGCAAATGGCGATGACGACAGAGATGATCGATCGCTGGCTTGATCGACTCGACGTGGTAGAAGGCACCGATAACGAGGTGATCGTCTCTCTCGTTGAACAAATGGGTAGTGGCGAGCATGAGATCGGCCTGCGGCGTATCGCCGAGGCGATTCCTGCCGATCACGGCCGCGACGCGTATCTGGATCTTCTCGTCGACAGTGAGCGACGGTACGGCCGCTTGACAGCGGAAGGGTTGATTGATCTGACCAAGGTTTCCTATGAGGCCAATGTCGAGACGGACTCCGAGATTGCTCGGTTGATACCACCGACGGACGGTGCTGATGGCCGTGATCTGATGGGTAACCGGGTGCCCGCCCGAGATGGTCGCCCCCTAGAAGTGAAACCTGGATCCAATGTGCGTGCCGAGGACGGTGCGCGCGGCGTGACGCACTTCTACGCCAAGAGAGACGGCGCCATAAAGTCAATACCAGGCGAGATCGATGTGGTGGATACCCTGATCATCGAAAGTGATGTGGGTTTCGATACAGGGAATCTCGAATTCAATGGCGAGATCGTGATCAAGGGGTCGGTCGGGCAAGGTTTCACCGTCAAGGCGACGGGGAATGTCTACGTCTTTGGCTCGATTGATGCGGGAACGACCCTTGTGGCAGGTGGGAATGTTGTCGTCGGAGACGGAATTAGCGGACGTCGTACGCGCGTCGTGGCACGAGGCGAGATCAGGGTGGGCTGGGTTGAAGAAGCACGCGTGCGGGCAGGCGGAGATATTCTGATCGGCAGTCATGCCACACAAGCGATCCTCCATGCCGACGGTGTGATCAGCGTCGAACGCAGTGAAGGCCCCAAGGGGGGCGCCATCAGTGGCGGGGAGGTTTGGGGACTGTCTGGTATCCAGATGCAGGTTGCCGGATCTAACGCTCACAACATGACGAATCTGACGGCCGGCATGGATCCAGAAGGCGCCAAGAAGCTGGATCTGTTGAATCGCAAGTTAGAAGAGAGCAACAAGCTGATTCTTCGCCATCTGTCACGTTTCCAACTGCAAAAACTCGATGTGGCGGCGATCCAAAAACGTCTTGCCGCATCCACGGGTCCGCAGAAAAAAGTGCTCGCTCGTGCGGCCAAACAGCTCGGCCAGTTGGTCCAGGCTCACCAGGGCATTCTCAACGAGCGCAAAGAGATTGATGCCAAAGTGGGCTCAACTCTGCGAACCGCGTTCGTCGAGGCAGCAGACGCGATGTTTCCCGGTGTGAATGTTAGAATCGGGGACAGTCAGAGACAGGTGAAGTCGCCGATGAAGAGTGCCCGCTTTGAGATGCGTGGCGAGTCCATGGTCGTGCGCTGAAGCAGAGGTTACTCTGTCCTGGTTGCCCAGATTTTCTCCAGACTACGCGCCTTCTTCTTCGATATCCCCCCAAGTTGCTCGGTAGCCTTCTGTAGTCGAACGCGCGACATATCAGTACCCAGCAAGGCGATAGACTCGAACAGGGGCGGCCCCACGGGCTGTCCCATGATCGCCGCATACATGGGTTTCGTTACGTCGCGGACGGGCCAGTCCCAATGGTCGGAGACGAGGCGAACCGCCGCTTCCACGCCATCTACTGACCACGGATCGAGTGCTTCCAGAGCCCAGATGACTGTTTGCAATACCTGGGCGACATCTCCCGCCTCTCGCTTTGCCGGGATCAGATCATCCGTTACCGGTGTCACGTCACTGGCAAAGAAGAATGCACAGCGCGGCATGAAGTCGCCGAGTGTCTCCATGCGTGACTGCATCAGCGGAATCATCGCCGCCAGCGACTGATCGTTGATTGCCCAGTTTTTGAGGGCCGCAAGAATTGTGTCACCGTCCATGTCTTCGCGAAGATAACGCCCGTTGAGCCAGCGCAATTTCTCCAAGTCGAAGACCGAACCGCCCAGATTAATCTTGTCCAACTCGAAACGGTCGCCCAAGGACGACGTCGTGAATTTTTCCTCCCCCTCGCCACCGTCCACCGGTGCGGGAGGATACGCCATCAGAGCCAGATAGTTCAGCAGCGCCTCAGGCAGAAACCCGGCTCGCCGATAGAAATCGATGGACGTCGGGTTGCGCCGTTTGGACATCTTGCTGCGATCCGGATTCAGCAGCAGGGGAAGATGCGCGTGAATGGGCGGCTTCCAACCGAACCACTCGTACAGTAGCAGGTGTTTTGGCGTGGAGTTGATCCACTCTTCACCACGGATTACGTGTGTGATGCCCATCAGATGATCGTCAACCACAACAGCCAGGTGGTATGTCGGGAAGCCATCGGATTTCATCAGCACCTGGTCGTCGATCTGCTCCAGGTCAAAGGTGATCGGGGCGCGCAATACGTCCGTGACCTCACACTGGCCCTGCATCGGCACTTTCATCCGGATGACATGCGGCTCTCCTGCAGCGGCGCGCACACGACCCGCTTCTGGATCGACATCCCGCTCAAGCGCGTAGGGTGGTGGATGACCATCTCGCTGTCCCTCGGCGCGCCAGGCTGCCAGCTCCTCGGACGTGGCAAAGGAATGGTAAGCGTGCCCACTGTCGATGAGATCTGCCGCGTGCCGGGCATAGATTTCCAGCCGCTCGCTCTGTCGATAGGGCCCATAATCTCCCCCCACATCGGGTCCCTCATCCCACTTGAGTCCAAGCCACTGTAAGGCGGTTGTCAGCAGCTGCTCGTGCTCGATTCGAGACCGGGCCTGATCCGTATCCTCAATACGTAGCAGCAGCTTGCCACCCTGCGCATGGGCAAATAACTGGTTGAACAAGGCGATGAAAGCGGTACCCACGTGTGGAGCACCCGTTGGTGAAGGGGCCACGCGGACACGGACATCAGACATAGGAAGATCGCTCTAAGTATGAGTGAACAATGAAGATAGTTAAGATACAGCGCACTCGATCACATGCAACGGGTTGATCACAGGGCCGCGGATCGTCGCTTTCCGGATTCCAGCTCAGCGCCTACCTTTGACAATCACTAAAGAAGCGCGGCCGGGACAGTGCCGCGTGCCCCGCGACACATCCCACATCGGGTCGTCCCCAAACACGACACCCGCTCACTCGACGCGCCGAGCCCAACTGGCTCGAGCTGCCCGCGTCTGCCGCGAAAGGTATCCAATCGCATATGAAGTTTTCGGAGATCGATCTCCAACCAGCGATCGTCGACGCTCTCGACGACATGAAGTACACCGAAATGACACCTATCCAGGAACAGGCGATTCCGCACATCCTGGACAACCGCGACCTGATTGGTCTCGCCGAAACCGGGTCGGGTAAGACCTCCGCCTGCGCCATTCCTATCGTCGAACTCACGAATGCGGATGAGCGCGTCATTCAGCACATCATTCTCGTGCCGACCCGTGAACTTGCGCTGCAATACGTGCAAGAAATCGATGACGTTGCCAAGCACACAGATGTCGTTCCCTTTGCCGTATTTGGCGGATTCGACATCGGCATCCAAAAGTCGAAGCTCAATCACGGCGTGCACATTCTTGTGGCGACGCCGGGTCGACTCATCGATCTGATATGGAACACAAAGCTGGATCTGACGCACGTACGTACCGTCATCCTCGATGAAGCCGATGAGATGCTCGATATGGGTTTCATCGAAGACGTTGACTTCATTCTCTCCTGTATGCTACAGGAAGTCCAGACTCTGCTGTTTTCAGCGACGATGCCAACAGAGATCGCTAAGCTGACGAGCAAGTATCTCACCGATCCGGTGAAGATCGAACTCAACAATGATCAGGGTGCTCCCAGTTCCCTCGAACACCACTTCCTCCACATCCGTGGTGATCGCATTGAAACCCTTCTCGGGCTTCTCGGCAGTGAAGATGAAGTTGATCAGGTGATCATTTTCTGCAACTCAAGGGATAAGGGGGGCGATCTCTACCGCAAGGTGAATCGCAAATTTCGCTCCTGTGAGTACATCCACGGCGGGCTCGACCAAAGCCGGCGCATGTCGATCTTTGACCGCTTCAAGGACCGTAAAATCAAGTTCATGATTGCTACGGATGTAGCTGGCCGTGGACTTGATTTTTCTCATGTGACACATGTCATCAATTTCGATTTCCCCTTCAATCCAGAGATCTACGCTCACCGTACGGGGCGCACCGGTCGTATGGGCAGAAAGGGCATCGCTCTGACGATGGTGACTGACCGCGATCTGCCTGGACTGAAGCGTCTGATCAGCGTTCGTGAAATTGAGGCACAGTGGCGGGGACGTGAACCGGACATGTCGAAAGTTCGCTCCGGCAAGGCGCGACGACGCCCGGGCAGACCCACTGGGCCCGCTGTGTCGAGTCGGCCCAAGGCGAGTGGTCCGCAACCCCGGGAGCACAAACCACAGGCACCGACTCACGGTCGTCGCAGATAGAGTTTGTCGTGTCGGGTCACAAGACCCATCTAACAATCTTATGCGGCCGGCACTCGCGCCGGTCGCATGTCGTTTCTATCTTGGCGTAGGTGTTCGAAGAAGAACACCCCATGCGGCCGGTTGCCTGGCATCTCCTCCCCCCGCCAGTTCACCGCTCGCATCTCTCCCCTTAAGAGACCGTTCCGTCTCAAATCAGTCGGCGCTTTGTGAGCATGCCGGTTCGGATCGGTGTATCTACTAGCTTGAAGCAAACCAACCCGGCAACCGACCCTCGGATTGCCAGGTCCAAGTCAGGGAAGCGATGGAGCGTCGATGACGACGGCAACGGCACAACAGAACGACCTATTCTCGGCCAAGGGCGACAGCAAGAAATCCAATGGTACGAGCAAGCCTGCGCCTGCAAAAAAGAGAGCGCGCAAAGGCAACGAGGACGTCTATGATGAGAGCAAGATCAAGACACTCAGTTCTCTCGAGCACATTCGTCTGCGCACAGGTATGTATATCGGTCGTCTTGGAGACGGCTCAGATCCGGATGATGGGATCTATGTTCTGCTGAAGGAGGTCATAGATAACGCTGTCGATGAGTTCATCACCGGCCATGGGCGCAAAGTCGACGTGACCATCGAAGATAACTGTGTTCGCATCCGCGATTTTGGCAGCGGTATTCCACTCGGTAAGCTTGTCGAGTGTGTGTCCGTCATCAATACGGGAGCCAAATACAACGACGAGATCTACCAATTCTCCGTCGGTCTCAATGGCGTGGGCACGAAAGCAGTAAATGCTCTCTCTGACCAGTTTCGCGTCGTCGCCTATCGCAAGGGGCAATTCGCCGAGGCGATTTTTGAGCGTGGTGACCTGAAGAAGGAGACGAAGAAGGGGAAGGCCCCCAAGGAGCCCGACGGTACACTCGTCGAGTTTCATCCCGACCCCGAAATCTTCGGTGAATTCGATTTCAACCTCGAATTCGTGCAGCGTCGACTGTGGAACTACGCCTGTCTCAATAGTGGTTTGGTTCTGGCACTCAATGGGCAGAAGTATGAGTCCAAGAAAGGACTGCTGGACCTGCTGCAGCGGGAAGTTGGCACAGACGAGGATGCCGTCACCTATACGCCGGCTCACTTCCGCAGTGAGCGGTTGGAGTTCGCCTTCACCCACGTCGAGGGTTATGGCGAAACCTATTGGTCATTTGTTAACGGCCAGTACACGTCCGACGGCGGAACACATCAGTCGGCCTTCCGTGAAGGTGTCCTGAAGGGCGTGAACGAGTTCTTCCGCAAGGCCTACAATGGCGTAGATGTCCGTGATGGAATCGCCGGCGCTGTGGCGGTGAAACTCATGGAGCCGGTCTTCGAATCACAAACGAAGAACAAGCTTGGCAATACGGATGTTCGTGGCTGGATCGTCAACGATGTGAAGGAAGCCGTCGTCGATTTCCTGCATAAGAACAAGGCCGCCGCTGACAGCCTCGAGCAGCGAGTTGCCAACAACGAGAAACTCCGAAAAGACCTCAATGCGGTGAAAAAAGAGGCCAAGGAGAATGCGCGGAAGATCTCCATCAAGAATCCGAATCTGCGTGATTGCAAGTACCATCTGGGTGATCGAAAGCGAGGAGATGAATCGACTCTCTTCATCACCGAGGGCCAGTCGGCTGCCGGGTCGATCGTCTCATCCCGCGATCCAAATACGCAGGGCATCTTCGTGATGACGGGGAAGCCACAAAATGCCTTCGGTCGCGGCAAGGCGGAGGTTTACAAGAACGAGTTGCTCTTCAATCTGATGATGGCCCTCGGTGTCGAAGACGGCATCGATGGCCTGCGCTACAACAAGGTCGTGCTGGCCACCGACGCCGATGTCGATGGATTTCATATCCGTAATCTCTTGCTGACTTTTTTCCTCACCTACTTTGAGGACCTCGTCGTGGCGGGGCACGTCTACATCCTGGAAACGCCCCTGTTCCGTGTGCGGAACAAGAAATCAACCGCCTACTGCTATTCTGAGAAGGAGCGCGATGCAGCGCTCAAGAAGATCAAGGGGCCTGAGGTAACACGCTTCAAGGGGCTTGGCGAGATTTCACCGAAGGAATTTGGTCAGTTTATCGGCGATCAGATCAAGCTGGTCAAAGTGACAATCGACAAGATGTCCGCCGTCTCTCAGACCCTCGAATTCTACATGGGGAAGAATACACCTGAGCGGCGTGAGTATATCATGGAGCACCTGGCCTGATGGCTTACATCAAGCAGATCTACGACCGCAATTGGCTCGAGTATTCTTCGTATGCCATCAAGGAACGTGCGATTCCCCATCTCGACGATGGGCTCAAGCCCGTGCAGAGACGAATCCTGCACACGCTGCACGACCTCGATGACGAGCGCTTCCACAAAGTGGCGAATGTCGTCGGCCAGTGCATGAAGTATCACCCCCACGGTGATGCATCGATCTATTCCGCTCTGGTGGTTCTGGCGAACAAAGATGTCGCCATCGATCGACAGGGGAACTTCGGCAACATCTATACGGGCGACATGGCCTCGGCTGCCCGCTACATCGAGTGTCGTCTCACAGATCTTGCACGCGACGTGATCTTCGACCCTCGCATCACGGAGTTCGTCGACTCCTACGATGGTCGCAACAAGGAACCCGTCGTCCTTCCTGTTCGCATCCCGCTGCTGCTGTCCCAGGGCGCAGAAGGGATCGCTGTGGCGATGGCCACCAAGATTCTGCCACACAATCTGATCGAATTGCTAGAGGCGCAGGTCGCCTACATGCAGGACAAGCCATTTCAGGTCTTTCCGGATTTTCCGACGGGTGGCATGGCGGATGTATCGAATTACGAGGACGGCAATGGCAAGGTCCTCGTGCGGGCGAAGTTGGAGCCCACGTCAGATGAGAAGCGCATTCTTGTTCGTGAGATCCCCTACGGGACCACGACTGAAGCCCTGATCAATTCGATCGAGGATGCGGCCCGCAAGAACAAAGTTAAGGTCGCTTCTATTCAGGATTTCACCGCCGAGAATGTGGAAATTGAGATCAAACTTCCACGCGGCGTCTACGCGTCAGACGTGGTGGATACCCTCTACGCCTTCACCGACTGCGAGATGTCTATCTCGCTGAACCTGCTCGTCATCGATGGTGAAACTCCTCGCGTGATGTCCGTCACCGAGGTGTTGCAGCACAATGTGGATCGCCTCGTCGACATCCTCAAGGCGCAACTGCGCATCGAGGAAGGTGATCTCAACCATCGCATGCATGCGAAGACATTGGAGCAGATCTTCATCGAAAACCGGATCTACAAGGCGATCGAAGAAGAGAAGACATCGGAGGGTGTGATTCAGGCGGTTTTCGATGGCTTGGACAAGTTCCAGAGCCAGATCAAAGCCGAGGTGACACGCGAAGATGTAGATACGTTGCTGCGGATTCCCATCCGCCGCATCTCGCTCTACGATATCGAGCGTGCGAAGAAGGAGATGCGAGAGATCAAGGCGCGATTGAAGCAGATTCGCCATGATCTCAAGGAAATCGTCGCTTTCACGATTGCCTACCTGCAAAACCTGATCGTCAGTCATCGCGACAAATTTCCCCGGCGAACGGAGCTTACCTCCTTTGAGCAGGTGGATGTTCGTGAGGCTGCCAAGCGTGATCTCAAGCTCGACTACGACAAGGCGACCGGATACATCGGCTATCAGGTGGAAGGCACGCATATGGCCGATGTCTCCCTCTATGACCGAATTCTGGTGGTGCGCAAAGATGGCTCCTATTCGGTCACCGACGCACCGGACAAGCTCTTTGTCGGCAAAGGGATGTTACATTGCGGCTTTCCAGACAAGGAACTGGTTTTCAATGTCGTCTACCGAGACGATACAGGTGCGACCTGCCTGAAGCGGTGCTGCATCGATAAATACATCCTCAATCGCGGCTACGATCTGGTCCCCGATGGTGGCACGCTGCTGAAATTCAGCCTCGATTCAGAGGCGACGATCGAGGTTGAATACAAGCCTGTACCACGTCTACGAGTCCTCGAAGAAAGCTTCGTCATCGCCGAATACCCCGTGCGAGGACTGAAGGCAGGTGGTATTCGATTGTCCAAGAAAGAGACCAAGAGCGTCCGCGTCGGTTAAGCCACCGCATAGCCGCAGGCCTTTTGGGGCCGATGACCCGTCTGGCGGTCGTCGGCCCCTTTGCGTTATCTACCACCGAAGACTGTCTCTCCAATCCATATCTCGAACAGGCTCTGCTGATGAATTGGGATCTCTCCAGCTATTTCCCGTCACCTGACCATGCCGATACGATCGCCTTCAAGCAGCAACTGAGCGATGATCTGACGGCCTTGCTACAGCAGACATCGAGTCTGGCACCCCTGGCGGCTGCCAATCTCGACGACTGGGAGTCGGCCCTGCTGTCCTCGGAAGACATTCTGCGTCGAGTTTCGCATCTGGGCAGCTACCTGGGGTGTCTCACTGCAGCTGATGCGGCCAACGAATCATATCGCAAGCAAGAGGCGGCGTTCGCCGTTCTCGACGCCGAGGTCGAGAAGCTGGATGTCGAGTTCCAGCGTGGTCTGAAAGGTGTCGGCGATGCGGATGTCGAGGCGTTGCTGAGTCGTGAGGCTCTGGCGGGATGTTCGCACTATGTCGGACGTCTGCGCGAAGCCGCTGAGAAGACGATGAGTCTTCCTGAGGAGCATCTGGCGGCAGACCTCAATGTGAATGGTTTGCACGCGTGGGGGCGTCTTTACGACAATGTCTCAGGCAAACTCGAATTCGAGATGAAGTGGCCCGATGGTCGCAGCGAATGGTTGCCGATGTCGCAGCGTCGATCACTACTGTCGAGTCCGGATCGAGCGGTTCGACGTGCCGCTTTCGACGGTGGCAACGCCGCATGGGAGGATGTCATCGATGTGAACGCGGCAGCCATGAATGCGATCGCCGGGACGCGCCTATCTCTGAATCAGCATCGAGGCATCGACAATTTTCTGGATGTGGCTCTGTATCAGGCAAAGATCAGTCGTGCCTCTTTGGACGCCATGTTTGCCGCCATTCACGCGCGTCGTCACGTGGCGCAGAAGATCCTGCAGATCAAGGCGCAGGCCCAAGGGACGACGGGTGTCGCCTGGTACGATCTGGAGGCACCTTTGCCCACGGCCGACGTGGAAAATGCAAGTCTGAGTTGGGATGCCGGCAAGGCCCAGGTTCACGACGCATTTGCCAAGTCCTACCCAGATCTGGCCAGCTTCACCGGCGCAGCTTACGACAAGAACTGGATCGAATGGGAACCAAGAGTGGGCAAACGACCGGGCGCATTTTGTACCGGTTCGTTACTGACGATGGAGCCGCGCGTATACATGACGTTCAATGGATCCAGTGGCGACGTACGCACCCTCGCGCATGAACTGGGCCACGCATTTCATCACCATATCCTGCAGAAGACCCGGCCATTTGGTCATCTCTATCCAATGACGCTGGCGGAATCGGCGTCGACATTCGCGGAAATGATTCTGACAGATGGACAGCTCAACGACCCCAACCTGAGCGACGCGCAGAGATTGGCGATCCTCGATACGGAAACCGGCAATGGTGCGGTGTTTCTGACAGATCTGCCAGTGCGTTTCGAGTTCGAGAAAGCCTTCCACGAAGAGCGCGCTCATGGCGAGGTCGAAGTAAGTCGTCTCAAAGAGTTGATGGTAGAGACCCAGCAGCGACTCTTCGGTGATGCCCTCGAAGAAGGTGGCGAGGATCCATTCTTCTGGGCGTCCAAGCTGCATTTCTATATCACTGGCGTCACGTTCTACAATTTCCCGTACACCTATGGCTTCCTCCTGAGTCGCGGTTTGTTTGCCCAATTCAAACAGGAGGGACCGGATTTTCTTCCTAGATATGAGGACTTCCTGCGTCGAACGGGCCAGGATATGGCTGAAGGTGTCGCCAAAGACTCGATGGGACTGGATCTGACATCTCCCGAGTTCTGGATGGGGGCAATCGATACGCTGCAGGAACCCGTCGAGCAGCTTGAGTCACTCCTGGCCAGCCAAAATGGAGATCAGTGATGGCGCAGACCACGTACTCAACTCGGAGCCGTTGCCTGCTGGCTCTGGGAATCAGTCTCTTCCTCGTCCACTGCCAGCCACCGCCACCTGTCGTCTCCTCAGCGACGGATGGACAGACGACAGCAGGCCAGACGCCGCAGGAAGATCTGTCTCCGACACTGGGTCAGATGACGGCGCCCGTCGTGGTCGGCAATCCGCCGGCGGAAGGGTTCAACCTGCAGGGGTCTGATCCGCGTGCGATCGAGATCGCTGACAGGGTGATGGCCCGTCTGGGCGGTCGCAGTGGCTGGGAGCAGACGCGTTATCTGACGTGGCGATTCTTCGGGAAGCGTCGCCATGTCTGGGACAAGTGGACGGGGGATCTGCGATTCGAGGGCGAGGATCTGACGGTCCTGATGAATCTCAACAATCAATCGGGCCGTGCCTGGCGCACCGGGGTTGCGGTGGAGAATCCCGATACGCTCGCAGCGGACCTGCAGGTCGCTTATCGCGCCTGGATCAATGATTCCTACTGGCTCGTGATGCCTTACAAGCTGAAGGATTCCGGTGTGACCCTGCGTTACAAGGGGCAGAACATGACCCAGGACGGTCTGCCGGCGCATCTGCTCGAGCTGACCTTCGCCGGTGTCGGCGTGACACCACAGAATCGCTATGAAGTGTGGGTCGATGTACACGAATCGCTTGTACGGCAGTGGGCATTCTATCGACAGGCGGAAGATGAGGAGCCAAGACTCGTACGGCCCTGGCAACAATGGGCTCAGTATGGTCGCATCTGGCTGGCCGTTGATTTTGGCCGCGGGCGACACTCCCATGTCGGAGTATTTGATGAGTTGCCGGTAAGTGTCTTCAACGATCCCGCACCGACCACTTTCCACGTAGATCCCTAGGCTCCTGCCTTTCTACGGTGATTTGCCCGAGTTCGGCCTGCGAGAATGCACAGAATGAGACTTTTTCTCTCGAGTAGAGAACTTTTTTTGACGAAAAGGTAAAGTTCGATGTGCGTCGTGCCGATCAACTGAAGAGACGGCATCCCTCTCTTCCGGTTTTGAGTGCACCGTGCAGATTTCAACATTCGCTCCTCTCGCGCCTCTGTCCCCGGCTCACCGAGGCGAAGCACCAACGCCAGACGCCGAATCCCACGACCACGGCACGACGTCGCCGGACTCCTCCATTGGTAGCGTCGGCGCCGCGCTGGGTATCGCGCTGCCGCCGGAGTCTCTGCTGCCAGCGATTGGCGCATCGGCTATGATAGAGGGCAGCACAACGTCTACCCAGGCCCCCAAACAGCAAGCAGCCGAGTTACCTGGCAAACCAGAAGAAGCCGGCCCCGAATCGATCAATCCAAAGGGTGTCGAATCTGAGGAGGCGTCCGACGGTCTGGGGGCAAAGCCGGAACTGACGGACGAAGAGCGTGCGGAAGTGGACGAGCTCAAAGCCCGTGATCGCGAGGTGCGTCAGCACGAGCAAGCTCATATGGCCGCAGCGGGCCCGTATGCCAACGGTGGACCAAGCTTCGAATACGCACGGGGCCCTGACGGGAAGCGCTACGCCGTCGGCGGAGAGGTGCAGATCGATACCTCCCGCGAGAGCGAGCCAGAAGCGACGATTCGCAAAGCACAGCAGATCTACCGCGCCGCACTGGCCCCGGCAGATCCATCATCGGCGGATCGTAGCGTCGCGTCGGTAGCGAAGAAAATGGAAATGGAAGCAAGGCAAGAGCTGGCCAAGGAAACCAGCGAGCAGCCGGAGGAGATGGGGGCAGCTGATGAAGCAATCAGCGCTGCTGACGCAGAGAAGGGTGATCCCATCGAGCCTTCGCCGCTGCCTGGATCCGGCGCAGCAGCGACGTCAGAATCTGTCGGTCTCGGAGGTTCCGATAGTGAGCAGCCTGCCGTTGGTGCCCTCATAGGCGGAAGCTCCAGTGGTGGTTCGCCGGGAATGATAGACAGCTCAACGGTGACGAATCTCTTGGATCTGCTCGCCTGAGTCAGACCCATGACATGGTTCCAAGTGGGGAAGATCTGGCAACGGGTCTTCCCCTTTCTAGTATGACCTCCGCAAATCAATGATCGACCCCTTGAATTTCGTCCACACAGCGTTCATCATAGGCAGATGATAAAAACGCTGAAGGGCTACGTTTGCTGTCTTACGTTGCTGGGTTTGCTCGTGGCGGAGGCCTCTGCCGGCGATGCCACCACGGGGCTCCCTATCGCGGCAGTGGAGATCCGCGGTAACCGCTACACGCAGGATTTTGTCATCCAACGGGAGTTGGTGACGCGGACCGGTCGACACTTCGATCCAGAGAGCCTGGCAGCTGATCTTCAACGCCTGGACAACCTGGATATCTTCAGCAGTCTCGCTGCGCAGGTGCAGCGTCGTGCAGATGACTCGGTGACTGTCGTTCTGCAAATACGCGAACTACCCCCCGTTGTTCCTTACATCAGCTATGATGTCAACGACCAGGACGGCTGGTCTTTCGGACCGGCGGTCAAATCTGTCAATCTACTGGGAAGGGACGTCTTCCTCGCAGGGTACGCGCTGTTCGGCGGACGCGAGTCCTTTCTCCTCGATCTGAGTCAGCCATGGTGGCGAGGCAACCATCTCTCCTTCGATCTGGACGTGTCGCGCAATATCCGACAGAACGAGTTGGATGGTTTCGAAGAGACGACGACCGAGATCACACCACGCATCGGTCTGTGGCTCGGGCAACATGGCCGAGCTTCGATGGTGGCTTCCTATATGCGAATCGGCGCTGACCTACCTCAGGTTCTGTTGTCTGGAGCGAACGAGGATGAGTTGTACCGCTTGGGTGCGAGTGTCGGATATGACTCCAGGGATGTGTGGGGGAATCCCCATCGCGGCTGGCTCAATGAGATTGAGATCTGGAAGACAGGAGGTCTGCTACCTGGAGACGGTGACTTCTGGACGCTGCACGCGGACATCCGCCGCTTCCAACCCGTCGGTGAACACACCCTTGTGTGGGCCGGGCTTACGAGCTTGCAGCCCGGTACGATGGGTCGCCAGGTTCCTGTCTACATGGATTACCACCTGGGTGGAGCCAATTCACTGCGAGGTTATGTCGTCGATGACCTCGGTCTTGAACTGTTCGGTGCGCACCAGATGTTGACGACGATCGAATATCGAATCCCTCTGTTGCAGCCAAGAGAGATCCGTCTTTTCGGACTATCGGCGGACATAGGTCTCGGTGGTACGGTGTTCGTTGATGGTGGATTGGCGTGGACGAAGAGTGACGACTTTGAGTTGGAGCGTGCACGATTTGGGACTGGGACCGGCATACGCATCCTGCTGCCGGCGATCGATATGACGCGCATAGAGATCGGCTACGGAGAAGATGGCTGGCGTCTGTATCTTGCGACCTTCTCCAAGATGCGGGCCCAACGCTTGCGTCTTAGATAAAAAAACGGCGCCATCCCGAAGGACGACGCCGTGAACTCTGTGGCGGTAGCTCTTGCCTCAGTTGCGCGAGAATTCGCCGAGCAATTCTCCACAATTGTCAGCCAACTTTGACAAGGCGCGATTGCGCAGTTGGCGAACGCGCTCTCTCGTCACGCCGAGATTGTCCCCAATCTCTTCGAGGGTCATCGGGTCACTGTCACCGAGACCAAAATAGGAACGCACGATCAGGCCTTCGCGCTCGTCGAGTACGAGGAGGCAACTGCGGATCGTGCGCTTCATCTCATCCTCGTCGTAGACCTCGTCATGCTCGTCCTGCGGGCCCGCGTAGATTCCATGAAGCGTCGTCTCTTCGCCTGGATAGGCGGGTGCATCAAAGGACAAGTCGGGTTGACCGACTTCCAATGCGTTGCGTGTGCGGGAAGGGCTGATGTCGACTTGCTCGGACAGTTCCGATGGGGTCGGCGAACGACCGAGTCGCTGAGACAGGATGCCTGCCTGTTTCTCAAGCTTCTGCAGATCATTGATCTGGCTCATCGGGGGTCTGGCGATTCGGCCCTGCTCGGCCAATGCCTTGAGAATCGCCTGTCGAATCCACCAAACGGCGTAGGTGATGAACTTGAAGCCACGAGTCTCGTCAAAACGCTTCACGCCCTCCATCAGGCCCACATTGCCCTCGGAAATAAGTTCGGACAGGCTCAAGCCGTAGTCTCGATACTGGCGTGCAACGCTGACGACGAAACGCAGATTACATTCGATGATTTGCTGGCGGGCGTTCTCATCCCCCGCCTTGGCGCGGGTAAATAGATCAACCTCCTGAGCGCGACTCAGGGGCTCAGTATTCTTGATCTGTTGCCAGTAAACCTCGACCGAATCTACAACCGGAGTAGCACGGCTGGCCACGATTGCCTCCTGTGCCTAGCGGTGATGTCCCTGCGTCGGGACTAAACTTAACGTCAACGTAAAGGTGCAATATATAGATGCCGCAAAACACCTGCAAGTTCCCATTTTTTGGCGATTCTACAGTGAACTGGACAGGAATGGGCCTGAAAAAAACGATACAAGACAGCGCTTCGTGAGTTGAAAAGCGGTTGGGGCAGAGCGACTTAGATGTGGTTACAGATCGCCACTACCCATTAGACGCCTGGCGATCAAAGAAGATTCAATCGCGGGTCGGTTTCTGCTGGCCGATCTGACTAGTCGAGGGGAGGACGTCGACGCAGGCCCTTTTTTTGGCCCTGGCGAGCCTTGCCATCAAGCCGCCGGGCGACAGCTGCACGCCCTGGCCGAGTGCGGCGACGCGGCGGGGGCGGAGGGCGCAGAGCCTCGGTGAGCATCTTCACCAACCGTCGCAGGCAATCCTCTCGGTTGCGCAACTGCGAACGGCTCGCTGACGACTGCAGTACCAAATGGCCCTCTGATGTGAGCCGTGACGCAAGGCCACTACAGATTCGTCGTCGCTGTTCGTGCGTCAGGCTGGGGCTCGCGCGTACGTCGAAACGTACCTGTACTCGTGTGTTGCTCTTGTTGACGTGTTGTCCTCCTGGTCCAGGACTGCGTCCAAAAGAGAACATCAGTTCGCCGAGTGGGATGATGGGGCCATCGCCGATCGGCAGGCCACCTGGTGAGTCGTTCATCAGCTTTCGTATACTTGGACCTTGGCGGCGTCTTCTGACGCCGCTGGCACTGGGATCAGGTCCTCAAACCTCCGCCCCTCTCCCAATAGGCACAAGGAGATTTTCCACTTATGGCCTCATACCGAGCGGCTATCGTCGGCTGTGGTTCCATTGGCCACGCCCATATGGATGGCTATCAATTGGTCGATGGCGTAGATGTTGTCGCAATCGCTGACCCTGTCGCAGAGGCGCGAGAACACTACGTCGAGCAGTATCCGGATCTGGGTCTGCAACCGTATGCCACAGTCGAGCAGATGCTGGAACAGGCGAAACCAGATATTGTCAGCGTTTGCACCTGGCACCTTCTGCACCCGGCACCAACCATTGCAGCGGCACGCGCCGGGGTCAAAGCAGTGATCTGCGAAAAGCCGATGGCGATCGGCATGGGTGCGGCGGACAGCATGGTCGATGCTTGTGCTGCCTCAGGCACGAAGCTCGTGATCAGTCACCAGCGGCGCTTCACGCCCGGTTGGGAGCGTGCTCGCGAACTCATTGCGGAGGGGGTGATCGGGACGCCCGAATTTGTCACCAACAAAGTGCGCGAAGGACTCACGAATTGGGGTACCCATACGATCGACGGGTCAAGATTTGTACTGGGAGATCCACGGGCGGAGTGGGTCATGGGTGCCGTCGAACGGCGCACAGATCGGTTCGAACGCGACACAGCAATCGAAGATGCCTGCATGGGGCTCGTGCATTTCGAAGGGGGAGCACAACTATTTATCCAGTCTGATCTGATGGCGGAAGGAGCCACGGCTGGTGCCTTTCAGATCCGCGGCAGTGATGGCCAAATGGATGTCACTGAAACGACTGTGCGAATCCTCAATGGCGATGGATGGCACGACGCGCAAGTCGATCTAGACGAGAATTACCAAGGGATCGGTGGGAGTACAAATGCGGCGCAGGTAAAGGAGTTGCTTGCCTGGCTCGATGGGGGACCGGAACATCGCGGCGCCGGACACAAGGCGCGCGAGACGGTGGAGGTGATGATGGCTCTCTATGAGTCTGCCCGTCGCAACGAAGTGGTGCGACTGCCGATGCAGGAAAAGGGCTATCCCCTTGAACTCATGATCGGCGAGGGCAACCTACCTGTGGTCGAGGAGGGTCGTTACGACATCCGTGCCTTCCTGAGCTGGGAGGGTATCGATCGCGACGACTACCGGCGATTACGAGACGAAGGGATTGGCCACCATCAAGCGATGCGCCAACTTCATGAGGAGATGTCGTGACTCATCAATTGAACAATTCCCACATGCGGGAGTAGCAGATCATGTATAACGTGTCTCATGATGGCAGCAACAAGAAGATTCTGTGGCAGGAAATGCTGCGACACGAGTTTGAGTCGGCTCTCGAGCACAAGCCGATCGTCATCATCCCCGTTGGCTCTGTTGAACAGCACGGCCCTCATTGTCCAATGGATGTCGACATCTCTGCGCCCTTTCACATGGCCGCTGAAGTCGCGCGCCGTGTAGACGATTTTCCAGTCATTGTGGCACCTCCCGTGTGGTCAGGTTTCACGCACTACAACATGGGTTTCGCTGGCACGATCTCGTTGCAGTTGGAGACCTTCCAGGCGTTGATCGCCGACATATGTCGCAGCATCCATGCCAATGGCTTTGAACGCATCATCGCTGTGAATGGTCACGGTGGCAACGCTGCACCATGTCGGGCCGTCAGCTGGAAGCTGGCCGAGGAAGATGTGTTTACACTGAGCTTCAGTTGGTGGGACATGGTGGAAGATGAACTCCATGCCTGGTCCGCCACAGATGAAGGTGTCGGGCACGGGGGCGAGTGGGAGACGGCGGTACAACTTCATCTGCGTTCACATCTGATCGACGACTCGCGCCGGGTGAATGACGACAGTCTGACCAATCCATTTGCTCCGCCCTTGGAGTTCGCCACATTCGCTGAGCGCCGTCGTGATACGCGGGACGGAACCGGTGTCATGGGCGATGCTACGGTGGCGACGGCAGAAAAAGGCAAGCGTATCTACGATCTGGCTTGTGAACGCCTCGAAGATCTGTGCCGCAAGTATCACGAGCATCCCGTTCATCACTACCGAGACTTCGGCAGCCACTGCACCTGAGGGATTCGCAGCGGGCAACGTCCTTTCGTCAGGTGCCGACTTAAGCGGTCGTTCCTGCCAGAACACGAGACGCCCTGCCGGGGTTCCCGACAGGGCGATCTCATTCGACGATTTGTGCCGCTCTCGTGCGCATGCCGTGCGCGTCGAGTGCGTTTGTGCCGGCGGGAGTCCTAAGGACTTCCGGGGGATTCCGGCGGGGCGAGACTACCTGACCGGATCGGAACAGGTGTTGGAGATTCGACTTGGTATCAAGTAGTCTTCCTTAATAGTATCGTCGGTGAAGTAGGAATCTTTAGCGAGAAATTTACGGGCGCGGAAAATTGTCGGGCAGAGCGTTGTAACGACTTGTAGGTAAAGGCTTTATGAATCAGCAATTTTCTTGAAGATGACCAGCTGATGTGCTGAAAAAGGCGTTCTGAGCAGTATACCAAGTACCAGGAATAGAGGGAAAGCAACAGGGCGGTCGCACCTGATGAGGCAGCTGGCAGCGACAGGACCAGTACCCAGAGACCAGGCAAGAGTGGGCCGGGCCGTAGGGCAGGCATCACAAGCAATCGCCAGTATGCTAAGGAACAAGCCCAGAAACCACTCTGCGACGGGCGTCGCCAAGCTCCTTCCTCCACCCGTTCCACGACGTTCCCAAAGTTGACTTCCTCCTGACCTGCCCATAGTTTCATTGGCTTCAATCTACTATTTCGCCTCTTTCAGGAGCAGTCATCATCGCCAGGGTCAATCGCAAAGAATTCACGGCGAAGCTGAAGCCCGAAGAGATCGACTATAAGCGGCTCGACGTTCTTGCCCGCTTTCTCACGCCGATCGGTAAAATCGAACCGGCGCGACGTACAGGTGCGACCCGCACGCAGCAGGCTCGTATTGTTCGTGCCATCAAGCGTGCCCGCTATCTCGGTCTCTTGCCGTATACAATTAACGACGCCCGCTGATCCTCTCGCCTTAGCGAACAGTCATGAGTGAATCCGCTCGCTTGGGCGAAGTTGCACTTGGACTGATCGAGACCCGAGGTCTGGTTGGCATCTTAGAAGCAGCTGATACCGCCGCCAAAGCCGCAGATGTCCAGTTGGTGGGCATCGAGCGCATTGGCGGCGGTCTTGTTTCCCTTCGTCTTACAGGTAACGTGGCGGCAGTGCAGGCGGCGGTAAAAGCTGCTGCTGCCGCTGCTGAGCAGGTCAGTGAGCTTGTCAGCGCGCACGTGATCCCCGCACCCCATTTGTCCATGGCGTCGCTCTCTTCTCAAGCGACCTCCGTGCCGCCTGTGGCGGCAACGCCGCAGCCTGTCGAACCCCCCGCGCCGGATACGGTTGACTCATCCGATCTGGCTCAGATGCCCGTGACACGTCTTCGCCAGTTGGCACGGCGCACCCCCGGTGTACAATTACAGGGTCGAGAAGTGTCCCGAGCGAACAAGCAACAACTGGTCGCTGAGCTTTTGCGCGTGCTCGGCCAGACGGAAGGATAGGGAAATGACAGAAGAAAGCGATCCTCACGTATCCGAAACCAACGTGGACCGCCTTTGGGAGAATCTCAAGAGAGGCCTCCAGGATGGTGCCGAGTTGGCCATGAACAAAGCAGAAGAGTTGACGCAGGTGGGCCGAGCCCGTCTCGATGTGGCCGCAGCCAAGACCCGACTTGGGCGCCTGCAGGCAGAACTGGGTGGTCTGGCCTTCACTCGCCTCGAAGCGGGCAATCACGTATCAGATGAAGACGCTGAGGTCAGCGCTCTGCGAGATCAGATTCGTCAGGCCACAGCTGAGTTGCAGGATGCCGAGGAGGCTCACTCTGACGTGCGGCGCAATCCAGGGACTGATCAGGCCTAAAGAACAAAAAAAAGGACGCCGTAGCGCCCGTCTTCATGCTGTAAGATTGTCTATGCTGTAAGATCGTTAGGGAGTAGCCGTTTCTCACCGCATCGCGATGAGAAGGGGTCTACTCCTTTTTCTTTTTGGCCACTTTCTTCACAATCTTCTTTTTCACAACCTTCTTCTTTTTCTTCTTTTTGACTGGAACTTTTCCATCGCTGTCGACGGGCAAGTGATCGTCATCTTCGTCGAAGCTCTCGGGAATGTCCTCCTCGGCGAACATGGCGCTCGCCTCCTCCAGTTCGATTTTCAACTGTGCCTCGTAGCGCTCAGTTTCCTCGGCCTCGGATAACACGGGCCAATCGAGAAAGAAGTCCTCCACCGCCACCGACAGCAGATCGGCCTTCAGGTAGCGCTCGAAAGTCGATGCGACAATGTGCGTCAACAGTGGCGGCAGTTCGGGATTTTCCTCGCGGGAAACTAGTTCGACCAACTCGTGCAGCAACAGCGTCTCAAAGAGATTTACTTGCTCGACACCGCCAACGGATGCCGTATCGGCGTCCCAGTTGGTGAGGGTTTTGCTCACACCGGGAATGACGTGAATTTCCGAGCCACGCTCGAAGGCGATGACACGTGCATCGGCCACGGGCTGCAAGGTCGTGCTGCGAACATCCTTAAACGGATGTCCAATCAATTGCAGGGGCTCTGTATTGGTCGGATTCAGTCGATCGGATAGAACACGCCCCGCCTGTGCCGGGCGTCCAACGATATAGTCGAGAATGCTGTCTGTGGTGGGGGCCCAGATCTGTGACAGTCGACGTGACCGCGACGTCGCGATCATTCTTGGATCTTCCTGATCCGTCGCTTCAGCAAAACAGTCTGAGATGAGCTTCTTCTTCTCATCGGGGCCGGCGCCAGCTCTAAACTTGAAGTCGCCCAATTTCTGCAGCACCTGCACACGATCTCGCGTCTCGGATCCGCAAAAATCGAGCATGGCATTGTAGAATGTCAGATAGCCATCTTCGTCAGTCCATGTGCGAAAGTCGTTCTGATTGCGCTTGAGCGAATCCATCTTGCCATAGATGCCGCGCATGATGTCGGCATAGGCACCTTCAGTACCTCCCGCATCCCTCTGGTCATACAGAATCTTGGGCTGCGGATCCTCATCAAATACGGCAACGACATCATCGGCCGGAAAAGTGCGCCCGGCATACCAAGGTCTGATCGGGGGGTGGCTCAAGCGGTGTCTCCGCAAACGACGAAGGGTTCCGTGAGGGGTATGTATCCCTCATTACACGAGGCAAAATCTTCCTCATGATGGATTCAGGCAATTTCTCCAAGATACATTTCATATCGAAGCTCAGCAAATCGCTTCCCAGCTTGGGAAGCTCTGATGACCGAAGGGCGAAGGCCATGTCTGTCATTGAAGCTTGCGGCGGCATGGGACGCGACGTTTGATAGTCTCCATGAGCAAGAGATCGACAGAGGATTCCTCAACTCAACAGGGTTTGCAGGTGGCGAAGATGGCGGCCATGAGCAAGTTGGCTGCTGGAGTTGCGCACGAAATCAACAATCCCTGTGGTGTGTTGTTGATGAAATTGAAGTTTCTGCTGTCGATTGCAGAGGAAGAGCGCCTCTCGTCGCGTGCCATCGCCACCCTGGACGTTGCGATACAGCAGACGGAGCGAATCGAAACGATCGTCGAGAGTCTTGTCCATTTCAGTCGTCCTTTGCAGGGCATGCCTGGTCCCGTCGATGTGAATGAGGCCATTCGGGCTGCCATCACGCAGTTGCAGTTGCCAGCGACCGTGACCGTGAGACAGAATCTGGCTGATCCCCTTCCAGTCGTCGTCGCCGATCCAGCGCAGATACAGCAAGTATTCACACACATAATGGATAATGCAGTGGATGCCATGCCCGATGGTGGACACTTGACGATCCTGAGTCGAAGGGAAGTCGACGCCGATCAAGTCGTCATCGAAATCGATGACACGGGTTCTGGGATTCCTGTTGATTTCGTTGATCGTGTTTTTGACCCCTTTTTCACGACGAAGGCCGTCGGTAGTGGGACGGGTCTCGGCCTAACGATCAGCTATGGAATCATCCAGCGCGCCGGCGGCCGCGTCGAGGTTGAAAGCGAACGGGGCAAGGGAACCCGCGTGCGCGTGATCGTGCCTGCGAGTGCATCGCGATGAAGGGAAGCATTCTGGTCATCGATGATGAGCAACCCATGCTGGAGGCGTGCAACGAAACCCTCGCCCATTATGGCTATGATGTCAGCATCTGTGCTGCCGCCGCCGAGGGTCTCGATCGCGCCCGTGACAGAGCTTTTGATGTCATCTTGCTCGACCTGAAGATGCCAGGGATGGATGGTCTTACCGCCCTGAACCACTTGCAGCAAATCGATCCCGAGGCGCGCAAGGTGATGATCACCGCCCACCCGACAATCTCGACGGCTGTCGATGCCGTACGTGCCGGTGCCTTCGACTATCTGCCCAAGCCTTTCTCGCCAGATCAACTGTTGATCACTGTCGAGCGGGCGATGGCCCAGAAGCGACTCGAAGAAGAGAATCAGAGGTTGCGCCAGGCCCTTGGTAGCGACATTGAGGTGGATGGCATCGTGACGCAGTCAACATCCATGCTGGCAGTGATCAATCTCATCAAACGACTTGCCGATTCTGAACCGAGTGTCGTTATCGAGGGCGAGACAGGTACGGGCAAGGAGTTGGTCGCTCGAGCCCTGCACCAAACGAGTATGCGGGCAGAGGGGCCTTTTCTGCCGATCGATTGTGGGGCATTGCCAGATCAATTGCTGGAAAGCGAGTTGTTTGGCTATGAGCGGGGTGCTTTTACGGGTGCCCAAACGCGACGTGTCGGACTATTCGAGGCGGCTCACGGTGGCACGGTGTTTCTCGACGAGATCAGCAATCTCGGCATAGATCTGCAGGCGAAACTGTTGCGCGCACTACAGGAGCGCAGTGTCCGCCGCCTGGGCAGCCAGCAGGCGATTGATGTCGACTTTCGTGTGATCTGTGCGGTCAATGAGAATCTCGAAGAGGCGATGAAGGAGGGGCGGTTCCGACAGGATCTGTTCTTTCGACTCAATGTTGTGACGATCTCGTTGCCGCCACTGCGTGAACGTGATGCAGATGTGCCGTTGTTGGCAGACCTCTTCCTGGCCCGACTCAACGAGGCGGGACCACGCGTGGTGAAGGGCTTTGCAGATTCGGCTCGACAGGCCCTGGGGGCTTATCCGTGGCCAGGAAATGTGCGGGAGTTGAGCAATGCCGTGGAGTCAGCCTTCAGTCTCTGTCGCGGCGAGGTCATCGAAATCGATGATTTGCCGCCCCGCTTGCGGGATCCGAATGGTGCCTCGAAAATCGATCCCGCTGCTTCCCTGGAGCAAGCGCGCGATCAGTTCGAGCGCGATTACGTGAAGCGCTTGCTCGAGCGGTATGCGGGGAATGTGACTCGTGCCGCGACGGCTGCGGACATTCATCGATCGACCTTCCAGCGTATCCTGCAGAAACACGCAATCCTCGCTGAGGAATTCCGTCAGGTGTCGCAATAACGCATCAGTGGTGCGTTATTGCGACATTGGCGTAATCTATTGATAATAAAACATTTGAGCGTAAGGGCTGGTTGAGGGCGACGCATGTCCGCGCCAATTTCATCGTCACCTGCCCGTAGTTAAAAAGTCCGGCCTGTCCCCCCAAGTGTATGGTACACAGATAGATAGGCGCTCCAGGTCCAAGTCTTCCCGCCCGTGGCACATCGATTGCATTAAGAAAGCCAAGCCTGCGGTGGTCATATCGACCACCAGGATGAAAACTTGGATCGCCGCGGATGGGGGGAGGGAATCGCTCCCAAGACACGGCCCCGCACCGAGCCGGATCTGCCCCGCATCGTGCGGCGGTCCAGCCATCCTGGAGGCACTGCCTGCAGTGGACGACCCATTCGCTACAGGCGGATGATGGCAAGGGATCTTCGCCGACACCTGCCATTTTCGATGATACACCGCGCTATATGATCCCTTCGGTGGCCCTCACCGGAGGGATCATTTGTTTGTCTCCGGCACACGGGTGAACCTAGGTTTGCCCCATCCCTGTCATCTGAACATGTCGGAGTTTCTTCATGGCATCGCATCGCCTGTCCCGCCAGCAGATTGTCTATCGCCTGGACCAGTCAATTCCCCCTGCCGTCGAAATCGATCCGGGTGACACGGTTTACTTTGAGACCTACGATGCACGCACTGGCTCGATTCTCAGTGACGATGATCTGTTAGATCACCCCCACCCGGTAGGTTCCAATCCGGCGACGGGTCCCGTATTCGTTCGCGGCGCAGAGCCCGGTGACGGTCTGTGCGTAACGATTGAATCCATCGACCTGGCGGAATCAGGATTCCTCGCGGTGAAGAAGGGTGAAGGACTCCTGGCGCATCGGGCCGATCACTTTGCAACACGGATTGTCCCCGTCAACGACGGCGTCGTGCATTTTGGTGATCTGCGATTTCCGGCAAACCCAATGGTCGGTGTCATCGGAACCGCACCCGCTGGAGACGGAATATCAACGTCCTTCGCCGGGCCCCACGGCGGTAACATGGACAATCGTTTCATCACCCAAGGCAGTCGTGTCCATTTGCCCGTCGAGGTGGAAGGTGCCGGTTTAGGCATCGGCGACATTCACGCCGCCATGGGCGACGGCGAGATCACCTTCATCGGTCTCGAGATCTGTGCCGAGGTGGCGGCGCGGGTCGATCTCGTGAAAGGCGCTGGTATCCGCAGGCCCCTGGTAGAGACCGATCACCATTGGGTGACCACGGGTGAAGGGGACGATCTTGGCGACGCAGCAAGAATGGCGGCCAACGAGATGGTGGATTTGTTGCAGGCTCGTCTCGAGCTGAGCTTCGAAGAGGCCTATATGCTCATGAGTGCCGCCGTTGATGTGCAGATCTGCCAGTGTTGTGAACCTGGGGAATTCCCCGTCACCACACGGGCCGTCGTCTCGCGCGACCTGGTTCCTTAGGTCCAACTAGCGGGTGAAGATCGTCCCACGTACGTATTCGCCCTCTGCGGAGGCGAGGAAGGTGAGTACGTGTGCGACGCCTTTGGGATCGCCGAGGGACTGGCGTGCCCCGACGACGGCGGCCTCAACATCTTCGCCACGTGACTGCGCACCTTCGGCAACATTCTTCAGTTTGAGCGGTGTCGCAATGCCCCCGGGGCATACCACGTGTATGCGCGAACCAGAAGGTCCGAGGTCATTCTCAAGATTATATCGCATGCCGTGTACGCCCGCTTTGCTCGCTGCATACGCATAGGAGGAGGAACCACCGTGCACGCCTGCGCCTGAGGCGATCAGCAAGACGACGGACTTGTCTGCCTGGCGCAGCAAGGGGGCCGCGAAACGCGTCGTGAGGTATGTGCCCTTGAGATTCGTATCAAGCGTCGCATCCCAATCGTCCTCGGCCAGATCTTCGATGCCCGAATACGCCCCCCGCAACACACCGGCGCTGCACACAAGGATGTCGACGCGTTCCTCCGTTGTGCCGATTCGTTCGAAGGTGGCACGGACCTGATCGGCATCACGAATATCGAGCTCATGAAATCGTGCCTGTCCGCCCGTATCTCGGATCCGCGCCTCTGTCGCTTGTCCATCCTCCTGGTTGGCATCCAGTATGTGCACGATGGCACCTTCAGCGGCGTATTGTTCAGCCGTGGCGCCACCAATGCCAGTGGCGCCGCCCGTAATGACGGCGATTCGATCTTCAAGGCGGTTCATGATGTCTCTTTCTCTTTGCCTGCGTCCGTATTCACATCGGCCAACAGGCCGGGAATTCCGGCCGTCAGGCCGCCGTCTACCGCGAGGGCTTGCCCGGTGATCCATGAGGCGTCATCAGAGGCCAGGAAAAGGATCGCCGCCGCAATGTCCTCAGCCTCACCCACTCGTCCCAAGGGATACCAGCGTGTGAGCTTCTCAAAGATTTGTGGATTCTCGGCCACGATTCCGTCCCAGATGGGTGTGCGAACCGATCCAGGGCACACGACATTTACCCGCACGCCCTGCGGCCCATATTTGACCGCCATATTCTGTGTCAGATTGATCATCCCGGCCTTGGCGGCAGAGTAGGCTTCCTGGCCTACAGCGGTCAAACCATTCACGGAAGAGACATTGACGATGGCACCGCTGCCACGCTCAAGCATCCCTGGCAGTATTTGCCGACTGACGAGATAAACGCTCTTGAGTACGACGGCCAGGTTGAGATCCCACGTCGATTCGTCGAAGGTGAGCAAGTCGTCACCCTCGGCGATGCCGGCATTGTTGACGAGCAGGTCGATGGCGCCGAACGCATCAAGAGCGCCTTGAGCCATGCCCTCTACTGAGGTCGCGTCCGACACATCGGCGGTCAGGGCAATGGCGTGTCCACCCTCGTCCGTGATCTGCTGTGCTGTCTCCTGCGCCCGCTCTGCTCGAAGGTCTGCCACCACGATCTGCGCGCCTTCGCGGGCAAGGCGGTAACACGTAGCGCGGCCAATGCCGGAGCCGCCACCGGTTACCAATGCACGTTTGTCTGCAAATCTCATGGTCTCTCCGTCAATATGTTTTCGGTCAGTCGCGCCCGCAGATGACGAATTCGTCCAGCTGCCGACTCCAAGCGACTGCGTTCGAGGCGTCCTGTCGTGATGGCGTCGGTGATGATGTCGATCGCCTGCTCGACAATAGTTTCCTCATAACTTCCTTGATTTGCCAAAGCGAGCATATCCACACCTGAATTCAGGGCACCGATAATTGCCTCGGCCAGGCCGTATTGTTTGGTAATTGCCCCCATACCCATGTCGTCAGAGATGACGACACCATCGAAGCCCAACTCATCGCGAAGCAGCTTGTCGATGATTCTTCCGGAGATCGTAGCCGGCACCTCGTCAAGCTGGGAATTCACGACATGTGCTGTCATCACCGCGTCGACGAGTCCCTGCTCGATGAGTCGACGGAACGGGATCAGTTCGTCTCGCGACCATGTTTTCGTCACATCCGTGAAACCCACATGCGAGTCTTCGTGGGACGAGCCATGACCCGGAAAGTGCTTCAAGCAGGTCAGGATGCCCCGATCACGATGGGCACGAACAAAGGCCGCCGCATGTTCGGCCACCCATTCCGGGTCAGCGGAATAGCTGCGCTTCTTGCTGCCAATCACAGGATTGTCCGGGTTCACATCGACATCGACGCACGGTGCCAGATTCAGATTAATGCCAGCCCTGGCAAGTGTATCGGCGATGCCGGCAGCCGCCTCGTAGGTCTGTTGGGGGTCGCCGGTGCCCAGGTCCCGAGCTGACTGCGTCGCGGGGTAGCCGTATTGCTCCTTCAGACGGCAGACGAGGCCGCCTTCCATGTCGATGGCGATCAGCAGTTGTTGAAAAGGCGAGGCTGCATGCAATTGCTGACACAGGTCGGCAACCTGAGTTGGAGACTCCACATTACGTCCCAGAGTAAGACCACTCGGCCCATCGACATCGAATAGAACGACACTCCCTATACCTGCGGAAACCGCCGTAGAGACCATGTCTTGTGGCTGCACTGTAAGACCGCGAAAGCCGAGCATCAGCACCTGCAGGATCGACGAGCGCAGTTCGTCATCTGCCTTCACACTCAGACCTCCGCCCACAGCTTCTGTACGCACGTGGCCACGTGACGCCCAAGCAGGGCGCAGCCTTCGGCGCTGAAATGTACGCCATCCTCCTGCAAGAGCTCGTCGCGCCCCGCTGTCTCGATCACGCTGTTCAGATCATGGATGGCTACCCCACGTTTCTGTGCCTCATCTTGCGCGATGACATTATAGGCATCCACGTCGGCACTGAATCGGTCGAACCCCTTGCGATCATGGTGCCAGGTCTCATTCACCGGTGTCGTCGTTGCCCAGACAAGAGGGGTGCCGGTAGCCAATACCGTCTCGAAAATGTGGATCAGATTCTCTCTGTAGGCAGATTCGTCAACCTGCGCCCGATTGGAGTCGAAGGCCTTCTTGATGTCGTGTAAACCGCAATTCAGGTGCACAACATCGCCACGACCTGTCTCGAGCCACTGCGACAGGTGTTCTCGGACCTTGCCACTATCGCCACCATTGGCGTCGGGTCCCCACACATGGGCGATGCCATCCAATGCGGTTTCTACGTGTGCCTGGTATCCCATACGGATGGAATCACCTATGAGGATCGCTGTCTTCATACTCACTTTCGCTGATGAAATTCAAAACGACGATGCTGACCTCTTGTCAGCATCGCCGTAAAGGTGTCATGAAGTGGGGAATGGACTCAACTGCGTGGCTTCCACTCCTCGTAGTATTCCCAGTTGGTGATCTGCGACAACTCCTGGAGCTCGTCCGTGCGCGTCTGCAGAGCCGAGCGTACTACATCCCCTATGGAGAGCATGCCAATGAAGTCGCCCTCTCGATCGATCAATAGATGCCGCAGACGCAGGCCCAGAAATTTGTCCATCAATTCGAAGGCCGTGTCGGTGTGTGGCGCATACCGCAAGCCGACCGTCATGACCTCACTCATCTGTGTCGTGGCCGGGTCGAAGGTCGGATCAAGCGTATTGCGAATGAGGTCACGCTCCGTGTAGATACCCACGATACGTGTCCCTTCCTTGATCAGAATTGATCCTACTTTGCTCTCGACCATGCTCCTGAGAGCATCAACAACGACTGCTTCCTCCGCCACCGAAATCAACTCCCCACCCTTGCCCTGGAGGATCTGTTCCGCCGTTTTCACGTCCGTCGCCATAGCTGGCTCCTTGCGTGACGGGTGATAGTGCGTGGCCACCAGAGGATGTCCACACGTCAGGGAACGATAGGGCTTGTCAGGCCTGTTTCCAATGAAAAGCCTGTCATCCTCCGAAAATCCTGTCATCCTCAACGGAAAATCTGTGGATGCCTGTAGATGAGTGTCATTAGCTGCGACGAAAGATGATGAGATGGTGATGGTCACGGCGGACCTCGAATATCCGCTGCAGGGCCTCGGCATAGGCAGTGGTTGCTGCCGGCTGGCCATTGATCTGTTCGATCTCGATCTGTCGCAAGGGTGATAACGTGCGTGTGAGCAGGTGGTCGAGGGGGGCTAGATATTCGGCCAGACGTGAATCATCTGCGTCCACGTCGATCTCAAGGACACGGCCGTGTCGTTGTGATGACAGGACCCTCGTAGCACCTCGATAGACGAGGTGATTGCTCGCAACTCGTCGTGGTAGGCGCGAGCGCAAATCTGGCAGCGGTAGCCCGCACATAGATGCGGGGTCTGTTGCACATATCCAGTACACAGCGTCTTCAGGCAGACCACGCGACAGTTGCCGGAAGGCTCGGTGACTCATGAACTGCGGACCAGGAATCCCACTAAAGAAGTGACCAGCCAGGATTTCGCCTGACAGCTCCATCAAGCGCAGAGAACGAAAGATTCGCGCCCACCGAAAATCGGCGACTTCACGCAGCAGCAGCTCTCGAAACAGGATCCCATAGCGATCCAGCAATAAACGCACGCGATCCTTGTTGCGCTCTTCCTCTTCGAGCCGATCCGCTGCCACTTCAGGTTCTGGCAATAGCTGCCAGTTGCCAGGATAAGCCAGCGAGCCACGCCACCTACCCGTGGGGCGGCGTGATGTGGCACGTGTCAAACGACCAGGTCTGTGTGGCGCCACCTTCGGTGTATCGGCTGCGGCACCCGCCCCGGCGCCAAACTTTGTTTCAATGCCTCTGCGCAGCGCAGACACCGTGTCATTGGTGATCCGTCCCGACCAAACGCCCTGCCACAGTTTTTCCACCAAGGGATGCAGAGACATTCCCGTCGCACGCTGCAGCATTTGAATGTCGTAGCGACCGAAGGGATCCGGAAACAAGGCAGACACGTCATCGACGGGCACAGCCGGTCGCGCCTGCTCCTCCTGCTCGGCGGACGCTGGAGGGTCGGATGCGGCTTCTTCTGACTCATCATCGCTGACCGGCGTTCCAGCACCGAGCAGGTCGATATCTGGTTCGAAGCAGAAAGCGACTCGTTCGCTGCCGCATCCGAGCCAACGAAGATTGGATTCCTGCAGGACGCCATCGAGCATCGATGTCTGGTAGGTTTGCACACGTGCCGGTAGAAATTCGCTTTCCCATTGCGCCGCCGGAGCGCTATAACACAGCAACTGTTCCATTCGACGTGTCAGCCCCTCTACGTCTTGTTCGGGCCGATGCAAACTATGAAAAGAGGCGAGGAACAACCCAAGGTGCTCGACGGGCAACGCTTCGAACTGTGGCGACGCATCGGCGCGGGCCATACGCAGAAGGGATTCGAAGTTGGCACTGTCACATACTTCATCGTCTGCAACGGCCCCTTCCGTCAGCTCTCCCGACACGAGTGCCTGCAGATCAGCAAGCTCATCGACAATCTGTGTTAACTGTATCTGTTCGATGCCAAGGCTATGGGCTAGACGCCCGCGTGACATGGGGCCATAGTACGCGATCCAGTCAGCGATGAGCTGCGTCAGAGGATCTACAGCCAGATCGTCTTGTTGCTCAGGATCAGGAATCTCAATGTCCACCGTTGCACCATCGAGATTGGTGAGACGGGCCTTCGACCACCATGGGAGCGCCACGGATAGCCGGCCAAGAGCCTGGCGAGCGACGACGCCTGTGTCGCTCAGACGGGGGCTGTGCAACTGGAGGAGTCGATCCTCGACATTCAACAGTTCGTCGCGATCCGTCCCATCGGCGACAGCTGCGTCGACGAGGGCGGCGAATTCTGCCCCTGGCAGGAGCAGGCGTTCATCGACCCAATCGATCAACTCTCGTGCCGAAGATGGGGCATAGCCCGGAGACCGACGCTGGCGTTTGATCTCGAATGTTTCGATCACAGCGACTGGCACCGTCGGCCGCAGTCCCGGAGTGAAGACAACCTCCTTCAGCAGGTCGCCGCGCAACTTGGATGTGGGCGAGCCACTCAGCGTGTCGTTGCCATACATGTACTCGTTGACCTGACTGAAAGCGACAGACTGGGCAAATGGACTTGGGCGCGTCGAGCGCACCTGCGTCCATTGGATCTGGCCTGTCTCCATCTGTGTCAGCAGCGATTTGAGTGCGTCAATTTCGAACTCATCCTGCAGGCAGGATCGCCATGACTCGACAAGGATCGGAAAGTCTTCGTAGCGCATGACCGCATCCAGCAATTTCTGCGACCGCAGTCGGCTCAACCACAAAGGCATGCGCTCGTTGAATGAGCGTCGTGTCAGTAGCAGCGCACGTTGTGCGCATTCACGAAAACGGGCGCCAAAGAAACCGGATGCTTCCAGTCGCAGGCGCAACAACTCTTCGAGACGGGCAGACGTAACGAGCGACAGAATCTCCTCCGCTGTGGCATCTGCGGGGAGCACGAGGAGAATGCAGTCATTGGAAGAATGCACCTCGAGTCGTGTGCCAAAGCGTTCCTCCCAGGCAGCATCCATGGCAAGGGAAAAAGGCCGATTGACGCGCCCACCCCACATGGTGTGCAAGATGACCTGGTTGCCGGCATATCCATCGGGACCGGCGCTGACGAATTCGACCAACAGATGATGCCGATGCGGCAAAGGCATCCCTGTATGCTCGGTCTGGCGCGCCAGGAAGTCGACAAGTTGTCCAGCGGCGACTTCATCCATACGATGCGCGTGTTGTAGTCGCTGGGGCAGGGCCGGTGTGCCGAGTTCTGCATCCGCGATCTCGAGAAACTCGCCAATCGCGCGCGAGAAGTGATAGTCGCGATTGGCACCCTCACCCTTCCAAAAAGGCAGATCAGCATTCTTCGGCGCCCCGGGCGTGACGAAGACATCATTGTGGGTGATGTTGCGGATGGTCCAACTCTGTGTGCCCAGGGTAAAGGACTGTCCTTCGGAGGACTCCCAAACGAATTCTTCGTCCAACTCGCCGATGATGGCGTTGGACTCAGCGTGACGCATGCGGAACAACCCACGATCAGGTATCGTGCCGCCAGACATATAGAGGTCCTGCATGGCACCCTTGCGCACTTCCACGGTGCCATCCAGGCGGTCGAAGCTGAGTCGTGGACGCAGCTCGTGCACCCGGCTGCCAGCATAACGTCCGGCAAGCATGTCGATGACGAGATCGAATTGCCGTCGACTCAGATGTCGATAGGGAAAACTCAGGCAGATCTCGTCGTAGAGACCATCCACATCCCAATCTTCGGTTCCTACCATCGAGATGATGATCTGACTCAGGACATCGAGGGCACCCTCGATCGGTCGAATGGCTTCTATGTCATGTTCGTACAGCCGTTCGGCGAGAACGGCGGCTTCGAGGAAATCGTGCGAATAGGTCGGAAACAACGTGGCGCGGCTTACGACACCGACCTGGTGTCCCGCACGCCCCACGCGCTGAATGGCAGAGGAGATCGACGGCGGCGACTGGGCCAGCACCACCTCGTCGAGGGCACCAATGTCGATGCCCATCTCCAAGGAGTTAGTGGCGACGATTGCCTTCAGTTCGCCCGCCTTCAATCGAGTTTCCACGACTTCACGGATCTCGCGGGAGAGGGAGCCGTGATGAGCATATGCCAACGGTCGCTCGTGCTCATCATTGAGCATCAATGTGAGTTTCTCGCACAGTCTGCGAGCGTTGGCAAACACGAGGGTTGAACGATTGTTGCTGATGATTCCCTTGAAGACTTCCACCAGGGCAGGCCAGACGGAGTCATCGTCCTCGGCCTGGTCGATCGCGGTCTGCGGAAACCGCACGCGGACATCATACTCTTTCGACGTCGTGGATTCGACGATCTGTACCTGACGAGGTCGCCGACCATCACTTTCTCGCTGTAATCCGCCGACGAATTCGGCAATTCGATCCAAGGGGCGAACCGTCGCCGACAGGGCGATACGCTGGAAGTCTCCCGACAGACGCACGAGACGATCGACGGCGGTGATCAGATGCACACCACGCTTGCTGCCGACCACGGCGTGGATCTCATCGAGTATCACCGACTGCACGGTGCCCAGCATGCCACGTCCGCTCTTGGAGGACAGCAGCAGGTTGAGGCTCTCCGGCGTTGTAATCAGAATCTCCGGCGGTTGCCGCAGCATGCGCCGCCGGTCTTCCGGTGGTGTATCTCCGGAACGTGTCATCGGACGGATGAGGGGAAAGGCTATCCCGTCGGCTTCGAAGTACTGAGCCAGTTGCTCGAGAGGCGTGAGCAAATTGCGACGTATGTCGTTGTTGAGCGCTCTCAGTGGCGACACGTAGAGCACACTTGTGTGGCCTACGGGCCACTGACCCGTAATGAGCTGGTTGAGGGCCCACAGGAAGGCCGTGAGTGTCTTACCCGATCCGGTTGGCGCCGTGACCAATACGTGTTCATTGGCGGCAATGTGAGGCCATGCCTTGGCCTGTGCGTCTGTGGGTGTGCCAACCTGTTCGCGGAACCAGCGTTGAAGGGTCGGGTGAAATGGCTCGAGGGCCTGTTCTATCGTGTCCCGACCTACAGCAGGCAGCTCTTCTGCCTCAGGTGGCATCAGTCCGCCTCAGGCCGCGCAGGATTGCCCCAGTGACCATCCGCATCGGCACCGGCGATGACGACGCCTTTGCCATTCCAGCCGAGATGAGCGCGAACCTCTGTGCGGCAGTAGCGAAGAGTCAATCCGCAGCGGCGACGATCGGAGCGATTTTCGTTGGAACCGTGCAGGAGCAGGTCTGAATGGATAGACATCTGTCCTGCTTTCAGTACCACATCGTATGGTTCACCGAAACGCTCGACTGCATCGACGGTCTGATTCAGGACATTGTTCTCCGACGAGTCACTCTCGCGATAAGGGAGGTGGCCTTGGACATGACTGCCAGGGATGAAACGCATGCAGGCGTTTTGGCTATCGGCAGCGTCGATGGCGAGCCACACCGTCACGGTTCGTGACGGTGTAATGGGCCAGTAACTGGCGTCCTGATGCCAGGACACCGTCTTGCCGTCTTGCGGCAGTTTGCAGAAAAAGTGGGAGCCCCAACCCACGAAGCTTTCTCCCAGTAGATCACTTACCGGTTTCGTGATTCGCGGATGACACAGCAAATCGTGGACTCGCCCGTGACGCTGGTGCGCGGAACTGATCGAATACTGGGACTCACCATCTGCCATCACCCGAGCCAGCAGTGCATCGAAGTATTCGCGTATGTCGGCGATTTCTCCTGGATCGAAGACAGGCAGAGGAGACAGGTAACCGAGTCGATTAAAGGTGTCGATCTGCTCTGGTGTGAGAACGGTCGGGTTGGACACACCGCATGGATGGAACGACAGGTCTCGATCCATCTGTGTCAGGAGCTCATCTGTAATGGCCGTGTAGTGTGTTGGTGTTGACGATGAGGAGTCGTCAGGCATCTGGTCGTTGGTCATCTGGGTCTCTTCTGGTAGTGGGGCACTAACCAGAACGAAGGGCGGCACTGGAACCGATGCAACAGGGAAGGAGATTCGAGTCGATCAATTCGCGGCGGGGCCAATACCTGCGTGCAGGCCTTGCGTTTTGCGCTCTATTCCCACACAATGGGCTGCACCACGATGCCCAACCTTCCAGAAGGAACCAAGCGCATGGGATCCAGCAAATACGACGAACCCCTGACCGAGCAAGAGAAGGTTCTGTTTGACCTGAAGGGCTACCTGCTGTTTCCGGCGGTCCTCACGGAGCAAGAGATGGCACCGATTCGTGAGCAATGCGAGTCTCTGCGCCAGGATCCCGAGAAATTGCCGGCGTCGGATCGCGTTCTACCTGGCGGAGCGGCGAGTGCGCTCATCGACCATCCCGCAGCAATACGCGTACTGCACCAGATCATCGACGAGGATACGGAGAAGCTGCGTTGCGAGAACACCTTCCTCGCCTATCGCGAGCGCGGGGACTCGCACAAGGGCTGGGATCCACACGCCGGTGGCAAGTCGGTGAATCCCAACTATTCCTACCAATACCACGATGGCAAGATTCACGCCGGGATGACGCGCGTTGTATGGGAACTCAATGGCGTCGAGAAGGACAAGGGCGGCACGGCGCTGATTCCGGGGAGCCACAAATCCAACTACCGCAAGAAGCTCCCATTGTTTGACGATCGCGACTCAGGCGTATGGGAGAGCTACGAGTGTCCACCCGGCTCGCTACTGATTTTCTCCGAGGCGGTTCGTCACTCCTCGTGCCCCTGGGAGCAGGACACACCACGGATGGCGCTCTTCTTTTGCTACAACCACATCAACGTTCGCCATCACAAGCCACGCGTGACGGACGAAATGCTGGCGGCTCTGACGCCGGAGCGACGGCGCTTTTTCAACGAAGTCTATCATCCGCAGTTCGATCGCTAACCAAGTTCTGGTCGCGCGACGGTGTCGCAGGAAGTCGATCAGTGACACGACCCAAGTCATGGCAGGTATAAGCTGCACGAAGAGTCAGCATCTCCCGCAGGAAATCGGCTCGCCGGATCCTTTTACTTCTTCTACTACGCAGCCATGGCGGCCCTGTCGCCTTTCCTTGTCCTGCACTACGAGCAACTGGGCCTTGATGGTCGTCAGATGGGTCTGCTCGCCGGGATCCCGCCGGCACTGATTCTAGTTGGTGCCGCTGGCTGGGGTGCCCTGGCTGACGCGAGCCAACGGCACCGGGTTGTGTTGGCTGTCGCTATTGCCGGGACGATCGCCGCCGTCGCCGCCCTGTCCGTGGCACAGACATTTTCCTGGCTCATTGCCATCGTCATTTTCATGGCCCTGATGCAGTCGCCGATTACACCCCTGGTAGATTATTCGGTTCTACATGCGCTCGGCGAACATCGTGACCGCTACGGTCGAATCAGGATCTGGGGAGCCATCGGCTGGGGGGCCTGTGGTCCCATCGCTGGACATCTGGTCGAACATTTCGGGTTGTCCGCTTCCTTCACTACCTATCTGGCACTCTTCGCGATTTGCTTCGGCATCGCTCTGTTTCTGCCCATTGCCCACGTCCGTGTCCCGGCCTTCTGGTCGGGTCTGCGGACGCTGGTTGGGGATCGACGCTGGCGACTCTTCCTTTTTCTGGCTTTCGCCAGTGGCGTCGGTCTTTCCGTCGTCCACCATTACCTATTTCTGTATCTGAAGGGTATCGGTACCCCACGATGGATGATGGGGTATGCCCTGACGATCGGTACGCTCAGTGAAATGCTCGTGTTTTTCTACGGCGATCGACTCCTGGCTCGCTTTGGTCGCCAGCGCCTGCTGGTGCTCAGTATGGCTGCAGGTGTTGTCCGTGTCGCCGCGTATTCGTTCATCGATACGCCTGTGATGGCTCTGTCCGTGCAGATCCTTCACGGTCCCACCTTCGCGTTGCTCTGGGTGGCGGGCGTATCCTACGCGCATGCCCTGGCGCCGCCCGGTCTCGGGGCGACGGCACAGGGACAATTCGTCGGCGTGAACTTCGGGCTAGGAGGAGCCGTGGGGGCGCTGATCGGTGGATCTGCGTTCGAACACTTCGGGTTAGCCATGATGTATCGAGGTGCAGCCATCTGGCTGATCGTGGGGCTGGCCACTTACCTTTTGGCACATCGTATCATGATCCCTGCAGGTAAATCATCCGTCGAATCGACAGCATGAATCCATGACCGACACAGTGAACAAACACGAGATGCGGGTCGTGGCCCTGAAACGCAGTGGCCACCACGCGATTATTCAATGGATGTATGCCAACGTTGGTGGGGGATATCTCTTTCTCAATCAGTGTCGCCCCGGCGTGAATCCCTTTGATCTGAAGCACATCTCCAAAAAACCCGAGCGTCGATTCATCTCGAACATCGAGGGGATCACGCCTGAGCAGTCCTGTGCCGGTCAGCATGTGCCCAAGAGTGCTCTCATCTACAACTACGAGCATCACTGGCTGCATGAGATTGCGGCACCGATCCCCGAACACATTCGGCAGCAGTGGGTCGGTGTGTCGGCGCGGCAGACGGACATCTTGGCGCTGCGCGATCCCTTCAACAATCTCGCCAGTCTGTTGAAGGTGTACTACTCCGGCACCAAATACAGCGTGCGTTTACTACAGCGCTCTGTCGAATTGTGGAAGCAATACGCTCACGAGGCGCTGGGGCACACCGATCACCTGGCGCAGAGGCTGACGATCAACTACAACCGCTGGTTTGTGGACGATACCTACAAGGCTGAGTTGGCACGTCGTCTCGAGCTCTCAGGGGCTGAGGCTGGACTGCAGGAGGTCGCCAAATGGGGCTCAACGAGTTCCTTCGATGGAACCCGTCTCGATGGCCAGGCGGCACAGATGAAGGTTCTGGAACGCTGGCAGCATTTTGCCGACGACCCCCTCTATCTGCGGTTGGTACGAGATGAGGAACTATGGGAGCTGTGCGAGATGATTCATGGGTTGCCCACCGGTGTCGAGCGCCTGCGATCGAAAAACCACATCGTGGCTCCCGAAATGCCCGCAACTGCGTGGGTGCCATCTCTGTTTCTGGGCAAGGGCCGCCAACTACGCAATCGATGGCAGCAGTGGCGCACGAAGCCGGCAGATCTGCCACAGACCGACTAACCCGTGGGTGGCTCCTGGCCAAATTGACTCAGTACATGGTAGGCGACGACGCCGAGACTCACATGCACATTGAGTGAGGCGCCCTTGCCCAGCATGGGCAGGTAGACGGCATCATCACAGGCGGCGAGGGTGCGATTGGTGACGCCATGGTCTTCGTGGCCCATGACCAACGCAAGTTTTGCAGGATAGTCGAAGCGATCAAAACGCTTGGCATCCGTGGCGATTTCCACAGCGACGGCTCCATAGCCCTCATCGCGCAGATCTGCCAGCGCCGTGGCGGCGTCTTCCACATACTCCCAGCTGATTCGCCGGTCGCGTCCCCGGCCGACCTTTTTGATCAACGGGTGGGGTGGGCAGGTCGTGATTCCCGTAAGGATCATGCGCCGGACACCGGCTGCATCCGCGATGCGGAAGGCAGACCCTACGTTGATCGGGTCCTGCATGTCCTGCAGCACGAAGACCATGTCGAGACGGCTGGGTGCCTCGATCGTGCGCAGAAATTGATTCAGCGCTTTGCCACGCAGTTGTCGCACAGGGCTTTAAGTGACCGAGCCCTGGCCGCGCGGTTTGATGATCATCTCCTCGATCACAACCCGCGACGGCAGGGTGGCGACAAACATCACAGCGTGGGCGATATCCTCTGGCTGCAACATTCGTGCTTTGCGTTCGTCCGTGACCTTCACGGGTCGTTGGTCAAGAATCGGTGTGTTGATCTCACCAGGTGACACGACACAGGCACGGATACCGTGTTTGGCCTCTTCGAGATCGACCATCTTGGTGAGCACCGACATGGCATGTTTGGCGGCAGAGTAAGCCACACCACCCAGCACACTGGGGGCACATCCGGCCATCGAGGAGACCGCGATGACGACACCATCCTGCTGGGTCCGCATGTGCGGCAATACGGCGTGGATCGTGTTGTAGGCACCCGTGGCGTTGATGTCCATGACCCGATCCCAGTCACCTGGGGTCAACTTCTCCAAGGTGCGATCCGCGATGTTGATACCGGCATTGTTAACGAGTATGTCGATGCGGCCAAACTCGTCGACTGTCGCATCGACGATCTGTTGCATGCGCACACGATCGGTCACGTCCCCTGCAGCTGCGCGAGCATGAACACCAGCTTCTGCGCAGGCAGTTGCCAGCTTCTTCTCGTCCCGGCCGATGGCGGTGACGTGAGCCCCCTCGGCGACAAAACTCGCGACGATGGCGGCTCCAGCACCTGAGCCACCTCCTGTTACGATGACAACCTTGTCCTGCAATTTCACAATCACTCTCCTGGATGGTGATAGAAAGACGATCTACTGTTCAGGATTATTCGACCGGTTCGTCGCCAAAGACCTGTGTTCGTTTCATCACCCGTCGCTGTTGGTCGGGGAAGCCCAACCGACGATGCATTGTGGGGCGATTGTCCCACATGAGCAGGTCGCCGACGCGCCATTCATGGGTCCAGACGAAGGCGGTCTGGTCCATGTGCTGATAGAGTTCCAGCAGCAGCTGGTCGCTCTGTTGAGCCGCAAATCCGTCAATGTGACTCGTCAGGTGTGGACTCACGTAGAGAGACTTTCGACGGGTCTCTGGATGGGTGCGGACAAGGGGATGACTGACGATTCCAGGAGGATTTTGCTCTTCCACATGGTGCCTGTGAACGGCTCTGAGTGTGGACAGATACTGGCGCCTGTCGGGATCCAGCGCATCGTAGGCGGCACGGCAGTCACAGAATTGCGTTTGCCCACCTTGCAGCGGGATCTCCAGGGCCTGCAATAGTGAAATGGTGCCTGGATGGGACAAGTAAGAAAGGTCTGAGTGGAAGTCGACGGTCTCTGAGCCGAGTGCGCCGATAGGCTCGCCATTTTCTTTGACGTTGGAGATGATGAAGATCTCCTGCACCTGTCGATCCCGTTGTTTGCGCACATGTGCGCGGGCAGCACCGAAATAGTTTGTGAAGCGGACCTGATCTTTGTCGCTGAGTGGCTGGTCAGGAAACACGAGCACGCAAAAGTCCAGCAGTGCCTGGCGCAATTCGGTCACCGTTTCGCCTGCCAGAGACTGCGACAGATCGAGTCCGCTGACACGAGCCCCCAAGGGCCCCCCGCAAGACTCGACGTGTGGCTGCAATGTCATGCGTTGTCGTTGATGTGACACGTGTCATAGGCAGCGCGCAGGGCTGTAACAGGATCTGCCTTTGGTCGAAATTCATGGCCGACGAAACCGTCGTAGCCAGAGCGTTGGATCGCTGCCATCACGGGTGGATAGTAGATCTCCTGCTCAAGGTCCAGATCCTGGCGCCCCGGGTTGCCAGCTGTGTGGTAGTGACCGAACCACTCGCCATACGTGTCGATCGTGCGGATCAGGTCGCCTTCCATAATCTGCATATGGTAGATGTCATAGAGGAGTCGCACGTGCGTCGAATCGACGCCGCGGCACACTTCGACGCCCCATGGCGTACGATCACATTGATAGTCGGGGTGATCGACTTTGCTGTTGAGCAATTCCATACACAGGGTCACACCCGCCGTCTCGGCGGCATCCTTCACTCGCAGCAGCCCCATGATGCAGTTGTCACGCCCCTCCTGCTCGGAGCGTGACTCACGATTGCCACTGAAGACGATGAGCGAGCCAATGCCCCATGCGGCAGCTGCGGCGATCTTGGCCAGCAGTTCGGCTTCGATCCGATCATGATTCTCGCGCTTATTCAATCCATCAGGCAGCGACGCGTGGCCGACGACGCAGGCAATGTCGAGACCGCAATCCTTCACTTGCTGCCAGTGCTCCTCGGGCAACATTTCAATAGAGGCATAGCCGATTTCAGCGGCGGCCTGAATGAGTGTCGTTGCGGACAGGTCACGGCGAAGGAAATTGCCGAAACAGACGGACTGACGGATTTGGCTCACGCCGCTTCTTCCCGGGCCCGGCGTGCGTCATCCAGGATGCCGACACGTGGACAGAAGGTGGGGTCTGCATAGTCGGGTTGGTCATCGACTTTGCGAACCAGATGATCGTTGGAGTGCTGGGCCAGATCGCCATTGTCATTGCGTCGTTCGACATGGCGATTGGCGCCTGGTTGCAAGTGCAGGGCGATCGAACGGCGGGGTTGATCGGTGTAGTTCGCTGCACTGCCATGAATCGTGCGACAATTGTGAAAGCTGACCTGACCGCGCTTCATCACAGCGGGCGTTTTAGAGACGGGCGCACCGCCCGTATTGAATTGCTTCTCCAAGCCTTCGAGGTCACTGGAGAAAAAATTGAGATGGTTGTTCTGCGGCCATTCGTGCGAACCATCAACGAAAGAAATGGTGCCGATGGACTCGTCCATGTCTGTGAAGGGAATCCAGGCAGTGAGCATCTGCGGTGACGAGCAGGTCCGCCAATAGCCAAAATCCGTGTGCCAACCAACGGCCTGGGGTGCTTCGGGGGACGACGGAGGCTTGTAGAGTAGCTGGTCATGCCACAGACGCACGTCATCTTCGGCGAGCAAGGCGCCGATCGCGCCAAGTATCGGCTTCTTCAGCAGAGCGTCGAGTTCCGGCACCAACAGTGTCGAGTAGTCATTCTTGCGCAACTGATCGAGACCCACGTCCTGCCACCAGGCCAGCTGATAGGTGCCGCCATTGGGCAGGTCGATTTGTTGTTTGTCCAATGTGGCGTAGTAGCGTTCGGATGCTTCGATGGCGGCGTCGAGTTCGCCATCACTGAACAGGCTGCGCGAAATGTACCATCCGCAGCGCCGGTATTGCTCGACTTCCTCCTCAGTAGGCAGCAAGTCGGTGTCGAGTTTGGCAGTCGGTGTCGTCATGTGCGTCTGGCGTCGTCTTCGAGAAGTGGTTTCGCGTGGCTCTGCGCCACAAGCAAGCGGTGTGGCCCGACGTCGTCAATCGTCGGTGGCTGCCAGATATCGCAGCTGAAATCGGGCGACCTCGTCCTGATCGTTCAGGCGTAGAATACGCTCATAACAATCACGCGCGGTCTCCCCATCGGCGCGCCAGCGGGCAAGCCCCGCCAGCCCATGCAGCAAATCGACACGGTCTCCGAGTCGTTCCTGCAAATGCTGCAATCGCATTTCTACGTCCACAAGATACTCCGGGCCAGATGCTTTGGGTGGACCCCCAACCATCCGAGCGACGAGGCCAAACATGGCGAACAATCCACCGGGGCCGACACGACCCCGAGGTGGTTCGGGTCTCTCGGGAAGGTTGCCCAGCGTCGGTGCCGCCGCTTCAAGGAATGCGGCCAGCGCCAGCTCTGGCCGATCCAGTTCCAACAGTACGACTCCGTGGTTGTAGTGTACGGCTGCCTGGGCTGGATCAATCCGAGCCAATTGCTCGTACACAGCCAGTTCGGCCTCGCGGTCGGCGCCAGTGGCCAGTTGTGTCGCCTCGCGTTTCAGCTGACGGAGAGATTGTCGACTGATCCCAAGGGCTTCTTCAGCAGCTGTGAGTTCTGCCTGGGGCACCAGAAGCGTGATGTGATGGTCCCCTTCGGGCGTGAAAAGGGGAGAGCGGACGATGTGAACAATTCCCGCAGTCGTGAGTCTCTGTGCCGCCTCGAGCACGACCTGCGCCTCCTCTGAGCGGGCGACGGTCTCCCAGTCATCGAGGTGTTGTGCTGGCCCTGCCAGAGACTGCCAGGATGTCAGCAGCAGGAAGTTGCCAAGCAGCTCATGTGCTTTTTCGTCACTGTCGACAAGATAGGATTCGCCATACTCATCCTCGTCGTAGTGGTGGAAGACCCACCCCCAGCCTTCGTGCTGGATCACCATCGTCTCTTCGAGAGCGTGGCTGACGGCAGCAACGGCATGCAGGGGGACGGTATCACTGATCAGCGATCGTGCCTGAGCGATCGTTACGACGGCGGCATCTTCGGCACCCACCCGAACTTCGACGCGATCGAGGAATCCCTCTACCGTCAGTTGTCGCCGCTCCAGTTCGCGCGACGCTTCATCGACGAGGGCCGTCACGGAGTGAGCTTTGTCGACGGTAAGAATGCGGACGAGGTCGATGTCAGCGGCCTCGGCGCACTGGGTGCGCAATCGGTTGCGTTCGATACTCACGAATTCAGACTCACCTAATTCAGCGGCAGGCGCCGCCGCGGGCGCTCTTCCCGCGTGCCACTGGCATGGCGGACGATGCCGACAATGCGGCTGGCGATCAACCAGATGACGATGAAGATTCCCGCCAGCGCGTAGCTCAGATATTGGGATTGCAGCAGTCGCTGCGCATCCCGATAAAGATCCTCAAACATGGATCAATCCTGTTCGACCCAGTGTCGATATAGAGGTTTTGCTTCTTCAGGTAAGGCGGCGAAAGCGTCTGGATGCAACGGTGGCTGGGCGTAATTCTTCCCCTGCGTCTCGATCACCATCATCTGATGTTCCGCAGATCCGGGACGGGCTGGCTCGAGATTCAACCACCATGGAGCATACCTGACGATGAGCGCAACCCGCGCTGCATCTGATCGATTCGGCGCCACGGCGTGCCACAGGCGCGAATCGTACAGCAACACCGAACCGGCCTTGCCTTCGGCGTGGACCTCGTCCGGATGTGGACCATCACGATCGATGACGTCTTCCATGCCCGTAGATGGGTTCACGCCGCTTTTGTGGGATCCGGGTACCAGCAGGGTGCCGCCATTGGCACCATGGAAGTCCGTCAACATCCAGATGGTGGACAAGTGCATGAGGACGTCGGGATAGGGTGCAGGTATATGGCTGGCATTGGTCTGATTGTAAGGCCAGTCCGAGTGCCAGTAGCCGCGACCACAACCGGGGTGATTCACGACACAATCGGTGCAGGAAATCCGCGCCCAGGGTCCAAAGAAATGCGTCACGACCGCCAGGAGTCTCGCAGACGCTACATGAGGAGCGAAAGCCTGCGTCTGATTGACAACACCGCGCATGCCATCGACGCCCTCGACTCCTACTCGATGGCCGAGTTTCCTGATCGCCGCCTGCTCGGCGGCAGCACGTTCGCGGTTGTCTTCGAGTGCGTCGGCGACACTGTCGCGAACGTCGTCGATGGCATCGCCCGGAATAACCGCATCGAGGATGGTGTAACCACGCTCTTGGATCTGCGCTGCGGCATGGGTCGTTGATTCGTCCATGGCGGCCGAGCCTTATGCCACTTCCTTGAGGACCTGCCCGGCGGCCTCGATGGTTGCATCGATTAACGCATCTGTGTGTTCGACACTGATGAATCCGGCTTCGAAGGCAGAGGGCGCCAGATAGTAGCCTGCAGCCAACATGCCACGGAAGTACCGTTGAAAGAGTTCCGTGTCCGCCGCCTGGACTTCGGTATAGTTGCGCACCGGACCGGGGTGGAAATACATGCCTACCATCGAACCGCAACCATCGATGGAAGAGGCGACTCCTGCCTCAGCCGTCACACGCCGCATGCCGTCCATCCAGCGCTGACCCAATTGCTCGAGTCGTGGATAGGGGTTGGTCTCGCGCAGGTGGTGGATCGTCGCCAGACCGGCTGCCATTGCCAGGGGATTGCCTGACAGGGTGCCCGCCTGATAGACAGGGCCCGAAGGCGCCAGCTGTTCCATCAGATCAGCTCGTCCGCCGAAAGCACCGACCGGCAGGCCACCACCGATCACTTTTGAATACGTCGACAGGTCGGGTGTAATACCGAAACGTTCCTGTGCACCGCCAAGAGCGACACGAAATCCCGTCATTACTTCATCGAAAATCAGGACGATCCCGTGTTGTGTGCACAAGTCGCGGACAGCCTGCAGGTATCCCTCTTGCGGGACGACGAGGCCCATATTGCCGGCGACGGGCTCGAGGATCACAGCGGCGACTTTGTCGGCACCAATCTGCTGAATCGTCTGCTGCAGAATGTCCAGGTCATTGTACTCGATGCTGACCGTACAGCGCGCTATATCGTCCGGCACACCGGGGGACCCGGAGATACCAAAGGTGGCGACGCCTGATCCGGCGGCGACGAGAAGGCTGTCCGAGTGACCGTGATAACAACCATTGAATTTGATGACGACATCCCGCCCTGTCGCACCACGTGCCAGACGCAGAGCCGTCATGCACGCTTCGGTGCCGGAATTGACCATGCGCACCATTTCCAGCGAAGGAATCAGGTCGCACAGGAGCTCGGCCATCTCCACTTCCAAATCTGTTGGTGCGCCGAAGCTGGTACCGCGTTCGAGACTGCGGCGCAGCGCATCGACGACGACGGCTGGTCGGTGACCGAGGATCATGGGACCCCAGGAGCCGACGTAGTCGACATATTCTCTGCCGTCTGCATCCGTGATATGGGCACCCTGGGCGTCGCGAATAAATAGTGGATCTCCGCCCACGGCGCGGAAGGCACGTACAGGGCTGTTCACGCCCCCGGGGATCACCTTCACGGCGCGCTCGTAGTAGTCGCGGGACTGTTGTTGTGGCAGGGACATCGTTGTCAGGCTCCTGGTCTGGTCGTGGCTCTATCGGGGTGCAAGGAACGAGTCAGAACCTACACAAGGGGTAAGTAGGGGGGAAGAGAGGGCTATTTTCTGACCGACGCCTCGTGGCGTGTGATAGCTGCTTCCATCGCTGCGTCGTCGAGGGGGTCGATTCGGGTGATCGTCGATGGCTCTTCCCGCACCCAGACGTTGCTCGCTGGTACATAGGAAATCACCAGGGACCAGCGTGACTGCTGACTGTGGTTCTGATGCGAGGCGTGCAGGATATTGCCGTCGAAGTAGAGCACGGAGCCCGGGCTCAGTTCGCAGGTGATCTCTTCCATCTGCTCCAGGGCGAGATCGACACGGTCGCGATTGGCAATCAACTGCGAGCCAAGTCCCGAATGTTCGAGACGGCCCAGGCGGTTGGATCCCTTCACCACCCGCAGGCAGCCATTCTCCGCTGTCGCTGGATCGAGGGCCACCATGACACTGATATAGTCAGGATAGAAGAATTCCTTGTAGTGGTAGCCATAGTCCTGATGCCACGCCCAACCACCCGTACCCGGATCCTTCAGCATGTTCAGGGTGTAGTAGTGGCACATGGTCGAGGAGTAGATCTGTTCCATGGGTGCGACGAGGCGTTTGCTCGCGGCGAGGGCACTATAGGCATTGTCCCCAAGGCTGGGGCGATACACCAGCCGCGTCGCCACCCCGTCTCCCTCGTAGTTCTCATTGTCCTTGGCTTCGGCAGCGATCTCGGGATCAAGATGGGAGATCTCCAGTACGCGGCGTGCTTCTTCCGGGTCGAAGAGGGATTCGACAACGAGATAACCATCGCGGCGGAACTGCTCCACCTGATCCACTGTGAGAGGGGTGCTCATGTGTTGTCCTGTATCGACGTTTGAGGGCGGCCCGAGAATCTCCGGACACTCGATGCGGATAGTGTATGGGTTCCATGTCCTTGACATCCAGTGGGGGCGCCGTATGCTTGCCTCTAACGTGGCAGTGTGTCTCCCGCGCCACGTTCTGGCCCTATCAAACCCTTAGCACTGCGATGTCTAGCCTGTCATGGGACGGATCCCTCTGCGTACGCGCGCCTGGTTCGGCGATGATGAAATCGAGTTGCCGATCCCTGACAGCTGGACTGTCGAGACCCTGGCGCCCACGGATGGTCCGGCGATGTCCGATGCCGATCTCGTCGGCTCGCTACAGCGCACCCTTGGCTGCGCTCCTCTGGCCCAGATGGCTGCCACTGCGACATCGGCTCTGATCGTTGTCGACGACCTTGGGCGACCCACGCCGACGCACCGAATCGCGCCGCACGTAGTCGATATTCTCCTGGGTGCAGGGCTTGATCCTGGGTCGATCAGTTTCCTCGTCGCCACCGGATCACACAGGCAGCTGCAGGATGACGAGATCGAGCGAAAACTTGGCAGCGAGTTGGCCTCTCGTTTTGAAGTCCACTGCCACGACGCCTGTCACGATGAACTACACGATCTTGGGCCGCTGCCGTCGGGTATGCCCGTCGTTGTGAATCGTCGGGTGGTAGAAGCGGATCTCGTCATCGGCATCAGCTGTGTTCTGCCCCACACTCTGGCCGGATTCTCTGGCGGTGGCAAGATCATGCTACCCGGATGTGCGGGACTTCGCAGTATCGCCGAGTTGCACAGTTTCTCGCCGAAAAGGCAGCGGGGGGACACGAGTTCGAGTGGGCGCCATCCGGACGGCCGTGAATTGATCGAAGCCTTCGCCGCACGCGCAGGACTCGACTTCAGCATCAACACCATTGTGAATTCGCGGCGCGAGATTACCGGACTGTTTGCCGGTTCACATGTCGATGCCCATCGACGTGCCGTCGAACACGCAAAAACTACGTATCGCACAGTGATCCCCGAGTCGTTGCGGGAATCGGCGGACATCGTCATCGCCAATGGTTATCCGATGGATGCTGATCCTGTTCAGGTCTCGAAGACCCAATGGGTTCGCAAGCTGTTTCCGCGGGCACAGATGATTCTCATCGATCCGGCGTGTGATGGCATCGCCTATCACGGCTGGAGCGAGTTTCAGAAGGCCAATGTCGTCAACATGCTCTGTGGGACGATCAGCGAAGCGCGTACTGCAGGACGTTATTCGGCCCTCTTGGCGTTCTTGTTGTCAGGCCGGTTGCTGCATCGTTGGGCGACTCGACGCTTCGCGCGTCAGGTGCAGCGTCTCGATGTCAGCTTTCGCGCCTTTGATACCAAGGCACCTTTGCTGTTTCGCAACAGCCTGGCCAAACGCATCATGGCGAAGCGGGCGCCAATGATCATCTGCTCCTCCGGTTTTCCCGAATGGAAGCGTCAGGCGCAGTTTCCCAAGAGCCTGCTGTTTCAGACCTGGGAAGACGTCGTCGCTGCGGGTCATGTGCCCGATGCACCACGTCGGGTCGTCGTCCTGCCGTGTGCCCCCCTGCAGCTGGCCGTCGACGCCTGATCTGGCGTCTCGATCTGAGCTACGCTCCGTCCGCGTCGCTGGCCTTCGATTCTGCCTTGCGACGCCAGCGTTGCAGCAAACGGTCTAACAGCATTCGATCCTCCGATTCCAGCCTTAGTGTCACCAACACCACGCCATAGGTAACCATGTAGCTGACGGTGGGAATCAGAATCCTCGACCACAACTCCACCTGCGCCTGGCGAAACCACCAAGCAGGCAACACGGCGATCACCGCCGCAAGCAGGGGCTTGAGTTGCGTTGAGCGAAAGGGCAGGATACGGCGAAACAGATAAATCTCAGATACTCGTAGGGCATTGATGAACATCGTCGTCGCCATGGCTCCCAGCGCCGCCCCGATCAGGCCATGGCGTGGGATCAGCCACAGGTTGAGACCAAAGTTGCTCACGAGCCAGACAACATTATTGAACAGATTCAGCCCGGGTCGTCCCGTCATGGCCAGCAAGGGCTCGGCGACGGCGAAGACGGACTGCACGAGCATTCCGATGCAGAGAATGAAGAGGATGTTCAGGCCCAACTGCAGGTCACTGGCGACGGCAAATTCCTCCCGACCGAGGGTCTGAAGAATGGGTTCACCCACCAGCAGCAGGCACGCAAAAATTGGCAGGTTGATCGTCAGGACCCAGCGCGAGATGACGATGACCCGCTCGCCCAGTTCGGCGACGCGATCCGACGCGGACAGTTCACTGGCAATGGAACTGAAGATGGCATCGAAGGCCTGTGGCGCCTTCAGCACAATGCTCGCCAGACGTCGGGCAATCACGTAGATACCGACGAGGCGGATGTCGACGAAGCGACCCAACATGAGTACATCGAGTTGCGTCAGCACGGCGTAGAGCAGATCGGCGAGCATGACGGGGCCGCTGAAGCGAGCTACGGCGAGAATCGGCAAATGACGACGAGCGGCAGCGATCACAGCGCCAACAGAGAAGTGACGATTGAAGAGGACCAGGGCGAGGAGGAAGTTGCCCACACCCATGGTCAACTGCACCCATGCAATACCTTCCAGACCGAAGCCGGCTAAGCCGACGAGGGTACCGCCAACGAAGAGAATCGCCGGCCCACAGACGCTGCGCACATAGACCTCGTAGCGCATGATCCGCAGAGCACGGGTCGCCGACGTGAAGACCCAGGCGAGGGCGACAAAAGGGGCGGTGAAGACCATGATGCGCATAACGTGCGCGATGGGACGATTGTAGAAGGCCTCGATCGCGTCTGCACTCCACCACAAGGCGGCGATCACAACAGAACTGGCGCCGAGTGCCAACAGCGCCCCGGCAGCAAGGGAGGCCTGTTGTTGCTGCTGAACATTTTCGCCACTGGCTCGCGCCTGATTGACGAAATACACCGTCCCACGGGGAAGGCCAAAGCGAGCAATTTTGTTGAGGGTGGAGCAGACGGCCCAGGCCAGCGAGTAGAGACCCTGTACTTCCAAGCCACACAGGACGGTGACGACCCAGATGAAGGCGCCACGCGAGGCACGGGCCATCTTGCCAAGTAGAACCACCATGGCGCCACCGGCGAGGTCGCGAATGTCCTCGTCCCGCTGACGCTGCTGATCAGTAATCAGCGCGTCATCGTCCACGGGTTCGGCCTGTTGGGTGTCGTCAAGATTCATCGAAAGCGCAACCGATCGCGATGCAAATCGATGACACGCAACCAACGGTCTGAATTGAGGGTGTGCAGGCGATTGGCGTCGAAGGCCTCTGGTTCAAGGCGAGCGATGGCACGCTCACGAAACTGGCTCGTCGTCAATTCCTCTATCGCAAAGATGGTCAATGCGCGTCCATATCTGTCGCCGCAGTCCTGGGCGGGGCGGCACCATCGTCCATTCCACTCAAAAAGCTGACCGCCGGGTCGAGCCTGGCGTGGATCGGAGACCACGGGGTTTGCTGAGTGGGCGCTCCACGGTCCCATGGGACTGTCAGCATGGAAGATATGTAGTTCGTCATGCACAGAAGTGTGCGGGTCTCCCAGGTTCACGAACATCCACCAGCGATCGTTCAGGATCTGAATCGTGGCATCCACTGCACGAACACCTTCCATCATCACCGAGTCCAATTCCCACGCGAGGGGGTCGGTGCCCTTCTGTCGATACACGTCGATTGTACCACGGGATGACGTTTCCGGGATCAGAAAACGTTCGCCCTGCCAGCTCAGCACAAAGGGATGCGACAGATGGCCGTCCGTCTCAAGGGCGGTGCCCAGATGCCGCCAACTACCATCGCGTGTGATCTCGAGCACGGCGATCCGTCCGCGCCCCAGGGCGTCGGGCCACTCCTCGACATAGATATGAGCCAGCTCGTCGGTGAGGACGACGGGAAACGGATCGGCCCAGAAGCGATCCGCAGGTGGCTGAATGATCTGCAGGTCCGCTGCCTGGATTTCGGGTGAAGTAGGTGCATCGACCTGGACCCCGAGATACCAGCCATTCTTGTGCACGGCGCGACGAGTTCCTGTGCGCAGCGCACGCAGGGGCAGGGCGCCGAACCGGCTTGTTGCAGAGTCGTCGGCGGGAGGATCTGTCCGCAGACGATCCATACCAGGTCGGTCACCTGACGGACCATCGTTGTTCAGTGGCTCACTACGTAGCAGATCGCGCAGGCCCCGAGCCGGCAGGCGCGCAGCTCGCCACAGCAATCGCTGCCTCGTAGTTGCCGGCGAGAGTCGGTGTACACGGATGGCGCTGGTGCGCAGAATTCGATCCCCACCAATCTGCTGCAGGCTCACCGTCGCAGTTGCAGCGCCGGCCTTCGATGCACCACGTCCCAGGTCCGCTGGCAAGGCGACCCGCCAGGTGCCAAGCTGTGGCGCCAACAGGTCGGACTCACTGACATCTTCATCACAGATGTGCACACCGAGACAGAAAATGATATCTACCGAATTGGCGGCGGGCCATGGATCCTCGCTCAGCGTACAGCCTATTTCTCTCGGCTCCTGGGCCTCAGCGAGCCGAGTGGATACGAACCAACCGCCGAGAGCGCCGAAGAGTCCCGCCGCCGCCGCAGATGAGGGTGCTCGTAGATGACAACTGACGAGATCCGCAAACTTCGACAGATCGTCCAGTGCCCATCCAATCCACGCAGGCGGACGCTGGGAAGGAATGACCACAGCGACTCGCGGTCTGGAGCCAGCAGGATGGTCAGAGAGTCCCGTAGACCCTGTTGTTATGTCACTCGGGTTCATAACCAAATCGCTCGAGCACGGGGCCTGCCGTTTGGCGGATTGCACCGATCTGCTCTGGTGTCAGGCGAGCGATGGACTCGGCATTCATGTTGCGAATCGGCGAGACGACGCCATGGACACGAAATGTATCCGCTGCGGCATCAGCTCCGAGGGCAGGCAGCTGCAGAAACTGGGTGATCTGTGCCAGCACCTGATCAGGATCAGCGGTAAGCTCTTCATAGGTGATCTGCAGGAAATGTTTCAGGTTGGCCTGGTCAGCGGCAACGACGTCGTGACTTACGCGCCATTGCTCGGCACACAGATCTATGGGATAGCTGTCACCAAATTCATCGTGGCCGTACCGACGCGGGTCTGTCTTGCGCCGGATACCCTCGGCGACGGCGAAACCATTGCGAACCAGATAGATGAAATACGCGGGGGTGAAGCCGGCTTGCAGAAAGGGCAAGCGCGCCGTGTTGGCGATGGACTTCTCCAATACAGACACGGGTGCCGTGGGCAATGCCAGGGCCCACTGCCTTCTGATCCGTTCGGATCGAAGAGCCGTGTCGGCATCCACCGGTATACGTACTTCGTCGACACAGCGACACCACAATCGCTGCCAGCCAAAGTCCTCCGGTCGCGGCAGTTGATCGGTCAGGCGAACACCTTCTGATGGCAATGAACTGATCTGTGGGTGTCGCCCAAGCAGATCACGCAGCAAGGTTGTTCCTGAATTGTAGCAGCCCACGATGAATATCCAGCGCTTAGGTGCAACGGGTGTCGCCCAGCGGGCGCTGGCTTGCTGCAGCCAGCGTTTCTTGAGCAATCCTTTGCGTGCCCGTCGCAGAAGCTCAGTCATCCTCACGTCGCCAATCTCCGCCGCGGTATGAGCCAGCGACAACCTGCTGTGCGATCTGATAACTCGTCTTGCCGAGGGTCTCTATGGAAAAGTGATCAGCAATCCATGTTCTGGCCTGTGCACCAAGTCGTTGACGCAACTCGGCCTCACCCAGAAGTCGATCTAGCGCCGCGGCGAGGGCGTCCTCATTATCAGGGGGCACGAGCAAACCCGTCTTTTCATGCTGCACAACGTCAGGTGTGCCGCCATCATCACAGCCGATCGTCGCCAGGCCGAAGGCGCCGGCCTCGATGAAGACATTGCCCATGCCTTCGCCGACGCTGGCCAGGGCAAAGAAAGCGGCCTCGCGGTAGCGCTTGAATAACTCGGCAGAGCGTGGCTCCAGGGGGCCGGCAAATTCGACGTGGGATTGCAGGTCGAGATCTACCGCCAGTTTCTGCAGACGTTCGAGCTGCGGGCCGTCACCGACGATGACGAGGCGCACTTGCTGATGACGTACTCTGACGTTGGCCAGTGCGCGCAGCAGGACATCGATCCGCTTCTGTCGTTGCAGACGGGCAACGGTGAGGATCGTCGTGGACGAGCGCTCCGTTGCCCCATCATCACCAGCGCTGAGGCTGACGTCGAACGCCGGCGGGCTGAGGAACAGATGCTTGGACGGGAGGCCTTTGGTGACAGCAACCTCGCATAGAGCGCGGCTCACGACGGCGATCGCTGCGGATCGACGATAACACCGCCTGTGCAGGAGGCTCTCAAACCAACGCGTCGGCGTTCGCCCTGGAAGTCTTGTTGTAATGTCGGAACCCCGTACACAGGAAATCATCGGCGGCAGAGGGTCCGTACCTGTCGAAGACAGGAGACTGGCGACGCGGGTACCCATGCCATTTGTCGTCCACAAGCAGTGCGGTTGAAATTCAGCCAACTCCCGCTGCAGCGCTTGGCGGCAACGCCAATAGCGTCTCAAGACGGAACCTGTATGGGGGATCCGTCGGATCTGATCACCTCCTTCGGTTGCTGCATCGATTCCGGCTGGCGCCTGCGTCAGGACCCGCACGTCGGCTCCGGCACGCATCAGTCCTGTTGCCAAGGCCTGCGCATAGCTGGCTGTACCCGCCGCAGAGGGGGGGAACTCCGTGCCGAAGAGCAGGATGCGCAGACTCATTTGCTCGTCGTGTCGCGCGCCACACCACCGGTCAGACCGATCCAGGCGAAGCGACTGATGTGTACGCCGAGGGTCATCAACATGCCGACAGCCATCGCCACAAGAGCTGTCTGTGGGGTACCAAGAACAACACCGATCGTGAGAATCAACAGATGCATGTTTCTGCGCACTGCCACCAGATGGAATAGGGCGTCAAGGGGCCGGGCATCGAAGAGCTCTCGCGAGAAGTGCTGGCGGAAGGCACCTGAAATGACTTTGTCGATGAGAAATGCGGCGAGTGTCGTCCAGCAGGCAATCATCTCAACTGACGGTGTCAGCAGGCGACCGTCTGTGAAGTGCCAGCCCAGGGCGACGAACCATAAACCCAGCCCCGGCATCGCGGACAGGTGTTCGATGGTACCCATCGCATCTGAAAGATTCAGGGTCAGGCGAGCCAGCTTGCCATCAATTGAATCAAGAAGCACACCGGCCCAAGCAGAGACACACCCCAGGGCCAGATGTCCCGTCGCAAACAGGGGGATCGCCAGCCAGATTCCGGCGATTGAAAGGACGGTGAACAAATTGGGACTCAACGTGGTTCTACTCAGAGCACGCGTCAGAAATCGCACGAGATGGTAGTAGCCGTAGCGAGCGATCGCGTCTATGACACCCTTGAAGGTACGGCGATACAATAGATGATCGGCGTCACGAAGTTGCGTGGCGTCGCTGACACGGATCATGAAGGGTGTCATCGTCAAACGCAACTCCGGTACGTAGTCGCCCATCTGCGCAAGGGAGGTTGCAGGTAACCCGCCGACAAATTGACTCAGCGTCAGATCAGTATCAGGGGTGTTCTCAAGTCGTTGCCGCCATCGACCCGCCGACAACCATGCGACTGTTGCATCTGCTGCGGCCACACAATGATCGGGTCCCAGCTGCAACAGATGCTGCAGAAGACGATCGTCGTGAACTACGTCTCCCTGGGCGAGCAGAAATCCGCCCGAGGATTGGGCTACAAGCGGCTCGAGTTGTTCGAGTCTCTCGATCGTGTCGCAACGAAGAGAATGAAGCCGTTGTAGGTCTGGTCGCCAGCTGACCGCGTCTTGCGCCGTCTCCTGGCTGACGAGGACGACGACCTGCTCGATGCCGAGCAAAGAAACCTGACGCAGCAAGCGCTCCGTCAGACTCATCCCCCACAGGGTCCACGTCGCTGCCGGACGGGTCGCATCCACAAGCAGAAACTGTGGGCGCAACTGGGTGCTGGAGGCGTCAATCATGCTTGGAAGGTCGCCGCGTCTGGCGTGAGCCGCAAACCAGAAAATCCACTGGCTGCAGGCGTGCTACTTGTTTTGTCGCGCTGATTTTCTGGACACACCATCATGCCCCCGCCAGGGCTCGCAGAGATTGGCGAAATGTTTCAACGATGCGCTCTTAATGATGATCGCCTCTGGACGCAGGATCGTCGCATACATCGTCAGCAGGGAGATCGTATCCAGCAGTGAGCGGTAGCCGGACAATCCTGACATATCGATGTAGATCTTGTGGAATTGCTCGATCTCAAGCTCCCGCGCCAAATCGACAGCAGCGCGCGCGTCGAAAGCATCCAGGACAGCGAATTCGCACTCGGGATATTGTTTCCGAGCCCGATCGATGCAATCCTGGCTGACATCGGTACCAACGACTCGCTGACAGGCGGGCGCGAGTTTCACCGTCGTCGTGCCCCATTCGCAGCCGATCTCAAGAACCGTGTCCTGTTCGTTGACCCACGCAGCAATGGTCTGCCGGTATTCGTGCACATCACGCGTGCCAATAAACTTGGTGCGCAACCTGAACTGCTGATTGTTCGGCAAGTCTGGACCTCTTCTAATTATTCAAGGCAGGGGGGTGATGGCTTCGACGCGAAGATTCGAGTATTCGGCAATCAGTGGCGCCATCTGCCGAAAGCCGATTCGGCCACCGCCAAGGGGCGGACCAAAATCGGTCCCAAGATCACTCCAGCTGAATACGGGCAGATCGCGTATACCAAAATGTACGGTTCGCCCGGATTTGATCAGGGTCATTCGATAGGGCTCGTGGACATCGGCGACTCCTGGCAGGGGATCGGCGCCCTGGGCAACCAGGTGAAAGCCGTGGCTCTTGCGCAGATTGCAGCGTTGGAAGGCGCGTTCCTTTGGTGCTTTGCGGCGAAAGTAGGACACATGAAGTGCGTCGAGATCGCCATGATGATACTGGTCATAGGGCCCGTTGCGGCGGGCAAGGGACGGGCCCAGCAGATCTTGTCCACCATGTCCCTGGGCAGCAAAGAATAAAATCGCCAGTCCCGGTTCATGGATCGGTCGAAAGTCCCAGGTGATACGTATGTGATCGGGGAATTGCTCGGGGCACCAGAAGACGATATTGGCCGCCTGTCCTTGTTCGGGATCGAGGCAACTGTCGAGGCGCAGCGCGCCCATGGGGAAGCTCGTGGCGCCCGTGCCCTCGAGCACGAAGGTCTCGATGCAGTTGGGGGCATCCAGCGGGTTGTCGTAGAGGACTTCGCGAGTTTCGATCTCAAACACTGAATGTCAGTCCTTGAAGGCGCTCAGAACAAAAGAGGCAATAGAAACAACGATGCTGCCCAACAAAGCAGAACCGATGCCGTCTATTGTCAGTCCCAACGTGAGAGATGCCACCAGAGCGAGCATGGCGGCATTGACGACGAAGGTGAACAAGCCGAGGGTCAATAGCAGCATCGGCAACGACAATAGTAGGACGACGGGTTTGATGAAGGTGTTGACGACGCCGAAGACGACAGCGACGATGGCGATTTCGAGCAGATTCCCTGACAGATGAACACCATCGATCAACCATGCTGTGAACCAGAGCGCGATGGCGTTGATGAGCAATCGAACTAACATGAGTTTCTCCTTGGGCGCTAAGCAGCGATCACTCGAGGCGGCGGTCAAGGAGCGCGTGGCAGCGAGCTGCCTCGTCCCTGGCGACTGGCATACACCAACAAGAGGCGACAAATGACAAATATGCAGTGGCAACCCGAAGGCGATCTGCTGCGGCATCTGGACGATTGTGTCACACAGATTCTGATGACGCAGAAGGACAATGGCCAATTCGGCATCGAACCGTGGATCTCCACCGATCAGAACGTGTTGTGGCCACTGGCGGTGGCCTGGGCTCAAGAGGGCTCTGTGCACTACCAAAGTGACGCGGCCCTCGACGCCATCATCCGTGGCGGACTCGCTCTACATGAGGCGCAGGACGAGAAGGGCATGTGGATGTTCCGCAAGAAGGATTACTCTGAGTGGGGTCCGATTCGCATGCCCTGGGCGTATAGCCGCTGGATGCGTGCCTTCGCCATCGTCGGTGATGCCATGCCAGCCGCTGCCCACGACAAGTGGTCGGAGGGTCTGCGTCTGGGCTATGGCGGCATTGCCGCTGAAGAGCTTGGACGGATTCACAATATCCCGGCGCATCACGCGATGGGTCTCTATTGTGCTGGACAGGTCTTTGAACGCGAGGGCTGGTGCGAACAGGCGGCGACATTCCTGCGTCAGGTCGCTGCCTCTCAGTCACCCCATGGTTGGTGGGCAGAACATGACGGACCCGTGGTGGCCTACAACTTTGTCTATGCCGACGCCCTCGGGGCCTACTACAGCATGTCTGCCGATGCGCTGGTCCTGCCTGCCCTCGAACAGGCCGCCACCTACCATGCAACGTTTACCTACCCCGATGGCAGCTGCGTGGAAACCATCGATGGTCGCAATCCCTATCACGATGGGATCCGGCTCGGCAACGCCGGGCTGACACGATCTGCCGCTGGCCGTGGCTGGACGGCACAACAACACCGACTGTATCTGGCCCAGGATCAGCGCTTCGACGCCGATTATGCAGCGTCCATGCTCGCCTATGCTGAATCAGGAGATGCTGAAACGCCACCAGGCGCGCGTACTATACACACACAGAGAATGGGTGAGCAGGCATTGACACGTCGTCGAGCGCCCTGGTTTGCCTGTCTGTCCGCGTACACAGTGGATATTCCGCAAAACCGCTGGGGACAGGATCGACAGAGCTTCGTCAGTCTCTACCACGACACGGCGGGACTCATCGCTGGTGGTGGCAACACGAAACTGCAGCCCTTGTGGAGCACCTTCACCTTAGGCGACACGAGCCTGCTGCAACATGTGCCAGGAGAAGAGGAGCCCGATTTCTCTGCCGTCGACGGACTCGTCCACTGCCCGCAATCAGCCACCCTGGGAAGCGACGACGAGTCTGTCTCCGTCATCCTCGACTATACGCAGGGCATCCATGGTCGTGTGGAATTGGCTCTTGAGGACGAGTCGGCGACGATCATCTTCAGCGCCGTCGGCGATTTGGAAATGCAGGTGGCGGCACATCTGACGCTGCTGCCGCATCTGGGAACAGCGATTTCCTGGAACGACACGGACGTCATCCTCAGCGAGGAATCGATTGACCAACCGATTGCATCTGCGACGACCATCTCACATGCGGGTTGGCAAATGATCTGTCCTGCGGGAAGTCGCCTTCGTTGGCCGGTGCTACCCCACAACCCCTATCGCAAGGATGGGCACGCGACGATCGAAGAGGCACGGGTCGTGTTGACGATGCCCCTGACGAAGGATACACCCACGTCTGTTGAGTTTCGCGTTCCTCGCTGAACGGCACTACTCAGATCGGTGCGCCTGATCCAGCAAACCTGACCAGGGTCGATCGTAGGGATGCACGAGTGTTGTCGGTTTTCTCTCTGAATCGACAAGACGACGGTTCTCATTTGCCCACGCAAAGATGGAACCCTCGAGATTTGCGACATCGGTGAAGCCCTGATGACGCAGCAATGCGGCCAGACCCGTCGAGCGATATCCAATCGAACAATAGAGGACGATAGGCGTATCGACACGAACGTCCTGCAGGCGAACACGCGCATCCTGCGCATGTCTCGTCAGGTCGGCCCCGGGCAAGTGGGAAATGGTGTATTCATCGATCGTGCGCACATCCAGCAGGATGGGCTGGATGGTATCTGAACGACTCAGCCAGCGGTCCAGTTCTGCCGGTGAAATCTGCCGAACCTGGGGGTATCGCTGCCGGATTCCCCCTTTTACGGCTGGCCAGTCATCCATGTCGAGGGTGGTGCAGGCGCAGCAAAGAACCATGGCGAAAACGATCCACGGTTGCTGCCACCGAACATACGTGGAGCTACGCTCAGTACGCATCACCCGCGCCGCAGGGCCGCACCTCTGATGCATGCAGCGCTAGGCGTCAAATCCCTCTTCCTCTACTTCCTCTTCGACACCACGCAACTGTTCGATCAGTGCTGCATAGTCCAGGGCCAGGGCACTGTGCTCGGCGAATAGCGACAGCAGTCGCAATTCTTCATCCGGCATCAACGGTGACCGTCTCACAAAAATGAGCAGGAGGCCCCAGACACGACTCGTGGTCACCAGCGGCACACCGATCAGTGCTTCGCAATCGAGACCCGGCGCCAGTCGCCGACATGCTTCGCGAACTTCGCCGACGCGGTCTTCAACGAAGGGTCGACGAAAACGCCAGTGTTCGGAGACAAGACTGTCAAAGGCGATCGGGCCACCGACGAGGGCGCGTTCACCAAAGGCGTCGAGTACGAGCCGTTGGCGATCGTCCTCCCACCGACAGACGGCGGCTGATAGCCCCCCCACGGCATGCCGAGAAGAACTGCACAGACGTGCCAGGGCGGTGCGAGACGACTCACCCGGGCTGCCGCCAGAGGAGCGAATGAAGTCGGACAATTCTGCATGCTGCCAGGCGCGGGACAACCACACAGGTGGCGTGAAGCCCAGGTAATACATGGCAGCCATGGCCAGGGGACCGACTCGTGCGATGTCCTGCGCCAGTGGCGCGACGTCGACGATCAGCGCCGCCACAACCTGAGCGGCGAGGATGATGGCAAACACGAAGGCACCGCCAGCGATCAGTTTCATCCGGCGCTGAATAACACTCTGACCGCGCTCGGCGGCAGACGCGACGGCGCCCGCCGCATAGAGGGTCAACAGCGTAAAGATCGCTGTCACGGCCCAGCCCCACGAGAAGACGATGGGCTCCGGCGCGAACAAGTGGAATCCCCACGCAGCCAATACGAGGGCCATGGCCCCCCACGAGACCAGGCCACGGATGGGTCGGAAGTGATCGACCAAGCGAAGCAGCAGATATGGATGCGCTACACTCGCCAGAGGTTGGACCATTGTCAGCAATCCCGGCTCCATCCCGAGGCGGGGCAGGAGTCGAGGAACCACATCGATCGCGAGGGCGATGAAGACGAGAGCGATGTCGAGGCGAGCTCGATCCCGCACGCGCGCCAGGTCGACGCAGGTAAGGACGGTGATGACAAGTAGTAGGATCTCGCCGCAAAGTGCGAGAAAATCGCCGACTGACATGGCGCTGTTCGATCCTGACAAGTGTGAGAGAGGTCTGAAACCAATCTACGCCATTTGACACTTTCGCGGGATCTGGCAGATTGATGAGTCCCGAAAATCCCAACTACACGGAACTCATCCCCAAGTGATCAGACTCCTTCTCCTTGTTCTTACCATCGGTATCGCTGCTGCCGCTGAGGCGACGACGCTGGCTGGTTACATTCGCAATGCGGCCGATGGCGAAGAAGTCGGTCTGAGTGTCGTTGCTCTACCCGGACTTCAACTCGGCGGTCTGGCCAACGAGCGGGGATATTTTGCCATTCGCAATGTGCCCGCAGGACGGCACCTGCTGGTTGTCTCCCATATAGGGTACCAGAGTTATCGCGACAGTGTAGATGTCGCCGATGATGTACTTCTCGAGATCCGCTTGCGTCGTGAAGCGATCATGGGCGACGAGACGGTGATCACCGCCGATCGTGACGCGGAGGCCGAACTCGAGCGTGTCATCCAAACCAGTTTCCTCACCCTTGCACCAGAACTACTGCAGCAGTTGCCGGCCACAGGTGAAGCGGATCTGCTGCGTTCACTGCAGTTGCTTCCAGGCATTCAGGCTGCATCCGATATCAGCAGTGGTCTCTATGTTCGCGGTGGCGGCCCCGACCAGACGCTGATCCTGCTCGACGACATCCCTCTTTACAACCCGTCTCACGCCTTTGGTTTCTTCTCGACCTTCAATCCAGAGGCTGTGCGCGACGTACAGCTCTACAAGGGAGCCTATCCAGCGAACTATGGAGGCAATCTTGGCGCCGTGCTCGATGTTTCCAATCGTGATGGCAACCGGGAGAAGACGTCCCTGAGTGGTGGCGTCAGTCTCGTGTCGACTCGCCTGCTGGCGGAAGGACCCGTGGGCGAGGGCTCGTGGATGATGTCGGGGCGACGCACATATCTGGATCCACTGCTGGCGGCAATTCGCTCCAGTGGAACGGACGTGCCGAACTACTTCTTCTACGACCTGAATGCCAAAATCACACAGCCTCTCGGCGATGGTGGCGACAATCTGCTCGTCAGCGCCTACTTCGGACGCGACGATCTGGATTTCGATCTCAACGAGGCGGAGACCTTTTTCAATATTCGCTGGGGCAATCGCGCCGCTATGGTGCGCTGGACGCATCTATTTGATCCCGCCTTGTTCGGTGAGTTGACCCTGTCATCCTCTGAATACGAGAGCACGACGGATCTCAGCTTCTTCGATACACCGATTCTGTTTCAGAATCAGATTGAAGACCTGACGCTCAACGCCGATCTCGAATACTTCCTGCGCTCAGACAACACGCTGACAGGTGGTCTGCGAGCGACGAAGTACAATTTCGAGTTCATTTCGAGCTTCAACTCAGAAGATGGTCTCGACCTGAATCAGTCGCCGACCCTCTTCGAGCTCTACCTGCAGGATGACGCGCAGTTGTCGATGGGGACCCACGTGCGCCTGGGTGTGAGGGCCAGTCGATTCTCAGAAGCGGACGAGATCGCCATCATGCCGCGTGTCTCGATCAGTCAGCCTGTCGCCGATGACTGGCGCGTAAAGTTCGGTGGCGGACTGTATCGCCAGTATCTGCAATTGGTAACAACGGAGGGCTTCAGCGGCGGCGATTTCTGGGTACCCCTCGATGAGACGGTGGGCCCCGCATCTTCATGGCAAACCGTCGCAGGTGTCGAATGGGAGCCGACACGGAAGTACAAGCTGACGGCCGAACTGTATTACACGGATCTGGATGGACTTGTTGTCATCGACAACAACACGACGGCAGATAACAACAGCACACGCTCAGAGGACGTCTTCAAGTCGGGCGGAACGGGCTTTGCGACGGGGGCTGAGTTCTTTCTCGAGAAGCGTACCGGTCGTTTGCGTGGATGGCTGGGATATACGTTGGGGCGCACGCGCCGCACCTTTGCCGAAGTGGACGGGGGGCGGTCTTTTTCACCGAAGTATGACAGGCGTCACGATGCCTCCCTCGTCATGTCGTATCGGCTCAACAGGTGGCGTATCGGCAGCAGTTTTGTGTACGCCACGGGTCAGGCTTTCACGCCCGCTGCCGCCCGCTATACACTGCGCAATCCGGCGACGGCAGTGGATGAAGATCTCGTTCTGGCAGCCCGACGAAACAGTGCTCGCCTGTTGCCGTATCATCGCCTGGATCTGAGTGCTCGGCGGCAGATTGGTTTCTTCGGAGGAGACGCTGAGATCTATCTGCAGATCTTTAATGTCTACAGTCGCCGCAACGAATGGTTCGTGCAGTACGACACGGACAGTCCCGACACGGAGCCGGAAGTGGTCAAACAACTACCTGTGATTCCAACGTTTGGTCTGGAGTTTTCCTTTTGAGACGACTGCTTACGATGATCTTCACGGTGACTCTGGGCGTCGGCTGTAGCACTGACCGCGAGCCGGGGGATCTCTTCGGATCGATCGAAGAGGACGTGCTGGTCATCGACGCAACGCTCATCGTCGATCAGCCTCTGCCTCACATCTTCGTGCGGCGCACGGCGAATCCGAGAGTCCTCTACGATCCGACGTCTCTGGGTGTGGTTGATGCAGTTGTCATCGTCACATCTGACGGCCAGCAGTGGGAGTATCTGGCGTCGCCTGACTCAGTTGGCCAGTATCTGCCGCCTACACCGACACCGGTGGTTGAACCGACCACGACATATCGCCTCGACGTGCGCGTCGCCGGACACATCGCGACGGGTGTCACGACGACGCCGGAGCGCTTGAAATTGGCGCGAACGGTCCTGCTCGATGAAGAGACCCTCGTTGTGGTCGCGGAACTTGTGCCCTTCTCGATGGGAGCAGAGCGCTCGTTCACGGCGCCGGAGAATCAGCTGATCTACCGTGATGGTCTGATAGAGATGCAACTGACAGGGCCCGTGGGAGGCTCGCTCGCCTACCAGTTGTCTCTATCCGGTCTGGATCGTGACTCTGATTTCGTCATCGATGCAGATTTTCTTGAGGACGAGGACTACGAGGACTTTGATCGAGAGGGGGCTTCACCGCCCCTGCAATTCGACGAAGATCGGGCGCGTTTTCCCTGGTTCGCCGTCGCCTTCGAAGGGCGGCACGTCCTGCGTCTGTTCGCCGTTGATGAAAACTGGTATGACTTCATTCGTACCAATCTCACCGATGATGGAGGTGGCTTTGGCGGTCTCGCCGGTGACGCCTTCGAGCGACCCATTTTCCGTCTTGAGGGAGCGATCGGGCTGTTCGGTTCCGCCTCGGCAGATTCCGTCGGTGTCGTGATACTGCCGCGACCGGACGGTGACTAGCGAAATACCTCTACCGGACCTTCCAGTACGGCGAGGTGGTGTTCGTCACCGATGCCTTCCAGCACAGTTCGCCAGCGGCGGGCGTGTGATGGGTCCGTCAGGACAGGGACGAAGCCGAGCCGCAGATACGTCTTGATCGCTGCGATACGTTCATCATCCGTCAGCAGATAGGCGGCGGCGCGGCGCTCACTGAAGGCTTGCTTCAATGCCGCGAGGGACACCTCGTAACCGAGTCGCTTTCCCTTGTGGGCGGGGGCCGTGCCCACCCAATGCAGCGTGGAATTGTCCAACCCAAAGCGCGCACTCAGCCAGCTACTGGCGCTGGCTGCAAGCGACTCGTCGGGCGCGACGACAAACTTCACTCGACTTGGTTGAAAGGCAGGATCAGACGCCATCATCCGGTGGAAATCAAACTGCGCCAGCTCACGCTCAAAGGCAGCGGCAAGCAGCTCTGCCCAACCCTCCTCGTCACCAGCTTGAAAGTCCCGGATCGTGTAGCCTGCCACCAGATCTGCTTCAGGAAGACGGCGCAGATGGGGACGCCGCATCACCAGCTGTGGTCCGGCCGTGCTCATGTTGTGGCTGTCCCAAGCTGACCTGAGTCAGGCCCCCACTGACGTGAGTCAGGTACATCGAGCCATGCGCCCTGCGTACGCATCGACTCCTGGCTGACGAGGCCAGGCAGACTCATATCCATGGCCCGATCGATGTCGACGGGCGGGGGCTGACCCGCAAGCAGAGCATCGATGAAGGCCAGACTCATGATGGCATCGCTGCCACTGTGACCTTCTGTGCCCTGGTCAGCCATGGCGGCCAACTGGTCGCGCCAGTGCGTCGGAAAATACTGCTCTTCGAGATCGGCAAGGGCACCCCACGACTGCGGCTCATCATGTAGCGCCGTAAGCCAGATGCGGTCTTGCTCATCAGCACGGCGGGCTGATTCGTAACATCCCGTCGTTCCCTGCAATTGGTAGGTCGTGGTCACGGATGGGCGCGTCGACACCATATCGAGGCGGATCTTGATCAGGCCGCCGCCCTCGGTCTGGGCAAGCATGACATGCGTATCCTGGTGGTAGTTGTCACCGCGAGGATCCTCGTAGTGATGTCCACTGCCAGCACAGCAAACGCGATGGACGCGCTCGCCAGGCATCCAACACAGAACGGGGCCCAGCGCATGGGTGCCATAGGTGATCCCGTCGATACCTGTCTGCCACCGCCGGCGCCACTTCGTGCGCTCGTTGAGATCACGAACCTCGTGCAGGTATTCGGCCTCGGCGTAGTAGATCGATCCGAACAATCCCTGCCGCACGAGCTCTTCCACCAGCAGGCACTGTCGTGTGTAGTTGCAATTCTCTGCCAACATGTACTGGCCGGTGGACTGGCGCGCAGCGCTCACGACCTGGCGGCACTCTTCGACGCTGACTGCGGGTGTGACCTCGCATAGAACGTGCAAGCCTGCGTCCAATGCCTGGATCGACTGCTGTGCGTGCAGATGCATAGGCGTCGCGATGACGACGATATCGAGTTGCCCCTGCGACAGCATCTCTTCGTAGTCTTGAAAGCATGAGGCCGCATCGAACCGATCTCGTGCTGCAGGCAAAGCATCGGCGTCCATATCGCAGACGGCCTGCACGCACACCTGCCCTGGTCGTTGAGCAAGGGCTGTAGCGAAGGTTCGGCCACGACCACAGGCACCGACGATGCCAATGTGAAGCGCTTGCAGCCGGCTCATGTGCCGGCAGTTTCATCGCTGGTGGGTGATTCTTTTGGCGACGGTGTACACATCGTGGTCTGCTCGCAGGAGGGACATTTTGTACGAACGCGACCGAACCAGTTCTGACCCACGAGATGTCGCGGCACAGATATGTCGAAGATGTGGGCGCAATTTCCGCATGTGTAGTCAGCATTGCTCGCCTGCCACCAGGCGGTGGCGACGCCCGTTAGAAAACTGCACACGATCAGGCCAACGAGATACAACTCAAGGGTGAGGGCGGCCACAAACAATGGGCGCACACCCCAATACACGAGGCCAATGAGGATCATAGAGAAGGCGGGACCACGCCAGGACATAAAATGACCTCCTAGGCGTGCGTCACAGGACGCGGTTGCGAGGACGTGCGACGGTCCTCATGTAAGAATTCCGTTTCCCAACGCTCTTCGATTCCTGCCCGCCACGACTCAGCTGCTTCTTTCAGATCCTGGGTCTGTCGCGGGTCTTCGTGTTTGAGATTGATCGTTTCGCCCATGTCGTTGCCGAGGTGGGCCAGATGAATATCGTCATCAGGCGGGGCTCCTTCCACAAGTTGGCCATTGAGCACAAGTTTCCAGTCGCCCCTGCGGATCGCCGTCTGCTTGCCCATCTCCCACATCAAGTCTCGCTGCGGCAAGGCATCGCCCTGTGCGAGATAAGGCAGCAGTGACTGCCCGTCCACTTCATAGGGCACCACATCTGCTCCAGCAGCACCCATGGCGGTAGGAAAGATATCCATCGAGGCGCAGGGCAGATCGAGAACCTGTCCTGCCTCTATGCCGCCTGGCCAGTGACACAGAGCTGGCATGCGGATTCCACCTTCATACAGACTGAATTTGTGTCCCTTGAGGGAGCCTGCACTCCCCCCGTAGTAGGGGTCCTGTGTACCGTCGAGCCAATTGCGTGTTTCACGCGAGGGCCCGTTGTCAGATGTAAAGAAGCTGAGCGTGTCCTGTCGTTGCCCGAGACGCTCAGCCTCGGCAAGAATCGCGCCGACACTGTCATCGACGGCACTGATCATGGCGGCCATGATGCGACGATCCCAGGGAAGCTCAGAGAATCGCTCAACGTACTCAGCGGGTGCATGCATCGGGTAGTGCGGTGCATTGTACGGGACGTAGAGGAAGAAGGGCTGCCCTTTGGCCACTGCGTCGCGCATGTAAGCAATCGCACGCTCGGTGATCATTTCCGTGAAATAGCGGCCGTCATCCCAGATCTCCACGTCATCTTCCCACAGGTCGTGGGTCGGATTCAGACCGGGACCCTGGCGATTCATTCCCCAGTAGAAGATGTGGGAGTAGTAGTCGATGCAGCCCGCAAGAAAGCCAAACCAATGGTCGAAGCCGTGATCCTGCGGTCGTGATCCGGAAGACAGACCCAGGTGCCATTTGCCAGACATGTAGGTCGCGTAGCCCTGCTGGCGCAAAGCAGTGGCGAGGGTCGGTACTTGCGTGGGAAGGCCCGTTGCGGTGCGATGGCCGGCGAGAATGGAACGTACGCCGGCATTGCCAGGATAGCGGCCCGTCAGCAGGGCCGCTCGCGACGGGCTGCATACGGGACTGTTGGAATACCAATCTGTGAAGCGTACACCGTCGCGCGCCATGCGATCGAGGTGGGGTGTACGGAAATCCGTGCAACCCATGCACGATAGATCGCCATATCCCTGATCGTCGGTGAGAAAAACGATGATGTTCGGCGCTTTGGCCAACGAGTTGCCTTCCGTCAAATAGACCAGCTAAGGGTAGACAAGGCTCGAGTTACCGACAAACGCGACGAGGTTCACCAACCAGTTGACGCGTGCCAGTGGGCCGGGTAGGTTCGCTGTTGGACGCCGTTGGGGGTGGCCCGCCGTCGGGCCTGAGACCACACCCTTCGAACCTGACCTGGTTGATGCCAGCGTAGGGAACACGGACGCCTCAGTGATTGGCAAAAAGTGTCGATCCATGCGGCCGCACCCCTTCAAGGGCATGCGGCCTTTTTCGTGGCCAATCACCGATGGACAGTACATGCGGACCTATCCTCTTACACCGTACCTCCTGCTGACACTTGTTGGCCTCCTGCTGACACTGGCTGGCCCTCTTGCCGCGCAACCACACACAGGACGTGTGGTGGATGGTCGTTCGGGCAACGGCATCGAGGGTGTACTCGTGCGTTCCGGAGAACACTCCACTGTCACGGATGGCACGGGTGCCTTCGAATTGCCATCCAGCGAGGGCGACAGTGTGTGGGTCAGCCATGTAGGCTTCTACGAAGCCCGTTTACTGTGGCCGACAGAGGCAGTGATCGTCCTCCAGGCGCGGACACTGCAGACACGAGAGGTCATCGTGCAGGCAGGTCTGACCCGCCAGCGACTCAGCGACATCACGTCGAGTGTGCATGTGGTCGAGGCAGCGCAACTGCAGAATCACCAGCATCTGCAGGATCTGACAGATGGCCTGGCAAATGTGCATTGGGCTGCCGGTACGTCACGACCTCGCTACTTCCAGATTCGGGGGATTGGCGAGCGCAGCCAGTATGCTGGCGAAGGTCCGCCGAGTTTCGCTGTCGGCTTCGTTGTCGACGATGTCGAACTCTCTGGTCTGGGATCAACGGCGATGCTTTTCGATATGGATCAGGTAGAAATCCATCGCGGGCCGCAGTCGACGGTGTTCGGACCCGATGCCATGGCGGGGCTCATTTCCATGCAATCCTCCGCACCAGGGCGGCTTGGACCGCAGATACAGGCGAGCGTCGGCGGGGATGGCCTTGTCGAACTGGGTGTGGCTGCCGATGTACCGCTGACACCCAGGTTGAGCGCACGGTTGTCCTATGGCGGCCAGCAAGCCAATGGCTTTCGTGACAATGCCTATCTGGGAACCGATGACAGCAATGGCCGTGAGGAGCAGACACTGCGTGCCAAGTTCCATTTCGATGCTGGCAAAGGGCGAGAGCTGACGACGACGGTCTTTCACAGCCGCGCCAACAATGGCTATGACGCATGGGCACCTGACAACAATGCCGACTTCCGTACCTACAGCGACAGACCGGGACGTGACGAACAGGAAACGAGTGCCATCTCTGCGAGGTGGCACTGGCCCTTGTCGTCGACAATGCAGTTCGTGTCGATTACAGCTGCCTCTACGACCGACGTGGAGTACTCCTACGATGGTGATTGGGGCAACGACGAGTTCTGGGCAGCTGCTCCCTATGGATTTGATTCGACGATCGAGGGATATACCTATGACTTTTTCGACCGCACCCTGCGTCAGCGTCAGACCCTGACGCACGAGATGCGTCTGCTGTCGGATCGGGTCCCGCGTTTGGGTGGAGAAGGTGTGGTCGGCGTCTACGCGAAGCAGCTACGTGAAGAAGATGCGGCGACAGGATATCTGTTTGGTGGTGATGCGGGTGTTCTCGACAGCGAATTCGATGTGGGCAATCTTGCTGTCTATTCGCAATGGCAGCGTTCTGTGGCGCCGGGTCTGCGTCTGCTGGTCAATCTGCGCGCTGATCGCCACGGCACTGACTACGATGGCGCGACAGATGCTGCGCCCGAGCGTGTTCGCTTCTCCACCAATGGTTGGCTCGGCGGCGGACGCGTAGCTCTCAATCAGGCGACGCGCATGGGACACCTCTTCGTCGCTCTGTCACGGGGATATCGTCCAGGAGGTGTCAACCAGCATCCGAGGTTGTCGGCGCACAATCGGCCCTACCATGCGGAGACGCTGTGGAATGCGGAGTCAGGTCTGCATGTTGCCACCGAGCGCGGTGCGGCATCGCTCACGCTCTTTCATGCCCGCCGCCACGATCAACAGGTTGAGCTGTCCAGCCAACAGGACCCGGGGGATCCAAATAGTTTCGTCCTGCTCACAGCCAATGCAGGAGCTGGGTGGAATGCGGGGGCCGAGTTGGAGGCGAGTTATCGGATGGCAAGGGGCCTGACACTGCGCACAACGGCGGGCTGGCTGCTGACGCATACCGATTCGTACAGCTTCGAGAACGCTCAGGGGGAGAGACTTACCCTCGGAGATCGTGAGGCCGCTCATGCGCCCTCCTATACGACACGCATCGGCTTGGACTACGAACACAGAACAGGGCTGCTGGCGAGAGTCACTTTAAGCGCGACCGACGGCTTCTTCTATTCAGACAGCCACAACAATGAGGCGGCGACGCACCAACTGCTCTATGCCAGTGTTGGCTATCAGACATCTGCGTGGACGGTGAGTCTTTGGGGGCGCAATCTGCTCGATGAACGCTATACGACGCGAGGGTTCTCTTTCGTGCTGGAACCACCGGCTTACAACGAGAAACTGTATGTGACCCATGGTGACCCGCGGCAGATCGGCGTGACCTTGCGAACCAGGATTGGTGCATCAGGTGACTGAGCAGACTGAGCAGGCTGGGCACGCCGTCATCGTCGGCAATGGTCCGGCACCATCGGCGCAATTGCTGGCCGCGCTGCTTGCCGACAAGCCGCTGCTACTGTGTGCGGACGGAGGAGCCAATACGCTGCACGGACTTGGACACTGTCCGGCCGCCGTCGTGGGTGATCTCGATTCTGCAGATGACTCGCTGCGGCAGATCTGGCCCACGACACAGTGGGTGCGCGTGGACGCGGATGACACGGGAACGGATCTGCAGAAGGTGCTGCGTCATGCGCAAACCATCGGTATCAAGCGTGCAGCGCTTGTCGGTGTTACCGGTGGCCGCACGGATCACACCCTGTGGAATCTGACGCTGCTGCGTGCCTTTGCCGACGAACTGGATCTGTGCATTGTCGATGATGACTGTCTCATTCGACGGATCCCTGAGTCGATCAGTTTTGCCGCTCCCGTGGGACTCACCCTGTCACTGTGTCCTTTGTCTGGAGACGCGACGGGGATCACCACCGAGGGACTGCGCTGGCCACTGACAGATGAAGCCCTGACACCGGGTGAGCGGGATGGAATCAGCAATGAAGTTGTCGCGTCACCCGTCAAGATTCAGGTGCGAAGTGGCGAGCTGCTGCTTGTGATCCAACGCGAGGGTGCAGGCAGCGATCTGTCGTTGATCGGCGCAACGGGGAAGAGCGGTCAGGGGTAAGAGCAGCTGGAGCCGGCCGCGCCAGCCGAGGCGCGGTCGGGCGAGGCGCGGTCGGGCGAAATCAGCCGGGCCACGTCGATGTCAGGTTACGGCGATATCAGGTCGGGGCCGACTACGGCGTCAGTCCAAGCCAGGCCAGCAATTCATCCAGGTGTTTCACCTCAAGCGTTGGCGTCGCCGTTCCCTGCGGCGTAGTGCCGTGGGCGTTGAGCCAACAGCACGGCAGGCCAGCTGCGGCTGCCCCAACCACATCATTGGCGTAGGAATCACCCACATAGAGGCAGCGTGACGGCTCCACCTGCAGGAGACGGCACCCCTCGATGAAGATCGCCGGGTCGGGTTTACGTTTGCCGAATTCCTCTGACAAGACGACACAAGCGAAGGCCTGTCGCAGACCGAGTGTCTCCAGCTTCCGATACTGCACATCGGGGTATGCATTTGAGACGACGCCGATGCGGAAGGCCTGCATACATGCTTCTACTGCCCTGTGTGCGCCATCGATCGGCGCGTCGACGACGGCATAGAGTTCGAGATAGGCATCGGTCACCTGTGCCGTGGTCTCTTCTTGCGGCGTCTGCCCAAGTTCCTGCAGGAAGATCTTCGATCGCGTGTC
>JABJJN010000067.1 GCA_018660835.1 Gemmatimonadota bacterium | reverse complement strand
TGGAGTCACTGCCGTGTGCTGATTACACTGGAACAAGACGAGGATCGACAGAATCTGGTTGTCCAGACCCGAGAGCAGGGATGGAGTGTGCGGCAACTGCAGGCCCAGGTTCGCCTTCGTGAGAAAGGGTCCGCCCCCCCCCGCCGGGGCCGTCTGTGGACATATCGTCTGCTGCCCACTCGCAAGGAACTTGACCTCGGCTTCGGCGTGCACTTGGCGATCGCGGCGCTTGGCCCTCTCACGCAGCGGGCGCACCGACTGCTGGATACGACCTCTCAATCGATGATTGTCGAACTGGCGATGACAGAACAGGGTACCGATCTACGCCCTGTCTGGGGGGCCGCTCAGCAGCGGCTCTACACCTATCGGCTCACAGATCCACAGATTCTGGCGGATGGACAGTTCGTGGGCCGTGTCGAACTCGGACCCCACGTTGCGCAGAGAATGCGACTGACTCTCACGGGAGTGCCCGAACTCGACGCACCCAAAAGAAAGCGCCTGGCCCGGATCCTGGAGCAGATGCAACTAGCCATCTGTGTCGACGAGCCCGGTCCTGCCGCACAGGTCGATCTGTTTGGTCACTCTCACGGCGCTGCGACTGGCCAGCAGATCCTTGCGGATGGTCAGCACATCAATAGCCTGCTGCAGAGCCCACCCTCTGCTTGATCGACTCTCGTGCGCCATGTCCAGGCGACGGCCACAACAGCAGCAGATATGCGGTAGCAAGAGCAGGTGCTGCGGCAAGAAAAAGGGGTCGTCCGCTTGTGTGGACGACCCCGAGAATTGCAAGTGATCTGTGCCTGTGAGTTTGCTTACTGCGTGGCCATTCGCCTTACTGCTCGTCCACTGATTTCTTCACTTCGCCCCACGAATTCGACTCAGTCGCGGATCTGGCAGCGCCGGGCAACTGGTCAGCGTCCTGATCGGCTCGACGATGACCTCGACGTCTGCCACCTTCTGCCTGATGCTCCGCACGGAGCTGATCAAGGGCTGCCTGCTGATCTTCGGTGAGAAGCTCACGCACCTGCTCGCGATGCTCACCCCGCAGTGCCTTCAATTGATCACGAGAGATGTCGCCACTTTCTCGCAGTGCCTCCATTTGCTCACGGTGGGTCGCGCGAAGTGACTGCACTGCTTGGGTCTGTTCCTGTGTCAGGCCCAGTCTCTCACCCAGCCTAACACGTCCCTCGGTACCTTCCCCGTCTCTGTGGCGTCGGCCGCGTCGGCGACCCTCAGGGCGTTCGGCCCGCAAGCCCTCCAGGATTTCCAACTGGTCTGCTGTGAGAATCGACTCACGCGCCTCACGGTGTGCCTCGCGCAAGGCGTCTCTATCTTCGCGTGTCGCCTCGCCGCTGGCGCGGAGGTCCTGAGCGGCGGCACGAGAATCCTTGTGCAACTGATCCAGTTGAGCCTGCTGATCTTGAGTCAGGCCAAGAGCCGTGGCCATCTGGGCTCGGTGCTGTTCTCGCTGAGCTTGTCTCTGCTCGCTGTCAACGGCGCCTCGTTCCGGGCCACGACGGCCCTTGCCACGACCACCCCTACCGCCCGCATCCGCCACATCGACGACGGCCAGACTCAGTGCTGCTGCAGCCACTACACCCAGGCATAGAAAACGAAACTTTCTCATACAATGATCTCCTACATAAATGGCGCCGCGAGAATCTCCGCGTCGCCCATGATCCCGGTCTGTTCGTGCTGATGCCTCCCAGCATCATCCGTCCCTTCGACGGCACGCAGGGGCTGAACGTTTAATCTCCCTCTGGTCTGGCGCGCAATCCTGGCGTTGGTTGTCCAGAGTCAATCAACTTCTTCGCTAGGAGACGCGTGTTCTACGGGTGGGTTATCGTGGGTGCTGGATTCGTCATACAGTTTCTCAATGGCGGCTTGTTGTTCCATTCATTCAGTGCCTACGTGCTGCCTCTGCAGGCTGAGTTCGGCTGGAGTCGGACCATTCTGGCAAGTGCCTTCGCACTGATTCGACTGGAATCGGGAATCCTGGGCCCTTTGCAGGGATGGCTCATCGATCGCTTCGGCCCCCGCAAAGTGATGACCGTCGGTAATGGGATTTTCGCGATCGGTTTCCTGCTCTTTGGCCGGACGACCTCGCTCACCACGTTCTACGTCGCTCTCGCCATCATCGCTCTTGGATCAAGTCTCGGTGGTTTCATGCCGATTGCGACCACGGTTACGCAATGGTTTTCGCGGCATCGTTCAACCGCCCTTGGGTTGACACTGGCTGGTATGGGAACGGGAGGATTGCTCGTACCTCTCGTCGTCCATCTGATTGAGGGCCAAGGTTGGCGTTGGATGGCGACCTTGTCAGCGATCCTGATCGCCACCATCACCATTCCTGCTTCACAGCTGATGCGTCGCAATCCCGAGGACTATGATCAGTTGCCTGACGGCGGCGCTGCGACCACTTCAGAGGGCAGCGACAAAGTGCCGCGACCCGAACCGGACTTCTCCGCCAAAGAAGCGCTGCGTACACCCACTTTCTGGTTCCTAACGCTTGTGCATACCAGCGCCCTACTGATCGTCGGGACCGTTCTGGTGCATCAAATCCCGCACATGGTCGAGGCCATGGGCCTCACACAGGCGCGTGCTGGAAGCGTCGTCGCGTTGCTGGTCGTCGTCGTGATCTGCGGACAATTATCGGGAGGTTGGGTTGGCGATCGCTTCGACAAGCGCTGGGTTATCTTTCTCGCCATGTGGCTGCACGCAGCAGCGATGATCACCTTCGCCTATGCCTCCACTGCAACGGGCGCCATGGTCTTCGCGGTCCTGCATGGAATTGCCTGGGGGATCCGCGGCACGATTATCAACTCGATCCGCGCAGAATACTTTGGGCGACGTGCCTATGCGACGATCAGTGGATTCAGCGCTCTACTGATCATGCTTGGCATGACCACGGGACCGATGTTCTCAGGTATTGTGCGCGACGTGACAGGTTCTTATCGAGTCGCTTTCCTCACCCTCGCGGGCATTGCCGTACTCGGGTCGGTTGCAGCTTTGGCAGCGCGGCCACCCGCAGCACCACGGTGAGCCTTGGTAGCTATTGGGCGAGCCACTGCAGGCTGGCAAGAAAAACAGTTAATTCCGTGCCTTGCAGTGGGCGAGTGTATCCATAATAGGAACCTGTAAAGAGAATACGGCCTTGCCCGAATTCCCCCACGACATAGACGGGATCGTCAAAGTCATTTTCAATCACGATGCGACCCTTTGGGCCTGCCCGGAAAATCATGTGGTCACGAAATTCCGGTGTGAAGGAAGCGTCCTCGCCGACGCCGATCGATGGATGCGTCACCGCGACGGACAACTCTGATCCCACCACGTGGCGGATAGCCTCAACATTGTTCTGCGGCCGTGCACGCACGGCGACTTCTGGTATCGGACTCGCCATGAACCATGCCGTGTCATGGGCAAGGAGCAATCCCCCTCCCTGGGCGACATAATTACGCAAGGCCGAGACGTAGTGATGGGTTTGCTCCAATTCCAGGTTGAAATTCTGCAGCACGACGACATCAAATTGCTGTAAGTACGACGGCGACATGCCCTGCAACTCATGTACCTCGAAACGACCGCTCCGCTCCAGCAGTTGCAACATGGACTGCTTGAATCCGTAGACACCTAGCTGTGGCAGATTCGTCTGCGCCTCAACACGCGATGCGTCCCATGGATCAGGCGTGCTTCGGGGCTCGCGCCAAGCATCGTGCCGCTGCGACATGATCGCCTGGTTTGCCCAGTCAAACCAGGCGAAGTATTGCTCGTGCTCACCGTCGTATTCAGGACCTTCGTAGAACACCCAATAGCCATCGGCGACCTGGTCGATCATGACGGCGTTCTTGCCGCTGAATTCGGGATCTGCTCCTCTCACGACTGGATCGATGCCGCCTAGATACGTCAGATCAGTCGCCACAGCCTGGGCCCGTGTCTGCCGCTGCTGTAGTTGTTGACGATTCATCTCAAGCGCCTCGGTCTGCGGCAGCAAGCCCGCCGGGCGACCATAGGTGACTGCATCTGCCAGGATCAATGGTGCATCGGGCGTGCCCCATTCATGCCAGATCGCTGCGTCGATGAATCGAGTACCAGTGGCTGGATACACACAGAGGCGAAAGCCGGGATTGATCCTGTCCAATTGCTGACGCAGATGTCGAGAGCGCAAACGCCACTGTTCAATGGAGAATGCCTCGAAAGCAGCCAGATGGCCGTGTGTTTGCAGCCACGGCTGGCGTTGTGAGGTCTCCAGATGCGGGATGTCCAATCGATAGGCTTCGGCAAAGCGCGCCACCGTCTGGGCGTCGAAGGAGATCGGATAGGCATTGCCCTGCCGGCCCGGTGCATAATTCTCGAAATCGAGGAACGCACCTACGAGAGCCGGCTCCTGCAAACTCAGGCGCGCGTAATCACTCAGTCGCTGTTCGAGCCAACTCCAGAGGGTGTCACTGGTCGGTGCGTATAGATCCTGCCGACGTCCATTGGCCCAGACCAAGCGGTCCTGGGCCGTGTCATTGGCAGGTGCCGCCAGGGTACCCCGCATCCAGGGCAGATGCACCATCGCGTACTGTTGACACCACTGGGACACCTGGCCAACGACCTTCAGGTCTTCGTTTCCCTGTCTTGGGGACAAGGCGTTGAAACCAGCCGCAGCAATCTCAGATACGTGTTGCTCTGTCAGTACCCAGTTGTTGTGGCGCATCAACACTTTGTCAACGAGGATGCGCAGAGACTCATCCGTCTTCCCGTCGACGACGCTGCCGCCAAGCAGAACGAAGGTCAGTGCGAGTATGGGCAATGCGGTTCTGGCACCCTTCATTCGATCAACCTTTCCACGTCAGCTTCTGCGAATCTGTCATAGACGATTGTTGACAACATTGTTGTAGATGGAACCAAAGGTGTAAGAAAACCCGATCTGGCCCCACACTTCATAGTCGGTGGCCAACTCGCGGCGCCGCAGCAGGATTTCTTCCAGTGATGCTTCGCCCGCGGCCAGACTCAGCTGATCATTGATGCGATCAACGCCACCTTCGACGCGCAGCGACAGGCCGCGAAACAAACGTACCGACAGGCGATTGTACAACTCGACTCGATACCGCTGCATGTCGTGGAAGTAGTGGGAGCCTTCAAGACTCGCCCGCACGGAGCCCCATGGCTGGTTCAGTCGCAGATCGACGTCGAGGGTTTGGTTGAAGCGCGTCTCTTTGCGTTCACCATAGACTGTTCGTTCCGCATAGTCGAGTCGGCGCTGGCCAACATAGTAGCCGACGGTCAGCGACGCCTTCTGATCCATGTCGTACGGCCAGTAGCTGTATTCCACGGCTGGCGCAATCCGCAGTCCAAAATCGACGTTGTCGTACGTCGCCGACCAGGCCCGCAGGGAGATACCCGCTGACAGATGCGGGCCTAGACTACGAGTCACAACACTTCGATGACTCCAACTCTCTGAACTGCTACGGGAGGTTACACCTGATGCTTCAAAGCGATCCTCGTCATAGTCCAGGTCCAGGTAGTTGCGAATTCTCCATTGCTCGGTGACGCGGTCAGCGGTTACACCACCATCCAAGGACACTTCCGTTCGTTGAGTTTCCTTTTCCAGATAGCCACTGGCCTCGATCTCAAAAACCCAACTATCCCACCGGTCCACTTCGGGACCCAGAGGTGAATCTGTGTCCTGCGCACCGGCGAAATCGACACGCATCCGTGACAGCACTGGCAAATCGAGAAATGGCAGCAGACCAATCTTCAGGATCCCTGTCATACCCTCGCGCACCTCATCATTCGTATACGAGGGCGGCGACACATAGGGCAGAGACTGGCCCGTTCCCTCGCGCGCCTTCAGGCCGATGAAGTCCAGCAAGTATTCGCGGCCACCTGCTGCTGTGCGTGACCGCGTGATGAGCACGTGGACGATGGCGTCTTCCCGATCTCGTACCCAATTGACGAAGGGGATCTGACGTCGGATGTAGCTGACATCGCAGAAGTCGCAATCGAGAAAAACGAGCGGAGCATTCTGACTACGGGAAGCAGGTGGGTTGGCGTTCGTCTGGGCGAGAATCGGCTGCAGACCGAGCAGACAAAGGGCTGCGAAGAGAAAGCGCCTCAAAAAGAACCTCAAAGAAATGGCTGATGTGGAAGAAAGTGACGTGAAGGTTGCTATGAGAAAAACTACAGGAGATCGCGACTGCGTGCGTCTTCTTTAGTCCCACAGACCGATGGGGGCAGGCAGCAAGAGGCTCCCCTCATAGTGCAGTCCTGGCGTGCGGTCCTGCGACAGCAGCAAGGGTCCGTCCAGATCTACGACCTGCGCGCCCTGCGCCAACAACAGCGCCGGAGCCATCGACAGGGATGTGCCCACCATGCAACCTACCATCACGCCCATGCCTGCCGCCCGGGCAGCGTCGCGCAACTGCAACGCTTCTGTGAGGCCACCGGCCTTATCGAGTTTGATATTGACCAGGTCGTAACAAGTCTGAAGTCGGGGCATGTCGTGCACCGTGTGGCAAGACTCGTCGGCGCACAGTGGCAAAGGATGTTCAATCTGCGCCAGCAGTGAGTCGTTGTCGGCTGGCAAAGGCTGCTCCACCAGCTCAACACCCAAGTCTGCCAACTGCGACAGCTGCGCCACGAGGCCGCCGGCGTCCTGCGGGTCGCCTCCTTCATTTGCATCGACGATGACACGCGCATCCGGCGCACCGCGACGTACCCCCGCCACCCGCTCGCTGTCGAGCCCGTCACCCGCGAGTTTCAGTTTGAGAAGCGGCCGGTTCGACTGCTCGCCTGCAGCTGCCTCCATCGCCGTCGGTGTTCCCAGACTTAACGTGTAGGCTGTGGTAACCGGTGTCGGCGTAGGTGCCTGCAACAGCTCATAAACACGACAACCGGCTTGGGCCGCCTCCCAGGACCACAAGGCGCAATCCAAGGCATTGCGTGCCGCGCCAGCGGGAAGTGTTTGTTGGAGGGTGGGGCGATCGAGACCACGGGCCACAGCGGGCCGGAGTTCCTCAAGCGTCGTCAGTACTGCCTCGACGGTTTCACCATAGCGAGGATATGGAACACACTCACCCCGACCCAGGTGGCCACCCGCTTCAACTTCGACGACGACCACATCAGCCTGGCTCTTGGACCCCCGGGAGATGGTGAACGTCGTTGCCAGAGGATAGACCTCGCTGCGCAGACGCATGTCCATGGTGATTTTCCTTACGCAGGAAGGGCGTCGACAAGACGGCCAGCGCCGTGACGATAGGCGTCTACCGTGGGCAGGCCTGTCTCTTTCTCGATGGCAAGACACGTCTGCTCAACGTCGGCGTCTGCCAACTGTGATGTGTTGAGCGAAATACCCACTACGCGGCAGCCGGGATTCGTCAATTGGCCGCACCGCTGGTTGAGGTCGATGCACTCCTGTAGTGACGGCAGCGCCTGCTGCGGCAGTCCACGCATATGCGTACGTGTGGGTTCGTGGCACATAATCAGGGCATTAGCTTGCGCGCCATGTAACAGTCCCAGCGAGACACCTGCATAGCTGGCATGAAACAAGGATCCCTGACCCTCGATCAGATCCCAGTGGTCTTCATCGTTGGCGGGGGCCAGTTGCTCTGTCGCACCAGAGATGAAGTCGGCGACGACGGCATCGACGGACACGCCGGTCCCGGCAATGAGGATGCCTGTCTGGCCAGTCGCCCGGAACGTGGCCTTGCGCGAGCGCGCCCGGAGCTCGCGTTCCACGGCCAAGGCAGTGAACATCTTACCGCATGAACAATCGGTGCCGACCGTAAGCAGGCGTCGACCCGATCGCGCCTCGCCATGGGCCACACGCAGTTCCAGCTCCGGATACCTGACATCGACCAGTTCCCGACCCAGTCTCTGCGCTCTGTCGGCGAGCGCTGGCAGGAGTCCGAGCCGATTGTGCAAACCACTGGCGATGTCGAATCCAGCATCCAGAGCAGAAAGGAGGGTCTCCATCCAGACGTCGGAGATGATGCCGCCACGGTTGGCCACACCAATGACCAGGGTTCTGGCGCCGCGCTCCTGTGCCTCCTGCACCGACATGTCGGGTAGACCTACATCCGCAGCACACCCAGGCAGACGCAACTGGCCAAGACACCATTCTGGACGCCAGCGGGCGACGCCATCAGCGGTCTTGGCAGCCAATTGATCGACTGCATCCCCCAGGAATAGCAGATATGGATGTTTGATCTCAAGCATGCTTCAGCAAGCTATCGGCGGCTGCAACTGTGGTCAAGGTGTATCGGGCAGGATTGAAGGGGATTCGTATATTTGGAACGAAAACAAACCTTTACGCAAATATTGAGGTATGGCAGATCTACAAGTTGTATGTCCAGAGTGCGGCAAACGTGTGTCGCTGCGTGGCCTCAATGGACACCTGCGATTCGAACATGAGTACGATCTTGATCAAGCCAAGCGTATGGCGGCCAGTGCCCGGATCGATGGCTCCCTCAGACGCCTCGAAGAGGACATGATGGTCCAATTGCGTCGCCTCAGCGAATTGCGTCAGGATGCCGAGTTATTACGCCAGGCACGGGAAGATGGACTGATCGGTGAGGCGGTCTACGAGAGATTGATTTCGCAGAAAGGTCATGAGCGCACGGCGGCGACCCGATATCTGCAAAATCTCGAAGAATCGTGGTCAGACCGAGTCGCTAAAAGAACGGGTGTCCACCCCACATCTGTCGCCCAATTGTCTCTCGACGAGGCCAGTGGCATCGACCAGTTGCTCGGAGCAGAAGCCGAAACGGCAGCTGAAGACTAAGACCGGTTAACTGCGGCACCCATCCGAGTTGTCCGCCCAGAGGGGCAGCCCCCGGCACATCGTGCTGAGGGGCACTTTTTTTGCCCGAAAAAAAACTCAAGCATCTCGCACAAGACCCGATGACAAGGGGGGAAGAAGGATTGTAACTCAAGTATTTCCATAGCTTTACGAATAACTGTTTAGGACTGTTTCATACCAAGTCGTGTGTCGACGGACCAAACACACGCGAAGCTGAAGGGTGTCCCCCATGCCTTTGTCGATTAATCGGAATATTGCGGCGCTGAACGTCAGCCATCGGATTGGTCGCAATCAATCCAGCCAGGAAGGTCACCTTGAAGCCATCGGTTCAGGTCTGCGCATTAAGAGGGCATCGAACGATGCGGCGGGGCTCTCAATCTCTGAAGGATTTCGCGCCCAGGTGACTCGTCTGAGTCAGAATGTGAAGAACGCAGAGCAGGGAACCGATCTTCTCAAAGTAGCCGAAGGATCACTGCAGGAGTCGACTTCTCTGTTGCAGCGCATGCGCACGCTGGCGACGCAGTCTGCCAACGGCCATCTCACCGACAAGCAGCGTGAAGTCCTCACCTCCGAGTTCGATCAGGCGACGGCCGCGATCGATCGAATCGCGCAGGCGACCGTGTACAATGGTCAGGTGCTGCTCGCAGGTTTTGCCGAGGTAGACAAGGCCACATCGACGGCCTTCACGGATGCCACCGATACAGGCGTTGCCGCCGTGCGTCTGTCTGGTGCCGATGTAGCTGCGTACCAATTCACCGACAGTGCCACCGACGACCAGATTACTCTAGGCAATGGGGTGATCACGCAGACGATTGACATGGGTGTGCTGCTTGATGGAGACCACGTGGCTGAGGGAACAAAAGTGATCGCCAATTTCGACCGCCTCGGTGTCCAACTCACCCTCGCCGGGACGGGGGCTGCAAAGCTCACTGGTGTCGGCGAATACGCCAGCGGTGATCTGGATGGCAAGAGTCTGGTGATTGAAGCCGCCAGTGGTGGCAGCTTTCAGGTCGGGCCATCTACAGGCGACGCAGACCTCGTCGAATTCGATCTAGCCGATCTGCGTGCTTCCGGCAATTTGCTCGATCTGGGCAAGACGTCCTTGAGTTCGCAAGCCAGTTCCCGCTTAGCGATGGAAAAGATCGACACTGCTATCAACAGATTGTCGCAGGAACGTGGTCGCATCGGCGCACTCATCAACCGCCTCGACCACAGCATCGAGTTTTCGGAAAACGAAATCGAAAACATGGTGGCCTCTGAGTCTGCAGTTCGCGACGCCGATATTGCCTATGAGTCATCGCGCCTGGCACGGTCTCAGATTCTGTCGGGTTCGTCCCGTGCCATGCTCACACAAGCCTTCGCTAGTTCTCGCCAGGTCCTCGACTTACTGTAGACCAGGCGGCCCCCGGAACGGCGAATTGATCGCATCGCCCGCGCGCCTTGAAGGGCGCGGGCGGCGCGATGCCGTCGCAGCCGACTCACGAAGCGTGGGTAGATTCCTTCGGGCGTGGAAAACGAACGCTCAGTCGTGTCCCCACCTGACCGGTTCCCAGCTGCAGGCGGCCACGCAACTGACCGACCAACGACCTTACCAGTCGCAGGCCCAGGGTGGTGACGCGCTCGATATCGAGGTCCTTCGCCAAACCGATGCCATCGTCCTCAACCTGTAGGATCAGCCACTGTGCTTCGTCTGGATCGCGTTGCAGTGAGACAATGATCTCGCCCTGCTGGGGATCGGGAAACGCGTACTTCAGGGCGTTGGTGACCAGTTCATTGACGATGAGGCCGCAGGGGATGGCATGGTCGATGTCCAGGTGAACGTCCTGAGCCCGCATCTGTAGCCGCACGCGTGCGCCCAATCCAAAAGAGCGGATCAGTTGCTGCGCAAGTTGCTGCGCATAACTGCCAAAGTCGACGCGAGCCAGATCATCGTCGCGATACAGGGCCTCATGGATGGCTGCCATCGTGCGCACACGGTTGCGACATTCGCGCAACATTTCCTGCACTGCCACATCCTGCGTGTGCGGTGTCTGCAGGTCGAACAGGCTGGACACAACCTGCAGGTTGTTCTTCACGCGATGGTGAATCTCACGCAGCAGAACTTCCTTTTCCTGAAGCGATGCCAGTACCTGAGCCTGGGTGTGCTTGCGCGCGGTAATATCCCGCATCAGGGCCAACACACAGGTGCGTTGAGGGCCGTGGGGAATCTCCGAGGCGGACAACTCCACATCGCGTTGATCGCCGGTGCGTGTTTGACAGCGGATCTCATCCATCCAGCCGAAACCGTCCTCAACAACGGCGAGGGCAAAGGACTGGAGACGCGCCAGGTCGGCCGGAAACAGTGACCCGAGACTCAGATTGCCAAGTTCCTCTCGAGTGTAGGCGAGTAGGTGACAGGCACGGGGATTGGCGTCCAGTATCACGTCATGATCTGGATCGAACACGAGAATCGCATCGTTGGAGTATTCGAAGATATTGCGGAAGCGTTCTTCACTACGCTGTCGCTCGGCAGACTCTCGCTGCAGAGACTCGTCAACGGAACGAAGATCAGCGGCTCGCTCTTCTACTCGCTGGCGCAGTTCGTCGCTGGCCTGTTTCTGGGCAGCTTCTGACCGCTCTAGTTCGGCCACCCGTTGTCGCAGCTGCTGCAGTTCCTCGTTGCTGTCCACCGCGTCCGATCCGCAAGAATCTGTGCTCTAACTCGCTGTGCGCGAAGGCGCAACAGTAGCCGCATGCCTGCTTGTTGTCAACGCGATACCGGGCTATCTTCGATCATTCTGGACGACGATACCTAATGTTTGAACACATCCCCTCAGAGACGGCCGAACACCTGCACACGCAGGTTCAGCAATTTCGCGATCGGCCGCATCCGTCAAGCCCCCCTGACGATGTCAATGCGCTATTGGCAATCTTTCCCCGGGTGAACACGCGGAAGAATTATATCCTCGACTACATGGTGGAAACATCCACCGACGGGGTTGAACTTCCCATTCGCCCCTTTGCTCGCCCCGCCGATGATGACTCGTGGCTGCCTTTCTACGAAGGCGTTGTGCCTGATCGAGACGAACTCGTCGAGCAGCTATATAAGTATCTGGTCTATGAAAACACCCCGGCGGGCGCCTTCGAGTATGCGTATTTCATCATTGAGATGTGGTCGCTGCGTGTGAGCCGTTACGCCGCAGAATGGCTCGAATCGATTCCGATCTTCACCGAGAACGCTTTCGACGCAGAACTTGCAAAAGGACGCAAGGTGAACGATTTGCGCCGGCCAGAGGAATATGCGCCCACGGCGCGCACCGATGAAGATGGCTCAGGACGTGTGCGCTTCCTCGTCTACACTCCCATGGGGTGGGAGCGGATTTATTATTTGGAAAGTAGAATCACCGCTGACGGCTATGTCGATCAGCAGGCAGGAGAGATCGTCGCCGACATGGGGACAGGTCTCATCTTCTAGGGCTGGCGGTTCCCAGGCTCCACAATACTTAGCTAAATAAATCGATCGAGCCCGAGCCTCTGGCGCTGAATCCGATTGTCCTTATCGGATTCTTCTTCCTTTACCGCCTCCATCTCTGCTTCAATGGACTTCCTTTCCAGATGCTGCAACCGAGCGTAGTAGGCCTGGATCAAGCGAAAGTCTGCCTGCAGCGGCTCCAATTCGCGGCGCCGTTGGGTAATTCGTTCCAATTTGCCGGGGATGCTGGCGTGCAGGACGCTGAGATCTGCATCGATCTGTGCCAACCGCGTATAAAGGTCGCCACTTTGACGCAGGAAGGTGAGCACGGCGTGCACGACGATGAACAACGCCAACGTGAAGACGGCGGTGAAAATGACCTCGGCACTGAGAATAATCTCGAGGACTTCGCCTCGTTGTAGATACTGAAGCATTGCAAGAGCCGGATAGGGGAGCGGCGGCACGCCGGGACCGGTAGCATAGCTAGCGGCTCGCCACTGGGCAACGGAAAGCAACCAACCATGACGATTCCAGTGCGCCGACAAGTAACCACCAGCCAACTGAGTCATCTGCTCCTGCAGACGGTGATCGAGCCGGGTGCGGGTGAAGCACAGGCAGTTCATGCCCTGTCGGAACCGCTCGGCGTGACGCCTGAAGAGCTTCAGGTTGAGTTGTTGTACACACGAGCCTTCGCCGTCGAGTTGGCCTTGCAGGTGGGCCTCGGCGGTAGCGATGTGGAGGATCGGCTCAGGGACGAGTACGTCGCAAGTCTGCGGCAAGTGGACGAGGACGCTTGGGAGATGATGCAGGAACGCCTTGAGACCTATCGAGCTTTCACAGAACAAGCGGAAGGGACGACGGGGTTGGCCGGCACGATGGGTGGGTGTTTTGCCGCCATCTTCGAGCAAGGACCACTCACGGCGGATCTCGCGCATCTGGGTGGTCGGCTCTTTACGGCGCTTTTCGATGAGATCAGTCAGCTATTGACGCAGATCGACTTGATCGATTCCGAAGCAGAATCTGACCAGGGCCAGATGCCGGACTGATGCCGCCCGGTGATGCTCGGCCAGTGACGCGTCTTGAGGCAGACGCGGGACGGGATTCGCCCCCGCGCCTCAGGGCTCCCGTTCAGCATAGGCGACAATGTGGGTCCGGCTCTGCTTCACCTTCCGATAGTTGCCGAAGTGTTCCCGAAAGACCCGCTTGACGTAGTCCTTGAGTCCTGCCACGGTGACGACCCACAAACGACCCCCTGGGCGAAGCCGCTGGTGCATTTCTGCCATCCAATAGTCCAGCAGTTCGCCACCAACCTTGGCAGGAATGTTGGAAGCGATCAGGTCAAATGAGGCCGTCGCTTCCACATGATGGAGACCATTCGACAGAAAGGCACGACCATTGTTGCAGCGATTGGCAACGAGGTTGTGGCTTGCGAATTCGATGGCAACAAAGTCCTTGTCTACCAGCTGGACCTGTCCCTGCGGGGCCAGCCGTGTCAGGCATAGGCCGATGGGCCCCCATCCACATCCCAGATCGAGGCAGTCAGCATCAGGCGGCACGTCGATTAGATCGATCAACAAGCGCGTGCCGGCGTCGATACCTTTTGGGTGAAACAGACCCCAGGTGGTCACGCACTCGAAGGTGTGTCCACGAAGTTCGACCTCGATGGGCAGGTGATGGTGAGCTGGCGCAGTTGAGAGACTCATGCGCCCAATAGTACGCAGCGATGGCTGCCGCTGCTCACTCCCTCGCTCACGGTGCGGTGGCGGGGACAACAAAGGCCAGATTGTAGAGATGATCCACTCTGTTTCACAGACCGTGACAGAAACAGCACTCTCCATCATCGACGACATTTTTGGACAAGTTGAACCACGCGACTTCGCCATTCGACTGTGGGACTCCGTTACCTGGGGTCCAGCGCCCGGCTGCGAGGCGAGTTTTACGATTGCCCTGCGAAGTCCTGGTGCCTTGCGACGCATGTTGCTCTCGCCGACGGAGGAGAACTTCGCTCGTTGTTACATCGAGGGAGTATTTGACCTGGAAGGGGACTTCGAGAGGACCGTGCCCCTTTCCCGGCGCCTGATCGGCATGAAACTATCTATACGGCAGAAGCTCAGACTCATTTGGCGACTGATCCAGTTGCCTGCTGAGTCGACCCGGGAGACGCGCGAGGCACAATTGCTGGGGTCGGCACATTCCATCGAGCGCGACAAACAGGCCGTGACCCATCACTATGATGTGAGCAACGAATTCTATCGTCTGTGGCTGGATGAACGTATGGTGTATTCCTGCGCCTATTTCGCCGAAGGCGATGATGATCTAGATCGCGCCCAGTTGCGAAAACTTGACATGTTGTGTCGCAAACTGCGCCTGCGTCCCGGTGAGCGCTTGCTGGATATTGGCTGTGGCTGGGGCGGCTTACTGCGACATGCGGTAGAGGAATACGGGGTGGAAGGCGTTGGGATCACCTTGAGTCAACCGCAGGCCGATGAGGCCAACGCCCGATTCGCCGACGCAGGAATCGCAGATCGGTGCATCGCCCACGTCGTTGACTATCGTGAACTTCCAGAATCCGAGAGTTTTGACAAGATCGTGAGTGTTGGCATGATCGAACACGTGGGCAGCGAACGGCTCGACGAATATCTGCGGACAGTGTATCGTCTGCTCAAGCCGGCGGGTGCATTCCTCCTGCATGGCATCGCTGATTTGCCCGGTCGTCCGGTGAAAACCACGAAGGGTTTCATCAGGACGTACGTCTTTCCAGACAGTGATCTGCCCTCTATGACGAAACTGATGACTGCAGCCGAAGCACACGACTTCGAAACACGCGATGTAGAAAGTCTGCGTGAGAACTATGCGCAAACGCTGCGCCACTGGGCGCGGCGGCTGGCGGCGCATCGAAGCGCCGCGTTGGGCGAAGTCGATGAGCGCACCTATCGCATCTGGCGACTGTACCTGTCGGCTGTAGCTCACTGGTTTGATCGCGGCTACATCTCCGTCTTCCAGACTCTCTTCGTCAAGCAGTCTGCTCAGGGACGTGCCGGCTTACCGCTCAATCGCTTCGATTGGTATCAAGAGACGCCGCTGGCAGCGATGCCACGGGTGGAGCGGCGTGCATGAGGATCGAGGGTGGCCGTCTCGTGGGCGAACAGGTAGAGCACCTTTCTTCGCCGAATCACTCCGGGATGTTCGACGCGGGCGGGCCTGACACGCTTATCCTCCACTACACGGCATGTGGTTCCGCCGCCTCCGCGATCAGTATCCTGTCCGATCCGCTGCGGAAGGTGTCTGCGCATCTGGTGGTGGGGCGTGACGGCAAGATTACGCAACTGTTGCCCTTCGACACGATTGGCTGGCATGCGGGGCGCTCGAGCTGGGAAACGCGCAGCGAACTGAATCAGTTCAGTCTCGGTATCGAGATCGACAATGCCGGTCGCCTTGAGCAGCGGCAAGGCCGGTTGTACACCTGGTTCGAGCGCGAGATTGATAGAGCAGACGCGGTGGCCGGTGTGCACCGCCACGAAGATGTATCAACCTGGTGGCACAGCTATCCACCTGGGCAACTGGCAGTGGTCGAGGATCTGTGTCGCCTGCTCCGGTCCTCCTACCCTATCCAATACATCCTCGGCCACGAGGAAGTGTCGCCGCAACGGAAGGTCGATCCCGGGCCTGCATTTCCATTGGACGAACTGCGCCAGCGCCTGCTGTCAGAAGTAGAGCGCCCCATTGCTCAGTCGGTGCCTGTCGCTGCCGAGCGCCGTGACTCCACCAGCTGACAAGCTGCTTGCACCCGTTCGATGACTGTGTCGCGTTCGAAGGGTTTCGCCAGTACGAGGTCGACCAAGTGACCGCCCTCCACTTGCTCTGCATCGAAGGCCCATCCTGTCATCAGCACAATCACCGCGGCGGCATGCTGCTGCCGAGCCGCCGCGGCAATCTCCAGACCTGATGCTTCATCCATCACCCAGTCACTCAGGACCACGTCGAAGGCTTGGTTTGCGGCGATCTCCAACCCGAGCGACCCACCGCGGGCGATGACGATGTGATGGCCCTCCAGCAGTGGTGGGACGAGTTCGAGCACCTGAGGTTCATCATCGACGACAAGAATATCGAGACCTGCAGACGGGGCAGAGACTGCGACGTGCTCCGTTGATGCTTGCTCGACGGCAACATCCAGCGGGGCGAACAACTGGAACGCCGTGCCCTGGCCAAGCTCCGTGTCGACTTCGACCCGGCCACCCAGATGCTGAACCAGACTCCATACGGTACTGAGACCCAAGCCGGTACCAGCCTGTTTGCCCTTGGTCGTATAGAAGGGATCAAAGATTCGCTGCCGAGTTGCCGTATCCATGCCGGTGCCGGTGTCGCGCACCTCCACCATCAACTCAGATCCCACAACTTCTGTGGACAAGGTGATGAGGCCGCCATCGGGCATTGCGTCGACGGCATTGAAGATCAGATTCGACAGGATCTCCTCCCACGCCGAACCCTGCGTCAGAATGGCAGGCACAGCAACCAGGTTGGTATCTACGCGGATGCGTCGGCCATCGCGCTCGGGCTCAGTCTTCCACTTCGGCCGTGTGAGCTCGATGACGTCACGACTCAGTTCCGCAAGGTCCACTTGCTCGCGCACTTCCAGATCGATGGGCCGACCAAACGTTTGTATCCGACGCACGATGGCAGAGCAGCGACGAGCTGATTCGAGGATCCCTCGTGTCTCCTGGCGGATCCCTTCAGGAATGTCGTCATGCAGATTGATCAGTTCCGCATTGCCAACAACGACGGTGAGCAGATTGTTGAAGTTGTGAGCGACACCGGCTGCCATCTCTCCCAGGGCGCGAAGCTTTTCAGACTCGACCAAGGTCTGCCGTGATTGCTGCAGATCTTGCGCCATCACATTGAAAGACGAAGCGAGCTCACCTAACTCGCTGCGTGACGTGATGTCGATTCTGTGATCGAGATTACCCGCACCCAAGGCCCGCGTGCCGTCCACCAGGGCTTCTACAGGTTGCGTGAGACGACGAGCTCCGATAAAACTGGCGGCCGTCGCCAGGGGAATGACGACAAGGGCAACCAGCAGCAACAACTCTTCGAGGGTATAGAGGAAGTCATAGGCTTCGTCGAGGGAGCGTTGAATGAGGAAGGTTCCGCCCACGCCCTCGCCAATGCCAAAACTGCCCGCCAAAGACAGGAACGTCTCGTCACCGACGTCGCTCTCAAAGGGTGTGTCACTCGCAGGGGACGCTGTCAGGGCGGCGCGATCTTGTCCTTGCAACGTCGAGGCGACGAGGCGTCCGGCGTCAGTAAAAAAGCTAACCTCAGAGTGCGTCATATCCTCCACCCCGAGGGCAAGCTGATCGTCGATTTCAAACCCCGTCAGCAAAGATCCGAGCAACCCATCCGGCGACCAGACGGGAACGGAGACCGTCTGGAACAAGCGTCCGCCTTCGGTTCGTAGTCCGATATGCTGCCGTCCTGCCAGGGCCTCTGCGATTGCCCGTTCTTCCCCCAACTGCTCACCGTGGCTGGCTCGACACAACAGCATGTCGAGGACCGAACCATCTGGACCCAGAATGGCGGCGACGCCGGGTACGAATGTTACCTGTAGATCCCACAGCAGGTCTTGGATGCTGCCGTCCTGGAGGCGTTCGAGAACACTTGTCTCAGCAGCCATTTTGGTAAGTAGCTGCGACACCGGCTGCGGATCGAAGGGACTGATGAAGCCGACGACAAGGCTGCCGTGGACCTCGTCAGAGGTCTGGACGGCAACTTCCACAACGTGCAGTGCCATGCCATCCACGTGCCACAGTTGCCCCGGGCCGCGCTCCAGGCGCGAGTCGATGTGGGTTGGCCGCTGCAGCTCCAGTCGAGATAAAACAGTACCTGATCGATTGGTGACAATGAACAGATCGCTACCGAGTACGCCCTGAAATCGTTTCGCTTCACTACCTACTGTGCGTGCGTGCGCTTCCAGATCAACATCAGGTACGTCCAGGGCAGCGGAGAATCTCGGATCTTCAGCGACAACGAGACTCTGAGTTCGCAGCCACTGAGCACGCACCTGCATGAAGCGCGTGAAGACCGTGCCCGTTTGCACCAGATCCTGAGCCACATCGCGCCGAATTTGCCGACGTGCAAAGGTGTTGATCACAACCAGGGACAGCAGCACCAGGATCAGAACAGTTCCCAGGTTGAGCGCGAGAAGGCGGTCGCGTAGAGAAAACCCCAACCGCCGGCGGAAGCCGACCGAGGTCACAGCCGCAGATCAATCCGCACCGAATCACCCGGTGCCGTTTGCAGCAAGTGTTCTACCCGACCTCGTGTCGGATGCCAGCCCACGAGTCGGTGTGTGCCAGCGGGGATGTGCAGGCGGTATTGCCCATCCGCGTCGGTCTTGGTGAAATGAGGGTTGTCGAGTACGACGATATAGGCCTTCATGCCAGCATGGATTTCACAGCGTACCACGACAATGGCGGGCTCGTCGAAGCGCTGCATCTGTGAACGGCCTTCACCGAATCGTCCCAGATCGAAGCGATCACCGGCCACGACAGAAAACACATTGTGGTAGTAATCGTCTTGGTTTGGGAATCCGACAGAAGAGCCCGCCAGAATGGGCAGAACGTGCGGGATGAAGGTGTCATGCCGTTGCGCCATTTGATGTCTGGGCCCGACGGACCATCCATCCTTGGGAGGACTCACATCCGCTAAATAGATGATGACACTCTGCAGCGCGGATTCTGCGGCGACTGTGTCGCGAGCGGAGCGATAGGGCCCCCTGTAGTAACGAGGAGGTCGCTGCCGTGGGTCGGTTTCCTGTAGAGAAACCAGTCCATACACCACCGCCTGCTGCGTCTCGGCGAAGCCATTGCTCACCGTCGCACACAGGCAACTGGCGATGCCCACAAGCAGCCAACGGATCTGTCGATGTACCCGTGCTGGTGACATCACAGAAGGCGGCGACATTCTAGAACCCCACCGTCAGGCTCAAGCCGACGACGTGATCGGATTCATCGTAGGCCGCCGCCGCGTGCAAGTCATTGAGTTGAATTCCGCCCTTCGCCAACACGCCATCTGTGATCCAGTAGCCGACACTCAGATCCAGGCGATCGGCGCTGCGATCCCAACGCACGCGATGGCTACGGCCTGAACCGTCATCAATGCGGCCGAAGCGCAGGGCGGACCATCTGCCTGCGGCAAACAGACCCGGTGCGAGCTTGTAACGAGCTTCGATGTAGGCGCCATCAACCTTCAGGTCTTGTTTGCGGCCGGCAGCATCTGTGATAAAGGGAGATTCCCACCGATTGCGGGTGACTTCGGCAATCACGATCAGATGTCGAATTTCATATTCGAGGGCAACACCAACAATCCGCTGTTCGTAGTCCTCCACTTCATCGCTGTCAGCCAGAGCCGGTCCGACGACGCGGTCCAGATAAGGCCCCTTCGCCCAGGAGAAACGGATCAAGCCACCTGTGAAGGGGACGAATCCGAGTCGAGCAGCCCATTGCACGCCGTCGTTGCTGTCGATGGCATTTGAACTGGGATCCGACAGAGTTCCTTGCGTCACGGCCAGCAGATATTCAAAGCGCCAGACCGAACCGATCAGGCCGCCGCCGTAATCCCAACAACTGTCGTAGACGAGGGGCAGACCACTGCGGGCAGACTCTGATCCACCCCCTTCATAACCGGCGAAACCACCACTACCCGATCCACGTTGTGACAACAGGTCCGCATTGTCTGCAGGCAGCTGATTTGAACGGAGGGAGCTGAAGTACTGATAGATCAGAGGTTGGCCGAGGAGGGGATTCTTGTCGGAGTAGGCGCGTTCGGTAAAATGGCCGAAGGGAGTGGGGATCTTGCCAAACTGAACATGCAGATCGCTGTGGGTGTTACTCATCAAGCGCCACTGGGCCCAGGTTCGCAGGAAAGAACTCGTCGTGGCACCTGAAGAGGGGTCGATGGTGATCTGGTTGAAAATGGTCAGATCGTCGCCGACAACGATATCGGCGAAAAGATTCGCTTGCAGGTGCGACAAGGGGCTGTCACCACGCCGCAGCCGATTGACCTCGACCCCACGTCCCGAGCTACTTGTCATCAGCAGATCGACCGAGCCAAATGGATAGACCTCGACGGCCGGCGCCTCTTGCGCCATACTGGCAGTTGCGGACAACCACCCACAGATCAGGATCCATCGTCGCATTGGTTAACTCGACTTCAATCTATGTAAGAACAGGAGCGTGCATAGTGAATCTGACACACAAGGATCTCCGATCGTCTCTATCGGTGTCGATGACAGCCGTCACCACCAGGTCTGTCCCGCAAACAGTGAATATATCCATGACGCAAATCAGCCAACCCCTTTGCAACAGATTATCTCCACGTGCCTGACGTTGAATACGACGGGATCATTCTCGGTGCAGGCCACAACAGCCTTGTGCTGCAAGCGTACCTGAGTCGTGCTGGTTTCGAAGTCATCTGTCTTGAATCTGGACCCACTGTCGGTGGCGGTCTGCGGACAGAACAATGGCCCGCGGGATCTGGTTTCCTGCACAACACCCATTCCTTCTACCATCGGGCGATCACCAACATGCCCTGGTATCAGGAGTTGGGACTGGACTCCCACGGGGCCCAGTATCTGGAACCCGAACTCAATGTGGCCATGTTACTCTCAGATAATACGGCCATCGAGTGGTGGACGGATCTCGAGCGGACGGCGGAATCCTTCGCGCAGCTGAGCGAAGCAGACGCTCAGCGCCTGCGCGTGTGGGCGGAGGACTTCCGGGAAATCGTCGACGACATTCTCATTCCCGAGGCCCAGCGCCCACCGCGCGAGCCGCAGGAGAGACAGCATGCGCTGGCAGCAACTGCCGCGGGTCGTCGATTGCTGGAGGTGGCAACCATGTCGCCGCGGCACTTTGTCGAACAGGAGTTCACCCATCCGGCGATTCAGGCGGGTCTCTTGTTCTTCAATGGTCTGCGGGAAGTGGATCTGCGGGCACCCGGTTTTGGTCATCACATTCCCGCTCTGCTCGCATCACGCACCAAGGCACAGATGTGTCGTGGCGGTTCGGCGGGCCTGGCCCAGGCCCTGTTGCGAGTGGTGGAGTCGAGTGGGGGCTGCGTGCGCACCGATACCTCTCTCAAGCGCATCCTCGTGGACGGCAAAAAAGACCCACCGCGTGTGATCGGGGTAGAAACCGCAGAAGGTGAGCAAATCGGCGCGCGTCACTTCATCGCGTCAGGTCTCAATCCACAGCAGACTTTTCTCGAGCTTCTTGATGCATCGCTGCTACCCGCCCCCTGGCGACAAGCAGCAAGTGAATTTCGTTACAACCTGCTGGCCCCCCTCTTCGGCTTGTATCTGAATCTGGACTCCCCGCCGCGATATGCCGCGGCACAGCAAGCCGAGCATCTACACGACGCATTCATGGTGATTCTGGGACTCGAATCACCAGCGGATTTCGACGCGATGGTTTTAGCTCACGAACAAGAGCAGATTCCACCCACTGTGATGTGGGGATCCTGTCCGACCGTATTCGATCCCAGCCAGGCACCGGCGGGGCAGCACACGGCTTTCATGTGGGAGAAAGTGCCCTACCATTTGCACGGAGATGCGTCGACGTGGGATGTCTATGGCAAGACGCATGGTGAGCAGATGCTGGATACGTGGTCGCGCTATGCACCGGGGCTGCAGGGTCAGGTCCTGGATCACTTTGTTCGCACAGCGGCCGATATCCCTCGTCACCTCCCAAATATGCAGGATGGGGATCTGCTGGTGGGTGCCCTGTCACACGGTCAGGTAGGCTACAATCGACCCTTTCCCGGGGCTGGACACTATCGCGGCCATCTGCAAGGCCTGTATCTGTGTGGTTCCTGCTGCCACCCGAGTGGCAACATCACCGGTCTGCCGGGCTACAACGCGGCCCAGGTCCTGTGTGCCGATCTCGATGTTCAGGGACCGCACATGGGATGAACCATTCCTATCCAATTGACAGTGACCCTCGTCCGAGCGTGCTTGCCCGCACATGACCACGATTCGATGTGACAAACTGACCAAGACCTATACGGTCCCCGTGCGCGATCCAGGGCTGCTGAATGCGGCCAAGAGCCTGTTTCATCGCCGTTCCCGAGATGTGGAAGCGGTGAAGGATGTCTGCTTTGAGCTTGCGGAAGGAGAGATTGTCGGCTTCCTCGGCCCCAATGGCGCTGGCAAGACGACGACCCTGAAGATGCTTTCGGGTCTGCTGCAGCCAACTGCTGGCCAGGTCGAGGTGCTGGGCTTCAAGCCCTTTCGTCGACAACGTGATTTCCTACGCCAGATCACCCTGGTCATGGGCAACCGAAACCAACTCGTGTGGGACATACCCGTGGCAGACTCCTTTGAACGGAATCGTGCCATCTATCGGCTACAGCGCCCTGCCTTCACCGACACGGTCGACATGCTTGTCGAATTGCTCGATCTGGCCCAACTGCTCGACAAGCCGGTTCGCAATCTGTCACTAGGCGAGCGTATGAAGTGCGAGGTGGCGGCGGCACTACTGCATCGACCGCGGATCCTGTTCCTCGATGAGCCGACCCTCGGCCTTGATGTCACGATGCAACGTCGGATCCGCACATTCGTTGCAGAATACAATCGAACCACAGGCGCGACCGTGCTGCTGACCTCTCACTACATGGCAGACGTCGAGGCGCTGTGCGAGCGAGTTGTCGTCATCCACCATGGACAGTTGCTGTTTGATGGTCAGCTAGATGATCTCGTGCAAAGTTTTTCGCCGCACAAAACGATCGTCGTTGATCTCGAAACAGAAGAAGCGGATCTGTCGGATTACGCAGAGGTCGTGCATTCGGAAGGCAATCGCGTCACCCTGACGGTGCCCAAAGAGCTAACGGCGGCAACAACGGGCCGTTTGCTGGCAGATTTGCCCGTCATCGATCTAACGGTTGAAGATCCACCGATTGAAGAGGTGATCGAACGGGTCTTTAGCCAACAAGCTCAGGTCGACTCTGATTCAGCACCGGACGCATCCGCCACATCATGAGAGCGTGGTTCGGCGATATCTACCGTACCCTGTTCAAGATCGAACTGGCGGTCATGTTCCAGTATCGAGCGGCCGTCGTGATCTGGCTGATTGGGCTCGTACTACAGCCCGTGATCTATCTGGTTGTGTGGCTGACGGTGGCAGAGACCGAAGGTGGCAGAGTAGGCGATTTCGATGCGGGGTCCTTGTCCGCCTATTTCCTGATCATGATGGTCGTCAATCACGCGACCTTCTCTTGGCACATGTGGGAGATGGGATATCGTGTGCGTTCGGGCTCCTTCAACTCCTTGCTCGTGCAACCACTGCATCCTTTTCATCGTGACATCATCCAAAACATGGCCTACAAGGTCCTCTCCCTGGCCATCGTCGTACCTGTGACAGCACTGTTGTGGTGGTTCTTCGAACCGACGTTGACACCGGACCCCTGGATGTGGCTCGCTCTTGGGCCTGCGATCGCACTCGCCTTTCTGGTGCGATTCTTCTTTGAGTGGTCCCTGGCCCTGTTGGCCTTCTGGATCACGGACACATCGGGTCTCAACAATCTCTACATGGCCCTGTTCTTCTTTCTCGCCGGCCGGATGGCGCCGATCTCGCTGCTGCCAACATGGGGTCAGACGATCGCCAATGCTCTGCCCTTCAAACTCATGCTCGCTTTTCCCGTTGAGTTGGTGATGGGTCGGCTGACACCCCAACAGGTGATGGATGGCTTCCTCATGCAAATACTCTGGATTGGTCTGGGTTGGTTGACAGTCCATCTGGTCTGGAGTCGAGCCTCGGCACGCTATTCTGCCGTCGGTGCCTGAGGAAACCACCCATGCGTTTCCTGCGACTGTTCATCATCTATCTGCGTATCGGTCTGTTGTACGAACTGCAGTATCGCGCCAATTTCTGGATTCAGTTGGGCAAGTCGATCATGAATCTGGTGGTGGCCCTCGCAGGGGTCGCCGTCATCTATGAACACACGACAAATCTCAACGGCTGGGTGCCAGCGGAGTTGGTCGCACTTCTGGGAATTTTCGTGTTGATGACAGGGGTGTTGGGCGTCGTAGTACGACCGAGCATGGAAAAACTGATCGAGGATGTGCGCGACGGGACGCTTGATTTTACGCTCACCAAACCGGAGGATGCGCAGGTCTTGGTGAGTGTATCTCAGGTAAGGGTCTGGCAGTTGATTGACGTGATCCTTGGCCCGATCGTTTCCATCGCTGCCTTGCTGCATCTCGAGCGCCAGGTAGATCTGCAACAGATGGGGATCTTTGCGATCACCCTGCTGGCGGGAACAGCCATCCTCTACAGTTTCTGGCTGATCCTGGCGACGATCTCATTCTGGTTCATCCGGATCGAGAACATCTTCATGATCTTCCACAGCCTCTATGACGCGGCACGTTGGCCGGTGACCATTTACCCCGGGTGGTTGCAGGCGGCGCTGACCTTCCTGGTGCCAGTGACATTTGCCGTGACTGTTCCAGCAGAGGCCCTGATCGGCCGTCTGACCCACGACTACCTCATGCTGACGATTGGCCTGGCTGTGGCACTGCTCGTGATCTCACGGTTGTTCTGGCGCATTGGCCTGCGACAGTACGCCGGGGCATCTGCCTGAACACACACCGGACCACACTCTGTGTCTCGCAGAGTCACGGTCTTGGTTGTCGTGGGGTGAGTTCTAGAACAGTGCTGGAAGAATACGGCCACAAAAAATGAGCACGCCAGTGAACAACAAGAGCGAAACCGGCAGGGGAACGCGGGTGGAGGGTACCTGCTGTGGAGCCTTACGGGACATCGACATCGTCAATCCACTCTGCTCTCGGCCGCACCACGGTGGTGGGTGCCGCCGCTAACCGCGGCGGGGGAAGCCGGCGGTAGGTGGTAGGGAAGCCTTGTTCCGCATAATGTGGTTCGTAGGCATCACTGGCACAACCCCTTGTGTATTCGGTGCCAGATCCTGCCTGTTACGTCACAAAATCAAGCTGCACAAATTGCCCCCGTAGCTGGTAGCCGATCTGTTGGTAGATGTGATTCGATGTTGGATTGCTCACATCTGTAAAGAGCGTGCAGAACACCTTGCCCGTGTCCAGAATCCGTTGGCTTAGTTCGGCGACGCACGCAGAGGCATAGCCACGCCGGCGGAATTCTACGGGTGTTCGTACACAGTTGATGGCAGCGCCTCGTGGTGACGGTCGCGACCTGCCGGCGACACTGACGGGGCGTCCCTCATCCTCCCACACCAGCAATTCCTGCCGTTCGATTTTGCGCGCCACCGTCGCACGCAACCGTTGTCGATCTGGTCTTGGTGTCTCTTGCACTTCCTCGTTGAAGGCATCGAGCCAGTCCGTCAACAACTCGAGTTGTGTCTGCTCCGCCCATCGAGCTTGACCGGCCACATTTGTCGGCCGCTGCACCTGGCGCAGCTCGAAAACCCGCATCGACATTCCACGCTGCACTTTGATGTCACACGTGCCCTGCCAGATCTCGGCAAAGGCGTCAGCCACCGCTACTGGACCTGTGACACCGGAAACCGAACGGCCCTCAGCCAACAGGTCTTTTGCAAGTGCCAGCAGGCACTGCTGATGAAAATCCTCATCGACGTTTAGCAGCAAACGATGTGGGGGAGTCATGACTGCCACCAGGCAGATCTGATCGTCCTGGTCGATGGTCGCCAGATAGGGCCGTTGACCCTCAGCCGTATGCTCTTCGGCCCTGCCGGCGACACCGATCAGGACGCCATTGATGACTTCGTCGCGGAAGAGGTAGTCTCCAGCCGCCTCAACAAACGCGGCCCCTTCCCGATAGTGTTGTACTTGCATGGTCCAATACCCTCCTGTCGCCAACCTGCAGGAAGAACCCAAACAATCGCAAGAGCAACCGGTCGATCACACTGACGAGATCGTCCTCACCTACGATCGCCGCTCAACACCTGATCGCCACTCTACTGAGTCGTGTTCTACTGAAGCAGGGCCACAGGTCCACGCCCCTCGACGGGCATCTGCCTCTGGCTGACACTGCCAGAGGACAGATCGAACCAGCGTCCGGCGCTGGTCTCGTCGACAGCACCCGATGGCCACACTGTCAGGTGAGCGCTGGCGCCGGACATCTGGATGCGCTCTTGGACGGGACCCACTTCGAAGCGCTCTGGTCTGACGTGCTCAAGCAACGCCGTCAGAACGCGAGCCGTCTCGAAGGCGCGACGCGGATTACACAGTGGATCGAGCAAACCTGAGGCGCCGTCCATCGTGCGGTCGAGATCGATGAGGGGCTCCACAAACAGCGGCGCCTGCCATGCTGCTGCCTGGATCAAGGCGCGGGTGATCCACGTCGGCGCCGTCGCTTCGTCGTCGAGGGATAGCCGTAACTGCAACGGCAGTTCTGCGGGTGCTATGAGGGCGGCGGGTGTCAATGCTTGTTGAACCTCAGCGCACATGACCATGGCGACATCCGGTCCGCATTCTGAGACGATGGGAAGCAGTTGCACCAATTCGTTCGCACGATAACCAACCCGTGTGCGAGGGTGCTGTTTGCCCGCAATGTGATCACCCGGGACAATCGCACATAGCGCCAATGGGGAATCCAGTTCGCCCAATTGCTGCAGCTGTTGGGCATTCGGGACAGGCCCATCCGTCAACTGCACCTCGAGCCGGTCGAAGGCATCTGCATGGGCGACGGCTGTCTGAGCCGCAGCACCAAGACCTACAGCCACGGCCTGCAATTGCAGTCCATCCTGGCGTAGCCACTGCAGACGTGATTGCTGTGTCGAGTCGCCAAGATCTTCGCACGGTACACGTACGAGACCGGCCCCCACTTCGCGCAGCAAAAGCCAGGGGTAGTCGTTGCGCACAGGCTGTCGAACAAGGGAGGGATACGCGATAGGAACCTGTGCCTGCGAGACCAATGGCTGCGTCAGCGTGATCCCCAGCCGTTGGCGGTCAGCACCCGAATTCACTGTCAGCGCACGACGATGCGTAGAACGTCCATCCCCTGTGGGAACGAAGTGCACGTCGAGTTTCCCTGCCCGTACCCGACACAGGTAGAAACCAAGTTTCGGCGTGTCGTCACGGCCTCGCTCTGGTGCCGGGGGGGCGGCGAATAGCTGGCCGAATCCTGGTCGCGTGAAACAGGAGGACGCACAGATCCAATGCTGTGCCACACCGTCTCTGACACCGAACCGATCGTAGAAGCGGAAATGCACGTGCGCCGCAAACAGATGCTGCAAGGATGAATGGCGCAGTCGTCGCAACAAATCTCCGCGCGCTGGCTCGGCGACCGTGTCATAGTGACCCAGGTGCGGATCCTGAGCATCCCGCAGATACAGTGGCAGATGCAGAAAGAGGATGAGGTTGTCGTCATCTTCGTTCAGCAACTCTTCGAGCCACGCCTGCTGCTGGCCAGCCGCTGGCAGGTTGGTATTGAGGATCTGGGAATTGAGGCTCGCAAAGCGCAGACCGCCGTGTTGCCACTGCGCATAGGTTGAACCGAAACGCACTTCGTGTACCGTCAGGTCTTGCTCGGTGACGGCATGTGTTGGCATCGTGGGGTCGGGCTTATCGCCTACGTCGTGGTTGCCAGCGACAAAGTGGATGCGGTCTCGTAATCCCACAGCATCGATCTGTGCCAATGCTTCCTGTTGCGCACGATCGAAGTCAGGACGGCCCGGGTATTCCTGCACCAGATCGCCCATGTGTACGATGAAGGCGGGGTCAAGATCGGCGATCGTTTGCCAGACTGCGGCGGCACGCTCGCCCTGCACGCGGCGCGACGGAAACTCGGCAACAGCATCCGCGTCGGCGTGGTCCGGGTCGGCGAAGTAGTGCGTATCGGCGACGACGACGAAGTCCCAATCGGAAGCTGGCAGCAGGTGTGGGTCACATGTGATCGGCATGTGTGCCAACCTACATCGCTGTCTCGCGCCGTCAATCGCCCGTACATTTGCCCTACTCTTTTTCTACACCGAACCGACATGATTCTATTCTGCATGGGAGCCTCTGTGAACAAGGTAGTTGTACTGGCCCGCGGTCTGGGGAAACGGATGCGTCAAGATGACGGCGGATCAGCTCTACGATCCGACCAACAGCGACAGGCCGAAACCGGTGTCAAGGCGCTGGTGCCTTTCGATCGTCCCTTCCTTGACTATGTCCTGACCGTTGCAGCCGACGCCGGATTCGAGCGCGTCTGTCTCGTCATCGGACCAGAACACGATGAGATTCGTAAGTACTACACCGAGGTGGAGGCGCAGCGTTTGCAGTTTGAGTTTGCTGTACAAACAGATCCACGTGGGACGGCGGACGCAGTGTTGGCAGCACAGGACTTTGTTGGCGATGATGATTTCATGGTGATCAATTCCGACAACCACTATCCACTAGAAGCGCTACAGAGTATGCGTGCGCTGGATGGCCCGGGGTTGCCATGCTTCGAACGCGACGCGCTCATTGAGATGAGCAATATTCCGGCGGAACGAATAACCGGTTTTGCCGTTGTGGAGGTTAGCGCGGAGGGCGATATGCTCAGAGTGCACGAAAAACCCGATCCAGAATTATTGGCGCGTCTGCCCCGGCCCCTGGGAGTCAGCATGAATTGCTGGCGCCTGAGTGGCGACCATATTTTTGCTGCTTGCCATGCCATCGAACCCTCTGTACGCGATGAACTCGAATTACCCACAGCGGTGCAATACGCCATTGATACCCTAGGAATCCGTTTTCGCGCCGTGCCACTGCAGGCACCTGTCCTCGACCTGACGAGCCGCACCGATATCGACCAGGTCGGTGAACGTCTCAAGGGGCTCTCCGTACAACTATGACCCAATGTCATGACTGACTGGAAGACACTGGCTGATCTGCGGCGACTCGAAGCATTGTTGCGGAGGGCGGGCCTGGATGCGGCGGCGATCGGCGACAAGCCACAACGATTTGCGCGCGCTGCCGAAACCGTGGGCACGTCCGACGCCTCGGCGCTGGCTTTCTTTGTTCCCGGTCGCATCGAGGTGCTTGGCAAACACACCGACTACTGTGGTGGTCATTCTCTCGTGACGGCTGTCGAGCGTGGTTTCTGCATCGTTGCTTGTCCACGCCAAGACGACCTGGTGCGTGTATTTGCCCAGGATGAGGACGAGGAAATCACCTTCTGTCTGGACCCGAACCTCGATGTTCCCGTCGGCACGTGGACGAACTATCCGATGACCGTTGGCCGCCGTCTGGCGCGAAATTTCCCCGACTGTAGAACGGGGGCAGACATCGCTTTCAGCAGCGATCTGCCCGTTGCGGCCGGCATGAGCAGTTCGTCGGCGCTGCTGATCGCGACCTATCTCGTGCTTGCTACGATCAACAAACTTGAGCAGACCGAGCGCTTCCGTGCCCACGTCGTGGACGAGCTGACCCGGGCAGAATACCTGGGGACACATGAGAATGGCCAGAGCTTCGGTGACCTGGCTGGTGACCGCGGTGTGGGTACCTTCGGCGGTAGCGAAGATCACACGGCCATTCTGTGCTCGACGGCGGATCACCTCGGGCTGTATAGCTACTGTCCGACCCGGGCGATCCGACAGATTCGACTTCCGAATGATCTGGTTTTCGTCGTCGGCTCCAGTGGCGTGGTGGCCCACAAGACAGGTGCGGCGCAGGAGCTCTACAATCGTGCGTCTCTGCGTTCGCGGGCCTTGGTATCGGCCTGGCAGAAGCAAGACCCTGAGCCTGTCGTCTACCTCGCCGATATCACCTCAAAAGGTCCGCCAGCCGTCGACCGTCTACGCACGGCGATCGCCGCTGGCAGTGACGGGTTCGATGCGCAGGAGTTGAGTGTTCGTCTCGACCACTTCCTTGCAGAAGAGGAACTCCTGACGCAGGCGGCTGATGCACTGGCCGTCCAGGATGTACGATCCTTCGGACAACACGTCGATCGTTCCCAGGAACTGACGGATACCTTGCTGGGCAATCAAGTGCCTGAGACACGAGATCTCGCGCGCCTGGCCCGTGAACAGGGCGCTCTGGCAGCATCTGCCTTTGGGGCGGGATTCGGCGGCAGCGTCTGGTCTCTGGTGCCCCGGACTGAAGCGGCCCAATTTACCCAGCGCTGGTCAGCCGCCTATGTTGCCCAGTATCCGGTGCGCGAGTCCACGTGCGGCTTCTTCGCTACCGGCGCTGGGCCCTGTGCATTCCCCATCCTTTCTTAAGCGTTGTATATTTTCCACACCAGAATTGTTCCGCGTCGTCAGACCGGGCCACCCAGAACGCATAGCGCCGAGACATTCTGATCCCATGTTCACTTTTCTACGCAACCTCGTTGGCCGCATCTTCGGCTTTGATCGTGAGATCAACAGTTTGCACGAGCGTGTGCGTGAACTGAGCTGGGACTCAGCCTATGGGATGTACACGCGTCCGGCCTTCCTGCAGTTTGCTCTGGTGATGCCGCGCGGAACCCGCTATGTGTCGTTCATCGATCTCGACAAGATCCACCATCTTGATCAGGAACTGGGATACACTGAGGTTGATCGCCGCATCAAGGCGATGTTCTCCATGAACTTCCGTCGTTCGGATGTTGTCGCCCGCTGGTATTCCGGTGACGAGATCGTCATCCTCTTCGACTCTGATCGTGAGGGGGCTGATCGGAAGATGGTGGAGTTGGCCAAATCCGCACACCGCGAGGGGCTCAGTTTCAAGTTTGCCATTGGTGATTGGGCTGTGGGCAAAGAACCCGCCGACGATGTCATCGATGCCCTCGCTGAGAATGTCCGCCTGCAGAAGGCGTCGAACGAACGCTGAGACGCTCAGTCGACATGTACTTCACCAGACCCTGCACGCTGCCCCTCATCCTGCATCGACACGCCCTGACCTTGTTGGTGGCGCTACTGGCGATGTGGTCTGTCAGCGGCTGCGGCGATGATGATGATGTTCGCTTCGGAGATCCGGATGTCGTGCGCGACTATCGCGCGGCACTTAATCCGATCATCGACGAGGTCTCAGCCATCGAAGTGCAAGTCCAGGAGCGTGCCGTTGGTTCGTCGAATGTGGCGACGGCGGCCAATCTGAATGCTGTCTATGCAGATGTCAGGCCGCAGTTGCTTGAGGTGCTTGTCGAGTTCGATCGACTGACTCCGCCACGCAAACTGTCGAATCTCCACAGCGATATTCGCGCCCTCATGATCCTGCGCCTCGATGCCTATCGGATCGTGATGGAAGGTTATGCCGCTGCGGACGCAAGTGTCTATGCCATCGCAGAGGGGCAATTGCAGCAAGCAAACGAACTGATTCTGGATATCAATCTCGGTCTGTGCGAGATCGACGTCGCCCTGGGAGACCTGGACAATTGTCGCCTGCTGGCGGTGGCGCTTCGCCTCGAGGTGATTGCTACACTTTCGTAACCGCCGTCTTATGGCCACTCTGGGCCGCTTCATAAGCGGCTGCCAGGATTTCGACGATGTGCACGGCTGTGGCGCCCTTGATGCGAGTCTGAGTGCCCCCGTCCATGGCGCTGACAAAATCATCCAACGGTGTCGGCAGATCCGGCAGTTCCTCTTCCGACCATTTCTGGGTCCCCCTTTGCATCTGCACTTGCAGCTGAAAGGGGAAGCCCGTTACAAGGGCTGTTCCCTGTGAGCCATAGTAGACGGAATGCTGACGCTTGCTGCGAATCTGAGAGTCAGCCGTCTGCACCAGACTGACCATGGCACCATTCGACATTTCCAATCCCAACACAGCACGTACGTCAGCCCTGTCATCATCCATCTGGGCCGTGACGCGGTCGACGCGAAGATCAGTGCACCAGATCAGTTCACACAGAAGATGTGAACCCCCATCAACAAGAAATCCACCATGGGCTGTTGCATCGCCGCGAAACAATGTTGGTGGAACGACACCCGGGAGATTCTCGGGCAGTGGCTCGCGGCCCAGCACACCCAAGGCGTTTCCTACCCAGCTGATGCTGGCACTTTCCAGCTCGCCGAGCTCTCCATCCGCGAAGGCTCGACGCAATCGTTCACAGTGGCGCCAATAGGGAGGATTCTGTGCAACGAGAAGTACCCGGTCCAATGCGGCCGCCCGATCGACCAGTTGTTGGCCCTGTTTCGGATCGATGGTAATCGGCTTCTCCAGCAACACGTGTAAGCCTGCTTCCAGTGCCGCAAGAGTGTGTTCGTAGTGATCATCATGAGGAGAGCAAATCAGGACGGCATCAACCAAACCACTTGCGATCAGTTCGCGATAGTCAGTGTAGAGGTTGTCGACCTGGAAGGCCTCTCCCATCTTTGCCAAGGCGGCTTCGTCGCGTCGACAAAGGGACGTCAATTGTGTCTGCGTGTGGGAGACAACGTCTGGACAATGTCGTCGGGAGGCGAACCAACCGGCACCGATGACGCCGATACGCCAAGTGGATGATGTCATAAATGTTCCTCATATCAGTTGCAGGAAGCGACAGGGCTAGGGTAGAGGATGGGCAAACTCGACGACACGCCGGCCCCCCATGGCAGAGATTGTAAACAAAGGGGTACCCAGGATCATCGCGCGCAGCCAGAGGATGCCATGGACGAGGCAGTCCAGATGCCCATCGATGGTACCCTCGATCTACATACTTTTTTGCCGCGCGAGGTGAAACCATTGCTCCAGGATTACCTGGGAGAATGTCAGCGGCTCGGTATTCTTGACGTGCGAGTCGTCCACGGTAAGGGCACTGGCTCCTTGCGTCGCTCTGTGCACGCCATCCTGGGCCGCCTGCCTCTGGTTGCCCGATTCCAACAGGCTGGCGCAGGGGGTGGTGGTTGGGGAGCGACGCTCGTACGCTTGCACCCCGTCGATTCGGGTGCCGTGAAGGATTCGAGCCACGGGCAGTCCGAATAATGGCTGCCAGTTGGTGTCGTGCTGATTGAGCTTACGTACAGTCCGAAATAGATTCATCCAAGGCAATGCCGCGCCTCGATCACGGATGCCAATGGCCAGGTCACAATCGAGAATAAAAAAGGGCTGCCCATGACATCAGTCGATGATCTGATCAAAACGCAGATGCCAGATCTGATTCGGCTACGCCACGAAATTCACCAACATCCAGAGCTTGGCTACGAGGAGCACGGTACGGCACAGCGCGTTGTCGACGCTCTGGCGGGAATCGATGATCTCGACATCCGCACGGGCGTTGCACAGACAGGTGTCGTGGTGACGCTCGGTGCCGACAAGAAGGCGCCGATGGTTGCACTGCGTGCCGACATGGATGCCCTCGCCATTCAGGAAACGTCGGGCCTTCCGTATGCCTCATCCGTTCCGGGAAAGATGCACGCCTGTGGCCATGATGGGCATACAACATGTCTGGTTGGGGCCGTCAAGGTTCTGGCCATGATGGGTGACCAATTGCCGGGACCCGTGCGCTTTCTCTTTCAACCTGCTGAAGAGGGCGGCGGTGGTGGGGGCCGCATGTGTGAGGAGGGCGCTCTCGAGGACGTCCGAGCGATCTTTGGCCTTCACGGCTGGCCCTACCTGTCACAAGGAGAATTGGGTGTCCGCACCGGTCCGTTCCTGGCCTCCTCCGATCGCTTTTGCATTGTGATCGAAGGACAGGGAGCCCACGCCGCTTTTCCGCATCAGGGGGTTGATCCCATACCCATTGCGGCGCAAATCGTGCTCGCCCTGCAGACGATCGCTTCACGCCATACGGATCCGCTTGATGCAGTCGTCGTCACGGTGGCCCAGATGCATGGTGGCACGGCGGATAATATCATCTCAGCCAGCATAGAGCTGCGCGGCACTCTCCGCTCTCTGCAAGCGACGACGCGGACGGCAGCCATGCATCACATCAAGCAGATCGCTGAAGGCATTGCCACGGCAAACGGAGCTCGCGCTGAGGTGACGATCACCAAGGGAACACCTGTGCTCAGCAATGATCCTGCGGCCACGCAGTTCGGTTTTGAGACGGCCGCGGCGGCAACGCTGACGCCCGTCGATATCGATCCGGTCATGGGTGGTGAGGACTTCGCTTTTTATGCCGAACGGATACCGGCTGCTTTCTTCGCCCTGGGCGTTCGACCGCCAGGCCGTGACGCATATCCTGCATTGCATCAACCTGACTACGACTTCCCTGACGACGCCATCGCCGCAGGTGTCGCGTTACATGTACAACTGGTACGCCGATTCTGGTCCGATGCACCCACGGCATTGACGGGGTAGCTGTGTACGCCACGACGCCCGATTACTATGACTACGAGCCCATCGTGACCCTGCAGCGGCCTGTGGCGATCACGGGCCATCCCGGTAGTGGCCTGCGTGAGATCGCCTATGATCTGGGTGCTCTGACGGGACTCACAGTGCACGATCTCGATCACCGCATTGCTCACGAAGTGGGCCGCTCACCACGGCAACTGCGGCACGAGCAAGGCCTTCAGGCGTATCTGCAGTGCGCAGATTCGCTGGTGTCTGGGCTTCTGGCTTCAAGACCGGGAGGGCTCGTCGTGCTTGAGGTGGGACTTCTTGAATTGCACCCGCAGATGCTCGACATCGTGCGGCACCGAGCGGATCTCATTTTCCTTCGCCTGCAGCCAGCGGCCATCTACTGGCATCTGCGACAAGGGCCTATTGAAGATCAAATCACTTCGTTGCTGCCCGAAGATCTGAATCATCCCGACGATCTGGCACCATTGCTTGCGGCGAGCGGCAAGATTCAGACGACAGCCGCTCTGATTCTGGATGTCAAGCCGCAAGCTGTGCACGCGGCAGTGACGGCTCTGCGCGATCACATAGTTGACGGCGACATCCAAGGGGGACGCTCATGACAGACCTACCGACCCACTCGTTCCCGGATCCGTCCGGTGATGAACCACACGCAGAAGCTGAGTCACAGTCGGGTCCGTCCCCTGCTCAGGACCCTGTGCAAGACACGCAGGGGGCACTTATGCCCGAACCACAATTGGATCGTGTGGAGGAACGGGTGCTGGCTTGTCTCGTCGAAAAGGCGATCACGACACCCGACTACTATCCGCTGACCCTTAACTCGCTGACGGCTGCCTGTCGCCAGAAATCTAATCGGAATCCCGTCGTCGACATCGACGAACAGACCGTCGAATCTGCCCTGGAACGACTGCAGGCGATGGGTTTGACGCGGGTTGTAACGGGGGCCGATCAGAGAGTGGCCAAATACAGGCAGGTCTTCGGCGAGGTGTATGGATTACAGCCCCCCGAAGTGGCCGTGTTGTGTGAGCTCATGCTGCGTGGACCGCAGACCCTGGGTGAGTTGCGTGGCAGGGCGAGCCGCATGCATCCCTTCGAAGACATTGGACAAGTGGAGCAAACCATTCAGCATCTGGTTGCACGCAGTGATTCACTCGTCATCCAGCTCGAACGCCAACCGGGACGCAAAGAGTCGCGATTTGCGCATCGACTTGCTGGCGAGCCGGCAGCACCCATGGTCGCGGCGACACCGACGGCGACAGCGACGGCATCGAGTGCTGCGGCGCCACGGGTTGTTCCAGCGGTCGAGCAGGTCGAGCGACTGGAGAAATTGGAAACGCGCGTGGAAGAGCAACAGACGCACATTGAAGATCTGCAAAAGCAGCTAGAGAGTTTCCGTCAGCAATTCGAGTGACAGGACAACCGGTCTAATAGTGTCTGGCCAGCGACGACGAAGGACAGCACGTTCCAGCGAACAAAGCAGCGCGTCCCCAACTCGCTGAGAAATCTGTGAGCCACTACTTGTGAATGGCTACGCCGGAACTCGCGCATCCCTGCTTCTGGCATTCTTGCAGGTGTGGATGTGTCGATTTCGCCGCATCGATGATCGTTGCCTTGCGGCGATGAGAATCTGCCTCGCCTGTGTTCTGTTGTGGGACATCCATCGGGGTTGGGTCCTGGCGGACGATTGGCTGGCGATGCAGGCCTATGATCAGTGGCCCCTGCCCTTCGGCCAGCAGGATCCGGCACTGAGCTTGCGCGTCGCCCTCGCCCTGCTGGGTACCGCAACCGTCGCTCTGCTGGTAGGGTGGCACTCGCGCTGGACCGTCTTTGTCGTGTGGTTCGGTGCCTGCAGCTATCAATACGCTTCGCGTTACACCATCGACTACCACGATGCCCTGGTTTGCCAGCTGCTGCTGTGGAGTCTGGTGCTGCCTATCGGTCGGCGCTGGAGTATCGATGCGCTACGCCAGCGCGCCCCGGGCAGTTGGCCTGCGTGGCTTTCGTCGACCGCCGCGCTGGGGTTGTTGGCGATGATCTGCTGGATCTACCTCACAACGTTCATCTCTAAGGACGGCCCGGCGTGGTGGTCACAAGGTCATGCAGTGCGCCTCGCCGTGGCGGACCGAGCCGTGGCCAGACCTCTGGGGATGTGGTGTGTTCAGCATCTGCCAGATCAATGGTTCAGGTTGCTCACATGGGGAGCCCTGCTCGTGGAAATTCTGGTGCCGGTCCTTGTGTTGACTGCCCGAGATCGGTGTCGCAATGTGGCGGCACTGCTTGTGGCAGGCCTACACCTGAGTATGTGGTTGCTCATGGATCTGGGTGCATTTCCGCTGGCGATGATGGGGGTAGCCGCAGTCCTGTACCTGCCGCGCGCTCGCACCATCACGGCAGCGCAGCGCAGCGACGCGACCGCCTGGGTTGCACGAATCTGGGTCGCGCGACTTCTGACAGGTCTGCTGGCGATTAATCTGCTGCTGGCAATCGACGACGAACGCCAGTTTCGCTGGCCTGTCGAGCCAGATACGGCGCTGGCGAGATGGCTACGTCGTGGACACACTTTTCTGGCGGCAGAGCCTGTCTGGGCAATGTATGCACCTGAACCCCTTCGCTTCACAGGTTGGTGGGTGCCCGTCGGCAAGACCCTCGAGGGTGAGCTGGTCGATCCATTGACGGGCGGTCCACCGACGATCAAGGCACCCTCCGCAGTCGAATCCAGCTTGCGCTGGGCGTATCTGGGGAATCCTCCCTCGTCGTCAACTGCCAGCGATGCAGCAGCTTCGCCTCGCGCGGCGACGACGACAGACCCGGCCTCAGGACCTGAGGTATCGGCAGGTACGACACAGCAAGCGTATCTGCGATTCTTCCTGCGGCAGCGATCCGAACAGGCCGCTCTGCCAGCCTTTGCCTGGCTTGGGCTTGTCTATGTATATGAAGTGCTGGAAGGACCAGACAGGGGTCGACTGGTGCCACTGTTGAGTGCCCGTTGGCCTGAAGATCTGCCCGCAATCCAGATCGCCGACGCCCTCCAGCGGCCCGTTTTCCAATTGCAGGCTTCCCGCCTTGGTGATGCCCATTGGACCCCCGCGCAAGTGGCTGTACCTGCATCTGCATCTGCCTTGTAACCATTGTGGGAGTTGTTACCTTACCCCTCTTGGCCTTCATCCAGGAGATGGCAAGATGCTGAGCAACGAGCAGGTCGCGTTCTATCATGAACACGGCTTTCTCCATATCCCCCAGATCTTCAACACCCAGGAAATCGACGCCCTCGACGATGATCTGGGACGGCTTGTGAGCGAGTGGGCCACCACGAGTCAGGGGTGGACAGGACCCTGGCGGCGGGCCTACATGGACGAGACAACGGAAAAGTCATCGAAACTGACGGCCATGCATGACTTGCACTTGTATTCGCGAGCCTGGATGCATGCCGTCACCCATCCCGATCTCACCACTGCCATATCCCAGTTGATCGGACCCAATGTGGAGTTGCATCACTCCACGATGCATATCAAACCGCCCTCTACGGGACACCCTTTTCCGATGCATCAGGATCACCCCTTCTACATGCACGATGACGGTCATTTCATCGACGTCCTCGTCCACCTCGACGACACATCGCACGAGAATGGTGAGATACGTTTTCTCGATGGGTCGCACAAACAAGGGGCTCTGCTACACATCACCGAGACCGATGAGGGTTCCTGTACTCCCCATCTACCGACTGATGAATACCGTCTTGAAGACACCATCGCCGTGCCCGCACGTCGAGGCGACGTGGTTCTGTTCGGCATTCACACCATTCACGGTTCGCATATCAATCAAACCGATACGGCACGGCGAATGGTCCGCGTTGGTTATCGCGACCCGCACAACACACAGACGGCGGGCCAGAGTCTTGGGCGCCCCGGGCTGATGGTTCAGGGCTACCGCTCGCGCCTGGATGGACAAGAATTACTCAAGAACGTCTGACATCACCAAGTAAGGGAGATACAACAACATGGCGAAGGCACAGCCGGTCTTAATAGCCGGCCAGTGGCGGGATTCGGATCAAGTGGGGTCCTTTGAACCCGACAATCCGCGCACACGTCAACCTACGGGCGAGACTTATCCCGTCAGCAGTATCGCTGAAGTCGAAGAAGCGATTGAGGCAGCAGCGGTCGCCTCGGAGCAGTTGCTGGCGCACTATCCGGAGGGTGTCGCAAAATTCCTGGAAGTTTTTGCCGAACGCATCGAAGCGCGTCGCGACGAGATCGTCGCCATGGCGGCCAGTGAGACAGGATACCCTGCCGCACCGCGCCTCAACGACATCGAACTGCCACGCACGACAGACCAGATTCGCCAGGCGGCGCAGGCGGCCCGTGATCGATCATGGTCGATGCCGACCCTCGACACGGCGAGTGGGATTCGTTCCATGTTGGCCCCCGTCGAGGGCGGTGTCGCTGTGTTTGGTCCGAACAATTTTCCACTGGCATTCAACAGTGTTGCCGGCGGTGACTTTGCCGCAGCCATTGCCGCCGGTTGCCCCGTGATCGGCAAGGCCAATTCGTCGCATCCTGGTACGTCGCGTCTATTGGCTGAAGAAGCATTGGTAGCGGTTACTGAGGCAGGACTCCCCCCGGCCACTGTGCAACTCATCTATCGCACAGACCATGAAGTGGGCAAACGACTTGTCAGCCATCCATTGATCGGCGGCACTGGCTACACCGGCTCGCGTCATGCGGGGCTCACCCTCAAGGAGGCGGCCGATCGGGGGGGCAAGCCGATCTATCTCGAACTGAGTTCGGTCAATCCCGTCTACATCCTGCCCGGCGCCTTGCGTGAACGCAGCGATGCGATCGCCGAAGAATTTCAGACTTCCTGTCTCATGGGTACCGGACAATTCTGCACCAACCCAGGTATCGTCGTTCTGGTGGCGGGCGAACAGACCGATGCCTTTGTAGAAGCCGTCTCAGGTCGCTTTGATGCGGCTGCAGTGGGTACGTTGCTGGCTTCAGGTGTTGAATCTGGCATGACCGCCAGCGTCAAGACGCTCACGAGTGCTGGTGCCACACTGGTCACTGGGGGTGAAGCGGAGGCCGGTGAAGGATTCAGCTATTCCAACACCCTGCTCACCGTTACGGGTCAGAAGTTCCTGGCTGATCCCGAGACGTTGCAGACAGAGGCCTTTGGCAACGAGTCCCTCTTCGTCATCGCCGCAGAATTGGACGAAGCTGTCGAGATCGCCCGCCACTTCGAGGGCAATCTCACAGGTTGCGTCTATTCGGACACCGAGGGTTCTGACGACGCTGCCTACGATCGGATTGCACCCCTGTTGCGGCGCAAGGTAGGGAGGTTGCTCAACGATAAGATGCCAACGGGCGTCGCCGTGGTGCCGTCGATGAATCATGGTGGCCCATTTCCGGCGACAGGACATGCAGGCTTCACTGCTGTGGGCATTCCCGCAAGCCTGCGGCGATTCACGATGCTGCAGTGTTTCGACAATGTGCGGTCCCAGCGGCTGCCAGCAGAGTTGCAGGACAACAACCCGATGCAGATCCAGCGGTTGGTCGACGGTGTCTGGACGGATGCCCCCACCGGCTAGCAGCATGCCCTCATCCGGCAGAAAAAAGGGACCGATCAGGGCATAGGAAAAGCGCCCCGCCAGCTGCTGGTGGGGCGCTTTTTTTCATCGTTGTCGAATCTGGATGCCGCTAGTTTTCGGCGCGACTCTTGAGTCGGTAAATCTTCGGTGATACGCCTTCACGTTTGGAGAACACGCGACTGAAGTGCTGAACTGTCTGGAAGCCGGAACGTCCGGCGATCTCCGAGACATCCAGTTGGGTGCTCTCCAGCAGACGCTTCGCCAGGTCGAGTCGACAGGCATGCAGGAATTGGCGAAAGGACAGCCCCATCTGTTCCTGGACGCACGCCGAAACCCGTTCGAGACTGACACCGAGGCGGTTGGCGACATCTTTGCGTGAGCCAATCTCTGTCGCATTCGTCTGAATGAAGGCGACGATGGGATCCTCCGAGATGGTTTGCCGTTGGCGTGCCAGAATATCCTGCAGCATGGCGTGCAAGTCATCCGGTCGAAAGGGCTTTTCAATGAAGTCTCGTGCACCCACCTTCATGGCCTCGACCGCCGTGGGCACATTGCCATACCCGGTGATCATAACGATGTCGGCACGACAACCCTGCGCCTTGAGACGTCGAAGACACTCGATCCCATCCATGCCGGGCATTTTCAGATCGAGGAGGACAACGCGGTAGTTGTTCTGCGCCGCCAGCGCCAATGCTTCTTCAGCCAAGCTCGCCGTGTGCACCTCATGTCCCTGGGCCATAAGCACACGGGAACAAAGCTCACGTAGCGAATCATCGTCGTCTACGACGAGAATGGGGCCATCGTCGAGGGCATCGGTGGTCATGGTTGATTGGTGGTCACTGGTTTGTGTCATCAAGGTTGTATTCTCTTTGGGTCGTGCGTTCCAAGAAACATCTCGGCCCAGACATCGTCAACCGGCATCATGCACCGGGTATTTCGAGACCGGAAGGGTCGGCATCCACTTGCGACGAATGAACACACAATAGGCCGCCGCCGCTAGAGTCGGCGTGTCGCGGCTCACAATCACACATTTGCTCAGGGCACGGAACTCCATCATGCAGATCCACAATTCACCAGAATCTTCGCGCGATGGACTCGAGTACAGTGCGCGAGAAGCGCGGCGGATCACCCAACAGTCTACGGGCATTCTGATCCCCGTCTATTTGCCGCCGGGTGGCAACCATGATCTGCAACTCGAACTGCTGGCAGACAATGTGGAGGCCTGCGTCGATGTGGTCGATGACCCGCATGCGGTCTGTCTGATTGCCGACGGACCCGATTGCGGTGGTGCCCAGGTAAAGGAGCTGGCGTCAACATACTCGGTGACGGCAACCGTGGCGCAGCGCAATCGGGGCAAGTTGAGTGCCCTGCGTCATGGCGCAGACAAACTACGGGACCCGAGCCTGGAATGGATCGCCGTCATCGATGCCGATGGCGACCATTTTGCCAATGAGCTGGTTAACCTGACTCGCGCCGCACTGGCAGCGCGTCGTCGCTTTGGTGCCGAGGACTTACTCGTAATTGGCCGCCGTGCCAGTCGTCATCGCCCCATGGGTTTGCTTCGTGGTGAGCTTGAAGAGCTCGCTGATCGCGTCCTGCTAGATGCCCTCAGTTACGCAGCCGCCCGTTCTGGTGAGCCTCTGCCACTACAGGGAGTCACGAGCATTGAGGAGTTTCCGGACTTTCACTCAGGGTTCAAACTCTTCAGTCGCCAAGCGGCAGAACACGTGTTCCTCGCGGAGCCAGATTTGTGCGACGTCGACGAAGACGCCTATTTCCGTCATGGATGTGAAGCTGTCATGACTGTAGAGGCGATGCAGGCGGGTGCACAGTTGGTGTCCGTTCAACGCACAACCTTCAATGAGCAACCAGTGTCGACCTTCGGGCAATTGCAGCGTGACCGCTTGGTGGCAGACAAAATGATCTGGCCTTGCCGTAAACTGCAGGTTCCGCCTGATTTTGTACAGCAGTGGCTTCGCAATCATGTCCCGCGGTTGCAGCTGGCAACCCTGGCACCGCAGGGCAAACAAGAGCTCCTCACGATCTGCAATCTTGTGGCGGAGGCATTTTCCCTGCCTCCTTTCACGGCAGACTTGACCGTTGGTCCGCTGTTTGTCTGATGACGACGATCGATAACAAGCACCGCTTGATCGGCAATAGCCCACCCATGCAGGATTTGCTGCGTCTGCTGGAACGCATCGCGCCGACGAGCGCGACGGTCATGCTGCAAGGCGAGAGTGGGACCGGCAAGGCGTTGCTTGCCGAAGCGATTCACCAGGCCAGCCCCTGGGCTCAAGGCCCCTTCGTCACCGTGGATTACACCAACATTCCAGCAAGCCTTATGGAGTCGGAAGTCTTCGGTCACGAGGCGGGTGCCTTCACCGACGCACGACAGCGCAAGCAAGGACTGATCGAGTTGGGTTCTGGCGGGACCGTCCTGCTCGACGAGATCAGCCTGCTACCCGTGGAGCTGCAGGCGAAGCTTCTGGGTGTGCTGGAAACCCGCCGTTTCCGCCGTCTGGGGGGCACGGAAGAGCATGAGGTGAATACGCGCTTCCTGGCGGCGACCAACGACGACCTGATGGCAGCTGTTGAGTCCGGTCGTTTTCGCGAAGATCTATACCATCGGTTGAATGTGGTGCCGATGCAGATTCCTCCCCTGCGAGATCGCGAAGATGACGTGCTGCGAATCGCCGAACACTTCCTGCTGGAGTACACCGATCGCCACGGTGTTGGCAAACGAGGACTTGGGCAGAGCGCCATCTTGCTGTTGCGTGCTTACGCGTGGCCTGGCAATGTTCGGGAACTGCGCAATGTAGTCGAGCGCGCTGTGTTGATGAGTGACCGTGAGATCATACGCGCCGATGATCTGGTCATTGATCGCCGTACGTATCGAAAGACTCCTGGTGGTGCAGGGATCTCGATCAGCGAAGACGGGGACCTTACCGTGCGACTCCCGAGTGCAGGAATGAGTCTCGAACACCTGGAACGCGAAGTAATTCGCGAAGCTTTGCGCCGGGTGGAAGGCAATGTGACCAAGGCAGCGACCCTTCTAAAAATGAGTCGCGACACTCTGCGCTACCGAATTCAGAAGCACGATCTCAGCGAATAGATTGGGGCAAATACCCCACAATTTGGGGATTTGCCCAATAGTGCCCAGAGGCACTTTCGCTGCCCATTTGTCTCACCTCTCCAAACGCGCCCTAACTCCTTTATGTTCAACCATTTATATGTGATACCATGTGGTTGTGATGGTCGTCACGAAACGGCACGAACCTTGCCTATGGAATGTGTAACAGTTCCGATGAATCGCCAACAACGACCGTTCAAAAGCGGTCAATCATTGGCGGATCCTGAGGGCTGGAAGAAAAAAAGAGTTGGCGTTTTGTCAGCTAATTGACAGATTGTAATGTAATTGACAGATTGTAATGCTCTTGCCGCCGATAAACACAATAGACACTGCCGTGTCTTGCAATCATGCACCGGATGACCCCCAAGGGCTCATTCGCCTGGAGATGCACCGATGAACCGCTTCCGCAACCTGATGACGACGATGACGCTGCTACTGACGACGGCAGCCTTCGCCCAACCGTCTCTGACCGCACCCAGTGTGGTGTTTACGACAGGCACTACGGGCAATCTGGTCGACATCACGATCAGCAATGCACCCGTAGGCGACAACATCACGGGCGCTGACCTGTTCCTGCGCTACGATAGCGATGTGGCCACAGCGACGGATGTGTTGACGAGTGGTACAGCTGCTGACGGCTGGAATCTCGCCTACAACATCGTTGAGGACGTGGCGGCGGGTAACATCGATGAAATCAGGATCTCCATGGCCAGCTCGCTTCCGCTGGCCGTCCCGGGGTCAGGCGCCCTGATCCAGATCGCCTTTTCAGCAGCTAGCACCACGTCACCGACAAGTGCTTCACTTGATTTCACACTCGCCGAGCTGAATGAAGCCGCTGTGACAGCAACGGCCGGCTTGATCACCATCGGTGGTGCCACGTCGACGATCGGAATCTCGGCCAGTGTCGCAGTAGGCGCGGACATTACGGTCACGGTCGACGATGTCGACCTGACGGGCACGGGGCCACTGACGGCGACGATCACCAATACAGACAACGGCGACACAGAAACGGTGAGTCTGACAGAGGGGGCCGCCGGCAGCTTCTCCGGCACGATTGCCACCGCCTTTTCCATCGCCGCCAGCAGCAATCCGGCATTGGATGTGCAGGCTGGTGACACCGTCACCGTTAGCTTCGACGATCCCTTCGATGCCAATGGTGTCGCCCAGACAGTTGCCACCACAGCGGGTGATCTGACGATCATCGGCGGGACGACCTCGACGATCGGGATCTCAGGCACTGTTGCCGTCGGTGACGACATCACGGTGACGGTGGACGACGCAGACCTGGCCGGCGCGGGGCCGCTCACAGCGACGATCACGAATACGGACAATGGCGACACAGAGACAGTGAGTCTCACCGAAGGCGCAGCCGGCAGCTTTTCGGGCACGATCACCACGGCCTTTTCAGTTGCTGCCAGCAACAACCCGAAATTGGATGTTCAGGCAGGTGACACGGTCACTGCCAGTTTTGACGATCCATACAGTTCGTCTGGTGGTCCGCAGACGGTCAGTACCTCAGCTGGTGATCTGACAATTACCGGCGGCACCACGGCCACACTCGCTTTGTCACCAGCGGCAGTGGATGCAGGGGATGACATCACAGTTACGGTTGTGGATGCTGACCTGGCAGGACAAGGTCCGCTGACAGCGACGATTTCAAATGATGACAATGGTGACACTCACTCTGTAACGCTCACCGAGGGCGCGTCCGGCACCTTCGCTGGTACGATCACCACCGTTTTTGGTTCAGCTGCGAGCAGTGGCAACAATCTGCTGGATGTGAAGGCGGGCGACGAAATCAGCGCGTCTTTCGACGATCCCTACGATGCAACAGGTGGCCCGCAGACCATCGCCACGACCCCGGGTGATCTGACCATCGGTGGTGGTACGACGGCAACCATGTCCCTTGGACCCACGACACTGAATCCCGGAGATCAGATCACGGTTACCGTGATCGATCCGGACGAGGTCGGCAATGGTCCTCTTACGGCCTTGATTATCAATACCACGACGGGTGACACCGAAACGGTCAGTCTGACAGAAGCCGCGTCGCCACCTGCTGCAGCGGGAACTTTCACTGCCGCCATCACCACGGTCTTCGCCTCTGCCGCCAGTTCGGAGAATGGTCTGTTGGGCATCGCCCCCGGTGACGTGGTCAGTGCCGAATATGTCGACTCTTTCAATGATGTCGGCGGCAGCGAGACGATCAGTCCTCCCGCTGGCAACGATCTGACGATTCTCGGTGGCACGACGGGAACCCTGACCGCCAGCGCCGGAGTCCAGGCGGGTGGTACTCTGCGTATCGAAGTACAGGACGCGGATCTCAACGTTGATCCGGGGGCACTGGACACGATTCAGGTCACCGTGACGAACCAGAGTGTGGCGAACGAGGTCGAGACCGTGACACTGTGGGAGACCGGCGTCAACACAGCGATTTTCCAACTACCTGGTGGTGCGCCCACATCCAGTGCAGCGGGAAGTGCTGAGGATGGCACTCTGCAGGTCAGTCCACAAGACCTAATAGAAACAGACTATGTAGATGAGCTTCGCGACGATGGTTCCCTGGCGACTTTGACGGCGGCCACATCCGGTACTCTCTGGGGTGACACATCCGGCAATGGCACGCTGCGGGCCCTCGACGCATCCTTGATCCTGCAGGAAAACGTCGGCTCCGTCACATTCGACGCATACCAAACGCTGGTTGGTGACGTGAGTGCACCAGGAGTCGGCGCGATCCCTCTCAACGGTTTCGATGCGGTGTTGATCCTGCGCTACGTAGTTGGACTCGAGGCAAGCTTTCCAGATGTTGAATCAGGAACCCCCGTGCATCCCTACAAGCGTGCAGCCATCGGTCGCCGTCTTGCTCTGGGCTCGCCCGAGGCGATCGACGGTCGGGTACAGTTGCCACTGGTCGTGTCCGAGGCAGAGGATCTGCTGGCTGGCAACCTGACAATTGGCTTTGATCCAGCCCAGATCCGCATCGCTGGCGTGACAGGGTCCGACCTCACTGGCAACTACGAGGTGGCCAGTCATGTAGAAGATGGGCAACTACGCATCGCCTTTGCCGGCACCGAGAGTCGTGGTGTTGGACAGGGTAGCATTCTGCACATCGCCATCGAACCACTGGCCGATGTGGAACTGGTTTCCGCCCTGACGATCGAATCGGCAAATCTCAATGGCGGTCTGTCACCGGTTGAAGTCGTTGACTCTCCGGCAGCGCTGGCCGTACCACAGGTCTTCGGGCTCAGTCAGAACTGGCCCAATCCATTCAACCCAGAGACACAGATTCAATACACCTTGCCCCAGGACGCCCACGTGACACTGACGGTCTATGATGCAGTCGGTCAGACCGTGTCCACCCTCGTGCAGGAGCACCAGGCCAGTGGCCAATACACGGTACGTTGGGATGCGCTGAATCAGGCGGGTCAGTCTGTTGCATCTGGTATCTACTTTTATCGTCTCCACACGGGTTCGATCACCATGACACGCAAGATGTCGCTCTTGCGATGAGGCTAGACCGCGCCCTGGGGTGCGGTGAGAGAGGAACGCCGTGAACATGATCTCGGCACAGTCCGGGACATGGCGCACAGCGAGAGAGGTGATCAAACGACCTCTCTCGCTGTGTGCCGTTCTCGTCTTTCAGGCCCTGGCCTTTGGTGCGGCCAATGCCGTCGAAGTCTCTCTGCCTGCCTTGGAGTTGGCGGCGGGGGAGACGGCACTTGTGCCGATGACGATCAGCGGTGTCGAAGAAGGCACGCTGATTCTGTCGCTGAACGCCGATATCCGCTTCGATGCGTCCGTCTTACCCACATCAAGTTTCAGTGCTGATCGCCGCTCGTCGCTGACCTCCAGATGGAGTCTGGCGGCCAATGCTCGACTGGTTCCCGATGGTGGGGCCGCCAACGGCCAGATGCTGCTGGCGGGGGCGACGGCCTCTTCCGAGGTAAGCGGTGATGGCACGCTGTTGTTTATCACCATCAGTGTCCCTGAGGACGCGTCCCCGGGATCCACATCACCGCTGCAGATTGCCAGCCTGTTTTTCAACAATGGTGATCCCGCCGTCACCGTGGTGGATGGTTCGGTGACGATCGTGGCGCCGCGCGTAAAAGCCGATTTCACCGGTCACCCCCTCGATGGCCCGGCCCCTCTGGAAGTACGTTTTGAAAATCTTTCGTCAGAGGACGCCGACATCTATGCATGGGACTTCGGAGACGGGGGCACGTCAACTCAGCAGAACCCGCGCTACACCTATGAGCAGGCTGGGTCCTTCGATGTGAGCCTCACCGTCACCAGCGCCACAGGTAGTGACACCGAAATCAAGCAGCAATACATCACGGCCACACCTGATCAGCAGCCACCGGCAATCGTCGAGGGACCCGTGGTTACGAGTGTCACCCACAGCAGCGCACATGTTGGTTGGGTAACCAACGAAGAAGGCTCGAGCGAAGTCACCTACTGTGGACTTCGTTTTCGACCCAGCGTCGGAAGTGTGGATGAAGTTGTCTCGGGCTTGTCCGGCGAACTGTCCGACGAGGATGACGACACCGTCGCGGAGCAATTGCAGCGTGGTGAACTGGGGCATTTTACCACGGCAAGTCAGCTACCCATCTCCTGTGAGCGCATCTCAGTTGAAGATCTGACGCTTTCACATGGCGTCGCACTCAGCGGTCTGAGCCCCGCTTCTTTCTACATCTACCGTGTGCGATCGACAGATGCCTCGGGCAATTCATCGCCGTGGAAGGGTGGTTTCTTTGTTACACGGTCGCGACCCGATGATGACCCCCCCCGGATCATCCTCGGTCCCCATGTAACGGCGGCTCCTGATCGGGCTTTGATCAGCTGGACGACGAATGAGATCAGCAACAGCTTCGTGCAGATTTCGACGAACTCCAATTTCAGTAATGACGAACGCATTCTCATCGACGAGCTCGTGACGGCCCACGAAGTCTGGGTCGATGTAGAGCCTGGCACTCGCTACTACGTGCGAATTCGTTCCACGGATGCTTCGGGCAACAGTTCGGCGCTGAAGAAAACTCGTTTTCGTACGCCCCTGATCGACAACGATCCACCGTCGCTGATTGGCGTACCCATCGTTACCCGTCGCACGGCCACGCAAGCAGTCATCGTCTGGAACACGCAGGAAGCGGCGACGTCACGTACCGAATTCGGGATCACCGAGGACTACGGGTCCTCCGTCGAAGATGGTCGACTCGTCCATCATCACCAATTGGTCCTCAGTGACCTCACACCGCGTACGGTCTATCACTATCGCGTCCTCTCATCTGATGCCAGTGGCAACGAGGTCGTGAGTCGCGATCTGAGTTTCATTACTGCTGCTGATGACGACGATGATCGACCCCGTTTCCGATTGCTGCCTTATGTCCTGAAAACCCTCCATGATCGGGTGATCATCGGTTGGGAGGGCAGTGAGGAAGCGCGCGCCGTCATCGAGTTTGGTCGGGATACCGACTTCGGTGAGATCTTCGAAGTCGCAGAGCCGCGACGAGATCACAAGCACACGCTCACGGGCCTGTCTCCAGGTTCGACGTACCACTGTCGCGTCCTGATGACGGACTTGTCCGGCAATGGCCCCACGCGCTCTGAGAGTTTCAGCTTTCGCACGGCGAGCATCATCGACAACGTGCCGCCCGTGATGGTGGGATCACCGCGTGTCATTCGTCGCTCCGACACGAGTATTACCCTCGAGTGGACAACGGACGAAATCAGTGACAGCCGTATTGAGTACGGCTTGAGTGCCAACTCCCTAGATCTGCAGGTTTCAGACAACGACCTGACTCGTCGGCATAGTCTCACACTCACGCATCTGCAGCCCGGTACAACCTACTATCTGCAGGTTTTCTCCACCGATCCTGATGGCAACGAGGAAACAGCTCCGACCCTGACAGTGACGACGCGCAGTGACGATGATCGCCCTGCCGTGCGCATTCTTTCGGGACCTGACGTCGTGGCCCGTACCGAATCGTCCTTGTTGGTCGAATGGTTGACCGATCGTCCGGCGACGAGCACGGTTGAGTATGGCAGCAGTGTCAATCTTGATCAGGAGGTTGCCCTCACCGGGCACCGACGCCACCACCGTGTCACGCTGACGGGACTGGCGGCGGCAACGACCTACTTCCTGCAGGCGGCTTCAAGTGATGATCGCGATGACGGGGTCGTCAGCAGTCGCGTCCTGGCAGTGGCGACGAGCGACGTCGCCGATACACGACCCCCGAAACTGCGTCACATTCAGGTCGAGCGTATTACGGCCACTTCGCTCTTGCTCAGTTGGCGAACCGATGAACCTGCAGGTGGCTGGGTCGAGGTGGGTGACCGAGACAGCGACTATGATCGCGATTTTGGCGACGAGCGGCTCAAACGTCGCCATCAGGTGCTGGTCACTGGTCTGGATGCAAGCTCGCGCTATCACTACAGACTTCGCGCCAGTGACGGCAGTGGCAACAGACGCTTTAGTGACAATCGCTCCGTGCGCACAAGTGCTGACCCCGATGAACGCCCCCCACGTTACTGGCGCAGACCCGTCGTCGTTGCTTCACACGAGTCAGCGACATTTATCTGGACGAATGACGAGCCCTGCTTCGGCGGCGTTGCCGTCGGCACAGAATCGACACTCGGCACAGCCGACGAAGAGCTGTTTGAGACCGAACGTCTTGGCAATACGCATCGCGTGACCGTGACAGGTTTGCGCGCTGGAATCCGCTATCTCTTTGCGGTGTTATCTACCGATGTTGCCGGCCACACATCCGTCTTCGGCGAGCGCCGCCCTGGTGCGGCTCGTGTCGTGCGACCTGACGCCGATCAATTGGCTTTCACAACAGCTTCGACCGAGGACCAGACGTCACCTGTCTTTATTGCTGGCCCCACCGAACTGTCACGCAGCGACTCCGACGTGTTAATCGGCTGGGAGACGGACGAAGTCAGTGACACACGTGTCTTTCTCGTGGATGACGATGGGGAGGAGTTACTCGCCGAGTATGTGCCCGAACATGACTTTGAGCATCAAGCACTCATTACGGGGCTGGAGGCGGGTACAACCTACCACCTGCTGGCAGCATCGGCTGATCCCAGTGGCAATGGTCCTTCGAGAAGCCCGCTCTATACATTCACCACCCGCACCGATGCCGACACGCAGGCGCCGAGGTTTGTAGCTCAACCCACGCTGCGCAGTGTCACGGACAACGCAGCGACTCTCGCCTGGACTTCAGACGAAGCTTCCACCGCGACGATTCGCTTTGGTGATCAGAGCCTGGACCAGACCCACGCTCTGACCCAACCCGGTGTAGATGCACAGATACAACTGACTGACCTGACGCCGGGTGTCACCTATCAGGCGCAGGTAGAGATCAGCGATGGCCCCGGCAATGGCCCGGCAAGGTCCAGCCTGGTCAGCTTCACCACGTCAGGTGCGGCAGATCTGCTCGCACCAGCCATTACAACACTGCCGTCAATCGGCTCTCTGACACCCGTCTCCGCAGCCGTCGAGTGGTCGACGAATGAGGGGGCCGATGGATTTGTCGTGCTGGGTACGCAAGCCGACAATCTCGACCGTAGCTTTGGTACCAACGAGGCGATGACGGAGCACCGCGTGACTGTGACAGGGTTGCAAGCTGCCACGCAGTATTTCTACCAGGTCTCATCGGTCGATGCCTGGGGTAATGGCCCAGTCACAAGTGCCGTCGCTTCCTTCACCACTCCCGCTACGGCCGTCACGGCAGAGCAACCCGCCGGCCTCGCCGCTTCTCTGGGAGCCGGTGCGGTCCGGCTGGCATGGCAGACGTCAGATGACAACGTGGGCTATCTGGTGTATCGATCACTAACGAACGGTTCCTTCGAGCTCGTTGCTGGACCGATCGCCGCAGGCAGTTATACCGATGCCGGTGTCACAGCGGAAGGCCTTCATCACTATCGTCTCACAGCGCTTGGCGCGGATGGCGTTGAGTCGACACCGAGTGTCACTGTTGACGTGAATGTTGTGCTAGCCGCCGGCGATTTCGACGGCGACGGTTCGGTCGGTTTCGAAGATTTCTTCCTCTTCGTTGGCCATCTCGGTCGCCAGGCAGCCAGTGCCGACTTTGACGCTCGTTTCGATCTCGATAGCAATGGCAGGGTCGATCTGGAGGACTTCTTTGTCTTGGCTGGCGTCTTTGGCACGCACTACGGTAGCGGCAAGACCGCACAAACCAGGATCACGACCCTCGACGGTCTAACCTTGCACGACCTGACCGGATCTGGCCATGATGCGACCTACCCCGTTGACATTGGGCTGCCCGTTTCGTCGACATCCTATGCCCTGGATATACGCTTCGATCACCGGGCGCTGCATTTTGATGGCGTCGTCGATTCCGGGACACTGATTCTGCCCAGCCAGCAAGAGGGACAGATTCTACTCGCTGGCCACGGGCAACCGACCTCCAGACTACGATTGGCTTTCCAGAGTTGGCCCGGTGCTCCCCTGGGTAGCGTGCACATCGCTCGTGCTCGCGGCCTGTCGACGGACCAGCACAGCTGGGTTGCCGCGTCGACACCGACCTTACGATTACAACCCCAGCGCGTTGCTTTGCTCGCGAATGTGCCCAATCCATTCAATCCGAGCACGAGCATTCGCTTCCAATTGCCGGCGGCCGTGCCTGTGTGGTTGACGATCTACGATGCGTTGGGCCAACGTGTGGCCACGTTGCTGGATGGCGACGAGCAGGTCGCTGGATTCCATCAACTCAGCTGGTACGGCCAGGATGATGCCGGGCGATCTGTCGCCAGTGGCGTCTACTTCCTCGTTCTGGACGCGGATCACCGGCACGAAGTCGGTAAGCTGCTGTTGTTGCGGTAGTGGGGTGATGAGGATGATGATGCAACGGGGAAGACGGAAATCTACCGTGCTAGGTCGCACCTGGAGACGGCTGCTCGTTTTCTGGTCCCTCTCGGTACTGCCCGCCGCCGCCGTGGATGTATCGCTTCCAGACACATCCATCGGCTATGGGACGGTTCTGGTTCTTCCCCTGAATCTGGCTGATGTCAGCCCCGACAACATTGTCTCGGCAGAGTTCGATATCGCTTTCGATCCGCAGGTGTTTCTCGTCGATAGCCTGCATGTGATGGGAACGATGCAGACCTGGCTTGCCGACACGATCCGTGTGAGCGGTGTCAGCGGCGATACGCTGCGTTTCGTTGGCGCCACGGCAACGGATGCGATCGCCGGCGACGAGGTTGTGCTGCAGTTGTTCGGCACAGTCGTCGATCTTCGCGTGCCCACGACGAGTCTGGTCACGCTACCCCACGTCTTGCTCAACGATGGCTCCCCGACGACGACCGTCGACGACGGCTCTATTACGTTGGTCGGTGATGATGCCGTCGTATCCGCTTCTCCGTCGGTGGTGAATCTTGATGGCACGATCACCATTCTGGTCACGGACAACGATGCAGATGTAAGTGGCTCGGTGGACCAGGTCGATGTGCTGGTGACGGGGAATGGTGACAGTGAAACTCTGCAAGCGTCGGAAACCGGCGGATCCACAGGCATATTCTCTACGTCCATCGACGTTGTGTTGGGTCTGACCCCGATTCCTGGTGATGGCCAACTGCAGGCCTTCGCCAGTGTCGATATCGACGTCTGCCACACAGATGATCTCGATGCATCGGGCTCGACCGTCGAACGCTGTGATGCCGTCGTCGTGTTTGGTGGCGACGACGGTGTACTGACGGCCACCGTCGTCATGCAACCCGGTGACACCCTGCACATTCGCCTGGAAGACACAGATCTGATCGCCGACGACACGACAGACGTGGCGGTTCACAATGGTCGCAGTGGTGAATCTGAGGCTTTGCGCTTGCCACAGACCGCGGCGCAGGCAGGCTTCTTCTTCTCAAGTCTGATCACGGCCTTCGGGGCCACAGGACCCGACGATGATGGCGTGTTGCTGGCACAGGAGGGTGACACTCTCTGGGTCAGCTACAGCGACGCCTTTACTGCATTGGGCGACACGGGAAGTACTCAGATCTTCACGATGACCGTGGATCCCCTCGGCGATGCAAGTGGCAATGGCAATGTCCGTGGTTTCGACGCGTCCCTGATTCTTGAACACTCTGTCGGTGCCGTGACCCTCAGTGGTCGCGACTCTCTGGCGGCCAACCTCGATCAGCAGGCGCCCTTTGGGCCGATCACAGCCTTCGATGCCAGCCTGGTGCTGCAACATCGTGTGGGGCTATTGCCGCGCTTCCCGATTCAGCAGAAGGACGCTGACAATCATCCGCAGCCAGAGGCGGGTGCCAGCAGCAAGCGTGCCCCGGTCTTCGTGCCTGTCGCGTTGGAAGCCAGTGAACAGGGTTGGCGTGTCGTCGTGGACGGTGACACGCAGCTGTTGTCCGGCCATCTCGTGCTGGATCGTTTCGATGGCGACATCGTCGCCGGTGAGGCGTTGCACAATGCCTTGCTCACAAGATTCGACCCCGACACGGGCACGACGCGTGTCGCCTTTGCCAGTGCGGCGCCCATGCAGGGATCACTGGAGATTCTGCAATTCTCGGGTGCTGACGCACCGCAGATTCGGGAGATCACGTTCAATGGTGGCCAGGCTCTTGGGCGAGTGCGCCCCGGTTCGGCTCCCTCGGTGGTGGCGCCAAGCCGCTTCATCCTCCGCCCTGCGATGCCGAATCCCTTCAACCCGACGACGCACATCCGTTATGAACTGAAGGAGGCGAGCCACGCCCACCTGGTCATCGTTAATGCCCTGGGTCAGCAGGTTCGGACCCTCGTCAACACGACGCAGACCGCCGGAAGTCATTCAGTCGTCTGGGATGGTCGCAGCGACCATGGCCAACATCTGGCAGCGGGCACGTACTTCCATCACTTGCGTGCCAATGGCCACGCGGCGACAGGCAAGATGGTGCTCGCCAAATGAGACGCCACCTCCTCTCCCTTTTCGCCACCCTGCTCTTACCGCTTCAGGTTGCGGCGACAACGATCGATCTGAGCGTCGTGAACGGCGACACCCGCATTGTTGGCGCGGACGCCAACGGCTTTGTTGGTCTGACGGTCCGGGCTGGAGATGTCAACGGTGACAGCCTCAAGGATCTCATTCTCGGGGCCGCCGGGGCCTCTCCCGGGGGGCGCGCCTTCGCCGGCCGGGTGTATGTCTTCTTCGGAACGGGTGACACACTGGCAACGACGATCGATCTGGCCGTCGCAACGCCGGATGTCGTCATCGAGGGCAACTACGCCTCGGGGCAATTCGGCCAACGCATCGCCACGGGCGATCTGAATGGCGACGGGATCGGTGACATCATCGCCGGTGCACCCTTTGCCAGCCCCGCGGCTGGAACCAATGCTGGTATCGCCTACGTCATCTATGGTGACTCGACGTGGTCCGGCACGACGATCGATCTGAGCACGACCAGCGCCGACGTGACCCTGACGGGCGGGGCGGGTCAAGAAGTTGGCACAGGCCTGGCCGCAGGCGACATCGATGGCAACGGAGTCGATGATCTGGTGGTCGGTGCGCCCAAGGCTGAAGGGCCCAGCCGCCCGGCGGCAGGCCGGGTGCACATCATCTACGCCGACACAGTAGGGTCCGGCAATGAGTTGGCTGCGACCTACAACCTCGGCCTGCACGTCGCCGATTTTGTGATCTTTGGTCGCGATGCAAGCGACAATCTTGGCAACGATATCATTGTCGAAGACATGGATGCAGATGGTCTCGCAGAGGTCATCGCCGCGGCATTTCTTGCCAATCCTGATGGTGAGGACAATGGCGGTGAAGTCTACGTCATCGAGGGACGTGCCAACTACAAAGCCGAATTTCCGGCAGGAACATACTCCATCCCCTCGACCGTCCTGTCACCTCTGTATGCGATCGTCAAGGGGGATCTCGAATTCGGTCAGGCGGGGTATTCGATCGCCGTTGGCGATCTGACATACGACGATGTACCCGACCTGGCGATCGGGGCCAATGGCGAGAGCCCATCGGGTCGAACGGCGGCGGGTAAGGTATTCGTTGTGGACGGAACGGTCTTGCCGGGCCTGACAGACCTGGCTGTGCCAGAAGACGTGAAGTTTGCCGTCTGGGGAGCTGTAGCCAGCGACAATGTTGGTTTCTCTGTCGCTGTGCTGAATGCCAATGGTGATGGGATGGACGACCTGCTCGTCGGGGCACCCTTTGCCGCCGGGTTTGCGGGCCAGGCCTACGTCGTCTTCGGTGATCAGCAATCGTCCGTGATCGATCTGGCGACCGACTCCGCCGACATCACCATCCTGGGTGATGATGCCAGCGATCTGACCGGATACGCAGTCAGCTCGATAGATGTCGATGGCAATGGCATCGAGGATCTGATCCTCGGCTCACCTGGTGCCACTGGTGCCAATGCATCTGCGGGTGAGGTCGTCGTCCTGCTGAATTCGCCACCTGCCGTAGAGATGGCCCCGGCAGACACTTTCGCAACATATGGATCCACAGCCATCCTGCCCCTGCGCGTGACCGCGATGACTGGGCTGAAGATGATCGAGGCCGATCTCGATCTGCTGTACGACAGCGACGTGATCACCTACACCGGATACGATGCGACCGGCACCCTGATGGCCGCGTGGGATACCGTGAATGTGGATACCATCGCGGGAGGTGCCAATCCCGATACGTTGAGAATCCACGGGCGAACCCTGGGGGCTTCATCGTCGTCGCCAGGAACCTTCCTGGCCCTCACCTTCGACGTAACAACCTCGCCTCAGCTGGATACATCGGATCTATCCATCGATCACCTGTTGTTCAATGGCGGCCGCACAGAGTGGAACACGCTGAGTGACGGCATCTTCGTCGTCATCGGTACGGATGGTGAACTGGCGGCGACCGTATTGTCGTCGCCAGGCGACACGGTCCGCATCCGAATGATCGACCACGATACGAACTTCGACGCCCTGACAGCCGAGACACTGGTGGCGACGACGACGAATGTGCGAACAGGCGAGGTCGAGACACTGCAACTGCTCGAATCGACGGTCGACGACTCTGTTTTCTTTGGCACGCTGCTGACCGTGGGTGCACCGGGTGCAGGCGTGGACGATGATGGTACGATGCAGGTAGCCGACGACGACAGTCTGATCGTCAGTGTGATGGATTCACTGGACGCCAGTGGGGCCGCCACCGTGCGTCAGGTGGACCATCTGGTCCTCGACCCGTTGGGTGATGCTGACGACAACGGCACCCTGCAGGCCTATGACGCAAGCCGGATTCTCGCTCATGCCGTCGGCCTGATCACATTGGCAGACCGCGACTCGCTGGCGGCAAATGTCGATGCCCTGGCACCAGGAGGCTTGATCGATGCTTTCGATGCCGTCTTCGTGATCCAGCGTGTCCTGGGTCTGATCGACCGTTTTCCAGTGCAGTCTGATTCGTCGGCAAATCATCCCCAGCCCCAAACGGATGATTCGGTCTCGAAGATCCTGCCGGAGATGATCGCTGTATCGTGGCAACGAGATGGGTCTGAGCTGGTTCTGGTCGCCGACGAACGTCGGCACATCCTCGCAGGTGACCTGCAGATCCACGGGTTACCGACGGCCGCAGTGATTCGACCAGCCGCAGATCTTTCAGGGGCCCTCGCCGTCCATCAGCATGACCAAGGGACGCTGAAGGTCGGCCTGGCAATTCCTTACCCCGTCGATGGGCCTGGTGAGTTGCTCCGGGTTGGACCGAAACCGGGTACCATCCTGCCGGCGTTTTCGCAGGTGCAACTAGAAGGCCAGTTCAATGGCGGCACACTAGGTCTGCGGGTCCAAGTGGCCCAGCGGGACATCACCACACGGCCGCGGGAACTGCAATTGCACAAGAACTTCCCGAATCCGTTCAACGCCGAAACGACCATTCGATTCGATCTGCCACAGGCGGAATCGGTCGAATTGTCGATATATAACAGTGTAGGCCAACGCATCCGTACTCTAGTGGATGGGGTGCAATCAGCCGGCAACCACCAGATCGTGTGGGACAGCAGAACTGATGAGGGCCAGCTCGTTGCCTCCGGTACCTACGTATACGTGCTCCAGAGCAGCGACCTGCGCATCGCGCGACCCCTTCTGCTGCTGAAATAGCACTTTCGCGCCGTCGATCTCTGACCGGTGCCACTCAAGCTCAGCCCCCCAAGTGCCGATACATCGAATAGAGGTTTATACGTTTTCTCCCCGTGACCCCGTCGGTCACAGGGGCACTGGATCCACGTGTCTGGACTCCCCTGGACACGTGTGTCTGACGTGCTCTGATGCTGCAGGAGACAAGGATGTCTACCGTATCGGCCATGCCGCCCTTTGCGCGGCGTTGCCTGCTCTGGATGGGACGTGGTCTCATTCTCGGTATTGCCGCGGCGGGTCTCGTCGTCGGTGGTGCTATTGGCCAACTCGTCGTCGCCTTCGTCCTGGGCTGATTCGCCACAGTTCCGGATGAGACGCTGATGGTCACACCAGCTCTGGAGGCCCTGAAGGGTCGTTCGACCGTGCGCTTTGTCGCCAGCTTCATCGGCTGGTTGGCAGGGTTCGCCGTCGTATTCGAACTCAGCCGCACGCTGTGGGTGCATGTGTATATGCTGCCCTTGACGCACCTGGCACGCCTGGCCCTGGGTCTGTTGGGTCTGCCTGCTCAGGTCGTAGAGCCCACGGCGACGGCCGTGTTCTGCCTTCTGCAGGTTGAAGACATCGTGTATCGGGTCACCTTCGAGTGCACGGGGATCTTTGCCCTGTTCCTGTGTCTGGCCTGTATTCTCGCCTTTCCCACCAGAGGCCTGGTCCGTTTCCAGGGTCTGCTGCTGGTGATTCCGGCCTTCGCCGCCTACAGTGCACTGCGTCTGGTCGTGCTCGGTCTCGTCGCTCACTGGTCGCCGGCTCACATCGATCTTTTCCACCTCTACGTCATGGTCGTGGCCAACATTGGTTTCGTCCTCGGTCTCTGGCTCTACTGGCTCAACACCGCAGTGGAGACTGACCTACCGTGACCGTCTCCGTTCACTTCCTACTGCGATTCGTCGTCGCCTCCAGCCTCTTGATGGGGCTCTGGCTCGGGTGGGGAGTGGACTATCTCGATCTGGTGGCACCGGCCGTGAACAGCCTGACTGTGTGGCTGGATGTGCCTTTCCAGTTGATCCGAGACGGCGACGCCGTCCTCTACGCGTACCACCCACCGGTTGGGCGTTCCTTCCGGTTGCTGGCCACCGGCCAGGAGTCGATTTATCTCAATCTCGTCGCCCTGGGGGCAGTATTTGCCGCGACCCCGGGGCGCTCCACCTCCTGGCGCCTCGGCTGGGGCACGGTGGCCTTCGGCTTGCTGTGGATGACGCATGTCGTGAGCTTCTACATGGGTGGCTCTGTCGCCCTCTGGCAATTCGCGGAGGGTGGTTCGCTGTCGCTCGTTCACCCGCTGGCTTCCTGGATCCCGGCCAGTCGGGGTGATCTGTACCTGCAGATCCTTACGCACTGGAATCTGTGGGGGCGTTACAGCATCTGCGTTCTGATGTGGATTGTGGCATGTGCTCATCCCCTGCCTGCACCCTCCACCGTCATCGCCAGGCAACCTTCAACCCTGCGTCACTGGACGCTGCGACCGACCACCTCCTGACCTCACACACCTCACTCCCCGGCATGTCGTGACCCACTCCCCCCTCTCCTCTTCCCGGCCTGCGATCATCCTTCTCGCCGCTCTGGCCATATCATGGAGCGGGTGCACGGAGGATGGTCCACTGTTTCCGGCCAACGAGCCGCCCTCGGCCGATGCCGGGTCAGACCGACTGGTGGAGGCGGGTGAACAGGCGCAGCTGGATGGCCGCAAAAGCGCCGATGAGGATGGTGAAGATCTCGACTACGCCTGGGCCCTTGTCAGTGGTCCCGCCTGGGTAGCCATTGCTGATGCTGACTCACCGCAGGCGCAAATCGTGCCCCAGGTTCCAGGCGAATACATCTTCCGCCTCACCGTAGCCGACGAGGCTGGCGCTACCGGACGCGATGATGTCAGAATCCTGGTGACCAGCCAGGCGCCGATCCCGATCAACACAGCACCCACAGCTGATGCCGGCAGTGACGGCACGACCTCGGTCGGTCTTGAAATCATCCTGGATGGCAGCAGTAGTTCGGATCCGGACGGGGACGACCTCGTCTTCGCCTGGGTGCAGATCTCCGGCCCCGCTGTGGCCATCGTCGAGGGTGACCGCCATCGAGCCCGCGTGATACCGCCCGAAATGGGCGACTATGTCTTTCGCCTGACCGTCATTGATGCCCAGGGCGGCAGCGCGCAGGACGAAGTACATGTTTCGGCGGCGCAGGTTGTGGATCCGAATGGCAAACCATCGGCTGATGCCGGCAACGATCTGGTCATTTTCGCCGGCGATACAGCGATGTTGGATGCCAGTTCCAGTACAGACCCGGATGGCGATCGCTTGACCTTCTCCTGGATTCAACTTCAGGGCCCTGCCGCCGTGCCGATCGTGGATGCTGCCCAACCAGTAGCTCGTGTTACACCACCCGAGGCAGGGATCTACGTCTTTCGTTTGACCGTCGCCGATGGCCTGGGTGCCAGTTCGGCGGCTGAAGTCCAGATTACGGCACGCCCGGCGACGGGGCGGATCGATGTAGAGGCGGTCTTTGGCAATGGGGAAGGTGGATGATGCGCGCCTTTCCGCTGTTGCTACTGTCCTTGCTTCTGCTCTCCTGCGGTGATCGCAACGAACGTGCGGTGATGGGCCCGAGCCCGCCGACGGCGGCCTTCAAGATCGCCCTGCAGATCCCCGACTCGCTCGCCGCCCGGGTGTCGCGTGTGAGCTATCTGATCGCAGGCGCTGAGATGGACACTCTTCAGGGCGAGTTGGTGTTCAGTGCTGATGGGGTCGGTCGAGCTTCGATCGGTGACGTCCCGGCAGGGTCGAACCGGACGATCACGCTGACGGCTTATGATGCCACGGGACAGATCACCTATCAGGGCTCGCAGATGCACGATCTGTCACCTGGTCAGACCCTGACAGCTCGCATCGTGCTGCAGCCAATCCCCGGAGACGACGGCACGCCTGGCGACGACGGCACGCCTGGTGACGACGGCACACCCGGTGACGACGGCACACCCGGTGACGACGGCACGCCCGGTGACGATGGCACGCCTGGTGACGATGGCACGCCTGGTGACGACGGCACGCCTGGCGACGACGGCATGCCTGGTGACGATGGCACGCCTGGTGACGATGGCACGCCTGGTGACGATGGCACGCCTGGTGACGACGGCACGCCTGGTGACGATGGCACGCCCGG
>JABJJN010000066.1 GCA_018660835.1 Gemmatimonadota bacterium | reverse complement strand
CAAACAACCTTCCTGCGACAGATGCGTCATTCTGTGACACCGAGCTGCTTCCTGGAGAGAAGCTTTGCGAAAAGCTGACCACAGAGAAGGAGCATGCGGCCGGCATCGATATGGGTCACATGTTGCTATGCAGGTTGCCGGCATCGAATCTTGATTTCAGCATGCTGGATGATCTACTTGAGTTGGCCAACAAAGGTGAACGCGAATCACTGTGCCGGTTGCTGTGGCAGATCGTCGGTGACTCACGCGCTACTGCAATCGTATAGAGCGATGTTCGCTGCCAGAGCGAAGATGGTCGCTGCAAATCACAAACACCAGTCCGTAAACAAGTCGGGAGCCAGTAAGTTGTCAGAAGGAATCACGACGTGAAGAAGGCGCTGATCACCGGAATCACAGGTCAAGACGGTTCGTATCTCGCCGAGCTGCTACTCGAGAAGGGCTACGAGGTGCATGGGATTATCCGCCGGTCAAGCGGATTTAATACGGCAAGAATCGATCATCTATATACGGATCCACATGTGCACGACGTGCGCTTGTTCCTGCACCATGGTGATATCTGTGACTCGACGAACCTTATCCGCTTGCTCTATCGACTGCAGCCCGACGAGGTCTATCACCTTGCCGCTCAGAGTCACGTCAGGGTGAGTTTTGACATTCCTGAGTATACGGCGGATACCACGGCGGTCGGTACCGTCCGTATCCTCGAGGCGATTCGCGAAACCGGACTGAAGACGAAATTCTACCAGGCCAGTAGCAGTGAGATGTTTGGCAAGGTGCAGGAGACGCCACAGAAGGAGACGACGCCCTTCTATCCCCGAAGTCCTTATGGCTGCGCCAAGGTCTACGCCCACTGGATCACCGTAAACTATCGCGAGAGTTATGATCTGTTCGCCTGCTCCGGCATTCTTTTCAATCATGAATCGCCCCGACGAGGCGAGACCTTCGTGACGCGGAAGATTACCCGATCAGTGGCGCGTATAAAAGCAGGCCTTGAAGATTCCCTTTACCTCGGTGACCTCGACCCAAAAAGGGATTGGGGTTACGCCAAGGAATATGTAGAGGCCATGTGGATGATGTTACAGCAGGATCAACCCGATGACTACGTCATTGCGACTGGCGAAACCCACACCGTCCAGGAATTTGTCGAAGAGGCCTTTCAGCATGCTGGTCTCGATTGGCGCGATTTTGTGCGTCATGACGAGCGCTATACGCGCCCCGCAGAGGTGGACTTGCTTGTGGGTGACGCATCAAAAGCCGAGCAGAAACTCGGCTGGGTGCCAAAGACAAAATTCCGCGACTTGGCGAGACTGATGGTTGATGCCGACATGGAGAATTGTGCCCGTGGGGAAGGGCGTTGATATGACCCTCGATCCGAAGTTCTGGCAGGGCAAGAGAGTGGTGGTCACCGGTGGTGGTGGTTTTCTGGGGTCCCATGTCGTGTCTCGTCTACAAGAGATGGGGTGTGAGGAAGTCTCAGTACCTCGCAGCAAGGACTACGACCTGAGGAAGTCGGAGGCAATTGAGCGGCTGTATCAGGAAACACGGCCCGATCTTGTCCTCCACCTTGCGGCGGTCGTAGGGGGCATTGGCGCGAACAAGGATCACCCCGGGTCATTCTTCTACGACAATCTGATGATGGGCGTCGAGTTGATGGAGCAGGCTCGTCAAGTCGGTCTGGCCAAGTTTGTCGCCGTCGGCACGATCTGCGCATACCCCAAATTCACGCCCGTACCGTTCAAAGAAGATGATCTGTGGGATGGGTATCCTGAGGAGACAAATGCCCCCTATGGGTTGGCGAAGAAGATGCTGCTCGTCCAAGCTCAGGCATATCGCCAGGAATACGGCTTCAATGCGGTATATCTGTTGCCGGTGAACCTCTATGGCCCGGGAGACAACTTCGATCTCGAGACCTCACACGTCATCCCTGCCATGATCCGCAAATTCGCGATCGCAAAAGAGCGTGGCGCGGAGTCAGTTGTCTTGTGGGGGGATGGTTCGCCAACGCGCGAGTTTCTCTACGTGGAAGATGCAGCAGACGGGATCCTGATGGCTGCCGAGAGGTACAACGGTTCTGAGCCGGTGAACATAGGCACCGGCGCAGAGATTTCGATTCTGGATCTGGCAGAGAAGACAAAATCACTGACTGGTTTTGAGGGCCGGATTGAATGGGATGTCACACGCCCCAACGGTCAACCGCGGCGCCAACTGGAGGTCAGCAGGGCACGAGACCTGTTTGGTTTTTCAGCACAGGTTGATCTGGGTGAGGGACTGGGGCGCACCGTGGAGTGGTTCAACACGAACCGCAATCGGTTTGCGTGATCAGAGCCGTGGGGCTGTCCGGCATTCCGGCCGTCATCGTCGTGGTCATCGCATATGTGTCGCTGGTTCCGTTCTACTATCTGGCTCCACTCGACTTCGGGCCGAATCTGCCGCCTTTCTCTGTCGCTCGATACGCGCCAGCACTTGTCACTGCGTGGCTCCTGGCAGTCATCGTATGGACGAACCGGGGAGAAGGATCCCGAGCGAGATTCCCAATCGATCGTTGGATCTTTGCTACATTGATCGTTGGGCTGCTCAGCTTGATCAACGCCCAGTATCCCTTCATCGGCGCCACCAAATGGGTTTACTACAATCTAACGGGGGTTGTGCTAACCTATTGTCTGTTTGTGTCCGTGAGAGACTCTCGCTCGGTTTACCGGTTGGCCGGTCGGCTCTGCAGCGTCTTCGCCGTGGTCGTGGTCTACACTTATCTGTGTCATTTAAT
>JABJJN010000050.1 GCA_018660835.1 Gemmatimonadota bacterium | reverse complement strand
CTTCTATCACGAAGAGCAGGAACAACCAAGACATTGAGCGAACCTTGAGAAGTCGGCGATGTCTTCATACAGGAAATCGACGGACTCACCGAGGGCTCCTTCCATCACAGTTCGGCTGATCCCATGTTGGAGATGATGCAACTCATGCGAGCCGATCTACAGGAGTGGATGCCGCCATGCGCCGGGTTCGGCGGCATCTTCGTCGCGAGCATCAGCACCTAGTCGACATTGGAAGTACACACTAAGGGGCTCGGATCCTCGCAATTTCAACTTGGATCAGGTCTATCGTCGCCAACAGCAGGCCCAAGACGGCGCGGATCCCTTGACAGGAATAGCGTGTCGTCCAGGTAGTCAGCGCTCGATCGCACCATGTATTCACCTGTGCGCGAATCAGCCGTGGGCAACTTCATATCCAGGCACTGCGGCCCAAAGGGAAGAGCGTGAGCCGTCTCTCACTCGTCGGAGCCAACGTCCTCTCGAAGGCGAACGGTTACGAATGAACGACAATTCTCGGGGTCTGTATGCCAAGATGAAGCTGCTGGGCCAGCAAGTGAGGGCTGGTTTGCAGCAGTGGGTGGAGAGCCGGCAGGATGTTGTGGGCGCCGCCGCATGCGTGGCTACCTTTGGCGCATTCGGAGCACTGATCGTTCAGTGGCACAACAATTCCCAGTCCGCGCTAGTCCCCCTGTTCGACGGATGCCGGCACGTCTCGGGAGTGTGTAACCTCGCCTCATTCCTCAGGACGAACGGGTTGGGCGATCTCCTGTCTCACGAATTCGTCGGGGACGTGATGATTCCCTATTTCGTGATGTCATTGCCGACCCTTCTGGTGGGTTTCGGCAGGACCGCCTTCGGCCTCGGTTGGGTACTGTGCCTGCTGGCTTTACTGAGCGTGCTCTTTACCACAGTCAGTCGGAAGAACCGCTTCTGGGAACTCCTGTTAGCCGGATCGATCATGCTGGCAATCGGGGTGTTCCCGGCCGAGCACGGCGGAGCACGCGACACTCGACTTGATCTGCTGGCTCTGACCGCGGCGTCCATCGCCGTCGTCTTCGTCGTTGGTGGCCGCTACCGCGGTGCCTTGGCAGTCGCGACGATAGCGATGTTCCTCAAGAGTTCGGTGCTTTTTCTCCTCGTTCCTCTACTGGTCATTGGACTCATAGTCTACCGTCCATCGTTTGCGGTTCTAATCCCTGCGACACGCGGGCAGTGGGCCCTGTTGGTGGCTACCGTCGGTCTACTCTTCGTCTTCTTCTGGGAATACCTGGAGGTCACGTTGTTCTACTATCTCATGGCGACCGGAGGCGACAGTGCTGGCGAACGCGTAGGGAATCTGGTTTCGGAGTTGCCCACTTCGCTCCTTTGGGGTCTGATGTATTACCCGTGGGTTCTGCTGCAGCACACGAACTTCTGGCTCACCCTGGCCGTCCCGGTTGCCGTGTTCTACGAACGAAAACGAATTGCTGACGACGGGGCAGGAGCATCCCGGCTTGGCATTTACACGCTAGCCTGCGGTGTGTTCACATATCTGCTGATGGCCTCCCATCCACTGCACTCTCGAGTTCTCATCGTCTACTTCCTGCCTTTTTCAGTTCTGGCAGCCCTCTATTTAACGCGTTTGGTGAACGATCACGCAGGAATTTGGGTATCCCGCTATTTGGCTGCGGGTCTGTCCATCGCCGTGCTGGCACTCACGCCAGCATCTCCACCTCCACTGCAGGGTGACGAGGCGGTAGCCAAGGGATTGATCTTCGAGCACGCACACAAGATTGCCGAGTTCGTGGACGAGCGACCAAGCCAGAAGCGCGAAGATGTCTTCATCCTGGGGAACTTCGTCGTGCACCAAGGACGTATGTTGCACGCCATCGACGCCTATAGGAATCTGATCTACGAACACACGCGCAGTACTGATCTGCAGATCACCGGCGGCGAGATCGGCTACACATCGGAGTGGCAGGCGAGAATGCGGGCGGTCTTACGGCCCGGGATCAACTTGCTCATCGTACAGGAATATCCGCACCTGGAGAAGGTGCCCTTCGGTCGAGAGATCTGGGATGCCGTGCAAGAGGCAAGGGTGAGGACACCACATTGTCTCGATGAAGTCGCGCCGCCTGTAGATATGCCGCACTACGGCCGACAAGAAGTCTACGTGCTAAGACGCGGGGAGGCCTGTGAATGGGAATAGCTCCCGGCGGCCTCTGCGATGCCGCAAGGTAGCTAACGACCTTTACGAGATGAGGAAGTTCCCGACCGGTCGGCCCAAGATGCCGAACAGACAACAGCCATAAGATACCAGTAATGCCGTTGATAGAGCGACTCAAGTCCGATCATCAACCCCATCCAACCTCCCAGGACGGCTACTCCGGCAAGGCCGACCTGCAAGGTCTGCGAATCGGCGGAATTCCACGCGATTCGGATTCTGATATAGAGACCGATCAGGAAAGTCCCCAATAACATGAAACCTATCAGGCCCGTCTCAGCCAGAAGCCACAGGTAAGTGGAATGGATTAGACTGTCGTGCCATCCGAGGCCCGAACCCCACAGCGGCGAAGATGCGACTGAGGCCAACGCAAGATGGACGAGATCCATCCGCTCCACCAGCGAGTTGTCGCGCAGATCAGACTGGAGCGAGAGCCAAAGGAACCCAACCGAAATGGTCCCAAGGAGGAGGCATGGGATCAGAATGCGTCGGTGTTCCCTAAGTGCCACATGAAGCGCCAAGGCCACGACGCCGCAGGTCATCGCCAACCAAGCGCTCCGAGAATCAGCCAAGAAAATACCGAGAAGCAACAGCGCCGAATTCAATACGGCGACCCTTGTGCTGTAGCCAGGGAGGGGACGGGCACCTATGGCCAGCTGCACAAGGGCGACTGATACCACAAAGCCCGCATAGGCATTCGGGTCGAGGAGGAAGCCCTGCAGACGGTCTTCACCATGTGGGTGGTATATCATCGGACTCAGGATACCGCCCCACTTCCACAGAGCGTAGCCTCCCAGGCCGAGCAGATTCCAGACTGAGCCGACGATACAGTACCAGTGAAGTGCTTGCCGAATCATGTCGATGGGGCCCAAGGTTGTCCGTACGATCACGTAGGTCAGCACCAGGGAGGCAAATCCTAAGAGCTTGTTGATGACTACATAGGTTGCCATGTGACCGACGGAGAGCATCGTGCTTATGCTGGCAACGCAGAGCCAACCCAGGAGAATCAGAGTTGCGCGCAGGATGTCATCCATCTGCGGAACCAAAGGCCTCTGTTTCAGCAACCTGAAAGCCGCCGCAGTTGTCAGTCCTGCAAGGATGAGGTCTGACGGAGCGAGGCGGATGCCAAGGGCACCTACCGTATCCAATTGCAGCGGCAGGAAGGACACCCATACCAGCAGTCCGACCAGGGGGTTCCATGTTGCAAGTCGGGCGATAGCCAGGACCGCAACCAAACACAGTCCGAAGAGGATGATTTCAGGTGGCAAGCGTTAGAGCATTCTAGTAAAGGAACAAGCGGAGGTCATCGACGCAGACGTCACCGGACTGACTGAGGGTAAGCAAGCCCAGGTTTGTCACTTTTGCCGCCACAACATCTCCGCCTGGAATCGTGGTCCCATCCAGGATTGTGTGGAGACTGTCATACGTCACACTCACCCACTCTTGTGTCAACGTCACCGAGCCTGACACGGGTAGAGTTGAACTGTATGTCCCAGTGGAAGTCCGATAGGTAATCTCAAGAAACAGGGAGACTTGCACTCCGGGCGTGTTGCTTCTGGCGAGGAACTCTACGCCGACCGGTGGATTCGTCCGCAAGTCGAAGCCTGGCTCGTCAAAGAGGAAGTAGTCGTACGAACGTGGCGATGCGTCATCATACTGTAGTCGCAAATATTCGTACGCCCCGCCCGAATGTCCATCAGTCATACGGCGATGTTGCGCGATCAGACGATCCTTCCTCTGCAGATCCCATGGCCGCAGGGCCATTTCATCTACACTCTCGAAATCCTGAAGATTTACATGGGCAGGGCCGTCCCAGATCCCTTCCACTCCAGTGCGCGAGTATGCGGAGTCAAGTCTGACAAGTAGTCGCAATGGATCACCCCAGCTTCCCGCCTGGTCAAAAGCTTCCTGCGCCAACCTGCTTCTGCCGGAACGCGAATAGGCCTCGCCAATACGGAAATACTGGTCGGCGAGGAACAGACGCTCACTGTCGGTGCCAGATGAAGGTATATCTCTCTCTATCTGGCGTATTGAGAACGTGGCGAGATCCGGGTCTGCCATTTCCAATGTCAGCAGGTCGAGTATTCCACGATACACGTCCTGAGACACGAGTGTAAAGTTTGGCCAGTTTAGATCTTCCAGGCTGCGCAGCAGACGCGCGCTTTCGACTGCCTGCCCTGTCTCGTAGAGCGATGTTGCCCGTCCCATGTCTCTGCGAAGCAGGAGCAGATCACCACAACCTAGCAATACGGACAACCCCATGATTCCGACGATCCCAAGAGGGAGGGATGTCTTCGGCGGAGTCACGACAAATCTGCTTCCTGCCAGGAAGAGGCTGCCAAAAGTGTAGACGGCAATCACGAGCAGGCAGACAACGGCGAAGGTGCCGAGAAAATTGCCGGTTGTATGCAGCGGATTGGCAACCGCGCTGTACGCCAGGGCGACGAGACACGTGACGATCAGAGCACAAAGTGACGGGGAAAGCCAACGATGTGAGCGGAATTGACGCGCCACAACTTCGTTGCGCCACAGTGCGAGCAGTGAACACAGACCGATTGCGGGGACTGCGACCAGGATCGTTGCCGTGTAGTACACATGGGCGATCCCTATGCCAATTTCTCGACGGCTTGGATCAAAGTGCAGTACCAAATAGGAGAAGAACAGGCAGATCAAGGCGAGTCGTCGGCCATGGTGCGTTGAACTGGTAGTCTCCTGGCCAGCATTCTCCTTCTGGTTTTGCCAAAAAAGCGCGCAGAAGAGAATCAGGAGAATGCAGTGGAAAATGAACTCGCGCAGATCCAGAGCTCGAAAACACACTGCGGGAAGTAGAATCACACAACCGAAGCCGAGCCTGACGGTTGTCTGGATCGAAACTGAGTTTTCGGCCTTGTGTATGCTCACTTCATCGGCTCCCAAACCTGACTCGGGTGGGAGGCTGAAGGGCGACGATTCTTCACTCCTGGATGCTCTTGCGACGAAAATGCTGACTGGCGAGGGCCGGCACGCCAAGAGCCAAATACGTCGCTGTGGCGATGCTATGAACGAAGGTGGCGCACGCAAGTGCCTCTACTTGGGGAATGCCGTAGACGATATGCAGCGTCTGGGCAAACAAGAGATGGTACGACCCGATTCCACCAGGTGTGGGGACAACCATTCCAATCGACGACATGGTCATGACGACGAGTGCCGCCGTTATCCCCAGGTTGTGAGGGGAGGCATCGAAACCAAAGGCAAGAAAGGACAGATAGACGATCAAGACGTACGAAATGTTGATGAGGGCGGAACTGATTGTCAGTTGAAAATAAGCAGACGGGGTCTTGAGAGATTCCAGGCCAACAGCAAATTTCGCCAACAGGTTGACGACGGTGTCAGCAAGTCTCGTCGAGATCCCGCTCAGGATACGGTGTGCGATGGCGGGGGCCGTGTCCCGCCGCATGGCAAGCCAGGTCAAACCCATCAGCATGACTGCACAACCAACGATTGCGCCGACGAAGATCGACTCAAACCATGAGTAGGAAGTCGCGATCGCGGCGGGTATGAATGCGAGTGAGGCGCCCACCAGCAGGAGCAGCCACACGATATCGACAATGCGCTCCACGACAACCGTTGCCAGGACCGACGTGACACTGGCCCCACTGGCCCATCTGATACTCAGCGCACGAAGCGCTTCGCCTGACCGAGGGACCACAACGTTGGCCGCATAGCAGATCAGCACGGCTTTGAGCGCTTGCCAGATTGTTACATGATTCGCAAAGGGCCGCATGAAGACGATCCAGCGCCAGCTTCTGATCATCAAGCTTACCAGGATGAGCGGAACCAGCACCATAACCCAATGCAAGGGGACCGCTGTCACCGCTGACAGGAGTGCCGCAGTCTCCGTTCCCCTGAAAGCCCACGAAAGGAAGGCGAAGGCGAGAGCGATACTCAGCAGATAGCGTAGTAGATTTTTCAAATTACCATTGCCAGTGGAGTCAGATTAGAAGCTGGGCACAAAGAAACTCAGAATACTCGAGCAGGGCTGTGCTCGAAGACCGAAGAGGAATCAGAGCCATCTATCGGCGTCGAAAACAAATGTTCGTAAACGAGGTCGCCTACAACTTTGTGACCGGCTGCAGTGAGGTGAGGGTCATATCCGGTGAAGTAGAGACGATCGGGGACCTGGTGTTCCCTCAGCCAGCCAAGGGCATCGATTACCTCCAGCCCCTCACGCCGCGCGGTGTCGGTGAAGAACCGATTCGGAGCTTCGAGATCTACGAAGGTAGAGTCAAGTCGAACCAGATTGTAGTCAACGGCGCGTTGCCAGTCACCCACATAGACCTGTTCGCTCGCAGGAAGCAGCAATACGATCAAACGACCGCCCGCTACGCGCGTGGCACGGTCTGCTTCACTCAACATTCCGACCAACTCCACAAGTCCCTTGCAGCGCAACTCGAAACGACGATCGAGCAGTGGTACAACCGGAAAGGGAGCAGCCATCCCTTTCCGCAGGAACCAATCTCGTGCGTAATCGACGGAACGCAGTCGATCTCGTACAAACATCGCCAGGTGGGATTGGCGCGCACGTTCGCGCCAGACGCGCTGGGGTGGGAGAGCCTCCACCGGAATGGGCCTGCTGATTGAGCGTCCATCACAAAGATCGTCAACGACCCACAATTGAAACAGCACGAGATCAGGTTTGAGTTTGAGACCAGCGCTCATCAGAAACTCAAAACTGTTTCCAGGGCTGTAGCCAACAACACCGGCGTTGATCGCTTCTGCCGGGCCACTGGGCCAGTGGCCAGCGATGGCAGACAGGTAGGTTTCGTCTTCTTCGACTCCGAAACCCATTGCAAAACTGTCACCGAGGCCGAGGATACGAGGCCGGGTCTTTGGCGATGAAATCTCAGGTCCCCGCAGGCCTTCCGAGTTTGTCCGAATGGCTACATCGAACTCGGAGGAGACGAGTCTCGCGCGCAGGTCACGTTTGAGCCCGAAGTGCCAGGGTTTGTCCGTGTAACGAAGGCCGGCTCCCAACAAGGGCTCTCGCATGGTTGGACCCCGGTCTGCTGGATGCACCGACTCGATCTCGAATCGCGGATTCTGATAAACATAGAGGTCGGTCAGGAGCCACCGCAGCACACTCTCGGCAGCGATCGCAGCGACGAAGAAACCGAGACAAAGGAGGGCAAGTTTCCCTGTAATATCTCGAAGATTCGCCATGCAATGAAAGTAGCCCAAAGTCCATTGTTGTGACAGGGAGACCGAGTGGGCACTGACGATGTAGGGCGCATTCGCATGCAGAGTCGCTAGGTCTTGTATTCATGAAGGGCGAGATGTCAACGTGGGTTGTCGCCCCATTGTGTGCGCAAGTGTATGGAATCTTGTTTCTCGCGAAAGTGCCTGATCCGAGTCGACGAATCTCAACTGGGAGCCGACGTTGACAGACTCCAGAAGCCGAATCCATGCTGTGCCCGTCTTCTTCCGCGTTGGAGAGGGATCTGCGTGACTGGTCGAAGGGGGGAGGGGTGAGTACGAGTCCGCCTTGGGATTGGCGAACAGTCTGGCATTGACTGATTATCTAAGGCTGTACGTGCGGCATACAAGGCCATCTCGAACAGGAAAAAGCCAGGACGCACGACGGAAGGCCTCAGCCCATGCCAGAAAATAGGGGAAGCTGAAAGTGGTTCGTATTGGCAATCTATTCCGCTCAGACTGTAGCTCCTCCTGACGTAACGCGCCCGAGATCTTTGCGGTATTTGCATCCATGAAGTAGATCCTGCGATGCCACACAAAACGTATGAGCGTAAGAAGCAGAAGGAGATCGGTTTGGTCGTCATCTATCCTTGGACACAAATCAGGGCCACTGTTGCAGTGATCTGCACTTTAGCCTGCATCTGGCCGCGTGGGGCACCCGCAGATCCACCTATGATGGTGTTCGTGGTGGCTGGCCAAAGCAACGCCGGTTTCATGGCTGGTGAGGATATCCAGGTCACCGTACCTGAGGACACGCTCATCTACATCTGGAATGCGGCGTGCTGCGCGGTACCCGAGGTGGTAGGAGACTCCTGGATGACTCTGCGGGCGGTGAACGGAAAGACAATCGCTCCCCCTGGTCCAGGCGTGACCTTCGCCAGGCGCATCGCAGCTGCCACCAAGCAGCGCATCGGGCTGATCCCATGCAATCTCGGTGGCCCAATCGGCCGTTGGCAAAGTGAAGAAATACTCTATTCAGCTTGTATGGACAGGCACCTGGCAACGAATCTCTCTCTAAGTGGCTTTCTGTTTTACCAGGGTGAAGGAGACGCTCGAAGCGATTCGGCAGCACTTGCGAACCCAATCCCTCCACAGCCGTTTCGGTGGCGGGTTCTGTTTGAGCGATTTGTGACCGACTGGCGTAGTGAAACTAGGAGAGACCTGCCGGTCATTTTCGTCCGGATCGCCCATCTTGCCGAGATTCTACCTGACACTTGGCTCGAGTCTCCGATGGAATACTGGAAGACGGTGCAATCCCAACAGGATTCCGTGTCACTTGCATACACCAGACTTGTGGACAGCGAACCAGCTACCCTCCGCGACGCGATCCATCTTGACGATGAGTCCTTCCACGTCATTGGTAACAGGATGGCCGAAGCGTACCTGGAGATTCAGCGGCAGATCGATGCCGCCCCGAATGAGACTGGCACTAATGGTCCCGATATGTCAGATCCTCTTGGGGAAAGCAGGCCGTGAAGTTGGTTAAGTGCGGGCCACTGTGCGTCGTGACAAGGATCAAGAGAACGAATGGACATAGGAGGAGACGCTTCTTGCGAGTGTAGCGCTACGCTATCAATGCAAAGGTGAGATTAGGTGGCGATAGGGACGGCAGCCCAATCGCAAAATATCGCAAAAGCCTGTCCCAAACGGCAGGTCAAAGATCCACCTGCGTCGCGAAGACTTTCGCTTCCAGGTTGCGGACATCCTTCTATTAGACCCCTGCGTGCCCCTTCCCGTAGACCTCCATGCGAGAGCCAGGCCCTCCAATTTTCTCTCCAGCGACAACAGCCTTCGGTGTGAAGACGAGATGCCAGCCTGTTTCACGCAAGCGTTGGCGGCGCCGGACATCGCCCCGGACGCTGTCGCAGATCCACACCGACCTGAGATGTGCCTGCTATCGAACGCGACGGATGCCGTGAGCGGATCGCGTTACTCTCGTGGTCGGCTCTCGTTCGTGACGGTGCGCCAGTCTTCCTCTTCGGCGAGGAGAGCCGCGAATTGGTAGCCCGGCACCGTGTTAGCGATCTTGATCCCTGCAAGATGAATGGGTCCTGCGCGGTAGTGGTTGAGAATTTGTCTGAAACCTGGGATCACCGGTGGCTCCAGCCTTCCGAGTTGTCCTTGCTGCCAGATGAGATAGCGCGCCGAGGTGTCGACCGACCGACCGATGTCAGATGCATGCAGCACGCGCAGTCTGCCGTAGTCTTCGGTTAACATCCAGAGGGCCGTCGATACGCCGACAGGATCCTGCGTGCTCCCCACCAAATGACCAAACGCCGAACGTGCCTCATCCAAGGTCATCCCCTCTTGATAGTATCGAGGGAATAGCAGGAGGTGACGAACGCCTCCAATGGAACCCATCGACATCAAGGTCACAACCCCAACGGTCGATACCATCGCAGAAAACTGACGTCCTCGCGCCACGGTGATCCCGTGGACATGGACCAACATCACGATCCCAAGTGGAATGAACGGATAGAGGTTGTAACCGAATTGCGGCGCACGAAAGGCAAGATAGCCGCTGCAAACGAGACCGACGAAGACCGAGAACCACAGGAATACATGGACGCAGATTTGGTGCCTGTAGAGATAGGCAGCGATGAAGCCGCTGCTAGATATGGCAACCAAAAGCAGGCCATAGGCGGGCAGATGAGGATTGCTCATCCAGACACTCGCAATGTGCTCCCATGACCACCCTGTCACGCTTCCTGCAACGCGAGCATGGTAGCCAATGCCGACGAGTGTGTCGCGTGTGCTATTTGGGCTCAACCACAACACGGTGACGAACACCAGGCAAGCGAAAGCACCTGTCTTGGCGGCCAGAAGAACAATCTGACGCTTCGTCGACTGCCCACACGACAGGTAGCCGCTGATTATGGCGATCGAGATGGCTGCGGAGGCCAGATGAGTGCTGGCCAGAAGACCAAGCAGGCCCCCCACCAGTGGCCAGGAGAAACGACTTCCGCTCCGAATCGACCAAGCGCCGAGAAGTACCCAGAGCGTAGCAAGCCCCTCTGGTCTACCGTTCTGAAAGACAACGAAAAGCGACGTGAGCCCAACGATCCCGCCAACGCAGACCCATGTCCTGGATGTGGAGCCCTCAGGATAGCTTCGCGACGCATGTGACAGGAGCAGTCCCGTCAGTACCACACTTCCCACGTTGAGAATCGAGATCACCAGGGATGCGGCCCGTGGTGTTGGTTCCCACATCAGGAAACCGACAAGCAGATTGTAGAGAGGCGGATACTGTACATATCTCGGCTGCCCAGCATCATCAACCAGGAACGGAGTGAAGCTGCAAAGCGGATTCACCAAGCCCTTGCCAGCCGCAAAAGAGATGGTTGCGGGAAGGAATGCGAAGGCGTCCGGCGTTGGGAGAGGGTAGCAATGGTATGCAAACAAGAGCAGAATGGCTGAACTCAACACCACTGTACCTATCAACATTCTTTGGTTCATCAGGACTCCGAGCATCAGCAGCATTGCACAACGATCCCCCACCAGATCCGGCACTCCAAGCTGGCCGCAGGCGAATACACAACGCTCCTACTCATGGGCACCGTCGGCGTAGAAGCACCGCTTCAGGCTAGCCTATGGGTTTGGTTGTCAGCAGTCCACCTTCGCCCTGCCTGTCATCGTTTGTTCACTGATAACACGTGCCAGATATCTCCGGTCATTCGGGCTGGTACGCGCTTGACGTTCGTGTCGGGTCGTGCAGATTACTCATAAGAGTCGCACATGAATTCCGTCATGTAGCTTGGCTGTAACGAGAGATTTTTCCCGGGAAGAGCAAGAAGATGAGCAGATCGGACGATACGATGTTTGTGCCGATGAATGACCTAAAAATGCAGTACGCTCAAATCAAGAATGAGATTGATGCAGCTCTTGCCCAGGTACTTGAGAGCTGTGCCTTTGTTCTAGGCCCCTCAGTGAGCGCTTTCGAAGAGGCCTACGCCGATTACTGCGGTGTCACCGAGTGCGTAGGGTTGAGCAACGGAACCGATGCGCTAGTACTTGCCTTGCGCGCTATCGAGGTAGGGGAGGGGGATGAGGTGATCACCACTGCTCACACCTTCGGAGCTACCACCGAAGCGATCCGTTCAGTTGGGGCTCGTCCTGTCTTCGTTGACATCGAGGACGAGTACTTCACGCTCGACGTGACCAAGGTCGAGGAACGCATCACCGATCGGACACGCGCCATCATGCCTGTTCACATCTATGGCCACATGGCTGACATGGACCCGTTGCTCGAGATCGCAGCACGGCGCACAATAGCTGTGATCGAGGATGCAGCTCAGGCACATGGGGCTCGCTGTCGCGGGCACCTTGCAGGGGCCATGGGGCTGGCGGGCAGCTTCAGCTTCTACCCAGGGAAGAATCTGGGTGCCTATGGGGATGCGGGAGGCATTACCACGAGCGATGGCAAGGTCGCACAGGCCGTGCGCACTTTGCGCAATCACGGGCAAGACAAGGCGAAGAAATTCTGGTACAATGAATTAGGCTACAATCATCGTATGGATGGGTTTCAGGGAGCTGTGCTGGGCGTGAAACTGCCGCTCCTGGATTCGTGGAACGACAGACGCAGGGCGATTGCCGCGCGGTATCACTCTGGGCTGGCAGGTGTATCTCAAGTGCGAGTCCCAACAGAGGCGGACTGGGCTCACCATGTATATCACCTCTATGTCGTGAGGGTCCCGGATCGAGAGGCCCTGGCTGCTGCTCTGGGTGAGAAGGGGATCCAGACTGCCGTGCAGTATCCAGTCCCATTGCACATGACACCGGCGTATGCAGATCTTGGGAGTGCCTCCGGGGATTTACCGGTTTGCGAGCGGGCCTGCAAGGAGATCATCTCCCTGCCCATCTACCCGGATATGGGAGACGAT
>JABJJN010000065.1 GCA_018660835.1 Gemmatimonadota bacterium | reverse complement strand
CTTTGCCGGGACCATCGGTAGCAATATCGGACTGGGCCTGGGAGACAACGGCTCGCATCAGGCCGGATCAACAGAGAATTACGACACTCTGATCAGACAGGCGGCTCGCCACGCCAATGCCGACCGCTTCATCGAGCGACTACCACGCCGCTATGATGAGCCCGTCGGCGAGCGCGGTGCCAGCCTGTCTACAGGGCAGCGCCAACTGCTCTCCTTCGCACGCGTTCTGGCCGCCCAACCCGAGATCCTCATTCTCGACGAAGCAACGGCGAGCGTTGACACGGAGACGGAGACCTGGATTCAGGATGCCGTGGCACGCCTGATGGCGGAGCGCACATCCGTCGTGATTGCCCATAGATTGTCTACGATCCGTTCGGCAGACAAGATTCTCGTCCTCCATCGTGGCCAGGTTCGCGAACAAGGCAGGCACGACGAGTTGCTCGCGCAGCGCGGTATCTACGCGCGTCTGCATGGACTGCAATACGCGGACGACGGAGAAATCACGTGAAGAGTCCAGATCGTCGTGCGCAGATTCTTGCCGCCGCCGCTCGGCTCTTCGAGCAGCGACGGTTTGACGAGGTCCTGATGGAGGATATCGCCAAGGCTGCGAGGGTTGCCAAAGGCACGCTCTACAGTCACTTCTCGGACAAAGAGGAGCTCTACTTCGATGTCGTCTTCGGCGCGATTTGCCGCTTGAACGCGCAGCTCGTGCAGGAGGCTGCCGAAGCGACGGATCCTGCTGATCAGTTGCGTGGTATGATACATGCCATCGTCGCGTTCTTTGCGGACAATCGAGTCTTCTTTCGACTGATGGCCGCCGAGGACGCACGCAGTGCGACGGGACGCTCTGACCACAGACGACGGTGGACACGTCAGCGCCATGAGCAGACCCATGCGATCGCCGAAGTTCTGGAGGCCGGTGCCGAGGCGGGTGTTTTTCGTATCCGCCATGCCAATATGCAGGCTGAGATTCTGCGCGGGATGGTTCGCTCCGTCCTGATGTCGCCTGCCGAGGGTCTTGGCGTAGACGAGCGGGTCGACATCATCCTGAAGAGTTTTCTCGAAGGCGTTCACAACCCTTCCACGAGCCCATAGGAACCTGTCTGAATGCGTATTGCCATTGATCGAATCCTGCTGCCAATTGCCGCGACACTCCTGGTCCTGCTGGTACCAGCAGGGGCATATGACGTAGCCGTCGTACCATCCGATGCCACCCAGCTAAGACAGCAGATCAGCCGCAGCGAGCCCCTGAAGACTGACCAGATCACCGCCATGACACGCCGTGCAGTCAACCTGGTTGGCGGCATGGCTGCCTTTGTCGAGTCCGATGCCAAACTCGTTGCGATCAAGGCCAATATCTCCATCCTGGAACCCTCGGGATCCGGTGTCGTCACAGATGCCAGGGTCGTGCGAGCCGTGGCTCTTCTCGTACACGAAGTGGCACCGCAGGCGAAAATTCTCATCGTGGAAGGCGCCGGTGGCTGGGTGTCACCGGCTCTCCGCGACTGCACAGATGCACGCGTTGGGAACTGGATCCATGATGGTTTCGCCGTCGCCGGTCATCGCAACACCGAAGCTGAGCTGCAGTCCATGGGAATAGACATTGAGTGTTTCGATCTCAACTTTGATCGAGCCTACGAACTTCGACCCGAAGGCGGTGGCCTGGCACACCAGGAATACAGCATCGCTGCGACCATCATCGACGCAGATACTTGGATCAACGTGCCCGTCGCCAAGACCCATGGTGCGAAAATCACGTGCAGTCTGAAGAATCACTTCGGCATCCTGCCCGGCACGATCTATGGTTGGAGCAAAGCCAATGGCACCGCACACCATGGCCCCATGCCCCATTCTCCCCGAGTGCTCGACGAAGCATGGGTCGATCTATATGAGGTGAGCCGCGTCGACTTGAATGTGGTCGACATGATTGCCGGCAGTGAAGCGGGTGCTTTTGAAGAAGATCATACACATCGCTCAAACATGATTCTCGCCGGCGCCAACCCCATCGCGACCGATCTCGTCGTCGCCCGTCTGATGGGCTTCAATCCTGATGATTTTGAATTCGCCGCACTCGCCGCACGCCAGGGTCTGGGGCCACGCTTCATTGAGGACGTCAACGTGCACGGCGTCGAGGGCCTGCAACCACTGGTCTCGCGCTGGAAGAAGGCAGGCGTTGCCTATGGTAGCGGCGATGAATGGGCGGCTCACGCAAACTACGGCATGGGCCCGCGCGAATGGACACTGCTGGGTCTCCTACCGCGCGATCACATATTTGCTGCGGACACCATCGAGAAGATCGCACCCGTGCCAGGAGAGGATGGCTGGTCGCCCGTGGTCTGGTTTGGCCACGATCTGATAGATCTCGACAAGCAGTTCGACGACCCCACCAACAGCGCCGTCTATGCATACACCAACTTCACGATGACCACGTCTGACTCCGTGCGCTTCTGGTTCGGCTCCGATGAGGAGATGTCCGTCTGGCTTGATGGTGATCTGCTGTATGAGCACAAAGGACGCCGACGTCATCGTCTCGGCATGGTGAAGTTGCCTGGTTACGTCGAGGCAGGCGAGCATCGTCTGCTGGTACGAGCCGGTCAGGGCCGTGGTGATTTCGACTTCAGCTTCAACATCTGCGAGCCCATTGACGATGTCCTCTATCACGGCAATCGCTATCCTGGCGTTCGTTATCACATTGGCCCTGCTGGCTCACCTGCCATGCTGGTCGTCGCCGACGATGTGGGCGATGATGGCAGCGAGCGGAATGAATACAATGCCAGCACGATCGACCTCACGGATCCTCTCGTGGCCTCGAGAACGGCCCCCGATACGATCATCGTCGATGGCATCGACCCGAGTTCTGATGAATTACTGGGCTTGTTGCTTGAATTGGCTCACTTCGACTCTGTTGATGCGCAACTGGTGCGGGCGATGGGCAATCGCCCCTTCAGCCTCGCCTATGGCGGGCGCGGACGCGAGAGTCGCACCCCACCCTACGGTCCCGACTTCTCACGCTTGCTCGGATGGCTGGGGCTCGAATATGCCGTCTACTATGGCTCGGGCAGCCGTGAAAGTCTGAAGACGATCCAAGGCTTGCTGGCGCAGGGATATGTCCCTGTCACATCAACGATGGAGCGCTCACGACGCAGGCGTTTTGGTGGCCCCCAGGCGTCGAAGTGGATGGCAATCGACGGCTTCCGCCGGGATGGTGACATCATCGAGATCCGTCAGGCCGGCGCCGGTCGCTGGTTGCAGGTCAGTGAGGATTGGGTGGGAACGCTACCCAGTGGCAACCGTGAGAATTGTCCTCTTCTGGTTGCCCGACGCGGTTCCGGTCCGTTGTCAGCGACAGCTCTCGTCGACACGTTGGCGGCACTCGCCCTGGAGTTGGGCGGTGCGGGACAGATCGTTGATGAGGTCGACTGGGGACATCGCATCTATCCTACGGGACTGGCTGCTTGGGATGCCTGGGTGACGGATTGGGAGAGGCGTCCTTTCACGCTCCAGTGGGCGACATCACCGCGACCATTGGACCAACTCGAAGGACTTCGTCGACGCGTGTTGATTCCCTTGATTGCCCAACGCCAGTTGGCAGCCCGTTTCTTCGCCAGTGCTGCCACCTCAGCCACGGGAAGTCGACAACCAAAATTGCAAGCGGCGGCGACAGGTTATGCTGCAGTGGCCCAGCGTCTCGAAACATTGGTGGCTTACATGCCGTCAGAGGATCGTCTCGACGACCTGCCAGCCGAGGACCTGCGGCGTCTGGACCGCATCGTCGAGGCCCGCCCCCTGCTTCGAGACGCCCGCGATGCCGAACGCAGCGCCCTGAATGCCTTACGCACGCTTGTTGGCTCAGATCCACTGCCCAGCATTCTGGAAGATGCCTGGCATCGTCGTGAGGAAGGTGTCAAACTGTTCACGTGGCGCGCCGTCACGGATGAAACCGTATTCAATCTGGTCTACCTGGCAGACGAACTCGACCCCGAGCTGCTACACGGCAACGAGATCACCCAGATGTCGATCGACGTACACCACGCCATGCCGCAGCTGCCAGGCTGGCAGGTCGTGCTTGAGACGGGAGAGGACGCAACGGGGCTCTATTCGATCATTGAACAGCCATCTGCTGCCAATGGCTGGCGCGTCGTCGTGCGCGCTGATGATGAGCGCGTCTGGCGTGACAACGCACCAGAGCTTGTCGTGTGGGCTGTTCCAGGTGAAAAAACCCAGGAGGTAATCGGCAAGTGATCGTAATGCGCCAACATCTGGCCTACCTGCTTTTCACATTACTGCTCGGTGGCTGCTTGCTGTTCGGCGGCTGCGCCTCAACGAGATCGACGGCACCCTCCGCCGGGTCCGCTGCGCCTCTCGTGCTGATTTCGGTTGCAAGCACTGACGTAGCCGATGCCATCATCCACAGAGCCAACGAGGCAGGCGCGACAGGTGTCCTGATCGAAGTCGGCGACAGTGCCACCTCCCTGCTGAAGGCCTTGGGCGTTGCTGGTTTTCAAAGGGTCAGCAGACTGACTGTGGAGGAAGCTTCAGAAAGTGCAGCCGACGGCATCGAGCCCACTCAGAAGCTGCGCCGATGGTTACAGGCGAATGATGTAGATCACCTTCACATCGAGGCATCTGGGTCGCAGGCAGCCCGAGTTGAGGCCATTGCGGCGGAGGCTCGACTCATTCGTGACTATCTGACCATCACGAGCAATGTGAATGAGCCCCACCTCGGTGGCGCCACACAGCTGTCGACTGGCAACGATGATACCTGGGCATTGCACGCCAGGTCGGAGCCACCGGCAGGGCAGGTCGCAGTCGGCCTGGATCTCTCAGCATTCTCCGGCACCACTTCTGCGGTGGTCGTCGATCGACCCGGTTCGCTGTCGATCAACGCCAGCGGCCGGATTGCCTGGCTCAGTGAGAATCTGCCTGACACTCTCTCTCTAGTTATATCGAGTGACACCTTGTCTGTACCAACTCGAGACTGGAAACGTCCCTTCGACTATGCCCTGACACGCGCCGGCAAGACATTGCGCGTCGCCCCTTGGGTGGAACTTCGCCGTCAACCCAGATCACCCACGTCAGCGGCAGTTTTCGAAATTCTCGGACGTACCGACTCATCCGCAGCAGCATCTATCAACGGCGTGGCAGCACACGTCTACCAGACCGGCGTGTTCTTCGATTCCATTCACTTTGGACGGGGTGCCAATCGCCTGGAGATGAAATCTGTTGGGCCCCATGGTGTCAGCCTCTTCGCAACGCAGATCGTGCATGAACCAGGGCAACCTCGGTCGCCACTGCCACTGTGGATCGAAGAAGGATCATTGACACCAGCGGAGGATCTCGAACTGCTGCCCGCAGACTATCTGCTCGTTCAATTCACCGGTGCTATTGGTCACGAAGGGATCGTCAAAGTCGAACCTGGTGGCCATCAATTCACCATGATTCGCTCCGATCAGGAAGATGCCGGTCTCTATTCGGCACGGTTGCCCATGCGCTTGCTCGAGGCGGGGACGACCTATCGTCTGAGCGTCGTGCTGCATTCGTCTCTGGACAATTCCAGGATACGGCGCCCCCTTGCAGCGACCTTGCTCGTGCGAGGTGGTGTGGATGCGTTCCCGTTGCTGCGCACGGCCTCCGATCGCTGCCCAATTTCTTTCAGTCTTGGACGCGTGCGACTTGGCGGGCCCTTTCTTGCAGAGTATGGCAAGGGCGTCGAGTTGCAGTCGAGCGGGCGTTTTGGTAGCTATCATCGCATCAGACTGGGCCCGACGCAGGTTGGCTATATCCATCAGCGCTATGTGGAGAGCCTCCCCCAGGGGTCGATTCCACCGGGATTCCATATCGCCTCGCTGCATGCCCGCGCCCGGCCGGGAGCAGACATTGTCAGCATTCCCTGGTCGGAACCCGTGCCCTACTCCATCCAGGCGGATCCGGAGGGTCGGCGTCTGCTCGTCACCCTCTACGGGGTAAAGACGACGAGCACGTGGGTTCAACAGCGAGCCGACATGCGTTATGTTGAGAGACTCTCATGGGAGCAACTCGATGCGGAAACCTATCAGGTCGCCATCCATTTGACGACACCGATGATCTGGGGCTACGACTTGCAGCCGCAGGGGCGATCCCTCATTCTGCGACTACCTTATCCACGCCAGGGGCACACGACCGAACCAGCCAACACGTCCGAGGCGGAACAGCCGTTGGCTGGCCTGCGGATCGCGATCGAAGCAGGACATGGTGGCACCAACACAGGTGCCGAGGGATTGTCGGGCCTGCTGGAGAAAGATGTGAATCTGGATACGTCACGACGCCTGGGAGCGATCTGCGAAGGGTCGGGGGCTGAGGTCATTCAGCTGCGCACTCAGGATACAGGTGTCCCCTATTTCGATCGCATTGATTCTCTGGAACGGTCCCAGGCGGATCTGGTCGTGAGTATTCACGCCAATGCGGCGGGCGGTGGCTTCCTGCGCGCCAGTGGCACGAGCACATTCTATCACAATCCATTCTGGGAGCCCTTCGCGCGCCGCGTCTACGATCGGATGCGCGAACTTGACTACGAAGAATTCGGCGTCGTTGGATCCTTCAACTATCGCAATATCCGCCTCTCGTCTCGACCAACGATCCTCGTTGAGCAAGCCTTCATGTCTCATGCGGTCGATGAAGAGCGCCTGGCAGATCCAGCTCACCGACAGGAGATTGCCGAGAAGATTCTCGCTGGCCTTGTCGACTACCTGGCCGACCTGCGCGCCTCAGAAGAGGCGTTGGGTGCCATACCAGAGGTGTATCTCGAAACAGACACAAAGGCTCAGGCTGAGGGTTCCTGAGCCGCGTCGTAGAGGTAAAACGGCGACGCCCCGCTGCAGAACGACCGGGAGCGGACCGACCCCAGGTCAATCCGCTCCCGCATTCTACTTCACTTCAATCCAAATGCGTACTCGCAATTAGCTCAGCGAGCTGTGCAGCGCATTCCAGTCGTCGAGATTGTTGAGATTGACGGCGTCGAGAATCTTGCCCTCGTCAGCGATGCCCGCCTCACCGAGGATCTCGGCACGCGTGTCGTCATCGTGATTGTAACCACGAATCGCGGCATTGCTCGCCTCAATTTCAGCCGCAGGAATGCTGCCACCGCGCTGTTCGACGACCCAAGCCTCGAACTTCGCATACGTCGGCGCATTGCCCTTTACGAAGGCAACGGCCGCGTCACGATCTACGCTCAGACCGTCAAGCACCATCTGGTCGAATCCACCGCCACACTCGGCGTATCCGTCAGGCAATTGTCCCTTGGCACTCATGAGAAGCTTTGACCACAAGCGTGGCAGATGAATGGCGCCGAGGGGACCGGCAATATCAGAACTAATAGCGGGGGTGATGGCCACGAAGGGACCTCCTTGCAGGGTGATGTATCAGTATTGGGCGCGAGGGGTGAGACTCACACCACTTTCGCGGACGATAAATAGTCCATGATCGCTCCACCGTCAATCTTGGCCAGCTACGTGGTCGCTAGAAAAGCAGCCAAATCAGGTGCATCCTGGCCCGGATGCTCGAGCCAGAAGAGCGACTAAGACGACTCACCCATCCAGGCAACACCATCGATCTCAACGAGAATCTTCTTGTAGAGATCACCCGCACCGATGAGCCGGCGCGTCGGCATGGGACATCCGTCGAAAAACTCCATGTACGTCTCATTGAATCCATCTCGATCTGCCATATCGAGAAGGAAGACATTGACACGTACCAGATTCGCCGTCGTGGCGCCCACGTCATGTAAAGCACGCTGCATGGCGGCCATGGTGAAACGTGTCTGTTCAGCGATGTTATCGCCGACGACGTCGAGGTGGGCATCTACAGGTCCAAACCCGGACAGATAGAGCGTATCACCGGCGCGTCGCGTCGTACTGTAGAATGGCTCCGAAGCGGTCGGTTGGTCAGCCATGACATTCTCCTGATTCTGGTTCGGGTTCGAACATCGTCGAGTGGTTGTTGGTCAGTTCCATATCTCTCGCGCTCGGCGTCGCAGTCGTAGATCTCCCTTAGAGGCCTGTGGCGAGACCATCCTTGCGTGGCTCCGACGCAGCACAGTAGCCATCGTTGAGACGATAGATGATTTGCCCGCCACCAAATGCCGAGGGTGGCTCGACCTGGATTTGGTGTCCGAGTTGCTGCAGTCCTTCGCGCGTAGCGGCGGCCAAGCCTGCTTCGACGGCCACGTCGAGGCCATGATCGAACCGCCATCGCGGTGCGTCCAGTGCAGCCTGGGGATTCTGACCGGAGTCGAAGATCCGCGTCATCATCTGCGCATGGCCCTGTGGCTGCATGTGTCCTCCCATGACGCCATAGCTCATCAGGGGTTCATCGTCACGTGTGACGAAAGCCGGAATGATGGTGTGATAGGGACGCTTTCCCCCGTCGACCTGATTCGGATGGCCTGGTTCGAGGGTAAAACCGCTCCCACGATTCTGTAAACTGATGCCGGTTTGAGGCACGACCACACCCGAGCCAAAGCCAGAAAAATTGGACTGGATATAGGAGACCATTCTGCCCTCCGAATCGGCCGCCGTCAGATATACCGTCTCCCCCTGTCCTGGCTGTCCACTTGGGTGCTTGATCGCGCGCTGAGGATCGATCAACTCAGACCGCTGCTGCAGATAGACGTCGTCTAGCAACATCTTGAAATCGATATCACGAGTCTCTGGATCGCTGACATAGCGAAAGGCATCGGCGTAGGCCAGCTTCATCGCCTCAATCTGCAGATGCAGACTCTGGATGCCGTCAGGATCGAGACGGGCCAGATCGAAGTGACGCAGGATCCCCAGAGCGATCTGTGCCGTGATCCCCTGACCATTGGGCGGAATCTCGTGCAGCGACTGTCCCCGATAGTCCAACTGAAGTGGCGTCACCCATTCCGGTTTGTGCGCCGCCAGATCGTCGACGGTCATGGCGCCGCCGCCCTTTGCAGCATGGTCAACAATGGCCGTGGCGAGTTCACCGCGATAGAACGCCTCTCCCTCCGAGGCCGCGATTAGTTCCAGTGTCCTTGCCTGTTCTTCAAATCTGAACAATTCACCCGCCCGCGGAGCAGCCCCATTGCGCAGGAACGCCTCTTGCCAGTCAGGCTGATCAGCATAGGCGGACACAGCTTTGTCCCATGAAGCCGCAACGATGGGTGGCACGAGCCAACCTTCACGAGCATAGCCAATGGCGGGTTGAAACAGATCTGCGAAGGGCAGTCTTCCAAAACGTTTGGAAAGAGTGACCCATGCCGAGACACAGCCTGGCACAGTTACAGCATCCCACCCTTTTGTTGGCATCTGACGTTGACCGGCAAAGCGCTCCGGACTCCACGACGCAGGAGACCGACCCGAAGCGTTCAGGCCGTGTAGCGTGCCGTCGGCATCAGAGAGAATGCAGAACGCGTCTGAGCCGATGCCATTCATCGTCGGCTCCACGACGGTCAACGTAATCGCCGCCGCAAGGGCCGCATCAATCGCATTGCCCCCCTGGGCAAGCATCTGCAGCCCCGCCTGCGACGCGAGGGGTTGTGAAGTAGCCACGACCTGGCGCGCCATGACAGGCATACGCCTGGAGGGATAGTTAAAGTCCCAGTTGAAGGACATGCGTGCACTCCTTGGGTCTGGACCACTTTGGTTGAACTTGGAGATGGCTGAATTGATAAATGTAAGAATCGGCGCGGGTTAGAGCCGAACACCGGCGAGGGTTGAGGCCGAACAGGGCCTTCTGGAGTTGCACCAGCGCCAGGCGGGCCTTTTATCACCCCCTGTGGTACTGTATTCTGGGCACTGCAAATCTCCATCAACTCGTTGCCAGCTGCGACGTCGCCAACAGCAAGAGACAAACAATGCCTGAGCACACCGCTGACCCCCTGTCGCTGTGGGACACACAGAGCCCGCGCTTGCATTTGGGCACACAGCGCTTCACGACCTCCGACGAAGACCTCGAATTCCTGGCTCGCCACGGCGTGACTTCGATGGCAGTCAATCGCATGCCCGTCGATCGCGACATCGGCTGGGACGCACAATTGCTCGGTAGCGAGCGCGAGAAGGCAGCCAGCTATGGTGTGGACCTGGAGATGGTCGCCCTGCCTATTGGCTCACTCAATGAGGCAGGGGGTTCCATCCCCGCGTATATGCTCGGGGACTTCAGTGCCGGTGAGCGAGAGATCGACGTCGTGCAAAAGATGGTACGCGCTGCGGGAGAAGCAGGGATCGCCTCGATTAAGTACTACCTGTGTGAGATGGAGAATCAGCGCACGGAATCGCACCCACCGGGTCGCGGCAATACGCGCTATTCGACCTTCGATCTTAGCAAGGCCGACGCTCAGACACCGCGATTCGACCAGCCACTCACGGCGGAACAAAATTGGGAGCGAGTCACTTTTTTCCTGGAACGTATCATTCCTGTCGCCACCGAGGCCCGGGTTCGCATGGCCTGTCACCCCTGCGATCCGTGGCTTCCACCCGGTTTCAAGGGCGTCGACAGGATTCTCGGTGGATTCGATGGGTTCCGGCAGTTCATAGAGATCTGTCCGAGTGACTATCATGGGCTGAATCTCTGCCTTGGCTGCATGGCCGAATCGGTCAAGAATCCGGCGCAGGAGGTCCCACAGATTCTGCGTTACTTCGGCGAGCGCAAGAAGATCCACCTCATCCACTTCCGCAATATCTTTGGTGGCCAATGCGACTTTCAGGAGGTGTGGCCCGACGAAGGCGTGATGGACATGTATGTATTGATGAAGACCCTTCGCGACGTCGGCTATCCGCACATGGTCGTGCCCGATCATGCACCTGCATCCGATGCCCCTGGCAGTCGTGAACAGTCCTTTGCCTACCAGTTTGGCTACATACGGGCCATGCTACAGGCAGTTGAATCAGTCGCTGGAGGAAGCTGATGCGTGTTGTCGTTGTCGGTTGCGAGTACACCGGGGTCAGTACACTAATCTCTCAATTGGATAGCTGGGGTAAGGCACGTGGCATTCAGCACCATCTGGATGATCACTTCACGATCCCCGATGCTTTCCACCTGAGCGACGCCGAGCAGGAAGCGATGCTGACGATGCTGCCGGCGATCAAGGAGCGTTTCCAACGCTTCCAACTGGTGTATCACGTGCGTCTGCTGCATCGATACCAACACATTCTGATGGGCGGTTTCCATATTGAGGAAGCCATTTATGGACCTCGTTACTACTATCCAGACAAACCTCAGCATGTGCGAGAATACGAACCGGACATGCCGGATGACGTTCTGCTCGTTCATCTGAGCGCGACGCCTTCCTGCATTCGTCAGCGGATGCAGGATGCACCACATCCGCACACGCTGGTGGCCACAGAAGATGTAGAAGAGGTCCTCGATGCATTTGCCCTCGAGGTTCGTCAATCCTGGATGCGGCGGAAGATCGTCATCGACACGTCAGAAACATCTCCTGAGCAGTTGCTCGAGACATTTCTTGAGCGCTCCATCCCCCACCTGACGGCGGCTGACGCGGCAACGAGGATGTTGGCTCCATGACCGTCTCGGCTCCGACATCGACAGCCTTTGATTTCGACCGTCCCGTTACAGCGCGCTCACAAGAAGACTTCCTGCAGTTGTGGAAGGAAACGCGCAATTTTCTGTTGGGCCCTGAACTGATACAGTTCGAGATGCCTTTCCCTGGCGCTGAAGAGATGGTCGACATCCTGCGCCAACACCCGGATACGAAGATCAGTTCGAATCGCCTCGATGAGGAGGCTGCCGTGACAGACCTGGTCGATAAGATGCGACATGCCCCACTGGAGCAGGTCGTCGATCTGCCCTTCAACATTGCCCTGTTTGAACTGCACAACTTCTATGGCGAAGGGCACTTCCTGCAGACATTCCAGCAGCAGGTCATGATTCCCTGGCGTACTTTTCTTGCCAGCTCTGGCCTGACGTGGCAGCGCTCGTACCCCATTATTTTCATTTCTGGCAAAGGTTGCAGTTCGCAGTACCATGTCGACAACTCTGACGTTGTCGCATGGCAAATCCATGGCACGAAGTCATTTCATGGCTTTTGCGATCCTGGCAAATACGGCCCCATCGAGAGCATCGTCGACGACCGCAGTCCCTACCCCAGTAAACATCCCCCCGAACATGCTCCTGAGGATGTGCTGACCTATGTCATGAAGCCCGGGGCCATGTTGTGGAACCAGTTGCTGACGCCTCATTGGGTGGATGGTGGAGCAAACAGCATCGCCGTGAGTGTGAACATCTCTCATGGAGGGATCCAGCATGGAGGGCAATTCAGTCCCAACGAACAAGTGCTGCGAAGGCGCTGGGAGGACCATCCTGAGGAAGCCTGGCTCGTAGACCAGCGATACTAAAGGTGTATCAACAAGGAGAATTACCATGAACATCCGCGGTGCGGACTTCGTCTACTACCAGTCAAATGACATGGAAAAGGCGATCGAATTTTATCGAGACACCCTCGGAATCGAGATGTATGGCTACTACGAGGAGGTGAAGTGGGCCGAATTCAACGCCGGCAATGTAACCCTCGCCATCAATGATCCCTCTGCCTTCGATCCGAGTGCCAAGGCACAGACAGGTGGTGCGGCGATTTCCCTCGCCGTAGAAGACGTCGAAGAAACGATGAAGGAATTGGAGGCCAAAGGCGTGACTGTGACGGTTCCGTCCAACGAGAGTCCGGTCTGCCACTTCGCCTGCATCAGCGATCCAGACGGCAATACGATCTGGCTTCATCATCGCAAGGATGGCAGTTTCGCGGACTGACGTGCTCGTACCGATCGTTCCACTCAGGAGCTCGGCCTGCGCCGCTTGCTGCCAGAATCGAAGTGACCGATGAAGGTGCTGGTGACTGGTTGTAACGGACACCTGGGTGCTGCCGCCTGTGCCGATCTAGATGAACACGGCTTCGACGTGCGCGGCGTTGACGTGCAGCCCCCCAACAACGACAAGCTGGCAGATTTCCACCTGCTGGACCTTACTGCCGGCCAGAAGGCGTCCGATACTCTGGCATCGCTTCTGGTCGGCGTCGACAGTGTTCTGCACCTGGCTGCCATTCCGGTGCCACGCTTGGGAACGCCCGCTGCAATCTTCGATCTCAACTGCGCCGCCACCTTCAGGCTGTTCCAGGCCTGTGCCGATCATGGTATCGACCAGATCGTCGTCGCCAGCTCGATCAATGCCATCGGCTACCACTTCGGTCGACTCGGCTTTGAAATCGACTACCTGCCAGTGGATGAAGAGCATCCCAAAACGACAAGCGACCCCTACTCCTTCAGCAAACAGGTGACGGAAGACATTGCCACCTACTTTGCACGGACGGCGAACATCAACAGTCTATGCCTTCGCTTTGGTGCCGGTCTACAGAGTCTCAGCATGTTGCGTGAGGGACTGGTACCCAAACTACTTCGAGCCCGCGAGCAGATGGACAGGCTGGCCCAGATGTCGGCGACGGCGGCAGCGGATCAGATCCGCCGTTTGCGACATCACCACGATGACGATCGACAGCACCCAGACAAGGAAAGCCAACTCACGGCCGATGAACGTTCCCTTATGGGGCTGCGGCACAATTTCTTCAGTTTTATCGAACTTGCCGAAGCTTGTCGAGCGATCCGTCTGGCGCTGATGCACAAGATCGTCGGGAGTCAGCCAATGTTCGTCGTGGATTCCCGCAACACACTGAACATGCCGGCACAGGTCTTGGCCCAGCTCATGTATCCAGAGGTTGTCGTACGTGCAGAATTTTCTGAGAATCAGTCACTCGTCGACTGGCAAAGGGCGAGATCCATCGGCTTCGAAAGCCAGGTGGCTGCAGCCGAGCTGATCGACTAGGCTTTCGCTGTCGTCAGTTGGCGCATCGATGCCACAACATCAGCGAAGGAGCTCATCGTTGTTGGCAACGCATTCAAGTCAAACATGGTGACCTCTTCCATGACCTTCTGAGCCCAACGCTGCAGAAGCGGAAAGCCAAACTCACTTCCCAACGATTCTATGCGATGGGCAAAGGCCTCGATCTCCGTTAACAGCATCTCCTGGCCGAGACGTTCACACTCCCCAAGCAATTGTGCATCTGCCATTTGAATCAGTTCCGGCAGACGTGCAAGGGTCGCCTCATCCAATTCGATCGGCGTCTCATCCAGTTCGACTGCGAGAGTCTCTTGCGTCTCCCCTTGATCTGCCCTGTGATGCGGCAGGAATCGCATCATTTCCGCCACGAGATGATCGCGACTGACGGGCTTGGCCAGATAACCGTCGCATAGTTGCTGCAAATGGGAGACGTCTTCATTCATCGCTGACGCAGTCAGAGCGATCACGGGGATCTGTCGCAGATCCGCATCGGCTTTCATCCGCCGTGTGGCCTCCTCGCCATTGAGAACAGGCATGCGAATGTCCATCAACACCAGATCGGGTTGGTGTTGTCTGGAGGTAGCAATCGCTTCCTCCCCATCTGCAGCTTCCAGAACAGTCAGACCAAATGCATCCAGATGCGCTTCGACGACCTGGCGATTGGCTTCGATATCGTCGACAACGAGAACGGTCGCGGCCTCGAAGATGACACCGGAGACGTCTTCCTCTGTCTCCTTCGATAAATCGTCTGCAGATCCAATCTCCACATTGTGCAGATGCACGATGAAGCGACTGCCTTCGCTCGGCTGACTCTCGACGCGAATCTGACCATCCATCATCTCAATCAGGCGACGCGTAATAGCCAACCCCAACCCTGTGCCACCATACTCGGAGTTGCTTTGGCCGGCGGTCTGCTCGAAGGCTCCAAAGATCTTGTCGTGTTGGTCGACGGGGATGCCAATGCCTGAATCCTCGATGCTCAGCACAAGTTCAATCTGATTCCTCTCGACGTCCGTATGTTCCACGGTTGCCACGACACGGATGTGGCCATCGTCGGTGAACTTGATGGCATTGCCGATCAGATTGATGAGCACCTGCCGCACTCGTGTCTCGTCCAGGACCAGCGCTCGCGGCAGGTCGGGGTCTACGTCGATGCTGAAGTCGAGATCCTTCTCCTGCATCTTCTGTTCAAAGATTTGCTCCATCTCACGGAACACGCTCAGAGGATCGAAGGCGTGATACTCTAGTTCGAGCTTCCCCGCTTCTACTTTCGACAGATCCAGAATGTCGTTGATCAACGCGAGCAATGACTTTCCCGAGGACTGGATCGAGTCGAGATAGCGCTTCTGCTGCCCTACCTGGATCAACCCTGAGAGAATTTCTGAGAAGCCAAGGATGGCATTCATCGGCGTACGAATCTCATGCGACATGTTGGCCAGAAACTGACTCTTGGATTGATTCGCCGCTTCCGCTTCACTGCGGGCCGTCTCAGCCACCTGCGTACGCTCGAGTAAAGCCATCAGGTCATCGAGACGCCGGAAGGCCTCGGACAACACGGTGGCGATCTCTTCCAGATCCGGGATGTAGTCGTCGAAGGCATTGGCCTGGGTGCTGTTGAAGGCCAACATACCATGACTGAAGGGCACATCGATCACCGATCGGCGCTCAGCCCCCTTGGCGCGATCATCAAAGGTGTCCTGTGATTGTGTGTCAGGTCGGTACGCGGTCTGACCAGCATCGCGGAATCTGCCGAGCAGCCTCGCATCCTCAGCGTACAGATCCCCCCGTGTCCACGCGGAACCGGGTTCCAGATTGTGATAAGACCCTGTCGTCTTCCCATCGGCTAGGTTGATGAGATTCACACCGCAGACCGCATAGTCCAGGCCGATAGAGGTCACCGCCTCTTCAAGTGCTGTGAGGATATCCTGGATCTGACTCGTACTGTCGAGACGCCAAATGGCGCGGCGCATCTGTTGCAAGGCACGTTCCCTGCCCTCTCGCTGCTTTCGATCGCTGATATCCTGCACGATCGCCAAGCCATGATCGACCTCACCCTCTTCGTTGCGGATGCCTCGGAAGGACATCATCGAGTCGACGATTCGACCATCTTTGCGGACGAAACGCTTATCGATAGAGTAGCCGTCGATCTCACCGCCAAGAACACGCTCGAAATGCTCCACATCTTGTGCCAGATCCTCGGGATGGGTCAGCTCCGTCCAGTCCATGGTGCGCAGTTCATCCCACGAGTATCCGAGCATCTCGCACAGATAGTCATTGGCCGCGAGCCACCCCTTCTGCACGGAGGTGAAGGCCATACCGACGATGCCAATCTCGAAAAATGTGCGGAACTGTTCCTCCCTTTCGACGATGGACCGTAGATCCTTCAAGCGATGGAAACCTTCCGCCAGCACGCCTCCCAGCAATTGCATGCCTTCGATATCCCGCTTCGAGAACGCATGCGGTTCCTTGCTGTTCACGGCGAGCGTGCCGAATTCGAAGGGAACATCCAGGACTGAACGCACAACCACCTGGTCGAGGACTCTGCCCTTCCTCTCGTCTGTGGGGTCGCTGACAAGCAGATCCGGACGATACACCGGTTCCTTTGCTCTCCAGAAATCGACAACGAGGGGTGCGTTGGGATTGTTCAAGTCCGGCCGGCGCTGATCGCCACTGCCATCGAAATTGCAGATGATAACCGTCGGTGGATCGGTACTCGGATCTACCGTATTGAGGCCACACGTATCAAAGGAAATCTGCAGATCTACAAAGCTCTGATACATGGTTGGCAGCAGATCTTGTAAGTCTGCATTGACGTCCAGGGCCCAGATCGCATCACGCAGTCGACCGATCGCACGCCGCCGCCTCTCCTCCTCCTCGCGCAAGTCAATCTGCGCCGCCAGATCGCGATTGCGCCGCACGAGGAGAGCGCCACTCACGAGTAGTGCCAGAAGCGCAAGTCCGAGTCCCCCATAGAGAGACCACTGCAGGTAAGGCGCGTGAATGGAGATCGCGACCCGTGCAGGAACCGCTGACACATCCAGATCGCGATCGATGGCCTCAACTTCGAACACGTAGTCACCGATTGGCAGATCGCTGTATTCGATCCGCTCCCGACGCGTGGTCCGCCAAGCCTCCTCATGACCTGACAATCGATAGCGATAGAGCATCGCGTCAGGCCGCGTCTTGTGGCTGATCGCCCGCACGAGAAACCGCACAAGTGGTTGTGTTGAGGAGATGGAGATCGAACTCGACGGATCATAGCGCCCATCAGCGATCACATCGACAACTTCGATAATGGGAGCAGCCACAGATGGAGTAAACCGAGTCACGCCATCACCCCAGGTGGCAATCCACATATTGCCATGACGATCCTGGGTTAGATCGGCAATGCGATTACCCCCTAGCCCATCTCGCTGCAGAAGCGATTGGAAAACACCATCCGCGTAGCGAGAGATCCCTCCAGCACTGGCGATCCACAGCTGGCCTCCCTCGTCCTCATACAAGGCATCGACAAAATCATGCATCAAACCATCACGAGCACCGAAATTCGTAATCTGCCCATCGTCGAAGAGACTCAGCCCCCCCGGGGTGCCGAGCCACAGACGGTCATCTGAATCGAAGAGCATCGTCACAACGTTGTTGTGAGGTAAGCCATCCTCGGTGGTTAGGTGGAGATACTCCTTGCCATCATGATGAATCGCTCCCTGCATGTAGGCTGTGAACCAGAGACTGCCCGCCTTGTCCTGCGCCAGGGCCCCAATGGATTCACCCGGCAGACCATCGGCGGTCCCCGTTGTCGTAAACCTGCCGTCTCGGAAGAGACTGAGCCCGCCGCCGTCCGTGCTCATCCAGACACCACCATCTGATGCGGCCAGCACCCTGCTCACCCGATTGTGCGCCAGACCATCCCGCGTGGTCAGCGTCTCAAAGCTCTCTCCGTCGTAACGCACAACGCCGCCACCTGTTGTGGCAATCCAGAGATTGCCCTCCTCATCCTCGGCCAGATCTCTCAGGGGAAAGGGGGGCAGACCATCGTCGACGGTGAAAGTGACGAGGGTTTCACCATCAAATTGAGCGAGGCCCTCGTCGGTGGCCATCCACATGCGACCGTGGCGATCCTCAAGCAACTTCCACACGTCATCATCTGGCAGGCCATTCTCTGACCGGAAGTAGCGAAACGCCCCCGCTGAATGGCGAATGAGTGACGTAGAAGTCCCTGCCCAGACGTTGGCTTCACGATCCTCAAATAGTCGTAACACGGCATCGCCGCCGATCGTATCATGCCCCGGAACTGCGAGCAGTTGCGTTCCATCAAACCGATAGATGCGCCCACTTGCAACGGTCACGACGCCCGTCGTCGACTGCACACCGATCCACAGATCACCGTTGGCACTCTCCAGAATCTGCCCTACGGAGGGATATTGCAGCCGCTCGTTGAAGGTCGCGGCGACAAAGTGGTCGCCCTCCATGATGGCCAGTCCCTGTTCGGTCCCTACCAGCAGACCACGAGAGCTCAGGCTGAGAGAACGAATCGAGCGACTCGGCAGTCCATCTACTTCTGTATAGGTAGAAAAACGCTCACCATCGAAGTGGACCAGTCCATCTGACAGGGTTGTCAGCCAGATATCGGGTCCGTCAACCACGACGTCGTCAATCCACGACCGGGGTGCTCCCTCCCATGTGCTGTAGTCGTGAAAAAGGCGCCCATCGTAACGCAACAGCCCTTGTTCGGTCCCCAGCCATAGATCACCCGATTCATCCAGGCTGATGCTGCGTGTGCTGCCTGCTGAGAAACCGTCATGGGGGCCAAAGTTGACGAAGGTTTCTCCATCGAAACGACTCAGACCACCCTCTGCACCAACCCACAGGCGATCTTCTGCATCGAGGCAGAGGGAAAACACCTCGCCTCTGGGGAGGCCATCTCGATGGCTGTAGTTTTTGAAACTATGACCATCGTAGCGACTGATACCACTCGTGGTTGCCACCCATAGATGTCCAGTGTTGTCCTGGACAATGTCCCGGACAGATCCCCCCGCCAGCCCATCGACAACCCCAAGAGCCTGCCAGCCTGCACCGGCCATTCCCAGACCCGCGCGGCGCGATACACCAGGTCCCGCAGCCAGGGGGCGACCACTCGACACGAGCAGTTCGAAATCATGTCGACTGTGTGTCCCCGCTTCCAACACCAGTGAGGTGGCTCGATCCCCACCGCTTTCCGGCTGCAACAGATACTCGCCAGCAGGCAGCCTCATCGAGTACTGGCCTGTGTTATCGGTAATCTGTCGTAGATGAAGGGCCGAATCGGTTTTCGATTGCACAATGAGAATGCTGCCAGCAAGGTCTGGCCCATCCTCCCGGCCGAGACGCCCGCCAACCGTAGCCACTTGCAGTGAATCAGCGATCAGCAGGACATCGCCACGGCGGCTGGGGTCTCCTGCCTTCCCGGTGCCCCTGCCCCAGGCGATCCACGAATACGAGGCATCCTCATCACGATCACTGACAACTACATCGAGGGCCAGACTCCGACCGGAGAGCGTCGACAGATCGATCCCACTCAGATCGAAACGCCACTCATAGACATGGCGACCCGCTGTTCGTGACCAGGCGACTCGATCCGGCGCTTTTCCCTGAGCCTGCTGTTGGGGTGTTCCTTCTCCACGCAGAGCGAATTGGCTGGCTATGCCATCTGCATGTCCCAGATCGAGATAGATCTCACAGCCATCTTCGGTGTTCCAGTCACGATCAGGGCTGTCGTCGATGATGACCGACTCATCTTCGACTTCAAGTGCCAGATACAAAGCAGCAGGAGACGTCGTGAAGCCGACACGAAAAAATGCGTTCAGATCCGCCTCGCCCTGCGGTCGATCTCCGTATTCGGCCCGTGAGACCTGATATCGGGTACGTTCGGGCCAATCTGCCAGATCTCCGTCGACGACGATCTGTGGGAGCGGCAAGGCGACAGCAACAGCGCCGTTGTGTCCAGTCGCAACCCGTGGGAACACAGCCAACGCGGCAACGAGAACAACCACCCTCAGGGTGGGTTGAGATCGTAGGATAGACGGCAAACGCGGCAGACGAAGAGTCGCAAAGGGGCGCAGGTTGGGCGGTAGCATGGAGGAAAATATCGTTGATCGGGCCCCAAGGGGCCATCGGCAGGTCGCAGGCGTTGCCGGACGAGGCTGAGGTCCGCTATCTTGGGCCGCCTCGAAGATCCACTTCCTCTCATACCGAGAGAACAAGATGGCGCAGAATCAATCACAGCCTATTCGCGTTGGCATCATACGTTGCGATACCCACGGCGCCTACTACGGTGCCCTCATGGACAAGCATGACCCCCTCCGCTTGCAACGCCCTCTCGAGGAAAGCCAGCCGAATCGCTACTCCTGGCAGAGTGGCGGGGCCCACTTCTATCACTACACAGACTATGCAGATGCCTCGCGCATGACGGTCGAAGCCGTTGACGGCTTCCGCATCACCAGGGTCTGGGATGAGCACCGGGACGCCGCCGAGTGTCTTGCCAACGTATTCGCCGAACCGCCCGTTGTGTGCGACAGCTTCGAGGACGTCAGCGACGATGTCGATCTCGTCTTCGTCGCTGACTGCAACGGGGATGGCAGCGATCATCTGACACTGGCACGACCGGGTCTGGAGAAAGGCATTGCTACCTTCGTCGACAAGCCTCTCGCCTTCACCGTGGATGATGCTCGCCAGATCGTCGCGCTCGCGAAGGAGAATGGAGCGCCGCTGGCAGCGATTTCCATCCTCCGTGCGCTACCAGGTGCTGGTCGCTTTGCCAGGAGATTGGAAGAAGTCGGCCCTCTACAGTTCGGCTCCATACAAGGTGGAGGACCAAGTCTGGCGGGGCAGATCCATACGATAAGTCTGGCACAACACATTTTCGGTGATGGCGTCGTCGCCGTGCGCGCCCTCGGCGACGAGGGGCCCAACACGATTCACCTCGACTTTGGTGGGCGCGCGGATCGGCCAGCCAAGGGTGTCACGCTCAATTGTGATGTGGGCCTTGTCTGGCACTGCGCGTTCCATGCCAGTGCGTTCGGTCCTGAAGGCGCCATTCACTCGTCGCCCCTGGGAGATTTCCTCTTCCCCTTCGGAGCGGCGCAGATCTTGAAGCAGATTCGGGAGATGGTTCACACGGGTCGGTCTCCGGAGATGACATCCGGCATGATCGAGGCCGTCGCGATTGCCCAGGCGTCTCGCACTGCCCACGAGACGGGAAAGCTTGTAGCAGTTGAACACCAGGAGGAAGCCACAACATGACGATCAATCGCTGTCATCACCACGGATTCACCGTCTCTGATCTCGACCGATCCGTTGCCTTCTACCGCGATCTACTTGGACTCGAGTTGGTCCGAATCTCTCCCCGACGAAACCTGCCCGAATACGATCACATTCTCGGATACGAGAATGTCGCGCTTACCGTCGGCCTGCTGCGACATCCTGCAGACGAGTTTCTGCTCGAGTTGATCCAGTATGAGAATCCCCAGGGCACGACGCGCGATTTGCAGAATGCCTTCGTCGGCGCCTCGCACCTGGCTTTCGAAGTCAGCGATGTTCAGCAAATCTACGACAAGCTGATTGCAGCAGGATTTGGCGCCATCAACCCGCCCATTGATATCGAGCGTGACGGCAGTGTCGTTGCACGAGCCGTCTATGCCCTGGACCCCGACGGCATCAGTATCGAGCTATTCCAGGAATTCGGCGATGTCGTCAACAGCTGATATGATGCCCCCACCGATGACGTTGCTGACAGGGGCGACAGGCGCCATTGGCCGGTCCATCGTGGAACGTCTCGTCAGCGATCAACGACCTGTGCTTGCCGTTGATCGCAGCCCGGAGGCTCTGCTCGAGTTGCAGTCTCAGTTTGGGCAGGAACTGGTGTCGACGTCTGCTTTTGATCTACGGGACCTTGAATCAACACCAGCATATCTGGTGGAACTCATTGAAAAATTCGGTCCCTTTCAGCAACTGCTGCTCAATGCGGGCGTGTGGCCCACGGCACCGATTGTGGACATGTCAGACGAAATCTGGCAGGAGAACTTCGCCGTCAATGTGACGTCTCCTTTCATGTTTCTCCGTGGCCTGGCCCCTGGCATGGCACGAGCGGGTGGCGGCGCCGTGGTTTGCACGTGCAGTCGGAATGCGCATAGATCAAGCACAAACAACGCCGCCTATGATGCGTCGAAGGCAGCCCTGCTGGCGTTGGTAAGAACTGCCGCGGGCGAGTTTGCACAGGATCGGATTCGAGTTAATGCCGTCAGCCCTGGTGTCGTATCGACACCATCGACTGCAGAGATTGAACAAGAGCCCTTCCGCTCGACCTACCTACGGCAGATACCGATGGATCGCTATGGCACACCGGCAGACATCGCCGGGGTCTGCCTGTTTTTGCTTTCCGATGATGCGGGCTTCATCACGGGGCAGGATCTCATTGTTGATGGAGGGCAGATCGCCTGCCAGGACTCCTCTCGTCTACTCGACACTCCCAAAGAAAGAACATGATGGCACAGGACATCCCCAAGTTGCTCGATCTGTCAGGACAGGTGGCCATCGTGACGGGCGCCGGACGTGGTATCGGCTTGGCCATCGCCCAGGTGCTGGCAGCGGCAGGCGCTCGCGTTGCCCTTGCGTCACGAACCGGAGAACAGCTACAGCAGGTCGCTACGCAGATGCAGGCAGATGGAATTGCAGAAGAGGCCATTCTCGTTGTGCCGACAGATGTTGCTCAGCAGAGTCACGTAGAGAACCTGACACAGGCCGTCATCGACGCCTGGGGCCGCATTGATATTCTCGTGAACAATGCCGGTCTCATTGAGTTCGGCTCCCTTGACCAGATCGACCCCGAGGGTTGGCAGCGTGTCATCGATGCCAACCTGACGGGACCCTATCTCTGTTGCCGCGAAGTGGCCCCCCACATGTCAAAGGGTGCAGGTGGACGCATCATCAATATCACCTCCGTCAGTGCCCAGACAGGTGGCGTCTCGGGGGGTGTTAGCTATACCTCATCAAAGGGTGGTTTGGCGGCGATGACGAAGACCCTCGCCCGCGATCTGGCATCTGCAGGAGTCACAGTGAACTCAATCTCTCCAGGTCAGATCGACGCCGATCCGAACCTACTCACGGCAGAGCAGAGAGAACATGTGACGGGGTTGATTCCGCTCGGGCGACTGGGTGAACCAGAAGAAATCGCCTATGCGGCGCTCTTTCTCGCGTCTCCCATGGCAGCCTACATCACGGGTACCACCATCGATGTGAATGGTGGCATCCTGAAGCGCTGAGACAAGGGATCCTCCTGCCACAGCAAGACCTTAGCCAGAGACAGACTTCGCCCCTGCCAGTTGTGCGAGTTGCTCAAGCACTTCATAGGGCTGCGCGCCGACGACGGCTCGACCTGCGAGCTGGAAGGTCGGCACGGCGGTGACGCCCAATTGCCGACTGCGCTCCCAATCGGCGGAAACAGCCGCCCGCGCCCGAGGATCACGCAGGGCCCGACGGGCAGCATCCGGGTCGAGATCGATGCTGTCGGCAATCTCTACAAGTCGGTCTACATCAGCCAGATTCGTGTCCTCGACAAAATACGCCACGAAAAGTGCCTGGTGGATTGCCTCTCCCCCGTCGCGCTTCACAGCCCAGCTGGCCAACTGCTGCGCTCGGCGACTGTTGTAGGTCATGCGGCGATCTCCGTACTCCAATCCCTCCGAGCGCATAAGTTCCGCCATCTGCTCCTGCATCTGCTCAATATCGACATCCCGGCCAGCGAACAGCTGCTGCAGACTCTGGCCTTCGTCGGGGGTCTCCAGATGCAGTGGGTAGTGGGTGACACGAAGGGTCAGGGAGAATTCTTCGAGGAGTCGTTCAACACGGACCGTGCTGAGATAGCACCAGGGTCATATGTAGTCGGAGAACATCTCCAGGACGATGGGATCCTCCGACGACATTGCTCCATCATCGGTCTTTGGTCGATCGTCAGAATTCGTCAAGGCGCTGACTCCCAGGGTGGCTCTCCATTCAGCTTGTCATAGAGCGCTCTGTAGAAGTGGATGTACACGCCATCGAGTCCACGTCGTTGTCTGGCGTCATCTTCAATGACATGTCTGGCACGCCAGAATCTCCATGTGGGCAGCCATTGAAAACTGATGAAGTGCTCCTCGCCACGGACATATCCCACCTCCATCCCCGCATGTACTAGCTTACCCATCTTGTGAGCATAATCGGCCTCACCGGCGACCTGCTCCAGGACCCGTAGTGGATCACGATTGTAGCTCATGAGGGTGATGAAATCGGTGGCATCCTGAATGTGTTCGCTGAAGTGTTTCACCTCACCGCGATACTCAATGGCGAAGATCGCCCGATCGTACCAGTACGGCGTGTCGGCAGAGAGGGTCACCTCTGCTCCCCGCTGAGTGATCAGTGCGCGTGCGGCATAGAGAAAGTCGAGGTAGTCGGTCTGCACAGTGAGCCGGCTGTCGCCGCCTGCGCGCCACGGCTCCGTATTGTATGGCTCGATGTCGTAATGGATATCGCTGAAACGTGACCCGAGCACCTGACGTGCATTGAAGTCAAGCAGAGCCTCCAACTCCCGCAGCGTCTGCGGATGTTGGCTGCGAAAGGCCATCGTTCCTGCCCCACGCAGAGCGGCAACACTGATGCCGCTTTCACCACCTGCACGGATCAACTGTGCCAGACCGGCTTCATGACGCAGACGCAAGGAATCGGACGCCGTGTCGACAAAATAGACAGCCAATGCCAGATGGTTGATCTGGTATTGGAGACAGAAGTCGAGCAAGCGGGTTCGCTGCGACTGTGTGGCGAAGACGGTATCACTCCATAGCCACATGCCCTGCGTGATACCGGTGTCGGCGACGCGGGTCGGCAAACGCCCCAGGTCAGCGGGCTCCGTCGATTCGCCAAAGGCCTGCAAAGACACGGCGCAGAGGAACGCCGCCATCAGCGGTCGTTTCAGTTTACTTCAACTCCTGCGCCACAGCTTCGCGCACCTGATCGACGCGGAATGGTTTCGTGATGATCTGACGCACATTGGGCAACCGCGCCGCGTCCGGATCCAATCCAGTGATGACGATGACGCGCAGATCCGGGTCGTCCATCTGCATCGATGCGAGCGCGTCATAGCCGGACATGCGCCCCATACCCAGGTCGAGCAGCACCAGGTCGACGCCTTCACGCTCACCATGGATCTTCACTGCCTCGTCGCCATCGCGAGCCTGCAGGATCTCGTAGTCATGCCCCAAGGCGGTCGTCAACAACTGCAGGATTGCCTCGTCGTCGTCGGTGATCAGAATCGTCGGTCGTTCAGTCATTCTCTACGTCGCACTCTCTGAATCGATCACTCTCCAATCGATCGATCACTGAGCATCCAGCAGCGGCACGGGACGACTTCTGTTCTTGTAGATCTCTTCCTGCTGCGCCGGAATCACTGCTGAGATTTTCACCGCATTCTTACCGTGTTCGCTGGTGTAGGGAAGACCGAGAAACTTTGGTACGTTGTCGACATAGATCACCGTGGGCTCGTCACGCTGTGTGTCCAGCGAAACCACGTCGCCCACCTGTATCCCACGAGCATCGTCAACACGGATCGTGCCACGAGCAAACTCTGCCCGGATCGGCACCGGTGTATTTTCGAGCCGCTCGAGATTCTCGACCCTCAGGGCATCGCGATCAACTCTACCCTGACGCACATACGATTGCTGACCCAAACGCGGCAGAATGGACTCGAGTGTGAAAAAGGGATAACACAGACTGATCAGCCCGGACATGTTCGTGGAATTCACCTCGAAGGCCAGCAGGATCACAATCTCCGATGCCGCGGTGATTTGCATGAATTCGGGATTTGTCTCCAGTTCAATATCTGAAATCTCAACCTGAAGAATCGGTTCCCAGGTGGCCTCTAGATCTTCGACGACGCGTTTGACGATGCGCGCAAAGACGCCCATTTCCACCTGCGAGAGTTGGCGCGCGTCGACGCCCTGCGACGATCCCTTGCCACCAAAGGTCCGATCTACCGTGCCAAAGACCACGGGCATGGCGAAATCGAGAATCGCCTGACCATTCGTAGGCCCCAGTGTGAACTGATAGGAGCAGGACGGATTGGAGAGGGACATGATAAACTCTGCATAGGTCGTCTGATCTACGAAGGCCGTGTCCACATCGACGACAGCACGGAAGGCACCGGACAAGGTAGAACTCAGCAGCCTGGCGAAGTTGTCGTGCAGATTCTCCAGGGTGCGCAACTGATCCTTGTTGACGCGCGCTGGATGTTTGAAGTCGTAACTGGTAATGATGCGCTGCTGTTCTGGTTGGGTCGGTTGATTGTCTGGCATCCAGACCTCCACGACGTGAGATATCTCGTTTTCTAATTGTTGCTGTCGTTTGTTGTTGAGCTTGTCGCCACCTAGATCGTCGATCGCTGCCATCGCTACGGCGAGGATCTCCTCTGCAGACCTGCCACTGCCGGCAAGATCGTGAAGCTGACGGTGGAAACCGGCGATCTGCTTTGTTTCCAGCCCCTTCGCTCGCAGCAGGTCATTGACGGACCGTAGTTCATCGTGGCTGAGTAGAGCATCGATCTCAGCTTGAGAGAAAATGTCACCCATCCTCTCCCCTATACCCAGGTCTCGTTGCCATCACCGCGCACGATGGTCACCTTGCCCTGCTCTTCTAGCTTGCGCACCTGCTTTACGATGCGCAGCTGCACTTCTTCTACCTCGCTCAATCGCATGGGGCTCAGATTCTCCAACTCCTCGGTGACCAATGTTCGGGTCTCGTCGGAAAGATGGCCGAGAAATCGCTGCCGCAGCGACGGATCGCAGGGCTTGAGAGCCACCGTCAGATCCTTTGGATCCACCTTTTTCAGCACGGTCTCGAGGTCATGATCTGCCATCTTGGCGATGTCGGTGAAGACAAACATTAGATTGCGCACGACATCACCCATCTCGGACTGCCCGTCGAACTGATTCAGAACATTGCTCTCCACACTGGCGCCGGACATGTTCAGCAGGTCGGCGACGACCTTCGGGCCACCGACGCCAAGATTGCCGCTGAGGATGTCGCCCAGAGAAGTCTCCAGCGCCGTCTCCAGTTCTTGCATGGCTTCCGGCGTGACATCTTCCAACGTCGACATTCGATAGGCGACGTCCGCTTGCAATCGCTCCGGAAACTGTGCCAGGATTCGCGCACCCATGCCCGGATCAACCTGGGAGAGGCACAAGGCAATCGTCTGCGGGTGCTCGTGCGAGATATAGGGCGCAATTTGCTCAGCGGAAGCGTTCTTGATCGCATGAAATCCACTTTGCCCTGAGGGCCGCAACAGTCTGGCGACACGGCCTCGATAGAATGCTCCTTCCAACAGCCTTACAGCGTAGTCTTTGCCGCCATCTTCCAGATAGTCGCCAGTTTCGACGCGGACGCGAACAGCCTGCATCACCGCCAAGGCGACGCGATGAGAAACGAGAGGTTCCTCGACGACAGCTTGTCCTACCCAGCGTGCCTCCTCGTCTCGGTGCAGGTGACGCATGACACGTGCCCCAACTTCCAACCCAAGACCCGCCATGAAGGCCGCCGCGATCTGGCGTGACGACATGCCGGCGACCACGTCATCGGGTGAAGGAAAGTGATCGCCGCGTATCAGCGAACGCACGACGGCGGCAGCGGCGGATGCATGATTCCAGACAAACGCGTGTGTGCTGTCGGCCCCGATTCCCTCCGGCAACTTGGCCTCGCGCCGTGTCGTGGCCGTTGGCGGCAACAGTGGGTCTACTCCAAGGGCCTGAGCGACCTTGGCAGAACTGGCCGCTTGTGGCTGAGACGGAGCATCGGGCTCTGTTGTGGGCCACGCGAAAGTCTTGACCAGCTTTTCAGTCGCCATCATTTCACCTCCCTGTCGATCATCCGCGTCACACGCACAGCCATCAGATCAGTAACGACGACGATTTCCCCTTCGGCGAAAATGCGGCCATTGACGAGGATATCGAAGGCTTCACCTGCGAGTTTGTCGAAATCGATGACGTCTTGCTCTTTGAGCGATCGCATCGCAGCGATCGTCACTTGCTTGCGCGCAAGCTCCACATTGATGTCGACCTCCACATTATCGAGATTGACGCTCATGATTCAGTCTCCGGGCTGCCGGACGATCTCGGTGATACGCACACCGAAATTTTCAGAGACCGTGACCACCTCGCCGCGAGCGAACAATTCGCCATTCAGCAGCAAGTCGACGGGTTCACCGACGCTCTTGTCGAGCTCGATGAGAGACTGATCTCCGATCTCGCGCACCTTGCCGATCGTCTCCCGCGTGCGCCCCAACTCGGCTGTCACCGTGAGATTGAGCTTCCCCATGACATCGATGTTGTCACGCGGGACCGTGGTAGAGGCGGCGCTTACCTTGGTCGGGGCCAATTTTGAACTCGACTTTTTGGCTGCCTTTGATACAGCCTTCGTTTTCTTCTTTGGGCTCTTTGCCTTGTTCGTTGCCATAGAAAGCTCTCCTGAGGGGGGATCGGGAAAGACTGTACAGCATGATATAGGAAACTAGATGCCAGCGGGCGAATTGTTGCCTTCTCAGGTGACGTCTCGCTCGAGGAACATTCCCTCCCGCTCGAGACGCTCTAACATGGCGCGATATTCCGGCGAGCCATCATCATCCCAGTATTGCGTTTCGATCGGCGCGTCGTAACTCATAGTGATCTCGCGGCGATGATCGGGGCGCACCATGAAAAACCCCTCTTTCGGGTCGGCGAGATTGTACATCCGTGTGCCGTCGCCAAGGCGAGACTTGATGATCCACTTCGGCTGCTCGGGCAACTCGAGTGTCGCGAGTCGTTCGAGTGCCCCGCGGTTGAGTGTCACGCCGAGACCTGGTCGTTCCGAGACCCGCAGATGCCCATTCAGCGGTTGTGGGTTTTCCTCCACCACATCTTCACTCCACGTCTCGCAGTCGCTGAAGAAGTGAAAGTTCCCCGTCGGGGCGGCGGCCATCATGTGGCAGGTCATGGCGCGTGTGATGTTGCCACCCACGTTCTGCAGCATGAAGGGAATATTCCCGGCGGCGAAGAGGCCTGCCTTGCGCAGAGCGTCACCGATGCGGGCGTGACCGAGCATATATATGTCGGCGGATCCCATGAGCACCTCGTACGTCGCGCCCAACGGACAATGGTGGAGGACGACGGGCAAAGGTGAACGTTTGCGCAATTCTATATACCCGGGGAGATCCTGCGCCGGCAAGGCATCTTCAAAGCAGCCAGCGATGGGATATCTTGCAAGCTTGCCGAGCAGTTCAAACATGTGATCCGTCGTACCATGCATGGTGAAATCGTAATGCACCTTGAAGCCAGGTGGCGCGACCTTCTGCATGGCTTCGGTCTGATCGATGACATTCTCGAAGGGCGACAGGTGGAACTTGAGCCATGTGTAACCCTGGGCAGAATACTGCCGCACGGCCTCGGCCATGCGCTCTGGATGAGTCGACACAGTCCAACTCCCGACGGGCACCCAGGAACGGTATTTCTGTCCAATCAGCTTGTACGCGGGGACACCTGCTGCCTTGCCCATTAGGTCGTACATCGCCGTCCCCAGCCCGAGGGAGATTTCATCTCCCATGTGATCAAAGGGATTGGTGCCGATGTAGCGGTCGAGCGTCTCGTCAGACTCCGTCGTGCCTGATTCACCCAATCCGACCAGACCATTGTCCGTGTGCACGACGTAGACCGTACGAGACGTGGGTCCGTAGTAGTGATTTAGTTGATAGGAGATCCAATCGACATAGGGCAAGGCGATGCGATGGACCTCGATGTCGGTGACTTTCATGTCTTCTGCCCTGCCGTGACGTGAGAAATTCCATTGTCCTGACCCAATCAGTGTGCTCGGTGTCCTGTGCGTCAAATTGACCGACTCGCTTGCACCCGAATACTCTTGCAACCACGTCCTTCCCATCCCACCTTGTTGGCTCGCTGACTGATTGGCACTCGACGCAGACGGGGATAGGTGAAACAAGACTGGCACGAAGAGGAATTTGAGTGCTTCGTCGCCCTCGGCGAGAGCACGACGGCGGGAGGCTGGTCCAGCTCTCGCGATCGCTGCTGGGCTTCACGATTGTCTGCCCTGATCAGTGACGTGCAGTCTCACCCCGTGCGCTTGATCAACTCGGGGATCGGCGCCAACGTCATCTCCACCCGCAGCCCTTCCTACGAGCACAGTGGCAAGCCCGCAGGCCTGGAGCGCCTCGAGAAGCACGTATTCGACCACAAACCTGATCTGCTCGTAGTCAGTTATGGCCTGAACGATGCTCGCGGTGGGACACCCCCAACGCAGTTCGCCGAAGATCTATCGATCCTGGTCGGACGAGTACGTGACAACTGTGATCCGGTGATCGTGTTATTGGGACCCTACTTTGTGACTGATTTCAGCGTCGGCGGCCAGGCGTGGTCTCGTGCTGACATCAGCGTATTCGAGCAATTCAACCGGCAGGCCGCGACGGTGGCACAAGCACTGAGCTGTTTGTTCGTCGATCTGCTCGCCGGATACGATGGGAAACCATGGCTCGTGCATCACGATGGTGTGCACGCCAACGACGTCGGCCACCTCGTCGTCGCCCATCGGATCTTCGAAAAACTCGTGCAGAACTGCTCTGGCCTGGCCCGACACACGCAGGCTCTGGAGGAGTCAATCCCTCCCTGGCGGGACGAATCCACTTTGCAGGCCGACTACGGTCATTGATCGATCAATATGCTCACGCGACACCTGGTCTGAGGACGGACGATGACCCTGCCACACACAGTTCCCACCGATCCCGGAACGCTCTGGGCAAAGGACCCGGACGCCGCCATCGATACACCACCTGACGCCGAGACCGACCCTGCACCGGAAGATTGCTGGTCCCGCGATGCTGTCCGCACAGGAGTCTATGGTGTGGTGACGCCGCACGTCGTACCGGCTCCATCCGGTGGTTGGCGGATGTACTACACGCAGATCCTGCCGCGGGACGGCTACCCCGCCGGTGCCAACGATTACGACAATGCGACGACGCGAATCGTGAGTGCCATGTCAACCGACGGCAGCAGTTGGTCTCCGGAACCGGGTATCAAGCTCTCGGCCTCACAGGGGGGGGCCGGAGAGTATCGGGTCGTCTCCCCGGAAGTTGTCCCCTTGAGCGATGGCAGAGGCAAGCTGCGGATGTATTTCGAATGCAATCCCGGCGCCCAATCGGTGGCCAGCTCGATCCGCAGCGCCTTGTCTGCAGACGACGGCATCACATGGACCATCGAATCCGGTGAGCGTTTTTCGGCGGGAGGCAGCTATAACTCACCCCGCATCATCATTCTCGAGGATGGCCGGTGGCGCCTGTATTGTAGTGACCGCGGTGTGGGAATCGTCAGTGCCATCTCCGAAGATGAAGGGCTCACCTTCCAGCGCGAGAAGGGTGAGCGCATTGTGGCCACGACTTCGTACGAAGCGATGACGACCTTCGCACCCGAAGTGTTACGCATTGCCAGTGGCGGTTATCGCATGTATTTCGCCGGCTACAGCGCCATGGACTGCGCTCATATCCTCAGCGCCACATCCGAGGATGGTCTCCACTGGCACAAGGAACCGGAACCCGTCATCGCTCCCGGTGGCCCACTGGATCACTCGAAGTGTTCGGAAATGTGTGTCATGCCTCTCGCCCATGCCCCCGGTGAAACACCTCGCTATCGAATGTTCTATGAAGCCTGCGACGGTACAGCCGCCCTCAAGCGGGGTGTCTGGCGCATCATCTCAGCCACATCACGCGAAGGCTGATCATGAGCAAGCAGCTCATCGCCGCCGGTCCACCGCGGAACCCGCTCCTGCTGCCTCACATCGATGATGCCTTGCTCGCCCACGTTCTACAACGACCATCAGATGAGCTGGCAAAAGCGACACGACCAGACTTTGTGGGGAATCCTCGATCTCCCGTCCAGTGGTCGCGCAACGATTTCACTCGCATGGAGGGCAATCGCGAAGATCTAATGGACTGGACGTCGGTACTGAGTCAATTCGACGCAGAGGCTTTTCTGCGTGACGGCGCCTGTGTTCTCAAAGGTGTCATGACACCCAAAGCCATCGACGCGTGGAGCGAGGCCCTGCTCCAAGGCCAACAATACAATGACCGGCTGATCTCCGGCGACTGGAAGGCGATAGACTGGCCCCGGCTCGGGCGTACATTTCCTACGGCATCCGTCGCCACTCGGGACATCAGCAAAGCCCTCGGCGGCAGCCAACTCTTGCCCCAAAGTGATGATGAGGCGGGCGTGTTGACGCTACGCCAACACAGTGTCTTCGCCGAATATTTCTCCGCAGGGCACGTGGACTTCCTCATGAATGTGTTGACCCATCCGCAGATGCTAGATCTGCAGCGTCTGTGTCTTGGGACAAAAACGGTGTATTTCGACCACAACCAGCTACTCTCGCGAGCACCTGGCTACGGCGGTGGGCGGTGGCATAGTCACAAGATTGGCGCCGGCCATGACGATGGTGTTGTCGTCGACGATCTCGAGGTCTATCGCCGCCAGCCGAATATCAATCTGACCCTCTGCTATCCCCAGGGATTCAGTGCCGACGAGGATGGCGGCCTGAAGCTCGTCGCCGGCAGCCACCTGTTTCGCGATCCTACCGGTTGCCGTGCCGACGATGATGCTGCCTTGCGGGCTGGTTGGATGCAGGGGCAACAACACCCCGTCACGGGCAAACCTCTGGAAATCGAGCACCTCGACCTGGCACCGGGTTCGATCGTCTGTTGCCTGTCACATGCTGCTCACGCAGTCTCCCCAAAAGCACTGGAGCGCGCTACGCGGTGGTGCTCCCTGTTCTGCTATCGCAAGACCGACGAGGACAGCGGTATCGTCCAACCACCGCAGGCAGTTCCTCCCGTGTGGGCGCTGAAGGCACAGCGGGGCGAGTTGCCAGCGACACTGACACAGCTGCTGCAGCACAGTTTCGATCGACAGCTGACGGGTGGAAGAGTCGGCATCTTCGACGAGTGACCCTGGACGCGACGAGACCGGCGTCTACCGACAGACAACGCTGTCCTGTCCGCCACCTACAACCTATCTGTATTGCTCCAGATCACCTCGGAACTTCAGTCCAAGGAGCTCCTCAGTACGAGCAACATTGCAGGTCTCTCGTGCCTCGGGCGTCCCCACCACGTGCAGCACCTCATGCCCGACCGTCGTCGACTCGGCGGCGAGCCGACACGCCTCAGCAAGATCATGCCGACAGACGAGGCCATTGCGATAGCTCCCTGCCAGCGACTCTCGGGCGCGTCCGATCCCCGCTCGACTGTCAACGATGTAGTCAGGACGCAATACGACGGTCTTCATGCCATAGGCATCGTGGAATTGCCTGCACATTTCCTCCTGCAGACGCTTCTGAATACCGTATTGAGAGCCCTCCATACTGCGCGTTTCCGCAGAGAAGAACACGCCTCTCGGATGCGCCGCGCTGCACGAGCCCATATGCACGACGCGCTCGATCCCGCGTCGCTGTGCCGACTCCAGCACGTTCCATAGGCCCTTCAGATTCACCAGGAAGGACTGGGTATTGTCTTCCTCCCGGAGCTCCGAGCGGTAGGGGAAGTGTACGGCCAGGTGAATGATCGCATCCACATCTTCTGTGGCTGAATGAACGAAATCAAAGTCGACGATGTCTCCGTAATGCACATCGTCGCCGGCCCACGTGCCATCGATGTCATTCCACTGATCCCACGAGTCTGGGGAGAACACGACAGCTCGGGTCTCGTGTTTGCCCTCCAGGTTGGCCAGCACGGCACGCCCCGTCCAGCCCTCGGCACCAAAGACAGCAATCTTCATTCGGCTTCCTCCGTGAATACTGTTCGTAAGTGTGCCGCCGCTTTGGCGATCGAGACCGGGCGATCTTCCTCATCGTCACCCTCATAGACAATAGAGATACAGCCGTTGTAATTCACCGCCCTTAGCAGACAGCCAATCCGCTGATAGTCGAGGATCTCTTCGCGGCCACTGGCAATCTGATAGATCTTGCAGCGCACATAGCTGGCAAATGGAAGGGTCTGTTCGATGTAGGCGTAGATGTCCACATCGGGATCCATGTCGCCGAAGGCGCCGTGCGCACCACGCCACTGCCCGGTGTCGACGACGAGGGAAAAATTCGTATGGTCCACCTCATCGCGGATGCGCAGCACATCGGGACCTGTCGCCGCCAGATTGCGATTGTTGTGATTCTGCAGCGCTACCACCACGCCGCGCTCCGCCCCGTATTCGCACACCTCACGCAGACATCTGGCCAGGGCCGCAAAGAGTGGCTCACGCTCCTGGGTGTCGGTCGCCGACCATCCAAAGACTCGGACCAATGGTGCACCGAGAACCAGCGCCATATCGATGGCACCCTTTGCCTCGGCGATCTTGCTCTGCTGAAACTCTTCATCTCCGGCGAAACCACCGCCCATTCCCAGATACCCAACAGGTAGCCCGAGGTCGAGGCACTGACGTTTGAGACCCAACAGATAGTCCGTCTCGTGTGAAGCAAAGGCCCGTTGATGGAAGTCGACGCAGTCGAGGCTCAGATTGTGGCACGTCTGAATAAAATCCTCGACGCTGATCTCGGCCCCTTTGAAGCTGAGATAGTTACAGCCAATCTTGATCATCGATCTCTCTCAGAGTTTGTTTCACGATGCAGATTCGCTAGGGTTATAGCCACATCGATGCGAAGGCTGCGAATCTATAGCGACCCTCGCCGTCCAACCATGCGTGACAAGGAAGGTCCCATGAGCCGCGATCACGAGGTCATCTTTTACACCGATGGACGCCACTCCAATGTCTACATCTACGAACCGCCGATGGACAAGCGGCTCTACACAGCACCGATCGATGAACTTGTCGACCTGGGGATCGACACGATCAACTATGCTGTCGGCGATTGTCGCGTGTTGCTCTACGACACAAAGGTGGGCGAGCGCTGGGGACATAATCTGCGACGGACGAATCACATCATCTGGTATCGCGCCGCCCTCAACGTGGAGCAATTCATAGCCGACGGCAACGACCCATTGCAGATCGTGTGCGAGCGCGCCCACGATTTGGGCTTCAACTTCATCCCCAGTCTTCTGCTCGGCATGCAGCATCAGGAACCAGCCGAAGTCAACGACTGCCGCTGCTCCGATTTCTGTTTCGACCATCCCGAATACCAGGTGGGTCCCGAGCCGGATTTCCCGCAGGCCCGTTGGGACGACCCGGCGAGATTTTCCTATGCGATTGCCGAGGTCCGGCAGAATCGCCTCGCCGTGATCGAAGAGCTCGTCTCCTGTTATGACACGGACGGTATCGAGCTCAATCTCGCCGACTATGCCCCTTTTCTGGCGCGTCGAGAGATTCCCGAACACACGCAGACCTTCACCGATTTCATCGGCGACGTGAGACGACTGTGCGACGCGGCAGCAAAACAACAGAATCGCCCGAAACGGCTACTCATTCGCGCTGCGGCCAGTCTGTCAGGCTGCAAGGCGATGGGCATCGATCTGGCCAGCATGATCGGTGATGAGATGGTGGATACCGTGATCGCCATGCCACCGCACTCGACGGGGTGGATGGAGCAACACCCAGCGAGTGTCACCGAACTGACCGCGGCCGCCAGCGGCAAGAATGTGAAGATCGTCCATAGCATTTCCACGGAAGTCAATCACGACGCCTTCCGTACGGCGCCACGCGAAATGCTCGTGTCGCAGGCCGCCAATGGATATGCCGCTGGCGCCAAGGGCGTGTTCTTCTCCACCTACTATCCCAACGGCTATCCCTATGCAGATGCAGATCTGGCAAATCTGCGCCACATGGGGCATCCCGAATTGCTCACACGAAAAGACAAGTACTACGCCGTACGCCAGGGCCCCAATGGCCCCGACGACCCCCCCGGTGACTACGACCAGCCTCATCCTCTGCCGGTAGAGCTCAAGGTCGGTCAGCCAGGCGCGACACAAACCCTGTATCTGAGCGATGACGTGGCCGCCGCGAAGGATGCTGGAGAGCTGTCCCGCTGCGAGTTGCGTGTCCGGCTCGTGTCGCTCATTCATGACGACACCTTCGATCTGTGGTTCAACGACCAGCAAATTCTACGCCACGACCAGGAGTGGCACGACTGGACCTATACTGTGCGACCCGTGCCCGGCAATCGCCTGGGCAGCCACTACTGGATCACCGTCGATCTGCTGCGCCTGGGGCCGCTCCCCCTGCAGGGAGACAACGTGGTCCGCGTCGATCTGACGCACCACGACCCACGTTGTGACCCACCCGTGCTGTTGCACGACGTGGAATTGATCGTCCAATACAGAGATCGCCGACACGCCCCGCGCCGGGACGAGTGGGCCGCCGACCCAAGACAAGCTTGAGGGCCCCTTGAATGTCCTCGACTATCGTCGGTCCTACGTCATCAACACCGCAGCACAGGATGGCGTCGAGATGAACACCTGCCGCAGCCAGATTCTGGCCTCGTGCACTTTGACCGACGATTCGGATCAGTCTGCGGAACGATCATTCACCTACTACCTGTGCAAAGAGTGTATCGGCGAGCACATGTACAAGGAGATCGGCATCGCCCAGGTGCCGACCGCCGAAGTGTGCACGATTGTCGGTGAACACGAATCGTCGCTGCAAAAGAAATTCGCCAACCACGACGATGACGTGATCCAATCGGGTGCCAACGATGTCCGCCGCAAGGGATTCGCCGGTGGGGTTGCCTACTGGACGGATCTGCAGTTTCTGCTGAAATCGATTGGGGCCCGCCCATTGACCGCCACCGAAGACATCATTGCCTCAACCCTCGCGGGCGAGACCATGATTGGCAGCACAACGCTGATCGATTCAGAGCGAGGCTGGAGGGCCCGCCTCGAGTACCCGATCCCCTACGTGAATGTGCATCCACCCGAGAATCGATTTCAGGTGGACGTGGGACCGATTCTCCATCCAGATTTCACGTCGACGGAAGAACTGCTCGTTGACCGACTTCAGTTCGCCTACGTGATGTACAATCAGTTGGACGAGGCCGAATTCGTTCTGCGTGTGCCGACCCTAGTCGACCAGAATCCAGTCGACCAGAATCCGTCGGCCGAGACATTGCATTACGCGAAGGTGGCCAAGGTGGCCGCTGTCAGCGAGTTGTTCGCTGTCGCGGACTGAGTTTGGAAGAGTGACCGGCCCTGCATATGGGGCTCTGTATTAGGAAGGTGAGCCCCAGGCCGGGTGGCTTGCGGACCCGAGAACGCGAAAAAACGAGATCGGCTATGCACCCCGTATAACCGAAGTACGCCAGATCTCGCCTCTGGCGACGCCCGACGTCGGACCACCACAAGGGGCCGTTCGAGGCCGCCACGGCATCCGTTACCCGGCAGGGAAAAGCGGGGCAAGGCCGTTCATCTGTGGCCGTCCCTCCCAACCAGGGGCCCGCGCCTTACCCAGGTCGCCCACAGGAACATGGTGAATCCCAGATTGAGTATCACCAGGAAATAGACGTGAAAGTACTGGAGCCAGGCGGGCATGGCTTGGGCGATCAGCCCCAGTAACGTCAGGCGACATGCCGCATAGACGAAAAACAGGGGGACGCCACAGAGCACACCCCACACCTTGTGGACCATTCGTGACGGATAGGCGCATACCGCCGCCAGATAGGTAAAGAGAGCGAAGAGCCCGGTACATTCGTGTTTGACCTGGAAAACGACGCCCTTCATGGCCAGGGCACAGAACCCTTCAGCCAGGGAGTCCGTACTCAGCGACGTGGGTATGCCGATCAGGTTGAGAAGTGCAGCCGCCGACACAGATATTGGGTATAGGTAGAGGAGGCCGAGAACAGACTCCCCGTAGCTGAATCCGAGAAACAGCAGACCTAGGCAGGCGCCAAAGAGGATCGAGAACCTCGATCCGTGGAGTCTGGAGGGGATGGACTGACTCATGTTATCGCTCCGTGCGGCGGTGGGTCTTCATGGGGCGGATCTACGCCCTCTGTTAGGGAATCAATCATGTGATCTCTCCTCAGTCTGTACAGCCCGTAGGCGCCTACCAGCACAGCCAAGAGCCACTCCCCGCCAAAGGCTACGACGATGACCAGCGGATTATCGGTGCTCTTTTCTGAGGCCCCGATAGGGGTGCCTCCGATCATACTCACGGTTACCGTCGGGTTGTGCGTAACGGACAGTAGTCCCTCATAATTCCCCCGCCGTCTCGGCGCAAAAGTAACGTTGACGATCTGAGTCCCCAACGGGGGCATCACAAAGGTGTTGAGATCGGCAACAAAGGAGGGGTCGTTTGATACGATGCCAGTTATGGTCAGGTTCACGGCGCTTGGGTTGAACAATTCCACGGGTAACGTGCGAAAATTGTCGGTCTCAACAGCACCGAAATCGAGGACCAGGTCAAGGGGCGTTGAAACGCGGACGGTTCCATCCCCTGTCATGGCCACAACCACGTCACTGCCGGCGTTGTGGCTGATGGTCAGGGAGCCGGACATGGAGCCACCTATGACAGGAGTGAAGGTGACTTCGACCACCTGAATAGCGCTCGGAGCAACTGTGAAGGAGGTCACGTCCCGTACGAACTGCAAATCGTTCGAGGTGATACTGGACACCACCAGGTTGGTGTTGCCCGTATTGGTCACATTCAGGGTCAACGCCTTGGAGTCAAGGATCACGACATTGCCGAAACTCAGCGACGTCGGTGTAACGTCGATACCGGGGCCTATTCCGGTGCCCGTCATCGACACAGCCGAGGGACTGCCCGCGGCGTCGTGGGTGAAGGTCAGGGAGCCGGATATGCCGCCTGGCGAACTTGGAGTGAAGGTGACGTTGACGACCACGTTAGCGCCTGCGGCCAGAACAATCGGTGTCCCGTCGTGTACAAAATCAAGGTGGCTGGAGACGATAGAGGACAAGGTCAGCGGTCCGGTGCCCGTATTGGTCACGGTAATCTGCAGCACCGAGGGCGTGCCGACATTCACATTGCCGAAAATCAGCGACGTCGGTGTAACGCCGAAAATCGGCGCCGTCCCGGTGCCCGTCATCGACACAACCGAGAGACTGCCCGCGACTGGGTCGTCGTGGGTGAAGGTCAGGTTGCCGGTCCGTAATCCTGCCAAACTAGGAGTGAAGGTGACGTTGATGACCTGGCTGCCAGTTAGCGCGGCCAGAACAATATTCGGTGTCCCGGTCAGATCGGGTACAAAATCACCGAGGTCGGAGACGATAGAGGTCACGGTCAGCGGTGCGGTGCCCGTATTGGTCACGGTAATCTGCAGCACCGAGGGCGTGCCGACATTCACATTGCCGAAAATCAGCGGATCCACATCAACGCCGAAAATCGGCGCCGTCCCGGTGCCCGTCATCGTCACAACCGAGGGACTGCCCGCGGCGTCGTGGGTGAAGGTCAGGGATTGGCTCAGCG
>JABJJN010000059.1 GCA_018660835.1 Gemmatimonadota bacterium | reverse complement strand
TGCTTCTACTGCCCTGTGTGCGCCATCGATCGGCGCGTCGACGACGGCATAGAGTTCGAGATAGGCATCGGTCACCTGTGCCGTGGTCTCTTCTTGCGGCGTCTGCCCAAGTTCCTGCAGGAAGATCTTCGATCGCGTGTCCCGAGCGCCACGTATGTCACCATCGCTGAAGACATGGTCTTCCGTGGCCCGATCTGAGGCAGCCCAAGCTTCAGCGATCTTGTCTGCAGAAGCATGCCCGAGCAGATCCGGCAGACGCTGCCGCATGCGCGTCAGCACGATCTGCTGTGCACGACGTCGGTCGAAAAGGGTCTCATCTACATCGAAGAGGATCGCGTCGATGTGGGCAGTGTCGGGCACTTAGGAAGGACTCAACGCGTATCAGGAATTGATGTCAGTATCGGGCTCGACGTCAGACTTCACGTCGTTCGCCGTATCACTTTCGCTCGGGCCATCACGTCGATGCTCGTAGATGGCGACAGTGCGTGAGAGAAAGATCAAGTGGGTGATGAAGTAGGCGCCCACGTAGAGTGCCGCCGCCGCAGGTCGATTCTCAATGACCGTATGCGCAGCACGCATCAACGACAATAGGACCAAACACATCATCAGCAGGGGGCGCGGGTCGTGCAGCGGGCTGGAGCGCCAGATGCGCACGCCGAGTTGTGCCCGGGTCATCCAATTTGAGTCGGAGACAGGCTTACGAAACAGGCGCGGTATCATCATCCACGCCATCACAACCATCATCGCCCCCATGGACTGGCCGAACCACAGTGGGATCAAGGCCGAGGGCAACAGGAAATAGCGCAACCAACCGCACCACGGGTTGGCGCCGCGCATCCAGGCGTCAGGTGTCATCAGCATCATGACCAAGCAAGCTACAGCGCCGACAAGTCTATCGCCAGCGGTGGGCACCAGGTGCCCGTTGATGGTTGGACAGGGCAGGCCGATGGTTGGACAGTGAGGCCGACGTCAGGCGCTACATGAAGCGGCACCCAGGACGCAGAATTTTGCACAATGGGGGTGGTTCAGTTTGACCGGCGTGGAGGCTTCCGCGAGGGTCGTGCCCATCTCGAAGGCCTCGTCGTAGGGCAGCAGCGTGCACGACAGGACGACGGGCGACTCGGCGCCTTTGCGGCGCACGACCATACGCGACGAGGAACACATGACATCATCTGGTGACTGATCGAGAATGCCCCAGCACGCCGTCGTAATCTCCGGCACATCGACGTGTTCATCCATCTCAGGGAAAAGGATCAACTGTGACGGGCTGTCGGCGTCGATCCGGATGCCTTCATTAGCGAAGAGTCGCTGATAACCACCGCGCAATTCGGCCTCGTCATGGCTCCAACGGGTTCGTCCCGCTGCGGCAATGTGAAAATCGTGTTCGGAAAGCCAGCGGAGTCCCTCGATCATGGGTGCCCACGATCGCTCGCCACGCTCCTGCTCGTGCAGAGCCTGTCCATAGTGATCGACGGACACCCGCAAGGTCAGCTTCCGGCCATAGGTCTGCTGCAACTGCAGCAGTTCGTCGCCACACTTCATCATCGGCTTCATGGCATTCGTCAGCACGAGCACCTCGAACCCACGACGCAGCGAATCCTCCAGCATCTTCATGATCTGCGGATTCATGAAGGGTTCGCCGCCGGTGAAACCAATCTCACGTGTGTCCCACGGGCCACCCTGGATTTCGTCGAGATAGGTCGCGACTTCATCCGCCGTCAGATAGAGGAGTCGATCATTGCGTGGACTCGACTCGATATAACAGTTCACACATTCGAGGTTGCACAATGTGCCCGTATTGAACCACAACGTATCCAGTTTCGTCAGGGCCACGTGGGCCCGTTCGTCGCCGTCCGCCGTCAGATCCGGATCCTGAAATTTGCGAGGATCCAGTACGAGTGTGGTCGTGCTGGGTGCTGTACTCATTCTAACAGCAACCGTCGGGTCCGCAGGCGGCGTCGGTCGTGGCGTCGTATTCCAGGCCCTTTGTCTGGCGCGGGTGACGCACGGCGGTGCCGACGCAGTCGAAGGGTGTTGGCTCGGAGACGGCCTCCATCGGTTCGACAGCCTCAAAGAAGGCAGCGTAGGGTTCGCGCGTGAGGATCTCGAAGGTCTTGCGGCAGACGGCGACGCGCTCACCGCGTCGATACACATGGCCATCGTCATCCCGCGTCTCACGGAAGGGGCCCCGGTAAATCACGGCCTCATTGTGATCCCAGCATTCGCCCTGCTTGCCCTTCCAGGCGGTGACGGTGACGGAACGGAATTCGATCCCTTCGACTGTTCTCCAGGGGGTCTCATCGCGCTTGACCATCTCTACACCATAGAAGCCTGCATTGACGAAGGCCTGCAGGAATTCACTCTCCTCCATGGCGCCCGAGATGCATCCACTCCACAGCTCCGGATCGGCCTTCAGGTGCTCTGGCACGGGTTCGTCGGCGACGATATCCGAAATGGCTGCCCGACCACCGCGCTGCAGCACGCGGAAGATCTCACCGAAGAGCTGCTTCTTCTCTGTATCTGACACGAGATTGAGCACACAATTGCTCAGGACCAAATCGACTGAATCATCAGCGATCAGTGGTGTATCGCGGCGCATGGCCGCGACCTGTGCTTCGTAGCGCTCCAGGGACGACGCATCACCGACGGGATTGCTCTGCAACCATGTTTCCAGATCGCCACGATTCAGTGTCAGATCCTGGATACGACCTTTACGGAATTCGACGTTGTCATAGCCGATCGTCGCGGCCAACGCGGGCTGATGGCGTCGTGCGAGGTCGAGCATGTCGTCATTCATGTCGACACCGATGACACGACCTTCGGCACCGACAATCTGCGAGGCGATGTAACAGATCTTGCCACCACCGGAGCCAAGATCTAGGACAATGTCCCCGGACTTGGCGAAGGCAGAAGGGTCGCCGCAGCCGTAGTCCTTTTCGAGGATCTCGTCGGGCAGAATCTTCAGATACTGCGGATCGTAGTCGACGGGACAGCACAACAGCGCCTCCGGCGCTTCGGCGGCAGCAGAGTAGCGCTCCCGCACACTTTCGGTGACGGCGGAGACGTCATTGGCAGGCAGTGTCGTCGTCATCGGGCCTTTCCTGTGATCAAGGTTGAAGAAATGTCTGTGTCAGATAGTAAATGATGGCCGCTGAGGCCGCACCAAGGGGCAGGGTAATCAACCAGGCGCCGAGGATGGTTATGATAGTACGGACGTGTCCACCCCGGGTGCTGGCACCGATGCCAAACAGGGCGCCACAGGAAACATGGGTCGTGGACACGGGCACGCCAAATTTAGATGCACCCAGCACGAGGAAGCTGGTGACGAGATTGGCCGCCAGACCTTGTCCCTCATTCAGTGTCGTGATGTCCTTCGCCATGACTTGGGCGACGCGGCGCGCTGACAACAGGCCGCCCAGGGCCATGACACTCGCAATGGCGACGATCAACCACTGCTGACTCACAACAGCGATCGTGGAGCCGATGAGGAGTACGCCGGCAATTTTGGGGGTGTCATTGAGTCCACGAGCGAAGCTGACAAGCAATCCGCTCAGGCAGTGCAGGATGCCGACGCCATCTACGGCGGAGACGCCGATCGATCCAAGGGGACCCGTGCTGCAGGACTCGACGTTGCCGATGCGAAGGCCTGGCATGGCTGCTGAATGAACGCTCGGGGTGACTCGTGCAGCACCGGCGGAACCGGGTGGGGCGCCAGCACTTGAACTTTCACTTACGCTGACGGTCGTCGCCGTCATCGGATCAGATTGTGACGATGACTGTGAGATTGGCTGCTTGATGGGTTGGCTGACCAGTTGGACTGCAGGCTGAAGGGCCGGCTCAAGACAGAGGCAGTCGTCAGCTTCCAGTTGCCAGTGTCGACGCAGGGTACGCCCGGTCAGATACACGGCGGCAGCAAGTGTGGCGGCCAGGAGCGGACTGATCGCCAGGGGCAGGGCAAAGGCGGTGCCCAGGCGAGCTGCATTGAGGGACCCTGCAGACAGACCTGCGCCGACGAGGGCGCCAATCAGCGCATGTGTTGTCGAAATCGGCAGGCCAAGTCGGGTTGCCAACAGAACCGTGACCGCGGCGCCACCGGCGACGGCAACGGGAAAGGTTCCCTGCGCCAGAATCGCCGGGTCCACGAGACCCTTGCCGGCGAAGGAGCGTACCAGCTCGTCGGCGATAAACAGGGCCGCAACGGAACCAAACCAGGTCGCCGTCGTGCCGCTGACCAGGGCGGCTCGGTAGGAGAGCACGCCGCTGCCGTAAAGCGTCGCGACCCCCTTGAAATTGTCGTTGGCACCGTTGGCATAGGTGAGGAAGACGGCACCTACGGCGACGGCGAAGAAGAGTTCGGAAAACAACGGTCGATCCTCGTTTGCAGGCGAGCGACACGGTTGTCGCTCTGAGTCATCTCAGCATAGACAGCGCCCGCGAGGATGTCCGTGAATTTCTCACATCCGTGAATCTCACCTGCAAGCGTCCCGCCTGCATGCAGCTCACCTGTGTGAACCCTACCTCAGGGGCACATGGCGTCGACTTCGATCTCGATCAACATCTGTGGATCGATCAGAGCCGACACCTCTACCATGGTTGTCGCTGGCGGGTGCGCCGCGAAGACTTCCGCATGGGCGCGACCAAACGCCGACCATTGTGAGATGTCTGTAACGAACATTCGGGTTCGCACCACATGTGAGGCATCGGCGTCGAGTTCGGCGAGGGCGGCAAGGGCGATCTGCAAGCACCGCTTGGCCTGCTCATAGCCGTCGCCCGGGGCGTGGACGGAACCATCCTCGGCGACAGGCGCCGTGCCCGAGACGCTGATGTGATTGCCTGCCTGGATGGCGCGGCAATAACCGACCTGCGCCTCCCAGGGTGCCCCACTGTGGACACGCCTGCGAGGCGGTGTCTCGCTCAACCCTCGACCTCGCGTCGAAGGGCGTCGCCATTCTCCTTCCACCAATCGTGGAGGATGTTGATGTCCGTGCCGATGCAGAAATGTCGCACGCCCAGATCCTGATAGTATTTGGCCGCATCAGGCGAACCGATTTCGGCGCGTGGCTGCACACCGGCGGCCAGGGCTGTCTCAATCACGCGCTTTTCAACGGCCTTAACCTCAGGAGAGCCCCATTGGCCTGCCTTGCCAATACTCATGGAGTAGTCAGCAGGTCCCCACTGAATCATATCGACACCGGGTACGGCGAGAATCTCTTCAAGCTGCTCGACGGCGCCATTCTTCTCGATCATCAGTACCACGACGATATCGCGCAGGGCCTGCACGTAGGCAGGTGAGCCACCATAGGCCATATAGGTGAAGCGACGCGTCGCAACGCCATAGGTGCCGCCATCTTCCGGTGTTTCAGGGCGGGCAATGCTGACACACTCCCTGGCATCCTCGACGTTACGCGGATCTGAGAACAGGACCGACTGAAAGCCTGAGCCGATGGCCCGTGAGGCAATCCAGGATCTGGGCTCCTGCTCGACCTTGATCATCGTGCTCAGATCGTGCAGTTCGGCGGCACGGCAGAAATCATCGAAGGCATGCAGATCGTAGGCGCCATACTCGGCGACAAATTCGACGTAATCGTAGCAGCCTGTGAGGGCGAGAACCTCAACAACATTGGGCCAGATGGTGTGAACGTGGGTGCCAAGGGTCGGTTTTCCGGCATCGAGCAATTGCCGCAGCTTGTTAGGTCGGATGGAGAGCCTCTCTCGGGTAGCAGATAATGGATTGTCCGGGGTGTGGATTCCTACTGAGCGAGAAACTTCAGACACACGGGAGAAGGTGTTTCGCAGACATCTCCTGTTGCTGACAGTTCGCCATCGGCGCCTACGCGGAAGACGGGAATCGTGTTGGTATTCTGGCCGCCTGAATAGAGCCATGAGCCACTCGCATCGAGGGCGAAGTTCCGCGGTGTGGCCGGCACGTCCTGGTGTCCGAGGACGGTGAGTTTTCCGTCGCCATCGATGCGGTAACTGGCGATTGAATCGTGGCCTCGATTAGATCCATACAAGGTCTTGCCATCCGCAGAGACGTGGAGGTCTGCCGTATGTGTCGTTTCTGTGTAGCCGTCGGGGATGGTGGTGATTTCCTGCTTTTGAGTCAGTGTGCCCGCTTTTTCGTCCCAATCATACACGGTCACGGTGTTGCCCATTTCATTGATGACGTAGGCAGATTGGCGTGACGGATGCACGGCAAAGTGCCGTGGTCCGGCGCCTGCTGTGACGGTGCCGGCGCCGTGATCCACGAGTTTGCCCGCGTCGAGATCGAGCTGGTAGATGACGACCTGATCGAGGCCAAGATCAGCACAAAAGGCGAAGCGATTGGATGGATCGATGTTGATGGAGTGTGCGTGCGGCTCGCTCTGCCGCTCGGTCACACTGGATCCCTCGTGCTGCTTGAAGTCAGCCATCTCACCCAGGGAGCCATCACTGGCAATGGGATGCATCGCCACAGAGCCGCCGCCGTAGTTGGCAGACAGGACAAACTGTCCCGAGGCGTCGACGGTGTTGTGGCATGGCGACCCACCGGTGGGTTGCAGATTCATCGGTGTCAGTGCACCTGAGTCTGCGTCCACCGCGAAGGAGCTGACGGCGCCGCCGCCATCATGCGTATTGGTTTCGGACACGGCATAGAGATACTTGCCGGTGGGATGCAGGCTCAGGTAGGAGGGGTTGTCTTCACAAGGCGTCTTACCCAGCAGCGTGATGGCGCCTGTCGAGTTGTCGATTTCGCCGTGATAAATGGCGGCGTCTTCGGCGCGGGTATAGTTGCCGATATAGACGAGTTGGCGCTCAGCCATGATGGATTGTTACTCCTGGAATGACGGTTGGTAAATGACGGTTGGTAGTAGTAAGCAGGCGGGGCAAAATACGAAGGCCGATCAGAGGTTACAAGGATCGCCCCTATAAGGATCGTCCCCGATCGTCGGCGTCTGGGATGCACTCACACTGCCTTAGATGATTTCGCGCAGGTTCGTTTCGGGAAACACCGGGAAGGGTGCTGTGGGCAGGGTCTGATACCAATAGACGACGGCGGAGATGTCATCCTGCAGAGCCAGATAGCGATGCTCCGACCGCCAACCGAGAGCTTGCATGTTCACGCGCAGATTCTTCTTGAAGAACACCGGGTCATGTACGTGGAAGCGATACATCGTCATGCGCGTGCCGACCTTGCCGGACTCACCCGTCACTGACTGAAAGCCGAGAAAGGGCGCGGAGAAGTCCCGACCAAAACACCAGGCACCGCCGAAGTAGTCTTCCGTGCCCGTGCCACAGATCGTTGGATGGTCGGTGTCGCCGTCGAGGAACATCTTGATCTCGCCTTCGCCCCACCAGCCGGCGCTATTCTGCTGCCACGCCATGAAGGTGCCCACATATTGCCCACGGCCCTCAATGCCATCGATCATGACGTATTCCTCGGCGTAGGGAACGGGATTGGTGCGTCGCCACTGGGCATGGAAATACAGCGCGTCTTCGGGCACGTCTTCGAGGGTGTAGTTGATGGTGTAGAAGAAACCGCGCAGTTCGTTGACTGAATCGTTCTCGACGGTGATGCGCGCATGTTTTCTGAAGGGCATGGCGAAGTAGATATTCATGCCGCCACTGGGATTGACGTTGATCGGCACGGCGACGACATCCTGCCGACAATTCCAGGAGTTGGCGAGCAGATCGCCTAAGGGCGCCTCGATCGAAGGCTGATCCTGCCCATCCCAGTAGACGCGGATGATGACGGATCGATAGAACTTGTCGGAAAAGGTGAACCACATGTGACGGATGACGCCCGGCCCCTCGTGATCCATCAAGGTCTGCGTCTCTCCGGCCGCCAGTGTCAGGCACGGTTTCACCTTCCAGCCGACGCCCAGCTCACGCGCGGCGCCTTCGCCCTCTGGGTCTGCTTTGGCACCGCCGCCGACGGCCCCGTCGGGATTCTCGGCACTCAGAGAGCGTGATTCGGCCTGGCGGTCGAGGAACAGATTCCCCATGTCGATGGGTAGCATTGTGGTCATCCTTTTTCAGGCGAAGCGGTCAGGATCAAGTAAACGAAGATCATGCGGTTCTGTGGTGGCACCTGTGACAATCTGGGCCGCCTTCTGGCCGGTGACGGCGCCCAGTGAGACGCCGATCATGGCGTGTCCTGCAGCGAGGACGAGATTCTTCCAGCGACGCGTGCGTCCCAGCAGGGGTAGTCCGTCCGGTGTGCAGGGTCGCAGACCACGCCACACCTCCTCGACGACGAAGTCACTGGGATTCCACGTGGGCAGATACCGTGGTACCGCCGCCGTGAGAGCATCGACCCGGCGTTGATTGATGGAGAAATCCATTCCAGCCAGCTCGAGCGTTCCGGCGAAACGGATTCGTTGGGCGCCGTCGGGACCCGGCAATGGCGTGACACCGACACGGGCCTCTGTCAACATGAAGGGAACGGACGGCGCATCTTCAGGGGCGGCGACGGTGACAGAGTAGCCTTTGGCAGGTTGAATGGGGACCGCAAGGCCCAGGGCTGAGGTGAGGGCGGGGGTCCAGGCGCCGGATGCGATGACGACTTCACGTGGCTGTAATTGACCACGTGTGGTCCAGACGTTGGCAATGCGATCCCCTTCGAAGCGCCAATCGAGGACTTCGGCGTTCTCGATGATCTGTACACCTTCCGCACGTGCGGCGGCACCGATGGCCGCGACGGTTCGTGCCGGATCCAGGTGGCCATCATCGGGATAGAACACACCGCCCACAGCCTGACAGGGGAGTCCGTCGAGGAGGCGCACACATTCGTCTGGATTGAGCTGCTGTGTGGCAATCCCCGCTTCCTCCATTTCCTCCGCCTCTGAGATCGCATCGGCGAAGCCCTGCTGACTCTCACACAACAGAAGTCGACCCCGGTGAGCGAAGCTGAAGTCGAGGCCTTGTGCAGCAAGTTCCGCATACAAGGTGCGACTCGTCATGTGCAGATCACGCAGGACAGGAATAGCCGCATGCACCCGCTGGGGTGTGGCGGCGCGCCAGAATCGCCACAGCCAGGCAGCCAGGTCGAGATCGAGACGGGGTTTGATGTAGAAAGGGCTCGCCGGGTTGAACATCCAGCGAAGTCCCTGGCGAATCGCCGCAGGCTCGGCCAGGGGGATCGAGTGGGAGGGAACCAGGAGCCCCGCGTTGCCGTGAGAACTGCCTGAGGCGAGAGAGCCTTTCTCTACGAGGGTGACTTCCACGCCCATGCGCCGCAGGTAAAGGGCCGTACAGACGCCGACAATGCCACCACCGACTACGAGTACTTCTGTCGCCTGAGAGTGCCCGAGAAATTCCTGTGAATTCATTTTCGCCGCATCCCCCGTGTGTAGAGTTTGCCGCCAATGACTTTGAAGGCCGGCCCACCCCCGATCGAGCGTTCGCGGGCGAAGGTCTGGCCGCACTTGGGACAGTCGAGGGCACCGCCTGTGTGATCTTCAGCGATGCGCTGCGGTCGAATCTTCACCAGCGAACCGGCGCCACCCTTGTGGTATTTATACAGTAGTTGATTGCAGCGCGCACAGAAGATGGAGATCGTGCGAGCGTCGGCCGGCAGACGCTCACCCATGATCTGCCTGGTTCACTCGCTTGATCCGACGGGATCACTCGAACCTGGCGTCGCCAGGCGTGCGCCGGCATAGGCGGCAGGAAGAAACAACACAATGCCGGCGACAGTGAACCACCAGGGGTGTGGAATCGAGATGACATTGGTGATACCACCGAGCATCATGACACCTCCTACGAGAAAACCATAGAAGGCGCGTCCGACAATCCTGGCGGCGAGCCAGGACCCCGTGAAGGTGCCCAGCGCCCAGGCGAGTAAGACCACGATGAGAGTGCCCGCGGGCATTTGCTCGACAGCCCGCGCGAAACCCTCGGGATCACCGTATGGATCGAGCCCTTCCGGCGGCGGATACATGCTGTGACCGATCGATTCGAGCAGACCGATCATAAGGGCCGCCACGGCGAGGCCGGCGACGATGGCAAGCAAAGCACGAATCATGGGCAAACTCCGCTAGCGTGGGGCCTGGCCTACGGATACATCAGAGAACGTGATATGGGGGAAGACCTCGGGCACATGCGAATCCCATACACCGTGTGGGCTCCAGGCCCAGCCACCAGGATCATCCGCAGGTGGCGCTTCCTTGTAGGTGTTGAAGCGGGAGAAGTCCATGCGCCATGTGTCGCCACTGTTCGGTGGGCAGGCACGACCGTCACCGTGGGCGACCCACTTGAGCCCGGACCAGGGCACTGCCAATTCGACTGTCCAGCCGCGATCTCGATCTGAATTGTCATTGATCGTGCCGTCGGCGTGCACGGCGGTTTTCAATCCAGGCAGATCCCAGTTCCAGTAACCGATACGCATGCCACGGGGATGATTCTTGTAGCCAACGCCGGGGAAGGGACGCACTTGCTCGTGATCGCGGGAGAACTCGGGAATTTTATCGTAGCCCTTGGCCTCGTAAATCTTCTCCCAGAGGAAAAACACCTCATAGATGGTGCCAAAGGTGTTGATCTCGAACTCGTAGTAACCGTCTTCGCCTGCGATGAACAATTCCACGTCATTGTCCATGTAGATGTAGTCATCGCGATTCTTCAAGGTCGCTTCGAGAAATGGCTCTTCGACCCAGTAACCGACATAGAGATACTCATCGTCCCACAGAACGGCGGCGCGTGTGTCGTGGATCCCTTCCTTGCCGTGAATCAGGTCGCGAAAACGTGGCGAGCGTGGCGCCGCCTGCCAGGATGCCTCGTCGAGATTGCCATCGACGGTAATGGGGCCGTCTGCACGGTAGGCAGTGTAGCGAGCGATCTGATCGGCGGGCCAGGGCAATTCAGACATAGGAATGAATCCTTGGGAGTCAGATGATTCGGCGCCAGATGCCAATTGTGGCTGACATAGAAGGGCGACAATGAAGATGCTGCCGGCAATAAGTCGACGATGAAGCATAGATCTGCCTCCGACCAGGCTACACGTTGAACAAGAAATGCATGATGTCGCCGTCTTCGACGACATAGTCGCGACCTCGAGTCTGCATCAATCCCTGGTTCTTGGCTTCCACTTCGGACCCGGCACTGACAAAATCCTCATAGGCCATCACTTCGGCACGGATGAAACCGCGCTCGATGTCAGAATGAATGCTGCCACCCGCCTCGGGCGCCAGGGCGCCCTTGCGAATGGTCCAGGCACGGCATTCATCCTCACCGACAGTATAGTAGGACATCAGGCCGAGGGCGTCGTAGGCGGCAGCACTGACACGGTCCACACCCGGGGCGGTCAGTCCGAGGGCCTCAAGATACTCGCGACGCTCGTCGGCGTCCTCCATCTCAGCGACTTCTGATTCGATCTGGCACGAGACGCCAACGGCGGCAGCGCCGAACTCGTCGCCGAGATTGGCCTCGGAGACATTGTAGACGCGCAGCACGGGAAGAAAGGTGACCAGATCGAGGGAACGCACGGTGGCACGTTCACTGTCGTCGAGTTCCAGGCCCTCGAGTCGTTCGCCTCCCTCGAGTCGGGCCATGGCCCTGTCCAGGACGGATTTTTCGCGCTCCTGCTCCGGCTTCAGGCCCGACTTGCTCTCGCGGGCGAGTCGTTCAAGGCGCGTTTCCACGAGCGCCATATCCGCCAGGAGCAATTCGGCTTCCAGATTCTCGGCGTCGCGATTGGCGTCGACGGAACCGGCGGGGTGGTAGACACTCTCATCATCGAAGGCGCGCACGACGAGACAGACCAAGTGACAGCGTCGCGCCGCGTCGAGCCACTCGTAGCTGCCACCGGTATCCGCATCAGGACAGAGGAGGAAGTTGTTCTCTGCGTACGTGGTCTTTTCAGGCTTGAACATATCAGCCAGGACATTGACCCGCGGATCGCGAATGGCTGAGATCCCTTCGATGGATTCGCCGGGTTTGCGACCTTCGGGTACCTGACGGCCTGTGAGCAACGTGAACAGTGTGCGCTTGCCAGCCTGTGGCAGGCCGATGAGAGCGATCTTCATTGGATTCCTGTGCGGATGAGCGGCGGTGATCTTCGATCCGGGTCGTAGACGACGGGGTCGTCGACGACAGGGTCGTTTAGCCTGTTGAAGATCGGCCCTGCGCGGAGGATGTGCCAGAGGCGGTGGCTCCTGACCGCTCTGGTGTGTAAGGTTGGATCCGAAGTGCTCACGTTCTGCACATTCGTTTCAGCCTGCCCATCCCTTTCAGGAACCATGAATGTCCCAAGGCACATTTAGCACACGCGGTTGCTCACTGCGAGCCATCGTCATTGGTCTGGGACTGTGTGCGTTCATGGCAGTGGCGATTCCCTATGGCGACATGGTCATCAAGGGATCGCAGATGGGGGTTTGGAATACGACACCTGGGGCCATCTTCCTCTTTGTCGTGCTTGCAGGTGTCGTCAATGCGCTCGTAGCAGCGATCAAGCCCGACCTGGCCCTCGATCGCGGCGAACTCGCCGTGGTCTACATCATGCTTCTCGTGTCGAATACCTTGCCGGCGCGAGGATTCGCCGCCTACGTGCCCGCCGTCGCGACAGGGGCTCTGTATTACGCGAGTCCTGAGAACGACTGGCAGACGCACGTGCTGCCCTATCTGCCAACGTGGGCCACGGTGCAGGACGAGCGCGCGGTGCGGCAGTATTACGAAGGAGCCGGTGTTGACGCAGGCATCCCCTGGGATGTCTGGGCCGGGCCGCTGCTGTATTGGCTGCTCTTCGGTCTCGCCCTGTATCTGGTAATGATCTGCTGCTCGGTGATTCTGCGCCGGCAATGGGCAGAGCGCGAGCGCCTCGTGTATCCGATGATGCAACTGCCTCTGCACATCCTCGGGGAGGAACGGTCGGGCTCGACCTCGGCGATCCTGCCCTTTTTTCGACAGTGGACGGTGTGGGCGGGGTTTCTGGTACCGGCACTGATCGCCACGATCAATGCCTTTCATGATTATCTGCACTATGTACCGGCGATTGCGACGAATTTCGGTACGGTGCCGCTGTTTCGAGAATCCATCACCATCGGCTTCACTCTCAGTTTCACGATGCTTGGATTCTCTTTCCTCGTCAGCCGCAACATCGCTGCCGGCCTCGTGTTCTTCTACCTCATCAATGTGATCGAGCAGGGTCTGTTCAAGATGCTCGGTATTCACATCGATCCGGGGCCCGTCGGCGCTTTCGGGCACTACGCGCAGCCCGTCATCATCTACCAGGCAATGGGTGGGATGATCGTACTGGTGCTCCTGGGTCTGTACAATGCGCGCCATCATCTACGCAATGTCTGGCGCAAGGCGCTGCTGAGTGATGTGACGGTCTCAGATGAAGACGAGATGTTGTCCTATCGACAGGCTGTGCTGGGTCTGGTGGCAGGCAGCGCCGTGATGATGCTGTGGCTGTGGCGAGCGGGTCTGCCCGCCTGGATTGCGCCGCTGTTTCTATTTGCCTGCTTTGTCATCTTTTTGACCATTTCCCGCGTCGTGGTGGAGGGTGGTGTTGCCGTCATGTTTCCGCCCATCACCGGCCCCGATGCGACGGCGGCCGTGCTGGGCACATCCGCTCTCGGACCCGGCGGCGCGGCGGCCCTATCGACGGCGTATGTGTGGGGGACGGATGTGTTGATTCTGTTGATGACGTCCTGTGCCAATGGTCTGAAGTTGGCGGATCGATTCGTACATCGGAAACGGCGACTCTTCTGGGCGATCGGAGCGGCGATCATCGTGACCATTGTCGTGTCCCTGTATATGCGCCTGGATGCTGGCTATCACTATGGTGCGATCAATCTGAATTCGTTCTATGCCGACAATGCGGCACAGTATCCCTATCGATTCATGGCCGAAGCGGTGGCGACGCCGGAGGGACCCCACTGGGATGGGATCACGCAGATTGGTGTGGGGGCACTGATCATGATCGGCCTGGAATTCCTTCACTACAAACTGCTGTGGTGGCCATTTCATCCACTCGGATTTCCGATCAGTTCGGCCTTTGGTGGTATGTGGTTCAGCGTGTTTGTCGCCTTCCTGCTCAAGAGCATCGTGCTCAAGTATGGAGGACCGCAGTTGTATCGTCGCGCCGTACCGTTCTTTTTGGGCATGATTCTCGGAGAGATTGTACCTGCGGGCATCTGGCTCGTGATCGATGCCTTTACCGGTATGAATGGCAATATCCTGGGCACATTTCTAGCCTGACAAGAATCCACACGCAGCTGATCAGGAGTGATTCACATGAAGGTTCTCTTTGTCGGTGGTACCGGAACGATCAGTACCGCCTGTAGCGCCCTGGCGGCGCAGCGTGGCATCGAGCTGACGCTGTTGAATCGCGGCCAACGGCAGGTCGCTGTGCCTGCGGGCGTCGAAGTGGTCACAGGGGACATCAATCAAGATCCGGCTGGCGTGAAGGCGCTGTTGGCAGAGCGCCATTTCGATGTCGTCGTCAACTGGATCGTCTTCACTGCCGATCAGATTGAGCGAGACATCGAGATCTTCGCGGGCAAGACAGATCAGTATGTCTTCATCAGCTCCGCCTCAGCCTACCAGAAACCGATCCTGCATCATCACATTACCGAAGCGACACCCCTGGCGAATCCCTTCTGGGCATACTCGCGCCACAAGATTGCCTGTGAAGAGCGGCTGATGCACGAATACCGCGAACACGGCTTTCCCATGACGGTGGTCCGGCCTTCGCACACCTATGGTCCTGCCTCGCTGCCGACTGCTGTGGGTGGTGGCGCAACGGTGGTGGCGCGCATACGGCAGGGGAAGAAGGTGATCGTCCATGGTGATGGAGAATCCCTGTGGGTGATGACGCACAATACAGATTTCGCTCACGCCTTCGTCGGTCTGCTCGGGCACCCAAAGGGGATCGGGCACGCCTTCCAGATCACGAGTGACGAAGTGCTCACGTGGAATCAGATCTATGCCAGCATCGGGCGCGCCTGTGGTGCCGATGCGCAGATGGTCCATATCCCGTCAGACTTCATCAACCACCACGATCCGGTGACGGGCGCGGGTTTGCTCGGCGACAAGGCGTGCAGCGTCGTCTTCGACAACAGCAAAGTGCGTGAACTGGTGCCGGATTACGTGGCGACGGTTCCCTTCGCGCGTGGAGTGGAGGAGTGCATCGCCTGGTTGGATGCCGAGCCGGGGCGGGGCGACGTGGACACGGAGAAGGATGCGATGATGGACAAGATCATCACCGCCTATGAGCGGGCCTGGGTGTGAGCCCGAGACGCTCGCCTCGGCGTGACCCAAGGAGCTCGCCTGAGCAAGAGAAATGTGGAGACATGGGAACTGAGAAAACACCGGTAGAAGGCACGGCGGGACTGGCGGCATTGTCGACGCAGGCTGCAGGGCGTGATGAGCGGCTCACGATCACCGATATCGAGTTGTTCTACGTCTCGCCACCGATGAGACCTGGCATCCTGTCGGTGACGCAGACACAGGGCGACTTCGACCAGGTACCCAAGTTCATCCTGAAAGTGCATACCGACGCCGGGATTGTCGGCCTTGGCGAAACGCATCGAACCGCAGGTGGGCCCGATTCAGAGGCGGCGGGACGACTGCGTCGCGTCGCCGAAGCTTTGCGCGGCCGCAATGTCCTCGACTTCGATCTGCGTGACCTGCAATTGCCTGAAGAGACCGACAAGGGCGCCTTCGAAGTCGCTTTCTACGACATCATCGGCAAAGCGATCGGTTGGCCCATGCATCGCCTGCTCGGTGGCAAGGTGCGCGATCAGGTGCCCGTGCACTATTGGGCGGGTAAGCGCATGACGATGGAGGAGATTCGTGTACTGGCCGAGATGGCCGTGGCGGGTGGTTTCGGCGGTGTGAAGATGAAACGCAGCTATCCGCTGGTGGAGGCATTGCAGACCTACGCCGATGTCTCAGAAGATCTAAAGATCACTGTCGATCTGATGGGGTCTTACCCTGAGGGATTTCTCGAGGATGCGAAGCAGTGGCAGGAGGTGGGCAATGTGCTGTGTATCGAAGATCCACCGCCGAGTCGCGATGCCCTGGCTGACTATCGGCGTCTGCGTGATGAACTCGAGATTCCCATCGCCATGCATCTGCATATCAATGACCGTGGTTCGCTCGGCATGGTCGATGCGATCGCGGCGGGATCATGCGACATCTTCAATCTCGGTGCCGGCAGCACGCAAGACTTTCTCGGCCGTGCCTACCTGGCGCAGGAAGCGGGTATCCCTGTGTGGCATGGATCGGCGCATGAACTTGGGATCCTCGATGCGGCGATTCTACATGCCTGTGCTGCGGCTCCTGCCTGCACGCTGCCGAGTGACATTCTCAGCTGTCAGCGGGAGCATAACCTGCTGACAACCTCCCTCGATGTCGTCGACAGCTGTATCCGTGTGCCTGATGGACCCGGGTTGGGTGTCGAACTCGATGAGGATGCACTGCAGCGATACGCGGTGACGGCTGGATAAACGTCTGCCATATTGCGGTTGTAGAGCGAGTTACCCAATGCAGGGTCAGCAGATGTTCTCAGCTCTGTCTCAACGGAGCAAGAGGACCCGATGGGAGCGCTCATGCGTGCCCGAATGCAGGACCAGGATATACACCCCTGACCCCATGGGTGTACCCTCGTCATTGTGGCCATCCCAATTGAGGCTGCCACTCAAACCCAGCAAAGGACGTCGCCAGACAGATTGCCCCGCGATGTTGTAGATGACGAGGCTTGCGGGACCCTCATCTGCACGCAGGTCATAGGAGATGGTGACCTCGGCGTTGAAGGGGTTTGGTGCGCTGCTCAGAGACGCGGTTGGCGCCATGTCCTGCGCATCGCGGGCGCCGTGCCAAAGGCGCACATCGTCGAAAGAGACCTGGGCATCGCCGGAGCGGGGCCCTTCAAAGGGTTCGCGATCACCGATCCCACCGAGGCCGATCACGGCATTTGGCTGAATACCCAGGGGCACGTCCTCGTACGCGGCTACACCGTCCACATACACATCGATGGCACTCGTGCGCACATCGATCCGTACGTCGTGCCAGTCGCTCCGTCTCAGCGTCCAATGCCGCGTCCATGCCAGCGGGCTGCGAGGATCCTCGTGGTCGCCGGGTGCGGGAGGTAGAGTGAGCTGCCCGACGTCCTGGCTGACCAGCAACTGTAGATGTTGCTTGTCCTGGTTCAAGCTCAGTCGCCAGAATGGGTTCTCGTCGGCATGGGTGAATACAACCCACCCTTCTCCGCCCTGCACCCGAATCCGGGTCTCGACTGTATAGTTTGTGAGATCGGGGCCGCCGTGGTACGTGACCGAAGCCAGCTTGATGGGAGCCAGACGATACGCCCCGTCACGGACTGACCACAATCCTTCGTGCCACACCGATTCCTCACCCCTTCGGTTTTCGTTGAACCTCCAGCCTGCCGCCGAGCCTGCATCAAACGTCTGATCGAGAAACAGCACGAGGGGCTCTCCAGGCGTTGGATAGCCGGCAGGGTCGAGAGGAAGTGTCGGTGGATCCTCATCGAGTTCGTACCGGGCCACACCCACTGGCGGCGGCATGGGCGGGCCAAACAGGACCAGGCGAGCGCCGACGACGGCACCCGCCTCAGTTGCTATGGCACCGAATCGCTCGCGCGACGAGATCGGTGGCAACTCGACGTTCCCACCGCGCTGCACCGGTGACCTGTCCCAGGCGGGCATGAAGGGCCCGGCGGGGTCCGTCTTTTGGGTCTCATCGTAAGGCGCGAATTGGTCGAGACACCACTCACTCACATTGCCGTCCATGTCATGCAGCCCCCAGCGGTTCGGCAGTTTCTCGCCGACTGTTCGTGGCGACCGTGCCCCGGCGCCCGACGCATTGCCAGCGTACCAGGCATGGTCGTCGAGACGCGAGGGCTCAGACCCGAACGACCACAGGTGGCTTGAGCCCGTCAGGGCGGCGTGCTCCCACTGGGCCTCGGTTGGCAGGCCAAGCCGGATTCGGTGGGCCACTCGGTTGAGTTCACCAATCGAGTCTCCCAACCGATCATAAGAGACACACACAGCAGGAACGTCCGCCTCGTCCACGACATGGGCGCATCGGGCATCATCGACCCAGGGTTTCTCCCCTGTCAGTCCCGTCCACTGCCCTTGCGTCATCTCGTATCTGGCCAGGTAGAAACCTCTAGTCAGAGTCACATCATGAGCCGGTTGTGCGAGCCGACTCATCGACGCGGCGTCGTTGACCTGTGCCGCATTCCACAGGCCGCTGTCTCGCAGCAAGCGTTCAAGCTCTTTGCTGAAACCCATCTGATGTGGGCCGGGCTCGATCCAGACAAAGTCCATTTCGACTCCCTCTTTGAGCGCAGCCGTCACGACACCATGGTCGGAAACCCTCACGATCTCGATGACGACGTCGTGGGGATCGCTGATCGACATCCCATCAGACACAGTTAGAGAGAACCTGTATTCGCCCAGTCGGTGGGCCGTGATAACTGGCTGTACCCGAGACGGGTTATCGAGAACGCCGAGTTCCAGGTTGTCAGGATGCTCCTCCCAGGTATAAGAAAGCGATGGACTCCCAACACTTCCCGAGCCATCCAGAACGACCGGTTCGCCCGCCGCCGCCCATCGATAACGTCCTGCATCGGCACGCAACGGGCCCGGTGACTGCGTCATCAAGATTCGGAGCCCAGCGTGGGTCCCCTCCTGGCGGTTGGCGCTGATCTGCAGACCGAGTGCGGCTGGTGGCGGGCTCATGGTGAAGACGGCAGAGTTTCCTCGGATGACGCGACTCGAGTCGCCGGCGACGAACGGATCCACCTGCGCCCCGGCCGAGTACGGTACCATTGCGTCACTGGTCATCTCCGGTGCATTTCCGTGTACGTCGTAGAGACCCCACGGATTCGGATCGCGCTGCCCGACTCTCCATGTGCAGCTGGGTGACCCGAGTTCGCCGGATGCGCACGTAAAGAGAATGAAGCGTCCCCGGTTCTGAAATCTCAGAAGGCTGCCGAAGCTCCAGATGGTGGTGGTGCCGGCCCGAGCAGCATACTCCCACTCGGCCTCCGTTGGCAGTCGAAATCGTCCATCGCCTGCAGCAGCATTCAGCCTCCACAGGAATTCGTCAATATCCAACCATGCCGCACTGACGGGCCCCTCCGGTTCCCTTGACGGATCATTGACGGCCCGAGCCATCACCGCTTCCCACTGGGATACGGTGACCTCGTATTTGCCGATCCAGAATCCGGTGGAGATCGTGACCTCATGGGGAGGCAGAAGGTCGCTGTAGTCTTCTCCTCCGTTGTAGTCGACAAGGTCCTGCTGCTCTTCGTCGCTGAGTCCCATGGTGAAGGTGCCCGGCTCAACCCAGACCAATTCCATCGTGGACCCTCCGGGCAACTCGACGGTCATTTCGGGATTGGCAGAAAGGGAAGACGAAAACAGCAAGGCAAGGATGAGTCCGGCTTTGCTTCGGGTCATCTGTCCAGTTGCTCTGAATGATCGTTTGGCACCTACGCGAAAGGTCCTCAGGTAGGTGTCCTTCGGCAAGTGGATTACCGCGTTCGCGCTAACTCCCGGGATACCAGGAAACTCAGCCGTTCAGTGTGGCAGTCGTGGTTTCAGCCACGCATACAAAAAGGCCCCGAGGAAGACGCCGACGAAGGTGACGCCCGCCATCCACTCGCCGCTGCCGATCTGCGCAAAGATCGGGCCAGGACAGGCGCCGGTGATGGCCCATCCCATGCCGAACAATACGCCACCGATGATGGTGCCCTTGGTGAAGGGTTTGGCTTTCAACGACACGGGATCGCCGCCGATTGTGTGCAGGCCGAGGCGCTTGATGAGTTGAATGGCGATGATGCCGACGACGACGGCGGAGGCAATGACCAGATACATGTGGGCTTCTTCGAAGCGAAACATGGCGCGGATGCGAAACCAGGAAGCCACCTCAGATTTGACGAGGACGATGCCGAAGAAGATGCCGATCGGCAGAGCGCTGAGGGCTTTCATAGGATGATGTGGACGACGAAGAGTCCGCCAGCAAAGAAGCTGATGGTGGCAACGAGACTCGGCCAGTTCAGGATGGACATCCCTGTGATCGAATGGCCGGAGGTGCAGCCGTCGGCGTAGCGGGTGCCGAAGCCGACGAGGAGTCCACCCACCAACAGCAGGATCGCGCCCATGCGATTGTTGTATGATTCGGGCAGCAGGTCCACGGGTGCCGACGACAGGAAAAACACGGCAACCCCTGCGCCGATGATGACACCGGCAGCGAAGATGAGATTCCACGATTCGGCGCGCCAGTCATTGTTGCGCAGATAGTCGAGTTTCGAACCTGGCAGGCAAATCGAACACAAGTGCCGGAAACTGCTGGAGACGCCGAAGGATTTTCCGACGAGAAGCAGCAGCAGGGGAACGACGAGGCCGATCAACGGTCCAGCGACATACCAGGGCCAGGGGGCGAGTAGGAATTCCATCATGTTGTGAGACCTTTGCTCGTGTTACGGCGTTATCTAGCTGCGATGTGGTGAGATTTCAAGGTACATTCATCTCAATGTGGGCACCAAAACGAATTGACATCACGACGGCGGATCTGGCGGCTGGTCTGGTCGGGTGTTTCACACCAGCAGATCATGCCAGAGAAGCGTTGATCTTCGAGGCAGAGTTATCCTCTGCCAAAGATCTGCTTGTTTGTACATCGGTGCGCAGTGGCTTCGATGCCTTGCTCACAGCTCTGCGACTACCGGCGGGTACAGAAATTCTGTTTACAGCGATGACCGTCGCAGATATGCCCCGCATTGCCAAATACCATGATCTCGTGCCGGTGCCGGTCGATGTGGACATCGACAGCATGGCGCCCCGTGTCGAAGCTCTTGAGGAGGTGGTCACGAGTGCGTGTCGAGTGCTCGTGTTGACACATCTGTTTGGTGGCCGGATCGATTTCTCGACGTCTATCAGCTGGGCACGACGACGCGGCATGGTGGTTATCGAAGACTGCGCAGAAGCCTACTGGGACCCTGCATATCTGGGTGACCCAAGGGCGGATGTGTCCCTCTTCAGCTTCGGCCCGATCAAACATCGCACTGCCCTCGGTGGTGCCGTGGTTCGCATCACAAGGGCAGATCTACTTGCACGTGTCCGGCGCGTGATTGCCGAGCACCCGGCTCAGAAGAGTTCGCAGTATGCAGCCCGCCTGCTCAAGTATGGAGTTCTCCACAAGATATCGGCTCGCGTATCGTATGCCGCTCTGCTCCGCATGACACGCTGGTTCGGTGTCGATCACGATCGTCTAGTCAACGACCTGACCAGAGGCTTTGGCCAGAACGATTTCGTGCGCACGATTCGACAGCGCCCTTGTCTGGCCTTGATCAGAATGTTGCGAAGACGGGTTCAAGGCACGGCACGCCCCATGGAGCAGCGGGAACAACGTGGGCGCATGCTGGCCGCTGAACTTGGCCCCAGCGTCATCTGCCCCGGAGTCGCCAGTGGGCCGCATTCCTTCTGGATTTTCCCTGTTATGTCGGCAGATCCTGTGAGTGTTCTCAGGGCGCTGCGAGAAGCAGGATTCGATGCGACGGTGGGCAGGAGTTTTGCGCTCGTCGAGGGGCATAGTGGCAATGGTTGTCGCAATGCAGCGCGAGTGATCGAACAAGCCATCTACCTGCCCTTCTATCCGCAGATGCCCGATAGTGAACTGCTCCGCATGGCGCAGGTCGTCAGGCAGTTTGAGTCGACGATTCAGTCGGAGCGCCTACAAACTGAGGTGTTGCCGGTGGCTGATAGGACAGGATCAACTCCGGAGTCTCAACTCTCTGGTGATCGCTGATCTTCGACTCGAGGCAGCGTTCGAGCATGCCACATACGAACATCGTGCGCTCTGCCGGATAAGGTGCCTTGCCACTGACGAACATCTCCTCTGCCTTCTGCATCAGGCAGGCGGAGTACACGACATTCGGTGCTCCGGGCAATAGGAATTGCAGTGAGCGCACCTCGCCGTTACAGCGGGCGGCGAAGGTGAAATCCGACACGGCGCCATTGAGCATCAACAGGGTTGCCCGCAGGCCGTCGACATACTCGATGAGATAGGCGGAAGGTGCTTCTACGAGTTCTTCCAATTCGTCACTGTGCGCCAGATCTTGTGGGCGGCCATCGGTGAGAGCGATGCCACTGCGCGAATCGGACCGCGCCAGCGCTCCTTCGAGGAGTCGGCGCGACCAGCGTCCATCCTCACCGGCGCGCCACACGTCTGCTCCCTCGATCAGCTGCACGGCTCGTACTCCCGTCTCGCCGCCCTGACGACGCTCGACCATGGACTGCAGCGCTTCGAGGGCGTGATAGTCCATGGCGTCTGAACCACCGACACCGATCATCAGCGCTTCATCGACATGGCCATCCAGTGTGATGGGGGGCAGGCGAAAGGTGACAGGAAGAGATGATCCGGACAGGAGAGGGAAGTCGAGTTCACGTGCCATGGCGACCATCTGCTGCGCTTTGTCGAAGCTATACGACAAGTGCTTGTCGTTGAAGACCGGCACGCTGCGGCCACTGGCGCGGAAGACATCGACGATCTCGGAGAAGAACTCGAAACGCGGATAGAGTTTCTGGCCCTTGTCGTTGGATGGATAGTCTCCGTGTTCGGCAATCAGCAACACAGCGTCGACGGCGAGTTGGTCTGTCCCAAGGCGCAGGGCCTCAGCGATCGTCGGATAGACAGTGAAGCCAAACTTTTCGGCGCGATGACCACTCAGATCATCATCCCCATCGCACTGGTCGACGTAGGCGCCAACGATGTCGAAATCGGGATGATGCCAGCGACCATCACGGGGGTAGCCGACAAGGAAGCGCTCACCCATGTGATTGGCGTGGCTGCGCCAGTCCCAGAAGGTGGTGATAATGGCCAGTTTCTTGCGTTCAGCCATGATCACGTTCTCCGGAAGGTGGAGGTTTCCTCCACCTGATAGCTGATGTCGAGGTGGGGTGTGCCGATGAGTTGCTCACCTTGATGTAGCGAATCGATGCCGGCGATGGCCGTGCCTGTTGTGAGCAAGGTGCGTTCGACAGGGAAAGGTGTCTCGCCCTTGCAGATCAGATTCTCGATATGGTGACTCAGGGGGTTGAAGAAGTTTGGCTGCATGTGATGTCCTTCGCCCAGATAGAACAGCACGGAGAAGGGGTCGGGCTGACTCTTGATGCGCACGGCGGCGGTGATGTCCTGCTTTAGTCCCGCCATGAGCAGCATCGTTGCTTTCACGCCATCGCGGTATTCGATCTGATAGGCGACCGGATCGCGTTCGAGTAGTCCCGGTAGTTCTTCGCGCGATGGATAGGTATGGCGATGTGTTTCATCGGCGGGTTTGAGCGAAAGGGAGCGACATAGACATGCCTCGAACAGGACTGGATCCCAGGCGCCTGCGTCCAGGGCCTGCCAGACACTGTCGCCGCGCAGACCCCGCACTGATTTCACGCCGGTCTCACCGCCCCGTCGGCGTTCTGCCAGGCACTGCATCGCCTCGAGGGCGTGGATGTCGTAGCTGTCGATGTTGCCCACACCGATGCCGACGACTTCCTCCACCTCGGAGCCGAGGGGCAGATCGATGGAGGGGACGCGACGGGCGACGGGCAAGGACGAACCTGCCATGAAGGGGAATCCGAGCTCTTTGGCTGTCTCGACCATCTCCCGCGCCCAGTCGAAGTCGTAGGACAGGTGTTTGTCGCAGAAGACGGGGACACAGCGACCACTGGCGCGGAAGACATCGACGGTTTGTTGGAAGAAGTCATACCGCGGGTAGAGCATCTGGCCCTTGTCGTTCAGCGGATAGTCGCCGTGCTCGGCAATCAACACGACGCCATCGACGGCCAGTTCGTCGCCACCGAGGGTCAGCGCTTCGGCGATACTGGGATAGATGTGCAGGTCGGGGTGGCGCTGTTCGCGCTCGCGACTCAGATCACTCTCAGGAAACTGGTCGACGTACAGGGAGACCACATCGAGTTCGGGGTAGTGCCACTGGTTCTCCCAGCCGTAGCCTCCCATGAGTCGGTCAATGATGTTCTGACCGTGGGAGTAGCGGCGGTATTCGCTGATCAAGCCAGCGACACGAGGTCGTTTAGCCAACGTCTGTCTCACTCCACGTCATAGATCAGCCAACCTGTCACGGCATTCGCGCGCAGGTCGAAGACGATCTTCTGCGATTGATAAACCAGGTGATTCTGTGAGCCACTGGCGACGGAACGTGTCGGAACTCCATAGGCGGCAGAGACCTGTTGCCATGTTGCGCCCAGCTCGATGCCGTGCGCCGAGGTGGGTCTGCTTATGCCCTGAGTTTGTCGAAATGAAAATGTGCTGTATCCCGTATCGATGACGAGACTCGACCCCTGCGGTGTGTTCTTGCGATAGAAGGTCAGCTTTGACTCATCGGCGAAAATCGCAGGGACGTCGACGACCAGGTCGGGTGCCTCCAGGGCCAGGTCGTATTCTCGGGCTGTCAGGCCGCCGATCAATTCCGTTGTCGACGACACGGGGACTGTGGCTCGAGGAGTAGATGTCCCATCCAATGCGGCCAGTGCCTGACGCGCGAGCAAGCCGCCGTCGGTCTGCGCTGTCGAAAAATGCTGTCGTGCCACGGCACGATCTGGTGTCTCGCCGCGGGCAGCGGCAATGCCCTGGATCAGCAGCGCATGGGCAAGGGATGTTTTGTCGCCTGTCTCACGGGCCATCTTCACAGCGCGTCGGGCGAGGAGCAAGGCTTCGTCCTGCTGGGACTGCAGGTCGGCGACACAGGCCAGATTGATGATGGCTGGTAGATAGGTCGGGTCGCGTCGCCGTGCACTTTCCAGTGAATTGTGGGCCTCAGACAACAGCCGCTGGCGCCGGTCGTCTGTATCACCTTCCCACTCGTAGCGGTCCGCCTTGCCTTCTTCGCGCAGACGGGTCGTCGCATCCAATTCCAGTGGATAAGGGAAAGGCAGCTCGCCCGGACCGAATAGGTCGATGGCGGCTCGTGCGCGTGCGACACCGGCATTGTTTAGGATTTCGCGACTTGGAAAGGTGCGGGCCACATAGTCGAAGCAGGCGGCCGCTTCCGTGGATCGACCGGTGAGCAGCAACCAGTTGCCGCCATCGAAGATCGGCACGAGCTGGCGCAGTTTCTGTGCTGTGCGTGTCGCCACGGCCTGACGATCAGTCAATGTCGGATACCCGGGAAGTGGTTCGCCGAGTCCGTATTCGTCATAGATCTGTTGCAGTGCAGCGGGTGCCGCCGCCATAGGACGATACCCGGCCATGCGTCCGAAGAAGCCACTGAAGTAGTCGGACTCCGTCTCGATTTCCGTCGATCGGCGCGAACTGCCGGCGAGGCCTTTCAGTGTGCGTCCTACATCCAGATCAGCGAAACTGCGGGCGAAATCACCGGTCCAGTTGTGGTCTTTGTAGTAGTGAGCCAGTTCATGGCCCAGTACGAAAGCGAGGGCATCGAGAGAATCCGGGCCCGCTGTCAGAGCGTCGTAGGCGCGCTCTTCGAGCAGGACCGCACCGGCGTCGGGTTCGAACCAGACGGCGCCCATGTCAACGGTCTCATCGGCCGGCAACAGACGCAGTCGAGGTGGTGTGCGGCCGTCACCGATGGCGCGGATTAAGTCGTCGAAGATGGTTCGCGCGACGCGATATTTGGCTGCCTGCAACCTGGCTGCCGGCGGTGCATCAGCGGCTGATCGCGCCGTCTCACCAAGAGTTGCATCACCGAAAATCGGTGTAGTGGACAACAGCAGCCCAGCGGTGTTGAAAACCAGAAAGAGTCGACGCATGTCCTAACGCACCAGTGTCATGCGCTGCATCTGCACGGCGACGCCGTTTACTTCGAGTCGGGCCAGATAGACACCACTGGCGACGGACATGCCCGCGTCGTCGCGGCTGTCCCACAGCAGTTCGTGTTCGCCACCGGGATACGGATCATCCGTGAGTGTTCGCACCGCTTGCCCGAGACCGTTGTAGATCAGGAGTCGGACGTCGGCTTCGTCAGGTAACACAAAGGGGATCGATGTCTGCGGATTGAAGGGATTCGGATAGTTGGGTAGCAATCTGGCCGTATTGGGCGTCTCGCCGACTGCAACGGTCTCATCTGATGACAGAATCGCCGTCGCCACAGGTTGCATATCGCCCACTCTGGCGACCAACTGGCCTTCTCTCGACTGAAAAGCGACTTCGATGGGATCGGATACGGTCGGCGCAGGAACCGTCGTCAACCGAAATTGCCGGCCATCAAACAGATCGCTCGCGTCGCCCAAATTGCCCTCATGCGCCTCGGCGTAGGCGGCGTCACGTGCCCAGAAGTCGAGGTTGTCGCCGCCATGCACGAGATCGTGATCGGTACCACGTGGGAAGCCCGCGTCTGCAAAGAGACCGTCTGCACACACGAGGTCTACGAGTTTTGATCTCTCGTCGAGATTGTCCATTGCCATGGGGCGAATGTGCCACAGCTGGATTCCATCGGCGGGTAGCTGGCGTGTGTAGTAGCTGTTGTCGCGTGAGAGGTGCTCGACGAGCAAATACTCCCGTTCGTCGTCGGCGACGTCATCGGTTTCCGGTTCCAGGAAGACCTTCAGCATCGATCCACCATGGCGGACATCTGTCAGGTGCAGGCCGCCGGCGGGCATGATGACTTGCTGGAGCTGGTCATTGTCGACGCCTACCCAACCCAACTGTTCACGCGTCCAGGCGCTCATGGGGCTGGGTCCCTGCGAGGCATCTTCGGTCCAGCCGTAGGCGCCGCGACCCATGAGGCCCCAGCGGCCGATGCCGGCACTGTCGTCGGCGGGATCCTGGTTGGCGACCTTCTGAAATGAGGTGTCGTAGAGATCGGGCAGACCCAGGCCATGGCCGAATTCGTGTGCCATGATGCCGACGGTCTGCGCATAGGGGCGCTCGGCGACGATGCTGCCCGTGTAGCCCTTGCGCAGCACCATGATCTTGCGGCCCTTGGCGCCGATGTCGTCGGTGACCACATCACGACCCAGGCCCTTGATGCCCGTCGCTCCACCGTAGAGGAAGTTTCGTGGTACGGAGCGCATGATAAGAAAGACATAATCGACGATGCGATCGTCATCGCCCGAATCCGGCACGCCATCGGGGCCATTGTTGTCGAACTGCCCAAAATCAACATCAGCATCGACCTGCTTCATGATTTCATGGGAGAAGTCGCCATATCCACCATACTCGGTCGACGTGTCCGCAAGGAATGCCGAGGCGGGCTGAGTTGACGTGTAGCGCCTGGGCAGGACCGTGGCATTGATCTGCAGTTGCCCGAAGGACATTTCGTTGTAGTAGTGGGTGAAGCTGCCCGGCGTGTCGGGGTCGAACATCCGTGTGGCGTAGTCGGGGATTCGCTCACCCAGCCCGATTTCATTCTGGAATTGGGCAAAGACGACGAGGACGTTCAGTGTTCCCGTGGAGGGTTGGCGCAGTGCGACGAGTCCCAGGCGGGTCACTTCATCGACGGGTGCCTCAACAAAGGGCGTGGTGGCAGTGGGTTCCTCCGGGTCTCGGATCTTGGACCAGATCGCCAGCAGACCAAGCACAGCAAGTAGTGCCAGGGCAAGGGGGCGCCATGGCGATGGTCGTTGGGAGGGCGGTTGTTCAGAGGTCGAGGTCATGAGTCTCAGGCCAATGAGGCGAGGTAGCTGCTGCTTCGATCACCGGTTCACTCATTGTGGTACGGCGCGCTTCTGGAGATGTCAACCGATTGCTGCGTGGGCACGGCCACAGGGGGCCGTAGTCACCAAGTCAGAGACAGGAAGTCCTCTCTTTGGCGAGACCATCTCTGGTCCTATCATTGGCGCGATCACTCCTCATAAGAGTTCTGACATTCCTCTCAAAAGTGCTGACCACGGTGTGTTCCAACATGATTCTCTCGGCCCTATGACCCAATCAGTGCGTTTCTGGCTTGTGTGTGCTGCCTGTTGCACGGGGCTTGCAGCGGCGATGGCGACTCAGGCCAGCGCGCAGGCAATCAAACCCCTGGTGCGCTGGTCGTTCTGGGTGTCAGCAGAGCGAATGGACGAATTCGCGCCGGTCTTCGATGACGAGATCGCCCCCCTGTTGGCGGCTCATGGCTTTGTTGACGGACAGCCCGACACGCGCGTGATCCCGGACAGCATCTTCAGCCGCGTCTATGAAGTGCCTTCACGGGCGATCTACGAGCAGAGGCGCGACTCATTGCAAGCAGCCCCCGAGTGGCAGACGCTCATGCAGACGCTCGGGGACCGCTTCGAGCGAACTGACGAGGACGGTAGACTGCAGCGCATGGTGGCGCCCTATCGCGACCCCGCTGGAAAACCGACACCCACATACGCACCGCCTGGCCGCGTGGTGCCCGTCGGCCCCGGGCGTGGCCATTGGACGACGTATGGCGAGCCTGATGGGCTGCCCAGTCTGGACCTGCAGTACCTCTCTGAGGACAGGGACGGACACATCTGGATCTGCACTTTCGGAAGTGGTCTGAGTCGTTGGGATGGCGAGGGTTTCACGACTTTCACGCCTGATGATGGGATCGCCGGTCTGGATCCTCGTCACATCATGCAAACCAGAGACGGCGATCTGTGGATCAGTTTCTGGAGTGGCGGTCTGTCACGATTCGATGGCGAGCGATTTGAGAGCTATGACCTGCGAAGTCTGCTCGGCCTGCAAGGTGACGTGCACACGGAGATCACCTACGAGGACAGCAAGGGGCGGATCTGGATTGCCGCCCGCAAGCAAGGCCTGCTCATGTTCGACGGTGAGCGCTTTCACCGCTATACCGAGCAGGATGGTCTGACCTCGGATCAAGTCATGTGGTGGAAATCAATACTGGAGGACAAGGACGGCCGTCTCTGGGTCGGCACCGATCGGGGCATCAGTCGCTGGGATGGTCGCGGCAAGGTGCACTTCGAAACCATCGGACCACCTGTGTCGGCGTGGCACTTCCTCCAGGACCAAGAGGGAACCGTTTGGGCGACGGGGAGAGCTCACGTCGTGCGATTCGATGACGATGACTGGGAGCTACTCACGCGCGAAGGCGGACCGATTCTCTTCAATGAGAGTTCCTGGATGCAGGACATGATCGTGGACCGACAGGGCACGCTCTGGATTCTCACCGACAGCGACGGCATGTACAGCTGGGATGGGGAGACGTGGACACATACCGGCCCGGAGGAAGGCTTCGACAACAAGTGGCACATCCTGCGCATCCTCGAAGATGCGGAGGGGATCTTCTGGTTCACGGGGCGTGACGGAGTGCGTCGGTGGGATGGCCGTCAGATGACCCACTATACGACCAGTGATGGCCTGGACAATAGCAACATCCGCAGTGCGCTGATCGATCGTAGCGGTGATCTGTGGCTCGGCACGACGGGCAATCTGAGTCGCTTTTCCCCAAGCCGCTTCGTCACCTTCACCGAAGAGCACGGGATCTCCTTCGATTCGGGAAATGGCGCCATACGCGACAGCAAGGGGAATCTGTGGTTTGTGTCGACCGAGGGGATTACGCGCTACGATGGAGAGACTTTTTCCACGTGGATGAAGGAGGATGGTGTCGACGTCAACCAGGGATCTAAGGCCTACGAGGATGTGGATGGCGCCATCTGGGTGACCGGTCGCCATCTGTATCGCCTTCACGAGGATTCGCTCACGACGTACACGCAGGATCACGGCCTGCCGTCAGGCTTCACATCGACGACGTATCGCGATTCCTCCGGTGTTCTGTGGATTGGCCTCTGGGGCCTGAGTCGTTTCGATGGCTCGACCTTCGAACACTTCACCGCGCAAGACGGATTACTCTACGACAATGTGGACCAGATCATCGATCACGACGGTGTCTGGTGGTTACGACAGTCGGTTCGACCGACCGCCTACGCCGAGGGTCGTTTCTATGTGCCGGAAGCCAACGAGCTACTTGAGGGTCGTGTGATTCGCCGGCACCACCTGGACTTTGACGGAAACTTGTGGTTGGGCTCCAACAGCCACGGTGTGTTTCGGTGGGATGGAAGCCAGATGGCACATATCACGACGGCCGACGGTCTCGCCCACGATGCGGTTCGAGGTATCTCGCAGACGGCTGATGGACACATGTGGTTCGGTACCGATGGCGGCGTGGTCAGCCGCTATGACGGCCAGGTCTTCCAGACAGTGTCTCGCGAAGACGGGCTCAATGGCCAGTCTATCCGTGACATCGATCAGGCCGTCAATGGGGATGTCTGGTTTACGACGTATGGTGGCGTTACTCGCTATCGACAACCACCACCCTCCGCGCCTGAGATGTTTGTTGACGCCGTCGTCGCCGGCCGGCGTCACCTGGACCCACACCATGTTCGCATTGCGTCGTCAACAGATCTCGTACAGATCGAGTTTCACGGTCGATCTCTGACGACTCGGCCGGATGGTCTCGTCTATCGCTTTCGTTTGCGCGGGCACGACAACACGTGGCGGCAGACGCGAGACCGCAAGGTGGAATACAGTGATCTGGGCATCGGTGACTATGCCTTCGAAATCCAGGCGGTGGACCGTGACCTCGTCTACTCGGACACGATAACGGTTGAGCTCGACGTTTACTTCCAACCAACGCTGGCCTCTGTCGGCATCGACAGCCTGCACGTGCAGGAGTTGTTCGCCTCATCCTATCGGGACTACGAAACGCGACCCTTCGGGGCTGTGTGGGTTGCGAACCACGACGCCGACACAATGCAGGTGGACCTTTCCTTTCAACTACTGGACTGGATGCGACGTCCGTTCCGGCAGCAACTGCGTCTGGCCCCTGGCGAGACGCGTCGTGCAGACATTACGGCGAAACTAGAAGAGACGATTCTGTCGCTGAATGAGGCGGACACATCACCCGCTCGTATCGATCTGTCTTTTGCTGCCGGAGGAGACACGGTTGCCGTACGCAGGTCAGTGGATGTTGTCGTGCACGAGCAGGGCGCCGTTCGGTGGATGGATGGTGCAGCCCCGGCGGCGGCCTTTATCACGCCCACCGATCAGGGGATTGCCGACTTTGCCGGCGAAGGTCTGCGCCACTTTGCAGATGAAGTGGAAGTCTTTGGTCGACCGGGAAACTATCTGTCGAAGGCGATGGTGCTCTTCGAGGCGCTGCATCAACATGGGATCCGGTATCTGGAGGACGCCAGTCAGCCCTACGCCACTCGTCGCGAGGGGAGCGTCATCGACCACATACAGTATCCGGCGCAGACGTTGCGTTCACGCACTGGCGACTGCGACGATCTCACCGTGTTGTATGCGAGCCTGCTTGAGAGTGCCGGTGTATCCACGGCACTGGTGGATTTCCCTGAGCACGTATTTCTCCTCGTCGACACGGGACTATTGCGATGGGAAGCGTACCGCCTGCCCCTCGAGGACCGACTCACCGTTGTCTATGGGGATCGGCTGTGGATCCCGGTGGAGATCACCAGAATCGACGGTTCTTTTCACCAGGCCTGGCGCGCTGGTGCCCACGAGATGGCGAAATTGTCTGCCGTGAAGCAGCGTCAGCGGATCACTCTGACAGCTGATGCGTGGGCGCGATACACGCCGGCGGCACCGACCCAAGTGGTCACGCCTTCACCTGATCCGTCGGCCTATGCGTCGGCGGTCAGCGTGGGCCATCGATCGCTGCAGTCGCTGATCGATGCGCAGGTGGATGAACGCTACCTGCTGCCTTTACGCGACAACCCCAGTAACGATGAGCTGCGAACGCGGCTACTGAAGGTCTATGTGGGACTCGCTGCCTACGACAAGGCGATCGAAGCGGCGCTGGACTTTCTCATCGATGAGCGAGGAGACGGTGCAGCGACAAACAACCATCTTGGGATCGCGTATTTCCTGAAGGGGGAGACGCAACAGGCGACGTTGCACTTCAAGCAGGCTGTGGCAGCGCGTCCGGATGATGAAGGTCTACAGCGGAATCTGAAACATGCTCTGTGGACGCTTGGGCGCATTGATCGCCCTGCGCAAGACGAAATGGCTGCCGTCGCTTCTGTGTCCGAGAGCCAAAGTGATGGGTTGGAAACATCGGCGGAGGGTTTTTACTGGCTTTCCACGGCGGTGGAGCGTGACGCGGCGAAACCGGAGTGACGCTCCGATCGAAATGAAAGCTTTCACTTCGATCAACCTGGAGTCAGGCAGATCGAGAACTCGATCTGTGGCGTGATAAACTCTTCGAAAGACGACCTTTCCATTCGCAAGGAGCAAGCATGAGCCGCCCCGGTCTGACGGATGAACAGATCTCCCACTTCAAGACCTTCGGTTACATCGTTCTGAAGGAGCTGTTTACGGAAGACGAACTCGTACAGATCCAGAGCGAGTTCGACTTCATGATGCAGGATCAGTATGGCCATGATTCATACGATGGCTCGCGGCGCCACTGGACGATGATGATGGATCAGGACACACCCACCTTTGCGAGTCTTCTCGAGGACGCGCGATTCCTCAAGGTGGCTCGTCAGCTGTATGGGGACGACGTGATCGGTGTCGGCATCGATGCCAATCGTTATACGGGCGACACCGGATGGCACCGCGATACGTCGACGGTGCATCAGTATGGCGTCAAGTTCGCCTTCTATCTGCAACCTGTTGAGGCGACGACGGGCGCACTGCGTGTGATCCCGGGAATGCATCGACTACCCAATGACGAGAGTTTCGCCGAGGGTGTGCGCTCTATGACTGCGACGGAGGTCCCCAGCACGTGCCTGCCTGCAGAGCCAGGCGACGTGGTTGCCTTTGATCTGCGTCTCTGGCATGCCTCGCACGGGGGCAGCACAGACCGACACATGTGTACCGTCGTGTATTACGCCAATCCGAAGACCGATGAAGAACTGACGGCTCTGCAGCAGCAGAGTGCGGCGAATGTTCGCATTGGCATTGAGAATTTCAAACCGAAGCGGCGACATCTGTATTCCAAGGACTGGGTCGCAAATCCCGGTGGCAATGCGGATCGTCAGGGATGGATCGATCGTCTGCAGGAGATTGGCTACTTCGATGCGCCAGGAGTCGTTGAAGCATGAGCCCTCGAAACACGAGTCATCTCAAAGGACTTCTTGATGCGGGCTCACCGGCGATTGGGATCCAACTTCGTTTCGGTTCACCGGGGATCGCCGAAATGGCGGGGCTCGCCGGCTTCGACTGGCTACTCCTTGATACGGAGCATGCACCGCAGTCACCGGCAGGTGTGCAGGCGCAACTGCAGGCGATCGGTTGCACGAAGGCGACACCGATCGTTCGCCTTGGCCACAACGATCCGGCGCAGATTCGTCTGTATCTCGACATGGGTGCTGCAGGGATCGCTGTCGCCTTTATCGAGACAGCGCAGGATGCGAAGATCGGCGCCGATGCCTGTCGCTATCCACCCCGAGGAACAAGGGGCTGGGGCCCACATCGCGCCGCGGGCTACGGACTGGATCCTGAGGGGTATACGAGCCGAGCCAACGACGAGATCCTGTTTCTACCCATCATCGAGTCGGCGACGGCGATCGACAATATCGACGACATCATGGCTGTGGATGGCGTCGATTCATGTATCGTGGGCCCCGTAGATCTGTGTTATTCGCTGGGGATTCCTTTCGAATTCAATCACCCCGACTATCTGCGCGCCCTCGATCGGGTGTGCAAAGCTGCGCTGCGAGCAGGGAAAGTGGCAGGGGTGCCGTTGCTTGGTGACGTCACTGACAAGGAGAGTGTTGATCGTCAGGTGGAACAGGGGGCGAGATTGCTGCTGGTCGGTGGTGATGAGTCCGGTCTCGTGGATGCCTTCAAAGGCATGCTGCAGCCATTGGCCCATCTGCAGGATCCATCGTGAGCAGACAGAAGGTGCTCCTGCTGCCCTTGGAGAAGCTGCAGTCGCCATGGTGTGATGATGTGATCGCCGCTCTGGGTGATCGTCACGAGATTCGACTGCTGGACAAGACGCAGTCCCTGGAACCGCAGTTTACCGAAGTCGATGTCGTGATTGACCAGGGAGGCAGTGTCGGCACACGGGGGATGATGGATGCGGCAACCTCTGCGAAGCTGTGGCAGATTCTCGGCACCGGTTTTGATCACTTCGATCTGAGCTACATCAGGCAGAAGGGGATCGCTGTCGCTAACTGTCCGGGTCAGTTCAGCAGCACGGCCCTGGCTGAGACGGCGATGATGTTCATCCTCATGCTCGCACATCGCTATGTGGCGACACACCGAAATTTTCTCGACGGCGTGTTATACGAACCCATGGGTGTCGAACTGACGGGGCAGACCCTGGGCATCCTGGGCTTCGGTGCGAGTGGGCAGGAACTAGCCATCCGTGCCAGGGCCTTCGGCATGCGCATCGTCGCCACAGATGCTCAGCAGATTGACGCGAGGATTCTCGACCGCATCCAACCCGATTTCATCGGCACGCCGGCAGACACGGAGCGTGTCATCGCCGAGAGCGACTATCTATCCCTGCATCTACATCTCAACGACGACACTCATCATCTGATCGGTGCCGAGCAGTTGGCACTGATGAAACCGACGGCGAGTTTGATCAATGTGTCACGTGGGGCACTGGTTGATGAGGACGCCCTGCATGCGGCGCTGTCGGACGGCGTGATCGGGGGCGCCGGTGTCGATGTCTACAGTCAGGAACCACCTGATGCGTCGCATCCGGTCTACCAGCTGCCACAAGTGCTGAGCACGAATCACATTGCCGGTTGCACGGATGGTACGTCGAGAAAGCGCGCCGCTTGTGCTGCAGAGAATGTGGATCGCATCGCCGCCCGACTTGAGCCTCTGTATCGTATCGATCTGTGAGGTTATGCGGCGGGTGATGGCTTCACTCCCCCTGAAGCAGCAACTCTCCCAACCGGTCCATCTTGTTCGCCAGAGGTCGACAGATCCACTCGCACAGGATGGTGCCGTAGAGTAGTGGCAGCAGGGCGACCGTCGCTTCCGGTGTCCATGCTGGTTGGGTCGTCGTCGCCCATCCCACAACAAGACACAGAGCGCCAATGATGCCGCTCGCCATGCCGTAGCGGCCGGCATTTCGTGTGACCCTTGCGGCGACTTGCAGATCCTGCACCAGCTTGGCTTGTTCAGCGGGAGTCAGCAGAGGTTTGTCGAGATCGGCGTATTTCCCCTGCTCCTTCGGCAGTTTCAGCAAGGCGCGGCGGGTGAGTTCAGGTGGTGGCAGGAACGTCAGACGCATCGTGCCCAGACTGCCAACGACATCCTGCAGGGGGTGGCCGATCAGTGTGACCGCCATGGATCCGCCGAGAACGATGACTAAACCCTCGGCGGACAGATACTCCGGTGCGGGAGGACCGACGAGGGTCAGAAACATGGTCGTCGCCGCCATGAGGCCGACAATGGTGGCGATGTCGATACCCCCCTCCGTCACCATGGGACGACCACTTTGTTGGCGTCGTCTCGTGAGAATCACGGAAATGATGATGCCCAGAAGCCCAAGGGCGAGAAAGGCGACGAAGAGCATGAAATCAGGTTGATCTTTGATCATTCTGGCCTTTCTTGGCGTTGAACTCCATCCAAACAGAAGGGGACTCTATGCCGCGCCAAATCGTTTCGCCTCACGAAGTGGATGTAGAAAGTGTCGGTCGGCGTGATTACTGGGTTTCCCTGAGTCACACCAGTGTCTGGGGCAGCCATCTGATTCCCCTGACCGTCATTGTCGGACCGCAGGCCAAACCCGGTGAAGGGCTTGTCGCCTTCGGTGCCAATCATGGCAATGAATACGAGGGACCTGTGGCCATCAAACATCTGCTGCGAGAAATCAAGACCCAGGATGTGCTCGGGCGCATCATCCTCGTGCCGGTGTTGAATGTTGCTGCCTTCCGCGTCGGTGAACGCGAAAGCACAGGGGACGATGGCTTCAATCTGAATCGCGTCTGGGTAGAGGGAGCCGGCACAACTCCGGAACTGGCGGGGATCACCCATCGCATCGTCGAGATGGTGCGCTCCGTCATCTGGCCTCACGTACACATCTCCATCGACATCCACTCAGGCGGCGAGGTGGCACGCTTCGCCCACTGGTCGGGATACTTCGAACATGATGACACACAGATCAACGAGCGACGCCAGCAGATGGCGCGATGGTTCGGTTGTGGTGTCGTGTTGGCGACGGGCGCGTCGATGCCGAATGGTGTATCACGTGGGCTCTACGAGGAAGCGAATGATCTGGGTAAGTATTCGATCGGTACGGAGCTGGGACACGGTTCGTCAACGGACGTACGCGGCGTGAGGTATGCGCGGCAGGGGATTCTCGCAGCGGCGATTCACCATGAGCAATTGTCTGGCAACATCGAACCGATCGATCATCACGCGGACGGTACACAGTCTCTGGTTCGCGGCGCTGCCTCAGTAGCCGCACCCTATCCCGGTCACTACGAACCGCTCTTCGATTGTGGAGCCGTCGTGAGCAAGGGGACCACGGTGGGGCTGTTGCACGACTTCTATCGGCTGGACGAGGATCCCTTCGAGGTCGTTGCCGGTGTCGATGGCATCGTCATCTCCCAGGCGTGGGGTGCGCGCGTCGATCAGGGACAGATGATTCTGCTTGTTGGCAAGAAAGCAGAATGATCACGCAGCGGCATCGACGATCTCGGCGACAGCGGCTACGACAGCGTCAATCTCGGCGGCGGTATTGAAGAAAGAGATCGAGACCCGCACACCACTGGATTTGAGTCCCGTCGGGCGGGTGATGATCTTGCGGTTGCGCAGTTCGGTCGAGATGTGTGGCCCCTCTACACCTTCGGCACGAAACGTGACAACACCCGTGCACATGCCCGGATCCGTCGGATTCTCAATGTGAACTCCAGAGATCGTGGCGAGTTCTGCACGCATATGCGTCGCCAGCTCGGTGACGTAGGGCTGAATGTTGCCAACGCCGATGCCATCGATCGTATCCAGACCCGCTACCGTGGCGTAGTAGTAGGGCGCGGGCACGGTGGCGAACTCAAACCGTTTGACCCCACCATCGTCGTAATAGTTCGCACTCGATGGCACGACGCGCAGACGATCATGCCATGAGCTTTCGACATACAGCGCTCCTGCCGAGTAGGGTCCATACAGCCACTTGTAGACGAGGAGGCTGTAGAAGTCAGCACCCAGGTCTGTGACATTCACCGGGAATTGTCCCAGGGATTGGGCGCCATCGTAGAGGACGGGTACGCCGGCGGCATGAGCACAATCGACGATTCTCTTGGCGGGTAGTCGTGTACCTGTGTCTGTCGTCACGTGACTGAGCGCCAGCAATCTTGTGCGCCGCGTGAGTAGAGCGTCGAGTCGTGCGAGGATGTCGTCCTCGCTGCCGTGAATGGGCAGATAGTGAATCGTCACACCCAGGTCGTCGGCAAGTCGTTGCGCCGGCATCTTGACGGCGGGATGCTCCTCGTCGGTGAGGATCAACTCATCACCGGCCTGAAAGTCCAGACCATTGAACACGGTCGTGACGCCGTCGGCGACACCGTGGGTCAGGCACAAGTCTGATGCTTCCACACCGCAGAAATTGGCGATTCTCTGTCGCGCTGCCTGCAGACGCTCGTGGTGGCCGGTATTGTCCATGAGCACGGGTGGCCCATGTTGGGCAATGTCCTTCGCCTCCTGAACGAGACACTCTGTTACAGCCCGTGTCGCCGGTGAGATACCTCCCGTATTGAAGTACAGGTACTGATCTGTCACGGGGATGCCGGCTCGAATCTCGTCTGTATTCACTGTGGCAGTCTCCTGTAGCCGTAACGATGAAGGCTTAGCGATGAAGCCGTCACGATGAAGGCGTAGCGATGAAGTCTTGGCGATGAAGTTGTGGCGGCGTCAGGCCATGGCGGCGCGGTATTCGTCTGAGTTCCACCCGGGATACTGCTCTTCCAGCAGGGGCAGTGTCTGCTCACTGTAGTACGGATGACCTGCTGGTGGGAAGCGCCAAAATTCGCGCTCGGCGGCGGACAGGCTGCCGATGAATTGCCCGAACACGGGCGAGCCTTTGCCCAGATGGGTGTAGTGCTTGAAACCTTCCCAGACGTGATCGGCGCGACCGAAACTGTAACCGAAGGTGAAGCGCTGCCCCTCGGCGCGGGTGTAGGCGGTGGCACTATGCCAGGAGTAATTGGTGAAGACACACAAGGTGCCGGCTTTACAAACGAGCGGCACATTTTTTGTCATGTCCTGGCCATGCTTCTTGGGGATGAGTCGCAGGGGTGCCTGATCCTCCTCGACATCCTCCAGATGAACCCAGAATCCAACCTGGCCAAATTCGCGCAGCGTTTCACTCATCGGCAGCAGCGAGTTATTGCCATTGTCGATATGAAGATTGGACGCATCGGAGCCGGTGCCACCTGCTTTGTGACCCGGATAGCGCGCAATGAGACAGCCGACGCGCATGTGGAGCTTGTCGGTTTTCAGCCACTTGCGAGCAAAGTCGATGCTCGGCTCATGCATGGTAGCCTGATAGAGCTCCATCTCCTCATGGGGAAAACAGGCGAGCATGCTACTGCCGGACTGATCCTGCGGCGGCTCGCTCTGAATCTTCTCCCAAGTGGGCAGAACACGACGCTGCGCGGCCTGCATCTTCGCGAGCTTCTCACCGCTGATGAAGTCTGGCAGGATGAAGAAACCTTCCGTATCAAGCTCTTCGATGTGGGCATCTGTAAGCGTACTCATCGGTGTTGTCGCTTCCGTCGTTCAAGTGTGGGAATCGTATCCAAAGCTGCGCCGGAGCGTACATAATCGATGAGAATGTCGCGAATCAGGGTGTCGGCGATCTCGACTGATTCGGTTACACCCACCAGTGTCTCGCGTCTTGCGTCTTCGACGACAAAGCTATTCGTAGCGATGGTGTAGAGTCTCTCGGGATCGATGCTTTTGCCCTGCTGTTTGAAACGCCAAGCGAGCTGCCCGACCACGTTCTTGCCCAGAATTCGGACGACAGCGAGGTGATTGCCGAAGGGTTCGATGTTCCACAGGTGACGGGCCGTGATCTCGCCTTCAAAGAGCAGATTACGAATGCCACCCTCGTTGTAGAAACCCGCGTCCGCTTTTGCATGTTGCTGGAGGATGTACTCCACCAGTGTGTACATGTCACGTTTGTTCCACGAGCGCTCCGTGTGTCCGATGCTGACATCGACAAGCTTTGAGACGCGTGCCTCCCAGGCGGCGACGAGAGCGGCCACTTCCGGGTCCTCGGCAGGCAATTCGGCGGCAGGGATGGCGAATCCTTCCACTGTCACGTCACCCGTGTCACGATCGCGCAAGATACTCACGTGGCCCAAGTGTGATGTGTAGGCGCCGACGCGGACAATCGCTGTCTGGCGGACGAACTGAGGTCGTTTGAGAAGAGTATGGCTGTGACCACTGACAATCAGATCGATGCCATCTATCGTTGCGGCGATGACACTGTCTGCTCCGTGCCCTGCATGAGACAGCAGCAATAGCAGATCAACCTCGTCGCGGAGGGTTTTGACCTGTCTCCTGACTGAGGAGACCTCGCCATCGAAGGACACACCTTCGTTGCCGGCGGTAATCGTGATGCGGCGCGTGTCTTCAGTAGTGAGACCGATGATGCCCACGCGCAAGGGGCCGACGTCCATCTGCACGGACGCTGCATCTGCAATCAGTTGTCCCTGTGGATCCCGAGCGTTGGCACTCAGCAGAGGAAAGTCTGCCAGATCTCGATAGTTGAGGATCTCGCGCCAGCCGTAGTCGAATTCATGATTGCCCAGGGCCGAGGCGTCGTAGCCGGCAGCGGTCATGACCTCGTAGATGGGGCGGCCTTGAAACAGGGTGGACACGGGTGTGCCCGAGACACAGTCGCCTGCATCCAGAGCCAGGACATTCGAATTGCGCTGACGCTCCTGCTTGAAGTAGGCGGCAATCCGCGCCAGCCCCGCGGCGCGATCGCCGTCGGCTGAGATATAGCCGTGGAAGTCGTTTGTATGCAGCACGACGAGTGTGTCTGTTGCCGCGAAAGCATGGGCGACGCCACACAGGAGGGCGACGACTACGAGGCGAAACGGATAAACCAAGCTGCTGGCTCCTTTGCTCTTGTGGATCACATGCTCTTGTGGATCACATTGGATGTTGTGTGCCAAGGATCGGCGCTGCTCTGCCACCGTGGCAAATGGCCTGCTGCAGGCCAGAGTTGGTGGCCATGAACACGGGCCACGCTGCGAGGCGCAGCAGGCCTGGCGGCTTGACGCGACAGGCGGCTCGTGTTGAGTTGCGGGTTGCCTTCGTTCTGAGCCGCAAGCCGGACCAGATCAGATCCACCGCCGCCGCACCTTTCCTTGCAGGAGACGCAGACCATGGCCGCCATAGATCTTGGAACACGCCGCGAGTTGTTCGTGGACTCACTGCTGATCGACAAGTTGAAGAAGTCGTCTCTGCAGCTACACGAACCACAGCCGCGCGAAATCGTGCTCGAGCACAATACGCCGTGGGAGGGTCAGTTCAGTCTCTATCACACGATCATTCACGATGGCGACAAGTATCTGCTCTACTACCGCGGTTGGCAGGAGCCCAGCGACCCTGCCGTCTATTGTGTGGCAGTGAGTGACGATGGTGTGCACTTCGAGCGACCGCAGATTGGCAAACATGCATGGCAGGGGGATGGGCAAAACAACATCATCCTCAATGAGGAACCCTACACACACACGGTGGCGCCTTTCATCGATACACGCCCGGGCGTTGCACCCGAACAGCGTTTCAAGGCCTTTACGCGTCATCTCACCGATCCAGATGCCGAGGGCAAGCGTCACGCCGCCCTGCATGGTATGGTCAGTGCTGATGGGGTTCACTGGGAGATGTTGGGTACGGAGCCGTTGATCACGGATGGCAAATTCGATTCGCAGAATGTCGGCTTCTGGAGTGAGGCAGAGGGTCAGTATGTCGCCTACTACCGAACCTTCTCAGCGCATGAAGGGATGCAGGAGCCGCATCGTGGGCCAACGACGACGGCGAAGAGTCTGCGACGCATCAAGCGAGCGACGAGCAAGGATTTCATCCACTGGGAGCCCGGCGTGATCATGGACTATCGCCAGGGAGAGGATCAGGCACCGGCGGAGGAATTCTACATCAACCAGACGCGGCCCTACTTCCGTGCACCCCACATCTATGTGGCGCTGCCGGCTCGTTTCATGGACCAACGTCATCCGGTATCAAAGGCTGAGCTTGAGCAGATGAGTGTACACGAGACACAGCTGACGGCGTGCAGTGATGCCTGCTTCATGACGGCGCGTCCTGGTAACAGCTGGTATGACCGCACCTTCATGGAGGGCTTTATCAAGCCGCGCATCGGTGCCAGTCACTGGACAGCACGCTGCAACTATCCTGTGGACGGTGTTGTGCAGACGGGGCCTGAAGAGATGAGTGTGTATGTGTGCGAACACTACGCCCAGCCTGGAAATCAGGTCAGACGCTACAGTATGCGCCTGGACGGATTCGCCTCGGTGCGGGCACCACACAGCGGTGGCGAAATGATCACGAAGCCGCTCGTGTTTGCCGGCAACAGGCTCGAGCTGAACTATGCGACGAGTGCTGCGGGCAGTCTGCGTGTGGAGATCCGCGATGCAGAGGGCAAGCCGATCCCTGGATACAGTCTGCGCGAGGCTGAAGATATCTTCGGCAACAAGATCGCCGGATGCGCAGCTTGGAAGAAACAGGGCACCGACGTTTCAGCCCTGGCTGGCCGGCCCGTGATTCTACGCTTCGTCATGGGTGATGCTGATTTGTACAGCATGCGTTTCGCTGATTGACCTTCAGAGGGCTGACTGGCTCGATCTGACTGGCCCAGCCAGTTGTGCCCAGGCACCGGCTCCTTGCCGTCTATTTCAGATGGATGACGCTGATGCCGTAGACGACGAGGCGCGGAATCTGGAAGCTGACGCGGTTGTCGCTGACTTCGTGCTTCAATTCGAGGGGTTTCTTCATTTCCGGGAAGATCCACTCGACGCGATCGACGACGACGTCATCTGGTAGCAGCAGATCGGCATTGATGGGCCCCATGGGGATCGGTGTTTCAACGGCAGGCATTTCATCCTGGCGATAGTTGATCCAGTGCACGGGGATCGCGTTGATCTCCTGGGCGCGCCAGATGCGCGTGCGCACCCACCACGGGGCATCTGTGCGCAGCCAATAGCCATCGCACAATCCCTCCAATGTGTCCATGAGGTCCCGACCCTCCGGTGCGTCTGGCAGGTGCGGGTAGACGGGCATTTCCGGCTCCCCTTCGATGGATCCGCCGATGGTCTTTGTGATGGGCTGCCAGTCTGTGCTCTCCCACCGATAGACCTTGCCCGTCGACGTGGTGAAGAGGGCGTCGGGATCGGTCTTGCCGCCATCTGCGTCCATCGTCCCCGTCGCACCCGAGACGAGGAGGCTGCCACCGCCGTCCACGTGTTGTTGCACGGCGGCGACTTCGGCGGCGGACAATCGCCGGACATCGGGCAGGATCAAGTTGGGGAAGTCACTGGCACGTTCCGTCAACTGGTCGTCGAAGATCAGGTCGTAGAGGACGTGGGCATCCTCGAGCCATTCGGTGATCCGCTTCAGGGCGTCGAGATAGTCCGCGGCCAACTCGCGCTCGGCGCGCCGCGGATACACGACGCCGACCTGGGTAATCGGCGTTGCAGGGTGCAGCAGATCTTCGTAGTCCGCCATGAAGCGCTGATAACGAACCATGGGGCCGTAGTAATCTTCTGGTAAGGTCCGACCTGCGTCCCACATGTCCGCGCGCGGTGGGCCCGCGTGGAAACAGGGGGAACAGCCACCGTGGGACGCACCCTCTGCAGCCCAGACGCGCCAGCGGCGATAGTCATATTTGTTGATAACGAAGGGGCGACCGCCACCGCCGACGTGCATGTGTCGCGCATTGAGACCCATGTCAGCGATGTAGCCTTGCTCGATGTCGCTGCCCCAGCGATAGGGACCCTGACTATACCAGACGTAGTTTTCGCCTCGGGCCCAGAGATCTTCCGGTAAGGCAGCACGTTCGTCGTTGGCTCGCATGCCGTATTTGTGATACCACTGTGCCGCTAACAATCCCGGACGCAGCGAGCGCCCGTAGTCGATGAAGACTTCGTCGAAAGCATTCTTGCGTCGTCGTGCGGCAGCCTGCTCCAGGAGTACCAGATAGCGCGCACGCAGCTCCTCATCTGCGTCCTCTTCTGGTGCACGAGCATCGATGGCACCGTCGAAGTCGCCCTTGAAGAGACTGTTGAGTTGGGCGTCAGTGAACTCGGGGCGCATATGCGTGCGAATGACATCGGCACAATAACCGCAACCACAGAAACCCTCGTAGTTGTGGGTCGTGTTGAAACCATCGAGCCCCAACTCGATGCCCTTGCGAACCATCGACTTGAGGACCTGTAGCCAGGCAGGATTTGAGATACAACCGCGGTAGCTGAAGTAGGGGCGCCCGTCGATGGCCCGGCGCGCTGGTTCACCCGTGGGTTGCAGCGATACGGCAGCCAGGACCGACTCAGTCGGTCGCTCACCCAGGATGGCAGGTGTCCACATCTTATCCCACACCTCGCCGAACAGGCCCAGTCCATTTTCATGATCGCCATAGTGCAAGGTGGAGGTGAGTTGGCCGACGACCCGGGCACCGGCTTCCTGCACCTGAGGAATTACATCAGCAGCGAGTTGCAGATTTTCTTCAATGCCGACGACGGGCATCCCTGCCCATGAACGTTCGACTCCCGCATCGCCAGCGAGGCCGTAGAAGTCGGGGCCAAAGTTGCCCATCTGCACGACCTGCACTTTGCCACGCCTGACATGATCGACGACCTGATCGGCTGTCGGCAGGGTCCAGTATTCGATGAGGCGATTGAACCAGAAGTCGGTGGACATTCGTTGGTCATCCTTGCACGAACACGTGCACGTCGGGTTTCTTCCCATGTGGCGAGCGTCTAACGCCGGCAATAGTCGGTCACTAAGGTCACGACGCCAACTGTCTCAGGAAAACAGTGTCTCAGAAGAAAGGAGTGTGCTGTGCACGACCCCTATGCAGATGTGAAATGGCAAGATGTGATCCGGGTGGCCTCAGCGACGCACATGCACCTGGGCAATCAGAAGCAGCTGGAGAATGCCTACGAGTTTGGGATCCGCCACTTCCCCATATCCAACTACTATCCCTCCGTGCCATACGACGCGGACACGCGGCTCAGCGACTTCAGGCTGCGTCAGTCGTGGCCTGCCACGCGTGATGGTCATCGCGTCGAGCCACCGATCAACTGGAACGAAATCATCGACTGGCAGGGCGATCTGGAGGAACCCTATCGATCACAGCTTCCTTTCGTAGAAACGGATCGCGCCTACACATCCATTCCGCCGGATGCCATCCTCAGCCACAATGCGGAGCATCATGGCTTCAGCAATTCGCAGGCGCACATCTGCAGTCCTGGATCAAGCTTCTGTTCGGGGACCTTCGATGCTCGGAGCCACTTTCAACTGAATCAGCATGGCTTTCCCGTGGGCTTTGGTGGTACGTGGCAGGAAGCCTTCGAAGGGATGATCGACGCTCTCGACTACCCAGAGGGCGGCGGGATTACGATCAATCATCCGACGTGGTTCTCGAAGTTCACCGATGAGCAGGTATTCCAGATGCTCGATTTCGATGATCGAGTGCTGGGCATCGAGATCTACAATGACTACAGCTTCAAGAAGGACTGGCAGCAGAATCCTGAGTACACCGTCCCGGATGAACCGGAGCAGGGGTTCTCGCTGCAGCTGTGGGATCGGATCCTGTTGACGGGGCGCAGGTGCTGGGGTTTCTGCGTACCGGATCACAGTGCCGGCAGTGGTGACTGGGGGGGCCGATCTCTGCTCGTTGTTGGCGACCAGATTGAACGGGAATGCCTGAAGGCGTACAGAGATGGCAGCTTCTATGGCTGCCTGACGGGTCGGGGTCCGTATGTAGAAAGCTTCGAGGCGTCGCCGACGTCCATCGACATTGCTCTGACCGAACCGGCGGAAATTCGCTTCATTGCCGATGCCCAGGTCGCGGCGACGGTCACCGGTGATCGAGCGACATTCGCGGTGCCGCAGAAGGCGGGGGCGCCTGACGTGGTTTATGCGCGTGTGGAGGTTCAGCATGTTTCCGGCGAACGGCTTTTCCTGCAGCCCGTGCGTTACGGGGCTCGTGCAAGCTGATGTTCATCGTGTCCGGTGCCAGTTCACGCAGATTCGCCGCAGCGAGGGCGAGTTGAACATCTGGATTCCACTCACCCTGCAGATGCACACGGACGATGGCGTTTTTCGGCAGCCGCGCCAGTTGTGACTGCAGCGAGGACTCAACAGTTTCTCTGTGCGTCGCGGACTGGACGTGAACGTCGACCATGGGACGCGCCGGCAGCTGCACCCACTCGAGGCTCCGGTGGTCGGTGACCCTTCGGTGGTCAGTGGCCGTCTCCGACTCGCCGATAGTAACAATGACATACCCCTTCGGTTCGTCCTGTTCGGCCCACGATGTGCGCTCGACTGACCCGGGATAGATGACGGGTGCCGCCAGAATGTTGCGCTGCAGATCTCGACGCAGCACCTGCGCCCGATGGATGTGACCGGTGAAAATGGCATCGAGGCTGCCAGGGATGTCGCCGCCGCGCACGACGTCTTTGCCGTTGCGGAAGGTGAAATCACTGCCACCGACGCGAGCGCCCTCCACAGCCTGATGCATGCAGAGAATGGCGACGTCCGCCGAGTCGGCTCGATGACCTGTGGCATCGATGAGGGAGGTGAAGTGCTGGCGAACGTCCCGCACGTAAGGGAAGCCGGAGATGGCGATCGAACGTTCGCCGACTTCGTGGAAGAATGTTCTGGGCTGATCGAAGACGTGGATGAGCGGGTTGTTCGCCCACAAGTGTGCCGGGATCTTTGAGCGTTCGTGATTTCCGGGAACCAGATAGACGGGAATCCCCGCCTCTGCGACTTCGACGAGGGGCTCCATGGCCATCTCGACTGTCGAGGGTGGCACGATACTGCGGAAGAGCAGATCACCACCGTGAACGACGAAGTCTACCTCTCGCCGCAGGGCTGGTGTCAGGGCGAGGCGGAAGTTGGCGAGGAAATCGTGGCCCCGTCGACGTCGTGTGACGCGCGTTCGACGCGGCAGGTCAAAACCGATGTGTGTGTCGGCGAGCAGGAGGATGCGCATACTGCAGTGCTACCAAAGGTGTGCAACCGAGGCAAGCTGAACTGGCAGCCGACCGCTTGCCGCGCTGGTCAGTCCGCTGGAAGGATCTCCACGGAGCTGCCTTTTTCCGCCGCCTGTTCCTCGACCATGGCCAGAGCCTTTGCCCGCAGTGTTTCAGCTTCTTCCTGCGTCTGCGCCCAGGCGACGACGTCTACGGGCAGTCGCTGGCCGTCGGCGGTGCGCTCGCTCAAGGCGACGAAAGCCTTCAGATAGGTATTCGGACAGGCGTCCATGACACTGTGCAGAATCGGCCCACACTGTGACTCGGGCAGATTGACGACGATGCGCACACTGGAGCGGGCGCCGGAATAGATATCCGCGATCATGGGCTCGAGGGTCTGACGGAAGAGCGCCTCCACCTCCCGTGGCGGGCCGGGGATGGCACAGATCGTCGTCTCATCTTTGGTCGCCTGCACACAGGGCGCGACGCCGGCGGGATTGGTATGGGCAATGGCACCGACAGGTTTGGTCGCCATCTTGAGCAGGCCTTCGCTGACGTCTTCACGTTTGGCGATGTCGCGACTCTTCATGAAGTGCTGTACGAGCTCTTCATCCACTTCCACATCGACGCCGAGAATCGACGCGAGGACGGAGACGGTGAGATCGTCGGGGGTGGGGCCGAGGCCACCGGTGGTGATGATCATACGCGTCTGCCGTGTGCAGGCGTCGGCCAGGACACTCTGCAACTCGTCGACATCGTCGTCGAGGATGGCAATCCGACGCACGTAACCACCGAGGGCCGCGATCTGCTGCGCCATCCAATAGGAATTGGTGTCCTGGATCTGACCACTGAGAAGTTCGGTGCCGATAGAATAGATCTCGATGGGTGGTTGATGTTTCATGATCCATCCTGTTGCAGGTGAATGACAGCCAGACCATAAACAATCAGCCGGGGGACCGTGAATTCGACGGCTTTGCCGCCTGAGGAATCTTCTGTGATCTGGTGCGGCAACGCCACGGGTTCGTTTCCTTCCGGAAACAACCACTGCACCCGATCCACTGTCTGACTTGCTGCGGGCAAAGGACAGTGGATGTGCAGTGGATCCGTCGGGCGGGGCACTTCGATTTGCGAGTCCTCAATCTGACGATAGTTGACCCAGTGCAGGACCACTGAGTCACCCGCCGTCGGCATCCAGGCGCGTATCCGTACCCACCAGGGGGCGTCTGTCTGCGGACCCGTGTTATCGAGGAGGGTGGAGACCTGTGCGAGGAACTGCTGACCAAAGGCGTCGTCGCCGAGATCGGGGACACGTGGCAGGTTGATATCGGGCTTCAGTTCGAAGCTCTCCAGGTCCACCGGGACATCGTCGAGCCACTCGACACCCGGTGCCGGCGGCAAGGCAGGTATCTCGCGGGTGGATCCATCCACATTGAGCTGGGCCGTCGTGCCGCTGCAGAGTAGTCGTCCACCTGCATCGACGAAGGATCGCAGACAGGCGATCTCCGCGTCGTTGAGTCGTGCGACATCGGCGAGGATCAGAAGTCGATACTCGCGCAGGTCGCTCTCGGTGATCTGATGATCCAGGAGCATATCGAAGAACTGATGATCATCCTCCAGCAGGCGTCCCAGTCGCCGCAGCGCGTCCGTGCAGGACATGTCCGCGACGAGTTCTCCACGGCGCGGATAGACGAGACCGATCTGCGACCAGGGCTCTGCGGGATGAATCAGCCTCGCCTGATCGGCGAGGAACCGCTGATAACGGTAGACGGGCGCCGTGTAGTCTTCGAGGGCGAAGGACTCGTCCGCATCCTGAGTCCAGTGGAAGGCGGGTCCCGCAAAGTGGTTGGCTGCCGCCTCGGCGATGGACAGACGCAATCGCTTGGAGTCGTATTTATTGATGACGAAAGGACGTCCCTGCCCTGCGGCATGAACAAAGCGTGCGGGCAACCCCATATCGGCGACGTACCCATGGGCGATATCGCTGGCGCCTTTGTTGCCGCCCTGGCTGTACCAGATGTAATCCTCGTCGTGGGCCCACAATTCGGGGGGCAGCAGACTACGCTCGTCTCCCGGACCGAAGTCGTATTTGTGATACCATTGCGCCAGGAGTAAATCGGGTTTGAGTTGACGACCCTTGTTGATGAAGACTTCGTCGAAGGCGGCTTTGCGACGGTGATGGACGGCGCGCTGCACTTCGTGAGCCAGTCTCTGTCGCAAGTCGCCGGGCGCCTCCTGTCTGGCGTGCCGTGGATCAAGGTCTTGCAATTCGCTGGTGCCGAAGAGAGACACTCGTTCATCCTCGGTGAAGGCAGTCGTCAGCCACGCGGACAACTCGGTGCGACAGAAATCGCAGGGGCAGAAGTTCTCGAAGTTGTGATGCACGTTGATGCCATCGACACCCAGTTCGATCGCTTTTTCGAGCATGGCAGCTAACATGGCAAGCCAGTGCGGATTGCACATGCAGCCCGCATAGGCGTAGTAGGGCCGTCCTGGAATCGGCCAGCGTCGCAGTGTGCCGTCGTCGGCAAGTTGCTGGGCTTGCTCGGCGCTGGGGCAGGGCATGTCCCCGGGTAGATACTGATCCCATAGGCGCCGCCAGTTGCCGAAGAGACCTTTGTCGGCCTCGTGATCGCCATAGTGCCAGGACATACTCATCTGACCCACGACGAGGACACCGGCCGCCTGCAGACGTGGGATGAGATCACGGATGAGTTCGAGATTTGCATCAATGCCAATCAGTGGCATACCCACCCAGCCGCGATCGACGCTGTCATCATCTGCGAGACCGTAGAACTGCGGGCCGAAGGTTCCGGTTTGTACCAACTGCAAGCCGGCACGACGTACGTGCTGTTCGAGATCGAGTCGCTGGGGGACCACCCAGTGCTCGGTCATGCGGTTGAACCAGGTCATGGATTGAGCCAGGTCATGTAAAGAGGCCAGATCATGGAAATGAGTGGATGCACGAAATGAGGCAGCTGGTTGTTGAAGGCAGGCTAGGGTAGTTGCGTGTCGTGCTGTGTCAACCGATCGTGCTGGCGTGGTGGGGCCACTATGTTGTCGACATCAAAATCAAGGGCACTACCTCACGACCATCGCACACTGACCGGAAAGATCGTCGCCATGGCACAGATTCAAGCAGGTCTTGCACACCGGCCGACTGCCACAGGAACCCGAGGCATGGTTACCTCGGCACATCCGCTGGCTTCTCTGGCGGGATTGAGAATGCTCATGGATGGGGGCAATGCGGTGGATGCAGGCGTGGCAACGGCGGCAGCGCTCAATGTGGTGGAACCCTTCATGTCGGGGCTGGGGGGCGCAGGTTTCATGCATATCCACAGTGCGCGTGACAAGACGCAGAAGGTGCTGGACTACATGGGGCTGGCGCCGCAGGCAGCGACCCTCGACAGATTCGCAAACGAGGAACAGCGTCTCAGAGGCCCGCTGCCGACGCTGGTCCCCGGTGCATGTGGTGGTTGGCTGGAAGCACTGGCGCAATATGGCACGATGGATGCCAAAACCGTTTTCGGCCCGGCGATCGAATACGCAGAGTCAGGTTTTGCGGTGACTATGAAGGGGCACGAATTCATCTCCAGTGGCGTCGCCGATCTACACACACATTCGAGTGCTGACGTCTCCTATCTGATCGATGGCAGGGCACCGCGGCCCGGTGAGATCATCGTGCAACAGGATCTTGCGACGACTCTGCGCAGCCTCGCCGAGGGGGGTCGTGATTTGTTCTACGATGGTGAGATCGGCGCGAGGATCGTCGCCCATCTGCAGAGTCTCGGTGGCTTACTGACGAGCGACGATCTGGCTGCCTTTCAGCCGACCTGGCAGGATCCGATCTCGACAACCTATCGAGGCTATAGGATCTGCGGACCACAGCCCCCCTGCCAGTCAGCCCAATACCTGCTGCAACTGAACATGCTGGAGGCATTCGATCTGACCGATATGGGCCACAATACGGAGCAGACGCTGCATCTGTTTCTGGAGTCTGCGAAACTGGCTGTCGCCGATCGCACTGCCTATACGGGAATCCAGGATCCACCCATCGACGGTCTGCTATCGAAGCAATACGCGGCGTCGAGACGAGAGCAGATCGCTGAACGCGCCACATCGTCGGGTGGAGAATTCTTCAATCCCCGACTCGACGAAGGTCAAGTGCATCCTGGCGACCCGACGGCCTGGATGAAGACGGAGTGCACGACACATTTCGATGTGATTGACGCAGAGGGCAATGCCGTTGCTGTCACGCAGAGTCTTGGGGCGGGCTTTGGATCCGCTGTGGTTGTACCTGGGACAGGCATTGCGCTGAACAACCTGGGACGGTGGTTCGACTTCCACGAGGAGAGTCCCAATGTCATCGGTCCGTCCAAGAAGATCGAGATGCCTATGTCCCCCGTGCAGATCTGGGACGCAGGTGGGTTGCGGATGCTCGTCGGGACTCCAGGGAGCTATGGCATTCTGCAGACGACACCGCAGATGATCATGAATGCCCTCGATCATGGGATGAACATGCAGGCCGCCATCGAAGCACCCAGGGTGAAGACGGCACAGGGATTCACGGCGGACGTAGAGACGCGCATTCCTGCTCACGTGCTGGCGGGACTGGAACAGCGTGGTCACGAACTGAATCGCATCGGTGACTGGTCAGCCGGTGTCGGTGGTGGTCAGGGAATCTGGGTCGATCCGGACTCAGGTGCCTTCATGGGGGGTGCGGACCCAAGACGAGATGGCTACGCCATCGGCTGGTGAGGATCCCATTGTTGCTATATACGCCGTTGTCACTTCAACGCTTTACACGGAGCATCGCAGATGCAGTTTCGCCAACTAGGTCACTCGGGCCTCGAAGTCTCCCTTGTCGGCCTTGGCACGAACAACTTCGGTCGTCGCTGCAGTGAAGCCGAGTCGGCTCGTGTGCTTGATCAGTCGGTGGAGTCGGGGATCAACTTCATCGACACGGCAAATATCTACTCGGCAGGAGAATCTGAAACACACATTGGCAAGTGGTTGAAGGGCAAGCGTGATCAGGTTCTGATTGCTACCAAATTCGGTATGAAGATGGGAGAGGGTCCCATGCAGATGGGCGCTTCTCGTCATCACATCATGGCGAGTATCGAAGCCAGTCTGACCCGTCTGCAAACAGACTACGTGGATCTCTACCAGTTGCATCGTGTCGACCGACGCATCCCCATTGAAGAGACGCTGAGAGCTCTCGACGACCTGGTTCAGCAGGGGAAGGTGCGCTACATCGGTGCGTCCAATTTCGACGCGTGGCATCTGTGCGAGGCGGAGTGGACGTCCAGCGACAAGAGTCTGAATCGCTTCGTGTCCGTGCAGAACTACTACAATCTGCTCAAGCGCGACATCGAGCGGGAAGTCTCGCCGTTCTGTGAGGCGTACGGGGTTGGCATCATTCCCTTCTTTCCCTTGGAGTCCGGCTTTCTGACAGGGAAATACAAGCGTGGCGAAACTGCACCGGAAGGCACGAGACTCGCCGGCTCGCCGCGGGGAGACAAACTGCTTACGGACGCGAACTTCGACATCCTGGAAGGGTTGCACCGGTTTGCAGTAGAGCGTGGACGCACACTGCTGGAGGTGGCGATGGCTGGACTGGCGGCGCAGCCTGCTGTCGCCTCTATCATCGCCGGTGCCACCAAACCAGAGCAGGTTGTTGCCAATGTGGCCAGCACGGACTGGGTGCTGAATGCGGAGGACCTTGCCGCGATGAACGAGATCGTTCCATCACCCTATCCACAGGGTTAGTACTGCCGCACAACAAGGACTCATTCCACGGCTGACTCTTCAAGCGTCTGCAGGCGCTGCTCGATGCTCGTGAGTTTGTCGAGAATCAGGGCATGCACATACACCGCATCCATTCCCACGGGACTATCTGCACTGGCGATCAGGTCGATTACTTCCTGCAGTTCAGACCTGGGTTTCATCTTGTCCGTCCTTGTTTGAGTTTCCTGATGACTGCTCTATTCGAAGAAGGCTTCACGGTGCGGACGCACATCCACTTCAAAGGACCAGGCGCCGCGCCTCTGCTGAACGAGATCCCAATAGACCGCGGCGATATCATCCGCGTCCAGGAGAACCTCGTCATCGGCGAGATTGAAGTTTTCCCGAACCATGGGGGTATCAATCATGCCATCGACAATGACGTGCGCCACGTGAATACCCTGAGGCCACAGTTCGCGAGCCATCGAGTCGGCGAGACCGCGAGCGCCAAACTTGGCGCTGGAGAAGTCGATCGCACCGGCGCGACCGCGCACGCCGGATGTGGCACCTGTGAACAGAATTGTGCCTCCGTCGCCCTCGAGCATGTGTCGCGCCGCATGCTGACTGCACAAGAAGGCACCGAGAACGCTGACGCGCCAGGCGCGCTCCATTTCCTCAGGCGACGCCTCAAGCAGGCCCTTCCATGATGACGCCGAAGCGTGATTGACGAGGATATCCACAGGGCCCAACAGCTGACGGATCTGCTCGAAAGCACGATCCACGGACGCAGAATCTGAGACGTCTGCCTCCAGTGCCAACGCTTTTCCGCCATTGGCAGTCAGGTCAGTGACTAGATTTGAAGAGAACTCCGTCGATCGGGACAAAAGAGCGACAGCGCAGTCCTCGGCGACGAACTTGCGCGCCAGGGCCGCACCGAGGCCGGCACCGATCCCTGCAATCACGGCTATCTTTGACATGATTCCTCAGTTGGCGGGAATTTCTTGAGAAGCGAATGACGATAGCGAAGGTAAGATGACGACAGACATTTCCAATGCACGAATCGCTGTTCTCGGTCTCGGATACGTGGGTCTGCCCCTGGCCGTCGAATTTGGCAAGAGTTATCCCACCGTCGGTTTTGATATCGACTCGTCAAGGATCGAGGCGCTGTGTGCCGGCAAGGACTCTACGCTGGAGGTCTCTGCAGAGGAACTCGCCAGTGCTCAGAGTCTAACGCTGACAAGTGATCTGGCGGCGATCGCCGATTGCAATACATACATCGTCACTGTGCCGACACCAATCGACGAACACAAGCGTCCTGATATGCGGGCATTGCTGGCGGCGAGTCATACGATCAGCCAGGTCTTGAGCAAAGGGGATGTCGTCGTCTATGAGTCGACGGTCTATCCCGGGGCGACGGAGGAGGTCTGCGTACCACAGCTGGAGAGTGGGTCAGGACTGACCTTCAATGTGGATTTCTTCGCCGGTTACAGTCCCGAGCGTATCAATCCCGGCGACAAGGCACACCGGCTACCAAATATCACGAAAGTGACATCGGGCTCGACGGATGAAACGGCGACGTATGTCGATGAACTTTATGCGTCCATCATCGATGCTGGCACACACAAGGCATCGAGCATTCGTGTTGCGGAGGCGGCGAAGGTCATCGAGAACACGCAGCGGGATCTGAACATTGCGCTGATCAACGAACTGTCGCTGATCTTCGGTCGCCTCGGAATCGATACGGAGGACGTGCTCAAGGCAGCGGGTACGAAATGGAACTTCCTACCTTTCCGACCGGGGCTGGTCGGTGGGCATTGTATCGGTGTCGATCCGTATTACCTGACGCACAAGGCGCAGGAGATCGGCTATCACCCGGAGATCATTCTCGCTGGACGACGCATCAATGATCAGATGGGTCACCACATCGTCGACCGGTTAATTCGGTCGATGACCCAGGCTGGGATCAACGTCGTCAACAGTCGCGTGCTGATCCTCGGTCTGGCTTTTAAGGAAAACTGCCCTGATATCCGCAACACGCGCGTCGTGGATCTGATCAGTGAATTACAGAGTTATCACATCGAGGTTGATGTGCATGATCCATGGGTCGACGCGGCAGAAGCGCAGCACGAGTACGGTGTTGAACTCGTGGCCGACGTGCCCGACGACTCGTACGATGCGATCATCCTCGCTGTCGCCCATGATACATTCCGCGAGCTGGGCGCCGAAGGTCTTGGCCGTTTCGCCAAGGCAGAGCACGTCATCTTCGACGTGAAACACATCCTGCCTCGTGAGCTGGGTGCCGAACGGCTATAGACGTGTCTGCTTGAAGAAAGCTGGAGCAGCTCGTTGGTCGACGGACAACGTCTCCTACTTCGCTGCCTCGGTGAGTCGCACCTCATCAGACCAGTCGCGCCACAGATCCCCATGTGGATCACGCAGCAGAACTTCATCCGGCACAGACTCCGTCGTTTTGGCAAAGGCGTAAATCGTCGCCTGCCGAATCACATCCTGCAACTGATTCTGGCCAGCCATGTGCAACAGATTCGCGTGCCATAACACGACAGAGCCAACGGGTCCCTGGGTGACAACAGGTTCGGTATCAGCTTTGATATCGAGTAGTGGCTGCGCCGTGTAGCCATGCCATTCGGCCTGACCTTCCGGCGTAGCAGGTGGTGGCGTGTCACGGTGCACGGCCTCCCAATAATCCCAGATCCGCTGATGACTTCGTGGAAAGAGTGTCAGGCCACCCCCCTGTGGCGGCAGGTCATCGACATAGGCGGCGATCTGTATGCGCCAGCGTGTGTCATACAAGGCTTCAGAGTGGGCGCCCGCATACTCGGCGGCAGGTGCCGGGCTGTTGGGCAGCGTGCAATAGAGTCCGCGTGTGCCTTGCCCCGTCATCCAGGTGGGGCCCGTCTTCGGTAATCGCAATTGCTCGGTTTTGCCCGTTGCCTTGCCCGTCCAGTCCTCGGCCTTGGGGCCCAGGTGTGTCTCCATGCCTTCGACGACACTCTCTTTCATCAGACACGGGCCTGTGGTGACGCCCGCTTTGTCTTCACCTGCGGGCCACACGACCTGCCCTGCGCCCAATAGTTGTTCGGCGACATTCCACAAAGCGCGTGGCGCCGTATCCAGCAGCAACTTCTCGGTGCCATTGCGGGTGTAGAGACGGTGTCCCCGACCAGAGAACAATGGATCGCCGCCTTCCTCTGGTCGCTGATAACTCTCTGCTTCCTCCTTGGTGAAGGGCAGCCAGGTGGAGGGATCGTCGCGTTTCATACTGGGTCGGTTTTCATCGATCAGCTGCCACATCCCGTCGCGTACCTGCCGGCACAATCCGGCATCGAGAACACCTGGCAGCACGAGCAGACCGTCACGCTTGAATTGTGCGATCTGTGATTCGGTCAGTAGGTCGACCTGGTGCAGATCGGGCGAGGGAATTGTCATCGAAGGCTCCGCGGGAAGTGATAATCCGACATCTCAAGCTGAAGTGTCATACATCGAACGGACGTGTTCAAGGGCGATGTTATCGTCCAAGTTCCTGCTGGCGCCAGTCACGGAAACGTGCCTCCCACTCCTCGCCCATGGGATAGAGGCCTTGCAGTGGCACACCCTGGCCCAGCTGAATCCGGATAAAGTCCTCGCGGTCTTCGTGTACCATCACCTCTTCTGTGACGGTCGGGATCATGGCGGCAGGAATCACGAGGGTCCCATCGTCGTCGGCACTGATCACATCCCCGGGACATACGAGGACACCGGCACAGCCGACAGGGACATTGAAATCGATGTTGTAAACCGTTCCACCCGGACTGCAAGGGCCGCGCGAGAAGGTGGGCAGCCCCGTCTCGAGAATCCGGCTCGAATCGCGCACCCCCATGTCACTGACACTGCCAGCGGCACCCCGCGTCTGCATTCGAAGTGTCAGCAGGTCGCCGAAGAGTCCCTCGTCGGTCGCACCTCGACCATCGAGGACGACGACATCACCCGGATGGATCGCATCGATCGCATCATCCGGATGGCCCGGGAAGGCGGTATCAGGCGCGTAGGCGATAGGCGTCAGGTCTTCACGTCCCGGAACGCTGCGGATGGTCAGTGCGGGACCGACACACTTCATACCGGACGTCAGCGGATACAGCGGCATCCAGACTCTGCGCACGCCCATGCGCTTGAGAATGGACTGCAGTGTGGCGGTACTTGCCCTCGACAGCTGCTCGATCACCGCGGCTGTGGGCCGATCAAAATCGGGACCTTGCATACGTCTCCCTAAGGATGTTCAGGCGGTCAGTAGCTCCAACAGCCGAGCGATGACGGCATCCATCTCGCCGGTCTGCAGAAACTGGGGATTGATCGTGAGGCTTTGCTGATCCTGAGCAACACGAATACTTGGATCTCCAGCGGCCAGGGCAGCGGCCAGGTCGGCGGCATCGCGACCCAATACCCGCGGTTCGATCACCAGATCGGCGACGGGAATCTTGTCGCTGTATCCGGCGTATCCTGGGGCGCCGTCGATGCCATCGATGCCGGCCACGGCGGCTACGACCGATGCCGCTTCAGCTTGCCATCGCTGCGTGATGAGGTCGTGATCCAGGCCCTGATAGATCTCCACAGCCTTCACGAGTCCGATCATATCCTCTTTGGTCGTCTTCATCGACCGACCATGACTGTGAAGAGGGGCCGCGTGGGGAATACATGCCTCGACCATCGCTTCAGTACACAATACGAGGGCCGAATTCTGCGGTCCGCGTAACCCCTTGCCGCCGCTGATGACGACGACATCCGCCCCCGTAGTTTTCAAGTCACGCAGATTTCCAGCGGGTGGCACTTCAGCGGCAGCGTCGACGATGACGGGCACGTTGTGGGCATGGGCAATCGCCACGGTTTCTGCCAGTGACAGAGACAGGTTCATCGTGCGTTGGCTATAGACGAAGACGACGGCTGCTGTCTGCGGCCCGATGGCGTCGGCCAGTTCCCAATCGAAGGCCTGCCAGGCGTGACCGATCTCAACGATCCTGCCACCCACCTGCGTGAAGGCATGGTCATATGGATTACGATGCGACCGCTGCATCACCACTTCATTGCGCATGCCGGTGGTCTCGGGCAGGCGCGCGACCTTCGCTGCGTCGCCATCCGTCATCATTGCCGCCGTCGCAATGGCAAGACCCGCCGCGCAGCCGCCAGCAATGTAGCACCCTTCGACGCCGATCAGCTCAGCCAAGCGTCGCCCTGCGGCGCGCTGCAACTCGATGACATCCACATGCCAGGCCGCCGCTTCTGCCATCGCCGTCACGACTTCGGGTCGCACCAGGGCACTGCCGATGATTGTCATTGGGCCCCAGGCATTGATCACCTGACGAATCCCTAACTCTGTGTAGATGACCATTGTCCTCCTGTCGTATCGGGTCTGGTGTCGTCGAGTTGTTGTGCGATGGGCCGATGAGCCAGAAACCAAAGCTATGTTGAGGGTCGAGGGAAACGCGGCTGGACACCAGCACACCTCTTGCGATCACACGGATAGAGCGTCTCTTTGTGAAAAGAAGCGCGCCGACTGAGACATCCTCAGGGCGTCAACGCAAAAGAGGAAGCCCTGGAGATGGACGAACATGTCTGAACGCCGTCGCCTGCATCATCGCCACATTTTCGTCGGTATTGGACTCCTGCTGTGTGTCGTGATGGCTGGTGTCCTGTTCACGACCATCGGCGCACTGCGCTCGCGGGAGACTGCCAGGACCCACGTGGACGACACCGTCGTGCGCTCGATCTGCTCGGGATGTCATCTGTTTCCCGAGCCCGAGACCTTTCCGCGCTCCGCCTGGTGGAAGACCATCCACAACATGGTGAAGATGCCGGGATATGCCGGTGGTCACATCTCTACTGACGCGGTGGTTGCGTGGTTCGAAGAGCGCGCGCCGGAATCGCTTGATCTCACTCAGAGTCTTCCGAACATCGACTCAAGCTCCATCAAGTGGCGCAGGAGTGTGCCAGATACCGCGTATGGCGGAAACTTTCCCTTCGTATCGAATGTGCAGTTCCTGGATCTGATAGGTGATGCGCGGCAAGAGCTCGTCGTGGGCGATATGGCGCATGGCATGGTACTGCTCGGCAAACCTTACGAGTCATCGTATCGACTGGAGCGGCTCGCGATGGTTGCCAATCCTGCGCATGCGACACGTGTGGATCTTGATCGTGATGGCCTGCAGGATGTCATCGTCGGAAATCTGGGTTCTTTCAATCCTCTCGATCACGAGATGGGTTCTGTCGAGTGGCTACGCCAGATTGGACCGAAGAAATTTGAGCCGGTGTCCCTTTTCGACGGCCTGGGCCGCGTCGCCGATGTCCGACCCGTCGACCTGGACGCGGATGGAGATTGGGATCTCGTGGTTGGTGAGTTCGGTTGGCGCGAATCGGGGCGGGTCTTTGTGCTGGAAAATGTGGCTCATGCCGGGGAGCAGCCGCAGTTTGCTCCTCATGACCTGGATGCGCGACACGGTGCGATTCACGTGGAAATCGCAGATCTTAATCATGATGGGTTGCCGGACTTTGTCACCAACCTGGCGCAGGAACACGAGATGGTCGTCGCCTATCTCAATCAAGGTGGGTTTGTCTTTGAGGCGAAACAGTTGTATCGAGCACCACATCCAGCCTGGGGCAGTTCAGGCATGCAGCTTGTGGATCTGGATGGCGACGACGATCTGGATATTCTCCTGACGAATGGCGACATGTTCGATGGGCCTGGTCTGCGCCCTTATCACGGGATCGAGTGGCTGGAGCAGACAGGGTCGCTGGAATTCACACCACATCGTCTGGTGCAGATGTATGGAGCGCATCGGGCAGCCGCAGCTGATCTGGATGGCGACGGCGATCTGGATATCGTCGCTTGCAGTTTCATGCCGGAGGAAATCAGCATCGAGGGCCAGCAAAATGGCCTCATCTTCAATTCACTCATCTGGCTCGAGCAAACGGGAGCCGGTGAGTTTGTGCCACATTCCCTGGAGCAAAATCGACCCCAACATGCGACACTGGCCCTGGGGGACTATGATCTGGATGGTGACACAGACATTGCCGTGGGCAATGCGTTCTTCAGAGCGGGTGAGGCAACCGAAAGATTGGACGCGGTGGACCTGTGGGAGAACCTCTCAGTGGACCTGGAATAGAACGTGGACCTGAACCAGAATTAGCACATCCGGCATCCCTCGGCGTACCTCTCGCCTGGACACCCATCTGAATGGAGCCTCCTTTGTCTCGACCTGAGATCATCGCGTCCTGGAATGACCGCTACTTCGGCGGGACATTGCCGGAAACCTTCCGGGACTCTCTCGCCGAGTTGCCTACAGAGCGTCAGGATGTGGTCGACTTTCTCGAACACTTCTTCAAGCTCATGCATCACGGTCGGTTCGTCAGCACGGATGTTTCACCCATGCAGTGCACCGTGCTGGGCTCGCTGCTGTCCCGAATTCTACCGGGTGCCTGGTCGGGCCGCATACCACCCATTACCGTGGGCGGCCGTCATGTGCTGATCGATGAGTATGTGCTCAGAAACAAGTGGCGCGACGCCACGCCTGGTCTGTTTCTCGACATTGGTTGCGGCTTTCCCCCCGTCACGACGTTGGACTCTGTCGCTGCGTTGCAGGGATGGCAGGTGTTGGCCGCTGACCCTTCGATGCCGGCGCATGTGGTCTACGATGCAGAGGGCAACTACGCAACCTTCGATACGCAGGGCGAAATGGTGTATTTCCAACCGGCAGCGCCGACGGTTGAGACCTGGAATGCGCTGGCAGAAGATGCCACGGCGACGGAGGCGAACTTCCGTCGTCTGCTCGATCGGCTTCTGCCCGATCTCGGAGATGGCGCCGAGGTGACATCTGACGGTGCACGTCTCGTACATCCCATGCGACTGTACTCAAGTGCAAGTCTGTCCTTCCAGACGGCCGGCATCGGCGATGTGCAGGTGCAGGATGTGGACGTGGCGCGCTGCTTCAACGTGCTCTACTACCTCGACGCGACGTTCCGTCGCCGGACCATGCAGTGGTTCGAACAGGTCCTCACCGAAGGGGGATTGCTTCTCATCGGCGGCGACTGGGCACACACGTCAGAGGCTCGTTATTCGGTGTACCAGAAGGTCGATGGGCATCTTGTGACGAGGGAGTTCGCTTTCTCTCTCGACAATCTCTGTCCCGCAAGCATTGTCTCGTGGTTCTGTCTCGTCGATGATGACTTTGAGACGCTGCTGTTGGCAGATCTCGTGCGAGAATTGCGCTCAGACGCGGCGTTTCTGCAGAGACTCAATTCGGTCAACGACCGACTGCGTGAGCAGCACGATTTTGCACCGCGTGGTGCCGATGGATTCTACAGCGAGATGGACCCATCCCTTGGCGCTTCCGAGATCTGGGGCCGAGCAGGCGCAGTGGCCAGCGACCTCAACGAGGAACTCGCCGAAGAGGCCGTGGCCGTGCTCAAAGCGGGCGGCCATGAGGCCTGGGTCAATGACCTGGGACATGTAGCGGTGATGCCGACGGGAGTGGCGTCACAGTGACTCAACCTTCGGGCACAAGGGCGCTTCTAGTCACTCATACCAGATGGGACTGACCCACGCGGTCTGACCGTCTGACTGGATCACGCGAGCATAGACGAATCCCGTCTCGGTATCTGCCGGTGGTTCGAAGGTCTCGTCATGGGTGAAGCTGAAGACCCTTTCCGGTATCGCGCGGTTGACCTTGATCGCAGGGGAGCCGAAGCCATCGATCTGCTGGCCGACGGATTCGACGACGAGATCACTGAGAGGCAGATCGAGATTCACGTCACCTGTTGAGACTTGCAAGTGACAGCTCTCTTCTGCTTCGATCTCCAACACGATCGCCTGTGTGCCGCCGGCGTTGAAGTGGGTGCCGCCCACCATGCCAGAGGGATTGGACAAGGCCCGTGCCTGCCAGCGAACACGCGCATCCTCCTGTTCGACGATCTGTTCAGACGAGGCCATCTCGTCCATGGGATAGATGCTGTGGCGAAAGCAGCGCTCCAGACCCAACAGGCTACCTTTGCGAACCACGCAAGAAATGTCCCAGTCGGAGCGGGTGTCGGCGCGTCCCCAGCCACACTCCACCTTGATCTTGTAACGACCCGGCGTGAAGTCGAAATCGAGATCCGGCCCAGGCAGTCGCCGCACGCGGCATCGACCATTGGCCCCCTCAATCAGATCCACGCGTTCGATGGGAGCGGAGCCTCCGACGTTGAATCGTAGCGGCATGGACGTCTGTCGCTGCGTGACGTCGCCGATCTGACCGTCACCAAGTTGATAGTCGATCCGGAAGCGCGTCCCCGTGGAGGCAATGGTGCGACGATTCATCAGACCCTCCCAGATCGACGGCAGGTCGAGACTATCGGCGAGGACGCCCACCTTGCCGTGTCCGTAGTGGCCGGGGTATCCATCATGGCTGTCGGTGCCGGCGGTGAATCCAAAGCGGTGTCCGGCAAGCAGACCCCGTCGCACCATTGAGCCGCCAACTCTGGGGCCCATGGTGTGGTGGTACTCGTAGGATGCATCATCGGCTTCGCCGCACCCGTGATTTGAGAAGATCTCAACTAGAGGGGACACGCCGGGGATGAAGCCATCCCAGTTCAGGCCCCGATGTCCCTTGGAGTAGCCGCAATGATGTGGCATGAGCATGAACCCAGCGGATTGCTCACCCAGTCGTTGCGCCAGCGTGCTCAGGTCAGGGCCGTCGATCAGTGGCGCCTGATGTGTATTGAAGTACGCGTTGTAGTCACCGAATTCACAAGAGTGCCACTCGTAACTCGGCAAGGTTACGAATTCTCCTGGCTGATGGGCTGCGGCGAGCTGGGCGAGCAGGTCATCCCAATGCTGCTGCAGTTTGGCGAAACCACCGAGGTGATAGAGGATGACGTTGTTGTGTCGCGTGATGTCCGTCGGCATGTCGGGCCAGAAGGCGTGTCCCGTGATGGAGACGAAATCCAAGTGCTGTCTGGCATTATCCAACACGCGCTCGGGGACGCCATGGCCATAACTGACGGCACAGTGGTTGTGGATGTCACCCCAGAAGGTCTGCATGAAGGTCGGCTCCAAAAAGATGTGAGTGGAGGATCAGGCGTTTGCGGTGGCCTGTTTCGCGCCCACGCGTACAACGACACAGGTCATGTCGTCTGCCTTCAGCGTACAAACTCGACTCATGAAGCGCTGCCGATCTGCTCGCGCAGTGCGTCGATCTCGCGCTGCTGCCGCATAACGATGGCGAAGAGCCCCACCAATCCAAAGGCAAGTCCGAGACCCCCGCCGAGACCCATGAGGAAGGCGGGGGTACCACCCTTCTCCAGTCCACCAAACAGGCCCGACAGGGCGATGAACATCGGCCCGCCCGTGAGCAGGGGCGCGAGGACGAATCCGAGGAGTGGCGACGCCGCAGATGCAGCACCCACGTCCCGACGTCGGTTCAGGATCCACTGGACGGCGAAACGCAAGGCGATGAGCCCCGCGACGATGAGGATGATTCTTTCGTAGTTCGCTGGCATGTCTTGCTCCCGGGGGTTCGTTCTAACCCAACGAAAGGGCCTGCAGGCTCTCGAAGCGAGTACGGACCTCGTCGACCTGCCGGGTGAGCGTCGACTCCGATGACACAGCAGCGTTCGAGAGGTTGATGCGATCACATACCAAACCTACCTTCGGCCCCCCTTTGTTCACCGCATCAATTGTGTGCACCGCATCGCAGGGAATCTCAGGCCACAGATGGAGTTCGGAGCCGAAAATGCCCCTGGTTGAGCACAATGCCCTCCCAGCGTTCGAGAAGCTGCGCCAACACGGCGAGAAGGTACTGACCCTCGAGCAGGCGGTGCATCAGGACATCCGTGAGCTGCATGTGGGCCTGCTGAACATGATGCCGGACGCGGCACTTGTCGCAACAGAGATTCAGTTCATGCGGCTGGTGGGCGGCAGCAACCAGATCGTCCAGTTCTTCATCCATCCTTTCACCGTCCATGGCCTGCCGCGAAGCGCTCAAACGCAGGAGTACATCGACCGCTACTATCGAACATTCGAACAGATCCAGGAATCAGGGCTCGATGCGCTGATCATCACCGGCGCGAACGTGTCGACGCCGTCTCTGGATCAGGAGCCATTCTGGACACCCTTGAGCGAAGTCATTGCCTGGGCGCAAGGCCACGTCACCTCGGTGCTCTGCTCCTGTCTGGCGTCGCACGCGTTGCTGAAGCTCCTCTACCATATCGACCGCGAACCCATGCCCGAAAAGCTCTGGGGTGTGTTTCCCCATCGCATCGCAGATCGTGAGCATCGGTTGCTGCGCGATATCAATACACGATTCGATGTGCCGCATTCGCGCTGGAACGCGATCCACCGAGAGCCCCTGGAGCGGGCGGGACTGACGATTCTCATCGATAGCGACGTCGCTGGCGTCCACCTGGCGGTCAGCCCGGATCAGCATAGCCTCGTCTTCTTCCAGGGACACCCGGAGTACGACACCAATAGCCTGCTGAAGGAATACAAACGCGAGATCAACCTTTTCGTTGATGGCAAGCGTGACGACTATCCGCCGCATCCGGAGAACTATTTCGATGAGGATGCCTCGACCATTGCCGAGCGCTACAAGGCGGCCGTTGTCCGTGCACTGAACGAGGGGGAGGCGTTGCCGTCTTTTCCCGAGGCTCATCTCGAGCCCTTGCTGGACAACACCTGGCGGGACACGACCAAGTCGATCGTCAACAACTGGCTGGGTCTCGTCTACGAAAGGTCCGCCTACGAAGCACCTCACCCCCAGCCCTAGTCCATCCTTACCCGTTCTATGGAGGAACATTTGAAGCCTGAAACCGCCGCGATCCACGCGGGATACGAGACTGACCCGACGACCAAGGCGGTCGCCGTGCCGATCTACCAGACCGTTGCGTACGAGTTCGATGACGCCCAGCACGGGGCTGACCTGTTCAACCTCGCCGTACCGGGCAATATCTACTCGCGCATCATGAATCCTACGTGCGACGTGTTGGAAAAGCGTGTTGCCGCCCTCGATGGGGGAATCGCCGGTCTTGCCGTGAGTTCGGGGAGTGCGGCGGTGACCTACTCGATTCAGACGATTGCCGAAAGCGGCAGCAACATCGTCAGCGTGCCACAACTGTACGGCGGCACCTACACGCTGTTCGTTCACATGCTGCCGAAACAGGGCATTGAAGTGCGCTTTGCCGAGGATGACTCGGCGGAGAGCATGGAAAAGCTGATCGACGAGAAGACGGCAGCGGTGTTCTGCGAATCGATCGGAAATCCCGCGGGTAACATCGTTGACCTGGACGCGATCTGCAGCATGGCAGACAAGCACGGCGTTCCGGTGATCGTCGATAACACGGTGGCACCGACGCTGATCCGTCCGATCGACCACGGCGCCTCTATCGTCGTCTACTCGCTCACAAAGTACGCCGGTGGCCACGGCAATTCGCTGGGTGGCTTGATCGTGGATTCGGGCAAGTTTCCGTGGGCTGAACACGCCGACCGCTTTCCCATGCTGAACGAGCCCGAAGCGGCCTATCACGGCGTCGTGTACACCGAGGCGCTCGGCGAGGCTGCCTACATCGGCCGCGCCCGGACCGTGCCGCTGAGAAACACGGGCTCCGCCCTGAGTCCCTTCAACGCGTTCCTGATCCTGCAGGGGATCGAGACACTTACGCTGCGCATGGAACGGCACTGCGACAACGCGGCGGCCGTGGCGGCGCACCTGAAGAAGCACCCCACCGTGTCCTGGGTGCAGTATGGAGGACTCGAAGACTCGCCCTATTACGACCTGGCGAAGAAATACACGAATGGTCGTCCCTCCGCGCTGATGACCTTCGGCGTAAAAGGTGGCTTCGATGCGGCCGTCAAGTTCTACGACGCTCTGGGCTTGTTCAAGCGCCTCGTGAACATCGGTGATGCGAAGTCTCTCGCCGCGCATCCTGCCTCGACGACCCATCGCCAGCTGACGGAGGACGAGCTGGTGAAGGCAGGTGTAACAAATGATATGGTGCGGCTCTGCGTCGGCATCGAGCACATCGACGACATCCTCGCCGATCTTGATCAGGCGTTGGAGCAGGCGGCCAGCTAACAAGCTGTCTGATAAGTACTACGCGCAGGGGCCCGGACTCGCAGAGTTCGGGCCCTTTTGTGTGTCCGGGGTTCCCCCCTACAGGTCATCCACCTCAATCACAGAGCGGTCATCCTCATCCGTCGTGAGACGGTAGCGTTTCTTTGCGTCATCGGCTTCCAAACTCAAAACATGTTCGCCGATGCGTAGCTGAGGACCAGTGAATATGTCGCCCGGCACTCGCAACTCGTGGTGGCTGGCGCGCTCCCGCTGGGCAGTGGCAAGCTCGTCGATCCGTCGCCGTAGATCCCGTCGCAGGAGTCCCAGGTCTACCAGCGTCTTCATCTGTGACACAAGGGCACTTCGCGCGTCTTCGTCGGTAGAGTTCTTGATCAGACGTTTCATGCGGGCGACATCGACGTGCGGGACACCAACAGAGGCGAGAAGCTCACGCTGTCGCGCCTCGCAGGCTCGCTGATTGGCACGCAACTTCTCCGTCTCACGCACCCCAGCTGGATCAACACCGACCACAACTTTCAGATGAGGATTCGACGGTGAGCCGAGACTCGGGGTCTCCACGTCGCCCGCGGCCCAGACGATGCCACCCACGAGGGCACGCGCTCCCTTTCCACCTTTGCCTGCGACCAGGATGCTGCCACTGGAGCGCACCGAGGCCTCCAGAAGGTGGCTGCCGACTTCAACATCACCGCCGCACGTCACACGTGCTTGCTCTATGAACTTGGCTTGGACGCCACTGCCAGCCTGGATCACCGTCCGGTCGCCCATAATCCCCCCGCCAACTGCGACGTCTCCTCCGGCTTCGATGTAGGCGCCGGGTTCGACATTTCCGCCGATCGTGACGGAGCCCGTCGCCTTGACGCGGAACAGAGGTTTAACCGACCCACCGATGACTACGTCGCCACGGAAATCGACATGCCCGGTGCTATAGTCGACATCGCCGGAGATCTCTGAGACCGCAAAGAGCGACAACCGCAAACGACGCACGGGGATGCCGCGTTTCCGCCTCGATTCCTCAGTAAATGTGACTCCGCCCTGTTCCACTGCATGATAGTCGATTCGACCTTCGTCCTGGGGGCGTGCCTCGATGCGGGCATCACACACGACCTCAATGTCGCAGGCAGGGGGTGGTGACAACTCTGCGCCGAAGACATCGACGCCCGGGCTGCCCGGTTTCGCCACGTACGAGCTACCCAGAAGATCCCCGGGTTGGGCCACGGTGATGAGGCGACGATCGCGCAAATCGATCGAGCCGTCGTCGAGGATTTTTCCAGCGCGTCCTCCCACTTTGATAGCCCACTCGAATCGACCGTCTTCACCGGGTACAGGGACAGTTCCCTGAATGATGGGAATGATGGGATCCGTCAACTCACCGGCTTCAAGTTGGCTCCGAATCCCATCCCAGGCTGACAGATCGACGTCTGTCTCAATCGATTCCGACAGTTCCGCCGCCGTCGGCAGAACGGGTTGTTCTCCCTGGTGCAGGTTGAGAAAGCACAGGGATTGCTTGTCCGTGGCGATCCAGACAGGCGGCACAACGCTCAGTTGTTCGGAACCATAGACGGCGACCAGACCAAACTGAGTCGCCTTCAACACGACACCTTCGGCATCAACCTCGGTGTTCAGTCCCGCATCCAGTTCGACGTTCTCGCCTTCTTCGGCGGGCAGCTCCTCCCCCCGAATGTCTGAACCGGGCAGCCCCTCGATGGCTGGTTTACGTGTCGCCAGTTCGTCACCGGCGTGCACCGCGATGAGCGCTCGCCCCGATCCCTGCATCTCGCCCACAGCGACAACCAGTTCGTCCTGGTCTCTTGCCTTGCGAAGTGAATCCAGATCCTTCCATCGGACCAGCGACGAGGGGGCCGTGTCGTACTTGATTTCTCCGTCTACACCGGGGCTGGGAGGGATTCCTTGTGCCACCAGGTGTGAGCGCTTCTGTAGGGCCTTGCCCGTATCGAGTTCCTGGCAGAGCCGGTGGATCGCCTCATCATCGATGCCCTTTTCGACCCAGCGCACTTCGAGCACCGCCTTGAGCTCTTCAGGCGTGGGCGCTGGCATCGCCTCGCCCTTGATGACGACGAAGTGTACCTCCATGGAGTCGCTGGATACGAAGATGGGCGACACGACGGTGGGTTCATTGCCAATGACGCCACCGTAGCCGTAGTGAGTCGCGACCACAGCCTGACCGTCGGCAGTCAGCTTCGTGTAGTCGCCGTGGGGAAGAGGTGGCAGTTCATCGACTTCGGGAAGGATCGGTTGGCCGTAGACATCACACCCCTCCTCGTATTCAGCGGCGGCGATATCTACCATGACATCTCCCGCATGCACGACATGCACAGGACCTTCCCACGCTTCGACAACATCCAGTGATGGGCCACCGACGGCTTGTTGCAGAGCCGCCAGAGGCTGAGGATCGTCGACCGTCAGCGCGTCTGGCAGATGAAATCTCAAATGAGAATGGGTGTGCACGATGGCTGGTGTTCCACGTGCCGCAACGACGTCATACTGAGGCCGCCCGCTGGCCGCCCGTTGCAAGGCAACCGTGACAGTTTTCTCGTCTAGTTCGGCGAGGATCTTGTGCCGCCTCAGTTCATCACGCACTTCTTCGATCGTGTTCTCCTGGCCCAGACGACCGACGGTGACGATCAGGTGATCTTCGTCGATTTTGAGCTCGAGGGTCTCTGCCGTCAGTTGTGAGTCGAGATCCCTGAAGGCCTGCTCATCATCGCGGTGTCGATCCCGTCCACCACGCCGCTTACTTCGTTTTGACGATGAGTGGTCGACAGGACTGCTGTCATCCTCGTCAGCATCGGCTTCCTCCAACAGATCTTCGGGTGACCAGTCGTCGTCTCCCGCAACCCCTTCTTCGGCGAGCAGTTCCTTGAGGCCATCGAGGTCCTCAAGTCCGTCGTCAATCTCTGGGATCCCATGGGTTTCTTCGGACATCGCTCAGGCATCCCCGTCATGCAGCAGGAGACTACCGTCTTCTTCCAGAAGACGATAGCGCCGGGCTCGCGTCTCCTCGGTGACCTTCAGCGCCTGGTCGCCGATTCGCAGCTCGGCTCCTGGGAAGACCGTGCCTTCCACTACCAGATCTGCCGTACGTGCCGAAACCTGCTGTGTCTTTGTCAGCGCTGTCAGCCGGTCTCGGCCGAGCTTGATCGTCTCACCCAACTTCGTGAGTTCGTGCACGACCTTGACCTTCTTGGCGCGCTCTTGCTTATCCTGAACCTGTTGAAGTGTTGCCTTGATTTCGCTGGCGTTGAAACGCTCCAGGCCCAAAAATTCCAGAAGTTTGCGCCGCCGGGCATCTACCTTGCGCAGCCGCTTTCGTAGATCTTCGGACTGGTCCACGCTCGAAGGATCGATTCCGAGGATCAATCGGATCCGTGGGTTGGACGGCGAACCGAGGGATGGCGTTTCGACCCCCTTGCCGGCCCACACGAGGCCCCCCACAAGGGCCCTGCCACTCCCTTCGCCCATGCCGCCCACCTTGAGTCGTCCGCCGCAGCGAAGGGAAGCCTCGAAGACGTAGGCGCCAATCTCTATATCACCACCGGCGCGGACACTGCAGGCTTGCAAGAATTTGCCCATTACATTGTCGCCGGCGGTCAATCTCGTATCCTCACCGACGACGCCGCCTCCTACCAGGATGCTTCCGCCGGCTTCCACAACGGCACCGGCCTCAACATTTCCCTCAATGCTGACGGTCCCCGTCGCGTGTACTTCGAACAAAGCGCTGACGGATCCAGCAATGACCACTTCACCGTCAAATTCAATGTGTCCCGTGACGTAGTCGACGTCCTGCTCAATCCTGGAGATCTTCGAGATGCCGATTTTCAGTCGATGACGTCCTTTCTGCGTGCTCTCTTCGTGGGTCACACCGCCTTCGACCTCCGCATAGCAGGCAATGACGTCGTCATCCAGGTTCTCGGTGCGGATGTTCGCCCCCGGGACCAGCGCAAGTGCTACGGGCCGTCGAGGTGTAATGACTCTGCCATGAACATCGCGCCCAGTAGTACCCTCGTGCGATGGTCGCAGATGCCCGAGAAGTTGACCCTCCTTGACGACCGTGATGAGACGGCGATCACGCAGGTCAATCGAACCGTCCTCGAGGATCGTTCCTGCCCTGCCGGCTGTCTCAATCTCCCAATCGAAGAATGAGTCTGAACTGGGTGCTGCAGGATCTCCCTCGGCAACGACCACGTCAGTGAGAATGTCGCCTGCTCGCGCGCGAGCGACGGACTGCTTGATCTCTTCAACCTTGATGCCGTGACGTACGTGCTCTCGCTTGAGAGCACGTGCGACTCGTCGCAGAGAAGCATGTTTGTCGAGGCGTACGATGGTGGCTGTCAGGCAATGATCGGCGACATCGAGCTCGATCTCTTCTGTGACAACCTCCGCATCGGAGTCTTCCGGACGAGCCCCGCGTCGACGGCGCCCAGGCCCGCTGTGCCTGGCTGTGTCCGGCTCTGAACCAGTATCGTCGGTGTCGAGAGACGCCTCGAGGCTCTCGAGTTCGGCCTGCACGCCGGTTGTCACATCGAGGGAGGTCAGAAACTCGGCCAGTTCATCGATCGCGCGCTCCTGCGGATCGGCGTCGGCCAACATCTGAGCGACGTCTCCACCTGGAGCGGTGTTCTCGTCAGTCGTCGAACCTTCGAAGTCTTGATCTGATTTCTCAACCATCGTCGCCTGCGTGTCCGAGTTGCCGGGAAAGCCCGTACGGCGAAGTGATCCACTTCCAGGCGTACCCACGGGGGTCTAGGTACATCATACCGAATTAGGTGTCGAATTGCCGACAGCATTTGGGAATCCCCGACCCAACCAGGAGACACCGAATCTCGACTGGAGGTCGAGGTCAGTCTCTGAGGTCATCACCTTGCCTAAAGGCGTAGAGATTTCCTGCGAAATCTGCCAGGAAGAGCAACTCGTCCCAGATCGCCGCTGTCGTGAAGACGGGCGCGCCGAGGTCCATCTGCCAGCGTTCAGTACCGGTGCCGACGTCGATGCCACGGAATATCCCATCTGAAGCGGCAATGTAGATCGTGTCACCACAAAGCACCGGGCAGGTTTCAACAGCCGCCGCACCCGCACTAGAATAGGGTACGGTATACGACAGGGCTTTGCCGGTGGGGTGGTCCCAGAGCGGCTCCAGGGTGTCCCGTGAGAAGGCGGCGACACCCTTGTCGGCAGTACCCACGATGAACATGTCGCTGGTGATCAGTGGTGCACTGGCCGCGTGGAAACTGTCGTCTCCCTGCCGCTGTTGCACAATCTCGCCCGAACGCGGATCGAGGAGGAAGAGCGAATTCTGCGCGGCGAGGGCGAACTGATCGTCACGATACGTCACCGTACCATCGCGGAATCGTAAGCCGTGTTCGGTGTGCTGCCAGAGTAGTTCACCGGTGGCGGCGTCGTGACCGTAGAGTCCGCGCCAGTGGGAGGACGCGACCAGTATGCCGGCCCCCAGCGTCATGGTCGGTGTGCTGCCCTCACCGCCATCCCAGGCGTCATTGCGCCAGCGTGTTGATCCGTCTGCCACGGCGAGGGCTTGCAAGCTGTGACCAAAGCCGGTGAATACCGACTCGCCATCGGTCACCAAACCCGAGACAAATCCTGGCAAACGATCGTAGTGCAGATCCTTCTCCCACCGCAGGGCACCCGTGGCGGCATCGACGGCATAGGTGAAACCGCGCTGGTCAGTGGCGATCACGGTGCCGGCGGCGCAGACGATCGTGTTCTTCACTGAATTACGGGTCGGGTAACGCCAGATCTGCTGGCCTGTGAGCGCATCGCAGGCGATGATGGCGCAATCTTCCGCATTGCCGTCGTCGATTGTGGCGGTGAAGACCCGACCCTGGGCAACGACAGGTGATGCCATGAAGACGCTGGCGCCGACGTTGTGCACCCAGTGCAGGTGCAGCGGTGGTGGCAGGGGAGGTGCAGTGGAACTGTCGTGGCCGGCGTTGCCCAAGAGATTGGGCCAGTCTGCGGCAACCTCTGGACCTGCTGTGTGCACCTGATCTGCTGTGTGCACCCTGGGATCTGCTGCCGTCGTCGTGAACTCGGCCTTCGCCGTGAGGGTGCGACCGTTGGCCAACCGGGCCTCTGTCGTGAGTGTGTACGTGGTGGCGTCCGTCGTGTCTTGTGGCAGCCACGTTGCAGACCAGTTCCACGCAGATTGGCGTGTGAGGTCGAACCATCCCGATTCGCTGCTGCCCTGCCAGTCGTTGCCGGCGTCGGCGGGATGGATACGGCAACGGGCCGCCACCGTTGGCGAAGGTGTGTGATAGGCGTTGATGGAGACGGTATAAGTTCCGTCGACACGGCGGGGTTGGTGGTTTTGCGTGGGGGCCACGACGGTGATGTGGCGATGAACGTAGCTGTAGCGCAATTGCGTGCGTACGTCACCTGCTGCATCGACATTCACAATGCGGAAGGCGGCGGGTGAATGATCGATGCCGCCCTTCGCCACCACAGCCGTGCCCAGAGAGATGGGGCCATCAGGGCTGTGGCGCTTGTGGAAGTGGCTGTGCCAGTGGCCGTAGAGCCAGGCTTTCAGGTTGCAGGAATTCAGCTCGATGACGTTTCCTGATTCTTCGTCCCCATCGCCGAATTCAAAGCTCGGGCCGTTGGTAAGCAGGTCGTGGTTGAAGACGATCTTTGGCTGCTTCTGCGGAAACAAGGCCAACAGGTTCTGCAGCCACGTGAAGATCCGCGCCTGGGAGTAGGAGGGCTCAAAGTCACCGTGGCGCATGGGTGTCACCACGAACAGCACATTGCCTTCCTCAAAGGAGTAGTTCACCGGGCCGAAGCGAGTCTCGAAGAACTGCTCGCCGTAGTCACCCGCCAGCAGGTCGTGGTTGCCGAGACTGGTGTAGACCGGTGTCCCCATGGTCGTGCTGGTGACGTGGCGGCTGTGCCAGTCGATCCCTCGGGTGTAACACAAGTCACCCGTGTGAAAGATGAAGGCGGGCTGTGTGTCACGAACAAAGTCCTTCAGTTCGTCCAGCCAATCGCCCATTTCGGCGGTCTCCGTGTCGGCAATCTGGACGAAGCTGAAGTGGTCACGTCGCTGTTTGGGCCGCATGGCGAAGTCGTAGCTGGCGACGGCGATGTCGGTGCGGATGAAGTGACAGGAAGCAGCAAAATCGGACGGCTGGTGGACGCTGATGAACCGGGAGTCGTCGTGGCCGGGTAACTCGAAACAACCGTCGGCATCGGTACGCACGACGTGGAGACCGTCGCTGACCGGTACACCTTCGATGCCGCGACACTGGGTGTCTGCATCGTTGAAGACTCGACCACAGTAAGGTCCCATGGAGGGGAGCACCTGGTGTCCGCCGGTCATTTCGTGTCTGCTGTCGAGAACTCAGCCTGTGACATGCGCTTGAGCTGGTAGGCGGTCAGCACGATGACCATCGCCCCGAGAACCCAGGCCATGGCGGCGCCGAGACCGTAGTGGAGATCCATGAAGGTGCGCTCGAAGATGTCGAGGCCGAGCACGCGTGTCGCCCCGTTCGGACCACCGCCCGTCATGGCGAGGATGAAGTTCGTGCCGCCCTTGAAGGCGCCGACAATGGCACCCACGAGCTGGATGAGAATGAGGAACTTCACGCGTGGCAGGGTGATGTAAGCCAGCCGCTGCATGATGCCAGCACCATCCATTGTGGCCGCTTCGACGAGCTCTTCAGGCACCGTCTTGAGCGCGGCCAGATAGATAATGCAACCGGGACCTGCCGTGGCCCAGATGGTGGGCAGTACGACGCAGAGCATGGCCAGGTCGGGATCATCGATCCACGACAGGGGCTCGATGGCGAAGGGACCCACCAGAGTGGCGATGAAGGTGCCCAGTCCGGACCAACCGCTCACGTGATCGGGATTGAGTCCACGGGCGATGATGGTCAGTTCTCCGGGGCCTTGCCATGCGGACAAGACGGGCAACAAGGTGGCGACCAGGAGCGCTGCACCGAAACCGGCAATGGCGGCGCGAACGGGCATCGTCAGCTCTCGCAGCTGATAGGCCATCGACAGGATCAGGGTGATCAGGCTGAACCAGGTTCCCAGGGCCATCAGCTTGACCAGTGTCGCCGTCCCTGGGCCCAGGTGGTTGAGCAGAAGCAGGAGCTGATTGAAGAAGCCCGACTCTGAAGGTTCGTAGAGCTGGCGCCACAGGAAGACCATGATAACGCCGGACACGACGGTGGGTAGATAGAAGATCGTGCGGAAGAAGTACTTCAGCGTCGACGTGGGAACTTCGTCGAGCAAGATGGCGACGAAGATCGGTGGCCAGAAGCCCAGACCGACGGTAAGCAATACCCAGTAGAAGGTGCGACCCAGAGAATCCCAGAACCGGTCGTCGTAGAGGACGGTGGCAAAGTTGTCGATGCCGACGAAGGCAGAACCGATGACGAGCTCGTAATCGAACAGCGCCAAGGGCGCGCCCATCAGCAGTGGCACATACTGCCAGAATAGGACGACGGCCAGAGCGGGCAACACCAGCACATAGGCCGTGCGGTAGTCCCACCAGCTACGACGGTCGCCACGCTCGATCTCCAAGGCGGTGAAGATCCGCCAAATCCAGGTCAGGGAGCCGACGAAGACGACAATGATGAAGAACAGGACACTGGCGCCCACGGTGCGGCGTTGGGACCACTCTTCATCGGTCAGTTCGCCCAGCATGAATCTGTCGGTGCGTTCGGCGGAGTCGTTCAATTCTTCAAGAATCCGCCGCAAGGCGTCTTCCTTCGGCAACTCCAGCAGTGGCTGCTGCAGCGCCCAGTAGATGGGCTCAGAAACCCTCGTATAGATGAACTGCGTGTTCTTGCCGTAGGGCTCGGGCAGGGCGTGCTCGAGGGCCAGTGCATACGTCTCCTGCCAGCCCGCGGGGACCTTCCGCAGGATGTCGTGATAGCCGAAGCGCTCAAGCAGGTCCGGGCGTACGAATCGACCGTAGCCGTTCTCGACGAACACGCGCGTGCGGATGGCCTGGGCCTGCTCGCTGGCATTGAACCAGATGTAGCGCATGATCGCCAGCTTCTGAGCCGGCGTCGTCCCGCGAAAGACGCCCAGCATGCGGGCCTGCAACTCGCCACCTCCGGCGCCCCGAGGCGAGGAGGGAACCGGCGCGATGCCCACCAACTCGGGATTGATCGAGGCCAGCATCTCGTCCTCGAGGACGGCGAACTGGATGCCGATCTGACCGCGTTGCCACTTCAGGTTGGCGTCGTTGCCGGGCATGCCCATGAAGACGACACCGTGATACGTTTCGCCGTCGACGGTGAAGGGCTCGTTGACGAGACGCAGAAGGTAGTAGATCGCCTCGGCCATCTCGGGCGTGTTGAAGGAGGCGCGCCAGCGGCCGGTCTCGTCGCGCGCCATGAAGGTGGCGCCGTTGGTGACGAAAAGGGAATAGGCGCCCCAGCTGAGAACCGGTCCGCCCGTAATGCGCAGACCGTACTTGCCTGGCAGCGCCTTGATCCTGCGACTGAACTCCATCAACTCGTCCCAATTGGTCGGCGGGACCTTGGGGTCGAGGCCGGCCTGCAGGAACAGGTCCTTCCGATACAGCATCGCCTTGGCGAGGATCGTCGTCGGCATCGCCCAGATATGTTCACCCGGAGGGATGCCTTCCTTGTCGGTCTCTGCCTCACGGTAGATGACTGGCCAGATCGCTTCCGGTACCCGGACCAGGATCGAGTCGCGTGCCGCGTCGATTTCCACTTGCGATGGGTCGGCGAGGAAGGCGCCCGCAGCCGCTTGCCGGACGCGCTCGTCGGCACTGAGCACGCGGGCGAGCAGCATCTCGAGGGGTTCGAGAAACCCGTGATTGATGTAGGTGGAAGACTGACGGAAGTTGACGTAGATCGCGTGGGGCGGATTCCCTGACGAGATCCCCATCAGGGGCCCCGTGTCCATCGCGTGCCCCTGAATCTTGGGCATCACGAAGGGCTTGAACTCGTAATTCGGATGCTGCTTGAGGAAGGCGCGCAGGACGGCACGACGGGCCAGCGCGCTGGCGGCGACGTTGCTCACCGGCGGCAGATCGCCCGAGGTGACGACGACGCGTTGTTCCGGCGCGGACGGCGTAGCGGTCGCCGGAGATGGCGAAGCCGTCAGAAGCATACTCGCCACCACGAGGATCGCTACGTTTCTGATCGTGCGCATGGCCAGCATCATAGGAGCACCCGCAGGGTGTGGCAACCATGCTGCTCATCCCAGGATCCCGACCGGTCTATCACTTCCTGATGGCAAGGGTTCGTTCGGTCCCTCGAATGCCTCCGGCGTCTACGTGCCTTCGGTGGACAATGGATCGTTGCAGGCAGGGTGGCTCCGGGTTGTCGAGCCCCATGGGCTCTGGGTCCACGTGTGGCAGGTGGGAGGCATGGGCGGCACGGATGACGCCTCTGGCATACCGAGGGACCGAACGACAGTTACATGCAGGACGTGCGGACGGCCACATTTGCACAGGCGAACTCATGGCGGTTCTGTAGGGATGTCTATATGCCCAACCAGGACCCACTACTTTGGTCATCCAAGCAATGGGTAATTCGGAGACGAAAGGAAAAGGAATGGAAATCTATCAGATTGTCACACTGGCTCTATCAGGCGCACTGCTGTGTTTTGCCGGTACCATGAGATTGATCAAGCCTATCAGTTCGCTATGTCTTACATCCTATGCGAATGATCCAAGCCTGCAGATACATGGTAAGTCGGATGTATTCAGTGAAATGAGAGGAGCAGGTGGTTTTACCCTGTTTTCCGGCTTAGTAATACTAGCTGGGATATTTTCTCCTGCTTTTAGAATTACTTCATTCACTGTAGCCATCGTCATCTACCTGGGATTTGCTATGGGTAGACTGGCAAGCATGTTTCTTGATGGGAGACCCGCCAAGGCGACGGTTCAAGGATTTGTTTCTGAAGTCATTTTGAGTGTTCTCAATATCTCTTGTCTGGTTTATCTAAAACTCCCCGACCTACTCAATTAGCTTCTACACGTGCAGGCGCCGGTACGCGGACGGCGGATTAGCGATCTGACGGGTCTGAGTCATTTCCACTGGGGGGGCGTGCTCGAATATGAGCACAATTGTGCTCATTGACGGACAAGTGCTCACATATGAGCAATCCGGGTAACAACCTGCAGGGAAGAATCACGGGCATGTGATTCGCAATGGTGGGATGGCAACAGCCAATCGATCATCCCAACACGGCAGGTCTTTGATGTCAACGGCATCTCCGGAGCAACTTCAGAATCTCTACGACATGACGCGGGATCTGGGCACGCTGCTGCCCGGTGGCGAACCCGGATACCTGAACTACGGTCTCTGGGACGAGGTGGAGCGCACGCCGCCCCCTCGCCGAGCTTGGGAGGCCTTGCTGGATCATGCCGATATCCAGGCTGGATCCTCGGTACTGAACGTGGGGTGCGGACTCGGGGCGCTGGAACCGGTATGTATCTCGCGCTGCCGTCCGGGCAGGATGATCGGTGTCGATCTGCAACTGGATCATATCGCCGCCGCCCAAGCCAATGCCGAGCAGGCGGGCCTTGCCGATGCCATTGAGTACGTCGTTGCGGATGCCACGGACCTGCCCGAGCAGATTCCTACGGATCTGGATCGCGTGCTGGCTCTGTACACGGTGGAGCAGTTTCCATCCCGGATGGCTTTTTACGAGGAAGCGTTCCGCGTTCTGCGACCGGGGGGCCGCCTGGTGTTGGGCGAGATCTGCCTGACGCGTTTGCCGGTGACGGAGCTGGAGATGGAGTGCGAGCAGGTTCACTCAGAATTCTGGCAGATTCCGCAACCGAAATATCTGGCCAATGACTTCTCTGCAGATCTGGCTGAGGTCGGCTATCTCCGTGTCCAGGTAGAGTCTGTGGGCTCCCAGGTGTTCAAGCCCTTTGCCCAGTATCTGACAACAAAGATGGATGTGCTGGGGGAGATGATGGCTGATCGACTCACGGACGCCGAATCGGAGCAATTTCAATACCTCATTCGGACCCAGCAGATCATCGCGGATCTTGACCTCTATGACTTCGTCTATGTCACGGCTACGCGCCCGGAGAATGCCTAGATGGGTGGTTCGGAAACACCTGTGGCAGCAAATCTCGTAGATCTTCTGCGGCAGAAGGCCCAGGCAGATCCGGACCGGGTACAGTATCGCTTTCTCGCCGACAGCGGCCGCGAGTCGGATTCGCTGACCCTGTCGCAGCTCGATGCACGGGCACGCACGATTGCGGTGCAGTTACAAAGTCGCTGCAGTCCGGGCGACCGTGTGCTGCTGTTGTATCCATCGGGGCTGGACTTCGTCAGCGCCTTCTTCGGTTGTCTCTACGCTGGTGCCGTCGCCGTACCCGCCTATCCACCGCGCAATCAGCAGCACATGGACCGCATCGAAACCATCGTCCATGATGCCGGGGCGGCGTTGATTCTGACGACCGAATCGACACGAGACCGAATCGAGACATGGATCACTGACGGGCAGTCCAGCGACCTGCAGGTTCTTGCGACGGATGTCATGTCAGCCGAAGAGGCTGACGTCATGTTGGGTGTGTGGCGTGCGCCGAACATTCTGGGAGATGACCTGGCTTTCCTGCAATACACCTCCGGTTCCACAGCAGAGCCCAAGGGTGTCATGGTGACCCACGACAACATCATGCACAACGAGCGCTCCATTCAGCAGACTCTGGGGATGACGGAGTCCTCCATCATTGTCAGCTGGTTGCCGGTGTTCCATGACATGGGGCTCATTGGCTGCCTATTGCAGGTGTTGTTCTGTGGCTCCCTGTGTGTACTGATGGCACCCACGGCTTTTCTCAAACGCCCGATGCGTTGGCTACAAGCGGCCGCCGACTACCAGGCGGAGCTCATCGTGGCGCCAAATTTCGCCTACGATCTCTGTGTGGATGCGGTGAGCGAGGCACAGCGTGTCGATCTCGACTTGAGCTGCCTGCGTATCGTCGGCAATGGCGCCGAGCCTGTGTTGCACGATACGCTGGAGCGCTTCTGTTCCACCTTTGCAGAATGCGGACTGTCGGCCTCTGCGATCACACCGATGTATGGTCTGGCGGAGGCAACATTGATGGTGAGTGGAGCGACGGGGGGCACCACCGAGGTCGCCGATATCGACATGCCAGGTGCTGACCCGCGTCGAGTGGTCAGCTGCGGCCACGTCGCGACGGGTGTAGAGGTGGCCATCGTCGATGCGGTGACGCAGTGTCGCGTCGGCACGGGTGGCATCGGCGAGATATGGGTCCGGGGACGTTCGGTGGCTGCGGGTTACTGGGGGCAAACCGAGGCGACACAGGAGATCTTCGCGGCGCGGATTCGCCATGAGGATTCGGGACCCTGGTTGCGCACGGGTGATCTTGGTCTGCTGCGCGACGGCGACTTGTATGTGACGGGTCGAATCAAGGATCTCATCGTCGTGCGTGGTGCCAATCACTACCCACAGGACATTGAGCAAACTGTTGGGGCCAGCCACGACGTGTTGCCGCTGCACAGCGGGGCGGCCTTTACCATCACCGAGCAGGGCACAGAAAAACTCGTCGTCGTGCACGAGATCCGGCGTCGCTTCGTGGGCGAATTCGATCTCGACACCGTGGTCCGGGCGGCGCGTCGCGCTGTGTCTCGAACGCACGGGCTGGAGTTGGCTGCCCTGGTGCTGTTGCGCCCCGGTAGATTGCCGAAGACGTCAAGTGGCAAGGTCCGCCGCAGACAGTGTCGGGAGGAATACCATGCGGGGACGCTGCGATCGGTCGCGCAGTGGTCGACTGCAGGAACGCAGTGGTCGACTGCAGAAACGCAGTGGTCGACTGCAGAAACGCAGTGGTCGACTGCAGACACGCAGTGTGGGTCGACTACGGAAACTCCTGAGTTGGTGGAGCGTGCAGCATGAGCCAACACACGGCCAGCAGTAACACAGCGTCGTCACAAGTAGAGACACGAATTCGCCAGGAGGTGGGTGCGTTGCTCGATCTGCCCTTTGATCAGGTGGCGCTCGATCAACCCCTTGATGAATTGGGCATCGACTCTCTGCAACTGTTTCGCCTGCAGGCAACACTTGAGGATGCCTTCGCGGTGCAGCTGCCTGTGGATGGGATGGCGCAGATGCCGACACTGACACAATTGGTCGCCATGGTTCACCGGCAGCCACGTGACCGCGAATCGACACAAGGCATGGAGGCGGCGCCTAACACGAGGGCGGCGCACAACACGAAGTCAGGGGAGACGCCGAGGAATCCTTTAGAGCAGATGATGAGGCAGATTCCGCAGCTGCAGCGTTGTGTCACCGCGCAGCACGGCCGCGATCTGACCATCGATGGCAGAACGATCATCGACTTCGCTTCCTGCAACTACCTGGGTTTTGACCTGCATCCCGAAATCATCGCCGCCATCCAACCCATGGTGGAAACGTGGGGTGTGCATCCCAGCTGGACGCGCGCCGTCGCTTCACCCGAACCCTATTTCGAACTTGAGGAAGGGTTGGCCGATCTGCTCGGGTCGCACTCCACGGTGGTCTTTCCGAGTATCGCCATGCTGCACCTGGGTGTGCTGCCCCTGCTGGCGGGATCCGGGGGGCTGGTGCTGGCCGACCAGGCTGCCCACCGCACACTGCACGAGGCCTGCGAACTGGCGGCGGCGCGTGGGGCGACACATGCCCGCTTCCGACATGGTGACCTGGACGATCTGGACGCGCAGCTGACTCAGCACCAAGGGTGTTCTCGCAAGGTGATCGTTGTCGACGGTGTGTACTCCATGTCGGCGCGATATTTGGACATGCCTGCGTACGTCGAGATTGCCCGGAAACACGACGCCATGATCTACGTCGACGACGCGCATGGCTTCGGCATTATCGGGGAGGATCCGTCGCCGGACATGCCGTATGGGCACCGGGGCAATGGCATCGTGTGTCACTTCGGTCTCGACTACGCGGCGGACCGGATCGTCTACGTCAGCGGTCTGTCGAAAGCCTATTCCTCCCATGCGGCCTTCGTCACCTGTTTCGATGCAGCCATGGAAGAAGAGCTTCGCTGGGGCGCCTCGACCTACATCTTCTCCGGACCCGTGCCGGTGGCGACCCTGGCTAGTGGGTTGAAGGGACTGCAGGTGAACGTCGCCGAAGGCGAGCAGATCCGTGCCGGTCTGCATCGCCTGACAACCCGTCTCGTCGCAGGCGCCATGGAACTCGGCTTCCCCGTGGACAATCCGACCGACTATCCCGTGCTGTTCGTCGAGATCGGACATCCTGAAGCGGTCGTGCAGGCATGTCAGATCGCGTGGGATCACGGGCTGCTGGTCACACCGGCAGCTTACCCGGCGCTGCCCATCGACGCGGGAGGTCTGCGCTTCTCGGTAACGGCAGACAATACCCAGGCCCACATCGAAGCGGCGCTGCGGGGATTGGCCGCGATCCGGCGTCACGTGACGCCTGGTACGTGCGTCGCATGAACAGACTGGCACAGATGCTGTGGCCCTACCGCGGCAAGTGTTTACTCGCAGTGCTCACGGTCGGTGTGCAGGTCGGCTACTATCTGGTATTGCCCCTGGCTTACCAGCAGATTTTTGATCGAGGGATTGCCGACAAGGACAGCGTCTTCCTGTGGCAACTGCTGGGCGCCCTGGCTTTCGGCTTCGTCGCTGTCACCATCGCGGATCTTGTGTTGGGCTATCTGGCGGCATCCCTCGGGTCGGCCATCGTCAACGACCTGCGGCTCGCCATGTTTCAGCGGTTGCAGGGACTGTCGGATGGGTTCTTCGCGCGCACGGCGACGGGCGATCTGCTGTCGCGTTTCTCCAACGATCTGAATGCCGTTGATCGTGCCGTGAGCAACTCGCTGTATCAGGCGCTGCTCTTTGCTCTACTCGGCTTGTCCAGCGTCGTCGTGCTGTTCTTTGTCGAGTGGCGCCTGGCGTGTGTGACTCTCGTGGCGTTGCCCATTGCCGCTCTGGGGCCGGAGATCTTCGGTGGACGGGCGGTGCGCGCGGGCCAGCAGAAGAAAGAGCAGGAGGCAGACCTGTCCGGTCTTGTCCACCAGAGCATCCGCGGCCAGCGCATCGTCCAGGCCTTTGGCCTGCAGGCGGCGATGGTGGGCCGCTTCCACGAGCATATCGGCCGCCTCTACTACAGCAGCGTGTGGGCGACGCTGTTCAGTTCTTTCGCCGGCAAGACCTCCAACCTGGGTGTGCTGCTCGTACAGCTTCTCGTGATCGGCGTCGGTGCCTTCCTGGCGCTGGAAGGTTTTCTGTCGGCAGGCATGCTGATCGGCTTTATCGGACTGCTGCTCAACGTGGGTGATGCAACGACGCAACTGACGGCACTGTTCCCGGATCTGGTGCAAGCCACTGTCGGCCTGCGACGCATTGACGAATTGCTCGACGAGAGCGAGGACGAAGCCGCCAGAGCCGACCTGCCGCAACTGGCACCGTTCAACCAGCGGATTTGCTTCGAGCACGTCGGTTTCAGCTACGATGGCGACAAGCCGAATCTGCAGGATGTGAGCTTCTGCATCGACGCGGGAGAATCCGTCGCCTTCGTTGGTCGGTCGGGATCTGGCAAGAGCACGATTCTCAATCTGCTCGCAGGGTTCTACCGCGCCGACGCCGGACGGATCACGATAGATGGCTGTGACCTGCAGCAACGGTCTCGACAATCCCTGCGGGCACAGATGGCACCGGTCTTCCAGGACACCTGCCTCTTCGACATGTCCGTGCGCGAGAACATTCGGCAGGGGAGACTGGAGGCCACCGACGTCCAGGTAGAACACGCCGCTCGCCTGGCGGAAGTGCACGATGTCATCGAGGACCTTGTCGATGGCTACGACACGAGTGTAGGCGAAGGCGGCACGCCCTTGTCCGGTGGCCAGCGCCAACGGATCGCGCTGGCCCGGGCGCTTTTGCGGGAGCCACGCATTCTCATTCTGGACGAGGCCACGTCGGCTCTGGATCCGCGCACCGAAGCGGCTGTAAATGGCACGCTGGACAGGCTGGCAGGTACGCGAACGCTTATCTCGGTAACACATCGGCTATCGAGTGCGGTCAACGTGGATCGCATCCTGGTGATGGAAGAGGGGCGTCTGATCGAGCAAGGCAGTCACAAGGACCTGCTCAATCACAAGGGGACGTACTATGACATGTGGCAGGAGTACTCCCTCGAGCTGACGCAGAATGCGATCGTTGGTGATGTTGCCGCAGGTAGCACACCAACTGGTGAGCATCAGGACGCGTTGGAGAGGGAGATCGAACGACTGCAAGGCATCAATCAGCGCTGGGCGCAGCTGGCAGGAACCGACAGGCTCACGGGTTTGCCGAACAAGATGTCCCTGCTGCAAGCGTTGCTGCCGGACCAGATCCAGCAGGCGCGGCGTCGCCAGGAACCCGTGGGTCTGCTGCTACTGTCTGGCGACAACTTCGGTCCCATTAACGAGACTCACGGTCGCGACGTGGGGGATGCTGTGTTGCGACAACTCGCGCAGCGACTGCAACAGGTGCTACACGGGGAAGAACTGCTCGCACACCTGGATGGCACATACTTCGCGGTGGTGCTGTTCCCGGCCAATCTGCAACAGGCGCGGCAGCGAGCCGGTGAACTGCGCCTGTCAATCTCCGGATCGAACTTTGACTGCGCTGAAGCACAGATCAAGCTGACCCTGAGCGCGGCCGTAGCGTCTCTGGATAGTTTGGCGACGGGTGATCTACGCGACGTCGGTCAAGGCGCTCTGCAATCGCTGAACCATGCTCTGCTGCAGGCCAAGCGCGCCGGCGGTGATTGTGTGGTGGATACGGTCTCTGAGACCGCGGCGGCCGCCTGAGCGCCTGGGGACAGATTCCCAGGTCGCCGTGCTCGAGTGCAAGGTCTATTGTTCCGGCGTGAAACAATTCCTCTCACTCATACTGGTCGCCTTGTGGTTCGCCTCCGGTTCGCCTGCGGGCGCCGATCAAAACCGTGCTCTCTATCTGGATGGCGATGGTGACTTCGTAGATCTGCCGCGCGGTGCACTGTCGGCCCTCGACCAGGCAACGATCGAGGCGTGGGTGCGCTGGGAGGAATACGGGCTCTACTCGCAGTGGTTCACCTACGGTGAGGAGTGGCTCGGCATGGGCATCAACCACAACATCGCCGACCCCACCTTCAAGTTCTTCAATTACGTCGACTATCGGCCAAAGGTCGCCCAGGTGACGACCGATCTGCCCAGAGATCGTTGGTGCCACATGGCCGCCGTGTCGGGACCCGGCGGCATGAAACTCTACCTCAATGGGATGTTGGTAGCTGAACACCCGGATGCCAACAGCTTCAGCACTCATGGCGACTCGGCGCACTTCGCCCTGGGGCGCTCGCCCTGGGCGGAGAATCTGGATTTCCAGGGATGGCTCGATGAAGTGAGAGTCTGGTCGGTGGAACGCACACCGTCGCAGATCCGTGCTGCGACCATACGGCCCCTTGTGGGTGATGAAGAACATCTCGTCGGCTACTGGAACTTTGACGACAGCAGCGCTCGCGATCTGTCCAGCTCCCGATTTCACGGGACCTTCATCGGGGACGCTCACGTCAGATCTGTCGACTTTCCGCAAGGCGAGGCGCCCTCCGTGTTGTCAGGGGTTGTTCGCGGCGCTGACGGTCTGGGACGATCCGCGGTGCCCGTCCGTTTTCATCCCGAAGACGGCGATGATCTTGGGACGCGCTCCGTTGAAGGTGGTTGGTACGGCATCGCCTTGTTCGCGGCAGAGGCGGGGGACTTGTCGGCGAGTCTGTCCGATCGGGGAAGTTGGCGGCCGGATCTAAGCCTGAGCCCGGGGACGCGCCAGTCAGTGGACCTGACGATGGGCCCTGTCGCGGGGATTGCGGGGCGGGTACTGAACCTCGATGGCAGGCCGCGGGTGCGCGCCCGCGTGCAGTTGGTACCCGCCCATGCAACGGGCGTGGCAGATACGCTGCGCAACGTCTGGACGGACCGTTCGGGTGAGTACCGGCTGGCGAACCTGCGACAGGGGTCGTACCGCGTCCGCACGCAGCGTCCGGGAGGGTGGGCCTACCACGGCTCCGGTGAGACCGGCTCCGTCGTGGAGGTCGACACGGGGATCACGTCGGATATCGACATTCACTCGGTCCCCATGAAGGCGGGGACCTGGCAGTCCTATCCGGCGCCGTACCACTTCGCCGGGGCGAGCTCACCGCATCGTATCATGCAGTCGGAGGATGGTCGATTGTGGTTGCCTTCCCGACTCGGATTGTCCGTCTTCGATGGCGAAGTGTATGAACGTATCGACGATGGGGCTGGAACGTTCGATGCAGGTGTGGATGCCGTAATCGACAGACCTGACGGTGTCGTATGGATCGGCACACCGAAGGGTCTTGTACGACACGACCCACAGTTGCAGAGCTTCCGAATCTACACGACAGATGACGGGTTGCCGGATAACAGTGTCGGTGCCATCCGTGCCAACGCCGATGGGGGTTTGTGGTTGGCAACGGCGGGTGGTGTGGCGCTCATGGACCAGGGGCGAATCACAACCTTCAACGATCACATTGAAGGGGGCTTCGCCTTCGAGCCCGGAGCCGATGACTCCCTGTGGATGCTGAGTACGTCCGGTGTGTGGGCGCTGACGCGAACGGGTCTGAAGCGTCAGCGACTGCCTGGTTTCCCACACCGGTTCGTCTTTGCCTTCCAGCAGAATGCCGATGGCAGCAAGTGGTTGGGGTCTCGACAAGGCATGTGGCGGTTCGAGGCGGGGCGAGCACACCTGTATCCGGAAGTCCGCCATGCAGTGTACGACATCCATACGGCAAACAGTGGCACCACCTGGTTCAGTGCTGATGTAGGCATCTGGGCAGTGACCGACTCGCAAGTCGTGCTCTACGACCACCTGCAGGACCATATCTCGGGTGGTACGCATGGCATGCTGGAAGCGGAAGATGGAACGCTGTGGTTCGCTTCGGAGGGGGGCGTGATGGCCCATCGCCCTGAGGCGCTGCAGGTGATCACTGAGGCCCACGGTCTCCGTTCAGGTGTGGTGCACGCGATCCATCCCGTCGAGGAAAGCGACTCTGCCTCATCAGGACTGTGGCTGGGAACCGATGCCGGTCTTGAGTTCTGGGATGGCGAAAAAATTTCGCCAGCGGCGCAAACCCGCCGACTAAGGGAACTCGTGCCAGGTGCCGTTTCCTCCATCTGGCCCGGTCTGCAGGATACATTCTTCATCGTCGGCAGGTCGGGAACCTTCGGATTCGATGGAATGACGTTTCCGATACCCGGACAATGGAATGAGCAGATCCTGGCGCTGGCGACCGAAGACGATGGCACCCTGTGGCTGGCGGCACAGTCCGGACTCTTCCGCCATGATGGCACGAACCTCGAACAGGTATCTGACCGATCCTTTCGGACCGTGCTCTCCACTTCCTCAGGACTGTGGGCTGGGAGCACAGAGGGTCTGTTTCACTGGACCGGTGAGAGGGTGGAAAGGGTCCTGGCCACACCTGAGCCGGTAGCTGTTCTGGCAGAGGCCGCCGGTGGCGGGATCTGGTGTGGGACAGCGGGTGCGGGGTTGTATCTGTATCGAGCCGACGGCACCGCGCACTACGACCACCGGGATGGTCTGGCGAATGACTATGTCCGTGCTATCGAGATCCGTGATGGGCGGCTTTACGCCGCCACGGACCGGGGCGGCGTTGCGATCTTCGATCGTCAGACCTGGAGTTCCCTCGATACCCAGGATGGTCTGCCCTCCAACAGGATCCTGGATCTGAGGTTCGATGGCCAGGGAAATCTCTGGATCGGGACCGAGAAAGGGCTGGTCCGGTACCTGCCGGACAGGCATCGACCGGGTGTTCGGATCATCTCGCAGCGTACGGATGCCATCACCCAGGGGGCAGGGCCGGCGCAACTGGAAGTGGGTACACGGATCAGCATCGAGTTCCGTGCAGTGGAGTTCAGCACGCCGCCGGAGAAACGGCAGTACCGCTACCGGGTCCGTGAGGTCGATGCCCACTGGCGCGTGCCGACGGGGGACAATCGCTTCGATTGGAGTCCCGAGGAACCTGGCGAGTACACCTTCGAAGTGCAGGCCATCGATCGAGATCTCAACTACTCGGAACCCGCCAGTATGCGGATCAGCGCTGTCTTACCGTGGGTGCAGAATGCCTGGATTGTCGTGCCCCTGTGGACGACGATGGGGTTGCTCTTGCTGACGACGGTCGGGCTCGGCGTTCGTACGTGGAGGCAGCATGCGCAGGAGACGCGTCTGCGCGAACAGCTGCTACAGGGGGAACAGGAGGCGCGCCTGCACCTGGAACAGAGCAATCGAGATCTGGTGATCGCTCGACGAGAGGCGGAACGTGCGAACCGTGCCAAGTCGAGTTTCCTCGCCAACATGAGTCACGAAATCCGCACGCCGCTGAACGCGATTCTCGGTTTCGCGCAGGTGCTTTCCGGTGACCGTGGGCTCAAGCCAACTCAACGTCAGGCGGTCGACACGATTCACTCCAGCGGTGATCATCTGCTGGCACTGATCAACGACGTGCTCGATCTGTCAAAAATCGAGGCAGACCGTGTCGAGCTGGCGCCGGAGGATTTTGATCTGCATCAGCTGGCATGTGGTGTCGCGTCCATGTTTGAGATGCGCTGTCGGCAGCAGGGACTGTCGTGGCGCGCTGATCTGATCGATGGGCCTGCCTGGGTGCGCGGCGACGCCAACAAGCTGCGTCAGGTGCTGATCAATCTGCTCGCAAATGCAACGAAGTTCTGTACATCAGGCGAAGTCGGGATGTCGCTACAGCAGATTGACGCCGGTCAGTATCGATTCGCCATCAGCGACACAGGTCCCGGAATCGATGCCGAGCAACAGGCGGCGATCTTCGAACCTTTCGAGCAGGCAGGCGAGGTTGATGGCCGTGGTGGCACCGGCTTGGGGCTGGCGATTGCTTCCCGCCATGTATCCCTCATGGGTGGTCAGCTACAGCTGACATCGAGGGTCGGTGAAGGGTCCACATTCTACTTCGTCGTGCCCCTGCAGGCAGCGGAACCCGCAGTTCAGAGCCCAGGCTTTTCTACTGACGCCGCATCTATCACCGGACTGACGCCGGGTCAGCATGTACAGGCACTCGTCATCGATGACGTTGAGGCGAATCGCCAGGTTCTATCACAGTTGCTTAGCGCCCTCGGCGTGAATGTGGAGACAGGTGACAGTGCGGAGGCGGGGATCGATCTCGTGCGCAGTAGCAAACCCGATATTGTCTTCATGGATATTCGACTTCCGGGCATCAGCGGGATTCAGGGCATGCAACGGCTGATTGAAGAGCATGGGCGTCAGTCGATGCGCTTTGTCGCCGTTTCAGCATCCGTGCTGTCGCACGAGCGTCAGGAGTATCTCACGGCGGGATTTGATGCCTTTATTGGCAAGCCCTTCCGGCGACAGGATCTGTGCGAGTGTCTCGTCGATCTGCTGGATGTAACTTTGGTACATCAGAATCCGGTAGAATCACTACCCGATGACCTTCCCGCGGTGGCGTTGCCCGAGGCACTCTACGAACGACTGCAGGAAGCGGTACGGTGGAATTCTGTTACTGAAATCAAGGAAGCCCTCGATGAGCTGGCCGAGTTGTCGGATGATGCCCGGCGTGTGGCCGAACACCTGCGCGCCCTCACGGATCGACTCGACATGGCCGGCATCCGCACCGTCCTCGAGCACATGGCCTGATGGCTACGAAATGCCTCATGAAAACAGCTGAGATCGATCTGGACGTACGGGGCGCACGGATTCTCGTCGTCGACGATACGCCAGCCAATCTGACCGTATTGTGCCAGGCCCTCGAGGATGCCGGCTATCGGGTGATGGTCGCCGGTGATGGTCTCACCGCTCTCGAGATTGCCGGCGGATCTGCTCCCGACCTCATCTTGCTGGATGTCATGATGCCTGGGATCGACGGGTATGAGACCTGCCGTCGACTGCAGGCAGATGAGCAGATGCGCGAAATTCCCGTCGTCTTCCTCACGGCCAATGACGAAACTGTCGCCGTCGTGGAAGGGTTCCAGGCAGGCGGCATCGACTACGTCGTGAAGCCTTTCCGCAAGGAAGAAGTACTGGCCAGAATTCAGACTCACCTGGAACGTGCCCTTCTGGCACGACGGCTAACAGAAAAGCTGCAAGAGCTGGCCGAAAGCGGGCTCAGCCTGGAGCGAGCCCATGAACAGCTGCAGCAGAGCGCACAGCAGATGGAACGCGTCAACGCGCAACTGCAGGAGGAGGTGGGTCGCCGTCGGCAGCTGACCCAACGCCTGTCGCACCTGGCCCACGAAGAGGCGGAGCGCTGGGGGATCGATGGTTTCATCGGCCGCAGTCCGACACTGCAGAAAGTTCTGCGAGAACTCGATCTGTTGCAGTCAGCGGATGGCACCTCCGTGCTCATCACCGGCGAGAGTGGCACAGGCAAGGAGTTGATCGCACGGGCCGTGCACGCGCGTTCGGGGCGCTGTGACGAAACCTTCGTGGCGGTTAACTGCGCCACTGTGCCCCGTGAACTGGCAGAGTCCGTGTTCTTCGGTCACCGCAAGGGCGCCTTCACCGGCGCCGAGCGTGATCAGGTCGGTTACTTCGAGCTGGCCCATGGGGGAACGCTGTTCCTCGATGAGATCGGTGACATGCCGGCTGATCTGCAAAGCAAGCTGTTGCGCGTGCTGGAGGACGGGGTCGTGACACCCATCGGCGCAACCGAATCGTTGGTCGTCGATGTGCGTGTGATCGCAGCGACCCACGTCGATTTATCGGCGGCTCTGCGCGAGGGCCGGTTTCGCGAAGATCTGTACTATCGTCTTGCCCGTTTTACCGTCGAGCTGCCGCCGCTGCGTCAACGGCGAGAGGACATCCCTTTGTTGTCGCAGCACATGCTGGAGCAGTGCGCGGCGCAAATGAAGATAGCTGCACCCGTCATCGCGCCGGATGCCATGGAACGTCTGCAGAGCTACGAGTTTCCTGGCAATGTGCGCGAACTGCGCAATATCATCGAACGTGCAATGATCCTGTGCGACAGCGGGCCCATTCAGACGGAGCACCTGCAGTTTCGACAGGAGACGGCGGTCATCGAGTCCGGCGATACACGAGAATCCGACGCGGGGGCTGGTCTTGAGAATCTGCCTCTGAATCTCGGCGAAGCGGAAGCGATTCTCGTTCGTCGCGCCGTCGATCTTGCGGAGGGCAACGTGTCAAAGGCTGCGAGGCTTCTCGGCATCGACCGCAACAAGGTGTATCGGAAGCTCGCGCAGGACGGGGAGCGGCCGACGTCTTGAGGCACCTTTCCCGCTCAGGCCTGCTCGACACGATCCGAAAGCTGCTCGCGGGTCACCTCCTCTGCCGTCCCCGGCAGATGCCATCGCTCAATCTGTGATCCGATCCGCGTCTTCACCGCGACATCCCCATCGGCACGGCCGTCTTCGATCGTCATGTCCAGGTCATGGCCCTGGGTACTCCACAGCGACATAAACATCGCCTGGTCGCCTCTGGACCGAACAATGAGCGCACTCGGACGGGGAAGAGGCTCCAGTGCGCCCAGGGTCTGTGCTTTTTCTGAAACCGGATCATCGGCGAGTATGAACTCGGAGCCCTCACCGGCTTGCACCACGGCGCGCAAGGGACCGGACGCCGTTTCCCAGGCGAGGTTCGTGGTGCCCGTCGGCGCCTTGATCGTTCTCACATTTTCCAGGTGAGAATACCCGACGTCCCGGAAGAACTCTCCGCCCTGACTCTCCTGACTCTGCGTCGGTGCAGTCGGCGTCCCCAAAATGTGCATGGCGTAGTCGTAGCGGTGCGGGCCTGATCCGATGACCCGAAACAGGTCCAGGACAAAGCCGTCGGCAAGAACCAGTGTTCGGTCCAGCCGTATCCCCGGGTACACGGTCTCATTCGAGGCTCGACAGGCTTTGAAAGGGCCTTCCGGCTGGAACAGCTCCAGGATGCCATCGGACTCCAGGCTTCGTGCCCCGTCTGTTTTCCAGACCGAATCGACCTCCACATCGTAGGGGATCATCGGTCGCCCATCCACGGTCACCGTGTTGTGGGCGATCGTCGAGCGCACCCAGGTATGGTGCAGCGGATCCTCGTAACCGGCCGATTGTGGGGACGCACTCAGGCAGTGGCCATTGGCCTGCAGGTCGACGCACAGGGCTGCAGGGCTCTGATGCCCGGCGCTGTGCGGCCCCCAGAACATCTGCACGGCGGTGCTGGCTTCCTCCTCTGGCCGACTTCTCAGGATCGACACACCCGTCACGGGAAATAGCGTGCAGCCCTGGCGGTGGACGCCTGCCAGGGAGATGCTGCAGTCCTCGGCAAGGGAGAAATGCCCCGACGGATGCTCGGCATCTCTCAACAAGACAAAATCCCACTCCCCTGCCGGGGACTGCAGTGACATGGGTAGGTGCGGATACTGCCGCTCGGGCCGGTCCGCGTATTCTCGCTCGATCCGGGCCAGGAGCCACGCGTATTTCGGATCGCCATAAGTCTGGTACGCAAGCTCGTAGAGCGGGCCCCATATCCACACACCCCGCAAGTTCGACAGTCCTGAGTCGTGGAGCAGGCTGAAGTCACCATTACCCAGCGTCGCGTAGAATGGGGCGTCGAAAGCAGCCTGCAGACACTTGCTTCCTGCTGGCCCGTACGCCCGATGCAAGTCGCGTCCGTCATCGCTCATCTGGGCGGGCAACTCGGCGTGCCAGATGTCGACGCCAGCGTTGGCCAGCATCGTGGCGGCACTCGTAAGCGCCATCAAGGTATAGAAATGGTATCCGGGCGTGCGTTCCCAGTGTAGCCCGTCCGACAGGATGTCATGTCGGAGCTGGTGTATGAGACCGTAGCGGGCGACGCTGTTGAACGTCCAGCCGTCGAGGGCATCGCGTACGAGACCGGTGTCGCCGCTGGCCAGGCCTACCGCAAGGCGAGCAACGAGGTTCCAGGTGTTGTGATTGCCGCAGGTCGTGTGTTGGCACCGGTCCGTCGTCTCTTGAGTGAGGGCCAGGGCTTGCAGAAATAGCTCGCCGTCGGCATCAGCGAGGTCGTCACACGCGAGCAGATCGTAGACTCGGGCGAGGGCAATGGTAAACCTGGATTCACCCAGTCCATAAGCGGCGCCACGCGTGTGGTCGTTCACGAGAGGCCAGCGCAGATAGGCCTGTGTGACTCGCCTGAATGCGGCGAGAGCCGAATCGCGGTACGCGCCTCGGCCCGTAAGATGGAAGGAGAGGATCTGGCGGAAGGCGTGGTTCAGCATCTTCAGCCCATGATCGGGGCGCACGGGGGCTGACTCAGAGGCGTCCCATTCACAGGGCGCATCCGCCGCTCTTAGCAGGCGGCTCAATGCGGCTTCGGCCCAGACGGCTTCCTTGGTCAGTGAACGACACCGCTGCAAGTTTTCTTCAGTGACGAACACACGGGGGTGTGGTGGCAGATCGACTGGCGCCAGATCATGGATCGATTGGGGCTGCATGACGAATTCTCTCATTTTTGCGCACGCCGGTGGATAGGCACGATAGGGCGTCATTATGGTGAGTCAGGTGTATGCCGAGCAAGCAGAATGAGACCCTTTCGACTCTCTACAACCCTGGGCTCGGTGATCATGCCAATGACGTACTGAAGCGGTCGCGTTGCGGCAACCGCGTGCCGCTCGTCAACAGACAGACGGGCCCAGGCGGCCTCTTCGAATGCGAGCTGGCGACGCGGCGATGGGCGGGGCCCGAGACCTTAGAGCGACGTTCGAACCCCCTACCGCAGGAGCGCCATCTTGCGGGTCACAGCCTGTTCGTCCCCCTTGAGTCGAAGCAGGTAGGTGCCAGTTGCCAACGGTCTCCCTGCCATGTCCTGGCCATCCCAGGAGAGGCTGTGAACACCCGCCTCCAGGTATCCATCAACGAGCCTTGCCACGCGCTGCCCCAGAAGGTTGTAGGCTTCGAGTGTGACCTTCTGAGCTTCCTCCAATGAGAACCGGATGAGCGTTCCACTGTTGAACGGATTCGGATAGTTCTGATCCAGCGAGAACGCGTCCGGCGTCGTGCTCTCTTCCGAGATCGCGGTTGGACGTGGCGGCGGCTCAGCAGCAACCAGCCTGACATCGCGCAAGTAGAAGGTCCCTCGCAGGTTCCCAAGAAACTTGATAGGCTGCGTTTCGCTCGCCTGCGGCTGATCCAAGTCGGCAATCGGCACCACGACTCGCTGCCACTCCTGGTGGCCGAGGTCAATGCTCTGAAGAAGGTCAACCGGTCCGACCTGCAACCTCGGATCGCGCCCCTCAGCGATGGTCCAGGATGCCGGGTGGAACTCGAAGCTCAGCGCATCGAAACCGAACAGACTCGCTGGTTCCACGGGAGCCATTGCCAGGGTCCACGCACCGCTGCCCTCCAAGGCCAGGCCATCCCGCTCATCGTATCTCGCGGCCGATGTGCTCATTCGACTGCCGGGATCAAGCAGCCAGGAGGATTCATCTCCGGCAATGACCAGATCGCCCTGCGGAAATACATCAATCTGAATCCTGTGGGTGATGTAGCTCTTCCCATCGCCAGCCTCCATGACCAGTGGCAGGAAGAACCGACCATTGCTCCCAGGAACGATGGCTTCCGAGAGCGAGTACGCTCCGTCTCCGAGTTCAGTGAGCGGAATTGTGGAACGGTCGCCCACTACTGACGCATCCAAGAAGATGCGGGCCGCCGAGTCGACGGATTCAAGGCGGCTCTCCAGGTGTAGACGGACCTCACTCAGTTGCCTCTGCTGTCCAACGACGGCGTCGAGCGAAGAGGGAGACACTCTAACTACGGTTGGGAACGTGGTCGGGAGAGTTCTCAACTCCGGAAGAAGCATCGCAAGGCCCTCCTCGATCCGAGCGGAGTGGCCCCCGCCGTGTTCGACGTAGGTGTGCTCGATACCTAGTTCTGTCAGCTTCCGAGTGAGGCCCCGTCCTTGATCGACTACGACGTTCTGGTCTGCCCGCCCGTGAAGGATGCCGATGTAGGAGAGTCGCTCCGTCGCGGTCGCCACATAGCGATCGACGTCATGCATGACATCGTGCTCGATAATCCGCTCCCACGTCTTTTGCCAATCCCCAGGCGATGGCTCCTGGACCTGTCCGTCAACGATCTCAACAGGCACATCGACATATCGCGGAGGACGCTCTGGGTCCGGTATCGTCCCCACCGCAAGGCTCAGAAAGAGCAGGCGGCCTTCGCCGGCGTCGCGTGTCCAGTCCGGGGCCATTGCAAGAGCGATGTCGGCATTGATGTCCTGTGTGGCCGTCTGGCCCCTGAAGTCGACGAGACCCGCGTCGCTCACCGCCGCGCTCAGGATATTCGGAAAGGACAAAGCAAGGTGAAGACTGCCGTGGCCACCCATCGAATGGCCATAGACACCGCGACTCTGGCGCTGCGGTATCGTCCGAAAGGTAGAATCTACCAGCGAAACAATGTCTCGAGTGATGTAGGTCTCGTAGTCGCCGAGAACCTCTGAGCTGAAATACCAGCTACCCTCATGACGGTTAAACGCATCCACATAGACGATGATCGCTTCCGGCGTGACACCACTTGTCATGAGTCGGCTATCTCGTGTCACGCTGGAGTACTCCCGACCAGTGCCGCCAAATCCGTGCAAGACGAAAGCAACCGGATAACTTCGCCTACCGTTCGCGTAACTGGGAGGTAGAAAGACGTGAACCTGCCGAGTTGCAGAGTCGCCAAGGAGGTTGCCTTCAAGAGCAGGGCTGTAGATCTCGAAGGACTCCATCGTGCCCTCCTCGGCCCACGATGAAGTCAGCGGTGAGGATAGAGCAACGACTGCGAACACGAGGACAACGTTGGAGGCACGCCTTCCGAAGTCGTTCGATCGCATGGGCAACCTCAGTCTCACCGTCGATTAGGGGCTATGGTATCATTCGTTAACCTTCACAAAAGCACACGTCATGTCATCCGCCTGGGGCTCTGCCCGGGGTGGTCTGACCGGCCTTAAAGGCCATGGTCGGCAAGGTCGGTGGCAGCAATCGAAGTCGTCCACCGCGAGCATCGCTATGGGGTCGCGGGCACGCTGTCCCCTTTCCGGTACAACTTCTGTTGCGATTCCGCAACAACATGGACTTCATGCCGCGCGCGAAGAATCGCACGGCGGCGCGAGGAACTTCATCTTATTCACTGATAAACAATTACTTAGGTGCGATGATTACCACGGCTGCGCGTTTGGTCCACGAATTGCAAAGGCTTCTTAGTGAGTCGCCACAGGCCTTCTGTGGCGCCGAAACCCAAACGCACAGCAGGAGGTCCGCCATGCGCGCAACCACATTTGCTCTGGCAGTTGCAATAGCGAGCCTGACCGGTTCGAGCTTTGCCCAGACGGACGGTAAGATTGCTTTCACCACCTCGCGTGATACGGACAGGGACGTCTACGTGATGGCGGCCGACGGTAGCAATCAGACTCTTGTCGCAGATGCCGGTTGGCACGAGAGTGAGGGGACGTGGTCACCGGACGGCGAGCGCATCCTATACGGATCGTGGATAGGGGATGGCTCCATGTGGCTCATCAACAGCGACGGCACGCACAACCAGCGGATATCGACACCCGGCTTCCATCTCAGCGCGTCATCATCCTTCGACTGGTCACCGGACGGTGAGCGGGTTGTCGTTGCCAACGGCGACATCTGGATCATGGAGGCCGATTTTTCAGCCGCAACGAAGATAACCGATCACACAGCCGACGATTGGGATCCGGTGTGGTCGCCAGACGGCCGTTGGATCGCCTTCAGCTCCTACCGACACTTCGACAGCAAAGGGGCTTATAAGAACCTGTGGCTGATGTCCACAGACGACTTCAACCCCGTCCAGATTACAGACACCGCGTCAGACGACGACTCAGCACCCACCTGGTCGCCCGACGGCCAGAGGCTGGCCTTCGCCTCGGACCGCAGCGGCGACTGGGAGATCTATACCATAGGACCGGATGGCACCGATCTGGTGCAGCTCACCAACAGCGAAGACTATGACATGGATCCCACTTGGTCACCGGATGGATCCAGGATCGCATTTGCCACAAGGCGGGACGGCAACTGGGAGATATACTGCATGGATTCGGACGGCTCGAACCAGGTAAATCTCACGAACAATCCGGGCAACGACACCGAGCCGCAGTGGTCACCCGTGATGGCGGATGTGGTACCCTCCGTTGTCGAGGCTGTGTCCTGGGGGCAGATCAAGGTGGGTGACAGCGTCCTGCAGGGTCCTTAATCGTCCCGCAGATCGAGGTGGCACGACAATGGATCTGAGCGGATAACAAGGATAAGGACGCATTATGGTGAGTCTGGTGTATGCAGAACTGCACAGGGCAAGCTACAAGTCATCCAGCGGGCTGCGAACCCCTGGCGTCATAGACAAGCGCACGTGCGTGTAGATCATGGTGGTTTCCAGATTGCGATGCCCCAGCAGGTCCTGAATCCGCCGTATGTCGACGCCCTGAATCAGTAGATGCGTCGCAAAGGAGTGGCGCAATGTGTGTACCGAGGCGGACTTGCTCACGCCGGCGGCGCGAACGGCCTTCTTCATCGCTTTCTGCACGCTCGCTACGGACACGTGCCAGCGGCGCACCATGTGATCCTCATCCATCGCCAGCCGCGAGGATGGAAAGACAAACTGCCAGCCCAATTCTGTTGCGGCACCAGGATACTTGCGACTCAGGGCACCGGGCAGCGGCGCCCGGCCGAGGCCCGCGTGCAGGTCGCGTTGGTGCAGGCGCCCCACCTTCTGAAGATGACGCCGAAGGTCTGTCACGACACGATCCGGAAGCAACGTGATTCGATCCGCATCCCCCTTGCCACCTCTGACGGTGAGAGCAGGCGGCTCCAGATCGATGTCCTTCACACGGAGCTCGACCAACTCGGACACACGCAAGCCGCCGCCGTACAGCGTCTCCAACATGAGCCGCATTGTCCCCTGAAGTTGGCCAAGGATTGCCCGCGTCTCGTCAAGGGTCAGTACGACGGGCAACTTCGGTCCTCGCCGAGCTCGGATAGATGAACCCATATCGCCCACATCGGTGCCGATGACGTGTCGAAAAAGGAATAGCAGCGCGTTGAAGGCCTGATTCTGCGTGGCTGAAGCCACGCGTCGGTCGGTGGCCAGGTAACTCAGATAGGCCTTCAACTCCTCCGGCGTCGGGGTTTGTGGCGAGGGGGCTCGATGCTGGAAGAATCGCCGTGCCCAACCCAGGTAGGTCCGTTCAGTGCGCGGGGCATAGTGGCGCAGGCGCAGCAAGCGCGCCATTTCCTTCAATAGTTCAGACGGTGCCGCAGGTGGCGTGCTGTTAGGCGAGGGTAACGATGCCGTTTCATTTCTAACACAGTACTGGCCGCAATAAAGAGTGATGGCGTCACCTGCCTGACGGATCTGCCATGCCTGCAGTTCGGACTCGCCAAGATCAGTGAGGAACGATCGCTGCGCATCTCGCCAGTCGGCGAAATGCTGGCCACGTTGAGAGCGAAGGAAACGCTCGACCCAACGAACCATGTGCGGCGCCTTTTCGCCGGCAATCGGCCGATACTGCAGGAGCCAGCTGTGAAAATGGTCCAGGTCTCTGTCTGCCATCGCCAATCCCGCATCGCGTGAGTCTTTGCAGATGGGATGGCAAGGATCGTGCCGTCTTGCTCAACTTCATAACCGAGGATATCCGGAAGGCAGCACATCCGGGCACTGGCCAGGATATGCCGCCGCGGCGAAGTCGATCCTGCAAGATTGACGACGTCCGCATATCCCTGCTCTCACGTGGATATTTGGAATCCACATAGGATCTACTTGACCGAGTTCAGGCTGAGACGGTTGGTTTGGGGAGGAACGGATAATGGCGGGGCGGGAAATGCTACGTTCCGCTCACTGTATTGTTATACAAGGACATGAGGAGGCGAATACTTCGTGATCAGATACGTGTGGTGGATTGCAGTTCTGCTGCTTCAAGTTTCGCCTGTGCTGGGAGAGCGCAATGAGAGCGGTCTTCGTGCTGCGGAACAGCGACGACTCGACGGCTATAGCAACGGCAATGTCGAAGAGATTCTTGAGATTGAATGTGGTGCGCGGGGTTTTGGGCACTCAAGTTCAATTCGATCGGTGGATTGCGAGACCTATCGGGCGATGGTGTCCGAGTTTTTTGGCAGGTTTGAAGAGTTCGACATCGTCATAGATGATGCCCAGTACAAAGTTGTGGGAAACGTCGGTCTCGTAGCTGGCAAACTGGTACGAACAGAAAAGCACCATGGCAAAACGTCCACCACACGGCTCCTTAGGTACACAGCAACCTACTATTTCGAGGAAGGCAAATGGCGAATGCTGCAATACCATAGGTCGCCAATGCCGCAAGCAAGCTCGCAGTAGGGACGGAGACCGCGACGAAAGTTGACAGGTCGCCGTATATCTCAACCGTGGAGTGGAATCAGACAGCTAGTTGGAATCGGTGAGGGCCTGGCTAATCACGTCCTCGTCGACACCCCGCTGGCGCAGGTTTTCGACGAAGCTCTGGAGTGCGGGTGATTCGAGACGCGCGAGATCCTCTCTCAGTCCCTGGCCGATGTAGGCGCGAATCAGGGGTTGATATCCGGAGAAACCGAGTTGGGGAGCCACACGCTTGAGATCGTCAATGACATCCTCCGGTATCCGCATACTGATCGAGACCATGGGCCGGTCTTTGCGCAGCCGCTTCTTGAGTTCATTGGCCTTCATACTGCTGCCTTTCCATCGGGGTGGCTTCCCGTGCTGAAATGAGACGAAAGCGGTCTCCCACACGGACCGTGTAGATGACGAACAGCACCTTCCATCGAGTGGTCATACCGATGATCGTATCACGCACTTCGTGATCAATAACCTGTTCGTCGGCGACGTGCAGGAAAGGATCGAAGAACACTTCACAGGCGGCCTCAAAGGTGACACCGTGTTTGGCCAGATTTTCAGCGGCCTTATCGCTGTCCCACTCAAAGAGAATGCCTTGGGAGGCGTATTCGATGTCCATGCACCAAGAATAGTTAACGTATATACAATGTCAATGCGTATAACAAGAGATGGAGCAGGCTGGGCAGTGGCTCAGAATTGCGCGGGGACACCAACGCACATTCGGTTTCCTAGTATCGTATCGCTGCTGGCAGCGCCAGCTGCTCATCTTTGCGTTATGGCTCAATGAGACTGAGTAGTAGTAAAGAATGTGACTATGGATCTAAACGTAGGGGTTCTCGCTGTGTGGATTGGCATCGTTCGTCGTGGCGGCTGACGTCATGGGTGGACCACAGCCTGAGTCGCTTGCCGTGCGTGAGTTCGTGCGGGCCAATCGGGGGCGCTCGACCTGCCTCGGCTACGGCTGCTATGCCTCGCACCGACACAGATACGTCTATCTGTCCCTCGGAAAGGTCGTCAGCACCAAGATCAAGGCTGACTTGCACCGCCTCGAGGGATATGAACTCCCAGCGAACCCGGGTCAGGTCCATGACAGGACGGAAGAGGGACAAGATTTCGTTCCCAGTCTCATCGACTTCACGGAGGATGAGGCAGTCGAGGCTTTGATGTCGCCTCAGTGGTTGCGATTCTGCTTCGTCCGCAATCCGTATTACCGTCTGTTCTCGGCCTACAAGTCGAAGATCCTGAACTGGAAGGACGAGCAGTACATGCCCTTCCAGCAGGAGATCCGCGAACACTTCGACTACCCGGTGCGTGATGGGCGCCCCGCCGGCATGGTGTCATTCCGAGACTTCGTGACCTACCTGGAAGGACAGGCTCGCGAGCAGTGGGACGGTCACTGGAATCTGCAGTCGCGGGCTCTCTATCCTGATCAGATCGACTACGACTGCACAGGATGCGTCGAGAACTTCGGCAGCGACTTTGCCGAGATACTCCGACGCTTGGGTGCACCGCCCGCCGCTAGTTCGCTCGACGAGCGGTTCAACCCCACCGTGAAGATCTATCATGCAGCGGTGTACGACGCCGAGCTGGCCGGACGAGTCTACGAGATGTATCGAGAGGATTTTGAACGGTACGGCTACGATCGTGACAGCTGGCTCTTCGACTTCTGATACAGGTTCCATTGATTGGTTTGGTGTCGCGGCTCACGGCACAGAGAGTCCTAAAAGGACAATGGTGCTCGCCATATACATGGGTTGCAGCAGAGGGGCTGATGGTGGATCCAGAGCGATCGGCGTGTCAGATGATTGTATTGGGAATCGGGCGTTGAACGGTGGTTCTGTCCGCTGCTGAACCCTGTGTTATCAACTGAGAATTGCTCTCAGAGGAGGCTGAGGCGCAGGTGCCCTTCACATTGTAGATTTGGGGAACACAGGGACACGACCGCCCAAATTGCGATATTTCGAACGATGGACACTGAGATTACTTGATGACGGCCATAATTGCAGATCAAATGGTGGCGATAGAGGCAGCATGCAAGCGCCACGGTGTCGCGCGCCTTCATGTATTCGGCTCCGCGCTACGTGATGATTTCTCTCCGGACGGTGACAGCGATGTTGACTTACTAGTCGAGTTCGGGCCGATGGAACCCTACACGCGTGTGGATGCATACTTCGAGCTTCTAGACGAGTTGCGGAGGATTCTCACAGTCGAAGTCGACTTGGTCGTCGAAGGGGCGGTGAGGAACCGATACATCGCCCAAGACATCGAGCGTACTAAGCAGATGTTGTATGCCGCGTGATTCGAGGGCGTACCTCTCGGACGTGATCGAGGCGTGCGAGGCGATCACATCGGCCGTCGAGGGGCGGACGCTTGAGGAATACTCGACTACACGGCTCGTTCGGTCAGCGGTTGAACGAGAGTTTACGATCATCGGGGAGGCGTTGCTTGCCCTGAGCCACTCATCCGATGAGATCTTCAGTGCCATCAGCCATGCTCGCCGAATTATCGACTTCCGCAACCAACTGACTCACCAGTATCCTACAGTCGATGATAGTATCGTCTGGGCGATTGTCGAGCGAGATGTCGAAGTGCTCCGACAGGAATGCGACGATCATTTGAGGCGCCTCGCATAGAGTCAGTCGCGGATGGTCTCTGGCGGAGGCCTTGATACACCACTTCAAAGCAATCCGGATGCGATCCAAGTTGTGTCAAGGCATACTTATTCCGTGGATCAGTTTTGCCGCGCCGATCAAGCAACGCCGAATTGATAACATAAGATGGAGCCGACGATACTTACTGGTGATTCTGGCTGGACAGGTGGCTCGGTGGGTTGAGTCGGTTGACCAGTGAAGACGGCGTATCTGGTCGCGGCTCATCTTTGCGTTATCATGACTGGCTGCGAGCGTTGATCCGACAGAGTGCGGGCCCCTTGGCCGATTGCATCGCGATGTTGTAGTAGGAGGAGTAAGGGATATGACCCTCATTGTTGGGCTTCTTGCGATTGGTGTCGGCTGGAGCGTAGCAGAACAGATCGGTGTGAGGCGGCTGAAGGACTTCGTGGCCGCGGGCGGTTCGATCTGCAGAGCGGATGGCTTAGCGCTCACAGAGGAAGAGATTGAGAGAGAGTTCGTCGCATTCAGATCGCAGCATCGGTTCTTTCGGGCAGCCTTCATAGTGATCGCCCTCGTGATGGGGCTGAACCTTGCTTATGTCATGCTGAGGTAGCCCCGTCGCAAGCAGAGGACTGCCGTACTCGCACGAGACATACTCTCCTCGGATCCCACCATCAACGTTGCCCACTTGCTCCATCGGATCCACGGTATCCGTCATGAACACCATCCGACTAGAAAGCGGGGAGTCAGACCATTGACGCTGATTGGGTATCAACATCTGAAGCCTCCCGGATGATCGAACACCACTCTACAGCAGGTGTCAGCAGATGATGGACTATGATGGTCGCGCGCTCTTTCAGTCCTATTCCAATGGCGCATACACGGGTCACTGCGATCAGTCCGTGTAGAATTCTCGCTCGATGACTAATGAACTACGAACAGCTCTTGATGAACTGCGAACAGCAACAGCCAACTGCCTGACAAAACTGCAACTGCATCGGGTAGGGCAGCTGAGGATCTGCGCCGCAGGTGGTCTGGAACTCGAGATAACATGGGTTGCAGCAGGCGGGCTGACGGTAGCGTGGAAGCCGGCGGCGGCTCACCTGCGCGGCTACAGTGCCAGGTGTCGGGCAGCGGCACTGTCCGCTGCTGAACCCTGTGTTATCAAGACCAAGGCCTGTGCCAGCCTCAACCTTGGTCGTTTTTCATCGAGACCAGCTATGGCGATTCCTAGCGACTCCGAGCCCGGACCTGATCATCCATGAATGCCCATCATCGATATGTGGAGGCAAACGGCCAGACCCTTCATGTGAAGGAGTGGGGAGACTCAGGCTTGCCTCTCATCCTCCTGCATCACATGACAGGTAGTGCAGACAATTGGGACGCCGTTGGTCCTCGTCTGGCCGAGTTTGCACATGTCTTCGCTGTCGATCTGAGAGGACGAGGTCTCACCTCCAAGCCGGATCAGGGTTACAACTGGGCCGACGACCTGGGAGAAGACATCGCCAAACTCATCGATGCGCTTGATCTGGGACCAGTTGCTCTCATCGGTCACTCGATGGGGGCAATGGTAGCGATTCCCGCAGCCGCCAAGTCCGGTGTCTCGGTTAAGGCGATGCTGCTCGAGGATCCGCCGATATACGATCAGGAGAGAGTTTGCGCCGATGAATTCTGGGTCAACATCCGTGACTACTATCGACTGTCCATCGAAGAGAAGATCTCGAAGAAGCTGGCCGATGGACTTTCGCCACACGAGGCCTATCCCCGGGCAGAGGAACACCATCGCATGAGTGCTGTTCCGATGGAGGAGTATGTGGCGGGCGCTGTCGGGTACGACTTCCGGGAGTGGCTTCCTCAGGTGAAGTGCCCGTCGATGATCATGTTGGGAGAGAAGGGCGTGATGAGTGAGGCCGACCGTAAGGAGCTCTTCTCGGTGTACGAGTTCTCAAGCGTGAGTGAGTGGATGGGGTTTGGTCATGGTCTCCATGACACCGATCCGGACAGGTTCGTTTCTGAGGTCCGAGACTTCCTATCCTCCGTCTCTGCCCTCAAGAAGTAGAGGAGAGAAGCCCATTGATAACATGGGATTGACCAGACCGGTTAACAGTGTTGCTCAGGTTCACCGGGGACGCTACGCTGCAGTCAGTGATCCGTAGCTGACGGTGGTTCATCGCAGGTCATCCCTGCGTTATGTGTGGGCAGTCAGCGCCTCTGCGTAATCGGTCCATGCGCGACTTTCTGAGATCGCAGACTTGACATGCTCCATGCATTCCGTCAATGCTGACTTACATCAACTGCCTCGAGTCAGGAAGGAGGCTCCGATGTCGGTCATTGGTCATGCGCCAAGGTCGCATAGTATCAGGATTGTGCTGCTGCTGGTTGGTGTCTTGGCTGCTCGTTCAGCCAACGCATGCTCCACGTTCCTGATAAAGGACGGCCCGACGGTGATCGTTGGACACAACCTCGATCAAGACTTCTATACGCCAGGCTCCTTACTGATTAACCCGCGGGGCCAGACGAGACACAGTCGGTGCGCAACTGATTTGGGCCTGACCAACGCCAGGGCTTTGCCTCTCTCATGGACGTCACGCTTCGGATCGGCAACGTTCACCATCTTGGGGCAAGGGTTTCCCGACGGTGGTGTCAATGAGGCAGGACTGGTCATCGCTGAGATGGCGCTTGGGGAGAGCCGCTTCCCACGATCTCCCAACAAGCCCGTCATGTTCATCCACCAGTGGATCCAATATCAACTCGATAGCTACGCCAGTGTGAGCGAGGTGCTCAGCCACGTAGACGATATCAATATCGATCCGAGGGCTACGTTCTCTCCGGTGTCGATGGCCAACTATCATCTCTTCGTGGCGGACGCTAATGGTGCAGCTGCCACCATAGAATTCTTGGACGGTCGAGTTGTCGTGCATTCCGAGCAATCTCTGCCCGTGCCTGTTCTGTGCAACATTCCCTATGCCGTCGAGATGAAGAGATATGCTGCGTCCGCGGGTTTGCTCGGTCCGCTGTATCGCTGGTTTGATTCCGGAAGCGATCAGCGCTTCCTGATCGGCGCAGATGGATTGGCCCACTTCGATCCGACCACACATCAGAACTCGGTAGAATACGCGTTCAACCTTCTCGCTGACATGCAGTTTCCTAGGACGCGTCAGTGGAGCATTGTCTACGATGTTGCGGACCGAGCGGTGGCTTTCCGGACAGCGAGGAGCCCAGAGATCAAGACCCTGGACTTGCGCAGCATCGACTTCTCGGCGGGGACCACGGTTCGGGCAGTCGCCGACATTGATGCCATCGGATCCGGAGACATCTCTGACGGCTTTGAGCCGCTTTCCGAGGACGTGAACCGTGCTATCATCGGAAGGTTCCTGACAAGCCTCGTTGGCTTTGTATCTGGGAGCGGGGATCGCGCTGTCATGGACGAATACCTGCGATCTCAGCACGACCTAACGTTGCAAGAGTTCATCGCCAGGGCTCACCGCATGTCTCTGAGCGCCCTTTCAGAGAGCCAATGAGCCATACAACAGGTCGCGTCCGCTGCTGAAGCGACCGGGCTGGTTGATAACAGGTCCGACCGGGTCGATTTCTTACACTTCTCGAGCCGAGAAGAATTGAGAAGCACATAACATCGAATGCACCTGATGGTTTTGTCAGTGGTTCGCCGTCTCAGTGCCGATTCGACTGGTTGGATCGGTCGTCAGAAGACAATCGGAGAATCTGGCCACAGGTGATTCGCGCGCTATGTGAATAGGAGAGTATGGAAACGACCTCAAGCGACGGTGTTCGTATCTCATTCGAAGTCTGTGGTTCGGGTGACGTCGGCATCGTGTTCATACACGGATGGTGTTGTCAACGTCGACACTGGAGCCATCAGATGCTCCACTTCGGCACGTCGTACACTGCCGTGGCGCTGGACCTTGCGGGACATGGAGAATCGGCCAGTGATCGAGACACCTGGACGATGGAGGCGTTCGGCGAGGACGTTGCATGTGTCCTGGATGCACTTGATGTGAAGGCTGCCGTCCTGGTTGGCCATTCCATGGGTGGACCCGTTGCCGTCGAGGCGGCTCTATCGCGACCCAACAGAGTCATAGGCGTTGTGGGCGCAGATTCGTTCTTCGACTTCTATGGCGACCCTTACGATGCATCTGAGCTTCGTTCCGACTTCGAGGCCCGGATGAAGGACATCTCGCAGGGCATGTTTGACCTCGAGTCTCATCCCGAGCAAGCTGTATTCGCAGAGGCGATGGCCGCCCAGTCGATGGATGTGGCCGTGGGAGCTCGATTGGCCATCTCTGAGTGGGGCTCAACGTGTTTCGAGAATTCGGTGCGTCGCCTTCGAGTGCCAGTCCGAACAATCCAGCAGAAGCGAGATGACGATGGGCTTGGTCAACTTCATCAGCTCGCTCCTCGTTTACCAACTTTCGACGTCAGAGAGATCGAGGACGTTGGACACTTCGTCATGCTTGATGATCCAGAGACGTTCAATCGTCATCTTGACGAATGCCTGGCCGAAATCGTCAACGCCACGTGACTATCGATGAAGAGTGGATGTTCACATAACATCGAATGCAGCAGACGGATGATCAGCCTTCCTAAGTTTGGCGCTGATTCGCCTTTCTCTTTCAGTTGTCCAAAGCAATCGGTGAATCTGTCCGCAGCTGATTCGTGCGTTATGACAAGCGGCAGCTGCTGCCTGAGGGTTGAACAAGGGGTAGGCCCGTCGGAATAGTGTTGCTGTCATGTGCCTCCCGGGTATGCTTCGCATCATCAGGCACTCGCCCAGCCACAGGAACCCACATCGGAGCAAGGAAGAGGATGGACTCACGAACAGCCAGTCCCCGTGGTGCTCTCCCGACGGCATCTCCAGAGGCGGTAGGTCTGTCATCAGAGCGTCTCGACCGCATCGCTCCGATCATGCAGGGCTACGTCGATGATGGAAAAGCGGCTGGCATAACCACTGCTGTGATGCGACACGGGAAGGTCGCCCATCTGGAAAGCGTCGGCTGGCGGGATCTCGAGAACAACCTGCCGATGAGACCGGACACGATCTGCCGGATTGCCTCGATGATCAAGCCGATCACGAGTGTGGCGACCATGATGCTCTACGAAGAGGGAAAGATCCTACTGACCGATCCGGTGTCCGAGTATCTGCCACAGTTCAAGGACGTCCAGGTGAACGTCGCTGGAACTGCAGATGACCCACAACTCGAGCCGCCCAACAGTGGGCCGACGATTCAAGATCTACTCAGGCACACTGCCGGACTGACACTGCATCAGGCAGCGGAAGTAGCGCGGCCTGGTCTCACGCGCGAAGAGATGTTGGCAAGGTGGGCAACTGTACCACTGGAGTACCAACCAGGCGAGGGCTACAACTACCATCCCTCATATAGTCTCTTACCGTACTTGGTAGAGACCGTCTCCGGTCTCTCATTCGACGAATTCATCCACGAGAAGATCCTCTCTCCACTTGGGATGATGGACACCCGCCGTGGTGTGCCAACTGAGAAGCTGGATCGCTTCGCGAAACTCTATGATTGGACGACGAACCAGAGGCTCACAGTTGCCACTGACGAACCTGCTGAATGGCAGGGAGCCACGTCGACGGCCATCGACTATCTGCGTTTCTGCCAGATGATTCTGAATGGCGGAGAACTGGACGGCGAGAGGATCCTTATGCCCGCGACCGTTCGGCTCATGCTCATGGATCATCTGAAGCCCGAGTTACATCCGGGCAATCCCGGGAAAGGCTACGGACTGGGATTCGGCGTCGTGCGCGACCCGGTGTTGATGGGCCAGGTGGGCAGCGTTGGCGAAGCCAATTGGGCCGGTGCGAATACCACGTTCTTCTGGATTGATCGGAAAGCAGATCTGATATACATGCTCTTTTCTCAACTGGAACCCAGGAATCCCTGGAAATTCATGAAGCGAATGCCGCCTCTGGCGCACGCCGCATGCCTGGACTGACACTCTGGGCCTGGCAAATCGACAGACTCAACAGTGAGCCGGCAAGGGAAGCGTTCCTGAAACCCGGATGGGAGTCGAGTTGGTCATAACATGGGTTGTAGCAGATGGCTCTATTGGTGATTCTTTGTCGGGTCAGTGGTTCGCTGGTCTGGGCCGGTTGTCCAATGCAGACGCGAGTCTGGCCGCAGCTCAACCCTGCGTTATAGCCCTATGACCCCAAGACCTGAGGTGTGGAATTGGCTGAGATGATGCGGGCCGTCGTGCTGGACGAGCCTGGACCACCGTCGTCACTGGAGCTTCGAGACATCGCTGTGCCAGTCCCAGAGCCAGGCTGGGTTCTGATAAGGGTGATGGCGTTTGGGTTGAATCGGTCCGAGCTCCATACACGTCTCGGCCTGGCCGATGGAGTCGTGTTTCCAAGAGTCCTTGGCATTGAGGCGGCAGGTATTGTGGCTCAGTGTCCCGGTGGGGAATTTGCTGAAGGGCAGCAGGTCGCCACTATGATGGGCGGTATGGGCCGCACGTTCGATGGTGGGTATGCAGAGTATACCTGTGTCCCAGTCCTTCAGGTGATCCGCTTCGAGAGCGAGTTGGACTGGGGTACTGTCGGCGCAGTTCCGGAAATGCTTCAGACGGCCTATGGATCACTGACGGTAGGACTCGATGGTCAACCGGGGCAGTCGCTCCTTATTCGCGGCGGTACTTCGTCGATCGGAATGGCCACAGCCGTGCTGGCCAAGCAGAGAGACATGACGGTCCTGGCCACTACACGGAGTTCCTCGAAGGAAGCGGCGCTCCACGAGGTCGGCGTTGATCACGTGTTGATCGATCGGGGGACGGTGAGCGAACAAGTGAGAGCGATCCTGCCTGAGGGTGTGGATTGTGCACTGGAGTTGATCGGGACGCCCACGCTTCCCGATACGCTTCACTCGACTCGAGTCCACGGTGTCGTCTGCTTCACGGGAATGCTGTCAAACGAGTGGATCGTGAAGGAGTTCTACCCCATTGACTACCTCCCGAGCGGCGTCCGGCTGACAGCCTATGGCGGCGATGCTAGCGACCTGCCGCAGGAGGCGCTTCAGGCTTTCCTGGATTCAGTGGCTGCGGGGAAGGCCACCGTACCTGTTCATCGTCAGTTCAGGATGGATGAGATCCAGGAGGCCCACGCATACATGGAGAGCGGCGAGGCGTCAGGGAAGCTCGTGGTCCTACCTTGATCGCCCTCAATCCCAGGCACACGGGCAGAGTCGAAGCCTCGACGGTCGAGTGTGTCGAGAGCCGTAATACGCTGGGCACGAGGTGAATGGAAAGCGATCAGGGTTGCTATAACATGTGTTGAGCTGACGGTGTTTCGTCTTTCTCGTTCGCTTGATCAAGGGCAATCGGTGAATCTGTCCACGGCTGAAACTGCGTTATGCTGAGTCCGGATTGAGCGGAAGCTGCCTAGGAGAGCCGTGATAGAGTTCGGTCCAGACCGGAGCGGCCTTGCAGCAGGATGGCACGTAACTCGAGGCGGCAGTGTCTGCGCTGCAGGAGATACTTCGAGACTCCGAAGTGATGGGCATGGTAGAGATCGGCTCGTTCGCCAAGGGTGAAGGGATGCGGATCTTCCGGCGTGCATCTGCTCCGCGAGGACCTTCTACGTCCCGCAGACGGCGACATTGGTGACCCCTAGCCAGCCTTTCTGGCGGCGTTCCAGCGGATCAGGCCATAGATGATCAGGCCAACACTGGATGCGATGCACAGCATCTTGAGAAGAACGATGGTGCCGGACGTGGACGCCGCCGCCGGATCGATGTTGGTGATGTTCGACGCTGAGAGATCCAGATAGTGGTTCTCGGCATAGTCACATGCTGCGGCCAGCACCGGTAGCCAGGCCAGATTGCGAATGCGTGAGGAGCGGAACAGAATGAAGATCAAGGCACCCCAGAAAAGGGCATATCCGGCCGGATAGAACCAGTCGAGCAAGGCCACCTGGCGATACATTTCCATGCCTTCCGGCCCGTACGCCGCGAACACGGTTGTCAGGAAAGCTGCATCGTGGAGCGGCGTGACGTCAGGGATCATCGTTCCCGACAAAGCGCGCAGCTTGAACAGCAACGGGGTCATCAGCGCATTGGTGACGGCCCACAACGCGGCAACAACCCAGATGACCGGTTTGCCAGCGAGAAATCCGAACACGGAATCGGTGGTTTTTTGCATGATATGAAAGACCTATATGGGTTGAGAATGGCTAACTCACGTCGCGCCGCTTGCAAGGCCCTAATCCGTAGACATTGTGAATACGCTTCTCTCTCAAGACGCGCTGGGCAATGATCATTACAGCTCTCACTGCGCCCTCTGTGACCGAGGTGTTGCTCAACGAACCGTGAGCAGGTTCGGGAAGACTGAGTTGCTACATCTCCTGCGTCAGCAAGATGTTCATCTCTGAAAAGCCCCGATCGCGGACCGGCACCAGAGCAGCATAGTCGTCTGACTCAAACATCCCGGTGATGGCGTCCTCTGAGTCGAAGTCCATCACCAGTGTCATCCCACTGGGATTCCCATGGATGACCTTGTCCGTTCTTAGGCGCTTGACCACCTTGCCGCCGGCTCCGGTTAGCAGCGGCAGCACCCCGTGTAGATACTCTTGTACCGATTCCATCTCCTGGGGGTTCGGTTGCGCGGTGACGACGAGCGTGGTTTTCTCGGCCATGGCTGATCTCCATGTCGTTATGGGTGGACTTATAACTAACTGATGTGTTAGATATAAAGTGCCACAAGTTGAATGTCAACCATGAGGAGCTAATGGGCCGCCGAAAGACTTACGACCGTGACGTTCTGATTTCGAAGTCAATGGAGATCTTTCGCGACTATGGGTTCGCGGGCACATCGACCCAGATGCTTGTGGAGGAACTCGGGGTCAACCGATACAGCCTGTACGCCGAGTTCGGCAGCAAGCAGGCTCTCTTTGATGCTGCCTTGGGGCGCTACGACGATGAGGTCGTGGAGCGAAACTTTGGTCCTCTGCAAGCACCCAACGCCGGTGCGGCTGAGATTGTCGCCCTGTTCGAGTTCTTTGCGAAGGCCAGCACGGGCCCCGCAGCGGGCCGTGGCTGTCTGCTGTGCAATACGGCCGTCGAGTTTGGGCCAACCGATCCCAGCGGCTCCGAGTTTGTTGCGCGCTACTTTGCCCGGATTTCGAGTGCTTTCACGCAGGCGCTCGGAAACGCCAAGGAGACAGGGGACCTCAAGGGCTCCGTCGATGTGGCAAAGGAGTCGAGTTTCTTCACAGCAGCTGTCTTGGGTCTGTTCGTCATGATCCGAGCCGTCGCCCCAGCCAAGGTGGTCAAGAACGCCTCCGGTGTTGCGATGCAACATCTGGAGTCACTGAAGGTGAGGTCGAGTTATCCGGGTTGATTGTTTACACGTCTGAGAAGAAGAATCGAAAAGCGCATAACATCGAATGCAGCTGACGGGCCATCGGTTCTTCTTTAGTTGACGATGTTTCGCCTATCTCATTTGGTTGTTCCGACTCGACGGTGATCCGTCCGCAGCTGATTCGTGCGTTATCAAGATCGCTATTCGTGCAAAAATTGAAGTCAGTAACGAATCATGTCCCATCTGCATCATCGACTCGCGGTCTCCCTGACTCACGGATTCTCGCATGAAGTGGCAGTCAGAGAGATAATAACGCTTGTCGTTAATATTGCGTCGCGTTATTATAGACGACAATGATAGAATCCTTCCGTGATAGAGAGACGGCGAAGGTCTTCCGCCGTGAGCGCTCACGGAAATTCTCCGGCTCGCTAGCCCGCTCCGCCCTCAGGAAGCTGCTTCTCTTGGATGCTGCTGACTCGATCCAGGATCTGCGGTCGCCACCTGGCAATCGCCTAGAGAAGCTCACAGGAGATCGTAGCGGTCAACACAGCATTCGGATAAGCGATCAGTGGCGCGTGTGTTTTCGGTGGAAGGCGGGACACGCCGCTGATGTAGAGATCGTGGACTACCACTAGGAGGTCAGCATGCCAACAGCTACAATGCCGCCGATCCATCCGGGTGAGATCCTGATGGAAGAGTTTCTAGAGCCCCTGGGCCTAAGCCAGTACCGGCTTTCCAAGGATATCTCTGTCCCACCACGTCGAATCAACGAGATCGTCCATGGCAAACGCGCCATCACCGCGGATACGGCACTTCGTCTAGCACGCTACTTTGCCACGACAGAGCGGTTCTGGCTCAATCTCCAGATGCGTTATGACTTGGAGTTGGAGAAAGACCACCTTGGCGAGCGCCTGGAAACCGAGGTGCAAGTTCTGAAACGAGCGAGTTGAGATATTCGGCTTGATAACAAGCGATGCACCAGACTCGCTTCGCTCGCAGGTGATCGCCGTGTTATCGTGATAGAGTCATGTGAGAGAAATCCGTGCGAGCATTTCTGAGCATCAAATACTGAGGAGACTCAAGAAACAGGGATGACAACCATACCGGGCCAAGGTCGCGAACACCTGACAATGTGGGAACTCCTAATGACTCGTTTGGGTGAGGCTGTTGCAGACCATCGACCCGTGGATCTCATGGAGCAATTGGCGAACTGCATAACATGCATTGCAGCCGACGAATGATCGGTGATTTCAAGTTGACGGTGATTCGCCTGTCTATCCTGACAACTACCTACAGAGGAGACATTCACAATGTCGCAACGTCAGACTGACTCAACGGCAGACAAGGACGCTCATGACTGGATCACGTTGCACCGCCTGCGGTTTCCCGAGCCGGTCTCGTCCAACGATCGAGTCTTTCCTGTGGTCGACGGGCCCGATTGCTGGATATTCGGACCACATTACGACGTCGGCCCGGATGGGATGCTCACGGGCGTCAGCGACATCTGGGGTGGCGTGGGCATCTGGCACAGTCGTGACGCGGCAGAGGCGATGGTGGCCGCGCCGGGCGACGCCATGCCCTGGCTCGAAGAGACCGTGACCGCATGGCATTGTCTCAGCATCCCGATCTCCCATCGCGGCGAGGTCAACTGGCGTGGGCATGTCCAGAGCGGCAATGCTGTCCGACCTGCAGCCGTCGACCCGGGTGGTCCGTTGATCGTCCTCACCTCGGCGGGTTTCGCATCACGCGATGCTGCAAGGCTTCCGACCATCAAGCGATTCGTGGCGGGCGTTGTCGAAGTCCTCGATGCCTACGGAACGCACGCGGCAAACCTGCGTCACGCAGCGTTCCGTGCGGCTTTCGGTGGGCGTGACGGCTTCACGCTGTCGCTCTGGCACTCTGATGAGGGGATGCGGGAGGCAGCTTACCATCCTGGTGCGCATCGCACTTATGTAGACGAAGACAAGGCGGGGCTCCTCTCCGACCGCACTTCGTTCACACGGCTTCGCGCTATCGATAGCTGGGGCGACTGGGATGGAGAGGTCTTGTCGAGCCAGGCGTGACGGCGTCGAAAGGGATCCGATGGATCGGCGACAGACTTGAGCGTGCTCACTCAACCCAGATACCGCCGTGCCAGCCCCTCCTCCAGCAGCTCCCGATTCAGATACACCCCCTTCGCAACCACCTGTCCCGCATCACTGCTCCCACCCAGATACCTCACATCCCCCAGATACCGGCCGTAGGTGTCAGTGCGCCGCGTGGCAACGACGATCATGTCGTCCACGGCGAGCCTTGCCTCGACGAACTCACGAGCGCGCCGACCCGCACCGGTGTAGAGTTCGGGTGTATCGACACCCCGCAGACGAAGCCGCGGGAAAGCGCGTTGACCCAGACCCAGATCGATGACGACATCGAGGGTGTCACCGTCAATGACACGCCGCACATAAGCGACATACGTCCACAGCTGAGGGCGCAGTCAGAGCAGCAATCACCTTCATGCGACCCGAGCAGCGGGGACACACCCTCACATCATACTGAAACACTCTCGCCAACAGCTTGGCCCATGAAACCCGATGAACGCGCCGCCCATTTGGGGCGCCGTGCTCGCACCCTTCGGTCTGGGTCAGCGCACTGGGACCGGGCACGATCTTGGCTCGGTCAGGGCAAGCCGGGGCCGGAGATCCTGCGGATCTCTTGCGCCGTGGTAGCGATGATTGAAGTCCCACTTTAGGGGGAGAACCGCAATGATTAACTGCACCATGGAACACATTCACTTATTCAGTACTGATGCCGAGGTCGCTGGGGAATTTTACGCCGAGGTGTTTGGTATCGAGACAAAGATGGCTCAGACCTGGCAGGGGCTGCCGCGGTGCGATATGAAGTTGGGTGGGCTGACTGTATTGATATCGACTGTTAAGGGTGATCTGCAGGAAACCGCCGGGGACCATAGTGCGCAGCTTGGTATCAATCACTTCGGATTTCGTGTCGATGATATGGATGAGGCGTGTACTGAGCTCAAGGCAAAGGGTGTAGTGTTCACGCAGGAGCCGGTGGATTATAAGGGTGCTAAGGTTGCCTTTATCGAGGGGCCCGATCGAGTCAGCATTGAACTGTTTTGTGACGCTACCCCAGATACCGCCGCGCCAACCCCTCATCCAGCAACTGCCGGTTGAGATAGATCCCCTTGCCAAGTACCTCCCCCGGATCACTGTTCCCATCCAGATACTTCACATCACCCAGATACCGACCGTAGGTGTCAGTGCGCCGCGTGGCGACGACGATCATATCGTCCACGGCCAGCTTCGCCTCGACAAACTCACGGGCCCGCCGACCCGCGTCGGTGTAGAGTTCGGGCGTGTCGATCCCCCGCAGACGAATCCGCGGGAAAGCGCGTTGACCCAGACCCAGATCGATGACGACATCAAGGGTGTCACCATCAATGACACGCCGCACATAAGCAACGTAGGTCCACAACTGAGGTCGCCCCGCACGAACAGTGGCCTTGCCTGATACGGGATCGACAGTGACGACGTCGCCGACACACGTCGTCTCAAAGCCCTGCAAGCGTGCGTCCGGCACCACGACCTGATGAAAGCCGAAATCGATGGCGGGAGCATGGGCCGGCGGCACGGCGTCCTCGACGACACGATACGTGTACGGTTCGCCGAAGTAGGCTCGTAGGGGTGATACAGCTGGCAGTCCGTCATCCACGGGAACCGTATCGGAGTCGGCGTCGATGGCGCGTTTCAGTTGACGTGTCGTCCAGGCATTGTCATCGGCGAGTTGCTCGTAGTGACGCATACGCTCAGGGGGCAGGTGGATGAGGGCCTTGTAGTGAGACCAGCCGATGTTTTCACGCGCGTGAAATGAGGAAATACAGCGGCGAAAGCGCAGGATCTCATATAGCGTGGTCAGGCCCAAGTGCAGGTCTTTACTGAGGTTACGGACGGTTTCGTCGCCGCGTTCGGGGCCACCGAGGCTCTGTAAATGCTGTTGAATTGCATCGCCGATAAACCAGTAGGTCTCGATTTTCTCCCACTCGGCGGCCTGTCGACTGAACTGTCGTCCATCGGTGAGCAGGCTTTCGATCTGCTGACGCAGGCCTGGGTAGCCGGCATTCTCGGTCATGTTGATCTCCCGGAGCTGATAGGGCGTCGGCGTTCGGGTCTGCGACGGGGCGACGGTCGAGCTTTTCGTGCCTCCCCTATATTAGGGCGCTGTCCTGATGGACAGCGACAAGTGCATCCAACAACGACAATGGCTGGTTTATGCCCAACAAGATTCGCGTCGGTGTCCTCTTTGGGGGACGCTCGGCGGAACACGAGGTCTCCGTCACGTCGGCGCGCTCGGCGATGGCGGCAATTGATCGAGATAAATACGATGTGACGATGATTGGCATCGATCGTGACGGCCGCTGGCTGTCTGCGGCCGATGCGCAGAAGCTGCTGGAATCACCCGAAGTGGTCGCCGGGGATCTGACGCCAGTGCGACTCGACTATGCTGGATCGGGTGAACTGGTCGCTGGCGACGGCGGTGAACTCGGTGATGGCAGTGACATTGGTGCCCATGATATCGGTGGCGGTCTCGATGTGATTCTGCCGATCCTGCACGGTCCCTTCGGCGAGGATGGCACGGTGCAGGGACTGCTTGCCCTGGCCGGTGTTGCCTGTGTCGGTTCCGGTGTGCTGGGCTCGGCAGTGGGCATGGACAAAGACATGATGAAGCGCGTCTTCCGCGATGCTGGTTTGCCGCAGGTCGACTATCGCTGTGTGTTGCGCAATCGCTGGCGTTCTGTTCGTGCCGAAATCGTTGCCGATCTGGAGGTGGCCTTTGATTATCCCGTCTTCATTAAGCCTGCCAATCTCGGCTCCTCTGTAGGGATCACGAAGGCGCATGATCGTGCCGAGCTAGAGCAGGGGATGGATGAGGCGGCGCGCTATGATCGCAAGCTGATCGTTGAGGCCTTCGCCGTCGATTGTCGTGAGATCGAAGCGGCAGTGCTCGGCAATGATGACCCGGAGGTGGCGATGCTCGGTGAGATCGTACCGGGCAATGAGTTTTATGACTATGAATCGAAGTATATCGATGAGAATTCGCAGCTCGTGATCCCCGCACGTGTGCGTCCCGAAACAACAGCGCGTCTCGAACAGATGGCGAAGGATGCTTTTGTCGCCATCGATGGCGCCGGTCTGTCACGGGTCGATTTCTTCGTGGGCGAGAAGGACGAATCCGTCATCTATATCAACGAGATCAACACACTGCCCGGGTTCACGCCGATCAGCATGTATCCGAAGTTGTGGGATGCCAGTGGTGTCTCCTATGGAGATCTCATTGACCGTTTGATTCAGCTGGCCATCGAGCGACACCAGGACACACAGGAAACGACGACAGATCGAGGCTTGGATGCGGGTGAGTGATGAGTGAGGCGGGGTCTACTGAGGTAGCAGAGACCTTTGAGCCGATGCCTTTCTGGCACAAGGGGTCTGTCAGCAATCTGCTGTCGCTGCTGACGCTCTTGCTGGGGCTGACCCTGGTCATGAGTGCTGGGGGAGGCGGGATGGCAACCTGGCTGGTTGATCTGGGTCCCTGGATCATGGCGGTCGGTGTTTTTGGTTTCGCCGGCGGCATCACCAACTGGCTCGCCGTGAAGATGCTCTTCGACCGGGTGCCTGGCCTTTATGGATCCGGTGTGATTCCGGCGCGGTTCCGGGAGATCCGCGCAACGGTCAAGGATCTGATCATGACCCATTTCTTCGATGAGGAATATCTACAGCGCTTCTTCGATGAGCATGGGCAGAGTATGACCGGTGGCAGTGGGGGGCTGACGAGGAAGCTCCAGGAGGTGCTCGAGTCGGACGAGGCGGGTCGGGCTATTGAGTTCGAGATCGAGAAACTCAAAGAGGGTCCGATGGGTATGATGGTGCGCATGGCGGGCACGGAAATGCTCAAGCCCCTGATTCAGCAGTTCATGGGGGGGCTGATCCAGCGGCTGGGACCGGTTGCTGAGACGAAGATGCGAGAGGAAGCCTTCGATGTCGCGAAGCTGCGTGGACAGGTCGACAAGTTGCTGGAGACGAAGCTTGAGGAACTCACGCCGGAGATCGTCAAACGCATGATGGAACAGGTTATGCGTAAACATCTGGGTTGGCTCATCGTCTGGGGGAATGTCTTCGGCGGACTGATCGGTCTGTTTTCCAGAGCAGTGGCTGTGCAATATGGAATCGAGGGGGTGCCTTGAGCGACTTTCAACTCAGTGACTTTCAACTGACCGGGCAGGTCGCCGTCGTCGTGGGTGGCACGGGTGTCCTCGGTGGTGCCATGGCGCGCGGGCTGGCTACAGCCGCCGCGCGAGTTGCCGTCGTTGGCCGCAATCAGGAACGTGGTGATGCCGTGGTTGGAGCGATACGCGCCGCAGAGGGCGAGGCGATCTTCGTCTCCTGCGATGCGACGGATCGTGATGCGCTCAGTGCAGCGAGGGATCGGATCGTTACCGATTTGGGAGAGCCTACGGTGCTCATCAACGCGGCCGGTGGCAACGATCCACGGGTGACGGTGTCGGAGGATCTGTCGTTCGAGCAGATCGATCTGGCCTCGTGGTCGCAGAGTTTCGATCTCAATCTGGCAGCAGGTGTGTTGCTGCCCTGCCAGGTCTTTGGCCCCGGTCTGTGTGAAGTGGTCGGCTCCATCGTCAATATCGCTTCCATCAGCGCCCATACCCCTCTGTCGAAGGTCGTCGCCTACTCGGCAGCCAAAGCGGGTGTGCTGAGTCTCACGCAATTCCTGGCCCGGGAATGGGCACCCCAGGTGCGCGTCAATTCGATCACGCCGGGGTTCTTTCCGGGCGAACAGAATCGGCGCCTGTTGTTTCAAGAGGATGGGACGCCAACTGAACGGGGTCGACAGATTCTTGAGCATACGCCGATGGGGCGTTTTGGTGAGCCCGACGAGTTGGTCGGCGCCTGCGTTTTTCTTGCGTCGAAAGCGAGTGCCTTCGTGACGGGAACAGACCTGCGTGTTGATGGGGGTTTTCTGTCGACGACGATCTGAACAATGGTTCTGACGGCGTGATCTGACGAACCGATCCGGCACTGTGGCGTAAACGTTTGACCCGGTTCACTCGACTTGCTACGCTGGCGCCCATGCTCGCAACCTTGATCCGCAAAGAACTACTTTCGAATCTGCTCACCATGCGTCTCGCCGTGGCGCTGGCTTTCACCGTGTTGCTCACGGTGCTGACTGCCTTCATCGGCTCATTGGAGTATTCCCACAATTGGGATCGCTTCGAGTCGGAGCGGCAGAAATACGAGCAGAAGATCTCCGAGGCGACGGTGTGGAATCAACTGGAGCCGATCCTCTACATCCCGCCCCAACCTTTGTCGATCCTGAGTCGTGGTCTGTCCGATGGCGCTGGCTCGCAGTTCCAGGCGGGCATGCATTGGATGTGGGTGACCCCCGATGCGGTGACGGCAGCCGACACGGATCTGATGCATTCCCTCGTGCGCATCGATTTCACGACGATTGTGGCCATTCTGCTGTCTTTCCTGGCCATCGTACTGGGGTACGACGCGATCTGCGGTGAACGGGAGCGCGGTACTCTACAACTGCTGCTGGCCAACTCGGTACCGCGTAGTACGGTGGTGCTCGGCAAGTTGATCGGTGGATTGCTGTCGATCTGGATTCCCCTGGCACTGGCCTTTGTCGTGGCCCTGTTGATCTTGCTGGCCAACCCGGATGTCGCCTTCTCGAGTGACGATTGGCTGCGTCTTGGGTTGCTCTTCGTCATTTCCTGCCTCTTCATCGGCCAGGTCTTCACGCTGAGTCTTGCTGTGTCTGCCTTCACGCGTGATTCTGCGACCTCTCTCATCATCTGTCTGTTTTTCTGGCTCATTGCCGGCGTCGGCGTACTGAATGTGGCGCCATCTCTGGCGCGCTACGGCGTGGACGAACCTCCCTGGTTTGAGTTCATGCAGCAGAACAATGATCTGTGGACACAGTACAATGAGATCATCGACAAGTGGGTGGAGCAGAATCCGCGCCCCGATGACGTCTTCTTCAAGGGGCTGCAGGCGGAGGGTAGGATGCGCTACCACCATCCGCGCGCCTACGAGTGGCAGGCACGGAGAAATGGCTTTGCCCTCGAGAAGCGGCTGGAGGCATCGAGCAAACGCTACAAGATGCTCGAGGCCAATCAAATGCCGCTCGCACGTGAGGCGCTGCTCGTGGACGAGTGGAGTGTGCTGTCACCGATGGTTACCTACCAGGTGCTGTCCTATCGGCTGGCGCGCACGACGCTGTCGGACAATCTCTATCTGGCAAAGAACGCCCGTCGCTGGCGCAACGACTACTACGAATGGCTGCGCGGCAAGGGCGTCCTCGGAGACCGATCCTTTTTCACCGACGACCCGTTGCATCAAGAGCCACTGATCCCAGATCCTGAGTCCTTGTCACCTGAAGAGCTGGCGCCCGACTCCGATTACATGCGCGAGCGGATGGCGTGGATGAAGCAGCAGGAGGAGCGTCGCAAGACTTCTCCCGTTGGTTTGGATCTGACAGACCTGCCGAAAGTGAGCGGCAATCTGCAGCGCGATCTACGTGCCTCGATGGCCGAGATGGTACCCGGCCTGGTGGTGCTGCTGCTGAGTTTTGGCGTGTGTGTCCTGCTCGTGATGACGCGTTTTCTCACCTACGATCCGGGAAGATGAGACGAGCGACATGCTGACGGTCTTCCTGCACGAGATCCAGGCGCAGATGAAGTCGATGCGTTTTCAGGTGAGTCTTCTCGTCCTGCTGTCGTTCTTCGTGGCCAATGGGGTGATCTACTCGCTCAAGATCGATCGGGATGTGGCGGAGACGTCACGCATCGACTCGGAACTCGCCGACCAGATCGGTGAACTGGCCGTGCTCGGTGACGCCGTGGGCACCTGGTATCGACTCACAGCGCGTTCGACTGGCACGGAGTTCATCACGGAGGGTGGATTCAACTGGTTCGCAGACGCCTATTGGGTCAATCTCCAGTCCGGGAACAAGGCGACGGAGTATGGTCGCTCGCGCACGACGAACCACTGGATCCGGCGTTTCGAGATCGTCGACTGGACGCTGATCGTGCGGATCGTGCTGTCCTTTCTGTGCGTCGTGATGGCCTATGACATGATTTCCGGCAGCCACGAGCAAGGTGTCTTGCGACTGACGATGGCCAATCCCTTGTCCCGCGGCGCGTATCTGGCGGGGCGATTCCTGGCCCAGCTGGTGATGCTGATGATCGCTGCCGTGCTGGGGGCCGCTGTGTCGCTCTTGATCCTGGTGATCACTGATGTCATTCGTCTCGATGCCAGCATGGCTCGTGCGATCGTGCTGTTCTTCATCGGCAGTAGTTTCTACGTCGCCGCCTTTCTGTTGTTGTCAGCTGGTGTGTCTGCATGGACGCGAAACTCGGCGACGTCCCTCGTCGTGCTGATGCTGACGTGGGCGGTGCTCACAGTGGTTGTGCCACAGACAGCCTACCTATACGGCATGCAGACCGTCGACTTTGACTTCGATTGGAATGACGAGCAGTGGGCGTTACGCAATGAGACCGAAAATGCGTTACAGCAGGATGGGATCTCTTTGCGCGAGCTGGATCGAGGCATCGTTGACAACTTTGCACTCGAGCGTCGATTCGTGCGTGAAATGGCGGATGTAGAGGATCAACAGCAGCGCATCGGTGCGGCGGCCCTGGCGCGTGAGTTGCAGCAATATGAGGCAGCACGAGCGATCAATCTGGTGTCGCCCGGGTATGCCTTCCAGTATTCGGTAGAAGCCCTGCTTGGCACGGGTGTTGCACGACGGCAGGATTTTTTCAGACAGGCGATGCAGCATCGCGAAGCCATGCGCCAGTTCGTGCGTGGCCGCGATGCGCAGGATCCTGAGTCGCCCCATGTCACGTTTCTCGGCGACTACATGTCCAAGAAGGCTTTTGACAGTGCGCTCATGCCGCACTTTCGGCAGACGCCGTTGTCGATGTCTGACAGTGTTGCCGCAGGGCTTGTGCCAATCGTGATCCTGATCCTGGAGGTGGCCCTGGCGTTCTTCTTCGCCTTCACCGCTTTCCTGCGGATGGAACTGGCCGGCGGATCCTGAGGCGCCCTGTTGCACCCTTGAAGGGGCTTCGTACATTTTCGGGCCAACCAATAGGCCGACAGACATTTAGCCCCATCGACTGACAAAGAGACAATGAGCGAATCGAAGACCACCAGCGCCGAAGAAGCACAGACAGAAGAACGAACGTTTCAGACCGAGGTTCAGCAGGTACTGCAGATCCTCATCCACTCCCTGTATACGGACAAAGACGTCTTTCTGCGGGAGTTGATGTCGAATGCCTCCGATGCGCTCGACAAGATTCGCTTCCGCTCACTGACGGACAAGGATATCGTCGATCCCGATGCTGAATTGGAGATCGAGGTTGCCGTTGATGCAGAGGCGAAGACGCTGACGATCACCGACACGGGCGTCGGCATGACCCGTGATGAGGTGAATACGAATATCGGTACGATCGCTCGCTCCGGATCGCGTGATTTCGTCGAGGCCCTCAACGAAGAGACGGATGAAGAGAGCAAGCTCAAGCTGATTGGTCAGTTTGGTGTTGGTTTCTACTCGGTCTTCATGATTGCTGAGCGTGTCGTTGTCACGACCCGATCCGCCGACAAGGATTCGGAAGCGGTCGTCTGGGAATCCACCGGTGATGGCTCCTACACGATCTCCACGACGAAAGACAGAGCCGAGCGGGGAACGCAGATCCAGGTCTTCGTGCGCAATGACTGTGAGGAATATCTCGATGCGCATCGACTCGAGTCCGTCGTTCGACGCCATTCCGACTATGTCTCCTATCCGATTAAGGTTGCCGGCAAGCAGGCCAATGCCGCGTCAGCGCTGTGGACGCGCCCGCGCAGTGAAGTCACGGCAGAGCAATACCAGGAATTCTATCAGCATCTGTCGGGCGATCATCAGGAGCCCCTGGCCTGGGAGCACACGGCGGTTGATGTGCCGATCCAGTTCTATGCGGTCGTCTACATTCCGCGGCAGTCGCCGATGGAGTTGCTTTTCGCACCGGAACCGAAGGTGTCGATCAATCTGCATGTAAAGCGCGTCTTCATTCAGGACGACTGCAACGACCTGCTGCCACTGTATCTGCGCTTTGTTCGTGGTGTGGTGGATTGTGACGATCTGCCCCTCAATGTGGCGCGTGAGTCACTGCAGAACAATCCGGTGATCGCCAAGATTCGGCAGACATTGACGCGGCGGATTCTGAACAAGATCGAAGAGATGTCGAACAACGAGCCAGAGAAGTATCTGACCTTCTGGGAGTCCTTTGGCATTGTGTTGAAGGAGGGTGTCGCGCGTGATGTGGAGAATCAGGAGAAGGTGAGCCAGTTGCTGCGGTTCCACTCCAGTTTCTCTGCCAAGCTCGCTGTGGATGCGGCCACTGACGCTGCGGTCTCTGACGCTGCGGCCACAGACGCTGCGGTCTCTGACGATGCAGCGACAGAGGTGGACGCCAGTGCAGACGCGGATGCCAGTGCAGATGCAGACGCCGACACCAGCGCCGAGAGCAAGCCATCGCGCACGACGCAGACAGAGGGTCTGGTCTCCTTGCAGGACTACATCGATCGGGCCAAGTCTGATCAGGAAGTGATCTACTACGTCTCCGGTGAAAATCGTCAGCAAGTCGAGCAGAGTCCGTTGATGGAAGCTTTCCGCAAGCGTGATCTGGAAGTCCTGTATCTGACGGATCCCGTCGATGAGTGGGTGGTGAATTCGCTGCAGAAGTTCGACAGCAAAGAATTTGTCGCCATTGATGCGGAGGATCTCGAACTTCCCGAGGAGGTGAAGCTCGAGGGTGTGGACGAACCGATCGAAGATCGTGAGCGTACGATTGAGCTGGTGAGTTATCTGAAGACGGAACTCGCCGATCGTGTGGGTGAGGTAAAGGAGTCGAATCGTCTGACCGACAGTCCCTGCGCCCTCGTGGTACCCAGAGGCGGTGTCAGTCAGCAGATGGAACGACTCATGCGTATGTCTGATGAGAGTTTCCCTATGACGAAGCGCACGCTGGAATTGAATCCGAAGCATCCGGCGATTGCCAACATGGGAGAAATTCTGAAGGCCGATCGTGACTCTGCAGAGCTGAAGGATTGGGCCCACTTCCTCGTCGACTATGTGTTGTTGGCAGAGGGCAAGGTCGAAGAACCACAACGAGTGATGAGTCAGGTGCAGCGTATGATGTCGATGGCAAGTGAAGCAGCATTGAAGGCGCGGTCTGCATGAGTACGGTAACGGCTCAGGCGGACAGTTACCTGCGCACGCGTGCCCTGGGCGCTCGTGATGCCGCTCGCAAGCTGGCAGCGACGGATCCATCTGTGCGTGATGCGGCGTTGGCGGCGATTGCGACGGCGATGGAAGCCGAGCGTGACGCTATTTATGCGGCGAACACCCTCGACTGCGAGGCGGCATCGACTCTTGCGGCGAAGGGCGAGATCGGTGAACCACTGGTGGCACGCCTCGATCTGCGCCAAGGCAAGTTCGAGACGGCCCTCGACATGGTGCAGTCCGTGGCGGCGCAGCCTGACCCATTGTGGCAGACGCAGCGGGCAACGGAGCTCGACGACGGCCTGGAGCTGTTTCGTGTCACCGTGCCCATCGGTGTGATCGGTGTCATCTTCGAGTCGCGGCCGGATGCGTTGGTGCAGATCGCCGCCCTGTGTCTGAAGTCGGGCAATGCGGTCCTGCTCAAGGGCGGTAGCGAAGCGGCGCACTCGAATCGCATTCTCGCGGATGTCATCGTGCGCGCCACAGAAGGGATCGAGGGGATTCCTGCTGGCTGGCTGACGCTACTCGAGACACGCGGTGATGTGACGGAGATTCTCGGCATGGACGACGCCATCGATCTGATCATCCCGCGCGGCTCGAAGGACTTTGCCGCCTACGTCATGGCGAATACGAAGATTCCTGTCACAGGCCACACGGATGGGGTCTGCCACGTGTACGTGGATGCCGCCGCCGACTTCGACAAGGCGCTACGCGTTGCCATCGATTCGAAGATCCAGGATGTCTCGACGTGCTGCACTGAGGAGACACTCCTCGTGCATGCCGACATGGCGGAGGGTTTCCTGCAGCGTGCGATCAAAGAGCTGGGTGAGGCGAAGGTGCTGATCCGCGGTGACGAGCGTGTGCGCGCCCTGCCCGGCGTGAATGGGCAGGTTGAGGCGGCGACGGAGGAGGATTGGAGTGCGGAATACCTCGACTACGTCCTGTCCGTGAAGATTGTCGACAGTCTTGAGGAAGCGATCGATCACATCAATCGGTTTGGTTCGGCCCATACCGATACGATCGTCACGGAAGACAAGGCGGCGGCGACACGTTTTCTCCAGGGCGTCGATTCGGCCTCTGTCTTCGTGAATGCGTCGACGCGATTCGCTGACGGCTACCGCTACGGTCTGGGCGCCGAGATCGGTATCAGCACGGGGCGGTTGCACAGTCGTGGTCCCGTCGGCCTGGAAGGGCTCACGACGTACAAGTATCTGCTGGAGGGATCCGGACAGATTGTCGACGACTATTCTGGCAGCGATGCCCGGCCCTACACTCACAAGCTTCTCGACAGGCAGTGGACGCGCGTCTCGTAAGGTTGACGGAGATTAGACCAGTGAATCAGACGGACGACACGATCGAACGGCACATCTTCCTCTGTGCGACGCCGACTAAGGCCAAGTGTCATGCCGATGGTTCCGGTGCGGAGATTTGGGATTATCTGAAGAAGCGTTTGCGTGAGCTGGGATATGGCGATCCGCGTTCGGGTGTGCATCGCACGAAAGCTGACTGTCTGCGTGTGTGTGAGAAGGGTCCGACGGCGATGGTGTGGCCTGATCAGACCTGGTACCACCAGCTGACAGTTGAGAAGATGGAGCGCATCATCACCGAGCATCTGATTGGTGGTGAAGTGGTGGCTGAGTTCGTGAATCCGGAGCCCTTCCGGCAGATCGAAGCGGCTGAGCCGGCACCATGAAGGATCTCTCCTGCTGCATCGTTGGCTACGGCGGCATCGCCGAGTTTCACGCGCAGGCTTGCAACAAAATCGACGGCATCCGCCTGCGTACCCTCATGGGGCGTCGTCTGGAACCGGCGCAGGAATTCGCCACAAAGCACGGCTTCGAGCGCGCCACCGATTCTCTGCAGGACGCCCTCGATGATGACGAGCTCGACGCTGTCATCATCGCTTCCCCCTCGCAGGTACACTACGAGCAGGCGATGGCCAGTCTCGATGCGGGCAAACATGTGCTCGTTGAAATCCCCATCGCTCTTTCACTCACTGCATCACAGCAGGTCGCTGAGCGCGCGACCGAAGTGGGCCGGAATGTGATGGTGGCCCACACCGAGCGCTACACGGAGCCGGGATTGTTCGTGAAGCAGTTCATTGCTTCCGGCGCGACGGGACAGATCTATCAGCATCAGGTCTTCAGTTATTCCTATCGCCACGAAAATGTCGGATGGACCGGGTATGAGCGCAGTTGGGTAGACGATGTCGTCTTCCACCACGGCTGTCATCTGGTCGACTACTCCTTGTGGACGATGGACTCGCCTGTGCGCCGCGTGCACGGTGAATTGGCGCCGAAGCACGCGATCAATGACACCTCGATGGATGTGAGTCTGCTGATTCGCTACGAGAATGAAGCGATGGCGACGATCAGTCTCTCCTACAATGCCGCTCAGGGCGCCGGTGGTCACCGCTTTCTCTGCGAGAATGGCACACTGGAGATTGCGGGCAATACCATTCGTTTTGCGGGCGAGACGGTCTTCGAATCGTCTGAGAATGCAGATCAGTCCGGTGTGCTGCGACAAAATGAGGAATTCTTCGCTTCCATCCGTGAGGCGAGACCGGCCAGTTGCAATGCTGAAGACGGTGTTCGGGCGCTGGCGCCGCTGCAGGCGGTGTACGACCAGATGCTGGAGTTAGAGGGGGACGAGAAGTACAAACGTCTGTGGTCGCACTGATGACGCACGAGCGAATTCGGCTCAGCAACACGCGCGACAGTTTCCACGCCCGCGCCTGGGACTTTGGCGCAAGCAAAGCCGTCGTTGCTGCGGACCAGGTCTTTCTCGTGGGTGCCACGGGGCTTACCCTGGACAACAAGGGATTTGTCGGCGAAGGGGATCCGGCGGCGCAGGCTGAACAGGCGATGGAAAATCTGCGGATCCTGCTCGAAGAGGCAGGCGGCGGTCTCGAAGACATCTGCCTCGTCAACAACTACACGAAGCGTCATGCAGACCGGGGTCTGGTGTATCCGGTGATTGCGCGGCATCTGCACCACGTGAACCCTGTGTCGACGGGGCTTGTGGTGAAGGATTTTGCGCAACCCTACATCGATTTTGAAATCGACGCGTGGGCGATCCTTCCCAAGGATCGGGCAGCAGGGCACGACAGATTTCGCCTGACCAACGCCAAGGGCGGCTATCTGATGCCGACCATCGACTATCCCAATGCGCGGGTCATCCGGGCGAATGATCACATTTTTCTGCAGGGCCAGACGGGGATGAGTCTGGATGGTCGAGACTTCGACGGTGTGGGTGATCCGGCGCGTCAGGTGGAAGTGGCGATGCAGAATGTACGCACGCTATTGGCAGATGCGGGCGCGAGTCTTGACGACGTGTGCAAAATCACGACGTATCTCACGAATCCGTCGCATCGACCGCAGATCGATGCCGTGTTGGCGAGTCATCTGGCGGATGTGCGGCCCGTCGTCACCAGCATCGATGTCGATGATCTGGCGCGCCCTGAGCTCGACTTTGAAATCGACGTATTTGTCCTATTGCCCGGGGATGAACCACATCGTCGCATCAGCATGCCCGCAGCGCCGGGTGCCGAGGTGATGTGGCCGCAGAGTCAGGTCGTACGGGCAGGCCGGTTCGTGTTTCTCCAGGGTCAGAGTGGTCTGCGACTGGATGGCAGTGGTCTGACGGGTGCCGGTGATGCCGAGGCGCAGGCGGAGCAGGCGATGCAGAACGTCAAGGTGTTGCTGGAAGAATCAGGTGGGTGCATGAAGGACATCTGCAAGATCACGACCTTCGTCACCGACCAGGCGATGCGCAAGGACGTCTATCCCGTGTTTGGAAAACACCTGGACGGTGTGAATCCGACGTCGACGGGGCTCGTCGTCGAAGCACTGTGGAAGTCGGAGCTGCAGGTGGCGATCGATGTCTTTGCCGTGATCGGCGACGCCTAACGGAGTCGCTGCCGCGGCCCGACCTGATCGATGGGGCACAGTTCGAAGCCGCTGTCGAGAGCGGGGGAGTCCGACGCCAGACGAAAGTGTGGCGCTTCTCCGGTGAGGCCGACATCGTCGGCGACAAGATTCTCGCGCAGATCCACGTAGGCTCGTGCGTCATCACGCACGCCATCCCACACACCTGACTGACAGACATTGCGCCGGATGACATTCCCTCTCGGCGCTGCCGCTTCTTCTTCCCAGATGGTCAGCAATTCGGGATAACGCTCGGCCCAGGGTGACGTGGTCACGGGCATCTGTTCGAGACGTTCGCGCATCGTTGTCTCCACGTGATAGCTGGCCCAGTTCATCGCGCGGGCGTCGACATGGATGGATGGCTCACAGTCGACGAAGAGGTTGTCCTGTATCAGGCAATCTCGACCACCGCCGATCATCGCTGCCCGCGTGACGCGGTAGAAGAGGTTGCCCGTGATCTGCGTGCCACACAACATGTCGTCGAGATAGACGCCGACGCAGCCGCGGTCTTCGAAACCGGTGATCTCCCACAGCAGATTGTGGCGGATCACCGTGCCGCGCCAGGTCCAGTCGCGACCTGAGTAGATGGCGCCGGCGTCGTTGGATTCCTGACAGACGTGGTGAATGTCGTTGTGGGCGATGAGATGGTCATTGCCGGCAAATTGGATCGCCATGTGTGGGGCATGGTGAATGTGATTGTGCACGACGCGCTGACCGACACCGCTGATCTGGATGGCGGGCTGATACATTCGATTCACGCGACCGTAGTCATGAATGTGATTGTCTTCGGCGACGTGGTCGGCACGGCGCAGGGTCGGGCGATCGCCTCCATCGAGTCGGATGCCGCCATTGCCGGTGCCGTGGATGTGACAATGACGAATGCGCACATCACGACCCCCCGAAACGACGACACCCCAGCCACCGAGATTGCGAAAGGTGCAGCCCTCGATAGTGATTTTCTCTGCATCCTGAATCTGAATCGCATCGGCACGTGTGTATTCGAAATTCAGATCCTGAATATGGATGTGCCGGGCGCCATCGATGGACATCGCCTGGGCGCCGACGGATACGGCGATCTCGGCGCTTTCCATGTCACCGGGAGGCCACAAGTAGAGGATGCCCGTGTCGCGATCGAGATACCACTCACCTGGTTCGTCGAGTTCACACAGCAGGTTGTAGGCGTAGAACCACTGACCTCTGCGGTAGCCATAACGATGCGCTGGTGGTTCTAGTTCCAGGACACCGTATTCCGGGTCGATGCGTGCCACACGATGACGTTCATCGGCCCAATCCCAGAACCAGTAGCCATGGACCCACGGATCTGCTTCGTCCATCCAGCGCAGATATCGTGTGCCATGGACGTAGATATTGCCGTCTTCGTCGCCCTTGGTGCCGCGCACATCGACGGGATGGCCACCGACGAGGCCGGCAATTCGTGTGAATCCGGCATTTGGCCAGCGCGCGAGGGTCAGAGGTTCGCCATTGAAGAAGAGTTCGAGCCCACCCGAGACGGGGTCGCCAAAGTCGCTGATACCCGCGTTGCCCAGATCGAGTTGCCACACCTTGCCGCGGGCATTTTCCGGCAGGCGCTGCAGCGTCGTCTCGTCCTCTACGGGGCGAAATCCGTCCAGGATTGCACCCGCCAAGAGCCGCACTGTCTCTCCCTGGCGAGCTCGCCAGACAACGGGGGTTGCCTCGCTGCCACTATCGGCACCGCCAAAGTGCAGCGGCGTATCGAGCCGGTAGTTGCCACCGGCGATTTCGACGATGACAGATCTGTCGTCGGCGAGTGCTTTGCGGGCTTGTTCCTGTGCCTGGTCGAGTGTTATCAGACTGGTGCCACCGACAGGGATGTTGACTGGTGTCGACATGAGTAGACGCCTCAGATGGATGTCGTAGATTCTATGGTTGGAAATCTCCGAAAAACCATACTACAAAGGAACCCGCCGTGCAGATCGCCGAGAAATGTGTCGTATCCATTCAGTACAAGTTGTCAGACGACGAGGGAGAGGTCCTCGACTCGTCCGAAGATGGCGAACCGCTTGTCTATCTACACGGAGCTGACAACATCATCCCTGGACTCGAGAAAGAGTTGACGGGTAAGCAGGTCGGGGACTCGCTCAAAGTCACGATCCAGCCAGAAGAAGGCTACGGCGCCGTCAACGAAGAGATGATACAGACCGTGGAGCGCAGTGCTTTCGAGGGCGTAGACAAGATCGAGCCCGGCATGCGTTTCGAAGCGGCTGGCGAAGAAGAAGGGGAAACCCAGCTCATCGTCGTCGTCGAAGTGACGGACGATGAAGTCACCGTCGACGGCAACCATCCTCTCGCTGGCGAAGTGCTGCACTTCGAGGTCACCGTAGACGAAGTGCGTGAAGCGACGGAAGAAGAGTTGACGCACGGCCACGCCCACGGCCCCGGTGGTCACCACCACCACTAGTGATGCGCAGCGTGTAGCGACGTTCAGATATACGGAACGGGATGTCTGTCGCGCTGGCCTCAGGAGCGCCTGAGGATCAGCGGGCAGACATCGTTTCTGTCAGACGCCGCGCCACGATGACCTCTTCGCCGTCTTCCATCATGTAGGCGTTGATCGTCAGACTATCGGGCCCGCCTGGAACTTCGATGCGCGGATTTCCGGCGGAAAGCTGCTCGCGCACCTGTTGTGCCGATACGCCCAGTTTTTCGGCATCCCATGTGATCGACAGGTGCGGCGCCACATTCGAAGGTTTTGGTGTGCGAATGGATGTGGTGACAGTGTCGAAGGCCATCACGGCGTCGGTGATCACGCTCAGGCGGCGCTCCCACTCTTTCCACTCGGCCTCGTGGTCGCGCTCCACCCATTGCTCTACGGCGGCGAGCAGTCCCATGATCTCTTCCTTGCCCGCCTTCATGGGGCGACCGATATAGGCATTTGGGCAGCCATTGGCGAAAGCTGCCTCCAGCAAGTCCCTGCGTCCCAGCACCATGCCGGATGCCTGTGGACCGCGCAGGCATTTGCCACCACTGTAGGCGACGGCGTCCACGCCCTGGGCCAGATACCAGTTCGGTAGATCAGGGCGCTCGGCGGCAGCATCCACGAAGCTCGGTACGCCGTGGGCACGACCACTATCAGCCATCTGCTTGACGGTGATCTCGCCGCGCTCTGACGCGTCACCGAAGATGAAGAGCATCGCCGTGCGCTCTGTGTAGGCCGCCTCGAGTTCGTCGAGGGTCGTCACTTCAATCAGCTTGGTGCCGACTGCCGAGATGGCCCGGTCGTAACCCATGCGATGTGACTTCTGCACGATGACTTCGTTCTTCATGCCTTCCGTATACGGCAGTCGGCCCATGAGTTCGGGATCGGTGCCGGCGACGCAGGCAGCGGTCACCTGGGCAAGGGCGGCGGCGCAGCCGTTGGTCACCAGACCCCATTCGCACTGCATCACCTCCGCCAAGCGTGCACCCACAGCGTCCATCAGCTCTTCGATCATCACGTACTGCATTGATGCCTGGGTCATGGCCTGCCGCACTTCGGGCAGCGCCAGAGAGCCGCTGAATCTGGTCACCGTGCCGACACAATTGATGAGGGGACGCACTCCCAACTCTTCATACCGAGACGTACCCTTTGCGCTCACGATGCACTCCTTGGATAGGATGATGGGCTGAATGGTCACTGGCTGTTATTGACCGAAGACAATAACCTGTAAGAAACCATGACTCAATGCGAGTCCTTGAGCCAAGAAACTCAAATTCCAGAAACAAAAGAATCCCGAGGCGAAGACAGATGTTGCAGCGATTGACCCGAATCCACCCCGTCTGCTGGCTGGTCGTCATTCTCCTTATGGCAGGCTGCGGATCCGATAGCAACCGTGGCGATACAGACATGGATTCGGATACGATGACCGGACCTGACAACGACGACGGGCAGGCCAACCACGACGATGATGACGATGGCCAACCGATGACCATCGATCTGACCGGTGCGATTCTGACCCAGGCCAGTGGTGATTGTGCGGACTACAAGAATGAGTATGAGTCGATGGTGAGAGACGTGAATCGCAGCATGAGTTTCACCGGCGAACTGGCGATTACCATCACCGACGATCACTGTGTCTTCGCCTCCAATGCGATTCCGAATCACGATTTCAACGATGGGGATCGAACCTTCGTCACCGCGCCGCGAGCGCAATCATCGAGCTATCGTGTGCCGCGCTCGCCGACGGCTGCCGCATCACCGACGGCACTGAGTCTGCGCATCGACAATGCCGTGTTCCTCAATGGTGTGAAGCTGGATCTGCTCGCAGCCGGTTGTTCTGGTGTAGGAGATGGCAAGATCGGGTGCTTCCAGGCAGGGACCCCTTTCCGTTTTGATCCGATGTCAGCAACAGCCGACTTCGGCACGGACAGTCACAATGCACACACCCAGCCCGACGGCACCTATCACTACCACGGCAATCCGCAGGCACTCTTTGCCGACGATGATTCGGCGCCGTCGCCCACGATCGGCTTTGCTGCGGATGGATTCCCTATCCGGGGATCCTACGCGACCATCGACGGGTCGATACGCAAGCTGGCTTCAAGTTATCAGCTCAAGAGTGGCACTCGCGCCGCCTCAGGAGGTGTCAATCCGGGGGGCATGTACGACGGGACCTTCGTGGACGACTACGAATATGTCGCAGGATCTGGCGATCTGGACGCGTGCAATGGCATGAGCACGGACGGCGTGTATGCCTACTACGTGACCGATTCCTACCCCTGGGTGATGGGTTGCTTCACGGGAACACCGGACGATTCCTTCAACAAGTGAGCATATCGCTACTGGGTCAGCGTAGGTTGAGGCGATCCGGGTCGAAGCGCGGCATTCTCCCAGGATCAAAGGGAGTCAGATCGACGTGGGGTGTTGATCCATCGACGATGAGGTTCGCCATGGCCTGGCCCGTGGCGGGGCCATTCAACATTCCCCAGACGCCGTGGCCGGTGGCCACATAGGCACCGCCGACAGCGGCGACAGCACCGATGAGAGGCAGGTCATCCTCGGTCACTGGACGATGGCAGGCCTGAGAGGCCAGAACAGGAGCCTGGGCCAAGGCGGGTGAAAAGCTCGCCGTGAGTTCCTTCAGCTGTTCGATGGCTCCCGCGTCACTGCTCACCGTCGCTGGATCAACGGGCAGCAATGCCTGGCTGGAGAGACCGCAAACGTAGGTCGTGCCGTCCATGCGAGGTACCACCTCAGGATTCTCTACTTCGCCCTCTTCTGTCTCGACCTCAACGAACAGTGCTGCCGCCGAATCCGGCTCGAAGCGATAGACGATACTGTGCCCTTTGATGCCGAATACACCGGGCAGGGGGAGCCAGCGGCAGGCGAGAATCGACCACGGGCCCATAGCAATCACCACAGCATCAGCGGGCATCGAGACACCGTCCACTATCGCGCCTGTTGCCCGAGTGCCGTCGTCAGCAAGCTCGATTCCCTCGACGGTGCCAAGTCGAACTTCGGCGCCACTGTCTATAGCGGCGGCGATCATGGCCTTCGTGAAACGTTCCGGGTCGAGTTGTGCCGTTGTCTGTGTTGTGCCGATGCGGGCGTGTACGCGTGCGTCGGCACCGAGCCAGTCAGGTCTCGCCTCGCCTGCCAGCGAAGTGAGGTCACGGCGCTTGCTGCTGACGACACTGAGAGTTTCGAGACGTCGGTAGCCCCAATCCAGATTCAAGTCACGGCCGAGGTCGGTCGCCAGCTGTTCGTGGAGTCCGAAGCTGTGTCGGGCGAGGGCATCGAGGGGAGACTCGCGGCACCAATCGAGCGCCAGGAACCCTCCGGACTTACCAGAGGCGGCATTGGCGACGCCGGATCTCTCCACGACGACCACATCGACGCCCTTGCGAGCCAGGTAGTAGGCCGTGCACGCGCCGATGACTCCACCACCACAGATCAGGATTTTCATGCGGCCAAAGAAGCCCGACGAAGGCTTCTCAGCAAGGACTTGCTTCTGCCTCGCTTGACCGCCGAGACCATGCTTCGGTTACTCTGTCGAGGAATTTTCCAGATGGGTCAGAGATTCAGCTAGAAGCTCAGCTGAGCCAGACGATTGGCACATCCTTCACATGACATGATGAGCAATGACGGACGAAGCAGCCCCCAAACGACGCATTGGCTGGTATCGCACCAAGCTCGATCGTGAGCAGTTGGCGCAGTTGAACCGACGCAGCGATGTATTGGGCGGGATCCAAACTCTCAGCTATCTCGGCGTCCTGGCTGCAACGGGCGCTCTCGCCTGGTGGACGACGCTGCATCAGGCGTGGTATTGGTGGCCACCGGCCTTCTTTCTACACGGCATGTGCTACGCCTTCATCATCAACGGTTTCCATGAATTGGTGCACAGTTCCGTGTTCCGCACGCAGTGGCTGAATCGCTTCTTCCTCTACGTGCTCAGTTTCCTCGGCTGGTACAATCCCGTGCACTTCTGGGCGAGTCACTCGGAACACCACAAATACACACTGTATCCACCAGAGGATGGCGAGGTTGTTCTTCCCGTCTACATGACGCTGCGTGGTTATTTGCGTGGAGCGATCTGTGATCCGCTAGGGGCTTACCGGCGAATTCGTGGCACGATCCGACGGGGTTTCTTCGGCCACCTGAACCCGGGATGGGATCAGATTCTATTTCCCCTTGAAAGTGTCGAAGACCGCCGCCGTCTGTTTCGCTGGGATCGTATCATGACGGCTGGTCACATCGTCCTCTTCGCCGGGGCACTCTACGTCGGGTGGTGGCAGCTGATCGTACTTGTCACCTTTGGGTCCTTCTATGGTGGCTGGCTTTTTCTTCTGTGCAACTCTTCTCAACATGTGGGACTTACGGATCAGGTGCCTGACTTTCGCATGAATAGTCGCACGATCTACCTGAATCCCATTGTGCGCTTTCTGTACTGGCACATGAACTTCCACATCGAACATCACATGTATGCTGCTGTGCCGTGTTATCGATTGGGTAAGTTGCACAAGGCAATCGCCCATGATCTGCCACCCACGTCGAATGGTCTGATCGCCACGTGGCGGGAGATCATTGGCATCTTAAGACGGCAGAAGATCGAACCTGACTATCAATGGCGTCCGGTCCTGCCTGAGGCCAGCAGATGAATCCAAGAATTCGTGTCCGCCAAGAGGCACTCACAGCGAGGTTGTCATGTATCATCTGAAGCGCCTTCGTGCTTTCCTGACGTCTGCCTGCCTTGCCACACTGGTGTCGAGTCTGTCTCTGGCCGAGGCGGTTGACGCCCAGGGCTGGTTCCCGGAGGAATTCAAGAATCTGACGATCGTGCCAACGGATATCGCCCCCGACACATTGCAGGCGATGATGAATTCCATGGCGGATGGGCTTGGAGTGCGCTGCACCTTTTGTCACGTTCGCGAAGGGCGTCGCACAGACTTTGCCTCCGATGAGAACAAGCACAAGAAAATCGCACGTGACATGATGCGGATGACGCAGAAGATCAACGATGAATTCCTCACGCGTCCCGGTGGACTCAAGGTGGAATGCATCACCTGCCACCGTGGGATGAAAGAGCCTTATACCCTCGCGCAGGTCTTGTCGAAGACACTGGCGAAGGAGGGTCTTGATGCGATGATGGCCAAATACGGCGAATTGCGGGAAGAATACTATGGTCGCGCCGCCTACGATTTTGGCGAGCAGACATTGATGTTGATGGCAACCGATCTTGAGATCGAAGCGGGTCTGCGGGTGCTGCGCAAGAATCTGGAGTACTATCCAGAATCAGCAGACACACATGTTCAACTCGGCAACCTCCTGCTGCAAAGTGGTGATCGTGAGGGGGGCATTGCAGCACTGGAGGAGGCCGTCAAACTCGACCCGCGGAATCGCTGGGCGAGGGGCCAACTACGTCGCGCCAGAGAAGGCGACACGACGCAGGATGAGGAGTGACCTCTGGCGAGACGGTCGGGTCGTGGCTATTCTTCAAGCACACACTACCGCCTTCCGCTGTTCCCGTCGATCTCGCAGCCGATCAAGTCTGGGAGGCTGAGAGTCCCCCCCCACCACCGCGACAAGCTGTATGTCCGAACAACCCTCGAACCGATCCATCACGATCGGTGCTGCCCAACAAGGACCGGTCCAAGGCGATGCTTCTCGCGCTGATGTGATCGAGCGTCTCATTGTGATGTTGCGGCAGGCGGCAGAAGCTGGCTGCGATCTGGTGGTTTTCACCGAAGTTGCGCTGGTGCCATTTTTCCCTCACTGGCATATCACTGATGTGGGCGCTCTCGATGCGTACTTCGAGCAGCAGATGCCCGGACCGCAGACACAGCCTCTTTTCGATGAGGCGGCTCGGCTTGGTGTCGGCTTTCACCTCGGATTCGCCGAATTGACGACGGAAGACGGGGAGATTCGCCGATACAACAGTAGTATCCTGGTTAGTGCCGAGGGTCGGATCATCGGCAAGTATCGGAAGATTCACCTTCCCGGTTACGACAGCTATCAGCCGGGACAGCCATTTCAGAATCTCGAGAAACTCTACTTTCGCGTCGGTGATCTCGGGTTTCCCACGTGGCGTGCCTTTGGTGGTGTTGTGGGCATGATGATTTGCAATGACCGGCGGTGGCCTGAGAGTTATCGCATGCTTGCTCTGCGGGGAGCTGAGTTGATTGTCATGGGATACAACACGCCTGTGCACAATCCGGCCAATCCATCGTCCGATCATCTTGCCGGATTCCACAATCACCTAAGTCTGGCCGCTGGCGCCTATCAGAATGCTGCATGGGTCGTCGCCGTCGCCAAAGCAGGAATCGAGGAAGGTGTCGAGCAGATCGGCGGCACTTGTATTGTGGCCCCGACGGGACAGATCGTGGCGCAGGCGACTACCTTGGAGGACGAACTTGTAGTGGCTCGTTGCGATCTCGATCTGACACAACGTCTGCGGCAGGCGACGCTGAATTTTTCAGCGCATCGCCGCATTGAGCATTATGAACTGATTGCACGCCGAACCGGATTCGGCACACCTGATGGAGAGGACGAGGATTGATCGTCGACGAAAACGCTCTACGTGAACAGGTAGAGGCGGCACAGGCGGCGGGCCAGGTAGCGGTCGATACCGAAATGGTATGGGAGCGCACGTTTTTTCCGGCTCTTGGCGTCGTACAACTCGGACTCAATCGGGAACACTGCGTCCTGGTCGATACTGTGGCCCTCGAAGGGGGGATGGGAGATCTGGGCGCACTGCTGGCAGACGGGCAGACCCAGAAGATTCTGCATGATGCGACCCAGGATCTGTCGATCCTCAAACGCGCCACAGGTGCATCCCCGAACAACATCTTTGATTCACGTCTGGCCTCGGGTTTTGCTGGCCTCGCTTCGACCATTTCCCTGAGAGATCTTCTCGTCGAACTGTTCGACATTGAACTCGACAAGACGGAGACGCGCACGGACTGGCTGCAGCGTCCTCTCGATCAGAAGCAGATCGGCTATGCGGAAGACGATGTTCGTTATCTGGTGGAGGCACGTGACGAGATATGCCGTCGCGCTGAAGTGGCTGGTTACCTGCCCTGGCTCGAAGAGGAAATGGCCGGTCTGAATTCGCCGCAGATCTACGAAGAGCGCGACCCGCGTGAGGAATTCCGACGCGTGAAAGGTTACGGCAAGCTTCGAGGTCGGGAGTTGGCCGTCCTGCGCGAGTTGACCGTCTGGCGCGAGGAGGCAGCTCGCACCTACGATCGACCACGAGGTCGTATCGCCTCTGACAAGCTGCTGTTGTTTCTGGCACAGCGTCAGCCGGCCAAAAGCGAAGAGTTGGCCGAGGTGCGCTCCTTTCGGAAGAAGGAGATCGATCTGTATGGTGAGGCGATTCTCGCCGCCGTCGATGCGGGGTGCACGTTGTCTGAAGATCAGTGGCCCACTGGCCCACCGCGAGATCGCCATGATCGAACCTTCGAAGATGGCGTGAAGGAGGCGATGGCCCATCTGCGCGAACGCAGTACGGCTGAGGGCATCGATCCCGCCCTGGTGGCGACACGGTCAGAAGTGAAACAGCTTCTGCGGGATGGGGCAGCGGCGGACACGATGGAGGATAATCGCCTCGCCCGAGGCTGGCGTCGGCAATTGATTGGCGACGAATTGCTTGCCCGTTGGGCAGAGAATGGCGGCGGGTCAGGCCAGTCGGAGTAGCTTCGGGCCGGCGCAATAGAACCAAAAAAAAGGCGATGTCAGGACCAGATCCTGACATCGCCTCTGAATTCTCAGCGTCTATTTAGCGACGCTTGCGACCGCGACGATCCAGACCCATCTCGGCCAGACGTGCGATACGCTCCGCCTTCTTGCGGCGGCGAATGCTTTTCTGCAGGTCGAGCTTCTTCTGCACCGATGGCTTGGTGTAGAAACGCTTCCGCTTCAGATCTCGCAGCAGACCATTGCGCTTGGTCTTTGACGAAAATCGACGGAGGGCTCGCTCAAACGGCTCGTCGTCGCTTATGACGACACTGAAATTCGGCATGGTTCGTTAGACTCCCGGGCGCCCCGCTGGGCGCGATTCAGCTGTCTCGATTACTGCACAGTCACTTAAAATAGGAGTCAGTGCCCAGACTGGCAAGTTCGGCTGGCAAGTTCAGGCCCAGACGAAGATGTCAGAGTCACCTTCGTTGTAGCCGATGAAAATGGCGAGTACGATCCGCGGGTCATCACCTTCGACAGCCGGTACCTCGTGTATATGTCGCGTATTGAAGAAGTAGAGATCCCCAGCCTGCAGGTCGACCTGACAGCGGTCGATGCCCTGCTCCTGAGCGTATTCATGGAAGGTATGGGCGCGAATGTGTGGCTGAATCTGCTCCGTCCACAGGCAGTGATGCAGCACGCCCTGTGTGGCACCGGTGCTCACGGCATTCTGCACGCATAGTATCCCGGCAAATTGATGCTCAAAGCGAGATACGGCGTAGTTAAACCGTTTTTCTCGCAGGGTCACGTGATCGATGTGCGGCGGATATGCGTGACCATCATAATGAATCCGGAAGATCGCTGGGCCGTATTCGCGCCCATCCGGTTCCCGGGCCGTGAGCACCTGCTGTCCATCACCGGCCAGCTGTTGCAGCGCGCCGTAGATGAACTCGACAGGATCCGCCAATCCCGCGAAGAGATGGCCAAACAAGGCGCGGGTCGTTTCGGCGTGCTCGAGGAAGTCCTCCTGGTCAGCGCCGCGATTCCCGAGGCTTGTGCCGATATCAATGCGTCGGCGATCGCCTTCCTGTGCAGGCAATGTCGGGTCACGCATGAGCTCGCGCTCGAGAAATCGTGCAACGAGGCCGGCGCAGTCCGTGGCGCCATAGGCGCCACGCAGAATGATCGCTGGTGTGTCGCCCCGGGCGAGCGTGCGCAATGGATCGGCGTCGCGATTGCGGATGGCATCGATGGAGTCTGCTTCGATCGGATCCCAGGTCATGTGGGTGCATCTTTCAAGAGGACGACGCGAGGTTGCCGTCCGAGGTCGAGTCGATGAACAGGAGTGCGCCGCAGGGGCCCTGAGCGCAGATCTGGCACTGAGCTCAAATCTGGCCCTGGAGAGGTCGCCGATCAAGGCGGCTAGTTGTCGAGATCTGGCAGACGCGTGTTATTCATGTCCATGACCCCACGTGATGCACATCCAGACCTCAACCGTGATCTGACGTTCGTACCCAGCGTCTGCGACACACCGCAGCACCTGTCGCCTGCTCAGATCGACCAATACAACCAACGCGGCTACATCTTTCCCCTCGACGTGTACACGTCGGAAGAGGTGAGGGCGAATCGTGTCTATTTCGATGACTTGATGGCGCAGGCCACAGCGGCTGGTTGGGACGCCTATTCAATCAACGGTTGGCAGGCTCAATGTGCCGGCATGTACGACATGATCGTGGAGCCACGAATTCTTGACTACGTGCAAGATCTGCTTGGCAGCAACCTGATCTGCTGGGGGGCACATTTCTTCTGTAAGATGCCTGGCGACTCGCGCCGCGTCAGTTGGCACCAGGATGCATCGTATTGGCCCCTGTCACCCAGCAAGACGGTGACCGTATGGCTCGCCATTGACGATGCGGATGAGGAAAATGGCGCCATGACGGTCATACCCGGATCCCATTTGCACGGACAGATCGACTTTGATGACAGTGATGCGGCGGAGAACAACGTATTGAATCAGACCGTCATCGATGCGACCCGGTACGGCGACGACCCCGTCGCCCTGACGATGAAGGCAGGGCAGATCTCGTTGCATACTGATCTCCTGCTGCACGGGTCACAACCCAATCTGTCGCGGCGCCGGCGTTGCGGGTTGACCATGCGCTTTGTGCCACCGGATGTGCATGCCCACAATGACTGGAATCGTCGTGCCATCACCTGCCGTGGCAGTGATCCCACAGGGCATTGGCCGCACACCCCGCGTCCCGAGGGTGAGACGATTCCCACAAGAACACCGGCATGAGCCATCGTCCGAGACTTCTCCATCTGGCCCAGAACAAGGCGGATCCACGTGCCTGGACAGGTGCCTTTCGCGCTGCCATCGCTGCGGTTGGCGACCTGCAGCTCGTCGAGGATGGTGACAGTCTCTCTGACGACGACGCGGCGCAGCTGATCCGCGACTGTGAGGTTCTCGTCACCAGCTGGGGAGCGCGTTCAGTACCCGCATCTTTGGCGAGAGATCCGGGGGACCTGACCTACATCTGCCACCTTACAGGGGCTCTACGTCAGACGATTCCCGTTGACCTGATCGAATCATCCATCCCCGTCACCAACTGGGGGGACGCCCAGGCCCGTGCTGTTGCGGAGGGAGCGGTGACGTTGCTGCTGGCGTCGCTGAAGAGTCTGCGACCGCGGATGCAGCGGATCGCAGTGGGCGACTGGCGACCGACCGATGACTTTCGTGCGGGGATGTTGAATCGCCTCGATCTGGGCATTTACGGGTGTGGTTTTATTGGCAGATGTTTTATCGACATGGTGCGTCCTTTTGGTCCGACGCTGCGTGTCTTCGATCCATATATCGATGCCGTGCCAGAAGGATGTGAGCGGGTCCCTGATCTGGAGACGCTCTTTGACCTGAGTCACACCGTCGCTATTCACGCCGGTCTCTCGCCGGAGACGGAAGGGACGGTGACGGCACAGCTGTTGGCGCGTCTGCCAGAGGGCGGCATGCTCATCAATACGGGCCGCGGTGCGATTGTCGATCAGGAAGCCCTGTTTGCCGAACTGGAAACGGGACGTCTGCGCGCCGGTCTCGATGTTCTGCGGCCACCCGAGGAACTCCCCGCAGACCATCCGGCGCGAAGCTGGCCGAATCTGATCCTGACGGCTCACAGTCTTTCGCAGCCATTTCCCAAGACATACGATGCGGCGGATGCCTTCGAACCCATGCACCATATTTGCCTCGACAATCTACGTCGGCATGTCGAGGGCGAATCGCTGCGATTCAAGATGGATCGGCGGCGCTACGACCTGAGTACCTGACAGAGAATCCCTCGCTGTCGAGTCTCCGGGTCACTTCAGCGACGTGTGTCTGACCGCGAGTTTCCAATGTGAGCCGTACCATGGTGGTCCCCACGGGGCCGGCAGCAAAGGCGCGCTCATGGATGACTTCCAAGACGTTCGCACCCACCTCTGCAACAATGCTCGTGAGTTGGGCCAGGCTGCCTGGGCGATCGGGTACCTGTACGGCGAGTCTGATACGACGACCGTCACGAGTCAGACCCCGCTCGATGATCTGCGACAACAGATTGACATCGATGTTGCCACCACTGACGAGGACGGCAACACGCTTGCCCTGCAGGCCGGCGGCTCCATCCAGTAGTGCCGCCAGGGACACGGCGCCCGCCCCTTCTGCCACGGTTTTCTCGCTCTCGACCAAGGCGAGAATTGCTCCGGCTATCTGATCTTCGGAGACGGTGACCATCCGGTCCACGTAGCGCTGGAGTACAGGAAAGGTCGTTTCGCCGATCTGCTTGACGGCAATCCCATCGGCGAGACTGCCGATGCCTGCATCCGCCGTCACCTGTCCGGCACTGAGTGAGCGACTGGCGGACGCAAAATTCTCCGCTTCCACACCAATCACCTCGATCTGAGGCGCCTGCTCCTTGATGGCGACGGCGATACCGCCGATCAGGCCCCCACCACCGACAGGTGCAATGATCGCGTCGAGGTCGGGCTGTTGTTCCAGTAGTTCGAGGCCGATCGTGCCCTGGCCGGCCATGACCATCTGA
>JABJJN010000064.1 GCA_018660835.1 Gemmatimonadota bacterium | reverse complement strand
GAGACGGGGCGCACAACGGGCGAACCCCTGGCGGCGCTCGTGCTCTCTGCAGCGAAACGTTCTGCCGACTACGAGCAATTCCTCGGTGCCGGTGGTGACGTTCGGCCCGGACATGCGGATTTGGTGAAATATCACAAGTCCATGGGCTTCACCGATCCGCGCGGTGGTGGTCGCACATCCTATCGCTCGACAGTGAGTGATGTGATCGGCGGCACTGTGGCGCGTCGGTTTCTCGCGGATCGTTTCGGAACGGTTTTCCTTTCAGCGATATGCCAGGTGGGTGAGCTGCGTGCCCGTGAAAGTTTGGCGGATCTCGTCAACGCGAGCGACGTCCATGACGATGCGCTTGCGGACATCCATGCCCGTATGGCAGAATGCACCGCCCGATCTGCCAGTGCGGGAGGGGAACTGGCTGCCGTCGATGCCGACTTCGCCGAAGAGGCGGCCCAACTGATTTCCAAGACCCGTAAAGAGGGTGACTCCGTTGGGGCTCAGCTCGAAGTGGTCGGCGTCCGTGTGCCTGCCCTGGCGGGTGAACCGCTCTATAATAGCTTGAAGATGCGTCTGATGGGTAGTCTGGGTGGTCTCCATGCGGTGCAATCATGTGAGATGGGTAGCGGTGGGGAGGCTGTCCTGCGCAAGGGCAGCGAACACAATGACCCCATTCGTCGCCATGGCTATAAGAGCAATCATCATGGTGGCCTGCTCGGGGGCATCACAACGGGGTCACCCCTTGTTTTCCGTGTCGGCTTCAAGCCGACCTCGACGATCACGAGTTCTCAGTCGTCGATTCAGAAGGACTTCGAAGAAATTGACTATCAGCTCACCAAAGGTCGACACGATCCGTGTCTCGGCGTTCGCGCCGGTGTCACTCTTGAGTCGAGGATGGCCATCGAAGTGATGGACGCCGTGCTCGCACACCAATCGGGTCGCGTCGATCCGGACGCATTTGGATTGTTTGATCAGAAGAGGCCGTCGTGACAACTATGAACTTCAGCGATGTAGGGCGATTGCCTGCTGCCGGGGACAATGTGGCGATTGCAGGGCGGCGGTTGGAAGCAGGGACACGCATCGTTTTACCGGGGATCGAAACCGTACTGTCCCACACGATTCTGGAAGGGCATCGTTTTGCAGTGGAGCCAATTGCCGCAGGAGACATGTTGCTTTCCTGGGGTCTTCCCTTTGGTGTCGCCCACAGGCTGATCTCACCGGGGGAGTATGTGACCAACCCCGGAATGCTCGAGGCGATGCATGGTCGGTCGATCGACTTCGAGCTGCCTGAGGCACCCAACTTTGAAGACCGAGTTGTCCCCTATCTGCTCGACGAAGCTACCTTCTCATCGGCGCCTGCCCTCCCGCGTCGCGAAGACATCCCCACCTTTGCCGGCTTCGATCGAGGTGCCCGCGGTGTCGGAACGCGCAATCACATCGTTGTGTTGGGCACGACCTCGCGCACGGCCGCCTTTGCCAGGGCATTGGCAGATCGATGCAGTGACCTGCCGACGAGTGATCGATTCGACGGGGTCGTCGCCATCGCCCATACCGAAGGTGGCGGCACGAAAACACCGAACAATCGGGATCTCTTGCTGCGTACCCTGGCTGGTTTTGTGACCCACCCGAATGTGGGGGCCGCTCTTGCCATCGACTACGGCAGTGAGGCTGTACCAAATCATCAATTGCAGTCGTATCTGCAGGATCAAGATCGAACCCCGGGGGACATGCCCCTCGAATTCATGACGATTGATGGCCCCTTCGATCACATGCTCGTTCAAGCAGAGCGGCAGATCCGTGCCTGGGTTGACCCCGTCTCTTCGATCCAGCGGACCCAGTGCCCCGCAGGGGAGTTGAAACTCGCCCTGCAGTGTGGTGGATCGGATGCATTTTCCGGCGTCTCCGGCAACCCGCTGGCAGCATGGGTTGCCCGCGAACTGATTCGTTGTGGCGGCGCGGCGAATCTGGCGGAGACAGATGAACTGATTGGTGCTGAACCCTATGTGCTCGACAAGGTGGCGGATATCGCGACGGCGCAGAAGTTTTTGCAGATGGTCGAGCGCTTCAAGGCTCGCGCCGCCGATCACGGTACGTCGGCTGAGGGTAATCCATCCGGGGGCAACAAGTATCGCGGCCTGTACAACATCGTCCTCAAATCGATCGGTGCCGCGATGAAGCGACATCCAGAGGTCCGGCTTGATGGTTGCCTGG
>JABJJN010000049.1 GCA_018660835.1 Gemmatimonadota bacterium | reverse complement strand
TCGCCGTGGCCAGCCCGCATCAGCCCATGATCGAAGACGATCCGTCCCAGCACGCCGGCCACCGGCAGGCGAAATACATCACATGCTGCTTGCCAGACACACACCAGACTCACGATAATGCCGCTTGTCTTTACTATCCGCACTCAGGTGGTTACGGCCAACCTGGCCACCGATGATACATGGACTGATCGTCAAGGAACCAAACGGCATCGGACCGAGTGGCATCGCCTTGTCCTGTGGCGACGGCTTGCCGAAGTCGCGACTCAGTATCTGAGCAAAGGAAGCAGGATCTACATCGAGGGACGTCTGCAATCCCGGTCATGGGAAGACGATCACGGAAATCGTCACTACCTCACGGAGGTAGTTGTCAGCGATCTGCGGATTCTCGATGGCAATGGAGAGGGCCCAGCTGAACTCGATTTACTCTACGGTCAGGGAGATTCGATGGCGATGGCGATGGCGTCAGATGGGGATGCGATCGAGCTGGCAGGCCCGTCCGCAGCAAGTCCAGGCCCGTCGTCAGCAAGTGACGACGACGGATTGCCTTTCTGAGCCTGCCTCGACTAGTTCGCCTAGATCCGTTCGCTTGTCTCCCCGGTAACTGAAAACAGACTGGTGAAGACAGATTCCTGAACATGCACAACTGCAAAGCGCCCGAACCCCTTTCCGGGGTACGGGCGCTTTTTTTTACAAACTTGCTAAGCTTGTCGTGCTGCCTGGTTCATGTACTTGTTCGGCTGGGGCGTTACCCTCAAGTAAGGCTTGACTGCCTTGAAGCCCTTGGGAAACAGCTCCTTCGCCTCATCATCAGATAGAGCCGGCACGACGATGCAGTCATCACCGTCCTGCCAATTGGCGGGGGTCGCAACTTTGTGATCCGCCGTCAACTGGAGTGAATCGATGACGCGCAGGATTTCGTCGAAGTTACGGCCCGTTGATGCTGGATACGTCAATGTGAGCTTCACCTTCTTGTCCGCACCGATAATGAAGACTGATCGTACCGTAAGATTGTCGAGAGCATTCGGGTGAATCATGTCATACAGATTGGCGACTTCCCGGTCTGGATCTGCGACGATGGGAAAATTGACTGTCGTTGATTGTGTCTCGTTAATGTCACCGATCCAACTCTTGTGTGAATCTACGGGGTCAACACTGAGTCCGATGGCCTTGACGTTGCGCTTGTCGAACTCGGGCTTCAACTTTGCGACCGTGCCAAGTTCGGTCGTGCACACGGGAGTGAAGTCGGCAGGGTGAGAGAATAGAATCGCCCATCCGTCGCCAATCCATTCGTGAAAACTGATCTTGCCTTCTGTCGTGTCTGCCGTAAAATCAGGGGCTTCATCGCCTAGCCGTACAGCCATCAGATTCTTTCTTGAGTGAGGGCCAAATTTATGTCAGCGCCTAACCTACAGACGCTTAGTTCGATGTCAACGATCCGACATTGGACGGTCATTGCTTTGCTTGTGATGGCCGCCTCGCATCCCGCTGCCGCATGGTGGGGGGACGGTCACGAGATCCTGACGAAGGCCTCGATTCAAGCATTGCCTGAGCAGATGCCCGAGTTCTTCCGTTCTGCCGGCGACGCGATCGCACACTTATCCCAAGACCCTGACCTGGCGAAGAATCGCGGCGTACCTCTGGTCTCGGATGCAGAATTTCCCGAGCACAATTTCGACCCCGAGCTGCTCGATGGCGAAACATATGCAGACAAACGCTTCGACTTCATCGCGCAATGCCAGGTGCTCTCAGTGCGGCCCGAGAAAGTTGGTTTCTCACCTTTTGCCATCAGCGAATGGACACAGAGACTGGCTGTCGCCTTTGCCGAGCACCGCAGATGGCCGCAGGATCAGGTGATTCAGAGCAAGATCCTGGTCTATGCGGGTTTCGTCGCTCACTACTCGCAAGATCTTGTACAGCCTCTGCATGCGACGATTCATTATGATGGTCGTGCTGGTGCCGACGGCGAATCTCCTCATACGGGGATTCATGAGGCCGTCGACGCAGCGGTTCAGAAAATGGCGCTGAATCCGGTCCAGCTCGCGGCGCAAGTACAGGTTGAAGCCATCACCGGAGATTTGTTTGCCGCGATTCGACAACAGGTAGCAGAGAGCAACGGCCAGGTCGATCGCGTCTACGAGTTGGCCACCGACCTGAGGGGAGACAAAGGGCCCTCCAGCAAAGAGGCGCAGGCCTTCATCGTGGCGCGAGCACAACGCGCTACCGAATTCACGGCCTCTCTCTATGTCACAGCCTGGACCCTGTCTGAGCAGCTGCGCTTACCGGGGTGGCTCACGCGTTAGGCGGGTTCCCCCTCAACCTCAGTTAGCCAGATGTTGTGACGCGCCAGGCTTCTCCTGTGAGCAGAGCCTGTTCAAAGATCTTGGCATCGACGTCGAATCCACACCCCGGTGTTTCCGGGACACTGAGGCAGCCATCGACGAGGGCCCAGCCGTCGTCGATTAGCCCGGGCACCTCAGCGGGGGCCGCTTCAAGTAGTTCGTAATTGGCGATCGATGCCGCGAAATGTGCATGCGGATAGCGGTCAACATAACTCCCCCACTGAGCTACAAGCTCAATCCCTTCACCGTCTTCTACTTCGGTGGCACCATTGGTGGCTACGATGACCCTTACCCGAGTCACGCCGGTCTGAGCCGCACCGACCAGTCCCTGTTCATGAAATTCCAGTATCTGGTCAGCGCG
>JABJJN010000008.1 GCA_018660835.1 Gemmatimonadota bacterium | reverse complement strand
TTTTGGTGCGCCTGAAACCCAGATGTGTCGACTTGCAGGTGCCCACGTCGTTGAAATTGGTACGGTGAATGGCGCCAAGGAATCGCATCTGACCCATGCCATGGATGACGATACAGCAGCTGTCATCTTCGTCGTTTCGCATCATACAACGCGTTTCGGCTGCATTCCCCTCTCCAGAGTTGTGGAACTGGCGCACGCAAAGGGAGTGCCTGTGATCGTCGACGCTGCCGCGCAATCCTTCGTCATGCCGAAAATTCTGGCAGCGGGCGCCGACATCGCCATCTGTTCGGGGCACAAGTTTCTCTGTGGCACGACGGCCGGTGTTGTTGCGGGACGTCGGGAACTGGTAGACGCTGTCTACCTGCAGAATCGTGGCATTGGGCGTCCCATGAAGGTTGGCAAGGAGGGGATCTTCGGCGTCCTCGCTTCCCTGGAAGTGCGCATGGCAACTGACACGCAACAATGGAAATCGCAGCAGGACGCAAAGCGCGACCGCATCCATGATCGACTCCGCGGACTCGCAGGCGTTGGCCTCGATGTGGAGAACGATCCGAATGGCAACCCATTCAGTCGAGCCCAGATTCGTATTGATCCAGATGGAGCGAAGATCAGCGCCGCAGTCGTGGCTGCGGAACTCGAGGCGGGGCGTCCATCGATTCGGGTTCGGGCCCACCACGTCGACGAAGGTTGGTTCACCATCGACGCAAACGAATTGACCGGTGACGACGTCGAATTGGTATGTGATCGCCTCGTCGACGTGCTGACTGCGTCAGATGCGGACAAGGAAAAATTGATGCAGGCCCACGGCGGCGGACGTGCGGTGAGTCCAGAGTTCAGCTGGCTCAGCTAACTGATCTCATCGCCGCACCGGTCTATTCTGTGGTGCGTTCCCAGGTCAGAAAACCACCCTTAACAAATATGCGCTCGCCAGCATTGAGACGTTTCCACGAGGACTCCTGCATTTCTTTGTCGGGCAGATCTCTGCTCAGGATCCGTCGCACATCCGATTCGGTGAGCACTGAGGGCGCACCGGTTCCGGGACGATGTAGATGATAGGGCATGTGTTCGCCCTCCCAGGGGTGGGATTGAACTGATAATGGTTCAATCTAACGGGCTTGGCCGTGTCTGGCCAAATGCTCGCCGACACGTCAGCCGGTAGAATCGCTGTTCGTTTGGTGCTTACGTCGCAACACGGCGAAGACAACGGTTGCCATCATCAAGAAGAGAAACACCCCCCCGATCCAGAGAGCGTGTTGATGCACTAACTCGAGACCCTCCGTGCCGAATCGCATCCCGAGATAACCGCCCAGACCATAACGAATCAGACGCCCGACGAATGTACTGAGCCCAAATGGAATGGGTCTCATGCCGAAGACACCGGCACACAGAACAAACAATTTCGTCGGATAGGGCGGTGGTGCCATGACGGCGAGGAAAATGACCCATGGGCCATGCCGTTTGAGTCGTCGGCGAATACCCTCTACCCGCGGTTCGGAGAAACGGCGCAGCGCGACACGACCGCTGCGCCGCCCCACGTAGTACAATGCCAGACATCCTGCTGTGGAGCCGACCGCGGCGATCGCGACAAGGACAGCAACCGTCGTCGCATGATCGACAACGGAAGATTGCAGAACCAGGAGCACATCCGGACCACCACCAGTAGGAATCCCCGCCGAATCTGCTACCGAAAGCAGGAATAGTCCGACGGGGCCAGCCGACTGCGCCAGCAGCTGAATCCACTCGATGAACTCCATGGGCGACACTATGGGTAGAACGAGAAAAGCCCCCGGGCATCCCCGGAGGCTTCTCTATAAGAAAAGGTCATTCGATCGCGCGTCGCGCTCAGGCGCCCGCGGCCTCTGATGGACATGCGGCAGCTTTGTCTACGGGGCACGTAGCAGCAGCTTGCTCATCAAGAGGGCATACGCTGGGGCATTCCTGGCCATTGTCGTTGGCAACACTGGCATACAATTCGGTGACGCCGAACCCTAGACCAATAGCCAGGGCGAGACCGAAGAACGCGGCAGCGATGGATTTGCGAATACTGGTCATTCAATTGCTCCTTATGCAGGCGAGTTAACACGATTATGGCGGATCCTTGGCGAAAGGTCAAGGGTGACCTGGTCATCAAGGGTGATGTGGTTGACCCAATTCGTGCCGCGCCTTGTTCCACCAGGGCACTGTTGATGTTTTGGCAGGGGATGGTGGCGTGATTCGCCAGATCTATGATCGCTCGAGGCTGGCGTTGGCGAGGATGAGGCAATTACGTTGTGAGGTCCGCTGTTCCAACACTGCAGGAGAGACACGTTGATCGATACGAACCGCCTCACTGATACTGACCTGGCTCGCTTCGTCGAGGATGGCCACCTCGTGGTGCGTACGACCTTGCCCCGTGAGTTCCATGCCAGTCTGTATTCGAAAATTGACGATGTCTTCGACAAGGAAGGCAATCCAGGCAACAACATTCTGCCACGCGTGCCGGAAATCGCCAAGGTCTATGACGATCCCGCCGTTCGCGGTGCACTGGGACGACTTCTCGGTCCGGACTACGTAATGAATCCGCATCGAGCGACGCATCTGAATCCACCGGGGAGCAAGGGACAATCATGGCACAAGGACTGCTATGTGTACGATCACAACCTTCGCCATCCCCGTTTTCGGTGGGTCATGGCGTTCTACTATCCCCAGGATGTAACCAGCGACATGGGGCCCACGGGGGTCATGCCGGGGCAGCAGTGGTTTCAGGATATCTCGGATCCCGATCCGTCGAAGGCGACAGAAGGGGCTGAGCCATTGATCGGCGAGGCGGGCACCGTGTCCATCGTGCATTTCGACTGCTGGCATCGCGCCATGGCCAACACCTCTGGCCGCAAGCGCTACATGCTCAAGTTTCAGTTCGCTCGCACCCGTGAGCCGGAGCAGGTGCAGTCAGCCACTGCCTCGTGGCAGCAAGAATCGGCTGTCTGTAATGACGTATGGTCGTGGTTACACGGCACAACCCCGAAGCCTGAAAACAACGGTTTGCCCGCCGGCCCCCTGGTCGAGGATCTGCAGTCTCCCGATTCACAGACCAGACGCAAGGCGGCAGCGGCTCTGGCAGGAAGCGGGGCGGCAGGAGACGCAATCGAAGCACTCGAAGCGGCACTCAACGACGGCGACGAGTCCGTTCGGTTACACGCGGCCTATGCCCTGGCGACAGCAGGAGACCGAGGCGTAAAGACGCTCATCCAGCATTTACGAGATGATGCGATGGCTGCTGAAGAGCGGGCACTGGCGAAGACGGCAGACAACGCCCACGGGACCAATCCCACGGCGCAAGTAGCTGCTCAGGCATTGGGTGTCGCCCCTGATGCCATTGGCCCTCTCGCCGCCTTGCTGACTGACAAACACTGGCTTGTCCGCGCCAGCGCTGCCGACGCGCTCGGAAATCGCCCCATCGAAGCCGAGCAGGTGATGGAGGAACTGACAACGGCAGCCGACGATGAGCATTGGTGGGTTCGCCGAAATGCGATTGAGGCGCTGGGACGCAGCAGGAAGTTGAATGATCGTGCGCGCATCAAAGTGTCGGCCTGCTTACGCGACGAGGACTACCGGGTACGTCGAAACGCGGCGATGGCCATGCGCCAATCTCCCGAGGCGGTCGCTGATACCATCGACGGACTCGCAGGGATGTTGACCGATGAGAATCGCTACAATCGGTTCTACGCGGTGGACGCCCTCAAACAACTTGGCCCCTCAAACGATGCTGCGCAGACTCTGTTGATCGACTACCTGTTCACCGCCCGCTGGTGTGCGTTGACCAACAGCGAGAGTACTTTCTGAGGGGAGGGGCTACGGTCGGGTGTCCTTGATGGCCTGACGCAACGCCGTTCTGCATGCGGTGGGACGGACTGCGTCGACGCGGATGCGGTGGCACTGGTTGAAGCGAGCAAATGACCACAGTTCGGCTGCCAGTTTCGGTAGCAAACGATCCATCTGCTTCGCCGCCAGGTCAGGCTCGAAGGTCATTCTTCGCAGAGCGAGGGATTCTTTTTTGCGCTCAGCCTTTGCGTCAAGACGGCCGACGAATCGGTTCCCCCATAATACGGGCAGGCAGAAGTAGCCGAATTCTCGCTTTGGCGCCGGTACGTAACACTCGATGGTGTAGTCGAATTCGAACAAGCGTTGGACCCAGGGGCGCCTGATCACAAGGTTGTCGAAGGGGGACAGCAGGTGTACCGACTGCGGTCGCGCTGATGCAGCCAGTTGTTCGAGACTGTCGGTGCGAACATAGAGAGGCGGCCCGTCGTCGCCTCGAACGCGGACTTCGGTCACGGCGCCTTGCTCAAGGCTCTGCTGCAACGTGATACGCAGCGATTCCGGATTTCGATTCCACACGCGTAGCTGCGCGACCCCTGCCACGCCGTGATGGCTGAGGGCACGATCCAGGGCCCAGACAGCTCGCTCCTGCTGGGTTGGCAGCGTCGTATCAACATGGCCTGGCAGGACTCGATCTGTCAGATCATAGAAGCGCTGAAATCCCTGACGCTTACTGATCATCAACTCGCCACTACTCAACAGTATCTCCAGAGCCCCCTTGGCGGGTTTCCAGTCCCACCAGGGGCCCCGCTTGCCACGATCATCCGCGAAGTCAGCAGCCCGAAGTGGGCCTTCGGCGCTGATTCGATCCCGCACGTGATGGACGATCTGCTTGTTTGCTGTGACCCATTCGATCGTTCGTTGGCTGGCTGCATGCGACCGCATGGCATGGAGGTAGAAACGATAGTCTGATGTGGGAATAAAGGAGGCTGCATGGCTCCAGCCCTCGAAAACTCGCCGATCGACTGCCAGGACGTGGTCAAGGTCATCTTCGGCATAGTCGCGCTGGCGGCTCCACAGGATGTGATGGTGGGCGCGGGCGACGACGGCAATCGTGTCGATCTGCACATAGCCAAGCCGCTCGCAGATGGCGGCGGTGCCGTCCGGGCCGTGGGGCGGGCTGAATGATCCGTCGAGACCCTGAGCTGCCAGCGCGAGGCGTCTGGCCTGCGTTGCGGAAATAGCGGGCACAGGGCTCAACTGCTTGCCTCTCGATCGTATCTCTCAAAGGTGCGCTGTGCCGTGGCGAAGTCAGCATCAAAGGCGAGCAAGTCTCGCGTCGAGTCCAGGGAGAATTCGCGATCTTCATAACAACTACGCCATAGCAGTGATGACATCTGGTAGGTCAATTCAGCGAAACGCGCATTCGGAAAAGCCGTCGACGTCATGAGGTCACCACGTGCAGTAGACAGCCATTCGACATAAGTCTGCAGCACGCCGACGTAGGAACTGCCTCGTGCATCAACACCCTGGTCGACGCCGTCGATACGTAGGCTCTTGGCGCCTTCGAGATAGTCGACTTCAATCTGCCAGTTTCGTCCATCTCCGACACCGCACAGGGTCCGCAGCTTGGTAGAAGGTGCACCCGCCTTGAAGTCTGTCCAACCACTGATCGTCGTGGCACCAAGATGCCAATCGAAGAGGGTTTTGCCATCGACGACCGTATCGTAGTCCTGAGGGTTAGGGGGAGCGTAGGGCTCAGCTTGGCCCCGGATTCGGAGTCCCTGATTCAGGACAGTCTCCGGATCTGAGTGTAGCTGACCCAACAGGTAGAGAACGAAAGCGAAGCAGTGGACGGTCTCCTGATACTGAATGTGGACCATCATTTTCTGATTGCGTGGGTTGTCAGGATCTTCACGATCTTTCGATCGCTCAATAGCAATCGAATCTACCTGGACATCTCTGAATTGCCTGAGAAAATCAAGGATGCGCGTCGTGATGGGGTCGTAGACTTCGGGAAAGTCGAAGAGCAGGATCGGCGCAGGAGTTGCAGTGCTGGCACGCAATTGCGCCAGCAGTCCGGCACAGTCGTGCGGGCTTTGGGGCGACGCCATGGGTTTTTCATTAAGGATGGCGACGCCATCGCGTGCCAACAGATGCTGCAGGGCAAGATTTCGGGCATCCGGATGCAGGGCCAGATGAAACAGATCAGGCCGCAGGTCGAGAAACTCCTCCTGCGTCGCGACACAGTCGATCCCATCCAGACATACATCATCTGGCACAGGAGCCGGGTCGTATACCGACAGTTGCCAGTTGAGTGTCTGTGCCGCTTCCACGAACTTGCGGCCGATGTAACCCCAAGCGCCAGCGATGGCCAGATGCATCGGTGGATTCATTGGCGAATCTGATGTATTTCTCATATCGAAAACAACGGTCCTTGTCACGACGAGCGCCACGACCCTGCTGAAGATCATACTATTGCAGGTTCATCTACGAGTCATCCCCCCTAATGATCCATGTTGGAGGCTTTAAATGCGCCATCCTCGCCGTCTAATCTGGTTTTGCCATACGGAGCAAGTCGCTGCGAATCCCGAGCAATTGGTTCAGCTGCGTGACGAAATCGGTCTGACGACGATCATGCCTGAAAGTCCGATCTGCCACACATCAGGTTTCCGCGCCAGCAACGACCTGGTTGCCCGCGGGCCTTTCCAGGATTGGCGCGATCGTGTCGAACTCTGGCCAAAGGCTGCGGAAGGGATCTATCCCCCCGTTGCCGGCGTCATCGGCGGCTTCGATGACGCCGCCTTGCTGAAGGTGATCGACGCGGCCGTGTCGGCAGGGATCGAGGTATGGGGGCACATCGGGTTGTGGAGCTACGGTGGAGATGTGTATCCCGAACATGCGCTCGAGACGATTGATGGGGATGCCCTCGATCCCGACTTCAAACGTTGGGGGATTGGACTGTGTCCGAGTCGAGAGTCCATCAATGGCTGGACTGCCGATGGCCTTGAAGATATCGCTCGACGCTACGAACTCGACGGTTTCTGCGTCGACCATGCACGGTATCCACAACCTGCCAGTGTGTCTGCCCTGGCTGCCTGTGGCTGTAGTCATTGCAAGGCGGCCGGCGAGGCCCTCGGTTTCGACGTGCCCGGACTGCACCAGAGCTTGCGCGACAGTGCCAGTGCTCTGCAGGGCGTCACGCAAGACGCTCTGCGGCAACTAACTGCGACCCCACTACCACCAGATCAACTATTGGACGCCTTAGGGGTGCCCCGGCAGGTAACAGATTGGTTCCGGCTGCGCTCCGCCTTGTTGGCGAATCAGATGCGGCGCTTTCGTCAACGCATTCAGGAAGTCGATTCTTCCATGATCTTTGGCAGCGACGTCTTTGCTCCATCCATCAGTCTACTCGGAGGAAATGACCTGCGAGGCTGGGAGTCGGCGACGGATTATATCACCGGTGGCAGCTCTTCAGGGGGCGTCGTCGGTTGGGCAACGGCATCAACAAATGCTGCCTTCGAATGGAGTCGCGCCCTGGCGGCGGTTTCCCAGCCAGGCGAGCAGGAATGGCTTGAGGCTGCTCTACAGGTTCTCGGTGTTGCTGACTTGCCCATACCGCGAGACATGGCGGCACTCGAAGGCGGACGTGATCTACCTATCGAGGCGCTATATGAACGCGAGGTCGAGGAGCTGACCAAACAGACGACAGGCCAAGTTCCACTTTATCCGCCCGTTTCTGCCGGAGGTGATCCAGAGCGAACACGGCGCCTGTGCAGAGCCATTGTCGCCCATGGTGGACACGGCGCGATGATGACCCTGTCTCCCGATCAGCCAGAGACACTGCAAGCTATCGTCGAGGGATTCGCGGAATTGTAACGAGCTGGTGACAGGGCTGTCACGTTCAACTGCAGGCCGGGTCTTTTTTGTCAGTGCAACTCACTACTCGTTTTTCAGCAGGACCATTTGACAGACACAGCGCCGACACCCACACCCGCTCAGCCAACACCAGCGCAAACGGCAGCACTCGTAACTGCGGCACGTGGTGGAGACGAGGCAGCATTCACGCGGCTCGTAGACAATCACAAGGAGGCCGTGTTCGCGATCGCTATGGGGCGTCTGGGTGACTTCGATGCAGCACGTGATGTCGCACAGGAGTCATTCGTCCGGGCCTTCGTCGGCCTCGGTGGCCTTCAAGAACCCGAGAGATTCTCCGGCTGGCTGCGCACGATTGTCGAAAATCGCTGTCGAAGCTGGATCGACCGACGCCAGAGGCAGCCACCGCGAGAGGTTTTCGACTCAACGGCTCCTCATTTGGCGGCGCCGGACTCTCCCGACCGTGATCTGGAACGGGCCGAACGTCGGCGGGTAGTAAGGGACGCAATCGAACGGCTCGCGCCTGATACGCGAGAGACCGTCGTCCTCCACTATCTGGAGGGCGTATCCACTCCACAACTGGCGACGTTGCTTGGCATCTCCGAACCTGCCGTGCGCCAGCGTCTGCGACGCGGACGCGAACAGATGCGAAACGAGGTAACCCACATGATCGATGAAACCCTACGTGAAGAATCTCCTGGAGATGAGTTCACAAGTGAGGTGGAGGCCCTACTCGTAAGAAGCCGTGGTCAATTCGGCAAGATTCACTATCGCGATGCCGTGGCAGATCTTGAGCGTGCCATCCATTTGCAGCCAGCAGATCCCGCACTGGCAATGCTGCTGGCCGACGCATACACCTTTGCACGATCACCTCAGGACCTTGCGGAGCACCCGCGTGATGCCGAACGGGCCATTGCCATCCTCGACGAGGCACAGGCGGCTGCTGCCGTTGAATCAGATCGGCTCGTACTGCGACTCAAGATGGCCTCTCTACAGGCGACTCTGGCATTCTCTGACGAGAGTGGTGGCAATATGCTGGCCGTTTTGCAGCAGAACAGGGAGTTGCTGACACAAGCGGCGGGAACACCCGTCGAACCGATCGCACAGATGGAACTGGCACGTCGTTCCATTTTCTCTGGACAGCCCGATGCAGCTGTGTCCCTCTACGGCAAGTTGGATGCCGTCACAGGTTGGAATTCTCTGGTCCTGTCGGAGACTGGCCTTGCACACGCTGCGGGTGGTGACGAAAAGAGGGCGATCAAGTCTTTCGAAAGGGCGATCACGTCGACGACGGCCGAAACGATGGAAGCACTCAATGCGGCCTTCCGTCAAGCGCTGGGAGAGCGCTATTGGTCTTTCTGGACGGCCGTCGAAACACTAGAGATTCGACAGTGTCAGAACCATGCCTGGCTCGCCGGACTGCGTACCCGAAGAGGCGATGCCGAACGGGGCCGAGCTCATCTGCGCAGTGCCATTGAGTTTCTCAATAGTGATCAGATGAGTCATATGAGATCGATTCTGGCTCCGGAAATGGTCAATCGCTTTGATCAAATGTTCCCGGAACTTGGCGATGCGCCTGAGTTGATCGAGTTGCGCAACGAGTTGCAGCAGAACGACGAATAGGCTTCCTCGCGTAGGTGGCGATATCGAAGCCCATATCGACCGTCTCGGGCTGGTCTCACACACGTCATATCGGCTGTGGTGCCACCACGCGGCTTCTCGACTGCATTAAGCAAGAGCGGGAGCGCCTCAGTCGCCTCAATTGAGCTGACGCCTGCTCCCACCCTTGCATGCTTCCGGGCTGTACCATACGTATGTAGGATTATTGATCCCGTGTTCCTTCGCGTGCAGATCTTGTCCTCTATCGTAGCCCGGAAACCGGATGACAGACCCTCCCCCCAATCCCCTATGGCTCGTTTCGTCGCTCAGGACGGCGGAGGATTTCCCTGCAGCCGTTGACGCCCTGTGTGAAATGCTACGACGCGACGGCTGTCCGGCGGCCGTCCTTTCCGCCTATCTATTCGATCGCGGCGATACGAAAGCGGACCACTACTATCTACTGCCGCGTCCCACAGGTTTCGAGGCGGTGTCTCTCGCCAATGACAGCGTCGAAGGGCAGGCGCATTCCACGTCGACGTCGATCAGCACTCACATAGAGGATCGTCCATGTCTCGTGGAGCCAACGCCTCGAGGTGTGATCAAGGTACTCGGCGAGGAGGGGACCTCTTTCGACGCTACGGCCCTCGATGCGTTGTCGCATCTGGCTCCTCACTTTGAGGCCCTCTGTGTCAGATTCCAAGACCTGTGTCGTCTGGAAATCCTGCAGACACAGAACGCGCAGGTAGATGACGCCATGCTCGCTCTCTACGACAACAGTTTCGATCTGTCGGGGGCGACCCAGTTCGAGGTGGCACGAAAGGTCATTGATCTGGTCTGCAGCCGCATGGATCTGGATCGTGCGGGAGTTTTCCTGCGCGATGGTGACCTGTTGCGCGGTGCCTGGGGTATGGATGATGTCGGCGAAGTCGTCTCCATCACATCAACCGTTTTCGAAGTATTTCCACCAAATGAAGATCGGCTGACCGAAGCAGCCAGGATTGCTCGCGGCGATCTGCCCTTCTTTCTTACGCAAGATCTCGATGGCGAGGGACGCGAGAGTATCGAGGGTGACATCGGTGCCAGTGCCACGGTGCCCATGAGAATTGGCGACCGGATCGTGGGTGTGCTTGCAGTGGACACTTACTACTCGCGCCGACCAATACGTGTCGAGCAACTTGCGCCATTGCGAATACTCGCCAACCAGGCTGCAGTGGCGATCGAAAATGCGCGACTCTACCAGCAGCTGGAAGAAGCGCGGGAGGACCTGGAGACGCGCATTCTCGAACGCACTGCGGAGCTGGCGCAGGCCAACGATGACAAGGACGTGCTGCTTCAAGAGGTCTACCATCGGACAAAAAACAATCTGCAACTCGTGATCAGCCTGCTGAATCTGCAGAGCAATCAAATAGTGGATGAGCAAGCCCATACTGCCCTCCAGGATTGTGCATCGAGAGTGCAATCCATGGCCATGATCCATGAAGAGCTCTATGCCGGCGGTGATCTGCGGGCGATCGATTTCGGCCAACAGATACACAAACTGGTATCGATCCTCTTCAAGTCATACGGGGTGGCCCCTGGTAGCATCAAACTACACCTGGATGCCGACTATCTGCACCTGGCGTTGGATACTGCGATTCCACTGAGTCTCATCGTCAATGAACTGGTAACCAATAGCCTGAAGTATGCATTCGGGGCGCAACGGGTGGGTTCGCTGCACATTCGTCTGCAGATATCCGAGGAGGATGTCGAATTGGAGATCAGCGATGACGGTGTCGGACTACCAAAGGATCTCGATTTCGCCACGGCCCCTACACTCGGGCTACAGTTGGTGGCAGATCTCGTGGGCCAACTACGTGGTCAACTGGAAATTGAAGGACGTGGAGGTATGGGCACCGGTTACCGGATCCGTCTGCCCGGACTCGCAAAGGGGACAGGACGATGATGACGTGTGATGAGGCCCTGGCTGCGTTGAATGTGACGCCCGATCTACTCAGCGATCAGGAGCGAGACTTCCTGGACGCTCAGGGCTACTTACCTCTGCCAGGCGTTCTTAGCGATGCCCTGGTGCGGGATCTGCGACAACGTTTCGACGAACTGGTCGCGGAAGAGGGAGAGACGGCGGGCACGGAGGTTCACCAGGAGGCTGGCACAAATCGCTTGTCGAATCTGGTGAACAAAGGAGATATCTTCGAGATCTGTTTTACCCATCCACGCGTGCTTGCAGCAATCAGCCACGTGTTGGGCTCTGAGCTTCGTCTCTCGTCCCTCAATGGTCGGGCCGCCTTGCCGGGGCATGGTCTCCAGGGACTTCACGCAGATTGGGGAACCGCCGTCGACCCTGGAGACTACTACGTCTGCAACAGCATCTGGTTGCTCAGCGATTTCACCGAGGAAAATGGCGCAACACGTGTTGTCCCCGGTTCAAATCGGTCGGGCCAGCATCCCAAGGATGCGCTCGAGGATGCGACGGCACCCCATCCAGATCAGGTGGTGCTGACGGCGAAGGCAGGAACCGTTGTCATCTTCAATTCGCACACCTGGCATGGTGGCACTCTCAATCGCACCGATGAACCCCGATACGGACTGCATTCCTACTTCACTCGTCGTGATCAGAAGCAGCAGACCGATCAACGTGCGCTGCTGTCAGAGGAAACCAAGGCACGCCTCAGTGAGGCTGGCCGTGTCATTGTCGACGTGTGAATCAACGCCAGGAAAGAGTCGGGGACAGATATGAATTCTCAGTCGGTGCGCCACCTGGGCCTGGTGACGTTCATGGGTTTGATGGGATGTGCGACGACCACTGCTTCCTCTTTTGGAATAGATTCGCCGGCGCAACGGCGACTTGATCTGTTGCAGCTCGAGCCTGCAGAGACCTCCAGTCAGACGCAGCTCGTAGAAGCTCTCAGCGACACGGATGTTCTCGTAAGACGGACGGCTGCCCGCCGCCTCGCCCAGGCTCCTACGACGCCCAGTGACGTGCTGGCACAAACCCTCGACAACGAAGACGTACTCGTCAGACGGACGGGACTCGCGGCGATTTTTCGCCGAGGGGGCAATGGCGTGCTGGACGCTGCCGAGAGGGCCTTGGTTGACCCCAGTGTATTGGTCCGACTCGCTGCCGTACAATATCTCGCAGCAGCTCGACCACACAGCGAGCGAGTTCTGAGTCTGTTGCATCAGGCGGGTGCCGACAGGGACGACAAGATTCGCGAGATCGCTACACGCGCTACGTGGCCATTCTATCGATTGTCCACGTCGATTCGGGACCAACAGATGACGGATGTCGACCTGAAGGTTACGGAGGCAATTCCCTTGCCCGTCGATGGCTGGCATTTTCAAATGGATCCACTGCGACAGGGGCACCGTCTCAATTGGTATGATCCGCTCTTTGATGATGAAGGCTGGGATGTCATCGCCATCGAACAGGTCTGGCAGGAAGCGGGCTACGACTACACCGGTGTCAGTTGGTATCGAAACACCATCGACCTGCCGCAGAAGCCGGATCATCGAGGCGTAGATCTAGCCTTCGGCGGCGTGGACGAGTCAACGTGGGTCTGGGTTAACGGTGAATACGTCGGGGACCACGATATCGGCCCAGCGGGTTGGAACGTGTCGTTCCGGCTGGATGTGACGCCGTTTTTGCGCTGGGGCGAACCGAATCAGATCACTGTCCGGGCCATGAATACGGCCCACGCAGGGGGAATCTGGCGCCCTGTCTCGATCGAGGTGCTCAAGTGACTGGCCGACGAAACAGTCAACTCAGTTTCGCATGTGCCATCATCCTGTGTCTGGCGACGAGTCTCAGCGCCCAGGAATCTACTGGGCCGGAACAGGAAAGACCGATTGTCATCGAGTCCGGGGGCGCGCGACGTGTGTTCGTACGCATGGAAGATCCTGCTCAGACATCGGTGACACTGCACAATGTTGCCGATGTCTCTGTGTCGAAACTCTCGGCAACCATTGAGATTCAGGGACGCCAGAGGATTGTTGAACTAGACGAGTTGGCCGCTGGCTCGCACCATACCATCAGTATTTCAGTCGATACTCAGCAGCGACCGGGGGATTATCTACTGCTGGTAGGTGTGCAGGCGCAGTATGACACCCAAACGACACGAACCTCCTTTGAGCGCGAGCTGACGATCGTTCCACGAAGGATCCCGCGCATGCCGGTGCTGATGTGGGGTGGCGGTGATGCGGAAACCCTGGCGGCCATCGGCTTCACCCACAAGCTGATCTGGTTGCATGACTATCGACAGATCTGGGACGCGGGGGAACCAACAACCTCTGTGTCTGACGAGGCCTATGCGAGCAACGTGGAGATGCTCGATGACCTGGTCGCCAAGGGACTCGGCGGCGCCGTGTATTTGTATCCTGGCCGCTGGGTTATGCGCGATGATGAACTGGCAATGACCTATGGGCGCGTCGAGCGTGCTGGCGAGAGTCATGGATCGGCAGGGCCTGCCATCGATCGCAGCAATGTGTGCGCCAATTTCTCCGAAGTTCGTGATTTTGGCTACAACGTTGGCGCCTCCGTGGCCCGCACGTTCGGCGATCATCCCGGCCTGCAGGCCTCTCTCGTGCATTCAGAAATCCGCGATGCGACGCAGTTGTGTTTCCATGAGCACGATGTGGAGAGCTACGCCCAGGCGACGGGAGCTCAGATCCCAGCAACGGCCCAAAGCAAGAGTGGGGTTCGTTACGATGCGATTGCGTCATTTCCTTCTGATCGTGTTGTCGCCGATGACAACCCACTGCTGAAATACTACCAATGGTTCTGGCGTGAAGGGGACGGTTGGAATGGTCTGCACACGCGCGTCCACGAGGGGCTCAAGTCAACGGGCCGTGACGATCTGTGGACGTTCTTTGATCCCGCCGTTCGCGTGCCAAGCATCTGGGGCAGTGGCGGGCAGGTCGATGTCGTGTCGCAATGGACGTATTCCTATCCCGATCCAATCAAGATTGGCCAGGCGGCGGATGAATTATTCGCCATGGCGGCAGGGAATCCAGGCCAGCAGGTCATGAAGATGACCCAGGTGATCTGGTATCGTTCACAGACGGCGCCGGATCTCCCTGAACACGAGGCTGACTACACTGACTGGGAACAGGAATTGCCCGACGCGCGCTTCATCACGATTGCACCCGATCACATGCGCGAGGCTTTCTGGAGTAAGTTGTCACGCCCTATTAAGGGCATCATGTACCATGGCTGGGGATCACTGGTCGGGGCTGAACACGGTTCGTATCGCTATACCAACCCACAGACCCGTGAGGTTCTGAGCGAACTGACGAGAGATGTCATACGTCCACTTGGGCCCACCTTGTTGCAGGTGCCTGATCGTGTCGCACGCGTGGGACTATTGGAGAGCTTCGCCTCGCAGATCTTCGCCAATCGCGGCACCCATGGCTGGAGTGGGACATGGGAGGCCGACATGCACCTCATATTGCAGTGGGCACAGTTGCAGCCGAAGATTCTGTATGAGGAGCAAATCTTATTGGATGGACTCGATGGCCTGGACGTGCTGGTCCTGCCATCATGCGACGTCTTGACCGAATCTGTTGCGACGGCGATTGCTGCTTTTCAGAGTCGAGGTGGAATCCTCGTGGCGGACGAGAACCTCGCCCCACGCCTGATTCCTGATATTCTGGTCGAGAGTCGTCGTCGAGGTGGTCGACCGGATCAGGACAAAGCGGCATTGCAGGCAAAGGCGCTTGAGTTGCGTGCACAGCTGGATCCCTATTTCGAACGCTATGGAGAATCTGACAATTCAGAGGTCGTTGTTCGGTTTCGCCAGGCTGGCACAAGTGATTATCTGTTTGCCCTCAACGACCATCGAACCTACGGCGACTATGTTGGCCATCACGGCCGTGTGATGGAGAAAGGGCTGCCCTCTGCGGCGCAATTCACAGTGCGTCGCGCGCATGGCGCTGTCTATGATCTGGTCACGAACAAGGGGGTCGATACACAGCTGACCGATGACGGTATCTCTTTTGGCAGTAGCTTTGGCCCCGGTGATGGCGCTGTGTTTCTCATCATAGATGAGCCGATCGAAGGTGTCATTCTCGAAGCCCCCTCGTCGGCTCGACGCGGTGAGTCGCTGACGATGCTTGTCCGTATCAAGGATGTGACCGGTCGCAACGTAGATGCCGTCGTTCCTGTGGAGGTTGAGGTCTTTGATGCACGCGGGAAACGAGCTGAATTCAGCGGCTACTACGGGGCAGCCGACGGCTTGCTGGAGATCGAGATCGACCTGGCGACGAACGATGAGGTTGGTGAATGGACCTTGTCGGTGCGAGAGTTGGCCTCAGGCCAGATCGCAACACGCGCCCTGACTGTCGATCCTTGATCTGTCTACTGTGAGAGCTTCCGTCTATATAGCAACCAGCTACGACGGTTTTATTGCCCGTCCAAATGGAGATCTTGACTGGTTGCCCGGAGCTGAGGCCAGCGAGTCAGATGGCAGTGGTGCAGATGGCGACGGTGAAGATTACGGCTATGCCGCATTCATCGCCTCTGTTGATCATCTTGTAATGGGACGGAACTCCTTCGAGAAGATTCTGAGTTTCGGTGGCGACTGGCCCTACCAGATCCCGGTAATCGTATTGACGTCAAAGGGCATCGAAATTCCATCTTCTATGCAGGATCGTGTCGAAGTGATGTTCGCCGAGCCCACTCAAGTCGTCGAGACCCTCGCTCAACGTGGTGCCAAGCACCTCTACATTGACGGCGGGCTGACGATCCAGCGCTTTCTGCGAGCTGGAATCATCGACCGACTCATCATATCGCGTGTGCCCGTTCTGCTCGGACAGGGAATTCCCCTTTTTGGTGAACTCTCCACCGACATCCAGCTCAAGCACATAGAGACACGAAGCTACGAAAGCGGTGTGGTGCAGAGTGAGTTCAACGTGCTGTAGGTATGTGTACCTGTCGGCCCCGCGGCTGGCTTGATCCGAGAGGAATGAATGCAGGACTTTACCGACCGAGTCGCCGTCGTCACAGGCGCGGCAAAGGGAATCGGCCGTGCCCTGGCGGCACGTTGTGTCACCGAAGAGATGCACGTGATCATGGCCGACATCGATGCGGCGGTTCTCGATGAAGCGGCAGTGCAACTGCGCCGTCAGGGCTCAGCCCAGATCACAACGGCCGTTATCGATGTAACGGATCCAGACTCCGTGCAGCAGTTGGCAGGTTTGGCGCAAGACTTGGACCAGGATATCGCCCTGCTGTTCAACAATGCAGGTGTAGCCACCGCTGGGGATCTGGGTCAGCTATGGCATTCAGCTGTCGCTGACTGGCACAAGATTATCGACGTGAATCTGTGGGGCGTCATCAACGGTTGTATGAGTTTTCTACCGGTTCTAATGAGCCAGACGAGGTCGAGTCGGATCGTGAATACGGCCTCGATTTCTGGCGTCATCTCTGCTCCGGCGATCGCCATATACTCAATGACCAAACATGCGGTAGTGAATCTGAGCGAGTCTCTCGACCAACAGCTACAGGATGAGGGCGCGAGCGTTGGCGTCTCTGCGATCTGTCCAGGTTTCGTCCGTACGCATCTTGTAGATGGATGGACTCGCGACGGCGAGGCGTCCGAAAAGATGACGGAAAATCACGATTGGCTTGAAGGGCGAGTTTCTGAGGGATCTGATCCGGAGGATATCGCCGAGCGAATCTTCGACGGAATTCGTCAGGATCGCCGTTACATCTTTACGCATTCAGGTTTTCGTGAGGCCCTTGTAGAGCGGCATGAACGAATTCTGGCGGATTTCGATGCGGTGATACCCAAAGACTCCGGCGTGCCGCAGGATCGATCGTCGCCGCAGGACGAGGGATAGATGGGCGGATCCAACGATCAATACACGGCTGACGCAGTCAGTATTCGACTCGCCGTTGCGGCAGACGCCGGGACGATCGCTGAATTCAATCGAGCCCTGGCTCGCGAGACGGAGGGCAAGGAGCTCGACCTTGCGACGGTGACAAATGGTGTCACGCGCTTCCTGCACGGCGCCGCTGCTGGATTTTACATTGTCGCAGAAATTGGTGAGCGTGTCATCGGTTGTCTGATGATCACGCACGAATGGAGTGATTGGCGCGATGGCAATATGTGGTGGATCCAGAGTGTCTACGTAACTGCCACCGCGCGTCGCCAAGGTGTTTTTCGTGCCCTTCACGCGTGGGTCGTCGAACAAGCCGAGGCCGATCCCGATGTCTGCGGTTTGCGCTTGTATGTCGAGCATGAGAATAAGAGGGCACGCACTACCTACGAATCTTTGGGGATGAAACAGGAACCTTATCTGATCTACGAGATGTCTGTCCGTTAATATCCTCATTTGCGAGGGAAAGAGACCTTCAATGGCGACAAATTATCGATGGACCTGTATTCAGGACAACGCCGCCTTTGCGCCTCGGGACGGAGCGGGAGCCCTTGTGTTTAAGGATCAGATGTGGTTTCTCGGCGGCTGGAATCCTGGGGACAGGGAGAATTTCCCGCATGACTGCAACTCAGAGATCTGGTCATCGTCAGATGGACACGACTGGACATTCCATGGCCACGCCCCATGGGAAGGCAGGCACACGGCGGGCTACGCGGTGCATGATGGTGCCATGTGGATCGTTGGGGGAGACTGCAACCAAGGACACTATCAAAGTGATGTCTGGAGAACGACAGACGGAACCACGTGGGAACTCGTCGCCGATGATGTTCCCTGGTCGCCTCGCGCATTGCATCAGACGATCGTCTTTGATGGCTATATCTGGGTGATCGGTGGCCAGACGATGCCCGAATTCGCGCCCGGTGCTGACGAGTGTTTTCATGCAGATGTCTGGCGGACGACTGACGGTGCGTCCTGGGAATGCGTGGAGGCCAAGGCGCCCTGGGCACCGCGCGGTATGGTCGGTGCCTCAGCCGTCAAGGATGGGCGACTGTGGTTGCTTGGCGGCGGCACGTACGATACGCCGACCACACCCCAACGTCTCTTCTACGGAGATGCCTGGTCGACGACGGATGGCGTCGATTGGACGTGTCACACGCCAGAGGGATTTCCACCGCGGCAGTATCACGAGATCGCCGCCTGGGATGGCCGACTGTGGGTGATGGAGGGATATCATGTCGACACGGGCAATCGCAACGATGTTTGGTCGAGTGGCGACGGCACCACATGGACGCAGTTACTCGACACTCCCTGGGCGCCGCGTCACGCAGCAAGCGTCTATGTCTTCGATGATGCCTTGTGGATGGTGGCAGGAAACAACATGACGTCCGATGTCTGGCGGCTTGACCGCACGTGATGTATTACGGACTGCAGGCACCGTCTGATGCTTCGCGGCTGCCAGACTATTTCCAGAACGGATAGATCAATCGCCGTAGGAGTGTGCGGGGAAACTGATCGATGTCGTGGAATCCGAGCTGATCGGGTTGCTTGTCAGTGGCAGGCATGTGTGCCGTGCCAAAGATCCAGTCCCAGGCACTGAAAATGATGCCGAAGTTCTGTCCTTTATGTCCGTGCAGGATCAGGTCGTGGTGCCAAACGTGCATGCGAGGTGAGTTGAGCACATAGCGGATCGGACCCCAGGAAATATTCAGATTGGCATGGTTCAAATGGCCGATCAGTGTCCCCGCGATGGCAACCCAGAGAATTACGCCGCCATCAATCCCCAGCACGACCAGGGGCAGATAGGTCAGACTCTTGTAGAAGACGATCTCCATCCAGTGGAATCGCATATTCCCGATCCAGTCCAATTCCTGGATACTGTGATGGAGTTTATGAAACTGCCATAGCCACGAAACACGGTGCAGAAGATTGTGTACGAGCCATTCGAGAAAGTCTTTGAAGACCAGGAGCACGACGAACTGCAGCCACAGTGGTTGCGTGGTCAGTAAGTCGATCGCTGACAGCGTGCGAAATGTCGAGCCCACGGCAAAGAACCGCTCCAAGCCCCACGTGGCGACAAAGGCGATGGCAATTCCCGCGTAGTGACCGTTGAAGATCAGCCAGAACAGATCCTGACCGAGTTGTGGTCGTGAGAGTTTCTGTTCACGGCGCCAAGGCCGGAGTCTCTCGAGCAGAACACACAGAATGGACAGGCTGGCGAGCCAGAACAGATAGTTTCGGGTATCCCACAGTATGTTGAGCATGGTGGTCGAGCTTGCTGGTTTACGCTCCGCGCGTAGCTGGCTTACTCGCCGCGTGTAGCTGGTGGCGATGGTTCCCAGGCATGGTCCATGCGGGCCCTGAATTCCTGATCATCTCGCTGAATCAGTTCATCGAGTTCGGTCAGGTGTGCCCGTATCTGCGAAGCATAGGCATCGGCGTCTTCGTCGAGCATCTCAAAACGTTGCGCCACGACCTTCTCTTCATGCTGTCGGAAGATGCGTGCAGCCCGCAGCGCCTGATAACCACGGAAGCCAAGATAACGCAGCGCATCCACGCCCATGACCAATGCCGAGTCGAAGGTCTCGCGATACACATCCTCGACGCCCTCGTGCATTAGATCATACGAGTGCTCGAGGCTATTGCTGCGTGCCAGGATGCGCAGGTGCGGATAGTGGCGCCTGACCTTGGCGGCCAGGTGCGTCGTGTGTTCCGGATCGTCTGTGGCGAGGATCAGCAACTTCGCCTGCTCGGCACCGGCAGCATGTAGCAGATCGATGCGCTGGGCATCGCCATAGAAGACCTTGAGTCCGAAGCGTCTCACTGCGGCAATCTGATCCGGGTCGAGGTCAAGAATCGTCGTGGCCACGCCATTGGCTCGCAACAAGCGGCCCACAACATTGCCAAAGCGTCCAAAGCCTGCAACGATGACCGGTGTTGGGCCGTCATCGATTGGATCCGCTTCGCGGTTGGATTCACCTGAGGTTGAGAATCGAGGCTGCAGCAATCGCTCGTTGATGATCATCAGCAGGGGAGTGAATGCCATGGAGAGCGCGACCACAGCAACGAGGGGGTCGACGACGGCAGGTGGTAAGACTGCATTGCCGCTGGCCAGGGCGAACAGGACAAAGGCAAACTCGCCACCCTGGGCCAGGGCAAAGGTGAACGTGAGCCCCTCCGGTGTGGCCAGATGAAATATCCGGCCCACGATGGCCAATACGAGCAACTTCACGAGGACCAAAATTCCAACCAGGGAAGCGATCAGGCCGAACTGCGAGTGCACCAGCGGGAAGTCGATGGCGGCGCCGACAGAGATAAAGAACAGACCGAGTAACAGTCCCTTGAAAGGTTCGATGTCGCTCTCTAGTTCATGGCGATACTCGCTTTCGGCGAGCACGACACCAGCCAAAAAGGTCCCGAGGGCTGGTGAGAGGCCGACGGCCCCCATGGCCAGGGCGATGCCGATGACGAGAAACAAGGCGAAGGCCGTGAAGATCTCTCGTTGACCGGTGCTGGCGATGAAGCGAAAGACGGGGCGTGTCAGCAATCGACCGCCAATGATGATGGCCGCAATCAGGCCCACCGTGATCAAGCCTTGCTGCCAGCCAGGCAGGTGTGCGATCGGCCCGGCGTGGGCATCTACGGCCGATGCGGTTGAGGCCACTGCGAGCAATGGCAACACTGCAAGCATGGGGATGACGGCAATGTCCTGGAACAGCAGGACAGAAAAACAGCTCTGGCCGGCAGGCGTCTGCATCAGGCCTTTTTCATTGAGCGACTGCAGGACGATGGCCGTCGAGGACAGGGCGAGAATCATTCCCACGGCGAGGGCCTGCTGCCAGATGAGACCGAATCCCAACCCGATGGCTGCCACAAGAGCCGCCGTCAGGCCGACCTGCAAGCCGCCCATGCCAAGGATGGGCGCACGAAGGCGCCACAGAAGGGCGGGTCGCAACTCAAGTCCAACGAGGAAGAGCATCATCACGACGCCAAATTCGGCGAAGTGCATCACGGCCTCCACATCGCTGATCAGACCAAGAGCGAAGGGGCCGATGACGGCACCGGCGCCGAGATAACCCAGAACCGATCCAAGGCCGAGGCGCTTGGCGATTGGCACAGAGAGAACGGCGGCGGCTAGATAGATGAATGCTTGAAAGAGGAAACTGTCACCGTGCATCGATGCCATCTCCAGTGAGAGCGGTTCTGGTTGCATCGACGGGTGCAGGCGCGAGTGCATCGGTCAGATAGCTGCCCTGTTTCAGACCCGACAGATCGAGACTCTCATCGCGCAGTCCCTCAAGGCAGGCGCGATACTGCTCGGCGGCGTCCTGGAATGTCGCCTCGTCCTCCTGCAGGACACCGTGGACGACGAAAGGGGGCAGATAGGTCATACCGCAGAAGTTGGCCGTCTGCTCGAAAGGTGTCAGCAACTCACGCATGGGGAAACGATTTATTCCCTCGGGCCCATAGGCTCCCGCTCCACCGCCGGTCGTGGTGACCGTCAGCAGTTGCTTGCCATGCAGGACATCTCCGCCGTCCCCGTAGGCAAATCCGTGTTCGAGAACGAGATCTTGCCACTCTTTCAGCAGGGCCGGCGCATTGTACCAATAGAAGGGGTGATGATAGATTAGGACATCATGTTCACGCAGCGCTTGCTGCTCAGCGGCGACATCCACATTGAAGTCGGGATAGGACTCATAGAGATCCTGAAATGTTACGCCTGGCAGATCCTGCACGGCCTCGATAAGGCGTCGATTGATTCGAGATCGATGGTAGGCCGGGTGGGCGAAGAGCAAGTAAAGTCGATTGGGTGCCATGAATCACTGTCTCCAGGGGCCGTCGTAGCTCGGACGATGAACGAATCTCTTCATCTCGAGTCGAAGACGAATCTGGGCACCCGGTCCCAGGTCAACGGTCACATGGGGCCCCGTGTCGATCTGTATTGGCGTGGATGTTCCATCGGGGTCGACAACAACGCCGCCGGTGAAGGTGTGCTCGCCGAAGGCACCGGCCTGCACCAATAGTTGGCGTGGGTGCAGATCGTCCGTGTTGACGAGAACAGTCTCGGCGTGGTCTGCGCTCACATGTTCGACCCGAGCCGCGACGCCATCTGGTAGCCCAGGACGACGCTGCTCTGCATCGAAATACAGAAGATGACTTTGTAACAAGCCGCCATTGTATAGTGCAGCCGGTGTTCCCAGCGTCAGCTGCACGAGTGCCTCAGGCACAACCGGATTCAGCGCCTGAAAGTGATAGCACTCTCGCGTCTCCGGATCAGAATCGTCCGCTTCGATCTTCTCCAACGCTCGCTGCATCGAGGACTGTGTGGTCTCCAGAACCTGCTGTGGGAAGTCCGGGTTGCCGCCTTCATTCCACAGGTGCCAAGCCATGGGGGGACAGATCCCTGCTTTGCCAGCACCCCAATTCGGTGGCAGGCCAGAGAAACTGCTGCGATCGGGAAAGACCTCGTCTATTCTGGCGAAGTCCTCTTTGCTCTGACTGATATAGGCAAGGTGGATGTAGAGCCATGGATCCGGGTCACGATAGTCAAACCAACCACCATCTGAGTGACGAGCAGGAACCTTCCACTGGCCATCCTCCTTGCGACGTAGAGTCCACAGTTGATCCAGCTGCGACCGACACAAGTCGAGCCAGGAGAGATCGCCCGTCATGAGGGCGGCGCAGCTACCGGCGACGAAGGCGGGTTCGGTGATGTTGCGTGCGCCATGTGGCCAGCGCCAGCCGTAGTATCCGCCCCACCACTTGCCGTCCATGTTCTCACCAATGGCGCCGGAGGGGCCGACATTGTCGGGCACGATGCCGTCATTGGCATCACGACGATCCATCCAGGCCTGCAGATAGTCGAGGACCCATTGCCGGTAGCGATCATCACCGGTATGCAAGTAAGCATGGGTCACCAGACTCGTAGCACTCAGATTCAGCGGCACATCACCGCGGGTCATGCGCTCATTGACACGCTGCAGGATCTGCTCAAAGATCGCACCATCTGTCCAATCGACGCGGAAATGTGGGTCTCCTGCGTCACCACCGGGCAGGTCCTCAAAGGGGGCCAGGTAGTTGGCGAGAATTGGGCGATGATAGTCCCAATCGGTAAGCGTCGTGTCGAAGCGTGGCCCACGACTGCCATTGAGGGGCGAACGCAACAGCTTTCGTTCCGCGTCCCAATTGGGTGCCAATGGATCATCGCCGATATACATCCCCGCGTAGCTGGTGGCACGTGCCAGGTCCTGGGCGTTGTCGGGCTCTGACAGGGACAGGTAGTAGATGTAGGGATAGCTCTCAGAGGAGTGGAACCAATCGAAGCCCGTGACGAAGCCACGTTCGACGGTTCCATAGCTTTCATACTGAGCCGTAATGGCATCCCATTCACGACGTGCCATGGTGTGGATATGGTCGGCACCCCCAACCAGATAGAAGAGGGGGAATGACAGGAAGGCCTCGTAGCCATTGTCTGTGCCATCCATGCTCGTCCAGACGCTGCGCTGAATCAGTGAGCCATCTTCTCTGGTCGAATGGTCGACGAATCTGTGCGCAGCACGGCCCATGGCCCCTACTATATAGCGCTGGCTGATCGCCCAGTCGGGAGAGGTGGATCGACCGTGCGCCTGGATATGGGGCATCGACATGAGTCTCCTTAGTCGCTTCGCCTGGCGGCCAGGACGTCAGCGCGCGACTGCGCATTTGAGGTGACGGCGTCCTCTGGCAAATGATCCGTCTCCATCAGTCGGATCAACTCGCTTGGTCCATCAACGCCATGACAGCAGAAACTGGTGAGAGCACAATTCCAACCCGGATCCGGTGGGCCGATCAGCTCCGGTGCGCTACGACGCAGCAAATGGCGGATCACGCCCCCCGTCGAGGCACCGTGACCGACGAGCAGAACGTGACGGTCGACGTCCGTTGAATCCTGATCTATCAGCGTGTCCACAAAGGGAGCCACTCGTGCCTCGACACCGTCATCATCCTCTGCCTGTGGTGTCCACCACACATCTTCGAAATCCTTCGCCGGCTCAACCCGTGTGTGCAGATTCCTCAGACCATCGGCGCTCAGACCGACGAATCGTTCCATCTGCTCGACACGCTTGACGATCTCCCGAAGCGGTGCTGCAGGCTGCACCACGGTATCGACCACGGCGGCTATCGCGCAGGCAGTTTCTACGGTTCTGCGATAGGGAGAGGAGAAGATGGAGCCATTGAAAGAGAGTGTCTTAAGATGTTGGCCAAGCCAGGTTGCCTGCTGCTGCCCCAGTTCGCTCAGTGGCCCGTCTCCCGATGGGTAGTCAGCATGGGACCAGCTCTCGTTGCCGGCAGGTAGTACCTGGCCGTGGCGTGTAATGTGCACGATCATCATGGGAATCAGCGTAGGAAAAACCGCTGCCGCCGTCCAACGAGCCATGCTCCAGCCAGCTTGCGATGTGTTACCGGAACGGCATCGAGCCGCTATGCGTCTGACTCAAGTGTGTGTTCGAGGCTGGAAACTGTTATGTCTGAGAAAACGTACGAGGCCTAAGATTCGTCCGATCCTGATTCTCCTCTTCCTGTGCAGCCTGCCTTGGCCAGCTTCAGCGACGCGCATCGTAGTCAGCGTAGTCGACTCCATAAGCGGCGAGCCGATTGAGGATGTCGAGGTTCGTGTTCTGCCCGACACACGGCAGGCAGAAGGGGCTGTCTCCGTCACTTCATTCACCGACGCGGCTGGTCTGACCCGTCTGTCGCTGGCACCCGGGCGCTGGCGACTGCGACTACGACAGGGAGCATTTGCGCAGGACGAACATCGACTGCGAGTTGCTGAGCATACCGACACGCTCCGGATCTACCTGCGCCGAATCGCTTATCGCCTCGCTGAACGACTTGCAGTGGCCATCGCAGCGCCCAGTCCGCCAGGGGTTACGACGATTGCACCCGTCGAACTGCGGCGCTATCCCACTCCCACGGCCGATCCTGTGCGCATCGCGAGAGTCTTGCCAGGCGTCGCGGCGGCAGGTGATCAAGCGCCAAGCTCCTATCACGTACGCGGTGGTAGTTTCGACGAAAATCTTGTCTATATCGAAGGCGTCGAGGTTCAGGCTCCTCTCATGTTGCGCAATGGGCTGGGCGAGACCATGTCCTTGGTGAACGGCGACCTCGTCGGCGATCTGGCGTTTCACGCCGGCGTCTTGCCTGCCCATCTCGGGGACGCACTCAGCAGTGTGATCGACGTCCACTACCGCCGGCCAGATTCACTCGAGATAGCCCTGCGCGGCGGTGCGACTCAACAGGCGGCGACGCTCAGCGCCCGTGCGGGACGGCTCAGCTGGATCGCAGGTGTACGGCGCGCCGATCTTGGACGGCTCGCGCGTGATCTGCAGACGAGTGGTGATGTAGCACCCGAATATGGCGACGTGCAGGCTCTAGTTCTGTGGCGGGGTGAAAAAATCGACGGACATCTGTTCGGTGTGTCCGCTCGCAGTGGACTCGTCCTGCAGCCCTCCTTTCGCCAACTGCGGGATGACTGTATCGACTTCCGACCGGATCGAGGCGCCAAGATCAAGTGTGGGTTTATTGGCGACGCGTTGGGTGTGGAGAATTTCGAGTACGACACGGACCTTGTCGGTGTGCAGTTGACGACTCCTTTCCTTCGCTGGCGCCTGCGTTGGCAGGGAAGTGCCGTCAAACGAGAGGAAAGAGAAGACACAGACTTGAGCTTCTTCGCCGACTGGGCCTCGGGCTCACCTGTCGAGGCACCTGTATCAGATTGGCTGGAGACACGCCAAATCGTGGATGGCAAGTTGGATCAGTCCCGACTGGAGACGGCGATTTCCTTGTTACCAGACCATTCCGACACCTGGGAACTGGGTGTGGGGTTACGCCAGACGGATCTTGACGCAAACCGCCTTGTGGCGGACACCTTGTGGTTAGATGGCCGGCAACTGCCAGCCACTGCCGGCGAGGCAGAGGTGGATCGACGTCTCCTGAATCGTTGGAGCTACATGCGTATCAATTGGCAACCAGGTGCCTTTATCGGCGGCTGGGAGGCCCGGGCGTTACACGTGGACGCGTCGGATGAATGGCTCCTGTTGCCGCGGGCAAGATTGGGTCGGCAGCACGGCAGATTTCGCTGGGTCATGGCGGTGGGAATGTCAGCTCAGACGGCGCAGTACAAGCAGTTGCTCGCATCGGGTGCTGAAACGCCTGATGCGCAGAAGGGCGCCGATGCCTACGTCGAGATCGAGCACCAGCGCGAGCGCTGGAGAATCAGAGGAACAGTTTTCGGCCGACGCGGTTGGGATCGTATCTCGTGGACGATGGACGATGTAGAGGTGCGCTATGCTCCGACCAATGACAGTCGGACACGCGCCTGGGGAACAGAATGGATGATGCGCGGCCAGGTGGGCCGGGCGGTCGGTCTGGTCACGTATAGCTTCCTCGACTCCGAAGAGAATCTTACCAACGATGGTGCTGGATGGGTGCCAACAGCCAGTGACCAAAGACATACGGCCACCGCCTATCTGGAAGATCAGATGGATCTTCGCATTGGCTGGATGCGGGCGTCACGATTTCACATACGTTTCCTATATGGCTCCGGATTCCCCTTTACATCACAGCTCCCTCTGATCGATGATAGTCAGATCGTTGGTTTTGCTCTGGGTGAACGTCATGCCCGTCGCGACGATCCGTACACGCGTTTTGACGTGGGGATGACGCAGGTTTTTTCCTTCGGGGGCTTCGAACTCGAGGTGCGCGAAGAGGTGGCCAATCTCTTTGATGAATTCAACGTAGTGGGCTATCGCCAACTGCCAGCCCCCGACGGCTCGATGTCGCTGTTACCCAGAGGTCTCGGGCGTCGTGTCTACAACGGTGAGGTGAGTGTCCGTTTCTGAGAATCTCTATGACACCTTGTTCAACCCCTGTGGAGGCGCAAAGTGGATGCATCCAACACGCTGTTCATTCTCTCCGATCAACACGCACGTTCAGGGCTCAGTTGTTATGGTGGCGTGGCAAATACCCCACACCTTGATCGACTCGCCGAACGTGGCACTCGCTTCGATACGGCCTATACCAACTGTCCCATATGTGTACCCGTCCGTGCGAGTCTGGCAACAGGGCGCTGGGTGCACGATGCCCGCTACTGGGACAATGCGTTTCCCTATGATGGCCAGACACCCAGCTGGCATCATCGTCTGCGTGAGCAAGGATTCCAGGTCGATTCGATCGGCAAGCTACATTTCAGTGGTCCAGAACATGACCACGGATTCTCGCAAACGATAGATCCCTTGCACGTCGTCGACGGTATCGGAGATGTGTTGGGATGCCTGCGTGACGATGGGCCTGTACGCAGAAAACGAAGTGGCATTCTGGATGCCGGCGGTGGCGACTCGACGTATCTACAATACGATCGCCGCAATGCGGACAGCGGCGTCGAATGGTTGGCTGCACATCGGGATGATGACAAGCCCTGGGCCCTCATGTTGTCTTTCGTCTGTCCCCATCCTCCCTATATCTGTCCTCCCGAGTGGTTCGATTACTATGCCGAGCGCGATCTGCCCCTGCCGCCGCAATGGCGACAAGGCGACTGGCCGGCGCATCCTGTGATCGACCATTTTCGGCGCTTTTTCGATTTTCATCCGCAATTCGAAGAGCCACAGATTCGCCGTCTCCTTGCGGCGTACTATGGTGCCTGCAGTTTTCTCGATGAGCAGATCGGTCGGGTCCTGACGCAGTTGGAAGCACTCGGCCTTACGCAGAGTACGCGAGTGATCTACTCCTCCGACCACGGGGAGCATCTTGGTGGACGAGGCATTTTCGGAAAATTCAGCTTGTACGATGAATCCGCAGCGGTGCCCATGATCGCTGCCGGGCCAGACGTCCCACAGGGGGCTGTCTGTCGAACGCCTACATCGCTCGTTGACCTGTATCCATCGATCATCGAGTCGGTGGGGGCAGAATCCCACAACGATGATGCCGGGCTCCCAGGCAGATCACTGTGGACGATCGCGAGCAATCCCGATGCACAGCGAACGGTCTTGAGTGAGTATCACGCTGTAGGATCCCAACACGCTTCCTACATGATTCGCGATGAGCGCTACAAATACAACCACTATGTAGGCGCGCCGGCGCAATTGTTCGACATGGTGTCCGATCCAGAGGAACTCAATGATCTGGCCGGCTCAGCAGATCACGCGGAGGTGCTGGTAAGTCTCGAGCTGAGATTACGGCAGATTCTCGATCCAGAACGGGTCGACTCGCAGGCACGCGCCGACCAGGCCGAGCGTGTCGAAGCGATGGGGGGTGAGCAGGCTGTGCGGGCGCGCGGATCATTCGACAACTCACCGGCCCCGGGCGAGGCCGCTGCTTTTCGCAAGCACTGACCTGCAAAAAGATTCGGCGAGATACAGGCCACTTGGCAGACTCTCAACCCCCCAGTTGAGCGCCAGCCTCATGCGCTCAACCGTACGCACCCTTTTCATGACGACCGAGCAGACGCTGTAATCTGGGAGAGGCACCTTCCCAGACATGCGCGGGCATCTGGTAATCGACGAAGGGATAGAAGCGTTGGGCGACAAAGCGTCGTGAGTAGGTGACGCCGCCAAGAATGCGCGGCGACGTCGACTGATTCTTCGCACCTTGATGCCAGATCTGATTGTTGAACACATACGCCTCACCCGCCTTGGCATCGAGCGAGATCGGTTCCTGTCCCATAAAGCTGGGGGCGTCCCCTGCATCTGGTCGCCGCCCTGACAGGTGGCTGCCAGGGACGACCTGGGTACACCCTGCGTTTGTATCCATGTCGGTCAACGGCGTAAAGATCTGCATGACCAGACATGGGGGCCCGCACGCAGCGTCGTGACTCTTCGTTTCTGCGGGTAGAGGAAACTGCAAGGCATCGTCGACATGCCAACCGCCACCCTGGCCCTCGCCATAGATCAGCGCATTCTGCGCCATCACGTGACAGTCGTCGCCCAGCACTGCTTCTGCGAGGCTGACGAAGGGGTCGCGGACGATCAGATCTCGGAAGGCATTGTCGTATTCGAACATGCGCATGAGACTGATGCCGCGAATATGGTCGCCCTCGTGATCTGCGAGAATACGCGGATCCTGAGACTTGCGGACGACGGCATCGCGGAGTGCTTCGACTTCATCCTGCTCCAGGACGGCGCCAAGATGTGCGTACCCATCCTGCTTGAGGGCCGTGATGATCCGAGCCGTCTCGGTCGTGTCGAATGCAGTGCCGGCACTAATGACAGTAGCCATCAAAACCTCAACGTGTCAGTTGTCGGTATTTGATGCGATGCGGCTGATCTGCTTCGTCGCCGAGGCGGCGATGGCGATCCTCGTCGTAGTCCGTCCAATTGCCTTCGAGGAATACTGCACTCGAGTCTCCCTCGAACGCGAGAATGTGGGTCGCAATACGATCGAGAAACCAGCGATCATGGCTGATGACCACGGCGCATCCCGCGAAGCCGAGGAGCGCCTCCTCGAGGGCACGCATCGTATTCACATCAAGATCATTTGTCGGCTCGTCGAGAAGAAGGACATTGGCCCCCTCCTTGAGGATTCGTGCGAGGTGAACGCGGTTTCGTTCTCCACCTGACAGATCGCCAACCAGCTTCTGTTGATCGCCACCGCCGAAATTAAAGCGACTCACATAGGCCCTTGAATTGACTGTGCGCTCGCCCAGTTCGACTTCCTCTTCACCGCCGGATATCTCCTCGTAAACGGTCTTTTCACCAGACAACACGTCACGACTCTGGTCGACGTAGGCGAGTTTGACCGTTTCACCGACACGGATCTCACCACTATCAGGCTGTTCTTGCCCAGTGATCATGCGAAACAGAGTTGTCTTACCGGCGCCATTGGCGCCGATGACCCCGACGATTCCACCTGGTGGCAGGGCGAAGGACAATTCGTCAAAGAGTAGCTGCTCGCCGAATCCTTTCGTCACACTCTTGGATTCGATCACCACGTCTCCCAGGCGTGGGCCGGGCGGAATGTAGATCTGTAGATCGCGATCCTGCTGAGAGCGGTCCTGGTTGAGCAGTTCCTCGTAGGCGCGTACGCGGGCCTTGTTTTTCGACTGTCTGGCTTTGGGGGCCATGCGCACCCAGTCGAGCTCGCGTTGCAGCGTCCGCTGGCGATCGCCTTCGACTTTCTCCTCCTGGTTGAGGCGGTCCTGCTTCTGCTCGAGCCAGGATGTGTAGTTGCCCTTAAAGGGGAAGCCTTCGCCGCGATCGAGCTCAAGGATCCAGCCGGCGACGTTGTCGAGGAAGTAACGATCGTGTGTTACGGCGATGACAGTTCCCTCGTATTGCTTCAAGTGATGCTCAAGCCAGGCAATCGATCCGGCATCCAGGTGATTCGTGGGTTCATCGAGCAGGAGGATATCCGGCTTCTTCAGCAGGAGTCGACACAGGGCGACGCGTCGTCTTTCGCCACCAGAGATCTGGTCTACGACGGTGTCCTCCGGTGGACAACGCAGGGCATCCATCGCCTGTTCGAGTCGCGCATCGAGGTCCCAGGCGTTGGCCTGTTCGATCTTCTCTGCCAGCTGCGTCTGCCGGGCGATGAGATCGTTCATCTCATCATCTGACATGGGTTCTGCAAATTTCTCGTTGACCTGTTCGTATTCCTTGACGAGGTCGACGGTCTCCTGCAGACCCTCTTCTACGACCTGACGGACGGTTTTTCCTTGCTCGAGGTGTGGTTCCTGCTCGAGCAGACCGATTGTGTGGCCCGGTGCGATATGTGTCTCGCCGTCGAAGTTGTCGTCGTCGCCGGCCAGAATCCGTAGCAGTGTGCTCTTACCGGATCCATTGAGACCGAGGACACCGATCTTGGCACCATAGAAGTAGGAAAGCGAGATGTCCTTGAGAATCGCCTTGCGATTGATAAGCTTGGACACGCGCACCATGGAATAGATGATCTTTTCAGCTTCAGACATACGTTGGGCAACTCATCCTGAAATAGATTTTGAAAGGGGCACTGACTAAAGGGGTCACAGACCCTGAACAGAATAGAAGGGTCAGGGTATAGAAGAAAAGCCCCTTCACGCGGATGCGGAAGTGGCAGCTCAAATCAGTCGAGTGGGGCAGCCATACTGTCGAGCACTACACGGCGGCCGAAGGCACTCTCCATCAGTGGCAGCGCATTGCGCCGCGTCTCCCAGATTTCCACAGCTGGATGCTCATCCGCAACGAGCGTAATCCGCAGAGCATCGTCATCCCATTTTGTGATGACGTCGTTGACGCAAGCATTGCGTCCGCGCTCGAGGAACTCTGCCATGCGCAGAATGGCTGCCAGGTAGGTGAGTGTCTTGCCATCGCGCTTGTTGAGCACAGACTCGTATCCCTCGATGTCGGGAGACCCCTTGCGATGAAAGCGAGTCAGCAGGGCGATCAGGCATATTTCACGTCGGGAGAATCCAGCCAGTCCGTTGTAGTGAATCAGCGTTTGCGAATGTTTATGATGTCCATCGTAGGCGATAATCGTCCCCAGATCGTGTAGTAGCGCTGCCGCATCGAGTAGTTCACGATCCTGTGCACCTTGATCGTGCAGTGGTAGCAATTGATCGAATAGACGCCCCGCCAGATGGCGTACATGATTCGCATGGTCCTTCTGGTAGCCGTAGATGCGCGCCAGATTCAACACGGAGAAGCGACGTACATCATCGATGACCGGATAGTCGAGGTGTTCCCAGAAGTGTTCGAGGAACAGGCCCTCACGTAAACCACCCGTCGAAATGGTTAGTTGGTCGACGCCGAGGGTCTCGAAGACACCACGCACGACAAGGGCTCCCGCGAGAATGATATCAGCTCGATCCGGGCTCAACCCATCGATTCGTTGACGCTTGGCAAGAGGCAGTTCGATGAAGCTGTCGATGCTTGCGTCGAGGGAATCTCGCGTCAGCAGAAAGCCATGCAGCGTGTTCAGCGGGCTCTTCTGCCGCATGGTCTCGATCTTCGCCAGGTTGCGAATCGTCCCACCCAGACCGACGAGGTCGCTGTCGCGTACCGTGTCGATCCAGGGAATCGTGTGCAGCTGTCGAGAGATCTCCTGCTCGAGACTCTTCACTTGTTTGGCGCTGACAGGATCTTTGCTGACAAATCTCTCCGTCAGGGCCAGCGACCCGAGGGTCAGAGAGGATCCCACTTCCGATCGGCCCGATTGGATTCTGCTCAGTTGCGCGCTGCCACCGCCGATGTCGAGAACTGCTCCACCATCGAGGGGAACCTCGTTAAGCGCACCGATGACTCCATAGAAGGCCTCTTCCTCGCCGTCGAGAATCCGCAGCGTCAGGTCGAGATCCTGTTGGACCTTGTCAATGAAGGCACGACCATTGGCTGCATCGCGCACGGCGCTGGTGGCGGTTGCCAGGATGACATCGGTCCGCGTGCTGGTGCAAAAGCGGGTGAACATGCGCAGTGTCGAGAACGCCCTGTCGATGGCATCATCACTGAGTCCATCCTGTGTCATGCCCTGACGCAGGCGAACGACCTCGCGGATTTCGTCCACGAGTCGATAGGCGTAGCCAGGGGTTGCTTCCATCACGACGAGGCGGGCCGTGTTGGAGCCAAGATCGATGACGGCGACTCGCTGTGTGGTTGCTGTTTTCATCCGAGCCGAATCAGTGAAGGGAAGGTGGCGGTGAGAATTCGATCACCCCAAAGTGACTTGGCCGACGTAGATCGAGGAATGTCGGCGACCATGCCTGCAATCGACCACAACGGCGCGCAATCTCTCCCCACACCTGGCTCCCTGGCAAGCGGCCCTGAGCATCGACCGTCCAGTCGCGTTCCTCCATCAATGCGGGCCACTGGCTCGTGCTGACACCCAGCTGCATCTGGGCGTCCTCTACGGACACTGATTGGGCTAATTCGGTACTGGGGCGTGGAGTCTCCAAACGATAGAGCCCCAGCCGCCAACGATCAGAGGGTTTCGGCGGCAAGGCGATGTGGGCACTGTTGCTTGAGGGACTGCTTGATGTGCGGAATACACTCCAGGGTACGCGCACCTCTACCGTGTAGCCGCTATCCGGCGCAGAGACGATCGGCACTTGCGGTGACGATACCATCTCGAGGGAACCTTCGACATGAACGGCACTCGTAATCTGCGGCGCATCGAAGTGACGCCAGCCAAGCGTCGGAGACCACGGCTCGAAGTCAATGGGTGCACTCGCCACGAGTTGCAGCATGTCTACAAGACCATTGGCCGGTGACAGGTCAACCTCGTAGAACAGAACCTCTTCGCCTCCATCGTCGATCATTATGCGAATCCCCTCGTCCCTCAGCACGCCGGGACTGTCGCGCTCAAGTTGCCGTGCCCAAACATCCTCGTCGCGCACAGATAGCGACAGATACAGAGCTTGAGTAGACCACAACACACGCGCTTCGGTCCTCGGCAGAGCTGGTTGGTCACGACAGGTGGGGGCCAAAGCGCCACCTGAGAGGTTGTCACGGAATGGACCGAGTCTTGTCGCCTGATCCCAGACTGGTTCCTCAGCATGGCCATCGATGGTGATCACATCTTCAGCGACAGGCATGACCAGTGCATGCGGAACCTTCTCGTGCACAATGGTTCCATTTGTCCGTGACAGAGGCTGAATTGCGATGCCGAACAACAATCCACAGATCGCCAGAACCATCACGGAAGTTGCCCGACGGACCGGGTCGAGGACTGAACCTACGAGCAGAAGGAAGGCGGGAATGAGGGGAATGCCTTCGTACGGCGTGACCCAATGAACGGGTTTGAAGTTGGTGTGTTCGTCCCAGAACGGATAGTATGGATAACTTCCAAACCAGGAGGAGAGCGTGGCAGGATCGAGCAGCAGCAGTGGAAACAGAACAATGACTGCGATTCCCGCCGAAGCGTAGATGACATGCATCTGTGTTGTGCCGCATTCGCGCAGTCGTAGCCAACAGGCGGCAGGCAGCACGCCAGCGAAGGCACCGATGCCATTGAGGAATGGATCACTCCAATCCAGATAGTGTGTCTGCTCTTCAAGGAGCCAGACGTGCAGACCATAGTGTTGCCAGACTTCGTCCAACATGCCGAGGAAAAAAACCACGACAAACGCAAATTGGGGACGCCGGCCGCGACCCAGGGCAATGCTGAAGAGTGCGCCGACCAACGCATACTGTGCGAAGTGCACCAATTCGGTCGTGTAGATGATGATCAGCTTCCAGGCGAGCAACCCGAGGGCGCCGCACAGAATCCAGGCTGGGATCAGGCTGCCCAGGGCAAGGGCCCCAAAGGACGCGGCTTTGTTTACCATCAGAAAGAGAATGACTACCGCCGTCAGACCCAGAGTTGCCGCGAGGATTCTTTCACCAATAAGGAAACCCACCTGGCCCCCCGCATCGCTCACAGATCCGGGTAGCTGAATCCACTTTACCCCCAGCGACACAATGTCGAGACCCGTGCCGTGACCCAGACTAAGACCTGCCCAAACAGCCAGAGCCAGAACCAGCCAGGTGCCTTGGACGCTGCTCTGGCCAGAATCTTCGTTGCCCGAGTCTGGATCGATTACTTGGGGGGCGTGAGCCATCGATGGGTGCCGGATAAAGGGGGGCGAGTATGCCAGGTGCGAGGCCAATGAGGTCACTCAAGCTTCGTTGGTCAAGCTGGTCGCTGTGGATAGTGGCCTTGGGCACCCTCGCCTATCTGCCCAGTCTCGATGGGGTTTTCGTCTTCGATGATCTGCCGTGGATTGTCGACAATGATGATCTGCAGCATCTGTGGCCTCCATGGGCAGCGGCTCGGGGGACTGCAAGGCCACTACTGTTCTTTACGCTCGCCATCAATTTCGCCATCAGTGGACTCGCTCCCTGGTCGTACCACGTGGTGAATGTTGCCATCCATCTGGCGACGGCACTCCTGCTATATGGATCACTGCGCCGTACCCTGCAAATCGAGGGCATCGCCAAATACTTGCCGCGTGTTCGCACGCAGGAGCCGCGTGTTCGCACGCAGGATCAGCGTGTTCGCACGCAGGATCAGCGTGTTCGCCCGCAGGATCTGCGGGTTGGTCCGCGGGACCTGGCAGGGGGGACGGCGTTGCTGTGGGTCGTCCATCCGCTCACGACACAGGCTGTGACCTATGTCATTCAACGTGGTGAGTCCCTCGCCAGTCTTCTCTATGTCCTGTGTTTCTATGCGTTGCTTCGCAGTGTGACGATCACAGACGACGGCCTGCGTCGGCAGGGGGCATGGTGGGCACTGATTGTTCTGAGCTGGTGGGCGGCGATGGTAACAAAGCAGATCGCCATCACTCTGCCAGTGGTTCTGCTACTGTTTGACATGCTGATTCTCACGGGAGGGTTGCGCGCGACGTGGCGCCAGCGGCGGGTTCTATATCTGGCTCTTGGTGCCCCGGTTGTCGCCGGTTTGAGTGGTCTAGTGCTCACAGATCCTGCCAGTCTCGCGGCGCAGATTCGTGGCGATGCCGAGGGTTTCGGGCGCCTGGACTATCTCATCAGCCAGCCAGGTGTGATCCTGCACTATCTGCAACTGGTCATCTGGCCCCGGCCACTCATGATTGATCATGGCTGGCCCGTCTCCGATGGACCACAATGGGCTTTGCTCCTGCTCATATTTCTCATGCTCGCTGGCGTGGGGTACGGGTTGGTGCGGCGACGCCGTCTGATGTTTGTGGTTGTGTGGTTTGCAGGGATTCTCGCACCCACATCGAGTCTGGTGCCGCTGCGCGATCTGCTCGTCGAGCACCGTATGTATCTACCTCTGGTCGCCCCGCTGTTCCTGCTTGGATGGCTCGGTTCGTCGCTGCCATCTACGACAAGGCGCTTGGCTCTCGCTCTGGCTGTGCTCGCCCTGGGGGCGACAACCTTTGCGCGAAACCAGGACTATCACAGCGAACTGGCGCTCTTTGCAGGGGCAACAGAGCAAACGCAGAACGCCAAACGATTCTATAACCTGCAGCTCGAATTTGTCGTTGACGAAGGGGGCGTACTGGATGGGCCATTGCTGAGCCTGGTTGAGACGGATGCTCAATTGCTGCCAGCAGCCCGAACACTACAGCAGGGTGATGCGACGCATGCCCTGCGCTTACTAGCTGATCACAGGACAGCGTCTGCGGCCAATCTGCGTGGCCTGGCTCTCTGGGTTTCCGGCCGTTACGACGAGGCCGCAGGCGAGTGGGCCGCAGCAACGGACCTCCCCGCTGCGCGGGTAAATCTTGCTGTCGCCTCGTGGCGGGCAGGAGATCTGCAGGAAGCGGAGCAATTGCTCGTTGAGCAGAGCCGTTCCACGCAACCGGAGGCGCACTACAATCTTGGAGCCTTACTGGCTGCGCAGGGACACTTGCAGCAAGCGCGTGTGGCGCTGGAGCGCGCCTTGCAGTTGCGTGCGACGATGCCAGAGGCCATCAACAATCTGGGGGCCGTCGCCGAAGGGCTGCGTGATCCACCCACGGCGATCAGGCACTATGATGAGGCCCTTGCGGGCGGACACTCGACGGCAAGGCTGAATCGAGGTCTACTGCACGTACGTCAGCGTCACTACCGCGAAGCGCTCTCACTGCTCGATCAGGTCATCGCCCAGACGGGTGGAATACACCCTCGCGCAGCGGGTGCCCGGGCCTTGGCGCGATACTTCACCGGCGACTTGCATGGGGCCGTTGAAGACCTGCATCAGGCTGCACAAGGTGGCGCCGCGTCGGCAGCGCTCAGCAACAATCTCGGATGTGTGCACATGGCGCTGGGAAAACTCAACCTCGCGCAGGAACTATTCGAGACGGCCCTCTCGCTGGACCGCACGCAAACGGCGGCGCACCACAATCTCGGCAAGCTGCTGGTCATCCTTGGCAGACCAGCGGAGGCGGTCGCCCACCTGCGTCAGGCCTCCCTTCGACGTCCACATGATGTCGTGCTGATGGCGAATCTGCGCGAGGCCCAGCGATTGGCCAATCGCTAATCGTGCCAAAATGAGGGCGAAGCGGTTTACCAAGAGGCATCAAGCAGTGAAACAAAGGTGCAAGTGAGACGAAACAGTACAGGAATCCGCTATCCAGCCGATGTACCGAGAGCAAAGCAATCACCTCTCGAAGGTTGGGCCCCATGGCGATCTATGCCACTGATGACAAGGATCCGAGTCAGGAGGAGGAACTTCCCGTCCTCCACAAAGTGGCCATCTTGATGGTCGCTCTTGGTGAGGATGCCTCGAGTCAGGTGATGAAATTCCTGTCCGACTACGAGATTGAGGAGATCACCCAAGCCATTGCGAGCCTGGGCACGATCAGCTCGAAGTTGATCGATTCTGTTCTGGAGGACTTCGAACAACACCTGCTTACAGGAGAGTGGCTGGCCCAGGGCGGAACGGACTTCGCTCGAGAGATTCTTGAGCGTGCCGTCGGGCCACGTAAGGCGCAGGAGATTCTCGATCGCGTCACCACCCGCGTGAGCTCAGGGTTCTACATTCTCAAGAATGTCGCGCCGCAGCAGATCGCTCCCTTTATCACCAATGAACACCCGCAGACGATTGCCCTGGTGTTGTCGCAATTGGACGCTGAGCAAGCGGCAGGGATCCTGTCACACCTGCCAGAATACATGCAGGCAGATGTGGCCTATCGGATTGCCTCGCTGGAGAACATCACGCCCAATGTGCTGAAGCAGATCGAAGAGAGTCTCGAGTCATCACTCAAGGACATCCTCGGTGGGAATCAAGATGTGGGGGGGACGAAGGTCGTGGCGGATATTCTCAATCTCACCGGTTCGTCCGTGGAAAAGAGTGTCCTCGATATCATGGATGGCACGGATCCTGAGATCGCCGAGGAAGTGCGAAATCAGATGTTCGTCTTTGGCGATCTCATCAAGCTCACAGACCGCGAACTGCAGTTGTTGATGAAGGAAGTAGAGCAGAAAGATCTCGTTGTTGCCATGAAAGGCGCCGAGGAGGAGTTGAAGGACAAGATTCTGGGTAATATGTCGGAGCGGGTCCGCACCTTCATTACTGAGGAGATGGAATTTCTTGGTCCCATGCGCCTGAGTGAGGTGGAGGAAGTGCAGTTGCGAATCGTGCAGCAGTGCCGCCAACTCGAGGACCAGGGACAGATCGTCATCACCCGTGGTGACGCCAGCGAGGAATTCGTCTAGTACGTAAGTCGATCCGGAACCAGCGGAGATAGCGTTCGCGGAAAGCCACCTCTACATTCTTCCTCGATCCGCGATCCTTCGACCTACGCTACTCCATCCTCCTCTCGGCCGATTTGCTGGATGTCGCTACCCCAGTTACCAGAGATCCTGCCCTTGCGACCCTATCTGCGCGAAATGGTGTGGGGAGGGCGACGGTTAGGTGAGCTCTATGGCAAGCGACTACCTGCAGATAAAAGCATCGGGGAAGCCTTCGAACTTTCTGCCTTGGCCGGTCGCGACAGCACGATCGCTTCAGGGGTTCTGGAAGGTCGTGGTCTTGCCGACGTTCTCGGCGACTACGGGCCCGATCTCGTGGGCGACGCGGTCATCGCGCGCTACGGCGATGCATTTCCACTTCTGATCAAGCTCATTGATGCGCAGGACGATCTGTCGATCCAGGTACATCCGGACGATGTTTACGCCAGGGCACATGCACTGGGTACGTATGGCAAGACCGAGGCGTGGGTGATCCTGCATTCTGACGCCGGGCGGATTGCCCTGGGACTCGAGGATGGTGTCAGTGCAGAGGATTTCTCTGCGGCGATCGCTGCCGGAGAAGCTGAACAGGTGGTGCATTTCGAGTCCGTGTCTGCTGGTGATGTGGTCTATCTTCCCGCAGGGACTGTGCACGCGCTCTGTCGAGGTGTTGTGATCTACGAAGTACAGCAGTCGAGTGACATCACCTTTCGGCTCTACGACTACGACCGAGACGGCCTGGATGGTGGCAAGCGTGAGTTGCATGTTGAGCAAGGACTTGCAGTCACTGACTTCAGCCTTCGACCCCAGGTGCAGAAGTTGCAGCAGAAGCTTGCACAGAAATTGAAACCATATGACGGATCCACGACCGTGCTGGACACGGACTACTTCCGTCTTGATGTAATTGATGGGGAGATCGAGGTGGACACGCAGTTCACCTTTGCCGCCGTCACGGCAACGGCTGGGCATGTGACGCTCTCCGGTGATAAGCAGGAGTGCGTCCTCGGTCCCGGTGACACGGCCATGATTCCTGCAGGACAGAACGTGCGTGTTTGTCCGGCGCCGGAAGTTGGTCGCTGTCTGATCGCAACACCGACAACATAAGAAACCGATTCAAGGGGGACTCGTGGCAGCAGAGCTCAAATTCGTTATCCGTGCAGGTGGTGTAGGTACTCGTCTGTGGCCCTATAGTCGGCAGTCACGACCGAAACAGTTCCATGCCATGGCAGGCGAGCGCACCATGCTGCAGGAAGCGGTTGAGCGTATTCTACCGATCGCTGATATGGAGGACATCTTCGTTTCGACGGGAGCCGCTCAGGCAGATCTGGTACGACAACAATTGCCGCAGTTGCCAGCAAGCCAGCTGATCGTCGAACCAGCCCTGCGCAATACAGGCCCCGCTGTTGCCCTCGAATGCGCCCTGCTTGGGGCCCGATGGCCTGATTGTACCATTGCTTCTCTGGGATCAGATCACTACATCGGCAAGCCCGAGGAATTCTGCGAACTCATCCAGGCAGCATCAGGCGCCTGTGAACAGCACGCGGAATATCTCTATGTGATCGGGGTGAAGCCCGTTCGGCCGGAGACGGGCTATGGATATATCCGCAAAGGCACGGTTCTGTGTCACAGCGCGGGGCAACCTGTCTTCGAAGCGACGGAGTTTACCGAGAAGCCCGACACGGCGACAGCGACGCGCTACGCCGACAGCGGCGAGTATCTATGGAATACGAACATGTTTGTCTGGCGAGCGCAGACGGTGATGGATCTATTCGCTGAGTACGAACCCGACATTCACGAGCGTGCCCTGCGAATCGGTGCGGTGGGCGACGACCCGGAGCGACTTACACAGATCCTGGCGGACGAATACCCGCAGATGAAGGGGATTGCCGTGGACAATGCTATCCTCGAGCCCGCGCCGCACGTGGCTGCACTGGAAGGTGACCTCAACTGGGGAGACATTGGCAGTTGGGCGGCATTGACAGACGTGCTGGCCGCAGATGGCGAGGGGAATCTTCTTAAGGGGAATGTCGTCACCGTCGACAGTGGCAATGTGACGGTCTATGGCGGCGATCAGAAAAAGGTGGTCGCCCTCGTCGGTGTCGATGATCTGGTCGTCGTCGACACGCCGGACGCCCTGCTTGTTTGCCGGAAGCAGGACGCCCAACGCGTTCGCGAGGTGATTGATCGACTACAGCAGGATGGCCAGGACCGCTTCGTGTAGCAGGAGCACTTCGTGTGGCTGCTACACGATCGCTTGCTCGGGCCGATCTTAGCGACTGGCCGCTTTCTGCTGCACCATCGTGCAGATCCGCTCAATGCCCTCACGTACCATCTCATCAGGCGACGCGATGGAGACGCGCACGTGACTGGCGCACATATCGCCGAAGGTGCTGCCAGGTGCGACGGCGACTTTGTGCTCGGAGATCAGTTCAAGGGCGAAGTCGCGTGAAGCCATCCCAGATGCCGAGATATCGATGAGCAGATAGAAGGCGCCCCCTGGTGTATAGCGATACATGTCGTTCGCACGCAGCACATCCAGGGCGATGTTGCGACGCCGCTCATAGGCATCTCGCATCTGAATCACACAATCCTGGGGCCCATCCAGGGCATCTGCTGCCGCCATCTGCGAGAATCCAACGCCACACGAAACCAGGGGCTCCTGCAGCTTGCTGGCCATTTCAATGTATTCGGTGCAGGCGCGTGTAAAGCCGACGCGATATCCCGTCATGGCGTAGGATTTGGACATACCTGTGACGAGTAACACCCTGTTATCCGGATCGTGGGCCGCGGCACTGACGTGCTTGGCACCATCAAAAATGATCTCGCCATAGATCTCGTCTGCCAGTACCCACAGGTCATGCCGGCGTGCCAGATCCATCAACTGCTTCGTCAGCGCCTCGTCATACACCTGGCCCGTAGGGTTCGACGGGCTGCAGATGAGGAGCAGCTTCGTGCGGTCGGTGATCAACGATTCGATCTGCTCCACATCAGGCAGAAAGTTATTCTCCGCCGTCAGGTTGTAGAAGACGCTGCGCCCATGAAACAGCGGCGCTGCCATCGAGTAGTTGGGCCAGCCGGGGTCGGGTAGCAAGACCTCGTCATCTGGATCGAGTAGAGACAGGAAGGCCGTCGCCACACTCAGCACTGCACCCTGAGTGACAAGAATGTTCTCTGGTCCTGTGGCGACGCCTGTCTTTCCCTGCACGTAGCGGGCTGCTGCTTCCCGCAGCGGATTGACTCCCGCATTCGGAACATACCGAGTGTGACCGGCGCGAGCATGCGCACAGGTCGCCTCAACGATGTGCGGGGGCGTGTCGAAGTCGGGTTGCCCCACCTCCAGATGAATTACATCGGGCGTTGCCCAGGCGATATCCATGATCTCACGGATGCCAGAACGGGGAATCGCGGTCGGTGCCGCTGCAAATGGCTTCATCAGCGCAGGTGGATCCCTGGCCCCGTGGCGCCAATCATCTGCACTGTGTTGTAGATCGATGCGGGGGTGCTGGCACCCGTGACACCGGTAATCTCTTCGACGCGTTCTACTGTGAGATCCACACCCGGTGCTTTTGCATGAATGGCGACGGTCGCGTTAGTCCAGGCAGGGTCGACGATCAATCTTGACCGGGTACGATCGAAACCGATGCCGGCGTAAGCGATGGCAGCGTGTGTGTTCACATTGCGGGGGAACATGGGACAGATTCCACGAGTAGGCCCATCGTAGAGGACGGTCTCCTCGGTGATGCTTTCAGGATCCACACCCGCTGCGGCGCAGTCGACATTTTTTGGCGACTTCTTCATCACCACGTCGACACTCTCCCAGATGTCGCGATTTTCCAGGAGTGCATCCATGCCGACGACACCACCATGCGGAACAAAGGCGCGTGTGCCGTGCTTGGCGGTGGTCGCCTCGATACTCAGTTCGAGGTCACGATCAGCGAGGGCCGTGACGGAGATGAACATATAGTTCGTCTTCTCAAGGATTTTCGTCCCCCACTTGCGGGTCACATCAGGATGAGCCATTTCGACAATCAGATCGGCACTGCGGCTGTCGAAGTCACCCAGATCTTCCAGGCCCAGATCGCCAAGATCTGTCAACCGACTCGTGTCGGCATCGTTGATGAAGACAACCTCCATGCCGTTGTCATTGGACTCGATCATTTCTCTCACTGCCTGGCCGATCAGTCCATAGCCGATCAAGCCAACCCGTGTTGTGGTTGCCATTACCTTCTCCTCTAACCGATGTCGTAGGATGCCCTTACAGCCCGGTGCCGAATGCGTCCGGCATCAGGATTGCTCAAGATAAGTAAGCTGTGGAATATACGTGCAGTGCCCGGTCATCGTCGAATCGACGTTGCCCACAAGATGTTGTGCCGGGCCCTGTAACGACACACTAATAAATATCGTAACTGTAAAGCCTGCACAGGCTTAGCCGATATAAGGAGCGAAGGTCTTACACGTGACCTTCAGACAGAAACAGAAAATTGCCGGCGTGATTGGTGCATTAGGTGCCGTCCTGTTGGTGGCCGCCGTGGGTGGCTTCGTGCTGCGGTCGATGAACCAACGGCCTGCACTGGAGCAGCGCCCACAGATAGCGGAAGAAAGGTCCCTTGAGACAAAACCTGCTTCCGCTTTGTCGCCGGCAATCGTTGTGGCGCCGATGACTTCTGCACCACAACTGTCAACAGCCATGATGGCGACAGCCGGTGCCGCAAGGGCTGAGCAGAAGCCGCAGATAGGGGACGGGCAGACTGCAAATGCTGCTGAAGTAGCGATTCCGGCGAAAAGAGAGCCGGGTGGGGTTGTTCATTACCCCATGGAGATTGGACGCTACTGGGTGTATAACTACCACGAGCGCGACAGCGATGTTGTCACGCAGGTGGAGCGCAGCATCGTGCGGCAGGAAGGTCGAGAGAATGCAAGTGATCTGTTTTTCTTCGCCGATGGCACAATCGCCTATGTCGAGGACAGCAAGATCTACGAAATGGGTACGAATGGGGGGGTGAATATCATCCCCGTGCAGCTTGACGCATCAGGGGCCCCGGTCAGATACCGCAGCCAGGGGCTGCAGATTGAGAAGTGGGTCGCTCAAGGCGACACGGCCATCGTCATCGGTGGCCACCGATTTGAAAGATGTCTGGAGGTTGTCACGCGCTTTCGTCCCGACGAGTCGGACGCAGCGGCAGTGTCTTACTCCTCCTTTTACGCCCCCGGGATCGGCCTGGTGGGGCGACAGCAATGGCCAGCAGATGCCTCCGGCTCTCTGGCTGTGACCTTGAGTGAATACGGAACTCGCCAACCGCCATCCACCGCCGACGGACAGCCATGACGTCACATCCTCCCCATCCAATAGCCCGGTCACCGGTTCGTAGAATACTCACGACCCACAGCCGTGCTGCCCGAGTACCGGGCATTCCAACTGCAATTGCCTTGTTGCTGGCCCTCGTAGTCGGCTTTCTCCCTGCCGAATCCGATGCCTCAACGGCGATCGCCAAGGTGACCGTCGTCGACGGTGCTGAGGTCATCATCGATGCTGGTCAGCAAGACGGACTGACGGTGACAGCCAAGGTGACTCTTCTGCGCGAAGGCGAGCCGATCGTACATCCCCTGACCGGGGAGGTGCTGGGCATGCCGCAGGAACCGGTTGGTGTTGTCCACATTTATGAAGTCGACGCGCACTCTTCCCGAGGGGGGTTGGTCAAGATGTACTCCGACCCCATGGTGGGTGACCTGGCCGAATTTGTGCCCAAGGTCAGTGCCCCTGCGACTGCACCTGCGCCGGAAGTGGAGCAGGTAAAGGAGCAGGTCGAACAACTGAGCCAGAATGTTGAAGAGTATCGTCGCCGTAGCGAGCAAAGACTTGGAACTTACCCGGATTTTGCTCGCCGTGTGCTGGATGAAATCGCGGCGATGAAGTCCTATCTGATCTCCCTGGACGAACGCATGGTGGAGCTCGAAGAACAGCAAAACGAGCATCACTTCAGACTGTCGTCCGTCCTGAGTGGTGAATATCGCCAGGAGGATCTGAAGGAGTTCACGATTCGATACGCGCCGGACACGCAGGTTCGCCTGCGAGCTGCCGGCAAGACACTGATGATCGACGTCGTTGCCGACTCGATTCGCATGACACCCATCGAGGGTGAGCCTGTTTCCATGGCGGCCGCTGACACTGAATCTGATCGTCCTGGTTTCCTCGGACTCTTCTTTGGTGGCGATGATGAGGAAGAAATGCCTCTCGATGCCGTCGAGGCCATGGAAGTACCCATGGAGATGACCGATGAGACGACGCCCTGGTATACGAGCGTATATCACTTGGCTGCCGGCATCGGACTGATCCTCGCTTTGGTGATTATGGTTTTTCTGGTGATCAAGCGACGCTACTCAGACGTCATGGATGGGCTGGATGACTTCGACGACGACTATGAAGGCTATCTGGACGATGAGGACGAGGACGAGGAAGAGGACGAAGATGAATAAGACGAACCGATTGACGTCCTTTGCCCGCCAATTGCTGTTCGCGGCGATTATGAGTCTTTTTTTTACAGGCTCTGCGACGGCGCAAGGGATGATGTCCGAAGCGACCTCGCACTATGTCATCAAGGTGACGTCCACGCTGGCCTATCTTGATGTGGGGCAGGCCTCCGGGGCAGCCATCGGTGCCGAATACATCGTGCTGCGTGCCGACGAGGACGACGACGAGATGATGCTTGTTGTTGGCGAGGTGCGGGTACTGCGCGTCTACGCCGGATTCTCGATTGCCGAGATTACGTCCATCGAACCCGACGAAGAGATCGCGGTCTTGCAGCAAATCGTGCCGCGTGCCGACATGATGGCAAAGAAGGCCATGGAGGAGCGCGACACCGAATCGGATTCGGCAGAGCGAAAGGGCGAACCTGCTCAGTTCACACGCTCGCTGGTGTTGCTTGGTGGGATGGACCTGTCGAAAGCGGGTGATCTGACCTGGGGCTCGAACTCTCTCATGAAAGCCGAGGATGTATCGGGTCCCGCAGTGGCGATTCGCCTCGGCCGGATGCTGAACAACAAGCTACGCCTGGCTCTCACCTATAGACTTTCTGGCGAGCCGCTGGGACCGAGCGATGCCGAAGTGACACAGCTGTCTGCCGAGTTGGATGCTCACATCCTGTTCAGAGGAGCTGGCAAGGCCGGCCCCTACGTCGGCTTCGGTGGGGGTCTACATCTGCTCAGTTGGGATGCGCCCAATGACCAGATCAGTGACAGCGCCTACAAGACCGGATTCAATGTTCTCGGTGGTCTTGAGATTCCCGTTGCCAAGGGCAGCTGGAGTCTGATTGCCGAGGGTGGCTATCAGGGTGTGACGAAGTGGGCATCCATGCTGGATGCGAGTCACGTGCGGGCCTACGTCGGTCTGGGGAGAAACTTTTAGCGGATCGCGACATTCGCACATCTGGGGCAGATCAACGTCTCAGGAGTGTGCTGAAAACAAAGGCCCTCCCGGATTGCATGACGCATTCCAGGAGGGCCTTTTCTGTTCAGTCTCGCAATGTATCAGGTTCGTCTTCAGCCTCTGTCTGGGCTGAATCAGATGATGCCGACTCCGCGTCCGGGACAGAACTCTGATCTGCCTCTGGGGCCGGCTCTGGATCTGTCTCAGGATCCGTGTCGAAGGGGCGACGACGAGGTTGGGACAGATGGGAGATTCCAATGCTGATCTCATACAACAGCAGCAGCGGCAGGGCCATCAACAGCTGCGAAATCGGGTCAGGCGGTGTGAAGACAGCTGCGGTCAGGAAAATGCCGACGATTGCATAGCGGCGGATGCGACGCAGATAGTCGGGCGTTAGCAGCCCGATGCGTGACAGAAACAGGCTCACGACGGGCATCTCAAATACGACACCAAAACCGAGCAAGAGCCGGAGGACGAAGCCGATGTATTCATCCACTGCCCACTGGGATACCATGTCGGCTGGTTCGAGGCTGAGGAAGAACCTCAGCCCAAGGGGGAGCACGATGTAGTACGCAACAGCGGCACCGAGTAGAAAACAGATCACGCTCAGGCTGATGATGGGAAACACGAGCCTGCGCTCACGACTGAGCAAGCCCGGAGCGATAAATCGCCAGAGTTGATAGAAGACAATCGGTGACGCGATGATCAGTCCACCAAGCAGGGCCACCTGCAGGCTGACGATGAACCAGGTCATAACCCGCAGTGATTGCAGCTGTCGTCTGTAAGGGATGGCCTGCGTAGCTGGCTCCTGGCTCGCCGCTTCGCCTGCGATACCCGGCACCGCATCTGGCGGCGGGATCGGCGGATCCTCGCTGAGACGCAGTCGTAATTCTGCTACCCAGAGCCGGATGGCTTCAGCAGGACCCGGAGAATTCTGTTGCTGCAAGCTGACGACTGCCTGCTCGTAAGGCTGTGTGAGCAGCTGTAACAGCGGATCTGCGTAGGCAAAACAGATGACGGCGCCCACCAGGAGTGCGCCAATCCCTTTGAGCAGGCGCCAGCGTAACTCCTCAAGATGGTCCAGAAAGGGCATTTCGCGGATGGGTGCGCTCGGCGTGTCCGCTGAGTCGGCCTGCGGTACGAGTGTATCGTCGGTCATGGGTGATACATCGTGCCCTGTCGGGTCCGTCTTGTTGGTGGGTGTGTAGAATCTCATGATCGCGAAGGTTGCCAGCGTAAGAAACAGACAGAGCTGGGCAAGCCAATCGCCATGGCGTGTATAGAAAGTCGTTCCTGCCGCCTGTAATGCAACGGTGCCGACGCTGATGGCGGTGGTGCCGAACTGTGTGTGCCCGGTGGAGCGTCCGTATGCGTCGATGAAAAGGCTGACACCATTGGTCGCACAGCGTGCGATGGGTCGCCGATTTTCCACGGCGCGAAGGGCGGCAATCTGCGCATGCTGGAAAGGTCCGGATGAGGCGCCGAACCAGGAATCGTTGGTGATGATGACGAGTATATCCGCACCAGCCACGACATGCTGTCGTACCAGATCAGGAAAAACAGATTCAAAGCAGACCAGTGGGCCAACTTGCGGGACCTGAGAGCCAGCCTGCAGCGGGAACAAGGTTCGCTCCCGCCCGCGTGCGAATTGAGCCGGGGCCAGATCACCCGTCAGCGCCGTCCAGTCGATCCGCCGCAATAAGGGCAACGTATCGAGATAGGGTGTGCGCTCGCCAAAGGGTACCAGGTGCATCTTGGCGTACGTCGGCAAGGCATTCGTGTGGGGTTGGACGAAATACACGGCATTCAATGGTTCGCCGCTTACGGCATCTCTGCCGGGTGCCCCCGTCAGGACGGGCACGTCAAATTCGTCTGCCAATGACTGGATGGGGCGTCGACAGGACGCACGACGACTCAGGTCACACGGTACTGCAGTCTCCGGCCACACGAGCAGATCAACGCTTCCCCCCGTATCGTCTTGCCACCCGAGCGCCCGTCTGGATAAGGAGTCCAAGCTGGAGAGGCTGGTTCGCAGACCACCGGACTGCCACTTTGCGCGGCCGAGATTGTTCTGTATTAGACCGACGCGAACCTGCTCGGCCGGGTCAGTGGGACCAACTTTGAGTGTCCACCAACCCGATACGAACAGGGTGACAATCACGAGGACAGCGGCGCCAAAACTCAGAATTCGTCGCGGCGCATCGACCAGAGCCAGTGCGACAAAGGCAGACACGAGGACGATGACCCAACTGATGCCATAGACACCTGTGATACTGGCCATCTGAATCAGTGGCGGGACACTTGCCTGGCTATGTCCCAGCAGGAGCCATGGGAACCCCATTTCACCGAGAGATAGCAAGTATTCCATCGCCGTCCACAGGACAGGTGCGGCAAGAAGACCGCGACAACCAATACTCAGAATCAGTCGGTATTGGACGACAGCGAACAGACCGGTGAATAAGGCGAGATAGGCTGCTCCCAGGCCGGCGCCAGCGATCACAGCGGGGCCACCACCCTGGGTGTAGCCGACCCAATAGAGACAGATGAGGTTACCGATCAACCCCGTCGTCCAGCCACGGCGAAAGGCAGAGGCTGCTGTGGGCGCTGTTGTAAGGGCCACTAGCAGGGGGGCCAGCGCAATCCATGCCCACGCCGGGTGGAACAGGGAGCTGAGTGGATGATCCGGATGACATGGGAAGGACAGTCCAAACATCAGTCCTGCCGCAAGGCACTGGCCGGTCACAGGTTGCAGCGCCAGTCGGCGCAGAATGGTTAGCAGATTGATCACAGGGCGACGAATATACCTCGCCTCTCGAAAAGGCGACAGATTGCTGTTCATCAGATCGGTCGTCAACACAGATCGCCGCTCAAGGCACGACTGGCACGCCACATGCAGTGACACACGCGTATCGCAACTTCGCTGAGGGAAGACGGGGCCCGTCTGTGTGAGTTCCTGGGCGCGACTGTCACCCTTATGAACCGTACCACGATGATCCCCCCACTCCGGAGTAGTCAATGACAGAGATGCTGCATTCACCTACCGAACGCCCTCGTCCCGAGCCGGCTTGCAGAGTGCAAGACCTGCCTCGAGAACGACTCGCGCGGTTTGGTGCAACAGCTCTGCGTGACGAGGAACTGTTGGCGATTGTGCTTGGAACCGGTGTGAAAGGCATGAGTGTGATCGATGTAGCCAGTGCTGTTCTGTTTCGGTATCCACCTGAGCAACTCGTCACGATGGAACTGTCGTCGTTAGAGGACTTGCGTGGTCTAGGTCGCGCCAAGGCCGGCATGCTTGTTGCAGCCTTTGAACTGGCACGCAGAGGCCTGGGGCAGGGACTCGGTTTGCTCCCCTGTATCAATGGACCCGCTGACGCACTACCGCTGCTGACAGAGATCAAAGATCAACGCAAGGAATTCTTCCTCTGTCTCTATCTGAATGCCAGAAATCAACTCATCCACAAGGAAGTTGTTTCCATTGGTAGTTTGAGTGCCTCGATTGTACATCCTCGAGAGGTTTTTCAGATGGCCGTGACAAAATCTGCTGCCAGCATACTTCTCGCGCACAATCATCCCTCGGGTGATGTCAGCCCCAGTCGTGATGATGTTGACCTGACGCGACGTCTGCAACGTGCGGGCGAAATCATGGGTGTCGACATCCTCGATCACCTGATCATCGCCGCCGATCAGTTCCTTAGTCTGAAGGAACAGGGGTATATGTGATCCTGGTGATGCTATGTCACCTTGATCTGAGAGGTTGATCCGGTATATTTGAGACAACCGCAGTCACCCTGTGGCCCCTCTCATGCGCAAAGCAAAAAACGAACATCTCATCCCTGTCCAGATCTGGCGGATCTATCCTTATCCGGACGTGACGCCACCAGAGACCTTTCTAGTTGTTCTGAAGGGTGAGGAGGGAAAGTTCGTACCCATTTCGATTGGGTGTCCTGAGGGCCAGTATCTGGTCATGGCGATGCAGCAAGTCTCCTTTCCTCGCCCTCTGACGCACAACCTCATGCAGAATCTGCTTGGCAAAGTGAAGGGGACGGTCCACCAACTCGTCATTCATACCCTGAAAGACGAGACCTTCCATGCTTACTTGTTGATACAGACAGAGGACGAGGTGTTCTACCTTGACTGTCGACCGAGCGACGGCATGATTCTGGCCACACTCATGAGCGTGCCGATTTTCATGAGCCCGGAAGTCATGGAAGAGGCGGGGCGTGAGTTGAGCAGCATGCTCAATCTGAACGAATTGGGGGATGAGTTGTCAGGTGCCGACGACGACGAGTCCGAAGCAGATGATGAAGAGGGACTAGAGGCGACAATCGATGTCGTGGCCCCCGCCGTTGAGCCGCCCGTTGCCGAGCCTCTTGCAGAGATGATCGAGGAGGAACCCACGCCCTTGTTGCCAGTGCTCAGCGAAGTGGAGGGCGAGCCCACCCGGCTCGATGCCCTGCGGGCACAGATGCAACGGCTCGTCGCTGAAGAGGCGTATGAAGAAGCGGCTCGGATTCGCGATCAGATCACCGAACTCGAAGCCGAAGAGAGCGACAACTAACTGCGCCAGTGTTTTAGCGCTGAGCTAGCTGCCACGCTCGCCCGGGTGCATCGACCCGGAAGACCTCTACATTGCCCTCATCCTGTAACGTCACGTAGGCTGTGCAACCGTCGCTGCCACCAAAGGCGATGTTACTTGCCAGTTTACCCGTAAGTCCGATCTCCTCAAGCAAGTCTCCTGCAGGAGAAATCTTGGCGATCGTGCCTTTGCCGTGGCGGGTGATGTAGAGATTGCCCTCAACATCACAGCGCATGCCATCCATCGCATGATCTGGAAACTCGATCAGCAGGCGTTTGTTGCTGACGACGCCACCTGCTAGATCATAGGCCCATACCGTCCGTTGTACCGATTCATTCACATACAGCAGATCCTCACCGGGGCTGACTTCGATGCCATTGGTCGTTCCCATATCAGCCTCCAGCAGATGGACGCTACCATCTGGTTCAATGCGCCACATCTGTCCAGTTGAGTCACCCCAGTTCGGGTCACTGGCGTAGATGACATCGTCGGCGCCCATGGCGATGTCATTTGGCTGATTCATTGATGCTTCATGAGCGAAGACCTCGATGTCGCGTGAACCCATATCGACACGCAAGACATTGTGACCCGTATAGTCGGCGATGTACATCCGTCCATGGGAGTCGAAGCGGATGCCATTTCCGGTGCTGCCCTCGGGGAGTTCAAGGAAGATGCTGCACACACCTTCGGGTGTTACCTTGCCGATCGTATGCTCACGCTCATAGTTGACGGCATACAGATTCCCATCCTTGTCGCAGCCAGGCCCCTCGATGCCGCGCGTGAAGCCGTTGCGCTGGGTGAATACAGTGCTTTTGTAGAGATCACTCATCCGAAACTCTCCTTTGCGTGTTGCCCGACAGTAGATCGCCGGATACAATAGACCCAGATCCCTAACGACCTCGTCCCGAAACCTAACATTTATAGTTCAGGAGACCTTCATCATGCGTGGTTCTTATCTCGCTCTGTTCGTAGCGGTTGTGCTTGCTGCCGGTACTCGTGTGGAGGCGCACTGTGAGATCCCCTGCGGGATCTATGGTGACGATCTGCGTTTCTCCATGCTGCAGGAGGATATTGCAACCATCGAAAAGTCGATGACAAAAATCGTTGAACTGTCAGCCGATCCGGTGGCCAATGCCAATCAGATTGCCCGCTGGATCCTCAACAAAGAGAAACACGCCGATCACATTCGTGAAATTGCAACCCAGTATTTCATGACGCAACGGATCAAGTTGCCCGATGCGAATGATGCGGCAGCTGTCAGCGCCTACACCGAGCATCTTGGATCGCTGCACAAGATGCTCGTCTATGCCATGAAGAGCAAGCAGACGACGGACACCATGTGGACGCAGAAATTGCATGACACCGTCCATGCTTTCCAGGAGGCCTATACGCGCTGAGACCACGGCTGTAGCGCTACAATTCAGAGATGGTTAAGGGCCCTTTCGCGTCTAGCGGAAGGGCCCTTTGTCGTTGGTGCCGTAAGCTGCAGGACCGCGGCTGGACCCTTGTCGATCAGGTCACGGTCTGCTGCGCTTCAATGGATGGAGTGCTACAAATGCCCACTCAGAGAAATCCGATGCACATCGCCCAAGTCGGGGAATGACGAGTAGGCGTAGTCGATTCTGTAGCGCTGCATGGCAAGGCCACCTCCGGCTGAAAGCCCGAGGGCTTCGTCTCCGGCGCTGCCTCCCTGCTGCAGGCTGTAACCTGGACGGATGGAGAGGCCATTGCCCAGATCGATTTCGGCACCAAAAGTAGCGTACGCATCATTGTCATTGGGAATCGTGAAATCGGCGACCAGCAACAGGGGGACCGGGAAGTGGGCGGGACGATGTGAAATGCCGGCTCGCAACAAGACGGGCAGTGAATCATCGAAACCATCCGTATAGCCGCTGTAGACAGATCCGAGATTGGCGATGGATGCACCGATTGCCATGCCTTCAACGGGGCCGGCCAGAATCACACCAAGGTCGATGGCGACCGCCGCAGCGGAGAAATCGTCGATACTGGAGTGTATCGACTTGATGCTGCCCCCGGCGGTCAGGCGACCATCGAAGAGTGACTGAGTCGCCGTCAGCGATGCCGCCAGATCCGTGGCGCCGAAGGTTCCCAGATCCTGGCCGTCTGCGTCTGTCCTGGCCAGGTCGCCATAGCTGAAGTAATTGATGCTGAAACCATAGCTGCGTTGAGACCCCGGCAGAGCAAAACTGATGCGACCCGCTTCGGTGTCGACGAGATAGCTCGTGTAGGCCAACGACGCTGTGCGGGCGGACAAACCGTGCAGGCCGGCCGGGTTCCAGCCCGGTGCTTCCACATCCCCACGAATCGCCGTGAATGCGCCAAGCCCCGAGGCGCGGGCGCCGACACCCACCTTCAGAAAACTGAATCCAGTTGTGCCGGCACTGTCGTTGATCGCTTGGGCACTGTCCGACCACAGCACGACAGTCATGGCGAGTGGCAAGAATGCGAAACGCAGGTTCCTCATCGATTCATCCTCAGTTGGCCATCTGTTCAATACTGTATGCGGCGCGCAGCAATGTTTCCTCAGCGAAGGCGGGCGCCAACAATTGTGCGCCAATAGGTAACCCGTCATCCGCATGGGCGATTGGAACAGAGACTCCCGGTAGACCCGCCAGATTCGCTGTGACGGTATAGATATCGTTCAGATACATCTGCAGCGGATCATCGATTTTCTCGCCCACTGCAAACGCTGTGGTCGGAGCTACGGGACCAAGAAGCAGATCACATTCTTCAAAGGCTCGAGAAAAGTCATCGCGAATCAGGGTCCGCACTTTTTGAGCCTTGAGATAGTAGGCGTCATAGTAGCCTGCACTCAGTACGTATGTACCGAGCATGATACGGCGTTTGACCTCATCGCCGAATCCCTTGCTGCGGCTCTGGTGATACATCTGTTGCAGATCGGTTGCTTGTTCAGCACGATAACCGAAGCGAACGCCATCAAATCGAGACAGATTGGCCGAAGCCTCTGCTGTGGCCACAACATAGTAAGCACCTACACAGTAGTCGGCGTGGCCGGCGACGGGAAGCGACACCTGCTTCAGCTTCGCACCCGCTTTTTCCAGCCGCGCCGCTGCGCCTTCTACGGCAGCGGCAATCTGAGAATCGAGGCCTTCGGCGAAGTATTCTTCCGGCATTCCTATCGTTAGACCCTCGACCCCCGTCTGGAGTTTCTCACGATAATCTGGGACCGCAATGTCGACGCTTGTGGCATCTCTCGGATCATGGCCTGAGATGACGCCCAGCAAGAGAGCCGTGTCCTCTACATCCTTCGTTAGTGGACCAATCTGATCAAGGGAACTGGCATAGGCTACCAGGCCATAGCGTGATACCCGACCGTAAGAAGGTTTCAGACCGACGATTCCACAGTAGCCGGCGGGCTGACGGACAGAGCCACCCGTATCGGATCCGAGCGCAGCGATGGCAGCATGGGCGGCGACGGCCGCAGCGGAGCCGCCACTGCTGCCCCCGGGAACTCGATCAATACTGTGCGGATTGCGGGTGGGGCCAAAGTGGGAGTTTTCATTCGACGAGCCCATGGCGAACTCGTCCATATTGGTCTTGCCGAGCAATACGGCATCCGCGGAGCGCAGACGGCTCACAGCGGTCGCATCGTAGGGCGCGACGTAGTCCTGCAGAATACGTGATCCGCATGTTGTGCGCCCACCTCGAACACACATGACATCCTTGATCGCGATCGGGACGCCCGCAAGAGGTCCGAGTTGCTCGCCTCGGTGTCGCCGTGCGTCGATCTGTTCAGCCTGAGAGAGCGCTGTCGGCGCATCGACGTGAACGTAAGCATTGATACGCCCATTCTCGGCATCGATTCGTTCGATGACGGCCTGGGTCAACTCAACGGAACTGATGTCACCGGAATTCTGTCGCTCAATCGCTTCGTGCGCCGTCCACTGCGCTTGGGACATCCTTAGCTCCGCGCCTCGGTGCCAGGATCAGCTGCTGCCGGCGCGGGAGCGGCAGGCTGTGCGGCGGCAGGCTGTGCGGTGGCAGGCTGAGGAGCAGGGGCGGGCTCTTGGCGCGCTACCTGACCAACAGCTGGCGGAATGGTCTGCGTGGGCTGGTTCATGGCACCGGTTACGTCGACTTCCTCCTTGACATCCTTTACCGCCTTGCGGAATTCGCGGATGCCCTTACCAAGGCCCTGCGCCATCTCCGGGATACGACGGGCACCGAACAAAAGCAGGACGACGAGGAAGATGACGAGGATTTCCCAATGGCTCGGAAACATGATGCAGCTCCTTTTTCAGTCGGTTCAGTACGAGTATTTGAAGTAGTACCAACCGACGAACAGGCCAAGCAAGGTGATGACGTTGAAATTCAAGGCCAGTTCGAACTGGAAGGACAGGATGATGAGATTGAGCATATGGGGTCCAATCTCATAGCGGAAAAAGTCCAGAAGAGCGCGTTCAACAATGCTGCCGTCGCCAGCGACGAAGCGCAGTATCAGACGCAGTGACTCGCCCACGACACTGCCACCGATGGCACTGATGAAGAGTATGACGATCAGGTGACCAATCGGCTTGTCGCGCAACATATGGGTCGTCGATCTCAGGCGTGTTGGGTGACTTCGTTACTGAACATGCCCCAGAGTCTGCGGTAGAGACCGGACGCGATGTAGAGTATGGTAAGTGGAAAGAAAATCTCCCGCGACGTTGCTGGATGCAGAATGAGCCCGACGGATACCAGGAAGTAGGCCACCTTCAATCGATCGCGCAACGCGCTGGAGCGAAAATTGGGCACCGCGTCGTAGTCAATTCGGCTGATCATTAGGAAACTCAGCAATACCATGAGTGCGATACCAAACTGCGCGGCATGCGCCGTGTCCCATGTACGCTCTGTGTAAACGATGTATTGTGTCAAAACGATCGCCGCTGCTGGAATCGGTACGCCTACGAAGAAGGCGCCTTTACCGCCGTCATTGTGACTGGTCACATTGAAACGAGCAAGACGTGACGCGCCAGCAAGAAGAAACAGGGAGGAGGCGACGGCTCCCCATGGAGAGTGCAGCAGGCTGTGATACAGCATGAAAGCAGGGACGACGCCGAAGGTGCACACATCGGCAAGGGAGTCGAACTCAATCCCGAATTGAGAATCGGAACCGATCAGGCGGGCGAGTCTCCCATCCATATTGTCGAGCGCTGCAGCCAGAAGGATGAGCCACGCAGCCGGCACATAACGTCCTTCGGCAACAAAGCTGAGGGCGACGAAGCCGCAGACCAGGTTTCCCACCGTAAACAAACTGGGGATGATGCTGCGATCTATCACTGGATCACTCCCATGACCGTTTCGCCGCCGCGTACGCGGTCGCCGATATTGACACGAATGTCGACAGTGTCAGGTACTATCAGATCGACGCGTGAACCGAAGCGGATGAGTCCAAAACGTTTCCCCAACTCGACCTGCTGACCTGGCTGTAAATAACAGACGATTCGTCGGGCAAGAATGCCGACAATTTGTTTGACCACAAGTTTCGTCTCTCCCTGCCGGATCCCGATCACACTCTGTTCGTTCTTTTCAGAGGCGTCTTCGGCGAAGGCCACTTTGTAGCTTCCTGGGCGGCGTTCGACAACGTCGACCTCGCCAGCAATAGGAATGCGATTCACGTGCACGTTGAACACGGAAAGAAAAACGGTGATTCGTGTCGCGGCATCTCCCACATACTCATCGACACCTTCCACAGGCGTGATGGCAACAACCCGGCCGTCTGCGGCGGAAAGTACTGCGCCTGCCACATCAGGTATCTGGCGACTCGGATCACGAAAGAAGAAGACCATAAACCCGGACAGAATCGTAAAGAAAATGGCTGCCGCTAGAGCGGGTGGCTGACTGGGTGCCAACCACCAGCAAGCAGCTGCGACGAGCGCGCAGATGCCAAGAAACGGATAACCTTCACGTGCCATGATTCGTCATCACTCCCACCGGGATTCGGCCCGTGGACGCTCCTCGACAATGAACTCGACCCGACGCCGAGAACCACTGCGGAAGATATCTATTGTACACGTTTCTGAGACTCTCATCTGTGTCAGAATACCCCAGGCCCCATCGGCGGACCGTACAGTCTCGCCATTGATGGCCAGGATCACATCTCCACGTGCCAGATCAGTCATATATACAGGACTATCGACGGCGATCTGCGCAACCAGCGCGCCATCTGTGTTGTCCAACTCCAGATACTTTGCCAGGCGCGGCGTCAGATCCTGCAGGTCTACGATCCCGTGCCATGGAAGTCTTACGCGCCCATAGGTTTCGATCTCGCTAAGAAATCGGCGAGCGGCACCGATGGGAATCGCGAATCCGATACCTATCGAACCGAAGTCGTAACCCCGTTCACCGCCGCCGCCGTAGATAAAGCTGTTGATGCCTATGACCTCACCAAGAGCATTGACGAGGGGACCACCACTGTTGCCGTGATGGATGGCGGCGTCCGTCTGAATCATGTCTCTGTAGTGGTAGCTGCCTTGCGGCTCTTGGAAGTCTCGGTCTAAAGCACTGATAACACCAATACTTACGGTCGTTCCGAGGTCGAATGGATTGCCGATCGCGATGGCCCATTCGCCGACTAGAATATCGTCGGAACTACCCAGAGGTGCAACCGGAAGATCCTGCGACTCTACCTCGAGAACAGCGAGGTCCAGCATACGGTCCACCAGGCCGCCGGTGACGGTCAGGACACGTCCGTCGGTCATGGTTGCTTCTATGCGTACTGGATTACGGGGACCCAATACATGCGCATTGGTGATGATACGGTTGCCATCGATGATGAATCCGGAACCGCCTGAGGTCCGATCTCGCTCACCGGCGTAACGCGGACCAAAAAAGAAGCGCCGGTTGAGGTCCTGATATTGCAGAATCACCGGTTCGCGGTGCACGACACGAATACTGACGACAGAAGGCTGCACGCGCTCGACGGCACGCACGACGGCACTTCGTCTGGCCGCGGAGATCTCTTCCGCATCCGCACCGGTCAGTGCGAGAAAGCAAGCGATTCCTGCCAGGATCCAGGCCCATGATGTTCTCGTAAGTGTCATATGTGCATCCATGTTAACACGAATCGGTGGTGTCTTCAAATGCACTGGAGACTTCGCCACTTCTAACCGCGACGGAACCTCAGAGGCGCAGGTCGCCCGAGGGGCCACCATCGGCCTCATCGTACAGAACACCGAGTAGGCACAGGCCACGGGACGGGACCGTTTGACCAGCGTCGGTTCGCTCACCAGGGCTGGTGAGCAACTGACTGAACTGCTCGATCGATCTCTTGGCCTCACCCACTTCGACCATCGTTCCCACCAGGATTCTCACCATGTGCCGTAGAAACCGATCACCAGTCACTTCAAATACGAATTCCTCGGGAGTGATCGACCACGATGCTTCGTGTATGGTGCAATCGTGATGGTCCGGCGTTGGGTGTGGATTACAGAAGGCTCTGAAGGAATGCTTTCCTGACAGCAGCCCTGCCGCCTCCTGCATCCGCTCAAGATCCAGAGGGCGTGGCATGACCCAGGTCTGATAGCGGTGTAGTGGCAGCGGCGCGAAAGCGATCCGATAGCGATAACGCTTGCCTCGGGTGCTAAAGCGAGCGTGAAAGTCAGCAGAGACCTCGAGGGCACGCCGGACACCGACGTCGGGTGGCAACAAGCCGTTCAGGGCTCGCCGAAAGCGTTCGGGGTCGTGGTGACTCGTCGTCGTCACATGCGCCACGAGACCCCGCGCATGCGTTCCGGCGTCGGTGCGTCCCGAGCCGATCGGATGGGTCTCTTCCTGCAAGAATCGCCTCAGGGCGCGAGCCAATTCTCCCTGCACTGTGCGCCCGGTTTTCTGTTGCTGCCAGCCCAGGAAATCTGTGCCGTCATACTCCAAATCCAGGCGTATCACGCGCTGATCTGTCATACTCAGCGCCCCCAGGTCCAGGGAGTCAGAGTCAACCAGATCTGACCTGCCACAACGACAATGACGAAGACAACGGCGACCGCGTCTATGCGCCCCAGTTGTAGCGGCCTCAGTCGAGTCCGGCCTTCGCCACCGCGGTAGCCACGCGCCTCCATGGCCACGGCGAGTCGATCCGCTCGGGCAAAGGCAGACAAGAACAAAGGCACCAACAGGGGGACGAGCTTGCGGGCACGTCGGATGGGGCCGCCACTGAAATCGGCGCCGCGAGCCATCTGAGCCTTCTGCAGTCTCTGCGCCTCGTCCGCCAGGACCGGGATGAAACGCAGGGCGATAGAAACCATCATGGCCAACTCGTGGGCAGGAACGCCCAGACGACGGAAAGGTCGCAGCAGACTTTCAATGCCATCCGTGAGGGCCAGTGGCGTCGTTGTCAATGTCAGCATGGATGCGGCCGTCACAACCGAGGCCAGTCGCAGGCTGAACAGCAACGCCGATGTGAACCCTTCTTCTGTGATCACAAGCGACAGATGGGGGACAACCCAGCGGACCGTTCCGGGGGTCATGAACAGATGCAACACGGCGGTGACACCGATCAGCCACGCAAAGGAGCGCAGATTGCGCAGCAGGACGCCCAATGGCAGCCTGGACAGCAGGGCCATAGATGTGATGATCACCGTAAACAGAGTAACTGGCAGCAGACCTCGACTCGTGAGTGCCGACATCATGAGGGCGATCAGAGATAGTAGTTTGGTTCTGGGATCGAGGCGGTGAAGAAATCCAGAGCCGGGAACATAGCGACCCACGGCGATGTCACGAAGCAGAGCCATCCCGTGCTTTAATTACCCAGGGGAAGGCCGACGAGCAGGCCGTAGAGCCATCGTGACGGCGGATAGATGAGTCCCGTGATCAAGTACGTCCCAGTGAAGCTGCCGAAAAGGATGATCACAAGCAGGCCCCAACCAAGCCAGCCAGCATTGCGATAGCGACTACCGAGGGGCTCAGGCAGCAGCCCCCCCAACACTTTCGAGCCGTCGAGGGGGGGCAATGGAATCAGGTTGAAGAAAGCCAGCAACAGGCTCAGTAGCACGAGTGCCTGAAGTGAGAGAAAGACGAAAGTGCCCAGCGTGCTGGCCAACAGCGTCGGAGCGAGAATCCTGAGAGCGAGTCCAACCACAATGGCTGTGGCCACATTGATTGCCGGACCTGCAGCGGCGATCAAGACGAGGTCCCGTCGTGGATGACGGAGAAATCTCGGATCCACCGGTACGGGGCGTCCCCAGCCGAAGTGCACGAGCACGAGCAGGACCGTTCCTACTACATCCAGGTGCGAAAGTGGGTTGAGTGTGACTCGCCCAAGGGCGCGAGGCGTTGGATCTCCCAAAGCATCAGCCACCGCAGCGTGGGCGAATTCGTGCAGGCTCAAGGCCACAACGATGGCTGGAAACCACAGAAGAAATTCGATGAACTCAGGTGACACCAGGTCAGGCTCGCGGGTGATAGGTGCGGTGCAATTGAGTTAGATCTGCGTCGTACTGACGGGCATAGATCTGGGTGCTGGCTATGTCCGCGTGACCCAGAAGGTGCTGGACATCCTGAAGCAATGCACCGCCATCCAACAGATGAGCCGCAAAGGTGTGACGCAGTGTCTGTGGGTTGACGGTTCGATCGATCCGTGCGGCGACTGCGGCGGCGCGGATGATTTTCCAGACACCCATGCGAGACAGGGCTCCACCTTGAGCATTGAGGAAGAGGGTGTCGTCAGTCGTTGGTACCGCCATATGAGGGCGACCGTCCTGCACATATCTGCACAGGGAGACGACGGCTGCCTCCCCCAGAGGAACGATTCTGTTCCGAACGCCGTGATTTTGCGATCCGCGTTTTTGCGATCCGCGATTTTGCAGATGCAGGAGCTTTGTTGTCTGCGTCAGGTCCCCGCAATGGAGGCCAATCAATTCGGATACCCGCAGCCCCGTGGCGTAGAATGTTTCGAGCATCGCTCGATCTCGAAGTGATCGTGGATCACTTGCATTCACCGCATTCACAAGTCGTTCTGCTTCTTCCATGGTAAGCGGATCGGGATCGCGGCGACCCACGCGCGGCACAGATACGTCCTTCGTCGGATCGACTGAACTGGCACCGGATCGCAGCAGGTAGTCGTGAAAGCGACGTATGGATGAAAGATTGCGCGCGATGGTCGCTGAACTGAGTTCCGCTCGCTGCAAGGTCTCCACTAACTTCGCCACGTGTTGCGACGACAGCTCTGTCAGGTGGTCGATGCCATGGCCAGTGGCCATTGCCAGATAACGCTCGAGATCTCGACGATACGCGTCGAGTGTGCCGGCACTGGCCTCATCGGTTTCGAGGCTCGTGAGGAAGTCCTCTAAGGCGCCGGAAAATTCTACTGCCACTGGCGGCGCTGCGGCTTTGCCGCTGCCGCTATTGCTGCTCCTGGATTCGGACACGGTTGTTGTCGACCACGACCCCTTCGTGTTGGAGCAGCGCCTTCTTCCAGTGTGGACCTGCGGAAAAGCCGGTAAGGGCACCCGTTGCGGCAACAACACGATGACAGGGATAGACGATGGGTAGCGGGTTTTGCGCCACCGTATTTCCGACGCTGCGTGCTTGGCTGGCAGGTAAGCCGAGTCGGGCCGCCAAGTCGCCGTATGTCTCGAAGGATCCGAAGGGAACTTCCGTCAGCGCCGTCCACACTTTTCGTTGAAAGTCGGTGCCAACCTTGGGGGGCAGGGCAATGTCAAAGCTTGCAGGCTTGCCCATGAAATACCGCATAAACTTGGCAATCAATTCCTGGCCCACCGGGTGCGGTGGGAGAAATCGCCTCAGCGTCGTGCGACGATCTTCAGGGTCGTAAGGGCCGATGACGATGTTCATCACGGTCTCTTCATGCCAGCAGATTCGCACGGTGCCAAGCTTCGTAATGATATCAGTAGACGCCGTGAGTGAGTCGTTGACTTCGTCGTAGAATGCCGGACGATAGGGCTGGCGAATTCCATCGCCGCTCATGCTGCGACTCCTTCCGATATTTCATCGGCTGCGGCCTGTTCATCGGGTCGCAGATGCTCTTTTAACTGGTGGGCCAATTTCAGGCTCACGCCCTTGACGCTGGCGATCTTCTCTGGAGCCGCTTCACGCAGTTGTCGAACAGAGCCAAATTCACGCAACAGGGCTTGTCGCCGTTTGGGCCCGATCCCGGGAATATTGTCGAGACTCGAAGCGATGGTACGCTTGGTCCGCAGTTTTCGGTGATGGGTCACGGCAAAACGGTGGGCCTCATCGCGCAGCACTTGCAGCAAACGCAAACTCGCAGACGCGCGTGGTAGCAGAATGGCCTCTGACTGACCCGGCACGAACACCTCCTCAAGACGCTTCGCGAGACCCACAACGGGGAGATCATACACATCGAGCTGGCGCAGTGCATCCACTGCACTCGATAGCTGTCCCTTGCCGCCATCAATCATCAACAGGTCTGGCAGTGGCTCTCCGCGTTTGCGCAAACCACTCACACGGCGTGTGACGACCTCATGAATACTGGCGAAATCATCGGGACCACGATCACTCTCGCTACGTATGCGAAAGTGGCGATACTCGCTCCGTTTTGGCTTGCCGTCCACCATCACCACAAGAGATCCAACCGTGTCAGTGCCCTGGAAATTCGAGATATCGATGCCCTCGATACGTCGCGGCAGCTGTGGGCTGTTGATGTCGCGCTGCAATGCGTGTACCGACTGCGGCACTCGATCACGCAGTGCCTCCCGTTTCAAGCGGCGCTCCTCGAGCATGTGGACTGCATTGCTGACGGCCAGTTCCTGAGCGCGCGCCTTGAGACCGCGTTGAAATGCCGCGACGGTGACCTTCACATCGCTCTTGCTCGACAACCATTCTGACAACTCGTCCTGGTCAGGTAAGGAAACGCTGACATGAACTTGTCGCGGTATGAAATCCGAGTGCAGGTAGAATTGTCGAATGAAGGCTGAGATGATCGCGGCGTCGGTGGCATCGATCACCCCACCGAGGAAGTGGTGTTTGTCGCCGATAACGCGACCTTCGCGCACCTCCAGGATTGTGCAGCAGGCCTCATCGTCGTGGCGTGCGAGGCCGATGATATCACGATCGACTTGCTCCTCGAGGACCATCTTCTGGCGGTGCTGGTATGTCTCGAGTGCCTCAATCTGATCACGACAACGTGCAGCGACCTCAAACTTCAGAGCTTGCGAGGCGTCGGCCATTCTCTCGCGAAGTTCTCGAATCACAGTGCTCTTGTCGCCGCGCAGGAAGCGCACGGCTTGATGCACGCTCTTCTGATAGTCCGCCTGCGAGACCAGGCCTTCGCAAGGCCCTTCACAACGATGAATCTGGAATTCCATGCACAATTTGACCTTTGGATCGGGCAGGTCATATCGACAACTTCGGACGGGGAAGATCCGATGCATCACGTCCAGCATCATCCGTAGTTGCCGGGCACTGCTATAAGGACCCAGGTATCGCGATCCATCCTTCAGGATATCACGCGTCCAGAAAATTCGCGGATAGGGTTCATTCGTGATGCGAATGAAAGGGTATTTCTTGTCATCTTTGAGATTGATGTTGTAGCGTGGCTTGTGAGCTTTGATCTGTGTTGCCTCAAGGATCAAGGCTTCCTGTTCGCTCTGCGTCAGGATGACATCAATATCCGTCACCCTGCGGACCATGATTTCGATCCGGGGTCCGCGCTCGGATACACCCGATTCCTGGAAATAGGAGCGAACACGCGATCTCAGACTCTTGGCCTTCCCGACATAGAGAATCTTGCCGGCATCGTCCTTCATCAGGTACACACCTGGACTCGTCGGCAATGTGTCCAGCTTTTGCCGCAGTGTGTCTGTGAGTGTGACTTTCAAGAAGGGCGGCCACCGGTATCATGAGGGCGTGGTTGGAAAGGCAACTGGGGCCAAATGTAGGAAATGCCCTGAGATAGCGTAAAGCCAGTTGGCCTTGCTTGGGATCCGGCGAGCCCCAATGCCATGCCATTACTTGGAGTTCAGGTGCGGAAAACTCGCAGAAGCAGGCTTTTCAGGTAGCGGCCTTCGGGAAAGGCCGGATCGATTGGATGGTCTGCAGGATGACCATTCGCATGCAGGAGTCGCGCCGTGACCCGGGCTCCAGGGGCGGCACGCCGCACGACCTGGAAGAAGTCATCTTCACTTACGCGTGTCGAGCAGGAGGCGGTAAGTAGGTAGCCGCCATCACGCACCAGTCGCAGAGCGTTGCGATTGAGTTTCGTATACACACCCAGGGCATTCTTTACATCGCGACCCTTGCGCACCAGAGAAGGTGGATCGATCACGACGACGTCGAACATTGGACGATCTGCTCGGTCAGCAAGCATATCGAGGAATCTGAAGCCATCTGCTGCTGCATAGGTGCTGCGGGTTTCGTCTGCCGCCGCCACCGCTTGTTTTCGACCGCGCTGCAGAACTGTGGGCACGACGTCCACGTCGAGGGTCCTGCGAGCGCCGCCATGGCGTGCGTGCACTGAAAAACCACCCGTGTAGGAGAAACAATTCAGCACACTGGCGTCGCGAGAGATACGGCCCAGCAGGATTCGATTCTCCCGTTGATCAAGAAAAAATCCGGTCTTCTGCCCATTGCGCAGATCTGCCGTCATCGGCACACCCGCCTCGTGAAACTCGACAAGCTCGGGCGGCTCGGCACCCGACACGAGACCTGTGGGGCGATCCTGGAGGCCATCGGCGCGACGAGTTCCGACGTCACTGCGCTCGTAAATTCCTTTTGCGTCAATGACATCCTGCAGGGTCTCGACAATCAAAGGCCGCAGTTTCTCCATTCCCATCGTGTGGATCTGCATCACGAGCCAACCGGCGTAATCGTCGACAATCAGGCCCGGCAGACCATCGCTTTCTCCGTGGATTAGACGGCGGGCAGAAGAGACCTCCGTGAGCAAGGGGTTGTCGACGCGAAGTCTGACGGCCTGCTCCATTCGTCGACGTAGGAACTCGCCATCAATGGCCTCATCCTGCTGACGAGTCAGAATGCGAACGGCGATCTCAGAATGGGGATTGAAATAGCCGCGTGCGATGAAGCGACCCGCATCATTCAAAACATCGACAATACACCCGGGCTCGCAGTCATCAGAACGACGCGTGACGGCACCGCTGAAGACCCACGGATGCCCTTTGATCAGCAGGCGCTCAGCACCTCGTCGCAGACGGACCTGGGGGTGAGTTTTGGACACGTTAGATTTCGCCTGTCATCGAGGGGGCGCGGTAGGGACATCTTAAGCAGATGGAGAAACCTCGACCCTCCATGCCAGTTTGTCGACAGGAATCGCGTCGGGTCGATATCGTGCAGACGCACGATATCAGCTGTGTTTCCGGCAATTTATCGGAGGGTGCGAGCGCAGCGAAAACCGATCATCTGGGACCCGCGCATGGGCGTGTGGAAAGACCGACTCGTGGCACGCAGAGCCGCCGCCGGATCAGCAAAGCTGCCACCACGAATGACCCTGTATTCACCCCGGGCCGGGCCGGATGGGTTCCGCCCACTGGCCGCGTGGTAGGCTCGTGGGTCCCACCAATCTGCAACCCACTCGGAGACATTTCCCGCCATGTGCTCGACACCTGACTTTGTGGCGCCCTCAAGCGGGATATCCACTTCAATCGGCGCGGCTGCGGCGAAGTGGGCAAGACTTGGCTGCGGTGACTGTGCGCCCCATGGGTAAGCGTGCCCTTCGACCCCGCGGGCGGCCCGTTCCCACTCGGCTTCTGTTGGCAGGCGTTTGCCCTGGCCTCGACAATACTCCTGTGCTGCAGTCCAACTGATGCCGACTGCTGGCAATTGCGGTGTACTGCCCGCGTCATAGGTCTGTCTCTTCTGACGCGCGAACAGGGCATAGGCGGCGCGACTGACCTCCTTCTGATCGATGGCAAAACTGTCTACGAAGACTGTATGCGCAGGCTGTTCGTCGGCCGGTCCGTCAGCCCGACCCATGACAAAGTCTCCGCCAGCAACGGCGACCATCGATGCAGGTGAAAAGGCCGAAGCCATCCCTGCCAGAAGCTGGCCAAGGCGCGCCGCACCGCGGGCGATGGCGTTTCGAGGCAAGTTCGTTTGCTCCAGATGAATGACTTTACCGGAGGCAACGTCGATGACGCGTATCGTCAGGGCGAAGGTCTTGGCGTCCGCCCTGCCTACTTCACCAAACAGCAGGACTTCCACATTGCTGATCCCACCCAGGCTGATCGCCGTCTCGGAGGAGGTGACACCTGACTGCTGGAATGTGATCTCCTGGAGCAATGTCTCGAGATGCTGGCGATCGACAAGGTCAACTTCGCCAGATTGCAGCAAGGCTGATTCGAGAGAGGAGCGCATCCTGATGGCGGCATCTGCTGAGCCGTACCCACTCGTCGTGAACTTGACGATGCCCAACCGCAGCGGCCCCGAATGATCTGGCCCGGAACTGCCTGGTGTGGCTGCCAGGATCAGGTTGGAGGCGAAGATGGTAAGAGCGGTTGTGATGAGAGTTGGCAGGCGCATGTTGTGTCCGACTGGTCGTTTCCGTGGTGCTCGTTAAGGAGCAGAATAGCATTTGCACCTTTCTTGGACGCCTCAGGCGAGATGGCGTTTCACATCTGCCCCCACGCGTTCTAGCATGTCGGCGTCGCCAACGCAGAAGATGCGGAAAATCTTGGCCTGATCTTCGAAATTGTCGACGAGAGATTCTCGCAGGCGAGATACCTCTGGGTCGTCGAAGCTCAGTGGCTGCGGCTTGTCGCTCGGTACATCCTCGCGGTAAAAGACCTTCAAATCGACTTCAGGGGTCTTGTCGAAGCGAGGAATGTCGATGAGGATTTCGTCGCCAGTCGCTTCGCGTCCAACCTGGGCGCCAAAATGGCGACACAACTCTACTTCTTTTTGACGGCGTTTCTCTGGGTGCTGATACAGATCATACAGATAGTGTAACAGTCCTTGCTTGCGCTCGCCGGGGTAGATGAAGCTGGCCACTTTGTGCAAGCGACGACGCGTGACGCCATCGAGCAGACGACGGGCTCCCTCAAGGCCCAGGCGTTCTTGTTCGTGGGCCAGTGACATCAGCAGTTCTCCCTCTGTGACCCGATGGAAGTTGGATGCTTCCAACGAGCAGTCGGGGTGCATGAGAGTGTCCTGCACAGAGCGCTTGAACATGGCTGTTGCTGAGCGCACCGTGTGGTGCCAGTAAACATTGCGATACATCAGATAATTGGTGAAAACGAGCGACTCTACGGCGGAGACCCCCTTGCTCGTGATGGCCAATCGGTGTCGCTGGGCGTCGTAGCGAATGGCGGCGATCAGCCGATCACGGTTCACACTTTCACCGAAGGGGACACCGCAGAACATGGAATCCCTCAGGAGATAGTCGATCTTGTCGGGATCGAGTGTGCCAGACAGGATATTGGCCAGTAGCAAATCGCGATCAGGGACCTGATGATCGGCACTTTCATAGTCGATGACATTTGCTACACGAACGGGGTCGACGCGCAGTTCATCGCGTAGAACGCGGAAAATCTCGCCACTCGGATCCTCAATGAGGCGCCGTGCTCGCTGCTCGTGACTGACAAAAAATGGCGTCAGTTCCTCGAGTGTGTGAGAAAATGGGTAGTGACCGATGTCATGTAACAATGTGGCGGCGAGAAAGACGCCGATGTCCTCGTCGGCCAGTTCGAGGGGAGGATCGGACTGCAAGAGTCGCGACAGGAATTGCTTTGCCAGGTGGAAGACGCCGAGAGAGTGCTCAAAGCGCGAGTGCCTGGCACCGGGATAGACCAGGTGGACAAATCCCAATTGGCTGATGTTGCGAAGGCGCTGAAAGTCTTCGGTGTCTACGAGGGCCAGTAGTGGAGCGGGCACGTGCACGTAGCCCCACACCGGGTCTCGGATCGCTTTGCCGTCGTCATCGAGGAGGGGGTGGGAAATAGCCATCGTGAGAGCTAGGTTATCGGGGCTGTGATACCCTGTCAAGCAAGGTCTTCGAGCCGTTGACACTTCACTTAATGGCCCCTAAATTCATGGGCTTACCGCAGGTTGCACGCCTGACGGATCAACAGACCAGACAGCACCTGTGCGGGGCCTTTTGGGCACGGGTGATACGGTGGGTCATCCACATCACAGCAGGAGTCACCGCGTGAGCGCGGATCGAACGCTATTAATGATCAAGCCCGACGCCGTCGCCAAGAATGCGATAGGCGACATTCTCCAGCGTTTGGAGGCTGAAGGTTTTGTCATTCGCCAAATGCGGATGAATCACCTGAGCCAAGAGCAGGCACAAGGATTCTACGAGGTCCACAAGGAACGTCCCTTCTTTGGTGAGCTGGTTTCTTTCATGACCTCTGGTCCGTCGGTTCAGGTGGCGCTACAACGTGAAAACGCTGTCGCCCATCTGCGAGGTTTTATCGGTGAGACGGACAGCACGAAGGCTGCCGCCGGAACGATTCGGGCTCTATTTGGTACGGATATCCAGTGCAACGCTGTGCATGCATCGGATTCCGATGACAATGCAGCGCAGGAAATCGCCTTTTACTTCGGCGACTGAACGACTGACGGTGAGGCTCGCCAACGACATCCGTCCGGATTGGATTCTCGTCCTCGACGATGTCGAAGAAGGGGTGACGGATCGGTCTTTTCGTATGACAGCGGGCGACTTGGGCATCAGTGATGAGTTCCTGCGCCTCGAGACACCGATCCATGTTGAGATAACGATCGGCAGGACGCTGCAGACCTTTGCCCTGAAGGGCAGGGCACAAGGAGAAGTGCACGGTGATTGCAGTCGTTGCCTGACTGCGGCGAGTGCTCGTTTCAGAGCAAAGCTTCACCTGTTCGCGCAGCGCAAAGAAGCCGATGCATTAGAGCTGGAAGCCATCGAAGACGAAGATGAAGTCCTCGTCGTCGACCCTAAGACGAGAGAGATTTCTCTCGTCACCATGTTGCATGATGCGGTCGCTCTGGCGTTGCCACTGCGGATCCACTGCAAGGAAGACTGCAAGGGGTTGTGCGGACAGTGTGGTGACGATCTGAACAAGGGTAGTTGTGGCTGCTCAGAACAGCAGGTTGATCCACGATGGGCGGCACTTGCCCAATTGAAATAGCAGTGAAGTAACACGTAGAAAAAAGACGGAATCGAATCATCCCATCCCGCGCCCCGCGGGAGCAGACGAGCAGAGAGAACATCATGGCAGCTGTACCCAAAAGAAGAATCTCCCGCACGCGTCGCAACAAGCGTCGTACGCACTGGAAGCTCAAGGTGACTGCGCGCAGTACGTGTCCGCAATGTGGCCAGGCTACGCGTCCGCACACGGTCTGCAAGGGTTGTGGCACCTATCGCGGCCGAACTTACCAGGAACCAGCGGACTAAGGGCCCAGCGGCGGGAACTGTCCCGCCATGCCTGACACCGCTTTAGACTCTTGGCATCCACCCAGCCGCGTGCGACGATCACCGCCGTAGAGCGTTTTCTGCCTGAGCGGATCCTGTCCAACAAGGATCTCGAGAAGGTCGTGGATACCTCCGACGAGTGGATCCGTGAGCGAACAGGCATTGCTGAGCGCCGTATTCTGGACGGCGAACCGACATCCTATATGGCGACAAAGGTCGCTCAGGGACTGCTGCGGCGAAGAGGCTGTCATGCCGACGACATCGACTTAATCCTCGTCGCCACGATCACCCCCGACATGGTTTTGCCAGCAACGGCCTGCCTCGTACAGGATCAGATCGGCGCGTCGAAGGCCTGGGCCTTCGATCTACTGGCCGCTTGCTCCGGGTTCGTCTACGCCTTGGTCACAGGGGCGCAGTTTATCAGTAGTGGAGCCCACAAGCGCGTCATGGTCATTGGTGCAGACAAAATGAGTGCGATCACCGACCCCCATGACCGCTCCACTTGCATCCTCTTCGGTGATGGTGCCGGTGGTGTGTTGCTCGAGGCAGCTGAAGACGGCAGTGGTCTGATCGATTTCGAAATGCATGCCGACGGCTCCGGGCGGGACGATCTCCACGTACGAGGTGGAGGATCAGCCTATCCAGCTACCCATGAGAGTGTGGACGAAGGGCTCCACTTCATTCGCCAGGAAGGTCGAACGGTCTTCAAGTTTGCCGTTCAGAGGATGGCGGAGGTCTCTCTGAGCTTGTTGCAGCGCAACGAACTTACGGCCCAGGATCTCGATCTGTTCGTCCCTCATCAGGCGAACCGTCGCATCATCGACGCCACAGCCAATCGCATGGGGCTGGCAAGCGAACAGGTCATGACCAACATCGAGCATGTCGCAAATACAACGGCAGGAACCGTCCCCATCGCGCTCTCAGAAGCGCTGGACGAGGGTCGCCTGAAACCGGGGAATCTGGTGCAACTGACCGCAGTCGGCGGCGGACTCACATGGGGCAGTGCTCTGCTTCGATGGGGAAACGCTGCATGAGTGCAACGGCGTTCTTGTTTCCCGGCCAAGCATCACAAGCCGTGGGCATGGGCAAGGATCTGAGTGAGGATTTCCCCTTGGCACGCCAAGTCTTTGAGGAGGCTGATGATACAGTGGGTTTTCCCCTGTCTGCGGTCTGCTTCGACGGTCCAATGGAAGAGTTGTCGAAGACGAGTGTGACACAGCCAGCTGTTTTCGTGCACAGTGTGGTCTGCGCTCGTCTGCTGATGGGATTGGGCGTGAAACCTGTGATCGTAGCAGGCCACAGTCTCGGTGAATACTCAGCTCTCGTTGCGGCCGGTGTGCTTGATTTCTCCGTAGCCCTTCGCCTGGTTCGGTTCCGAGGCGAACTGATGGAGGTGGCCGGCGCCAAAAGACCTGGGGCGATGGCGGCTATTCTTGGCGTCGAAGACCAGGACGTCGTTGATCTGTGTGCAGCGGACGAGGGGGTCGTCGTCGCAGCGAATTTTAATGCGCCAGGCCAGATCGTCATTTCAGGAGAGATCGATGCAGTTGCTCGCATTGGCAGCGCCGCGGCTGCGGCTGGTGCCAAGCGTGTTGTCGATCTGCCCGTCAGCGGCGCCTTTCATTCCCAGCTCATGGAACCTGCTGCCCAACAGCTGGCAGAGCGACTGGGCGAGACGACGTTTGCCGCTCCAAGTGCCCCCGTCGTGACCAATGCTGGTGCCGCTGCAGAATCCGATCCAGAGCGCTTGCGTTCCCTGCTCATCGAGCAGATGACTGCACCGGTGCGCTGGACCGATTCAGTAAAGGCTGTCATCGCCGCCGAAGTGGATGGCGCCTGTGAGGTGGGCCCTGGCACCGTACTCAAGGGACTGGTTCGTCGTATCGACCGAAATCTCGATGTCAGGCCGGTGGGAACCTCCCAGGATATTGCCGCGATCGCGGCCGAATGAGCGAGGATCAAATTGACTGAACTTAAGGCGAAGGTGGCCATCGTCACCGGTGGCTCACGCGGACTGGGGCGGGCGATTGCCCTGCGCCTGGCTGCCGATGGTGTGGATGTGGCCGTGTGCGCTCGCAATGGCGAGGCTGCTGCCGAGACTGCCGCCCTGGTTGAGCAATCCGGGGTGCGATCGCTGTCGCGCAGTGTCGATGTGACAGATGCGGAGCAAGTGGGTGCCTTCGTGAAGCAGGTCAGTGAGACCCTGGGTGGCCCGGACATACTCATCAACAATGCCGGGATCACTCGAGACAATCTGCTGATGCGCATGAAGGAAGAAGACTGGGATACCGTCCTCGAGACGAATCTTAAAGGGGCCTTCACCTGTGCCAAGGCCGTGGCTCGTCCCATGATGAAGGCTCGATTTGGCCGAATCATCGGCATTTCGTCGGTCGTCGGGATCGTCGGCAATGCAGGACAGGCTAACTACGCGGCATCCAAGGCAGGATTGATCGGATTTTCGAAGAGTCTTGCCCGTGAGTTGGCGTCGAGGAGTATCACCGTCAATATCGTGGCTCCCGGATTTGTGCCGGACACAGGGATGACGGGGGATCTGCCCGAGGCAGCCGTCGAAAGCATGATGTCGAATGTCCCTTTGGGACGATCTGGTACCCCTGAGGAAGTGGCGGATGCCGTGGCATTCCTCGCTTCGGACCGTTCGGCTTACATTACCGGCCAGGTTCTGGCTGTAGATGGTGGCATGACGATGTAGTAGCTCGCCCCCTTCGGAGGATGGTTGCGTCGTATCCGGGTGGGGCTTATATAGGCATTCAAGCACAACAGAATTATCCACAACGACTAATGGAGGATACACGATGGCATCGATCGAGGAGCGGGTTCGCGACCTCATCGTCGAGCAGCTGGGCGTAAATGTCGAGCAGGTGACGACAGATGCATCATTCGTCGATGATCTGGGGGCAGATTCCCTGGACACTGTCGAATTGGTGATGGCTTTTGAAGAGGAATTCGGTATCGACATTCCTGATGAGGACGCTGAAAAGATGGGTTCCGTCAAGGATGCCATTTCATATCTGGATGAGCACTCAAAAGCCTGAATCGCGGTTTCTGCTGTAAACCGAGGAGAGTGAGTAAAGGTGTCACGTCGCCGTGTGGTAGTGACAGGAATGGGTGCTTTGGCCCCCAACGGGAATGACCTGGCGTCCTTCTGGGATGCTATCATCAATGGTCGGTCGGGTATTGGTCCCATCACCCGTTTCGATGCATCCGGGTTCAAGGTGCGGATCGCTGGCGAGCTGAAAAACTTCGATCCTGAGCAATCTCTCGAGCGCAAGGAGGCCCGTCGCAATGATCCCTTTGTACAGTATGGGGTCCATGCGGCACAAGAGGCCTTTGACGACTCTGGGTTGGATATGTCCTCCCGTGAAGAGGCGGAGCGCTTTGGGGTCATTTTCGGATCCGGAATCGGCGGTATCGGCACGCTGGAGGCGCAGAATGCGACTCTGCTCGAGAAGGGGCCTGGAAAGATCAGTCCCTTTCTTGTGCCGATGATGATCTGCGACATGTCGGCAGGCATGATTTCGATCAAACTCGGGGCCAAAGGTCCGAACTACACGACCGTTTCGGCCTGCGCATCGGCTGCTCACGCGATTGGCGAGGCGGCGCGGAAGATCCAGTATGACGATGCAGACGTGATGGTTACAGGTGGAACAGAAGCAGCCGTCACAGCTGTTTCGGTCGGTGGCTTTGCCGCCGCTCGGGCGTTGGCTGTACGCAATGATGAGCCCGAACTGGCTTCACGTCCCTTTGACTCAGACCGCAATGGGTTTGTCATGGGTGAAGGAGCCGGCGCCCTTGTTTTAGAAGAGTATGAGCATGCCAAGGCTCGGGGCGCACATATCTATGCTGAGTTTCTCGGTCTGGGCTTCACTGGCGATGCATACCATATCACGGATATGGCTCCCGAGGGGGAAGGGGGGCAGCGCGCCATGCGCTTGGCCTTGAAGGATGGTGGCCTCAATCCTTCGGATATCGGCTACGTGAATGCCCACGGCACGTCGACACTCGTGGGCGATACGCAGGAGACGGCGGCGATCAAGGGGGTCTTTGGTGATCACGCCAACACCCTCCCTGTGAGTAGCACGAAATCGATGACGGGGCACTTGCTCGGAGCTGCCGGTGCCATTGAGACCATCGCCTGTATTATGGCTGTGAAGCACGGCGTTCTGCCGCCGACCATCAATCTGGATAATCCAGATCCTGCGTGTGATCTCGATTACGTCGCCAAGACGGCACGCGAGACCAAAGTCGACATTGCCCTGAATAACTCTTTCGGTTTCGGTGGCCACAATGCGGCCCTGATTTTCGGGCGAGCGGCGTAAGAGAGGAATCGCAATGGGTGCTGTCGCGCCAGTCGCCACTCGTGCCGAGGGTCCCAGTGATCGAGGCGGGCGTCTGCTTGGCTGGCTCCGTAGCGCGGTGGTCAGATTCCTGCCGCGATCCGCACAGACCGAATTGCCGCGTACTGAAATTCGTGATCTGGAGCGGCGCCTTCAGTATCACTTCCGCAATGTCGATCTGCTAGTGCAGTCGATGAAACACCGATCATACGTCTACTCACGCCAGGGCCACGGTGTCGACTCGAACGAACGCCTTGAGTATCTCGGGGATGCAGTCCTCGACGTCGTCGTGGCAGAGTTTCTATTTCGCCTGTACGAGGACAAGCGGGAAGGTGATCTGACTCAGATCAAGTCTCTCGCCGTGAGTCGCACCGTGTTGGCGCGCCGTGCTCGCAGCATCGACCTGGGACGTTTTATTCTTTTGAGCCCGGAAGAGCGCAACGCCGGTGGCGACAACCAGGACTCCATCCTCAGTGATGCTTTTGAAGCTCTGATCGGAGCGATCCATCTCGATGGTGGATTGCCGGCGGCGTGCGCCTTCATCGAACGCGTGGCCCTGCACGATATCGACGAACTTCATCGCCGCGAAGATTTTATCAATTTCAAGAGCAGACTCCTTGAGCATGTGCAGAGTCAGGGGGCAGGTCATCCCAAGTATCAGGTTCAGGAAGAGACGGGTCCTGACCACGAGAAGGTCTTCAGCGTCGAAGTGAGTATTACGGGCGAAGCCATGGGGACTGGCACAGGACGCAGCAAGAAAGAAGCGCAGCAGATGGCCGCCCGCGATGCGCTGCAGCGTCTCGGACAGATTTGAGCGGCACGCACCAGCGAACCCGTTGGGTGCGTAGTGGGCCCGGCGCCGGCGCAGTCAACATGGCGATCGATGAGTCATTGTTGGAAACGGTGCGCGATGGTGGCGGCCCGATCCTGCGCACTTACGGCTGGAGTCCGCCGACGCTTAGTATCGGCTATGGTCAGGATCTTGCCGGAATCAACCTGGACCGCTGCCGAGAACGCGGCATTGGCATCGTGCGTCGCCCCACAGGGGGTCGCGCTGTTCTGCACTGGGAGGAGCTGACGTACTGTTATCTCTCCCTGCCACCCGACGGGGACGACTCCATTCAGCAAACCTACCTGGCCATTGGTCGTTGCCTGCAACGAGGCCTGCAATTGTTTGGTGTTGATGTAGAATTGTCACGAGGTAAGGTGGGCAATGGCCACCGAGCAGCGTGTTTCGCCAGTACTTCCCGGTCGGAGATTACGATTGATGGCCGCAAGTTGGTCGGTAGTGCGCAGCGACGTATTCGAGGAGCCCTGCTACAGCATGGGTCGCTGCTAGTCGGCAGCGCACATCAAGCGCTGGCGGACCTCGTCGAAGGCGAATCTGTGGAGTCCATCCGCACCTCTGCCATCCATCTACAAGAGGTCTGTCCGACGGTTGATATGGAGGTCCTCGACGAATGCGTCGCCAAGGGCTTTGCGCAGGAACTCGACGCCGAATTGGATCCTACCGATCTGAGTAACCACGAGTCGATTCGAGCTCTTGAACTGGAGCGCTCGAAATACGGCACGCAGGAACATCTACAACGCCGCCAACATGCCATTCCCGCCTAGGGTCATGACCGCGAATCCCTCGACATCCCCGGCCGCTGCAGATGCGGCATCCAATGACCCTGTATTGGATGTGCACAATCTGCATACCTACTTCCACACAGAGGATGGTGTCGGTCGAGCTGTCGATGGGGTCTCATTTCAGCTCGAGCGGGGCCAAACGATGGGGTTGGTTGGCGAGAGTGGTTGCGGCAAGAGTGTGACGGCTTTGTCGGTTCTTCGTCTTGTTTCACCTCCTGGCCGCATCGAATCGGGAGAAATCCGGCTCGCCGGGAGAGATCTGCTACAGCTGCCCGACGATGCGATGCGGAAAGTACGAGGCGACTCTGTAGCGATGATCTTTCAAGAGCCCATGACAAGTCTCAATCCCGTGTTGACCTGCGGTTCGCAGATCGCAGAAGCGGTTCGACTACATCAGGGGGTCAGTGCGAAGGAGGCGCGAACCCGCGCCATTGAGATGATGCAGCATGTCGGGATTCCTGCTCCCGAGCAGCGTGTCGACGAATATCCGCACCAATTGAGCGGTGGCATGCGACAGCGCGTGATGATTGCCATGGCTCTGTCGTGCAATCCCGATGTCCTGATCGCCGACGAGCCAACGACGGCCCTCGACGTGACGATTCAGGCTCAGATCCTGGATCTGTTACAAAGGCTCCAGGAAGAATTCCATATGGCCGTCCTGTTGATCACTCATGACCTGGGTGTCGTCGCGGAGGTTGCCGACCACGTTGCGGTCATGTATGCAGGGAAAATCGTTGAGACCTCGCCAACGGACCAGTTGTTTGCGAATCCGCGCCATCCCTACACACGCGGATTGTTGCGTTCGATTCCGCACCTTGATCGACAGGTCGACCGCCTTGAGGTCATTCCGGGGAGAGTGCCGGAGGCGACTGCCTTTCCCCCCGGTTGTCGTTTTGCCCCGCGCTGTCCTCTCGCGGAAGACTCCTGTCGGTCCAGAACCGCCGAGTTGATCGACTGCGGTGATGGCCACTATGTCGATTGCTGGAAGCACGATGTCCTGGAACCAAGTCAGGTCGGGCCGAGTCAGGAGTCGGTCAACGATGGCTGATACGGCCAAGGCCCCGATTGTAGACGTGCAACAGTTGCGCAAGCACTTCCCTATTCGCCGCGGTATGTGGGGGCGGGTCCAGGGACAGGTTCGGGCGGTAGATGGCGTTTCTCTGCAGGTAATGGAGGGAGAAACCCTCGGCGTGGTCGGTGAGAGTGGTTGTGGCAAGACGACTCTCGGGCGATTGATCTTGCGTCTGCTCGACGCCACTTCCGGTGAGGTGTATTTTAGAGGGCAGCGTCTGCATGGAGTGGAGGGCAAAGCGTTGAGATCTTTGCGCCAGAAAATGCAGATCGTGTTCCAGGACCCTTATAGTTCGCTGAATCCACGCATGCGCGTAGGCACGTTGATCGGCGAGGGGCTGAAGATTCACGATCTTGCTGAAGGCGCGCAGGTTGATCGTCGTGTCGACGAACTACTGGAAATGGTTGGGCTGTCGAGCAATGTCCGCAGTCGCTATCCGCACGAGTTCAGTGGCGGTCAACGACAGCGGATCGGGATCGCTCGCGCCCTTGCCGTGAACCCCGAGTTCATTGTCGCCGACGAACCGGTGTCAGCACTCGATGTGTCGGTGCAGGCTCAGATCGTGAATCTGCTGCAGGATATTCAGCGCGATCTGGGGCTGACATATCTGTTCATAGCTCACGACCTGAGTGTAGTTCGCCATATTGCAGATCGTGTAGCCGTTATGTATCTGGGCAAAATCGTGGAGCTCGCCTCCCGCGATCTGCTCTACGGTTCACCAGCGCACCCCTATACGCGAGCCCTGTTGTCGGCGGTCCCAGTCACCGATCCAGCGGCACGTAGCAAACGCATCGTGCTCCATGGCGATGTGCCCAGTCCTGCGGCAGTCCCAAGTGGCTGTCCATTTCATCCGCGGTGTCCGGAGGCGCGCGATGCCTGTCGTCGCGTAGTTCCGGAGCTTGTCGACCCTGGTGATGGTCGGCGCGTAGCCTGTTTGTTGAGCTACACAGAAGCACAGCAGCAACAGGCAGGATTCAACCTCGAGACGGAGCCCGCGTTGGCGGCTTCGTCGGTTACATCGGACACGTCGTCGATTGCAACGGCGGACCAGGAGAGCTAAAGCACCATGATGACTAAACTGCGGGAGAGCACGGCCATAATCATGTGGATCGTGATTCTCGCCTTTGTGGGCCTCATCGTCGTCGAGTGGGGCGCTGACTATTCGGGCACCTCCGGCTCCCAGGGAGCCGACACCGTGGGTGTCATCAACGGTGAAGAAATTTCCCTACGCACCTTCCAGCAAGCCATGCAGAATGCTGCTCGCCAGAAGCCTGCCGACGCACCGCGCGACAATGGGACAATGGTCCGCGAGGTTTGGGATGCCATGCTCGGTGAGATTCTGCTACGGCAGGAAATCGAAGACCTCGGTATCCAGCTGTCTGACCAGGAGGTCGCGTATTTCGCGCGAAACTCGCCTCCTGCGGCAGTACAGTCGCTGCCAACCTTCCAGCGTGAGGGCCAGTTCGATCCGAGTCTCTATCAGCAATTTCTCACGGATCGGAATACCTACGACGACGAGAATGCCAGCACTTTCGTCTTACAGGTCGAAGCGATGACCCGTAACTATCTCATGAATCAGCGTCTGCAGGGCATGCTGCTCGAAACGGTTCGGATCACACCCGCCGAGGTGCAGCAGCAATACACGGATGCCAATGAGAAAGTCTCCATTGACTACGTCTTCGTCGCCTCCTCGACGGTCCCTGAAGATCAGGTGAGCGTGACAGAGGATGAGATCCTTGCCAAGTACAACGAGATGGCCATCGATCTTCATCACCCGGCACAGGTCCGCATCAGTGCTGTCGTTTTCCCCCGCATCGCCAGTGCGGCAGATTCGGCGGATGTAGCCGTTGAAATCGGCCGGCTGCGTAGTGAAATCGTTGATGCAGGCGCAGATTTTGAGGACATGGCCGCCGCCGTATCCGAGGACGAATCCAGCGCACCCAATGGCGGTGAACTTGGAACATTTGGGCGAGGAGCGATGGTCCCGGCCTTTGAAGATGTCGCCTTCGCACTGCAACCAGGTGAAGTCTCACAACCGGTGCAGACTCAGTTCGGCTGGCACCTGATCAAGGTTGACGAAATCGTCGAAGAAGAGGGTGAGACGAAGGTCAGTGCTCGCCATATCCTGCTGAAATACCGCGCATCACCAGAGACCGATGACGCAATGCTTGAAGCGGCCGAGGTTTTTCAGGCCCTGGCCAGTGAGCGTGGATTCGACGCTGCAGCAGAGATTGAAGGCGTCGAGGCACGAGATCTCGGCTACGTAGCCAAGGGACAGGAGCTTCGCGGCTTGGGTTCCGGCACGCAGTGGGTGGTGAATCGCCTTTTGGAGGCACAACCTGGAGAGGTCAGCCCCGTGGGATCTGTCGATGGCGGTTACTATGTCGCCACTCTGACGGAGACTCGGGAAGAGGGCACAGCTCCTCTGGAGGAAGTGCGCCAGCAAATCGAATACACGGTGCGCAATGAAAAACGAGCCGTCGTCGCCGGCCAGGCGTTAGAAATCGTGCGCGCTGCTGGTAGTGATTTTGCCGCCGCCGCCGTTTCTGCAGGCCTCGAGGTGCGCCAGACTGGCGCCTTCGGCCGCGCCGACTTTGTTCCAGGTGTTGGCCGCGCTGGGAAGTTCACCGCCACGGCTTTCGCCCTACAGTCAGGCGCCGTCAGCGAGATCATCACCCAGGGTAATGGTGCCTATCTGCTGCACTTGAGCGAACGCATTGCGGCGGATAATTCACTGCTTGAACAGCAGCGGCCTGCCATCGAGGCACAATTGCTCGAGACTCGGCAGCGTGAAGCGCTGAATTCCTGGTATGCTCAGCTCTACGAACGGGCCGAGATCCAGGACTACCGCCATAATTTCTTCTACTCCTTCTGAGTCGTTAAGGAGACACAATGCCAGCTACACCAAGTGAGACGACGGTCGGCTTCGTCGGTCTGGGCATCATGGGGGCACCTATGGCGCAGAATCTGATGAAGGCCGGATACAAGCTGAAGGTGTACAACCGGAGCGATCGCCCCAGAGTGCAAGAGGTGGTCGACGCCGGGGCCGAACGGGTTGCCACACCCGGTGCTGCGGCGGACGGCTGTGATGTCATCATCACCATCGTCACCGATACGCCGGATGTGGAAGATGTCATTATGGGTGCTGATGGTGTCGTCCACACGGCCGCTTCTGGCTCCACCGTCATCGACATGAGCACGATCTCACCGAGGGTGACGCAGGAGATCGCTGAGAAGTTGTCAGCGAAGGGCGTTCGAATGCTTGATGCACCTGTGAGTGGTGGTGATGTTGGGGCCGTGAATGGCACACTGTCCATCATGGTTGGTGGCAAGCAGGATGCGTTCGATCACTGTCTTCCAGTGTTCGAAGCGATGGGGAAGAATGTCAATCTCATCGGCGATCACGGCGCGGGGCAGACGACGAAGGCCTGCAATCAGATCGCTGTTGCTGGCGCCAATCTGGCGATGGCAGAGGCACTGATGCTGGCAGCAGCTTCCGAACTCGATGTGCAGAAGGTTCTCGATGCGATCAGTGGCGGCGCTGCGGGCTCATGGCAGATGACGAATCTCGGACCACGAATCGTCAAAGGTGATTTCGCCCCAGGATTCATGGTGCGACTGCAACAGAAAGACCTCAAACTGGTTCTCGAAGCTGCCAATGATGTCAAATTAGCGGTGCCCGCTGTGAGCCTCGCCCATCAATACTTCAACATTGTCGAACGTTTGGGCTGTGCCGACGAAGGAACTCAGGCGCTGATCAAGGCCTATGAATCTCAGGCCGGCTGCGAAGCTCGCGTCTCCGACTAAGACGGACGCGCACACCGAGGCCTCCTGGAGAAGACCCCCGTGATCGACCTGCGTCGTGTCGGCGTGCTGGTACGCGACGACGATCAAGATTTTCCTCTGACTGAAGTGGGCGACCTCTTCGCCCGCCACGGGATCGAACTGGTCTCTCTCGGCGAACAGCCTGTTCCCGAGAATCTCGATCTTGTTGTGGCCATGGGAGGGGACGGTACGGTTCTTCGATTGCTCGATCTGTGCCCGGAAAGTCCCGTCCTGGCGATCAACTACGGGACCGTCGGTTTCCTGACCGCTGGTGATCGCACTGAACTGGCACAAGTTCTCGATCGCCTGGTTTCTGGTGACTACCTCATCAGTGAACGACTCGTGCTGCAATGTCGGCACCCGACAGGCCAGTTGCGCGCCGTCAACGAGGTGATGGTCCGGACGAGCAATCGTCTGGTCTTCGTCGATGTCTATGTGGATGACACAAAGATCCGCACAATTGTTGCCGATGGAGTCGTGGTCGGGACACCGACGGGCAGCACCGGATTTCTCATGTCCGCGGGGGCTCCTATTGTCATGCCCGAAGTGCGCTGCCTGGTTCTGGATGGAATCAACGAATACAACTTCACTTCCCGCACGCTGATCCTGACGCCTGACTCCAAGATTCGCCTGGCGATCACGCCAGAGACGAAGGAACCCTCTGTGATTCTCACGGCAGATGGGCGTCGCATCGGCGAACTGGCACCGGGCGACGAACTTCACATCGAGCAAGCACCGACGCGGGCAAGACTCATCTATTTCGAGAAGAACTATTTCTACCACAACCTGACAACGAAACTCTCCTGGTAAGCCCATGAAAATTGCCATCACAGGTGCAGATCGCGCGACGGGCGCTCTTCTGTCTCGCCGGCTCAGTGACGAGCATCAGATTCGCCCCATTGGATCAGCGGCACAACCAGAGAGCGATCTGGGTTCCGTCAGCGAGCACTATCAACGTGTCGACCTGCGGCTGGCGCATGCCGTGCGTCCCGCCCTGGCGAACTGCGATGTGGTTGTGCATTGCCAGCCCCATGATCCTGGATCACAGGAGGGGCCTGAACAGGAGATTCTCGACGTGGTGGCGCGGGGGACCTATGTCTTGGTCAATACTGCACATGAAGTCGGTATTGGCAGGGTGATCCTGCTGAGTCACCTCGACTTGATGCAAGACTATCCTGAGGATTTCACCGTCAGCGAACACTGGATGCCGAATCCACGTGCAGAAGCAGATTCACTGGCACCGTATATGGCCGAACTGGTCGGCCGCGAGCTTGCTCGCATTGGTAAGATCGAATGTCTATGTCTGCGTCTGGGTGATCTTGGGGGAGCGGATGGTACCAGTGAAGAGGACACGGTGAGTGCTGTGAAAAAAGCACTCTACCGAGAGCTGAAACCCGAGAGCGGCTATCAATGGCACCTTGAACATGTAGCGAGCGCCGGGCGATTTGCCGCCAGCGCCAGAGGCTAGTTCGACATGGCGACTGTTTCTTCAGGCAACGTCGTGATTTTTGGTGCCGGTGGACCCGTCGGGGCGGCGACGATCGCGTCGCTGAAAGACCATTACACACTACGCAGCACGGATGCGATTCCCCTGCAGCAAGTGGTGGATGAGGAACGACGCCAGAGCGCACACGCACCCTTGCCAGAGGTTCTTGGGGCACCACATGAAAACCGAGTCGTCGATGTTCGTGACTACGAGCAGGTTCGAGAAGCATGTGAGGGAATGGATGCAGCCATCAATCTGACGGTCGTACGACCCCATCCGGAGATGGCCTTTACCGTCAACATGGTCGGCGCTTACAATGTCGCCAAGGCGGCAGCCGAATGTGGACTGAAGCGACTCATCCACACAGGGCCATTCCACACGGGACTGAACCACAGTGCTGACTACTGGCACGACCATGAAGTCGTCGATGATGTCCCATTACATCCAGGGGACGATCTCTACGCGATGTCGAAGTATCTCGGCAACCAGGTCACGCGGGTCTTTGCCGAGCGGCAGGGAGTGGAAACTCTTACCTATCTGTTCTGTGGCTTCCGCCCCAGAGAGATCCTGCCAGAGCAGCGTGGTCGAGGTGTCGGTTCTTTCACCGTCTCCTGGGAGGATACGGGCGAATCCATTCTGTGCGGCCTGCGTGCACCGGCGATGGAGAATCCGTACGAGGTGTTCTTCATTGCCGCCGAAACACCCGATCGAAAGCATCGCGTCGACAAAGCACGACGACTGCTTGGCTGGCAGGCATCCGATACCTGGGAAGAGATGTATCGGCGTAGTTGATCTACCCGAGGACCTCTTTGCTACAGGATTCCCACACGCTCAGCGCTCGTATCCTGCAGTCGATCTGCGGGGACGACGATATTCAGTCTCGCGACGTCGTCGGCACTGAGACGCTCAAGATCTTCGACGAGGCCGATGAACCGATCTATCTCGTCAGGGTCAGCGACGCCATCTCCCATGGTGCGCAGCTTGCCGATGTAATCAGCGCGGGCAAAGGGACTGGCACCGAGTGAGTGTGCATTCGGGTTGTCCAGCGACTCAATCACCTGATCACCATTGCTCAACGTCACGACCACCTCGGCGCCAAACTTCTTGTTTCTGAAGTCAGTCGCGTGGTAGGCCTGGGTCCAGTCAGAGGCCTCCTCCGTACGGATCTTCTGCCACAGAGATACGGTGGAAGGCCTGTGGGCGCGTTCAGATGTATAGCTGTCGACGTGATGCCAGGCGCCATCTTCCCAGGCGACAGCGAGGATGTACATCACAGAGTGGTCGAGGGTTTCGCGTGATGAGTCCGGATCCATCTTCTGTGGGTCATTCGAACCGGTGCCAATCACGTGGTGTGTATGATGGCTGGTGCGGATCAGTACATCGGTCACGCTGTCGAGATCCAGACCACGGGCATGCAGAGCAAAGCCGATGTCGATCAGTGCCTGCGCCTGATACTCAGCTGAATGCTGCTTCGTGTATGAGTCGAGGATGGCACGCAATGGCTGCGTCGAATCAGGAAGAGGAACCCAATACTCGACATCTGGTCCTGACAGCATCCAGGCGATCACGGCATCCCGGCCTTCATAGATCGGTGAAGGGGCACATTCACCAAGCAACACACGCCCGACTGCTTCAAGGGCTGTCTTGCCCGCCTGTCCCGGCGCGTAGGCTTTCCAACTCGTGATATCGCCCTTGCGCGATTGCCTGGTGGCACAGGCCAAATGAACACTCTGGTTGACTGCTTGATAGACGGTCTCAGTAGGCAGGCCGAGCAGGGTTCCAACGCCGGCGGCAACGGCAGGCGCCAGATGAGCAACGTGATCAATCTTGTGCTCATGCAGGCAGATGCCGGTCACGAGTGCCATCTGAATCTCGTAGGACGTCAGCAGAGCCCGGGTCAGGGCTGCCCCATTGCATCGGCGCTGCTGGGCGGCAGCCAACACGGCGGGAATATTGTCGCCTGGATGCGAGTAATCTGCCGCTAGATAGCAGTCATGCATGTCCAATTCGCGTACCGCGACGCCATTGGCAAGAGCCGCCCACTCGCAATGGAAGGTGAGCTCCGGTGGCAGGCCGAATAAGGTGGCTCCTCGTTGTTGAGGATGCGCGTAGCCGAGTGCCAGCAGGCGTGCGTGTCGCACGGGCTCACGATTGATCGCACCAAGAGCGACGGCCGCATTGTCCAGGAGCCGATTGCCGACCATGATGACCGCTTCGGCGTCCATGGGACGGTCGCTGGTCGCCAATTCGGCGATCTTCCAAGCCAGTTGATCCTGGCGGGGGAGGACTTGGCCTTCTGCGTGTGTCTGCACCTTGTGCAACGTCATCAGTTGATCCCACCTTGTTGCGCGGTCAATTCTGCCGCGATGAATGTCAAAAGTCCCTAAACAGAAAGTAGGTCATGATGGCCCGGTCGGCTGCCAATATGCTCGGATCCTATGGACCATGGGCGAACAAGCTGCTTAAGGAACAGCCTCCTGTCCTCTCCTTCAGGCGACAGGAATTCTCTCGCATCGGGCCATGGCGTCGTAAGGCGCGAGGGCGAATCGATGATCTGCTCGCCAGACCGCCGCATCCATTGATGCCGAAAGTGCGCGTCCTGCGTCGGGAGGAGGCCGACGGACTAGCGATCGAACATCTCCAATGGCGCCTACCTGGTGGTCCGCCGACGACAGCGGTCTTGCTCAAGCCTGCCGGCGCAAAGGGGCCGTTGCCAGCGGTATTGGCGCTGCACGATCACGGCGGGCGAAAGTATTTCGGTGTGCGCAAGATTGTGCGTCTACCCGGACGGCGTCATCCGCTCATCGCCGAACACCAGCGCGAGTATTATGGGGATCGGGGTTGGGCGAATGAGATCGCCAAACGCGGCTATGTCGTGCTGGTCCACGATGGGTTCCTCTTTGGCAGTCGACGGATTCGCTATGCCGATGTGCCGGCGTCGTTGAACAAAGGGCAGCGGGAAGGGAATCCCGAGGCAAGCGCCCGGATTGCAGCCTACAACCAATGGTCCGGCGAGCAGGAGTCAGTTGTTGCCCGATCGCTGTTGTGTGCCGGAACAACCTGGCCGGGTGTCGTACTGCAGGAGGACCAGGTCGCCCTCGATATCCTCTGCGCACGCCGCGATGTCGATGCTGAGCGCGTCGCCTGCGGCGGGTTGTCAGGGGGCGGGTTGCGCACCGTGTATCTGGCGGGAATGGACGAGCGCATTCGAGCGGCCATGTGTGTTGGTTTCATGACCACCTGGGAGGATTTTCTCCTCCACAAGAGCTTCACGCACACGTGGATGACCTATCTCCCGTTGGCGCCGCGAGACCTCGAGTTTCCGGAGATCCTCGGCTTGCGCGTGCCTCTGCCCACACTGGTGCAGAATTGTTGGGAAGATTCACTCTACACGCCGCCGGGAATGCGCAAAGCCGATCGTATCCTGCGCGAGGTTTACGCAAAGGCTGGTGCCAGTGACCGCTACGAGGGGCGTTTTTACAGTGGCGGGCACAAATTCGACTTGCAGATGCAGGCGGAGGCCTTCGAGTGGCTCGATTCCTGGCTCAAGTAGCCTACTGGACCTGCTGACGTATGCCTGGCAGCTGTTGCCCCCCTGCGCTCGGTCTCAGGCGCTCGGTTTGAGGCGCCAGGTCTCAAGCGGCAAAGACGATGGCCTGGTTGTAGGGAATAACGAGCGGATGCACAGACTCCGGTAGAGTTGCAGCCCATGCGGCCGGATCGTAGTCGCGCGAGACAAAGCAACCGTAGTGAGCGGGTACGGCTGTATGCAAGCCCAGGGCTGCTGCTGTGCGAGCACTGCCGTCGAAAAAGGGGAACTCACCTTCCGACGGGTGATTGGTGAGAAAGCCGATCTGCGGCTGCAATTTGCGAATCGGTGCCAGAAGTTCTTCGTGATCCGCAAAGGTGTTGATCGGATCACCTGAGACATAGACTCGCGCCCCGCTCACATCGACGACATACCCAAGGTGTGAGACATCGGGGGCCTTGATATCATTGGCAGCATCGCCATCAGGTGGTTTTGCAAATACCGTGTGCACCGTCATGTCAGCGAGTGTCGCTGTATCACCGGCAGTGACCTGCGTGATCGACGCGGCATCAATACCCGCCTCACGCAAGCGCGTGACACTCTCAGCAGGACCCACATACTTCACATCCTCAGAGGATTGACGTATTCGATCAATCGATTCCAGACACGTGTGATCACCATGATCGTGGGTCAAAAGGATGCCCTGAACCTGCAGAGACTCCTCCATCAATGGCGCACGCGTCTGAATAAAGCGGTCCGCCGGGCGCTCGCGGGGGAAATACGGATCAACATGAACAATGCTGCCTGCTGGACTCTTCAGGGCAAAGCTGCTCTGGCCAAACCAGTGGATGCCGACACTGCCGGCAGGAACTGTCAGATTCTCAAATGGATGCATGCTTCGACCGTGTCGTTGGAGTGACTTGAATCGTTGGTGTGTGACTTGAATGGGCGTCCAAGATAGCGATTGATGTAAGTAGGGGAAACGCGTATCGTCTACGCCCGCAAATAGTAACACCTGAAAGGAAGTGGCAGATGGCCCGCGTCGGATTCAAGATGCAGTTGAAAGCAGGTAACGAAGCGGAGTACAAGCGTCGCCACGATGAGGTCTGGCCCAATCTGCAGCAGTTGTTAAAAGAGACGGGTATTGGCAACTACAGTATTTTTCGCGATGGGCTCACGCTCTTCGCCTATCTCGAGATCGATGATCCGGCTCGTCTGTTGCCATTGCCACAAGAAGAATTGATGCGGCAGTGGTGGCGCTACATGGAACCACTCATGGAGTGTAATCCAGATGCGTCGCCCGTCGTCGTTCCCCTTGAAGAAGCCTTCCACATGGACTAGTGAGCCCTCGTTGGTTCACTAGAGCAAAGAGAGTCGCGTGTCGACCGGTCTTTTCGACGATACCTATCGCCGCCGCAAAGCTGAACTGCTGCCGCAACTTCTGGCACTGCTTACGCCGCAGTATACGGCTGAGGAACTGGCCGCACTTCGGATTGATCCGGTGAATCCCGCTGTGCTGGCACAGCGCTCTGGACGTGGATTCGTAAATCGTGACATCCTGGAAACGGTGCTGGGCAACTTGCTAGAGTGTGTCGCACCGGGCTCGCACAACATCGATCCACTGGATCGGCGGCGGTCTCTCGAAGACGCAATTGGTGAGATGTCTGATCAGGTGTACGCCATGGTCGCCCAGTCCCTGTTGGCCGTAGAGGATAGCACGGATCTCGAAGATCGGGCCATGGGGGCTACCTTCAGTCTCCTTGCAGACCTGCCGCAGCTGAAGCTGCGTGCCTGGTGGAACCGCTTTGCGTCCTTGAAAGATCCCGCTGTGTGGGACGCCTACCTGCGTCACGCATGCGATGTGGATGACACGAATCTGATGGAGCTGGAATTCGCCACCGAAATCGATAAGGCCATCTCTCTACGTGATCCGCAGCCCTATCGAGAGTATCTGCGACGTTTTCCCTGTGATTCAGTTTTCGATTACCAGATGCAGCTGGTGGCCAGCACCTATCCTGGCTGGCGAGTGCTGTTCTATCACGATATCGCTCACGGTTTGACGCAAAGTGTCCCCGTCCCGGGGATCGAAGGACTGACACGCCTACCCGTACCGCTGATTCCCCGCGCCATTGCCGAGCTCGGCGGCCGCTACTACCAAGCAGATATACACCCCGAGACGACGATCGGAGATGCAAATTTCCTTGATCATCCGCATCGTGGTTTGACGACGGGGCAGACAGGTATCATCGGATCGGGCTGCCATATCCTGCCGTGCACACTCGGCGGCCTGACCCGCCGGCTTCGCCGGCGACACCCGAAGATTGGTGACCATGTCTTCATCGGTACCGACGCCGATGTGTTCGGACCTGTAGGAATCGGTGATCACTCCATCATCGGTCCAAGTGTTGAGATCTATGGAAATGTCGAGATCGGCGCACGCTGCAGAATCAACGCATCTGTCGTGATTGGGACCGTCAAATCGGGGGATCACCGTCCGGGTCAGATCATCCTCGGGGAAGAGGTCGTTGTCGGTGACGGCACGATCATCGAGAATCGCCTCGAGACAGATCTCGAGATCCCTGCTCGGTCTCAGGTGCCACCAAGATCGCTGGTCGTCAACGATGGCTGTGGCAAACCTAAATTTGTCTCGCAGTAGCAAACTCATCTCGCCCTAACAAAAAAGCCCCAACACCATCCTGGTATTGGGGCTCTTTTTGGCTCCGCGGGGAGACCGCGCTGAGTTGGTTGTTCTTAGAAGGCCATCACGAGACCAAGTGCGAGGCCGATGTCGTCCTGTTTGGCGTCTCCCGCCAAACCAAAGGTGATGCCCGCATTGATGATCGCTGTTTCGTTCAGATTGATATCGATGTTCGGTCCAAGATCGATTGCAAGATGATCGCCCAGCCCATCTGTATTGGTGGCGATTACGATATCGAGATATCCCGTCCACTCACCTCCAAGTGTGTGCATTGGCTCGACGAGTAGATCTAAGGCTACCCCATCCCGGGCATAGCCATCGAGGACGGCACCGGTCGCCATCGTATTGACCATCAATTCGCCCGTTGTGAATGTCTGCATCCATCCGAGGGCGATACCTATATCATCGACGTCACCCACTGGCAGCAGCACGGTGCCGATGATAGCCGTCTGTTCGGCAATGCCAAGTTTTGCACCCACCTGAATTGCTGCCAACGTGCTGGCATGGTCATGTAGGACGCCGAGGTCTGCAACGATACCGGCCTCCAATTCATCCGACACCGAATACTTTCCCATGGCCAACACATGACTGCCGTCGGCAAGACTGCTGATATCGTCGGAGTAAACTCCGACACTTGAACCGATTCGTCCCGCAGGACCTGGCAAGACATAGTACGGGTCGTATTGTTGCGCACTTGCTGCGGTGACCAGCACCAAGGCAAGTAGATAGAACCGAGTTATTGTGGGCACGAACACACACATCCAGAGATAGTTTCACGGAAGCAGATGGGTCGAAGGACCCCGTCAGCCACAATAAGTTTGGCAGAAACTGAACGACAAATAACAGCGGGGGGTGAGGCCACAACTCTCTAATGAGTTGCTATTTTTTTTACCGCGAGGGGCCGGGAAAACACGAATCGGGGATGATTCTGCACCGGCGGACGACCCAAGATACAAAGGTCCCCCAAATCCGGCAATCGCCATTTTGGGTCAGGCGATCGGCGGAGTGGGGAGGCAGTTCCGGGGTCAAATAAATGCAACGCTATGAGTTGCTCAGGTCGATTCTCGAAGGGTCGTATCACTGCGAGAAAACAATTCTTCGCGCAAACGCGTGCCGATTCCTGTGCCTTCTGGCGCCCAGGCATAGCCATCCTCGATACGTGGCAAATCGGTGACCAGATCGCCATAGAACCCGCGGTAGTAGGCACGGACGCTTTCCTGAATCAGCGCGTTCGGGCAGTGGATTGATAGATGAATCGAGGCGATAAAGGTGACGGGGCCCGTGCAATCATGTGCGACAAAGGGCAAATTTGCCGTCTCTGCCATGGCAGCAATGCGCTTGCTCTCGCCGATTCCTCCCGTCCAGGTGACGTCCGTCATCAGGATATCCACGGCATTGGCCTCCAGCAGCTCGCGTGCATGGTAGCGCGTGAGGGCCAGCTCTGAGCCGCAGATCGGAATCGACGTGGCATTGCGCAGTTCCGCCAGTGCATGGGGATTGTCTGGCTTGATGAAGTCCTCAAGCCACATCGGCTTGTAGGGTTCCAATGCTTCGGCGATGCGGATGGCGGCGGGCACCTTCCAGTAGCCGTGCCCCTCCATCATGATCTCCATGTCCATGCCCACGGCATCACGGATCTTTCGCACCGGCTCCAGGCCACGCTCGATATCAGGATAGCTGATGTAGTTGCCCTGGCTCTCTCCGACGTACGGGTCGAAAGGCCAGATCTTCATGGCACGAATGCCTTCGGAGAGCAGCTCCTTCGCCAATTCATCCGCCCGATGCGTGAAGGCTTCCAGGTCCTCGTAGCGACTGTCACCCACGCGTAGATCCTGCTCCTTGCGCGGCACCCCCGGAATCCCTCGAGCATACAGCGGGCCAGCGCAGGTGTTGTACAGCTGTATGCGTTCGCGGGCGGCACCGCCGAGCAGGCGGTAGAGAGGCAGCCCCGCGACCTGCCCGAGCAGATCCCAAAGAGCGACGTCGATTGCAGAAATCCCACGCATCTCATTGCCACGATTGCCATAGACGTGGGTTGCGTCATAGAGACGGCGCCAATGCGCCTCCACATCACGCGCATCGTGACCGATCAGCATGGGCGCACACACCTCATGGATGAAAGCGCGTGTCGCTTCAGGTGTGTAATACGTCTCGCCCAGTCCTATCAGCCCTGTATCGGTGTGAATGCGGACGAAGAGGATGTTGGCGAATTCGCCAACATGGACTGTTTCTATCTGCGTGATCTTCATCTGCTTAGAAGCCGCAACGTTCGGCAGCGCGGAAGAATGGTTCCGTCATACTCATCGCCCCTCGGAAGGCCAGATCGCTGGTGAAGGGGTGTACACAGATCAGTCGGCAACCATTCTCGATGGCGACAACCATGGCGTCTTCTATGTCCTTGGGATCCTCCATCGAACCGGATCCCACCACTCTGCCTGTATGCACACCTCGTTCGGCAGCCCGACGAAATAGATCATTCGTGGCATCTTCCATTTCAGGGATGACACCTTCACGCAAGATCGCGTCGAAGGGGCCGACGAATCCACAGGCCTTGTTGGCTCCCTGTTCGGCCATCAGATCAAGGACTTGATCGCGGATCTTTTTGTTGATGATGTATTCACCTGTTTCAAACTGAATCCAGCCCTGTGTCTGCGTCTCGGCACTGAGTAGCGAATCCGGTGTGAAGGTGAAATCACGGTCTCCGAGGCGCACTGGATATCCACCTCGATCGTCGGGCGTCGCTTCACCCGGTGTGGGGAAGTTGACGGCGCGAAAGAAGCGCTCCGCATCCTCGTAGGTTGTGCCATAGGGCTTCATCGTTGCCCTGGCACCCAATTGGAATACATCACCGTGAGCACTGAAGGCCTCGCGATGCAGTCGCTGCAGTTGCAGCAGCCCGACGCGCCCCTCCATGGCATTCTGTTGCTTGCCATACCAGCCTTCGCGTTGGCAATGCTCGGCATCGTTGCAGATCCAGCTGAATCCTGCCTTCGCCCACGCATGCACTTCATCTTCGCGCAGAAGATTCCAGGGGATATCATTGAAGATGCCCAGCATGGGCGGCGTCGCCTCCACGGAGGTGCACCGATCCAGTGCTTCTTTGACGGGATTGCGCTGAGGATTCAGTGCGTAGGCGTGGGCACGGCGAGCGAATTCTTCCGTGCGAAGGGGGCGCTGCCCGCCAATGGCTTCCAGAGCGTTCAAGGTGGATCCTTAGCTTTTCGAGGGACGATTCGGGACTCGAGATCTGGGACACCGTCAGGTGCAATTCCTTATGGGGCACGAACGGTGCAATTCACGGCAGGAAAAACGCACACCTTCCACCCTCGAGCAAGGCCCAACCAGCAGTTGGCTGTGAGCAGCGGGCGAATTACCTTGCCGGGCCACGTCATCGCGAACTTTGTCCGTCGACCCTCAGGAGGTCATGTTGAGTAACATCTATCGTGCTGCAGCAATTGGTCGTGGTGGTCGTGGTGGATACGGCCACGGACTGCATACTGCCTACCAGGGCAACGAGCGCGTAGAATTTGTCGCCATTGCAGACGAAGATGAAGCTGCTCGAGCGCAGGGGCTTCAGGATACTGGTGCGCCAACCGCCTACGAAGACTGGCGTCAGATGCTGGACAAGGAGTCACCAGACATTGTCAGCGTCTGCCCCCGTTGGACGGACTGCCACCTCGAGATGGTGAGTGCGTGTCTGGAAGCGGGTGCCCACGTCTATTGCGAGAAACCCATGACCTGGAATCTTGCCGATGGCGATGCGATCGTGGAGCTTGCTCGCAGCAAAGGGCGCAAGGTCGCCGTCGCCCACCAGGGAGTGTATCTGCCACGCGTGCAGGGTGTGAAGCGGATGCTCGAGGAGGGACGTATCGGCCAGATTCAGGCCATTCACGCCCACGGCAAGCAGGATCGGCGCGGAGGTGGTGAAGACATGATCACCCTGGGGACCCACCTGTTCAACATGATGAGATACTTCGCCGGCGATGTGCGCTGGATGACGGCACACGTCACCGCCGACGGTCGCGAGTTGGAACCGGCGCATGTGCTCGATCCATCCGAGCCGGTGGGGCCCGTTGCCGGTGATTGCATCAACGCCTACTACGCTTTCGAATCTGGAGTCAGTGGATTCTTCGACTCGCGCCGAGACCAGGTGGGTTCCAACCTGCGTTACGGTATGGAAATCATCGGCAGCGAGGCCAGTCTGTCGCTGCGAGGTGGAAGTGGATCAGAATTGATGCTCTACCCACATCCGGTGTTTCGGCCTGCCGCTGAGGAGCAATCCTGGGTGCCGGTGACGGATCTGCCGGACAACGAGCTCGGCCTGGGCAATCACCTGGCAATCGAAGATCTGATCGATGCGGCGGAAGCAGATCGCGAGCCGATTTCCAGTGCTGCCGCCGCCGTCGCCGCCCTCGAGATGATTCTTGGTACCTACGAATCGCAGATCACCGGTGCCCGCGTGGAGATGCCCATGTCCAATCGTCAGCACCCCCTTGCCGACTTCCGGGGGCGAAGTCAATGAGTCAGGATTCCTCACAGGTTGACGAACGCCTCGTTCCGCACGAGATCATTCCCTGCGATCAACTGCCGCCGGCGGTGTATCGCGACCTACCAGAGGCACCATCGTGGCGAAAATTGGTAGGGCCGAGCATTCTGTTATTGGGATTGTCCCTCGGCTCGGGGGAGTTTGTTCTGTGGCCTTATATCTCCTACCAATTCGGTTTTGCCGTTTTCTGGGCCTGTATGGTAGGTGTCACGACCCAGTATTTCATCAACATGGAGATCGAGCGTTGGACCTTGTCGACGGGGGAAACGGCGATTACCGGATTCTGCCGCTTGTGGCGAGGCTGGGCGCCCATTTTTCTGGCCGCCAATGTCCTGCCCTGGGTCTGGCCCGGTTGGGCCTCCGGCGCGGCGACACTGCTCACATGGGAGATCGGTGGGGATGAGACCATGCGTGTCATCTACTCGATCGCCAGTCTTCTCGCCATTGGCGCCGCCTTGACCGTGGGGCCCGTCGTTTACAACACGGTTGAGCGTCTACAGAAGATCCTCATCAGTCTTGTCTTCGTCTTCATGCTCATCATCTTCGCCCTCGTTGTCGATGCGACCCACGTGGTCGACATGGCAGTGGGCATCACGAATATTGGCTTCGTCCCTGATGGGATGGAGCTTCCTCTGCTGCTCGGGGCGTTGGCTTTTGCCGGGGCAGGGGGGACGATGAATCTGGTACAGAGCGACTACGTCCGCGAGAAGGGCTACGCCATGGCGCGTTTTGCCGGACGGTTGACCAGTCCAATTACGGGTCGTGAGGAAGTGGTCGCTGGCATTGGCGCCCACTTCGAGCAGACCGAAGAGAACATGCGCCGGTGGAAGGATTGGTGGCGCGCCGCCAATCGTGAACACGCGGTGAGCTTCTATCTGCTGTCCGTCGTGTCGCTGATGATGCTGTCACTGATCGCCTACAGCACGGCCCGCTCGACGCCCGGATTGGCCAGTGGGATTGGTTTCATTCGTGCCGAGGGGCAATTCATCGGTGATCTGCACGGCGCCTTTTTTCAGCATGCCTTCCATTGGATGGGCATCGCGATTTTGCTGACAACCGAACTTGGATTGCTGGACGCATGCGCTCGCATCTCGACGGACATCATCAAAGTCAACTGGCTGCGAGACAACACGACGTGGACGGACAGCCGCCTCTATTTCGCGCTGTTGTGGGCGCAGATTCTACTAGGCTGCGGAATCATGCTCATCGGATTGGTCGTGCCCGGGCTCACCCAGCCCATGGTGCTACTCGTGCTGAGCGCATCTCTGAATGGGGGGGTGATGCTGATCTACTCCGTCCTGCTTCTATGGTTGAATAATCGTGTGTTAGGTGGTCAGATACGCATGCCGCCCCTGCGCTTCGTCATGATGATCTGGGCCTGCGCCTTCTTCGGTTACTTCACCTTCGTGACGCTGAAGAATCAGATTCCACGGCTGTTAGGTTAAGACGTCTGGATACCAACCTCCACATAGCCAGGGAAACGAAATCAGCTATCCCACCTTCGCTCCTTCCACCAGATCCTTGCGCCAGGCATCCAGATACAGCCCGATTCGCTCAAAGGGGATCTGCACAAATCCGATTTGCTCCGCCACGTCCTTCTTAACCGTAAAGTTCCGCTCCTTCCACCCCGGAACCGGCACGGCCCCATGGGCCACCACATTCCCACCCTTTATGAATGCCTCGTTCGGCTCGCCCGCTGACTCGAGCCGATCGTACGGTTCGGCCCCATCGATGTTGAGGAAATAAGGATCCACTTCCAACTCTTGTTTCAACTGCTCAGACAGAACGTCATCCGCCACATAGTTCAGCTCGTGTGTCACATCCGTGATCCGCACCTGGTCCCTGAACTCGAACCACAGCCCGCCAAACGACACATTACGACGCACGACGTTGTTCTTCGGCTGGGCCGGTTCATCATCATACAACTCCAGCAGTTTCGGATACTTCTCTGAGTACGGGGGCTTGTCGTAGTGCATGGCCTCCATCGCATCGAAACACCAGGGAAACGTGCCATCGAAATAATACGCCGCCCAACTCGTGCCCCGCGCATCCAGGTGCACGGATGCCTTGCAGGCGATGAAGAGATTGTTCTCCACCTTGTTGTCGCGGCCGCCGCCCAGGAAGGCTGCCCGACCCGCATGGCAGAAGATGTTGCCCTCGACCACCGTGTCGCTCATGAAATCATCCAGATAGATGCCCATGGCGCCGTGCAGCCCATCACCGGCGAGCCCGTGGATCAGATTGTGTCGCAGTACCGTGCCGCGCCAAGTCCAGTCGCGCCCCGTATGGATCGCCCCCGAGTCCCCTGTCTCTTTGACGATGCTGTGGATCTCATTGAACTCGAACAGATGTTCATTGCCAGCAAAACGCATCGCCTCCTGCGGTGCATCGTGCACGAGGTTGTGCGTGATACGCTGGCCCACACCATCCACTCCCACCGCATACTGGTAGGTCCGTATCCAGCGACTGAAATCATGGATGTGGTTGTTGTTGATTTGAGTGTCGCCGGGTGTGAGCGTGGCTCGATCCCCGCCATCCACGTTGATCGCTCCCAGCGACAGATCGTGAAAATCACACGAATTCACCCGATTCCGTGTGCCCTCCACTTCAACCGCCGTATTGCCCAGGCGAGTGAAAGTGCAGCCCGATACGCGAACATCTTCCGATGCTTCGATCGTCACTCCCGAGCCCAACGACTCGCGGAACACGATGCCCTCGATACGCACGTGACACGCTCCACGCACCCGGATCATCGGTTCACGCAGTACTGACACCGATAGATCGCCTGGCAGTTCGCCGCTGTCCTCCGGCGGCCACAGATAGATCCGTCCCGTGCGACGGTGGAAACACCACGACCCCGGCGCATTGACCTCTTCCAGCACATTGCAGAAAGCGAATCGTTGCTGTGTGGTGTAGCCGTAGTTGTGATGAGGCGCGGCAAGAATCACACAACGCTGGGACGTATCAATGCGCGCCACCGTCTGCACCGAGTCACTCCAGTCCCAGGTCCAGTAGCCATGCACGAGGATCTCCTCATGGAATCCCCACGTCTCTGGCTGCGCCCCTGGATAGACGAAACGACCGTAGTGCCGCCCAACCGGCACATCGTGGTAACGCTTCTCCCGCTCCAGCCCCTCGTGCAACCGTTCGGGACCATTCTGCGGTACATCCTCGATTCGTAACCAGTCCTGCTTCGGAAAGCGTGACAACGGCAACCGCTGACCTTCGAAGAATAACTCGATCGGTGGCGGGCCCCGTTGCTCGATCTGGTCCACCACAGGGATACTCGCCGCCTCCATGGAGATTTCGACGAGGTGCTCTTTCTGCTCCGACGTGAGCCTTTCCAGCACATCCGGTGATGAGACCTCGCCTAGAGTGTGCCCCTCGTCCTCGCTGGCGCCCGGTAACTCGACAGCCCCCAGGCTCTTTGACCCGGTGAATACCACCTCTGCCCCATCTGCAGCCAGAATCTGCAGCGGCGCCTGGGTCGTGCCCGAGTCCTGGGCATCAAGATCCAGTGATCGCTCCAGTCGGTAGATCCCAGCCTGCAACTGGATATCGATCGCCAGATCAGGTTGTTCGGCTCGGAGCTGACGGGCCATCGTCAGCGCTTCGCGCAGAGCCACAATTGTCGCCGCCTGCAATATTTCTTTCGCCATCATCCCATCCCTTGCTGTCTCGGATCGCAGGTTCCTGTGCGTCACTCTGCCGTGGATGTGACCCCCAGCGGCTCAATGTGCGCCGAAGGATTGGCAGCCTCGAACCGCGACTGCTTTAATAGTCATTAACGTACCTATTCGCGCAAGAGAGAGACCATGCCCGCCTTCGCCCTACACGCAGGCAATCCCCACTACTTCGATTTTCGCGACAGGCCAACGGTGCTGGTCACATCGGCCGAGCACTATGGTCTGGTGCTCAACGCCGATTTTGACGCTGATCTCTATCTGCAAACCCTCGCCGCTGCCGGACTCAACCACTCGCGTGTTTTCACGGGTGCCTACTGCGAACAAGTGGGTGCCTTCAAGATCGACCTGAACACGTTAGCGCCGGCGGCGGGTCGGCTGTTGTGCCCCTGGGCCCGCAGCGATCAGGCCGGTTTCGCGGGGGGCGGGAATCGCTTCGATCTTGACCGCTGGGACGATGCCTACTTCACCCGGCTGCGCCATATCGTCGATACCGCATCACGCCTGGGCATCGTTCTCGAGATTACCCTGTTTTGCCCCTTCTACCGAGACGACATGTGGGATGTGAGCCCGATGAAGGCATCCAACAACGTCAATGGTGTCGGTGACTATCCGTCCGACGAAGCCTTTGCGGCAAGCGGCGACAACGACTTGTGGCCGGTGCAGGAGGCGATGGTCCGCCGCATTGTTGAGCAACTGCGCGATGCGGACAATATCTACTACGAGGTGATGAATGAGCCATACCAGCGCAATGTCCCCATGGCATGGCAAGCGCTGATCGTTGAGGTCTTGCGCGACGCGGAGTCGGATGCGCCGGCCCATCTGATCTCGCTCAACATCGAGAATCGCCACGCCGACGCATCCGCCCTGCCCGAAGGGCCGATCCCGGCTGGTGTGTCCCTGCTCAACTTTCACTATGCGTGGCCGCCGGTGACGGTGGCGATGAACTACGGCATGGACGTGCCGATCGGCGACAATGAGACCGGTTTTGCCGGACAGGCCGACGTCACCTACCGCCGAGAGGGCTGGGCCTTCTTGCTGTCCGGTGGCGCCCTCTACAATCACCTCGACTATTCCTTTGCCGTTGGACACGAGGGCGGAGACTTCGCCTATCCGAAAACTCAGCCCGGTGGCGGCTCGGCGGCTCTTCGCGTCTCCTTGGGTGCCCTGGCCAGATTCATGGAGCAGATCGACTTCGTTCACACCGCGCCACTCGCGCCGGGGCGGATCGAGGGGGTGCCGGAGGATTGCTCCGTTTTCGGATTAGAAGAGACCGGACGCCAGCTGGCGCTCTATCTGTGCCGGACGAAGGATGAGACCGACCCGATCGCGGTGATGCTCACCTTCGCGGTGGAGCCAGGGTCCTATCGTGTGGTGTGGGTCCACCCTGTAGATGGTTCTATCCTAGCAGAGGCCACCGTTGAGCATGGGGGTGGGGGAATGGAGTTGCTCACCCCCGTTTTCACCGAGGACGTGGCGCTGCAGATGCGCGTGGCGCCCTAGTGCTCTGTGACCCATGACACGGCACGCTGTCCAGAAAGATGTGCACCGATGAGCGTTTCGCCTCAGGCAGTGCATTCACAACAGACACAGTGGTGGACGAGCAGCCGTCTTCTTCGGCTTGGTGAATCGATCGAGTTTCGATTCCACCTTGCCGCAGGTACGTCGACGGGGCCGTTGCACGTGTTCGCTCGGTATCTCGAGCAGGCGCAGCCCGGAAATGCGTTCGCTACCGGTGGTAGTCTCAATTGGCTATACGTGTTGCCGTCGGAGACGATCGACCTGGTATTCGCCGGTAACACGGCCTCGCTCAACTACACGCCGAAAGAACCCGGCAACTATCTCGCGCACTGGCGCACTGCTGACGAGTCACTCTATCGCTACTTCAGCGTCGTCGAGGACGACTGGATCGTGCAGCGATTCAGCACCTTTGGGCCACTCGAATCAGAACCGACGCTCCACGGCACGGGCATTCCGCTGGACTATCGCCTGTCGGCGGCACAGTTCGATGTGGACGATCCGCTCTTTCAGCGCCTGCTCGCGCACAATCGATCATATGGTGATGGGTTGATCCCCTTCCTTCCGGACATGCCCTCGTCCTTCTCGGTAAGCGACGAGGAACGCGACAAGCTGTATGGGCACCTCATCACGAAGGCACGTTCGGTGATGCCCTTTGCGGATGACATTCGTTCAGCACGCGTCGAAATGAATCATCCCATAGATCCTGGTTACACCGCAACCTTTACGCGGCTTGGTATCAACGATCACTGTGGCCTGCAGGAGGCCAATGCCGCGCCGTGGCTCGGGATGCCTGAGTTTCCGTATTTCTCCTCCCTCGCCGACTGTCGCAAGCCGAGTCAGAGGGCGGACAGTCAGGTCGTGGCGCATCAATGGGACTTCTGCGGCGGATTCCATTTTGTCGGACCTGTCAGTTGGCACTATAAGGTGGCCGAGGGCGACTGGGCCAGGGCAGAGCATTGCCTGCGCCACGGCATGGAGGAACTCGAACACCTCGCCGCAATGAGCGGCCATCCCGCATTTGTGCATCCGCTCTACGACGGCGTGCTTCCTGCCGGTTATCCCGATGATGGCGTGTTGGACGCAGGTTTTCCCAATCCTGCTTTCGCCTACAGCCTGGATGATCACGGCCCCGACTCGATGCATGGGTTCGTCGAGCGCTACCAGCGCTTTATTGCCTTCGAAATGCCCAAGCTGCACAAGGCCGTTTTCGCTCGGTCGATCGATATCGCCGACTACTACACTCGGCACTTCGAGAGAACACCGAGGACCGTGTTCGTCAGCAAAACGGACCACATCGATTATGACAAATGGTGGCTCTGTACCTGGGGCAACGAGTCTCGTCTCGTCACAGGCGAAGAGCTTCCCTGGGACACACAGGTTTCGCGCCTACACGCCGAACGGCAGGCTTCTCGAAGGATGTTCAAGGATCCGTTGTCGTACGAATACATCCAGGTAGAGGATTCAAAACGATCCATGCGCTTTGAGTACGCCTGTCCCCATCCGATCTGGTGGTTTGACTACACAGAAGAAGAGCGCGGGTCTCAGGGCAGCACCATCACGGCGACCAATACGCCGGACGTACAGATCACGCGATCCGAATGGACGCTCAGTGATGGCGGCTGGACGTTAACGCTGAAGATGCAGTCTAACCTCTCCTTCGCTGACTATGCCATCGCGCTGTGGCATGTGCCCGACGATTTTGACCCGAGTACGGCGAATGTTCGAACCAATGCGAAGGAGTGCATCGTCGCGTGGAATCGGCTCGGGGAGTATCGTCTGATACTGATCTTCGATCTCGTGCCGGACATGGATCTGAACATTGCCATTGCCGCAGGTCTTTAGCCGGGCCGCCTGTTGACGGTCAACTCCGCAACAATTCGATCAAACTGAGAGTCCTTGTCGTTCGCCAATCATCCGACCAATCCAGTCGGGCCGGCCGCAAGAGACTTCGTCGACACCCATGTCGACCATGCGCGTGAACACAGCCTGCGACTCCTCGTACGTCATATCATCGCGGAACCCACAACGGACATGCAGCCCGGCATCCTTGGCGGCTGCGATGACCTCTGGTTGTGCGGCCGCTGGCCAGACGACAAGTAGATTCGCACCGAACTCGTCCACGACTCGGCCCAGGTCCAGCGGCTTTGGCTCAAGGTGGAAGAAGCCAATGAGTGTGTCCGGATTCGCGCGGCGCGCCTCCCGTAGATTGTCTTCACTGAAGGAGATCAACGTGCATGCGTCGAGCATGTTCGCCGCTTCCACTGTCCGCACCACGTCTGTAGCGATGCCGTCATCCTTCAGTTCCAGCAACATCCGACAGCGCCCACTCACGCAAACCAATGACTCTGCCAGCGTTGGAATGGTTTCCGAGGCGCCAACCCGCAGTTGCTTGAGCTCCATCAGCGTCATGGCGTCAACATTCCCTGTGCCATCGGTCATACGATCCACCGTGGTGTCGTGCATCATGACGAGTGTTCCGTCGATGGCACGACGAATGTCACATTCGACCCGATAGGTTGCGTACTCGATGGCCTTTTCGAAGGCCGCGAGGGTGTTCTCAGGCGCGTGACACATGGCACCCCGGTGAGCGCCAATGAAAACTTTACCCATCTCAGAATTCCTTACGGTTAGCACTGAAGGTGCTGCTGGGCCAGATTCATCGCGGCGGCGGAGCCCCAGATCTGCGTCGATGTCGATCCGGCTCTCGGCCTGGCGGACAATTGCTGAGGGGACAGCAAGAATGAGACGCATTATCGTGCTCTGCTGTGTGCCTGGCAAGCAGGAATGTGTGTGTTTTCAGGCGCACTTGGTGATTAGCATGTCTATACGGGCGTGCAACCGCGCTCCTGGTACGCAACGCCGGGCGTTTTGTCGGGACGCTTGTCTATGGTGCCCGGACTCGCCGAATGTCGCGTCGTCGACTCCGCCTGGTGGCGGCTCGGGATTCCTCGTTGCGGGCTAGCGGAGCAAGACGGTCTTTTGCCGAAATCGAGCGGTCCTCGTGGATAGTTCGATGAGGTAGACACCACTTCCAAGATATCGTCCTGCCTGGTCATGGCCCTGCCCATGCGACGTATGCGGATTCACTCCCCGCAGCGATCTCGACGAAACCCACCTGGTGAGATGAAGAGACCGGTTCGATGGCTCGGCTGTCCATCCACGTGCCGCCGCGGCGGAGGCTGTACTGACCACCCCAGGAAGACATATACACGGTGCCGGATAGGCCGATCGCCAACTCGGGCTGTTGGCGGTTCGTCGTGCGCAAAGGCTGCGTGTCAAAGTGCCATAGACCCTCCTCATCCCGGCGCAGAACTGAGCCGGCTCCCGTGGACGCGAACACACCTCCATCTGGGCCGACTGCCAAATCAGCGAAACGACCCGCTCCGACGGGCTGAGCGAGCAGGTCTGCGTGTGGAAGAAGCGCGCCCAGCAGGATGCTGGTCCACACAAGAAGTCGGCGGCGCGTTGTGACGACTTTTCCATGTCCGTGGGCGTCCAATCGTAGCGCGGCGCTACTTTTCATCTATTCGACGCATGAGGTCGGCGGTGCACGCTGGGCAGTTGGCGTGTCTCAGTCCCACATCAACACAACACCCAGGGCGCTGCCCGGATCCTTGTACAACATGTGATACGCGTCCGGCGTCTGTTGCCAGGGGAGGCGATGGGTGATCAGTTCCTCCACACGTACACGCCCATCGACGAGCATTCGCGCCGCGTCTACCTGACACTCATGGCGAGGCTGTTGTGTGCGGATACCGGCGATGAGCTGCTTGTTCATGAAGCGGTCGCCATCGAGGGGCAGCGGTGCTCCCTGGTACTTCGAGATCAGGTGGATCACACCGCCAGCGGCCAGCATGTCCTGCGCCTGCTCGAAAGAGCGGATTCCCACTTGGCCACCGACACATTCGACCACGACATCGGCCCCCTTGCCGTGTGTGAGTTCCATGACGGCAGCGACCGAATCGGTCTTGGACACGTCGATCACGTGATCGGCGCCGAGCTTGCGCGAGATATCACAACGCAATGGTTGAGCATCCACCGTGATCACACACCCTGGATTGCGCTCTCTGACGATCTGGGCGCAGAGGGCGCCGACGATTCCCTGGCCCAGGATGACGACGGTCTGGCCTGGATCTATGGGGGTGGTGCGCATCCACATGACGGAACTGGTGGCCAACGGCAGGAAGGTCGCCGTTTCGTGGGCCAGTCCATCAGGGAGTGCGAATACAGGCTTGCGGGGGCCCGTCTCATGTCCGAGGACGAACTGCGCGTGGGGGCCGCTGACCATCACCTGCTGTCCTACGGAGAAACCTTCGATGTCAGGGCCCACAGCGACAATTTCACCTGCGTCGGAATACCCCATGATGTCGGGACTCACGGCCTCCTCGAGGATGTAGCGCTTGAATAGCTCTGAGCCACGGCTGATGAGACTGCGGCGAACGCGGATCAGCATCTGGTCCGCGGCAGGTTGCGGACGGTCGACGGCGATCATCTGGACATTCCCAAAACCGTCCAGTTTCTCGAGTTGCTGCATGCGCTCCATGTTGATCCGATCGTGTGTGCGTTGTGTTCAAAGTGAATAGGTAAGTCAGGCAGTTTCCGGCTTTAGCAGGCGCGTACTGATACCAGGGCGCACGCTGGCACCAGCCTGGGGCAGGTTGCCCCCGTGCGCCGCCACGTAACCGAGATCGGCCGGGGACGGCCCCACCCACTGGCTGTCGAAGCCGTCCACATGGATGCTACGATCCGGTTGCAACCGGACGATGGCATAGAGCGGGTCTCTGTAGGGTGCAGTGTACTTGATATAGGGATAGGCCGCATCGATCTGGTCATCGTAGCGCACCTGCACGAAGTCTTCGCCCATCCAGTAGTTTGACATGCTGTTCATCTGGATGTGCCAGATACCGTCGATGCAGTTTGCATAGTCGAGATGGTGGTGGCCACTGAACACCGCCAGTACCTGTTGCCAGCCGGCGGCTCGATTGATCTGACTCAGCAGCGCCAACACGTCGTCAGCGCCGCCAAAGTCACCGCGGTCCATGGCCTGGTGGATGAAGAGGAGCACGGGCAGGTCGGTTCCCTGCAGGTCGGCGCGCAACCACTCGATCTGGTCAGCCGCCATGCCGCACGGATAACCCGGCTTCGGAGGATCTTCGGGATCGTTTCCGTCCAGCACGACGCAGTGCCAACCCCTGATGTCGAAGGCGTAGAAGCGGGCCCGCATGGACATATAGGCTACAGTTTGCTCACGCGTCGCACCGCCGTCCATGTCGTGATTACCCAACACGTTGTAGCGTTCGGTCTCAAGGGCCTCCCAGATCGCGAGGAACGGACGATTCGCCTCTGTAGGTTGGCAGAAATCGCCGAGCTGAATGGCCATGTCCACCTGCGCTTCAACTGCAGCCTGTGTAAATGATCTCAGACGGTCAGGGCCATCGTGCATGATGTCTTGATGGATGTCGGCGCAGATGGCGAACGTCAGGAACTGGGGCTTGTCAGGCATCAAGAACCAACCGGTATGGGGATTTGGGATGCGTTGGTCCTCAATATACAGACGGGATTCACAGGGCCCCGTCTTGGCGCAGGTCTGCAATGGTTTCGGGCGTCAGTCTGAGCAGCGTCTGCAGAACTTCGTTGGTGTGTTCGCCGAGTTTGGGGCCGCGGCGGTGTTCGATACCCGAATCGCTGATCTTGATCGGTCCGGCGACGGTCCTGACCGTGCCGAATTCCGGGTGTGGCAAGTCGAGGATCATCTGGTCTTCACTCACCTGCGGGTCGGCGAAGGCTTCTTCGACCGAATTGACGGGCGCGCAGGGCACTTCCCCCTTGAGCAGCTGCAGCCACTGGGATGTGGGTTTCTGCTGGGTGCGGGTCTTGAGTTTGAGAACGAGTTCGTCGCGGTGGATGAGTCGATTCTCAAAGCTGTCGAAGCGGGGATCTATGGCCAGTTCGGGTGCGCCGATAATCCGCACCAAGTTCCGGTAGAATTTCTCCTTGGCGCACATCACGACGAGCCAACCGTCTTGCGTGGGTAGGACCTGAGAGGGGATCTGGGAAGGGTGGGAGGAGTCGGGTGTACGTGTCGGTTGATAGCCCTTGGTCAGGTGCCACGCGCCGACATAGCCGAGTTGGGCAAGGGCTGTATCAAAGAGATTGATGTCGACATCACAGCCGATGCCGATTTCACGAGCCCGCAGGATGGCGCTCACCATACCCAGTGCAGCGCAGATCCCACCATTCAGGTCAACGAGGGACAGGCCTGATTTCTGTGGCGAGCCGCCGGGTTCGCCGGTGATGCTCATCCATCCCGCATATCCCTGCATCAGATAGTCGTAGCCAGGTTCCGCTGCGCGCTCCGTATGGCGACCAAAGGCGGACAGGGAACAGCAGACGAGAGCCTTTTTTAGATGCTTCAACGCTGCGTAGTCGAGGCCGAGTTTCTGCGGCAGGTCACCGCGGAGGTTGTTAAAGACTGCGTCAGACGCCGCTGCGAGCGGGTGGAGGATTTCTGCTGCACGAGGATGCTGCAGGTTGAGGGTGATGCTCTTCTTGTTGCGATTGAAGCTCTGGAAGTAGACGCTGTCCTGGTCGACGGTGTAGGGGCTGACGTAACGAGCGACATCGCCGCCAGTGAGGGGGTTTTCGACCTTGATGATTTCGGCGCCCAAGTCGGCAAGGGCCATGGTGGCCCATGGGCCGGCGCCGAATTGCTCAATTGCGAGGATACGGATGCCTTCTAGAAGGGGACGGGCCATGTTGTCATCTCCTCAAGGCGTTTCGGTGTTCCGGCGGTTGTAGAGGGCGAGGGTCTGTCGGGCGCGCTCTACCACGGGGAGGTCGACCATATGACCGTCGACGACGATGGAGCCAGTGTCTTCGTTGAAAGCTGCCACAACACGTTGTGCATAGTCCACTTCCTCAGGAGAAGGACGGAAGGCGTCGTGGACGGCGTTGATCTGTTTGGGGTGGATGAGGAGTCGGCCCGTAAAACCGAGGCGGCGAGACTGGCGCGTCGAGGCCGACAAACCATGGGTATCATGCAGGTTGAGGTGGGCACGGTCGATGGCCTGGATTCGGCTGCTGGCGGCGGCGATGACCAGTGCTGAGCGAGCGTAGAGGAAATCGTCCCCGGCGTCGGCATGGGTGTCGAGGGCGAAGTCTTCGGCGCCGAAGAGCAGACCTGCCATGCGAGGACTTGCAGCCGCGATCGCTGGGGCCTGGATCAGACCACGGGCGGTTTCGACCAGGGCCAGGATCCGGATCTGACCGACGGGCAACTTGGCCTGGCCTTCGCTTTCGGCAAGGGCCGCTGAGAGGTGGATGATGTCCTCGGCGGCGTTGACTTTCGGAAGGACCAAACCCGCGAGGCCGGGGGCGACAATGGCGTCGAGGTCGTTGGTGAGTTCAGCGTCGTGCGCCGGATGCGTGCGAACGAAAAGCGGTGCGGTGGCTGCCTTTGGCAGGGCTTTGGCGATCTGCGCACGCGCCGTTTCTTTGGCGGCGGGAGGTACGCCGTCTTCCAGGTCGAGGATGAGTGCGTCGGCGCCGAGGCCGTGGGCTTTGTCGATCATGGACTGACGGTGGCCGGGGACGAAGAGCCAGGACTGAAGCCGTTGCATGCGGGCTACGATCGGATCTCGGGAAAGTGACCTGGCGGGGCGTGGTCCTTCTTGTAGACCATGACACTGCGGATCAGAGTGATGACGACGTGGCCGTCCTGGTTGACACCGCGGGATCGGACGCGGACGATGCCAGCCTCCGGATGCGACTTGGACGGGCGCTTCTCGAGGACCTCGGTTTCGCAATAGAGCGTGTCGCCGATGAAGACCGGATGGGTGAGCTTGACGTCTTCCCAACCGAGGTTAGACACGGCGTTTTCGCTGACGTCGGGTACACTCATGCCGACGACGAGGGCGAGAGTGAATGTGCTGTTGACCAAGATCTGGCCCCAGCGAGTGCGACTGGCGTATTCGGCGTCGAAGTGCAGAGGGTTGGTGTTGTGCGTCAGCTGGGTGAACAGAGCGTTGTCGGCCTCGCTCACGGTGTGGCCAAAACGGCCGCGATAGAGGTGGCCGGGGGCGAAGTCTTCGTAGAAGCGGCCCTGCCAGCCGCTGACGATTTCATGGCTCATGTGGAGGCTTCCATTGAGATGTGATGTCACTCGATCGTTCTCTATACAAGATGATTTGTTTGACCGGTCCAAACCTGCCACCCATGGTCTGGGATGACGGGCTCCTCCCGAGATCGACGAAGGGGACTGGTCGACTGCATGGCCAATCGTCGCAAAGGGGAGGACATCGTTCGGAGCTCGGTTTCAAGGGTCACTTGTCGTTCGCTGACCAATCAGTACACTTGGCCCCCTTGTCAAACGCCCGGCCCTCCTCGCTGCAACGCCCAGGAGCATCCTCGCCATGAAACTCGCGATTACCTCCGTCATGCTGCCCCGCTGGGATCTTGCCCAGACTTTCGAGAAACTCACCAGGTATGGCTACGATGGGGTCGAGTTGCGCGTCCGGGACAACCCCCAGGACCCGAACGAGGAGCCCTCCTTCTGGGGCCGCCACGTGGCGGACGTGAGCCCCGGCAATCTCATGCAGAGGGCCTCAGAGATCCGCACCGCGGCAGACGAAAGCGGCCTTCGCGTCATCGCCTTTGCACCACGTGCCACGATCGCCGATGGTGAGTTGATCGACCATCTGTTCGAAGGCGCCCGGGCGATCGATCCTGATCAGCCCCCCATGATTCGCATCGGGGCACCACGACACGACCGGACTCGTGCCTACATGCCACAGTTCGACGAGGCTCGTGCCGGATTCGCAAGGCTCACCGACAGGGCTCGATCTGCAGGCGTGAAGGTCCTTTACGAGATCCATGTGGGCACGGTCGCCGTGAGCTGCTCACGGACCGCCGAGTTGTTGCGCGATCTCGACCCGGCACACATCGGTGCGATCTACGATGTGCCAAATCAGATCCGCGTGGGCATTGAGGACTCGAAAATGGGTCTGGAGTTGCTCGGACCCTATCTGGCCCACTGTCACATCGGCAATGGTGTGCCGGTCGCCGACAAACAGGATCTCGATGGACCGATGGACCGCCAGGACTACACCTGGACCTTCGCGGATCTGCGCCGGGGGGTGGCCAACATTCCCCAGATCATCCAGGACCTGAAGGACGTCGGCTACAGCGGCCACATCTCACTGGAGGAGTTTGGCTCTGGCGACGACGACGAGAAAGTATCCGGGCAGGGCACTTACCTGAGACATCTGATCGACGGCTGAACGAGACCTCATGGCCACGGTCACTGGTCCAGCAGGATAAGTAGTATAAGCGGGATTATGGTGAGTCTGGTGGTCCCTGTGCAAGCGACATTGTCGTGCCGGCACTTGGCGGTCTGTGGATGAACAGCCTTTTCCAGGCGTCGGTGGCTGCCGGCCCGAGCGAGCGGTCGGTGTCGCTGCGTTGGTGGTACAGCGATGACCTCTGGCACCGGCGTCAGGTCGGCTCAGGCGGCCTCATCGAATTCGAGCTGGCGATCCAGGTGGGACGGTGCGATCGGTGGCGCTCTGGCTGGCAGGCCGACGGCGTTGAGAAACGCCTCAATCGCAGAGGGCGCAGTGAGAGCAGCTATCACCTTCATGCGACCCGAGCAACTGGGACACACGGTGACATCATACTGAAACACTCTCGCCAACAGCCTGGCCCATGAAACCCGATGAACGCGCCGCCCACTTGGGGCGCCGTGCTCGCACCCTTCGGTCTGGGGCAGCTCGCTGGGACCGGGCACGATCTTGGCTCGGTCAGGGCAAGCCGGGGCCAGCACGCCGTGGTAGCGTACCAGGTTGAGACGTGGCGGCGGCACGAGGGCGGCGAGTTTTTCGAGCAATTCCTGCGGCGACAGCAGCAACTGGCAGGTACCGTCGGCCCAGTGAGTTCTCAGGGAGAACACCAACGTTTCCTCATCCACGAAGCGCAGCCTGCCGCTGGCAATGGGTGGCTGGATCACGTAGCGGCAGAGCCGCTCGAGTCGACGGCGATCGGTCGCCTCGATTCGGGTGGCTGCATGCAGTGAAAAGCCACGCGAGGCGTAACACAGGGCGCCAGAGCGCACACCATCTTCAGGGTCGGTGAGGCGTCGACGCACTCTTCGACCGGCGCGCTCACCGGTGGCGACCATGCCCTGCACGGAGGCGGCCGAGATCTGCGCCAGCAGAGGCTCCTGCTCCCAAAGTGGATCGGTGGACCCTGCCTCGAACAGGCCACGTCGTTGGCAAAGGCGAACGACGCGTTGGGCCGTTGGCCTGCAACCGGGCCAGGAAGGTCTCGAGGTGACCGGACATCGCGCGAAACAGGGGCTCGGTCTCGGGTCTGCGGCGGCGGTAGGCGACAGATGGCATGCCACGCCACTGAGCAAGGTCCGGGCCGCGTGCACTTCAGAGAGAGGCGGCCGAATAGCCATGGTTGGCTGGGTGAATGGAGATACACCAGTGTGTGTAGATCGAACCGTTTGCCCCGTCGGACCGGGCTGTGGGTACAATCTGTCACCCCAGGTAGCGCTGGGCCAAGCCCTCGTCGAGCAGTTGCCGATTGAGATATGTACCCTGGGTCAGCACATCGTCTGGATGCTCGGAACCTGGCAGGTATTTCACGTCAGCGAGATACCGGCCGTAGGTGTCGGTTCGTCGGGTGGCGATGAGGATGTGCTCTGCGTCAGCGAGGGCCTCTTCGACGAACAGGCGGGCCTGTCGGCCGGCCTGGGTGTAGAGTTCGGCCGTGTCGATGCCGCGCAGACGGAGGCGGGAGATGGTGCAGTGTCCGAAGCCCATATCGACATTGACGTCGAGGGTATCGCCGTCGATGAGGCGACGTACCGTGGCCAGATAGGTCCAGCATCGTTGTCGGGCGTCGCACAGGTCGATGGTTCGAGCCAGCGGATCCACGCGAACGATGTCGCCTGGCAGGACCTGCTCGAAGCCGGCCAGATCACCGGCCGGGTTCCAGAGGTGATGGAAGCCAAGGTCGAGGGAGGTTGCTGCATCGGCCGACAGGGGGTCGGTGACGGCACGATAGGTGAAGGGGGTCCCAAAGCGGGCGCGCAGCGGCGTTTCGGGGGGTTGAAGGTCGGGAATGTCAGAGAGGTCGTCAGATTCCGCCTCGATGGCTCGTTTGAGCTGCCGCGTAGTCCAGCCTTCGTCGTCGGCGAGCAGTTCGTAGTGCTGAAGGCGATCCTGAGGCAAGTGAATGAGCGCTCGATAGTGGGACCACCCGAGGTTTGTACGCGCGTACAAAGTGGGTATGCAACGACGGAAGCGGAGGATTTCGTACAGGGTGGTGAGTCCTAAGTGGGCGTCCCGACTGAGGTTACGGATAGTCTCTTGGCCGATGGTCGTGCCTCCGTGCCCTCCGAGGTAGCCAGTTAAGGCGTCGCCGACATGCCAATAGGTTTCGACTTTCTCCCACTCGGCGGCACGGCGGCCGAACTGTCGACCTTCGGTCAGCAGTCCTTCGACCTGTTCGCGGAGGCTGTGATATGAACTGCTATTCATGCGGCTCCTCGCTGGTGGCTGATCGTGGTCTCATCTGACGCCGGTCGGAGGGGACTCATTCTTACCCGGAGCCGATGGACCGGGGAGTATGGGCGGGAGTGTCAGGCGACGGTCATTGGGTCAGCAGGATTCCTAACCGCGCATAGCCGCCGCCCACCGGCGCCAGGAGCTGTGCCACTTCTCCATGGCGTAGTAGCTGACGAGGCGGCCGCCGAAACCTCTCTTGAACAGCGCGATGGAGGCCATGTTGGCACCGACGAAGTCGAAGCTCTCCGCCTCAGTGGCTTCCAGGACCTTCCAATACAACAGGGCACTGGCGCCGGAGTCGCGGTAGGCAGGATCGGCGCCCGCGACCCAGGCATAGAGACGCGCTCGAGTCGTATCGGTCGCAAAAAACACAGTTGCCGCCGTTTCTCCGGAGGCAGTCACAGCTCGGTATCCCTCGACAAGGCCCTGTTCGACAGCTGCTGTCACGAAACGCTGGGTTACGTCGGCGTCGACAGGTGGCCTCGTGTGTCCGTATGTGAGCCGGTAGAGTTCGGCAAAGCCTTCTGCGTCGGCAGGTTCAACTCGAAAGCCTGCCGTCTCTGCTTTGCGGATCACCGTGCGTGTTCGGCGCTCAAGACCATCCCACAGCGCCTGCCGGTCTGCGCTGAGATCTATCAAATACGTGTAGCGGGGATGGACCTGCCATTTCGCCCATAGGGCTTCCCGCATGTCGAAGACAGCGGGTGCACAGCTCAGATGAACATGCTGGTAGGTCGCAAGATCCGGAAGAAGGGCCTGCCAGCAGGCATTGCGTTCGGCCTCCTGGCGCGGCAGCTGATCCGACAAGGGCTCGCGAAAGAGAAAGCCTGAGTGAGGAAGTAGAGGAGCTGTTGCGAGGCGCTTCACTCGGCCCTGGGTGCTCATACCGACGACGGCAGCAACGAGGTTTCCTTTGTCGTAGGCGCCACGAATGACCGGCTCGCCCGCACCGGCAAGCTGGGCACATTGCAGCCAGGGGGCACGGACGAAGAGATTGCCTCCTGTCGCCTTGGCGACGAAACGGTCCCACGTGTCATCGGCATCGACGGGTTGAATTTCGTATCGACTCGCCTCAGGCATTTGCAGCCTCAGACGCTCGGAGGCAAAGGCATTTGGGCATTCTGATCGACAAAGGGCATTCCTTGACAGGCCCTGAGGGGCCCTCTATATTTTCCCAACTTGACCGGTACAGATGTAAGTGTCTGTACCGCTTGTATTTCGAGCCTATTTTGTATCTCAGATCCGGCTCACTTCGAGCCGATGAGCAACGGTGGCCAACATCTCTTACGTTTCGTTTTCAGGCGTTTCCCTCTCAGGCATCGTCACTTCTGCGCCCATCTCGAGCTTTGACGTTCGGGAGGCCGCTGGAGTTCTGCGCCTACGCCGCCGTAGCCTCTTCCCACTCGAGCGCCTGATTCTCAACTCGATTCTTCTTGTCGGGCTTTTGATTATCGGGCTTGAGTAGGCTCCGCCGCACCTTCTAAATACTACAACGAAGACGGACGGAGCCTCTGAGAGATCTCAAAGGCAGTCACAAAGCTATGCCCAGCGCAGACCTCGCGCACCCACAATGAACGACAGTGGCCCAAGGGGCCCTGAAAGACTCAAGGAGAACGACCATGAAGATGTACTACGATGATGATGCCAATCTCGAGTTGCTGGCAGGCAAGACCGTTGCCGTGATTGGTTACGGCAGCCAGGGCCACGCCCATTCCCTCAATCTCAAGGAGAGTGGAGTTAACGTCGTCGTGGGTCTGCGTGAAGGCAGCTCGCGTCGCGCCGAGGCCGAGAAGGAGGGACTCAAGGTCCTGAGCGTTGCCGACGCGGCCAAGGCGGGGGATATCATCATGATCCTCATCAATGACGAAGTACAGGGCGATGTGTATGAGCAGGATATCAAGCCGAATCTGTCAGCTGGCAATTCTCTCGCCTTTGCTCACGGTTTCAATATCCACTTCGGACAGGTTGTCCCGCCTGCTGATGTCGATGTCTTCATGGTTGCACCCAAGGGCCCGGGCCATCTGGTCCGACGTGTCTATTCTGAGGGCGGTGGCGTTCCTGGCTTGCTCGCCGTCGAGCAGGATGCCAGTGGCCGTGCCCATGAGGTTGGCCTGGCTTATGCCCGGGGGATCGGTTGTACCCGCGGTGGCGTGATTGAGACGACCTTCCGTGAAGAGACGGAAACCGATCTGTTTGGCGAGCAAGTTGTGCTCTGTGGTGGTCTCACGGAACTGATTCGCGCCGGTTTTGACACATTGGTCGAGGCCGGCTACCAACCTGAGGTCGCGTATTTCGAATGTCTGCATGAGGTCAAGCTGATCGTCGATCTGATCTACGAGGGTGGGATCGCTAATATGCGTTCCTCAATTTCTGACACGGCTGAATTCGGTGATCTGTCATCCGGTCGTCGCATCGTAACCGATGAGACGCGTGCAGAGATGAAGCGGGTCCTCTCCGACATCCAAACGGGTCGCTTTGCCAAGGACTGGATGCTGGAGAATAAGGTGGGTCGACCTTTCTACAACGCACAGAAACGCCGCGATGCTGAGCACCTGATCGAGGATGTCGGTTCGCGTTTGCGTGGCATGATGTCCTGGCTGGGGAAGTAGGACAAGCAGATGGAATTCGCTGACACATCGTACGGAATCATCCGACCCCTACGACTTATACAGCCGCGTCGCACGCGGCTGTCCGATTCGTGGCGGGTAGGGTGTTTTCCGGCGAATTCCACCTGCTTCTGACGAAGCCAGATCTCAAGGTCCGGCTCCGTTCCCTCTTCTTTGCCGGTACCAGACGGAGTATGAAAAAGCGCCATGGCTACAAACGACAAAGTCATCATTTTCGACACGACCCTGCGTGATGCCGAACAAACACCAGGGGCATCTCTCACTGTGCCTGACAAAATGGAGATCGCCAAGCAACTGGCGCGTCTTCAAGTAGACGTGATCGAGGCGGGGTTTCCGATTTCCTCTAATGAGGACTACGAAGCCGTGCATCGGATCGCGCATGAAATCGAGGGGCCCGCGATCTGTGGTCTGGCCCGGGTTGTTCTCAAGGACATCGATCGCGCCGCCGAAGCCTTGGCGGGTGCTCCAAAACCTCGGATTCATACGTTCGTGGGCACATCGCAGATTCAGCTGGATGGCCAACTGCGCAAGAACAGGGCCGAGGTGCTGGAATTGGCGGTGAAGGCTGTCGCCCACGCCAAGAGTGCCGTTGACGATGTCGAGTTTTCACCGATGGATGCAACGCGGACCGATCTCGACTATCTGTGCGAGATCGTGCACGCCACGATCGAGGCAGGCGCGACGACGATCAACATACCCGATACGGTCGGTTTCACCGTGCCGGAGCAGTTCGCTGAGTTGATCGTGCATCTGAAGCAGAATGTGTCGAACATCGAGCAGGCTGTGATCAGCATCCACTGCCACGATGATCTGGGGATGGCCGTCTCCAATACGCTGTCGGCTCTCAGGGCAGGGGCGCGGCAGGTTGAGTGCACCTTGAATGGCCTGGGTGAGCGAGCTGGCAATGCCTCATTGGAGGAGGTCGTGATGGCGCTGCGCACGCGCAGCGATTATTACGGTCTCGACACAGACGTGGTGGCGAAAGAAATCGTTTCGACGAGTCGTCTGGTCAGTCGCATGATGGGGATCGCTGTCGCCCCGAACAAAGCAATCGTCGGCGCCAATGCCTTCGCTCACAGCTCGGGTATTCACCAGGACGGCGTACTGAAGGCGCGCAACACATTTGAGATCATGGAACCCACCGATGTTGGTTGGGAAGCGACGTCCATCGTTCTGACCGCACGCAGTGGTCGTCACGCTCTGCGGCACAGGCTCGAAGAGTTGGGTTATGAGCTGAGCAAGGACGAATTGGAGAAGGCCTACGAGCGCTTTATCGAATTGGCGGACAAGAAAAAGGAAGTCTTCGACGAGGACCTGATGGCGATCGTTGGCGACGAGATCCGCGTCGAGGGCAACGAGAAATACAAACTCGAGTATCTGCACACGATCAGTGGCAGTGGTACGGTGCCATCCGCCACGGTGAGACTGCACATCGAAGGGGCTGAAAGTGTTCAACAATCAGCCTGGGGCGACGGCCCCGTCGATGCAACGTACGAAGCGATCAATCTCGCTGCCGGACAGCGCCCCACGGTGGAGGAATACATCATCCAGGCGATCACTGGCGGCAGTCAGGCGATGGGAGAGGTCACCGTACGTGTCAATGATGGGGAATTGAAGACCACGGGACGTGGAGTGTCCACGGACATTATCGAAGCCAGTGCTCGGGCGTATGTGGATGCACTGAATCGCCTGTATCTGCGTCGTGGCCGCCAAGTGCGCAGCGACCAGGTGCAGAGTCAGACGATTTGAGGAAAGTGATATGAGCAAGAATCTGTTCGAGAAGGTGTGGGCGAACCACACTGTGCGTGAACTGCCCTCGGGGCAGAGTCAGTTGTTCATCGGGCTCCATCTGGTCCATGAGGTGACGAGTCCGCAGGCATTTCAGATGCTGCGCGAGCGTGATCTGAAGGTGCTGTATCCTGAGCGCACCTATGCGACGGTGGATCACATTGTGCCGACGGATGTGCGCGAGCGTCCCTTCCTCGACGAATTGGCCGAGGAGATGATGGTCGCCATCGAAAGCAATACAACCCAGTTCGATCTGCCACTCTACGGCATGAATGATCAGCGTCAGGGGATCGTTCACGTGATCGGACCGGAGCTCGGGCTGACGCAGCCGGGTATGACGATCGCCTGTGGTGATAGTCACACCTCGACACATGGTGCATTTGGGGCGATCGCCTTCGGTATCGGTACCAGTCAGGTCCGCGACGTACTCGCCTCCCAGTGTCTGGCACTGGGTCGACCCAAAGTGCGACGGGTCGAGGTGAATGGGACGCTAAGTGGTGGTGTCTACGCCAAGGATGTCATCCTCGCGATCATCAACAGATTGGGTGTGAATGGTGGCGTTGGCTTCGCCTACGAGTTCGCGGGGTCGACGATCGAGGCGATGGACATGGAAGCCCGGATGACGGTCTGCAATATGTCTATCGAAGGCGGGGCTCGCTGCGGTTACATCAATCCCGATCAGACCACCTTCGATTACCTGCAGGGACTGCCCCATGTTCCCAAGGATGCGGCTTTCGATGAGGCCGTGACGTGGTGGAAGTCAACTGCCTCTGGCCAGGATGCGTCGTACGACGATGTCGTCCATCTCGATGCAGCTGAGATCAAGCCTACCGTGACCTGGGGGATCAATCCCGGCCAATCCGTCGCCATTGACGAACATCTGCCCTCAGCCGCTGCAGCGGCTGACTCGGAAGCGCTGCAGTTCATGGGATTCGATGCTGAGCAACCAATAGCTGGAACGAAGATCGATGTTGCCTTCATCGGATCCTGCACGAATTCTCGAATTTCGGATCTGCGTGAAGCGGCGCGTGTCATCGCAGGCCGCCAGGTAACGGGCAACGTGCGTGCGCTGGTCGTACCAGGATCACATGATGTGCGTGACCAGGCACAGGCAGAGGGACTTGATGAGATTTTCCGTGCTGCCGGTTTTGAGTGGCGTGAGCCGGGTTGTTCCATGTGCCTGGCTATGAATCCAGATAAACTGCAAGGGCGTGAAGTTTGCGCTTCGTCGAGTAATCGCAATTTCAAGGGCCGCCAGGGCAGTCCCACGGGGCGCACGCTGCTGATGAGTCCTGCCATGGTCGCTGCTGCCGCTGTTACCGGTGAGGTAACAGACGTGCGCTCGATTCTGAACTGAAGGGGCTGCAAACATGAGCAACGATTCCATACGTCGTCAGGTCACGGGGCGGGTCATTCCCGTCCGCGGCGATGACATAGATACAGATCGCATCATTCCCGCTCGCTACCTGCTGACGGTGACATTCGATGATCTTGGCAGCCACGTGTTTGAGGATGACAGGGTTGGGGGTGGTCATCCATTCGATGAAGCCGCCTATCAAGGGGCATCCATTCTGGTCGCCAATGCCAACTTCGGCTGCGGTTCCTCACGCGAACATGCGCCGCAGGCGTTGATGCGCTGGGGAATCGGCGGTTTCGTCGGTGTCTCCTTCGCAGAGATTTTCTTCAGCAACTGCATCGCTCTGGGACTCCCCTGCTTGACGGCGTCCGCTGCAGATGTTGAGAAGCTGCAGGATGCTGTCGAGGCGGACCCCACACTGAGTGTTGTCTGCGATGTCGCGCAGAAACAGATTCGCTTCGGCGATGTAGTCATCGCCGGGGAGATTGACGCGGGACTACAGCAACAATTCGTCGATGGCAGTTGGGATGCACTCGGTCAGCTCCTCGTCGACCGTGACGCCATCGCCACAACGGCAGCAAGACTTCCGTATTTGAGCCACTAGGGCTGATCCCGCGAGAAAATTCCCCGAGCCATCCGCCAGACTCAGGATGCCTCGATCCATCAAGGAGCCACGCCATGTCCGATCGCATTGAGATCTACGATTCTACCCTTCGGGACGGGGCGCAGGCAGAGGGCATTACGTACTCCCTTGAGGACAAGCTGCTGATCGCGCGTCGGTTGGACGACCTTGGCGTCGACTATATCGAGGGCGGCTGGCCGAATCCCACCAATCCCAAGGACCTGGCATTCTTCGAGCGGATTGGCGGTCTGGGTCTCAAGGCTCGAGTCACAGCGTTTGGCAGTACCCGGCGCGCGACGAATGCTCCCGAAGACGACGCAACGCTTGGCACGCTGCTACAGGCGCAGACGCAATCCGTCGCTGTCTTTGGCAAGAGTTGGGATCTGCATGTGACGCAAGTCATGAAGACGACGAGAGAGAGTAATCTCGAACTGATCGAAGACTCCGTCGGATATCTCGTCTCCGAAGGGCGCGAGGTCATCTACGATGCGGAACACTTCTTCGACGGCTACAAAGCGGATGCAGAATACGCTCTCGAGACGCTGCGCGCCGCTGTTGCCGGTGGGGCGCGCATCCTTGCCCTATGTGATACAAATGGCGGCACCTTGCCGAGTGAATTGGCGCCGATTTTTTCCGCGGCGCAGAAAGCGGCAGGCGCGACGCCTCTTGGTATCCATGCCCACAACGATTCGGGCATGGGGGCGGCCAATTCAGTTGCCGCCGTGGAACTGGGGGCGTCGCAGGTCCAGGGGACCTTCAATGGCTATGGGGAGAGGTGCGGCAATGCCAATCTCTGTACCGTGATTCCGACACTTGAGCTGAAGTTGGGAAAACGGACGATCGGCAAGGACAAGGTTGCCGATCTCATGATCTTTTCGCGTTTCTTGAGTGAGATCGCCAATGTCGCCCATGACCATCGTCAGCCCTACGTGGGAGAAAGTGCCTACGCACACAAGGGCGGGGTCCATATCGACGCGATGACGAAGGATCCGCGTTGTTATGAGCATGCGGATCCGGAGGCGACGGGGAATGGGCGCAGATTTCTGGTGTCGGATCAGTCGGGTGGTGGGACTGTGGTGGCCAAGCTCAATCGCTTCTTTCCGGACATGAACAAGACGGATCCCATCGTTGCCCAAGTGCTCAATTCGGTAAAGAAACTTGAGCACGAAGGATATCAGTTCGAGGCGGCAGAAGGATCGTTTGAATTGCTGGCGCGTCGGGCGATGGGTCTCTATGAAAACATGTTCACGACCGTCAGTTATCGTATCGAGAGTCGGAAGGATGAGCCACCCGCCAAAGGCGAGGCCGGCGGTCAGTCTGACATGAAGAAGGCTGGGACAGAAGACTCCCAGGCGATCGTCAAAGTTGAGGTAGGTGGGGAGGTCCTACACACCGTCGCAGAGGGAGACGGTCCGGTGAACGCGATAGATCGGGCACTGCGCAAGGCTCTCGAGGGCGTCTACCCGAGTCTCGCCAGCGTACACCTGGAGGACTACAAGGTTCGCGTCATGTCCAGTGCCGATGGCACGGCCGCGAGGGTGCGTGTTTTGATCGAATCCTCCGACGGCCAGGATGTCTGGGGAACCGTTGGCGTGTCTGAAAATGTGATCGAGGCCAGTTGGATAGCGTTGGCGGATAGTCTGCATTTCAAATTGATGCGTGAAGCGATGGCGCACCTGACTTCCACCCAGAACGTAGCGGTACCGGCGGCAGGAGGTGGTGCGTGAGTATGCGCGAAGTCGAAGAGGGAAGTGTTACGACGCCAACCGGCTACCGTGCAGCAGGAGTCGCTTGTGGAATCAAAGAGTCCGGCACAAAGGATCTCGCACTGATTGTCAGTGATCGTCCTGCCGCGGCTGCTGCTGTGTACACACGCAACCGGGTACAAGCGGCGCCGATCGCCGTCGACCGGCGTCACCTGGAAGATGGGTCAGCGCAGGCGGTGATCCTCAATTCAGGCAATGCCAATGCTTGTACTGGCGCGCCCGGTGAGGCCGACGCAGAGCGCATGTGCGCTCTGAGTGCACGTCAGTTGGGGTTCGCCCCGACGGACGTCCTCGTATGTTCGACGGGGGTCATAGGAGTACCGCTGCCTATGGATCTCATCGAATCGAACATTGCCCCCCTCGTCGAAGCATTGTCGGCGACGGGTGGTATCTCCTGTGCCGAGGCCATGATGACGACAGACACGGTGGCCAAGCATGTCGCCGTCGAGATCGAGATCGATGGTCAGGTCGTGTCTGTCGGTGGCGTTGCCAAGGGCGCTGCCATGATCTCGCCGAATATGGCGACCATGCTTGCCGTCGTCTGCACAGACGCGGATCTGCCGGCGACCCAGTTGCGGGAGTTGCTCGTCGAGGCAGTCGGTCGAAGTTTTAACTGCGTCACCGTCGATGGCGATATGAGTACGAACGATACGGTCATTGCCCTGGCCAATGGTGCCAGCGGTGTTGGTCAGCGCGATACACCGCTGGCTAAAGGCCCGGCGCGCCAACTGTACGAAGCCATGGAGCATGTCTGCCGCCATCTGGCGCGAGCGATGGCGGCGGATGGTGAGGGGGCCTCAAAGCTGATTCACATTCGGGTGTCTGGTGGCGGCAACGAAGATGAGGCTCGGCAGGTGGGTCTAGCTGTCGCCAATTCCAGTCTCGTAAAGACGGCCGCCTTTGGTAACGACCCCAATTGGGGACGAATTCTGTGTGCTATGGGTTATGCAGGTGTCGACATCGAGCCAGCGCACGTCGACGTAGCTCTTTGCGGCACAACGATATATACAGCGGGCGCTGGTGCGTCCTACGATGCGGAGTCCCTGAGTGAAGCAATGAAGGAGAAGGAGATCACCATCGACATCGACCTCGCTATGGGGTCGGCGACGGCGGAAATCTTCACGTGTGATCTCACCTATGAATACGTTCGCCTTAACGCGGAGTACACCACCTGATGGCGCCCCTGTCCGAATACATTCAACGCGTTGCTCCCTCACCTACCATGGCGATTACGGCCAAGGCCGCCGCTCTGCGTCGAGAAGGAGTCGACGTCATCCCGCTGTCAGCGGGGGAGCCCGACTTCGATACGCCACAGAATGTCAAAGACGCCGGCATACGTGCCATCGAGGAGGGCTTCACCAAATACACGTCGCCCCCGTCAGGAATTCCTGAACTCAAGGACGCGGTGATCGAGCGTTTTCGCATCGATCATGATCTGCAATACAAACCCGAGCAGATTGTCGTCAACAATGGCGCCAAGCACTCTTTGGCTCTGGCTGTGGCTGCCGTGTTGAATCCTGGTGATGAGATGATCATTCCCACGCCCTATTGGGTCACCTTCACTGAGCAGCCAAAACTGGTCGGTGCTGATCCAGTCATCGTCGAGACACGTGCAGAAGATGGGCTGAAGCTGACACCGGAGTTGTTGGCTGCGGCGATTACGCCACGCACACGCATGGTGCTGATCAACAGCCCCTCAAATCCAAGTGGGGCTGTCTACACACGTGCCGAGATGGCAGCCCTTGGTGAGGTCATTCTTGCACATGACCTGTATGTGCTGGGTGACGAGATCTACGAGAAGCTGATCTACGATGACGCCGAACACGTGTCGATGGCAACGCTGTCCGAGCAACTCAAGGAGCGCACGATCATCGTCAACGGCGTATCGAAGACGTATGCCATGACGGGCTGGCGCATCGGCTATGCTGCGGGGCCGTCCGATGTCATCGCCTTGATGGACAAGGCTCAAAGCCAGACGGTGTCGCACCCTTCTTCGATGTCGCAGAAAGCGGCAGTGGAAGCCCTTTCTGGACCGCAGGAATCGGTCGAACTGATGCGTCAGGAGTACGACCATCGTCGCCGATTTGTTATCGATGCACTCAATGCCATAGATGGTGTTGTGTGTGAATTGCCCAAAGGGGCATTCTACGCCTACCCCGATGTCTCGGCATTCTTTGGTCGCTCCGGTCCCCAGGGGCCTGTCGCAGACAGCACGGCTCTGTGTGACTATCTGTTGGACGAGGCACGAGTCGCCTGTGTACCCGGAGCCGGCTTTGGTACCAAGCCGCATCTGCGTATGTCCTATGCTACGTCGAGGCAGAATCTCGAGGAGGCACTGTCGCGGGTCAGCGATGCCCTGGGACGCCTGACTTAGAAGCAGTACAGGACGTCATCATCGAAGTGACAGGACGTGATCGAAGTGACACGATGTCACCGGTGTCTATTACACTTGAAGAGCAAACAATGATTCACGCCTCCGGAAATGTGAAACAATGAGCGAACGCAGTTTTTACCTTGATTTCGAGCGCCCTATTGTCGAACTCGAGAAGAGCATCGAGGAGATGCAAACGCAGGCGCAGGCGGATGGACTAGATCTGAGTCGTGAGTTGAGATCGCTCGAGGAACGTGCCGAGCGTCTGCGCCACGATATCTACTCGGGACTGACACGCTGGCAGCGTGTGCAGATCTCCCGGCACCCGCAGCGTCCCTACGCCCTCGACTATATCTCGAAGATGCTGACGGACTTTACTGAGTTGCATGGGGATCGGTATTTCGGCGACGACAAGGCCATTGTTGGTGGCCCTGCCAGACTGGACGGCGAGCCACTCATCGTCGTCGGGATTCAGAGTGGTCGCAATGTCGAGGATCGCAAGATGCGAAACTTTGGCATGCCACACCCGGAAGGCTATCGCAAGGCACTTCGTCTTATGCAGATGGCGGCCAAGTTCGGTAAGCCTGTCCTGACTCTTGTCGATACGTCCGGCGCATTCCCCGGAATTGAGGCTGAGGAACGCGGCCAGGCTGAAGCGATTGCGCGCAATCTCTTCGAGATGTCCCACTTGCCGGTGCCGATCGTCGTTGCTGTGATTGGCCAGGCTTTCTCGGGTGGCGCAATTGGGATCACGGTAGGGGATCGAATCCTGATGCTCGAACACGCCGTGTACTCCGTCATTGTTCCAGAGAGTTGCTCAACGATTCTGTTCCGCACGCGCGACCGCAAGGAAGAGGCTGCCGAAGCGCTGAAACTGTCCGCCGCGGATCTGAAAGAGCATGGGATCATCGATCGCGTGGTACCTGAGCCTTTCGGCGGGGCACATCGTGATATGGATGGTGCCGCAACAACCCTCAAACGACACATAAAAGAGGCCTACGCGGAACTGCGTGGATTGTCGCCGACAGACCTGGTCGATCAGCGTGTCGAGAAATTTGCTTCCATGGGCCATTGGGAAGAGTGATAGATAGAGAGATGATGTAGCGCGGTTGATTCGAGCCGCGTCATGCGGTCTCAGAGCGCAAAAAAAGCCCCCCGACCTGTCTTCAGGTCGGGGGGCTTTGTTGTGCTTTGTGCTACATCTTAGCCGCGACGAACTCGATCGAAGATCCGCTCGAGTCGATCAAAGGCGAGACGAATCATATCGTCGTCCCAGTCACCGTCGACATTGACACGCAGTACGGCCTTGAGCGTGTCGAGATAGGCGCGCTGCGCCTCAGTGACAGGGCGGTTGGAGTAGCGATCATTGTCCCGATCCGGGCGGTCTCGATCGCGATCACGATCACGACCACCACGCTCGGCACGTTCACCTCGCTCGGGCTTGTCGCCGCGCTCGGGCTTGTCGCCGCGATCACCGCGATCGGATCTGTCACCACGCTCGGAGCGTTCGGAGCGTTCGGAGCGTTCGGAGCGTTCGCGCGGCCCGCGGCGCTCGGCGCGACCACCGCGCTCGCGACCGCCATTGCGGCCGCCCGTCGTCTCAGCGGGAGCTTCGGCGGGCTCTGCGGCCTTCTTCGGCTCCGGCTTCTCGGCCTTTTCTTCGACAGGTGCCTCGACGGGTGCCTCGACCGTTTCCGCCGTGGCAGATTCCTCTGTAGAAGAGGACGCTTCGCCTGGTGTAAAGTCGGACTCAGACAGCAGATACTTGAAGAACATCTTCATCTTGTTGGCCGAATCGTTGCCCATGCCCGTTTCCTTGCGGAAGAAGGAAACCATGTCACGATCGGACATTTCACCGTCCGCACCTTCCCACTGCTTCAGCAACTCAGGATAGAGGTCGCGCACAACATCACTCAGTGTTTCGCGACGCGACTCTTTCTCAACCAGCCGTGTGAGTCTCTCTGTGGGGCGCTGCTCGTGGTCGATGAGCTTCATTGCTTCGATTCCACGGAGGAACCGATAGATCATCGACGGTGTGCGAATGATCGCACGCACATAGTCGCGATCGATTTCCTCAGGAATCTTGGCGTGCAAGCGGGACAGGAACTTCTCAAACTGTGTCTTGGTGATATACGGGTACCAGGGCTTCTCATCCTGGTCGGATTGTGCGTCGGTGTCGGTGTCAGACACAGTCGCTTCCTCCTCCTGGTCTTCTGCAAACATGGATCGACTCCAATTCAGTGATAGTGCCGGCCATCGTCCTTGACCCCGCACCCTATCGGGTTGGCGGGGCAGCATTGCCCTATCAGGGGTATGACGCGGTCACCTTGGTTGTGATGCCTCCACGTGCGCGGAAGTCGCCGACAACGGTCATACGCCGTGGCGCACAGGCAGATACCAGGTGATCAAGGATAGCGTTGGTCACGGCCTCGTAGAAGATGCCCTCCTGTCGATATGACTGGAGGTAGAGCTTGAGTGCTTTGAGCTCGATACAACTGTCCGCCGGCACGTAGCTTATGTGGATCGTGCCGAAGTCGGGGTGGCCTGTTTTGGGACAGACCGATGTGAACTCGGGACACGCGATATCAATAGTGAAGTCGCGTCCCGGATTCGGGTTGGGAAAGATTTCTATTTCTTGTGTATTACCCGCCATGGCGGTCCATATCTATAAGTTCAAGTATTGGCATGAAATTAGGGGATTTCTGTCGGCCGGCAAGGACCTCCCCCACGCTCGTGTCAGCTGGTGAAGCGCCGCAGGACGTTGGCCGTCATACGCGACACGGTCTCGTCGACCATGATCGACGACGGCCACGTGATCGAACCCACTGAAAACACGCCGCCACCTGAATCCGTATCGAAGTGGACGATCTCACCGCCGCCCTCATCAGGATTCTCACCCTTGGCGACAGTATGAACATTCGGGGGTGAACTCGGAGAGACCTTGTCCGTCTCATGTCCCGACGCACCGCCGGGGATGCGCATGTGCAGACTTGCTTCCCCAAACAAGTCGCCATTGGCCTTGCCCGTGCCCTCGAAGATCCAGTGGTCGGCATCGATGACGCGGTAGGGAGCAGCCGTCATGATGCCCGTATCCGTGAAGACCACACCGAGTAGATTCGCCTCGGATTCCACATAAATGTGGAAGCGGCTCTCCAGTCCCTTCTCCTGCATCACACGTGCATCGCCATTCCAAACCTTCATTGTGCTCTCGTCGAGGAACTCGACCTTGGCATTGAGTCCATTGCCCCCCAGATACATCAACTTACCACCTCGTTCAAATACCCATTTCTTCACACCGAAATACATCTCTTCCGACCAATACTCTGGATGCGTGCTGATCACGAGGACCTTGTAGTCGTCGAGATTCAGCTGCCCGAAGTGAAGATGGGTCTCCGCCCACAGATCGTAGTTGAATCCTTCTTGTTCCATCCAGGCCAGCAGTCGCCATTCGGCCTCCGCAACGTGACTGGCAGCTCGACCCTCGATCGGATCCTTCGGACCCACGTCCAGAGGGATGTGACTGATCGGTTCGGGACGGTCGAAGGAGAGTGGGGCGTAGTCCTCGGTACCGTAGTTGATGTGCTCGCCGTTGGTATACCGATTGAGTTCCAGTCGCGCATTCACCGTCGGTGTCGGTGGAAAGCGATCTGGGTGGATGTAGTTGCTACGGCCACCAAAGTTGTTGTAACAGTTCCAGTTAACGTTGCTCGCCAGCACTGCGATGGAATGTTGTGGTGTCTTGGGTGCGACGATCCAAGGAAAGGAAAAGAATCTCCCCGTGGCGGTGCTGGCGTGACAGTAATACAGCCCGGATCGATCTGGTGCTGTGAGATACTGTTTGTGATGGGGATTTGTGTAGCCGAAGCGATTCCATTGAACCCCCGTCTGCGTGTAATCACCATCAGGTGTGATCTGCACGGTTGCACCCGGGCCATGCTCATCATACCAGCCGATGGGCTTGATGAACTCTTTGCCCATGCCATAGCGGAACAACTCCAGCTTATACGCCTCATCGCAATGCACGCGAAATTCTGAGCGCTCGCCCGACTGCACCCACTTCGGCCACATGTAGCCGAGCAGATCATCCTTCAACAAGCGAAACTGATACGGGCGATTCTCCGCAACCGTCATCGACACGCGCTTGAGGCCATACCCCTCGCAGTGCAACACGACCTGATACGGCCCTGGTGTCAGATCAGCATGGATCGATCCGGAGGCTCTTGATCTGGTCTCTGTCGATGCACCTTCTGACGAGATGAATTCAAGCAGGACATCGGGCAGAGCAACGTAACGTTCATCACTGACATAACCGATCAGCATATTTTTCACCTATTGAAGGTCAGACGTGGAGGTTAGAGGATCTGTGAGCCCAGCTTCCTCAAAACCCGTCTGACGGAGATGGCAACTGTGGCACCGGCCACAGGGAGTGGATTCTTCAGCATAACACGACCAGGTCAACTGCAAGGGCGCTGACAACTTGGTCCCATGTTGAACGATCGCCTTCTTGTCGAGTGACAACAAGGGGGTGCGCACGATGATGTCTGTGCCCTCGGGCAGGGCGCGGTGAAGAAGTTGCTGAAAGGCGTCGAAGAATCCCGGCTGCGTGTCAGGATAGGCAGAATCCGCCGCGTGAGCGCCACAGAAGATCTCCTCTGCCCCCAGGACTTCTGCCCAGGCGACGGCGATCGACAGCAGGTGGGTATTGCGGAAGGGGACGTAAGTATTGGGCAGTTGTGATACGTCTTGGGCAGCCGAGGACGTTGCGCTACTCATCGGGATGGCCAAGTCGTCATCGACGAGACTCGATCCACCCATTTTACCGAGATACTCAGCATCGGCATGCAGGCGCGTGGTCAAGCCATAGTGATCGGCGATGGCGGCAAAGGCAGCAAACTCGCGGTTCGCCGTCCGCTGGCCATAGGACACGTGTAGTACACCAACGCTACGGCCATGTGCAGCAACAGCTTCCGCCGTTGCCACGCAACTGTCGAGGCCGCCGCTGAGTAACGTAATGGCGTGGATGGATGAGGTGTCGTGAGTCATGAAGCGAGTGAATATAGGAAGATTGACAGGTAGGGGGCGTTGCTTAGATTCTCGCCCGCTGTCCTCAGACAGGCGTGGGAGCATTTTTCGGAGCACGTCCCATGCTCCGCGGCGTCTTCAGGCAATGCGGTCGAACCCATCACGCGTATCCGTGGACGTCCTCTGAATGGCCTTCAAGCAGTTTGACCGCGTCCCCAATCACTACTCTGGCGAAATCATTCAGCGCATCAAGGATTTTCGTCAGGAAGAGGGCAAGCGCTCCCTGGCGCCGACGGTTTTGCGCATCGGCGAACTCGAGGTGCTCGTGCCACGCCATTTCGGCTTCTGTTTTGGTGTCGAACGCGCGATTCACATGGCCTTCTCAGCGCTCGAGACGCATCCGGATCGCGACATCCACCTGGTGAACGAGATCATCCACAATCCACTCGTGAATGAGGATCTGCGCGCTCGTGGTATTCGCTTTCTCTACGACAGTGATGGACAGCGACAGATTCAGGAGTCGGAGTTATCGTCGGAAGATGTCGTCCTGATCCCGGCTTTTGGTACGACCCTCGACATCGAGTCGTCTCTGCAGCGCAGTGGTGTGGATACCACGAGCGATTCGTTTCGTGAGAACTACGATACGACGTGCCCCTTCGTTTCAAAGGTGTGGGATCGCGGCGAGGAATTAGGGCGCGAGGGATACACGATCGTCATCCATGGGAAATTCGGCCACGAAGAGACGCAGGCCACACACTCGCACACCGAACAGCATACGAAGACGCTCGTCGTGCGGGATGCGGAAGAGGCGGCGCACGTGGCGGCGTATATCATGGGACGCAGTTCAGTAGAAGCGTTGGTCGCCGAATTTGGTGACAAGTGGTCGCAGGGCTTCGATGCGACAACGGATCTGCAGCGACTCGCCGTTGTCAATCAGACGACGATGCTGGCAGAGGAGACGGCGCAAGTTGCCGGCATTCTGCGCGAGGCTATGCGTGAGCGCTACGGCGATGACCAGATCGACAAGCACTTTGCCGACACGAATGACACGCTCTGCTATGCGACCAACTGGAACCAGAATGCGACAAAGGCCCTGCTGGACGCCGAACCGGATGTGGCCGTGATTGTTGGGGGATACAACAGTTCCAACACTGCCCACCTGGTCGAGATCTGCGAACAGGTCATGCCAAGTTTCCTGATCAGTAGAGCCGAGGAATTATTGTCTGCAACTCAGATTCGCCACTTCGACATTCACGCCAAGCAGACTGTGGTCTGTGACGACTGGCTGCCCGAGTTGCCGACACGACTGGCCGTTACATCCGGTGCGTCCTGCCCTGATGTTCTGATGAACTGCGTCGTTGAGCGAATTGCATCATTCTATGGCTATGGACAGACTGACATCGAGTCCGGACTCGTGTCACTGGCTCTGCATGAGCCCATCGCGGATCCGGTCTGAGTCGTCATGATTATTGCCCGTATCAAGGGAACGGCCGTCGCGGCAGCTAAGATCGAGAATCTTGAGGGCAGCAAGTTGCTTGTTGTGGAGTTACTTGAGGCGACACAAGACGGGTTGCAGTCGACGAAGAAACATATGGTGGCCGTTGATGCAGTCGGCGCAGGTGCTGACGAGGTGGTTGTGATCGTCCAGGGTAGCTCGGCTCGTCTGACACCAGGTTACAAGACGTCTCCAGTCGATGCCGTGATCGTCGGCATTGTGGATACGGTCACCGCCTTTGGTCAGGCGGTCGCCGCTTGAGACAGGCTACCGTCATCGGCCATCTGGTGGCAGAGGCCAAACACGCGTCCCTCGCCAGCCGCAAGATTCTCGTGCTGAGTGACGGGGATGGAGATGATGCGCCTCTACAGTTGGCGATTGATGCGGTAGGAGCAGGAATCGGCACACACGTGCTTGTTTCCGAGTCAGGTGCAGCCGGGGCAGAGGCGACGGGTATTGAGTATCCCCCGATTCGCAGTGTCGTCGTCGGAATTATTGACAGCAACAGTGGAATTATTGACAGCAACAGTATCATCGACAAAGACAGCGTCTCTTGAGAGGTTATGCTGTATGAAACTGGGACGCGTTGTGGGGCATGTCGTATTGTCCAGGGCTATTGAGCCTCTGGAGGACAAGATATTGCATCTGGTGCAGGACGTTGGGCGCCAGTTGCAGGGAGTGGGAGATCCGGAGGTCTGTGTGACCTGGCAGGCGATGAAGGATGATGATCTCGTCATCGTCGAGGTGGCACGTGAGGCCTGTAATGCATTCGACCCACCGATTCCGGCGGACGCCGTCGTCATCGGCAGGGCTGACACAATTCATATCGAACCAGACGCCACGCCGTAGAGCGAGGGGTAGAAACAGATGGCTCAAGCTGTAGGAATGGTCGAGACCGTAGGACTCACTGGCGTGATTGCCAGTGCTGATGCAATGGCGAAGGCGGCCAATGTCGAATTGCTGGGATGGGACAAGGTTGGCGCCGGGATGGTTACCGTATTCTGCCAGGGTGACGTGGCAGCGGTAAAGTCCGCCGTTGATGCCGGTGCCACATCTGCCGCAAAGGTGGTGGAGGTCAGCGGTGTCCACGTGATCGCGCGTCCACACGACGGTTTGCAGGCAATCGTCCCCACCGCCGAAGGTGCCGACGTAGGCGACGTGGGTGCCCTCGGGATGGTCGAAACGCGGGGTGCGACGGGTGCAATTGAAGCGGCGGACGCGATGGAAAAAGCCGCAGAGGTTGAAGTCGTCCGCTCACAGGAGATTGGTGGCGGCTACGTCACCATCCTGGTCACCGGTGATGTCGGCTCCGTGCAGTCTGCCGTCGCCGCTGGAGCTGAAGCGGCTGAGAGGGTTGGAGAACTCGTTACTCGTCTGGTGATTCCACGGCCGGCGCCATCTGCCGTGCGGTTGTTCCTGGGTTAACCCCACACTTTCGCGAATCTGGAGAAGATTTCAATGGCAGCACTGGGAATGATCGAGACACGCGGCCTGATCGGCGCCGTAGAGGCACTCGATGCGATGTTGAAGACGGCGGATGTCTCCTACGCGGGGCAGAAGCGAGTTGGCAGTGGCATGGTGAATGTGCTCATTGAAGGAGATGTGGCCGCCGTGAAGGCTGCAGTCGATGCAGGCGCCGAAGCGGCGCAACGCGTTGGCGATCTGCGCTCCGTCCATGTGATCCCTCGCCCTATCGCCACCTTGAAGGAGCGCACGGGCCTGTAGGTCGGTGCTGAACTAACCACAAGTGAACAACGTCAACGAAGATCGCGTTCGGCAGATTGTCGAGGAGGTCGTGCAGCGCGTCGTGCAGTCGGCTCCGGCAGGTAGAGCCACCGCAAGCCCGCGACGATCTGGGGGTGGCGTCTTTGCCACAGTCGATGAGGCAGTCACCGCCGCTGACCGGGCCCAAAAAGAGCTGCTGACAAAGAGTCTCGAAGAGCGCAGGCAGGTCATCGAGGCAATTCGTCAGGTCACCCGCGATCACGCCGACTCATTCTCGCGCATGACCCTCGAAGAGACCGGTATCGGTCGCCTCGAAGACAAACTGAAGAAACACGCACTGGCAGCGGACCTCACGCCCGGTGTCGAGGACCTGACGTCGGTGTCGTGGACGGGCGATCATGGCCTCACCGTCGAGGAGATGGCACCCTATGGTGTGATCTGTGCCGTCACGCCGTCGACGCATCCGGTACCGACCCTCGTCAACAATGCGATTGGTATTATCGCCGCAGGGAATGCTGTCGTGGTGAACCCGCATCCGGGTGCCAAGGTGGTGTCTGCACATGCGGTACAGTTGCTCAATGAGGCGATTGTGCGCGCTGGTGGACCCGCCAACCTTGTCGCGTCCATCGGCGAGCCCACCATCGAGTCCGCAGACGAGTTGTTTCATCATCGTCTCGTGCGTCTCGTGCTGGTTACCGGGGGGGCCGCCGTTGCGAAGGCGGCAATGCGCAGTGGTAAGAAGGCGATCGCCGCAGGGCCGGGGAACCCGCCGGTTCTGGTGGATGAGACGGCTGACATCCGCAAAGCGGCGCGCGACATCATCGATGGTGCCGCCTTCGACAACAATGTCCTGTGTATTGGCGAGAAGCAGTGTTTTGTCGTCGATTCTGTCGCCGATGAACTCAAACGTGAAATGCTTGCCTATAGTGCTGTCGAACTAGATCGTCGTCAGATCGAGGCATTGACGAAGGTTGCCTTGCCCCTTGGAGACGACGGCAAGCCTCATGTGAATCGCGATTTCGTCGGCCGCAATGCCAACGTCCTGGCGGCGTCCATCGGTCTCAAGTTGGACGACCAATTGCGCCTGTTGATCGGCGAGACCGACGCGAAGCATGCCTTCGTCGAAGTCGAGCAAATGATGCCTTTCCTCCCCATCATTCGGGTACGCAATGTGGAGGAAGGAATCCGTGCAGCCATCGAATCGGAACACGGTTATCGGCACACAGCGATAATCCACTCGCGCAATATCGAAAACATGCACAATATGGCACGCGCTGTGGATACAACGGTTTTTGTGAAAAATGGCCCCTCTTTCGCCGGATTAGGTGTCGGTGGTGAGGGCTACGCGACCTTTTCGATCGCCGGACCTACAGGTGAAGGAATGACCACGGCACGCACCTTTACCCGTCGTCGTCGTTGCGCTCTTATCGACTACTTTCGGATTACCTGAAGCCGCCATGTTACTTGCCGAGGTCAAAGGGAACATCGTCTCCACTGCCAAGCTCGATACGCTGGTGGGACGCAAACTGTTGCTGGTTGAAGTACTCACCGTTCGCCCGGAGGGGCTGCAGCGCACAGGCCGTCAGATGGTCTGCGTTGACGCCGTGGGCGCGGGAACGGGAGAGGTTGTGATCACCGTGATGGGCAGCTCTGCTCGCAGTGCCCCCGAGATGGGAAGTGTGCCGACGGATGCGGTGGTCGTTGGGATTCTCGATGCACTTACGACGGATGGTCAGTCGCTAGACCTGAATGCCGTCAACGATGCGGCATGACGGCCATGATTTCTCGGGCGACTGTAGAGCAGATGGTCCGCGATTCCCTCCGGCGCCATCAACCCGGCGCCGGACATAAAGATCACGAACCCGGCCACAGGCACCGCAACGAAGGGCAGAGTGGCTCGCCTCGACTGATTGCAAATATCTCCGCGCGACACTGTCATCTGGATCAAGACACGCTGCGAATCCTCTTCGGTCCGCAGGCGGAACTGACCGTCATGAAGCCACTCTATCAGAGCGGTGCCTTCGCCTCCGAGCAAACGGTGACGATTTTCGGACCCCGCAAGCAGATGATCTCTAACCTGCGAATTCTTGGGCCCCTGCGTGATGCATCACAGATTGAATTGGCCTTTAGTGATTCCAGATTTCTTGGCATCGATGCCCCCGTCCGCGTCTCCGGAAACACGAAAGGGACGCCGGGGTGTTTTCTCGTTGGGCCACATGGTGGGTTGGCGATCGCCGAAGGTGTGATTCGTGCCGCGCGCCACGTGCACATGAGTCCGGACGACGCTGTTGAATATGGTGTGGTGGAAGGTGACCGGATGCGCCTCGTCGTCGACGGGGAGCAGGGCGGTGTGTTCGATGATGTTTCCGTACGCATCTCACCGGAATCAAAATTGGAAGTCCATCTCGACACGGATGAAGGCAACGCCGTGGATCTCGTAAATGCACGCAACGTCACATTGACCAAGCGCTGATAGGACGGAACGTAAAATGGCTCAAGCTGTGGGAATGGTCGAGACGACGGGATTGACGGGAGTGATCGTCAGTGCCGACGCAATGGCGAAGGCGGCGAATGTAGAGTTGCTGGGGTGGGACAAAGTGGGGTCCGGCCTGGTGACGATTTTTTGTGAGGGGGATGTTGCGGCGGTGACCGCCGCCGTGGACGCCGGGGCGACATCTGCTGCAAGAATCGTTGAAGTGAATGGCACCCACGTGATCGCACGGCCACACGCAGGTCTCGCATCGATCGTGCCCAAAGCGAGCGATGCCGCTGTAGGAGATGTCACAGCGGTAGGCATGGTCGAGACGCGCGGCGCAACAGCGGCAATCGAAGCGGCAGATGCAATGGAGAAAGCTGCCGAGGTCGAGGTTGTGCGCTCGCAGGAAATCGGTGGTGGGTACATCACCGTGCTCGTTACGGGAGATGTCGGTTCCGTGCAGTCTGCTGTCGCAGCCGGCGCAGAGGCGGCAGAGAGAGTCGGTGTCGTCGTGTCCCGCCATGTCATTCCCCGTCCTGCAGCAGCCGCTATTCGGCTGTTTCTGGGATAGGGCGTAGAAAGAGAGATCTGATGGCAGCTTTGGGAATGATAGAAACGCGTGGTCTCATCGCAGCAGTGGAAGCACTTGATGCGATGCTGAAGACCGCGGATGTCACCTACGCGGGTCAGAAGCGGGTGGGAAGTGGTATGGTCAATGTGCTTGTCGAGGGTGATGTTGCGGCGGTGAAGGCTGCCGTCGACGCCGGGGCTGAGGCGGCGCAAAGGGTCGGAGACCTGCGTTCAGTGCATGTGATTCCGCGCCCCATTTCCACGCTCAAGGAGCGCGTCGGGCTGTAGGCTCGACCGATGATTCTCAAGATGGCTCACACTCTACAACTCGACGAGATGCTGATCACTGAATCGTTGCTGGCGCAGCGACATCAGCAGGAGGGTGAGGTTCATCTGCATGCCAAGGCCATTGTGACGCCCTCGGCGAGGGATTATCTGCGGATGCACGGCGTCGTCCTTATTCAAGGCGCGTCCGGATCATCGACGATTGGGTCGGCAGCGCGTAGCTCATCACCGGGCGCAGCGACGTCTTCGCCCACGACGGGGACGCCGATTCAGGAGATTCTACCACCCGGGTCGGAGAGTGGGCTTCTATACCACGGTCGATGCGATCACCCTGACCGCGCCTTTGGCTGCCAAACGGAAGAATTTGGCTCAGGGTACGTTGAGCCCGCTTGTTGCGATGAATGCGCTCGCAATGGCAAGAATGGTGGATCCGCCTGCAGCTGTGAGCAATGCGCAGGGGACGACGAGGAGCTGGAGTTCCTCGTGCAGCGGTTGACGGACGAGATCATGTCACGACTGGAACAGTAGGCAGAAGATGACGCAGGCGATTGGTATGATCGAAGTGGAGGGGGTGGCAGGAATCATTGTCGCCGCAGATGCAGCCTGCAAGGCAGCCGCTGTGAAACTGGCTGGGTGGGAATCGATTGGTGGCTTTACGACACTCTTCGTGCGTGGCGAGGTGAGTGATATCGAGTCGTCGCTGCTTGCTGGCACGGCGGCGGCGGCCACGGTTTCCGGCCATGTCGCTCACAATAGTTTGCTGCAGCCCGAAGCGGTCATCGATGACTTCATCGGTGTGCCGGTTGACCCGGACGACACGTCAGCCACAGCAGAAGCATTGGGGTTGATCGAAATACGGGGCTACGGTCTGCACGTAGAGAACAACGATCGTATGGTCAAAGAGGCGGACGTTGAACTGGTCAATGTTCTCACTGTGCAAGATCGCGTCGTTTGCTCCCTCGTGAAGGGTGAATTGGGTGCGGTAGAGCGAGCCATCGAAGGTGCGCGCCAGGCACTGTCCGGCAACGAGTGGTTCATGGGGAGCGCTGTGTTATCGCAGCCAGAGGCATGTGTTGTGGGTGCCTTCGGGCAGTTTCGTAAGGCAGGTGGGAACTGATGGCTGTGACTGGGTCCGTTGGCGTCTTTGAGTGTCGAGGGATGACCACCCTTGCTGCCGCCCTCGATGCGATGGGCAAGGCGGCCAGTGTTCGTCTGTCTGGTCGCCATGGCATCGGCTCTGGCTGGCTGACCATCATCATCGACGGGACGACGGCTGATGTGCAGACGGCGATGGCAGCAGCAGATGTCGCCGCCCAGCGTCACGGTGAGATCATCACGTCCCTCATCCTGCCACGTCCTGAGGATGCGACCCTCGCATCCATGCCGCACACGCAGACAGCCCTCGACGACGTAGAGTTATCTGCAGGTGAGGCGATTGGCTGGCTCGAAACCAAGGGTGTGGTGCCACTGATCGTCGGTGTTGACCGGATGCTCAAGGCAGCGGATGTGATCTTGCTGGGCTGGACCTTTATCGGTGGCGCATTGGTTCATGCCGCCGTGAAGGGTAGTGTCGCAGATGTCGAGGCAGCCATCGCTGCCGGAGCAGAAGCCGCTTCTTCTCACGGCGAACTATTCAGTCATCTGGTCATTGAACAGCCCGAAGCGGATGTACTGCATTTGCTCCCACCAACCCCCGCGGGCCAGCAGCAGTCCCTCGGAGCTCTCGGGCTGGTGGAAACGACGGGATACATCGGCGCCATTCACGCCGCCGATCAGATGGTCAAAGAAGCGGCTGTCGACATCGTTCGGCTGACAATCGGTAGTGGCGGTCGAGTGGCGACGGTCGCGACGGGCGCTCTCGACAATGTGAAGGCCGCCGTGTCGAAGGCGGCAGAGGCGATGCAGCCCATTGCACAGAACAATGGCGAGGCGCTGATCACCAACCCCGATCCGCAACTGGTGGCGGCCTTCGCCGAAGTTGCCCCGCCTGCGGCGCATGCGGCGCGACCAGATCAGGCTCTGGGATTGTTGGAGACTCGCACAACCGTGGGCCTCGTGAGCGCCGTGGATGCCATGTTGAAGAGTTCCGAGGTCTCCTACGAGGGGCGCTACAAAGTGGGTTACTTCCTCACGGCCGTCGTCATACGTGGTGAACTTGGCGCCGTGGACAATGCCCTCGATGTAGGGGCACGAGCCGCACAGCGTCATGGCGAACTTCTCGCTCGCCACGTCATCGCCCTTCCCTACGCCGAATTGACCGATCGCTTGTCTCATGCCTAGGCCAGTGCCTGGGGGACTTCGCGACGCATCAGGAGCTGAAGCTTGATGGTAAGAATTGATGACAGCCTGATCACGGCGCAGACACTGGAGAGTCGATTGACCGGTGACGAACGCCAGGTTGAGGTCTGTCCCAGGGCGAAATTGACTCCTTCTGCTCTCGACCTGTTACGCGCCCGGCAGATCCAGGTGGTCAAGAGGTCTGCGACTTCTGCCTCGCACACCCATGCCCAGACCGCCCATCAGCCAACAACTCAGGCTTCTGGTTCGCAACCGGCAGGGGTGCCTGAGGCGCCGGGAGGGACCGAACGCAGTCGACGCTTCAGTGGTATTTTCACGCCGAACATCGTCATCTACGATGAGGCGGGAAATATCAATTACAAAGAGATGGAGCGTTACATCGGCTGGCTCATCGACGCCGGAATTCACGGCCTCTACCCCAACGGCAGCACGGGAGAATTCGTCCGACTCTCCGGCGAGGAACGGCGCGATGTGGTGCGGCTCATTGCGGATGTCAACGGTGGGCGCGTGCCGATTCTCGCCGGTGCCAGCGAAGCCAATGTGCGCGATGTGTTGCAGATGGCCGACTATTACGCTGACATCGGCGCGGATGCGATCTCTCTTGTACCACCCTACTACTACAAGATCTCAGATACCAGTCTCTACGAGTACTTCGCTGAGATTGCGCGAAACTCCCCTCTGGATATCCTGCTCTATAACATCCCGCAGTTTACTCAGGAACTGCCCCTGGATGTAATGGAGGATCTGCTCGCTTTTGATCGCATTTTTGGGACAAAAGACTCGAGTCGTGACCTGCCGCGCATCATCAACACGATGCAGCGTCTGCGCAAGCATCGACCTGACTACGTCGTGCTCAATGGCTGTGAGGAGATTCTGCTGCCGTCTATCATCATGGGCGCCAATGGTGGAACCATCGCAACGTCGGGTATCATTCCGGAGATCATCGTCGAACTCTACGAGCGGACGCTGGCCAATGATCTGGATCGAGCGCGTGAATTGCAGTATCGGATTCTGCCGCTGATCAATCTCATGTTGCTCGGCGTGAACTTCCCAGAGGGGTTCAAGACAGGTGTCCGTGTCCGTGGCTTTGATGTCGGTCCCGCGCGCACTGTCATGAGTTCAGATGAGCGTGACTATCTGCAGCAGCTGGAGATGGAGATCAGTTGTGTCCTGAGCGACATGGGATTTTCAGTCACAGGGGCTCGTGGTTGTCCGGTCACGCATCTGCCACCTCTGGTCCACCGCAGCTGACGCGAACCTCCTACTTGGCCCAACGGCCCTAGAGCTGGCCATCGTCCACTCCTGTCTCATCGTTGGTGGTGGCCTGATCGGTCGCAGTGTCGCGTACTATCTGTCGCGAGCTGGCATACACGTTGTGCTTGTGTGCGAGGAAGATCCCGCCCGCATCCAGTCCGCTCCGACCCGCGCCAGCCTTGGCGTCCTCACGCGTCCCACAGCAGGGCTGGACAGTCTGTCCGCCTTCTACCGACTCAGCCACGAACTATATGACCCTCTTGCTCGTCAATTGGCTGAGGAGACGGGTGTAGATATTGGTTGGACCGCCTGCGGCGGACTTGAGGTCGCCTACAACGAACAAGAGGCCCTACGGCTTCGAGCGCATGTTTCCCGTCTGCAGGAGCGCGGTGCCCGCTGCCAATGGCTGTCACCGATCGCTGCCGCCGAACGGGAGCCGGCGCTGGCACTCGGAATGATCGCCGCCTGCCTGTGGCCTCAAGACCATCGAGTGGATCCGCAGCAACTGGCAAAGGCTCTCTGGTTGGGCGCTTTGCGCCACGGCGCCCGACACCATCCTGGACACGTGGCTCATCTCGATGGGACAGATCCACCTGCCATAGTGCTTGAAACGGGGGAGAAACTCACGGCCGATACGGTTGTCCTCGCCGCCGGGGCGGCAACTTCAGCCCTGGGAGTCAATCTCGGACTCGCGCCCCGCGCCGTGAGGTCCGCGGCCGGACAGAGTCTGCAGTTGCAGGCATCGGTTCATCTACAGGGCATCGTCCACTGGGAAGGCTACCATCTTCTGCCAACCAGCACAGGGGACCTTTTCGTCGGTGCCACCAATGACCCAGCCACCGCCTATGATCTGTCTGATCCAGTTCAACCCACCGAGCAGGGCCGGCAGGAACTGCTGGAGGTCGCTGAGAGGGTCCTTGGCCATTCCTGCAATGTCGTGCAGCACAATGCTGGTCTGCGGCCAAAGCCCCGTCGGGGCCGCGCCCTGATCGCGCCCCTGCAGCCGCCCGGATACTATGTCGCCAGTGGTCACTACAAGAATGGTGTCCTCATGGCACCGGCGACGGGGCAAGCGCTGACAGCCTGGATCACGGAAGGGGATCCAGGGGTCGACATGACTCCTTTTGCCATCGAGCGCTGAGGGCTGAAACCCATAGATCGAAGAAGGTTTGAACGGTTTGACAGCCAGCGTCGATCACCCGTATGCTGGAGCATTGGTTGTGCCACAAACCTACCCCCATCGGAGTAACGATCTGTCATGCCGTTGAGCAATGAAGAGCTGTTTGAAGCCCTCGATACGGTCATTTCCATTCCGCCGATTCCGTTCAACGATGCAGGTGCCATTGACTATGATGGTCATGGAAGAAACATCGACTATCTGCTGGCCAACAACGATCTGGATGGGGGGCGGCAGCGGGTCTTGTGTGTTGCAGGTACGAGCCTCATTCACCATCTCGCCGCAGACGAACAGCTGCGGCTCATGGAATTCACGACCCAGCGAATCGCCGGCCGCGGCATTTTTATCGCAGGCATCGCTCCGAATCCACTCGCCGAGGCAGAACGTCTGATCGAAAGCCAGTCCCGGCTCACTCACCCACCCGATGCGTTTCTGCTCATGCCCCTGACGGGGGTCGCTGATCCCGAAGGCATTTATCATGGCTATATGGCCTTGGGCGAACGATTGGCCTCCTCAGGTGCCCGTTTTCTCTACTATCTGCGTCAGGATCGTGAGACGCAGACGGCGGTGCGGTTGCTCAACGAGTCGGCCCAATTTGTAGGCATCAAAGTGGGGACCGTGCCTGACGATGTGAAACCCATTGTTGAGCAAGTGCCTGCAGAGGCAGGCGTGGTTATCTGGGGTGTCGGTGATCGCAGCACAGCGCCCGCCGTTGCCGGCGCCAAGGGGCACACGTCGGGCATCAATATCGGTTTTGCCAAAGCGTCAGACGCGATCAACAATGCCCAGCGCCGCGGCGACTACGAGGCGTCTCAGAAGATTGAGGATCTTGTTGCACCCCTTGAGGAGATTCGTTTCCGCAATGGTCGTCAGTACAACTATTCTGCTGTTGTCGAGGCACTTCATCTGGGCGGATGGGATGATGTGGAGGGTGGCGTCGGTGGCCCCTTCAATCCCCGTGTCCCACAAGCGATCTCAGCCGAGGTTCAGGCAGCGATCGAACCGATCCTGTCATACCACTAAGGCCCAGACCCCAAACTCAGGTCACCCAGTCTGCAAAGTACAGGAGGTGGATCGATGGCTCGCCATCGGAGAAGTCGCAGCAATCTGAAACTTTATGCGGGGCTCACCGTTGCCTGCGGTGTCATTGCAGTGCTGGCGCATTTTCTGTTCGAAGCACCTGATCGAGTGCGTGCCTACGCGGAGGCTGAGTTGGAGACGGCCGTGCGCAGCGCCGTCCGCTCTGAAGTGCGCGCTGCGGCTGCGGAAGGTCAGTAGCTTAAAACTCAGGACGATGTGTCGGTGGTGTGGCTCCCATCTGTCTCGACGAGTCCCTCGAGATAGCGATTCCACTCCACGGGTAGCATGCTCTGCTTCTGATTGTTGCAGTCTTTGCAGCAGGGTACTACGTTGCCGCGCTTAGAGAAGCCGCCGCGTACGACAGGAACGACGTGATCCATCGTCAGTTCCGACGGGCGAAACTCACCACGGCAGTAGTGGCAAAGACCTTCAGCAAGCTGTCTCTTCCACCACTGCGAATTGCGCAGGTCCCGTGCCCGGCTACGCTCGCGGCCAATATGTTCATCTGAGGCTGGTATGTAGTAATCTTCCAACGTGATTTCCCGGCGCCCTATGGCGCAATTTTGCCCCCCGCTGATCGTAGGGTCGTTCATGCCACCTGCCGCTCCCCAGACTCTCCCACTGTTCCCACTGGGTGTGGTCGTGTTTCCAGAGCAGACACTGCCACTGCACATCTTCGAGGATCGCTACAAGAAGATGATTGCCGATTGCGCCCAGCAAGGATCTGACGACTATTCCCTCTTTGGTCTCAACTATGAACACGAGGGCGATATCGCACCCGTGGGATGTGCCGTACAGGTCATGAAGGTGACGCGACAATATAGCAATGGCACCTTCGATATCATCTGCCGGGCTCTGTGGCGCTACCGTATCATTGATGTCCGAGACCACGAACGGTCGTATCTCGTTGCCCAGGTTGAACCCCTGAATGACGACGAGGATGGTCCCGTTGACCCTGCCCTGCAAATGCTCGTCGAAGACCGTCTGCGCCAATTGACGCAGTTAGTTGGCCAGGATATGGGAGGCGCCGGCTTTGGTTCTCAAGCGGACGAACTGGAGTCTCTGTCACACCAGGATGATGCTGACGCCTTTGCGATCGCACAAAGAATCGGCTTGGAACCCTCCCGGCGACAGCAACTGCTCGAATTGCTCGGCGAGAACGACCGGCTGCAATATCTGGCTGAATTTCTGGATCAATTGCTGCCCACGGTTCAGCAGCGACAAGACCGACAGCGTCGCGTCAAGACGAATGGTCACACGCCGTCAGGGTGAATGACTGGCTGTAGGATCCAGTTCGACGTAGATCTGCTCAGCCGCATCCAGGCCCAGATGGTGTTCGCCGTCAGCACCGATGGCGATGCGCAGGGGACCCCGAAAAGGCGATTTTTCGCGTATCTCAAGCTCGGCACCCAGTACCAAGCCATGCTCCTTCAGATAGCGAAGTAGCGCCGGATCACGATCACTCACTTGTCGGATCCAGCAACGCTTGCCCTCAGGCGTGTCGGCAAGTCGCTGATAGTCATGGACGGCGATGTCCCCATCCTTGGATGGTATCGGCTCGCCGTGGGCGCCCACAGTAGGGAAGCCGAGGGCGCGATCAATGCGATCCTCAAAATCCTCTGAGATCGCGTGCTCGAGGCGATCAGCTTCTGCGTCGACCTGATCCCAGTCGTATCCCAATGACTGCCGCAGATACAATTCAATCAGGCGATGATGGCGGACGATTTCCAACGCCATTTTTACCCCCGTGGAGGTCAATTCGACGCCCTGATACGGCTTGTGATCAAGGAGGCGCATCTCTGCAAGTTTCTTGATCATGTTTGTTGCCGAAGCTGCTGACACCTGCATCCGTTCGGCGATCAACGAAGTCGTCACCATTTCCCCTGCCTGCGGGGCATTGGCGAGTTTATAGATTGATTTCAGGTAGTCCTGAACAGCTTCACTGAGCACAGAGGGCCTCCAACTGAGTGCTGGTTGAATCTTTGGGTGCAACCGACCTGGTGAATTGACTTTCTATACGTACGCCAATCTTCCATGTTTTTGCAAGTGTTTGACATAGGGTTTAGCCTTGACTAAATTCGTGACCCTCAGATAGGATTCACCTCGAAAAGACCTCAGTCCCGTCCGGTTTGTGCGTACGGGATCTCCTGGAGCAATTTTCTTGCACAGATTGATCGTATTCACGACGCTGGTTCTGGCCTTGGCTCTCGGTTGCGCCCCTCAGGAGGCTTCCCATTCGTCTGACCGTCTCCAGGTAGTGGCCACGACAGGGATGATTGCCGATCTCGTGTCTGAGGTGGGTGGCGACCGAGTAGACGTTGTCGGCCTCATGGGGCCGGGTGTCGATCCTCACTACTACAAAGCCACACAGGGCGATCTTCGGCATCTGACGAATGCCGATCTCATTTTCTACAATGGTCTCTTCCTGGAAGGCAAAATGGAGGACATCTTCAACAAGATGTCCCGTAACAAGACGGTCGTCGCCGTCTCGCACACCATCTCCGAAGACCTGCTGCGGCGACCACCCGAGTTCAAGGGGCATTTCGATCCGCATATCTGGTTTGATGTTGGTCTCTGGCGGCTGACGATCGCAGCGGTGGATTCGACATTGAGCGCTGCGGAGCCGGCAAATGCTGATTCCTTCCACGCCCGCGCCGACCGTTATGCGGAGCAACTCGACGAATTGGATGCGTGGGTTCAGGCGCAGGTACATACGATCCCACAACCACGGCGTGTCCTGATTACCGCTCATGACGCGTTTGGCTACTTCGGCAAGGCATACGGTCTGGAGGTCCTGGGGCTTCAGGGGATCTCAACTGTGGCTGAGTACGGCGTCAATGATGTGCGTCGTCTCGTGTCGATGATTTCAGAACGACAGATCCCGGCGATTTTCGTCGAGAGCAGTGTCCCTGAACGGTCGATCAATGCTGTGCGCGAGGGTTGTCTGGCACGAGGACACGAGGTCGTCATCGGTGGCACTCTGTATTCTGATGCCATGGGCGCAGCCGGTAGTGGTGCGGACACATATGTCGGTATGGTGCGAACCAATGTGACGACGCTCGTTGGGGCCCTCCGATGAGTGACCTGAGTTCCACGCCAGAGGGTGACCTGAGTCCCTCGCCAGAGGGTGACCAGAGTCCGACGCCAGAGCAAGACTCGTCCGCTGCACCCGCTGCGCCGGCAATCCAGTTGCTGCCAGACGTGGAACCGGAGAAGATTCCGATTCGCATTCACGACATGACCATCGCCTATCATCGCAAGCCGGTTCTATGGGACGTCGACCTTGATGTTCCCGAGGGCAAGCTCGTCGGTATCGTCGGGCCCAACGGTGCCGGCAAGAGCACAATGATTCTGGCGATCATGAATCTGGTACCAAAGGCTTCCGGGTGGGCACGTATTTATGGCAAGCCATACGAAGAGATGCGACGCATCGTCGGCTATGTGCCACAGCGTGAATCCGTCGACTGGGATTTCCCCATCAGTGCCCACGAGGTCGTGACCATGGGACGCTACGGCCACGTGGGATGGTTCCGTCGCCCGTCGCGACAGGACAAGCAGATCGCGACGGAGGCATTGGCCAAAGTGGGAATGGCGGAGTATGCCGATCGCCAGATCAGTCAGCTGTCGGGGGGGCAGCAGCAGCGTGTTTTTCTGGCCCGCGCGCTGGCGCAGGATGCCCAGGTCTATCTGATGGATGAGCCCTTCGCCGGTGTCGATGCGGCGACGGAAGCAGCCATCATCGATATCCTCATGGAACTGCGTGCTCAGGGCAAGACGATTCTGGTCGTGCACCACGACCTACAGACGGTGACTCGCTACTTCGACTGGGTCATCATGCTCAATATGCGTGTCGTAGCCAGTGGCCCCACGGAGGAAGTCTTCAACGAGACGACGCTCAATAAGACCTACGGCGGACGTCTCACCGTGCTGTCACAGGCGGCACAGGCCGTGCAGGACTACGAGAGAGGACGGGGCTAGGCGGCTGCCTCCATGTTCGACTTTCTCTCAGCCCTGCACCTGGAAGATGCGACGGTGCGCATGGTGCTGTTCGGCTCCCTGCTGATCGGTGCCACCGGCGGCGCACTCGGTTCCTTCGCCGTTCTTCGCGGTCGCTCGCTTATGGGCGATGCTCTGGCGCATGCGGCGCTGCCCGGTGTGGCCCTCGCATTTCTGTGGACGGGTAGCAAGTCACTCCCCGTTCTGATCACGGGCGCTACCTGTACTGGCATCATTGGTGTTGTGCTCATTCAATTCATCACATCCCGTACGCGCATAAAAGCTGATGCAGCCATTGGTATTGTCCTGACGGTGTTCTTCGGTGTCGGCATCGTCCTGCTGACACATATCCAGCGAAGTCTCGTGGGAAATCAGGCGGGACTGGACAAGTTTCTTTTCGGCCAGGCGGCGTCCATGGTAGAGGACGATGTGCGTGTCATGTCGGTGATGAGTCTGTTCATCTTCGTCGTCGTGTTGATTCTCTACAAAGAATTCAAGGCGCTGATTTTCGATCCAAATTTCCTGCAATCTCTCGGATATTCACTGCAGAAGGTGGATCTGGCGTTAATGGGGCTCATTGTGCTGACGGTGATGGTGGGGCTGCAGGCGGTCGGTGTGGTACTCATCGCGGCGATGCTGATTACACCCGCTGTGGCGGCGCGATTCTGGACCGAACGACTACACGTGATGGTCGTCCTCGCAGCAGTCATCGGCGGTGTGTCCGGCGCGACGGGAACCTTTCTCAGTGCCCAGGCACCGCGGGTGCCTACAGGCCCTGTCATGGTGCTTGTCGCTACAGGCCTGTTTGTCGTTTCGGCTTTGTTTGCGCCGCGCCGCGGCGTCTTGGCTCGCTGGTTGCGACAGCGGGCCAATGCCCTGCGCGAGCGGCGACATCATCTGCTTCGCGCCCTCATAGAGTTGGAGGAGCGCGCCGGCAAAGCACGGCCTTTCAGTACGCAGGAGTTAGTGGACGAACTCGGTTGGGAACGTCGAAGGGTCACGAGAGAGGCCAAGCGTCTGCGCCGACTCGATATGGTTACCCTCGATCACAAAGGCGTTGAGGCGACACCCGCCGGTCTCGCAGAGGGAACCTTCGTCGTCAAATGCCATCGTCTGTGGGAACATTATCTCGTCTATCGAGACATTCTGGCTGCGGACCATGTCGATCGCCCGGCGGATGAGGTAGAGCATCTGCTGACGCCAGATATCCTCGAACGCCTCGAAGAAATCCTACGCCGAGATCACGGCATCGACACGGAGCGGGTCGTCGACATCCACGGTAGTGGTAGTGGCTACCGACCTGCAGGTCGCGAGCGTGGTGAGGAGGTGGTCGGATGACTGACGCGGGGTGGATCATCCTTACCGGCATACTGGCTGCCACATCCTGCGCGTTGCTGGGCACCTTCCTCGTCTTGCGCAAGATGTCTCTCCTTGGCGACGCCTTGAGTCACGCTGTGTTACCCGGTATTGCGATCGCTTTCTTCTTCAGCGAAAGTCGAGCGATTTTGCCCATGTTCATCGGTGCTGCCACATTCGGATTGCTGACGACCCTGTTGGTGGAAGCATTCCACCGGCGCTGGTCTGTCCCCGAGGATGCGAGCATCGGTATCGTGTTTACGGCCCTGTTTGCCCTCGGTGTTGTACTGATTTCCGTCTACGCTGGGCAGGTCGATCTCGATCAGGAGTGCGTGCTGTACGGAGAGATTGCCTACACGTCTCTTGATACGCTCCTGTGGAATGATCAGGATTACGGCCCCCGACCCGTATGGATTCTTTCTGGTGTGTTGATTTTCAACCTGCTTTTCGTCGGCCTCCTCTACAAGGAACTGACCCTCGCCTCCTTCGATCCAGGGCTGTCGTTGGCGGTTGGCGTGAATGCGACGCTCATTCACTACTTGCTGATGGGCGCTGTGTCGGTGACGACTGTCGCCTCTTTCGAATCGGTGGGGGCAATTCTCGTCGTGGCGATGCTGATCGTTCCGGGAGCAACTGCCTATCTATGGAGTGATCGGCTGGCGACTATTCTCGGCATCGCTGTGGTCCTAGGGGCGATCTCGGCCATAGGTGGCTACTACCTGGCTGGTCTGTGGAATAGTTCGATAGCCGGTGCGATGGTGGTCGTCCTTGGGGCGCTGTTTGGTGTGTCCATTCTCGTGGCGCCGCGCCAGGGCCTGTTGGCTCGTGCCATATCGCGTGGGCGCTTGAGTGTGAAGGTTGCGCAGGACCATATCCTGCTGGGTATGGTGCGACAGACAGAGAAAGGTGCGGAGAGGACGTGGCGTCGTCGGGATGCGTTGGGCCTTGCCTCCGTGCATCCCTGGCTGGCGCAGTGGGCCCTGCGCCTGCTGCGAGGTCGCGGGCTCGTCGCACTTGAGGCAGATGCGACGGTTGATCTTACTACTGCAGGCCGGCGTCAGGGGTTGCAGTTGCTGCGGGGACATCGGCTTTGGGAAACATATCTGAACCAACTCGGGTTACCCCACGACCACGTGCACGGGCCGGCGGACTCCGTCGAGCACTATCTTGATGAATCGCTGCAGCAGGAGATCGGTGGGCTCGTGCCCGATGATGGCTTCGATCCCCAGGGCAAACGCATCCCCGGCGAATCCACTGCCGACTAACGTCGCCGCTGTCGTCGGGGGCTGAGAGCTTGTCAGCATCGACTGGCACGGCGAGTTTCTCTGCGTCCGTCGGCTGATGCCGGCCCCAGTCGACCCTTACCGAAATCGTCCATGACCGAAGATCCAGACGACCACAGCGAAGCGGCGCCAAACCGCAATCGCACGGCCGAGTTTATCGCCAATCCCCGTCGCGCCGTATGGATGTTGTCCCTGCCGGTGATGGCCGGCATGGGTATCCAGACCCTGTACACATTGACAGATATGGCCTTCGTCGGCCGTCTGGGTGGAGACGCCGTCGCCGCCCTGACCTTTAATCTGCCGCTCGCCTTCTTTGCTATCGGCATCGCCTTCGGTCTCGGGGCAGGGGCGACGGCCGTCATTGCACGCCATATCGGTGCAGACGACAAGCGGGCGGCGGACAATGCGGCAGAACATGCAATTGTTCTGGGTGTGATCCTGGGTATTGCCATCGTCGCTCTGGCGCTTGGATTTCGCGTGCCCATCCTGGCCGCACTGGGCGCTGAGGGCAAGGCTCTGGAACTGGCGGCGACTTACTTCGGTGTGGCGGCACCCGGGTTTCTGTTGGGGATCGTCAATGTCACGTGCAGTTCGATCCTCTCAGGCGAGGGGGATACACGTACACCAATGGCGATTCAGGGGAGTGGGACGCTTCTCAACATCGTCCTGGACCCCTTGTTCATCTTCACCGCCGACATGGGGGTGCGTGGTGCCGCTGCAGCGACGGTCGCCAGTCAGGGACTCGCCTTCGTGGCCTTCATCGTCTACATCCTGGTGCGCAAGAAGACCTACGTCGAGTTCAACTTCCGCTCCTTTGTCCCTTCGATGCAGGTGCTGAAGGGGATTCTACGGGTCGGACTGCCGGCGTCAGCATCGATGGTGATCATGGCCGTTGGTGGCATGTTCTACAATCGAATCGTCTCCTTTTTTGGCACGGAGGCCGTTGCCGGACTTGGCGTAGGTGGGAGGATGGACGCCGTCTACATCCTGCCCATGATCGCCCTGTCATCGAGCCAAGTGACGCTGACGGGGATGTTTCTCGGGGCAGGACGAATCGATCTGATCCGCCAGACCTTCCGCTATACCATCTTCTGGGGAGAGGTCCTGGCCATCGGCATGGGTGTGTCTTTCTGGCTATTGGCGCCGCAGTTGGCGGGTCTGTTTACTGACAACCCAGCTGTGGGTGACGTGGCCGTACAATACATGCGCACCGTGTGTGTCGGATTTCCCTTCATTACGGTCGGGATCATCAGCGGGCGGGTATTTCAGGGGTTGGGAAGTGGTCTGCCCAGTCTGGTAACGACGACCCTGCGGGTCCTGCTTGTCTCGGTTCCGGCGGCGTGGGCACTGACGCGATTCGGTGGTTATGGCTTGCAGACCGTCTGGTGGTGTTTCGTTGGCTCCGCCATTCTATCGTCCATTGTCGCCTTGATCTGGATCAGACAGCGCCTGAATCAGGTAGAGGCACAACTGTCCGGGCCGAGGGTGGCGTCCTAATTCAGGTCGTTTTGCAGCGCTCGATCGACGGTCGCCGAGAATTCCTCCAGGCGCACGGGTTTGTCGATGACGGCGCGGACGAAACTTGGCAGGCTATCGCGGTCCAGGTCCTGTGTCCAACCTGACAGCACGATGACGGGGGTTGATCTGCCGAGGCTCTCCAGAGTCTGGATGAGGTCTGCCCCGCTGACATCGAAGGGCATCCGCAAATCAAGAACAATCAGATCTACTGGCTGCTGCACAGCGGCCAGGGCCTGCCAGGCATTGCCCGCCTCCCGAACTTCGTAGTCGAGGCGCCGCAGGTAGGTTCGCAGCAGCAAGCGGATGTCGTCATCGTCATCGACGATGAGTACTGTCTTACCCATTTCCCAGTTCCCCTTCGTAGGTTACATCAAAGATAGCTTTTTTCGACAGGGTCTGGTGACAGTTGGCCAGTCCATCGGTGTTTCACTCTAGCAGAACTCATCGTGTGCATGGACGTAGAAGCGCTCTACCGAGAATACGGTCCCATGGTGATGCGACGCTGCCGTCAGCTGTTGAAAGACGAGGATGAGGCGCTCGATGTGATGCAGGACGTATTCGTCCAGGTCCTGCGTCGCCGCGATCGCCTGAACGATCAATACCCATCCAGTCTGCTGTATCGCATTGCCACAAATCTGAGTCTGAATCGAATCCGGGATCGCCGTCGACGCCCCGAGACGGCAGACGATGATTTGGTCTACCGACTGGCGATCCTCGATGAGAATACGCTCGAGCAACTCGGTGCTGCCTCCGTGCTCGAACGTCTGTTTGCGCGTGAGCAGGTTTCAACACGGACGATGGCGACCCTTCACTACGTGGACGGTCTGACTCTTGAGGAGACGGCGAACGAGATGGGAATGTCTGTCTCAGGCGTGCGCAAACGCCTGCGCACACTTCGAGCACACCTGCAGGGCCTGACCGACGAGACGGAATCCGGATGAGACTATCTGCGCCTATTGCCGACTGGCGACTCGAGCGCTATCTGCTCAAGCAACTGCCGCAGAGCGAATTGCAGCAGATCGAGGCGTTGCTGTCGCAGGACGAGCAACTGCGTGCCCGGCTCGATGCCCTGGCACGCGAAGACGAGTTGGTGTTTGAACGTTATCCCGCAGCATGGATGGCGCGCCAGATTGAAACTCGTGCTGCTGCGTCACAACCACAGGCTCACAAGAAGGGGGAGTGGTCTCTATGGTGGCGTTGGTCGCCGGCGGTGGCCATTGTCCTGACGCTAGCGGCACTGCCGATCTTGCAGTCCCCTGACCCGTCTACCGTCTCGCCGCTTGCGACCAGCATTGCACCGGGTCAGACCCGCTCGGTGCCAGCGCCACAGCTGCGCGAGCAGGTGCGCATAAAAGGCGATGGCCCTCGCCTGCTTCTGCATCGTATTGCTGGCACAAACAGAAACATGTCGGAAACGGCGGCAGGCCAGGCTGCAGCACGGAGCACTCTGTTGGAGAAGGGTGCTAGCGCCGCCGAGGGAGATCTCGTGATGATCCAATACGATGCGGCGGGGGCAAGATACGGCTTGATCGTCTCTGTTGATGGTTCGGGTGTCCTCACTCGCCACTACCCGCTCGAGGGAATACAAGCAGGTGTTCTACGTGGTGGTGTCGTCGCCCTCGAACACGCCTACGAACTGGACGCTGCGCCGCGGTGGGAATGTTTCTATCTCATCACGGGTGACGTCTCTTTCGATATCCGACCCGTCCTGGCCAGAATACAGTCGATGGATATCGGTATCATGCCACCCACGGCACTTCCCCTGTCGGATGCTTTGCTGCAGAATCAATGGATTCTGTTGAAAGAGGGTGGAGAGCAATGATTACGCGCCTCGTTCTCGCGCTCATGATCCTGTCGTCGGCAGCATTCGCTTCGCCTACGACACAACGCTTCGTCCTTGCTGCAGGCGCCAATGATGGTGGGACGGATCGGGTTCGCTTGCGCTATGCCGTGTCTGATGCGGGCAACTTCGCAGCAGTGATGGCGCAGATGGGGGGTGTCGACGCGGAGAACCGGGTGCTGCTTTCCGAACCAGATCGCGCCGACTTTGTCGACGCCCTGCACGAACTGGCGAAGCGACTCGAGCAAGTGCCACCGACGGTCCGCAGTGAGGTGCTGCTGTATTATTCAGGGCATGCTGATGAGACCGGGTTGCTTCTTGCAGGCGAGCGCCTGACCTATCGCGAACTGCGGGCAGAACTCGACGAAATAGGCGCCGATGTACGCATTGCCATTCTCGACGCTTGCGCATCGGGTGCCATCACCCGGCTCAAGGGTGGGCAGCGGCGCGCTGCCTTTCTGCTCGATTCGTCCACTGACACCCGCGGCTACGCATTTCTGACGTCCAGTTCTGCTGAGGAGTCTGCACAGGAGTCCGATCGTATCGGTGGCTCCTTTTTTACCCACTATCTGGTATCAGGGATGCGTGGCGCCGCTGACGTGTCAGATGATGGTCAAGTGACTCTCAGTGAAGCCTATCAGTTTGCTTTCCGCGAGACCCTGGCTCGAACCGTCGATCTTCGCGGCGGGGCGCAGCATCCGGCCTACGACATGAATCTGTCTGGCACCGGTGACGTGGTGATGACGGATGTGCGTCAGTTTACGGCGGGTCTCGACATCGGCGAGCAGGTGGATGGTCGACTTTACATCCGTAATGGGGATCGACTGTTGGTTGCGGAACTGAGCAAGACAGCAGGCCGACGCATCGAGCTGGGTTTGGAACCACATAACTACGAAATCTATCTGCGGCGCGGGGACGGATTGCAGAAGGCGACGCGACGTGTCGAGGCGGGTGAACGAGTCGTCGTGCTCGCAAGCGACTTCCGCGATACGCCGATGGAAGAAGCTGTTCTGCGTGGTGGAATTCCTGGTGCCCCACGACGCGCGGCCCGACCAGAGACCGGGATGCCTCTGCGGGTCGAGTTGCACCTCGGGCGTATTGGGCCTGAGCCGAGTGCCAGCGTCCTCGAATCGGATGCGATCCGAACGGGTGGCGATCAGACCGCGGAGGACAGCGCGCTACCGGCTCTACCTGAACCGATTCGACAGATACAGCCATGGGAGACACTCGGCGGGCTCACACTTGCCTACCAGATGCATCCTCGCTTCGAGGCAACACTATCCTACTCTACCCTCGCCAGCGATCTGCAGACGGATGCACTCGCGGCGGATGGTCTGTCGCGTCTGCGGGAGATACGCCTGACGGGCTGGCAATTCGGCGGACGCTGGTTGCTGCGCACCTCAGGCTGGATACCCTTCCTGAGTGCGTCTCTGGCAACCGTTACAGGGCAGGAGCGTGGGCGGAGTCTGCTCGATGACACCCTTTGGCAGCGCGAACAAGGAGCCTTCGGAGTGCGTCTTGGCGGGGGAATCGATGTGTCTGTCGCCCGTTTCTTGTCGATCGGTGCACGTTCGGGATACAACTGGATGAGCGCCTTCTCAAAGCCGATCGGTGGGCGTCGCAAATACAATGGACTGGACCTGCGCCTGGCATTGACGCTGAACCTCGGTTCTTAGACTACCTGATTGGTTGACACTAGCCGCGTGTCGGGCTACGATGCGAGCCATGAAGGCTCCCACCGACGATCTCGTCCTGCAGATTCTACAGCGTCATCCGGAGTGGTTCGGCCCCGTCCTCGATAGAGTCGGCGAGTACGAGGTACAAATTCTCTACACGCAGATCGATCGCGATCAGGACAACGTACCGCAGTTCACATCGCATGCATTTCGCGTCGACTCAACTGCGTATTTCTATCCCGCCAGTACGGTCAAGATGCCCGCCGCCTTTCTGGCCCTGGAGAAATTGCGCCAGCTGGCGCTCGACGGGCTCAACGCCGACACACCTCTACATATAGACGCGGCGGCACCTGGACAGATCGCCGCCCTCCACGATGCGACGGCACCGGGAGGTATTCCGTCGATCGGCCACTATATCCGCAAGATCTTCCTGGTGAGCGACAACGACGCGCACAATCGCCTGTATGAGTTTCTGGGCCAACAGGAACTCAATGAAAAATTGTGGGCGAAGGGCTACAACAATCTTCGCCTGACCCACCGGCTGGCCCTGCCGCGCTCGCCACAGCAAAATGCCCGAACAAATCCGATGACCTTCTTTGAGCGGGAGACTGGCAAGGCTGTCTATGAGCAACCACTGGTCTGCAACGACACCTCCTATGTGCCCGCCACGAAAATCTTGCGTGGTCAGGGTTACATGGCAGAGGGTGACCTCGTTGAGGCACCCATGGACTTTGCGGGCAAGAACTGGATTGCCGTTGATGATCTGCAGCAGATACTGAAGGCCGTCTTGTTTCCAGAGGCAGTGGATCCAGGATATCGCTTTGAGCTTACAGCAGATGATCTCGATCTGCTCTATCGAGCCATGTCTCAGTGGCCGCGTGAGAGTGGGATCAGCAAGTATGATTCTGAGCAGTACTGGGATGGTTTCGTGAAGTTCACGCTCTTTGGCGACAGCAAAGAACGGATCGATTCGGCGACGAGAGTCTTCAACAAAGTCGGTGCTGCGTATGGCTACATGACGGAGAATGCGTACACCGTCGATTTCGACCATGGCATCGAATACCTGTTGACCGCTGTCATCTGTGTGAACGAGAATGGCATCTTCGACGATGGGATTTACGCCTACGATGAAGTGGGCTTCCCATTTATGGCCAATCTCGGACGCGCAATTCACGCTCATGAGATCGGTCGTTCGCGTCGGCATCCACCCGACCTGTGTCGTTTCGCTCCCTACCGCTGAGGACTGATGGAACAGTTTGCTGTAAGTCGCGATGATGAGATCTATGAGGCGTTTCCAGATGTCGCCCTGACGCCGACGGGCCGACTCGTGTGCGTGTTTGCAGAGTGCACCCACCACCGTGATCGCTCCTATACACGGGTAATGACGACCACGTCAGACGATCGTGGTCGTACGTGGACCACGAAGCAGGCGATCAGTGAGGCTCTCCACGGTGATCCCAAGGTTGATCCCTGGTGGAACTGTCCACGAGTTTCCTGTCTCGGCGATGGTCGTCTTGTCGTCGTATGTGACCGGATCGCCGGTAGAGGAGTGGGAAATATCGGTGGCGAGCAGAGCAACTGGTTATGGTTCAGCGACGATGGCGGCGGCACCTGGAGTGCGCCGCGGGCAACACCGATTGTCGGAATTGTTCCTGATCAATTGATCGAGTTGAAGCACGGGGAATACGCTGGCCGCTGGTTGCTGGGTGCGCACACAAAGCTACCCCCAGCGGAGGCCCCCTTGTGGTCTGTGCGAACGTGGATATCAGACGACGCGGGCGAGAGTTGGAGCCAACCACGGCAGATTGCCCAGGTGCCCGATCTGCAGTTGTGCGAGGCCAGTGTCGCCGAACTACCCGAGGGTGATCTGGTATGCTTCATGCGTGAGAATTCAGGTGAGGGCGCCGACGCATACAAGTGCCTGAGTGTGGATGGTGGTGAGAGTTGGCAAGGCCCTTTCCGCTTTCCACTACCCGGTTGTCATCGACCCGTGGCGGGAATGCTCACCAATGGCCTGATGCTCATCACGCATCGCTTCATGCAGGGGGGCAAAGGTTGGGTAGGGTGGTGGACGCAGAATTTCTTTGGCGCCTTGACCGATATGGAGTCTTGCCGTGCCCGTCGTCGTGAGGACGCGCACACGCGTATCCTTCCCATCGATTTTGATCGGCACCTGGAATCAGATACGGGATACTCCGGCTGGGTGCAGTTCGATGATGGCGAGATCTACATCGTTAACTATATCCTCGATGATGCACCCAAGGCCCAGATTCGAGGCTACAGTCTGCAATTGGAAGACTTTCGCTTCGACAACTGATGAAACGTGACCAAGGAGAGAGATAGATGACGTTGCGAGCCGCCGTCATTGGCTGTGGACGAATGGCAGGCACCATCGATGATGAGATCACATATGATCATGCAGATTTTGTTTTGCCCTATGGGCACGCACCCGGCTATGCAGCGACAGATGGCGTCGAACTGGTAGCCGCCGCAGACGTAGAAGCTGATCGGCTCGATGGCTGGTGTGATCGTTTCGGTGTGGCATCACGTTTCACTGATCATCGGCAGCTACTTGAGCAGATCAAACCGGATATCGTCTCCGTTACGACGCCAGCCCATGCGCGAGCACAGCCACTGATCGATGCCGTCGAGTCTGGTGTACGCGGCATCTACACAGAGAAGGCTTTGTGCACTTCACAGGTAGACCTCGATCGGATCGTGAAGGCCGTTCACGCAGCGCAGATCCCCATCGTCTATGGTGCCATGCGGCGCTACTGGGCAGGCTTTGAGACGGCTCGTGCTTTTCTAGACGCAGGTCACCTCGGTGAGCCGCGTAGCGCACTGATCGGTGCCAGCGGCGGATCCGCATTTCATACACATTCGCATATCATCGACGCCGCCATGTATCTGCTGGGCGACCCCGAACCGGCCGCGGTCCAGGCGACGCTGACTGGCCGTGCAGATCAGGAACTGGGCGTCTCGACACAAGGGGATGCCATCGCCCTGGATGCGGATCCTGCCATCGGCCACGCGTCCATCGATTTGGCTGGGGGGCGACGGCTGACCTGCACGGATCTGCCGTCGCTGGATATCGAGATTGTCTGCGAGGAGGGTGTGTTACGCAGTTGGGGAGACTCGTCCCGCTACACAGCAATGCGCCGGCAAGACCGCTATGATTGGGAACCTGTGCCCTTTCCATCCTGGCAGGCTCGTTCAGGTACGGTGGCCATCCTCGGAGACCTGGTCGGCGCGATTAACGAGGGGCAGCCGACCCGCAGTGGGATCGATATCATTCGCCGTGGCATGGAGATCCTCTTTGCCATGGTCGCCTCGCACGCACAAGGCGGCCAGCGTGTCGACCTGCCGATGCAATCTCGGGACATCAGTGTCCACTCTCACTGAAAGAGCAACTTAGCATGCTGCCCAACATCGTCTACCTGCACTCCCATGACAGCGGTCGATATATCCAACCCATGGGTCACGCCGTGCCAACGCCCAATCTGCAGCGCTTGGCCGAGGAGGGTGTGCTCTTTCGGCAGGCCTTCTGCGCGGCGCCGACCAGTGCCCCGAGTCGCGCGGCACTGTTGACGGGGCAGAGTGCACACTCCAGTGGCATGCTGGGATTGGCGCACCGTGGCTTTTCACTGAATGATTACGCTCAACATCTGGTGACGACACTGAAGGCGACGGGATATCACACGGTCCTGGCTGGGATGCAACACGTGGCAGCACGCGAAGATGGGCCACAGACCATCGGCTTCGACGAGGTCCTCGACCACGAGAATCTGCAGGCAAAGAACGTATCCGCTGCGGCGGAGACCTTTCTCGATGGCAAGCCACAGACGCCGTTCTTCCTTGATGTCGGATATCAGGAGACACATCTGAAGTTTCCCCAGATGCCTGAGGAAAATTCCCGCTATGTCCGTACACCTGATCCACTGCCCGATTCTGTGCAGATACGGCAGATGACAGCAGGTTATCACGAGAGTGCTCGGCGAATGGATGAAGGACATGGCCGCGTGCTGCAGGCCCTCGAGCGCAACGGTTTGGCTGAAAATACCCTCGTGATCTGCACAACCGATCATGGTCTGGCCTACCCCGGCATGAAATGCAATCTCACGGATCATGGCATGGGCATCTTCCTCATCATCCGTGGACCTGGTGGATTTGACGGCGGCAAGGTGTGCGACGAAATGGTGTCCCACATCGATCTGTATCCGACGATCTGTGACCTGCTGCAGATCGAGCAGCCCTCCTGGTTACAGGGCAACTCGCTGTTGCCACTACTTGCTGGTGAGGTGGAGAGTGTGAATGAGCAGGTCTTTGCGGAGGTGAACTACCACGCAGCCTATGAGCCACAACGAGCGGTGCGCACACGTCGGTGGAAATACATCAGGCGCTATGACGACGAAAAGACGACACCCGTCATGCCCAACTGTGACGAGAGTGAAGCCAAGGATGTGTGGCTCGACCACGACTGGCCGCAGCGAGAGGTGGCGCAGGAGCAACTCTACGATCTGATTTTCGATCCGAATGAGACACGCAATCTGATCGGTGCCGATGGCGAGGCCGCCAATGATGAGGCGTCACAGGCGCTTCAAGACATGAAGGACCGACTCCACACGTGGATGGTGGCGACCCTGGATCCCTTGCTTGCTGGCCCCGTGCTGGCGCCCTCCGGTGCGACCATTAACGATAAGAATGGTGAATCCCCAGGCCAGGAACCGGTGGTGATACCATGAGAGACAGCCTCGCCGTCGATTCTGCCCAGGGTCGTCACCCATGACAGCGCGTCCAACGGGTCCAGCCATCGGTGCCGCCGTAGACGACTTCGAACTGAATGATCAGTGGGGGCAACCGGTTCGCCTGTCCACGGTGACCGGTCGCCGCCGTGCTCTGATTCTGTTCTATCGGTCCGCCTCCTGGTGAGGCTTCTGCCGCACGCAGCTGGTCGAGCTGCAACAACACAAAGCACAATTCGAAGCCGATGGCATCGCCGTGATCGCGATCAGTCCTGATTCACAGCAAATCCTGAAGCGGTTTGCCGACAGGTATGGCATCGACTATCCGCTGTTGTCTGACGCAGACAGTCGGGTCATCCGCGCCTGGGGGCTGCTCAACGAAGACATCGAACCTGACCACAAGCACTATGGTGTGCCGCATCCGGGGATGTATCTCGTCGATGCTGAAGGGGTCATATTCGACAAACACTTTGGTCCAGATTATCGTATTCGCGAGTCGGTGGCCAATGCAGTGCAGGAGCGATTCGGGCTAGCTGCAGGACATGACGGCACGCGCTTGGATTCCGGACATGGGGAGATCCGGGCATGGTTCGCCGCCCCGATCATTCGGCCACAGCAGCTGAATCTGCTGACCATCGAGATCGATCTGCCCAGAGGGGAACACCTCTACGGGGAGCCACTACCAGAGGGCTACATCCCATTGCATATCGAGATCGAAGCCGATGTAGATCACCTTGTCGTCGACGAGATCCGGTATCCAGAGACGAGAATGCTGCATCTACCTGTGATCGATGAGCGGTTGCCCGTATACGAAGGCCTCGTCACGATCAAGATTCTGTGCCGCGGCCTGTCCGCAGAGGAAGTGGACATTCAACCGATCGTGCACATCAGCATGCAGGCGTGTGATGAGACGGTATGTCACACACCGCAATTTCTGCAGCTTAAACTGCCCCTGCAGTCGGCCCCCCATGACTGGGATTCACTCGATGAGTGATCTCTCGACGCAATACTGCAGTGGCGTCTGGCGTTCGGCCGCTAGAGCGCCGCAACTTGGAGTGTCCTTGAGGTGGCCCGGGTGGCAGGATAGATTGGCTAGTTCCGGCCTGCGAAGGGAACGTCGCACAGGTGATTGTGCCGCGGTCATCGGGCCGCCAACGACTTGCTTACACGTGATTGTGGCACGCGCAGTGATTGAACCCAGGTGGACAGAGGAAGCACACACATGACAGATCTTGAATTGATCGTAGAGGGCGTGCCGCAGAAACTGGCGCCGCCCGCCAGGCGCGAAGACGACGAGGCCTGGGTACCACTGGATCACTTCGCGCCCCTCGTCTCCTGTGTGGTGAAACAGATCGACGCCGGGCGCCAGGGCATATGTCGCGAGGGGGACGCAGAGATCTGTATCCCATTGTCGGATGGGGACACACGCAATATCGATGGCATCCTCTTCGGTCGCCTCGGTGCCTTCGCTGAAGCCCTCGAACTCCAGTGGCATTTGTGTGACGATGACGCACTGCAAGTAGGACACGTGGCCGCCTCATTGGGCCTGAGCATCGGCGATCGTCCGCCGGAGATCCGACTGCCCGAGGATGGCAGCACGGCCATGGTGTCCTCTGAGCATGTGATCGGCAAACCCGCCGTCTTTTACATGTGGGCCTCCTGGTGAGGATGCCGAGGCCAACTGCCCGGGTGGCAGTCATTTCATGAGCAGTATGGTGACCGGGTTCAGGTCATCTCCATCGCCTGCGATGTCCAGGGACCCTCTGCGTCCACGCCATGGTTGGACGAGGCGAAGGTTACATTCACACGACTAACCGATCAGCACAATGCGATCGGTAAGGCCTATGCATTGAAGTACGTCCCCGTCGCAATTGTCCTCGACGCGCAGGGGCGTCTGGTCCGTCCCGTCGGCCTGGTCAACATCGGTGATGATGATTTCCGTGCCGAGCTCGAAGCCTGGGCAGGCACAGGAGAGATCCCAGTGGCCTGGCAGCAACTGGATGACGCCACGACGCGGGCGCTGACCCCTGCTGAGGCAGAGGCGGATGCGCGTCTGCAACTGGCGCTGGTGCTGTTGTCGCGAGACAAGCAGGAGGAAGCGGTGGAACAATTGCGCCAGGCCGTCGTGTGTGACCCGGACAACTGGCTCATTCGTAAACAGATGTGGGCTATTGAGGCACCCTCGGCATTCTATGATGGTCCCGTCGATTATGATTGGCAGAATCAACGGAAACAGCAGGAACAAGAAGGGCTTCTGGCGTCATCGACCTGACCGGAGCGAGCTGGATCAGAGGCAGCGACCAGTGGAGGTCGATCAGATCAGGCGAAATCAACGGGCCGCGCTGCTCAACTAGACAGGAGGCGCGCAGCGTCCTTGGCGAAATAGGTAAGAATCATATCCGCGCCGGCACGTTTTATCGCTGTAAGACACTCCATCATCGCTTGATCGCGATCGACCCAACCTTTTTCTGCCGCTGCCAGGATCATGCCGTATTCGCCGGAGACATTGTAGGCGGCAACGGGGACATCGACTTCTTCGCGTACGACCCTGATCACGTCGAGATAGGCGAGGGCTGGTTTGACCATCACCACGTCAGCACCTTCCTCGACATCGAGCTGCACTTCCCGAATTGCCTCGCGCACATTCTCTGGCGCCATCTGGTAGGTCTTCTTGTCCATCTTTGAAGGCGTCGACTCCAGGGCACCGCGAAAAGGTCCGTAGAAACAGGAGGCATACTTGGCGGAGTAGGCGAGGATGCCCACATCCGTGTGGCCCTCGGCATCGAGGGCATCGCGAATCGCGCCGATGCGTCCATCCATCATATCCGACGGTGCAACCCAATCGACGCCGGCATTTGCATGCGACACGGCTTGCTGACACAATACCTCGACGGATTCGTCATTCACGATTTCATCGTCCATGACGAGTCCATCATGACCGTGCGTTGTATAGGGGTCGAGGGCGACATCCGTTTGCACACAGATCTGGGGCACGGCATCCTTCAGAGCGCTGACTGCCTGCTGGATCAGTCCATCCGGATTAAATGCCTCCGAGCCCAGGGCATCTTTCTTGTTGCAGTAGCCGAAGAGATTGACGGCGGGGATGCCCAGGTCCCACACTTCGAGACATTCGGCAACCAGTTCATCAATGGACAGACGAAACTGACCCGGCATTGACTCGATCGGTTCGCGCAGGCCTATCCCCTCCTTGACGAAGAGGGGATAGATGAGGTCGTTCGGATGCAGCGTCGTCTCGCGCACGAGGGAACGGATGGCAGGTGTGCGGCGTAGACGACGTGGGCGCTCGATGAGATCCATGGTCAGTTCCTGATGAAAAAGGCGACGATTGTGTTGCAGAGTAGGATAACATCCGCATCAACTAGCCGACAGTGGCCGGATTATGTCTGATCTCCCTCCACGTCGGGGTCCAACAGCCTGGTTGGCGATCGTTCTGCTGCGCCTGTATCAGATCACGGTCTCGCCACTTCTCCATGCATTCTTCGGACCCCTTTCCGGCTGTCGCTTTCATCCTTCCTGTTCGAGGTATGCAGTGGAGGCCTTCCGCAGTCATCCACCTTTCAAGGCCATGTATCTGGCGTGTCGGCGTCTGCTGCGGTGCCACCCCTGGTCCTCTGGTGGTGAAGATCTTGTGCCACCCGCCTGATCACGGCGACAGATTCTATTTGAGCAGCATGATCTTCTGCCTGAGCTGGGTGTCGTGGCTGTGCAGCAGGACCAGGTAGGGCCCATTGGCAGCGGTCGTTCCGGCGTCGGTCAGACCATCCCAAGACAACTGATATGCCCCCGCACTCAGATGGGCATGTGTGAGTGTGCGCAGCCGCTGTCCGAGCAGGTTGAAGATGGCTACGTCTATATCACCCCCCGTTGTCCGCAGCGGAATCTGGATCGTGGCATTGAAGGGATTTGGGTAGGCTGCATCGAGTGCGGACGTGGCGGGCACGATGCTGTTGGTGGCAACGATGGCGGTGGCGACATTGCGCAGCGGAACGACGCTGGCAGGGGGAAGCCCTGTATCGATGGGGCCAGCGATCAGCATGCCCGTCTCGACATCGTAGATCTTCAGGCCCGCGGCAGTGGGATCGCTAAAGCTGCCACGATCTCCTACGATGACACGATCGCCGTCGACGACGATGCTGGAGATGAAGCCACCACTGAGCCCACTCAGAGGCTCGCCCACAGCACCTGTCTCAAGGTTCACGGGTTTCACGCTGTTGATGAAATTTGCATCGGAGACGACGGTGAAGCCTCTCGTCGCCGAGGTCATCGTGAGCAGAGATATATCTCCCTCCAGGTCTGTCTCGGATACGGCGAGGCCGAGACTGCGTCCGCTCGTTGGGTCGACCAGGTCAATGCCGCCCTCATGATCGCCGAAGCCGGCAACAACAGCAACGGCAATGTGACGACCGGCGGCAACAAGACTGCTTGGGTTCGTTGCTGAGAGTCTGATCCCTTGTGTTCCAGGCGTCACCGCATCGAGATCGACGACCGCGTCGTTGGCGGTGTCGATGGCGATGAGAAAGCTCGCATCCGAGATCCAGCCATTGTCCCGGTCCAGACGCTGGCAACTGACATAGACGCGGTCATCTACGCCGATCATCTCGGACATCTCTGGCAAGCCGTCACCATCAGCAAATTCGCTCAGATCGATGGTACCCAATTCGGTCCCGTCTCTAGGATCCACGACGAGGAGGTGGCTGTCATCATACCGAGTTACATAGGCCTTATCTGGTGAAACGACATAGATCTGGTGAGGATTGGTGCCATTGCCGACGGAGAACTGAGTCAGTGGTTGTGTTGGATTGGCTGCATCCAACACGATGACATTGTCCTGTCCGAGGCGGTTGACGATATAGATGCGGTCGTCGAAGTACTGGCCAATCGCATCAGCATGAACGGTGAGCAGATTCACCTGCGCATCCTCGGCTGATGCCTGCAGAATAGCAGCCGATCCCGTCGCAAAATCAGAGGTGACGACAAACAGATCCGTCTGTGCTGTTGCCGGTGCAAGGCCTGTAGCTAAGCCAACGAGCAGAAGTGAAAGGTGGCGCAAGGTCATTGGTTTCCTCGTGACATGTTTGAGAGATGACTGGAGGGATGCTCAACCGAAAGGGAGATGCTTACGGAGCGGCCGGGTAGTGGGTAACCCCATAGATCGGCGACGCCATTGTCTGTGAGATTGCTGATCTCGGCAGCTACCGACATACCTTTGCCGAACTGACGTCGTATTCCTGCACCGTGGATCGTACGTGCTGCGATGGGGCGCAGATTCGCCCGATCCAGGAAGTGGCGACTCTCGCGTCGCAGGTCCCAGTGCACGTGCCAAGGTCCGGTATCAGTACCAATACGCAGTTGCGATCGATGTCGCGGGGCGTTTGGCAGGTCATTGCCCTTCTCGAAACTGAAAGGCGAGCGATTCTCGGCCTGCTGATAGGTGTAGCCTGCGTGCAGCGAGAAAGCCCAGCCTGCGAGCCTCAGGCGAGCCTCAATACGCGTCTCGACACCACGAAGAGAGGCGCGTCCGATATTGTGGGCACGGGAGACATACTGAGAGTTCTGAACAAAGCGAATCAGGTCTTCTACACGGTTGTCGTAGGCGACGATTTCTGCCAGGGTCAGACCGTCATCCGCGCGATGGTGAAGGCCGAGATCTCGTTGTTGTCCTGACTCCGGCGTGAGATCCGTATTGCCCACAATAGCGCCCCGATCGCCAAAGAGCTCAAAGAAGCTCGGCGCTCGTCCGTACCGGCCGGCATGGCCTTTGACGATCCATCCAGCCGCGACATCAGCAGAAAATCCGACGCGAGCGCCCCACAGACCACGGCGGTCATGTATGGGTGAGAGGGGGGCGGCGGGCACAAAGTTGCCATCATCGAAAAACCGATCGTCAAAACCCTCCCATTGGCCGCCCGTATGCACAATGATCCCCATGCCGACGGGCACCTCGGCCTCACCACCGACACTCACTGCACGCCGTCGCGCCGATGGTTTCGGTGCACCGTCCCGCAACAGATCGCGTCCGTCGAATTGTTCCTGGCGTGTGTCAGCGAAGAGTGTGATCAATCGCTGTTGCCCTGCCAATTGGGCGATCTCTCCCCGAGCACCCACACCACGGGTTGTTGTCTCGTCATGATCACGGGCGGCGCCAACTTCACCGGCCAAGTCTTTGAAAGTGCCTCGGTCCAGGCTGTGATACAGCCGCAAGCGATAGCCACCTGCGTTGCCAAAGGGGCCGTACAACAGCGCTTCCGCCAGATGGTTCCAAGTGTCGAAGCGGGTTTGCAGAGACTGGAAATTGCCGATGCCTGGGAGGCCCTTGTGCCTCACATCATGTACACCGTGGACCTGCAAACGATGGGCGCCGACGCGACGTCCCATCTTGACAATGGTTCGGAGAGAGGTGAAGTCGCTATTGCGGCGGGATGCCCACGTATCGTCGCCGAGATTGTACTCGGTGCCGTTGTCATCGAAGAAGCGGAAGTCGTTGTTCGAATGATTGACATCGGCCAGTGCCATGAGGTCGAAGCCCTTCCACGGCGTGGCGGCCGATACACTTGCCTGCTGCGCCCCGAAGGACCCCTTCGAGGTTTGCATGTGCCAGCGTGGCGCACCGCCCAATGAACGGGTCCGCAAGTGCAGGACCCCTCCAAGACTATTGCCGCCGAACCGAGCCGGTACGGCACCGCGGTACACGTCGACAGATTCGATCCCAGCCACAGGCATGGCGCCAAGATCGACGCCGCCGCCCCCTGCACGATTGAGGGGGATACCGTCGAGATACACCAGTACCTGTTCTGACGTCGAGCCGCGAATAGATACGGTGCTGGAACTTCCCAGGCCGCCATAGCGGCGGATGCTGATTCCCGTGGCCACCTGCAGCAACTGCGCGATGTCTGCACCCGGCGTGGCAACTTCGGCAGGAGTAATCGACTCGACGAAAACCGGCGCACGAATCTGGTCTGCATCACGGATGCCGCGCACAACCATCTCGTCCATCAGCAGTGGTTGTGGTCGCAGAGATATACGTTCGGAGAAGGGACCGGAAATCAGCAATTCACGATCGACCGACTCGAAACCGAGAGTGATGATGTGCAGCCGCCACGTCCCCGGTGACACAGCAGGCCATTGGATCCGCCCCCCCTCATCACTGACGCCGATCAGTAACTGGTCTGCAGACTCCAGGCTGACCGCGGCGCCGACGACAGGCGCACCGGTATCGCTGTCGACTACGGTGATATCGGCGTCGATCGCCTCCGCTCCTGTCGAACGACATACGACAAGGCCGAGCGCAGCAAGTAGCCAGAAAAAAGAAAACCCCGACCTCAAATGAGAGCGGGGCGAATCTACGCGCAGGCGCAGAGAGGACCACCTTTCCTTCGAAGGTTTCCGTGTCTCGGCGCAGGCAGGTCTCCTGACTTCCAGTATCTCGTGCCGATTCCCTTCCCGACCAGCAGGCCAGTGGGAGTGTGTCTATCGGCAGGAGGCGAATCTTCTAATGAAAAACGATTCGCAACCGGTTCACAGTGGCGGGACCGCGGCAGATTTTCACTGCCTTCCCTATTCTCCCGAAACCGATCTGCGACCTGATGTCAGTCGCAATCGATACTCGAGCACCTGTGCCGCTATGGTCGGACAACTGAGAGGGTCGCTGACGACGAATGCCGTGCGGTGAACTCCCAATCATCTTCGGGCGTAGTGTACGCCGACTAGCGTCGATCCGTCAAATACTGCGTGTTTTCAGCCTCGACGAGGTCGCGACACGGATACACCATCGTCTTCGACGAGGGGTCGATTGTAGATGTAGGGCGGCTCAAGGACAGCCTGCTGAGCCTCCGTGAGCTCGCTGACCCACTCTGGCTGCGTTACTTGATACGTGCCACCGGCGAAGTGCAGTGTCTTCGGACTGTAGCGATACAGCAGCGAGCGACGCTCATGTTCGGCGGTCCAGGGCAACGTCCCGTGCAGCGTCGCCTCATTGAAGATGACCAGATCACCCGCCTTGCAGGGAACCTGGTAGACAACGTCGCGATCTTCGTCCCACGTGAGGATCGGCGCCGGGCAGGGCAGGTTGGCTTTGTGGCTACCGGGAACAACACACATGCCGCCATCGCCAGCATTTACATCAGCCAACTGAAATTGGCAGACGATCATACCGCAGCGCATCTGTCCATTGCGATAGATGTAGTACTGTGAGTCATCAAAGTGGCGCGACGTGGAGCCGTGAATGCGCAGGCCCTCTGTGCCTTTGCCACCTGTCAGCATGAAGGGCGAGTGGTCCATCTTCCAGCCACGCCCAAACAAGGTGTTCAAATAAGGGATCAGCTTGCGATGGGCGAGCAGGTCACGGAAGGGCAGACAATGAGGCTGCTCCCACGTGAGCATGCCAGTAAACATGCCGCGACGAACCGGACCATACGTGCCACCTTCGGCATGTGAATTTGGATCGTCGACGCGTTCGTCCCAGTTGGCATCGAAGGCTTCGTTGAGGCAGCTCACCTCCTCGGGTGAGAGGAAATTCTCAACTTTCAAGAATCCCTGCAGGTCGAAAAGAAACTGTTCACGTTCATTCATGAGATCGCTGTATCGCTGGTGGTGGGGGATGGTAGACCATGGCCAATCCCAGTCTTTGCGAATGAGAGTCCAGATCATGTAGCCACAATAGGTGCTGGAGGGGACACGGCAAAGCTTGTATCACAGTTGAAGCAGGCTATCCTTGAGTGCATGCGGGTCTGTCTACTCACAACCCAGGATCTGGATGCCGATCCCTTCCCTGCGGATGATTGGCCGTGTGATCCCCGGCCCTTTTTCCCCGAGGCCTATTGGCATTTGACGGTTCTCGACTACGAGACCGCCGCCGCTGTCGTGGCGCAGCAGGTGAAGGAGGGCTTCGACCTCTTTTTCAATCTCTGTGACGGCGCAGCAGACGAGCAGCGGCCGGGGATTGAAGTCGTAGAGACATTGGAGCGACACAACGTCCCGTTTACCGGCGCTACGTCGAGTTTCTTTGAGCCCTCTCGTGAGCAGATGAAGCAAGCCTGTGTCGAGAGCGGAATCGCTACGCCAGCATGGGTGATGGCCAGGACGGCGGATGACGTCGAGGAGGCAGCGCGCCGGCTGCGCTTTCCACTATTCGTCAAACACCCCAGCAGCTACGCCAGTATCGATCTGAGTCGAGCGTCGCGAGTGCAAACCCCCGCGGGACTCCGACGCCAGGCGCGCAAGATCATGACGCGGCACGGAGGGGCGCTCATCGAGGAATACATCGATGGCGCAGAATACACGGTGCTCGTCGCGGAGAATCCTGAGGATCCACGCAAGCCCACGACCTATCAGCCGATTGAGTATCGCTTCCCGCAGGGAGAGAGTTTCAAACACGCCAAGATCAAATGGGAGGACTATGACGCGCTGGCGAGCTTTCCCGTCACCGATCCACAGATGGATGAGCGACTGCGAGATGTGTCAGCGCGTTTCTTTGTGGCTTTGAATGGGGCAAGTTTCGGTCGTTGCGATATCCGCACCGATTCCTCAGGAATCCCGTATATGCTGGAGATCAATCCGAACTGTGGTGTCTACTATCCTGAGACGGACATGGGCAGTGCGGATCTGTGTCTGGCTCATGATCCGGCGGGTCACGATGGATTCACAAGGCAACTGGTGGCGGCCGCCTTCGCTCGACATCGACGTCGGCACAGAAGTTTCACCGTGTCACGTGCTGAGGGATCTGAATGAGCTTCCTGCAACAGTATGATCGGCTGTTTCTGGTGACCCTCGGTCTGGTGGCCGTCCTGCGAGGAGTCGGTGGTCTGGCGTCGTTCTTCGTCGTACTGCTCGATCCCGCTGCATCGACGCATGGTGCTGAGCGCTCACAGAGTGTCGTGCTGGCCTCTATGGCGATTCTGCACTCCGCCGTTCTGCTCGTCTCTGGAGCGGGGTTCCTGTTGCGCCGACCCTTTGGCTGGAAACTCTCAGTTGCTTTCCAGGCAAATGAACTGGGCAAACTCGCCGGCGCCTTGTTGATCACCTTGCTGCTGGGTGCCAATGAAGATTCGATTCGTGCCGGTACAGACGTGCTCGTGCAGATGGCCTGGGCCTTGTTCAGCCTGCTTGTCTTTCTGCTGGAACCGATCGCGCGCCTGTGCCGTATCGAGGGGCGTGTTGTTGGCGCAGCGGCTGGGTGGATCCTACTCGGTGTGCTGCTGTCCTTGGTGAAACTCGCATCTGTGATGTGATTTGAAGTGGATGGTTGCGTCGGACCCTGGAAGCCCAGAGGAACTTGACGATGTCCACGAGATTCGTTGAGATATGACTATGGACTATTCGAGGGGAGGCAGTCTCTGAACCACCGAAGACATTTCGTCATTGCGGCGCTCATCACGGTTGGTGTCACCACCGTAGCCAATGCCAAAGAGACGGTCTCGCTCGTTGGTTCAGACGACGCGACCTTGAGTAACCCCGCCGACCGAGGGGAATCTCTGTCGACGCAACAGATCGAAGAGATGGTGCGGCGTGCCGTTGATCTGGTGGGCGGCATGTCAACGGTGGTCGCTGATACGGCGCGCCTCGTCGTCATCAAACCGAATATCTCCATCCCCATGCCACGAGGTTCAGGCGTGGTCACCGATGCTCGCCTGATTCGTGCTGTCGCGGTTCTTGTGCATGAAGCGGCACCGAATGCGGCGATTCGCATCGGTGAGGCTCCAGGTGGTTGGATCGCGCCAGCCACAGCAGACAGTGTCGGGTATGAGGCGAATTTCTTCTTCAAGTGGCTCAGTGATCTGATCTCTGACGGCTTTGAGGAGGGTGGCTATCGCGATGTCGCCCGTGATCTGCGCGAGCAGGGGATCGACATCGCCTGCATCGATATGAATTGGGGGCGTAACGACACACTGAGTTTCGCCGACGGCGGTCTGGCGGAAGACGAATACATCATCGCTGAGCCGATCATGGAGGCAGATGTGTGGATCAATTGCCCGGTGATGAAAACACACGGGCCCAAGATCACGGTGTCCATGAAGAATCGATATGGCATTCTGCCCGGATCCGTCTATGGTGTCAGCAAGCAACGGGGCACGGAAAGTCACGCGGGGATGCCGCATGCACCTTCTGAGGCCGAAGAGCTGATGGTTGATCTGTGGCGTCTGGCGCCGGAAGATCTGGTTGTCGTCGATGGCATTGTGGGGCATGAAGAGGGTGGTCTGCAGAACGGTACACCGATTCGCACCAACCAGGTGTTGGTTGGTCGAAATCCGGTTGCTGTGGATCTGACGGCGGCATATCTGATGGGATTCAACCCCGATGACATGGAGTTCGCCCTCCTTGCCGACAAGGTCGGTCTGGGGCCTCGTCGCTTCGACGAGGTCGAGGTCACAGGTGCCGATCTCGACGAACACCGCCAGCGTTTCAAGAAAGCGGGTGGTGCCTATGAAGGTTGGTTTTATGGGGGTGAATGGGCACAGGTTGCCAACTACGGAATGGGCCCGCGCTACTGGACATTGAAGGGCCCTTTCGCCGCGGATCACACACTTGGCGCTGGCGAGTTGGCTGCCCTCGACCCGATTCCTGGTGAAGGCGACTGGTCGGAGCCCATCTGGTTCGACCATGACCGGATCGATCTGGAGGAACACTTTGGCAATCTCAGCAAGTCTGTCGTCTATGGGGCGACGTGGTTTTCAGTTGCCGAGGAGGGTCCCGTCCGCTTTTTGGCGGGATCAGATGAGGGGCTGACCGTGTGGATCGATGGCCAACAGATCTACACTCATGAGGATCGAAGATCGCACAAGCTCGGGGATGATCGTCTCGAAGGACACCTGAGCGCGGGAGAACATCTGCTCGTCGTGCGAGCCGTTCAGGGGCGGGGGCGCTTCGTGTTCTCTTTCAATATCTGCGAGCCCATCGACGATATGCTCTATGCGGGAAATACGCTGCCGGGGCTACGCTATTATCCGGATCGGCGCAGGCCCGACGATTTCTGAGCGTGTCGCTTCAGTTTGCCTCGGAGCGCAGTTGCTCGATCAGATCTGGATACTGTCTCAGGGTGGCCACCATCTTGTCGAGGTCGAACATGGACGCATGGCCTGACAGGCTCTGTCCCCACTGTGTCAGTGACGTGGCCCCGTGTTGGTCGCCTAGTTCACGAATCTGATCCCCGAAGACTTCCACGTCGTTGATCGATAGCGTTTCGGAGATGTCGGCCCACGTCGGCCGGTGGCTTTCGAGGGCTTCGATAAGGGCGGCTACATCCTTGAGCGACACCGTTTCCTCTGTTGCCACAGGGGCCTCCTCCTCTACGGGGAGGACCGCATTGATTTCCCCGAGCAGCTGCGTCAGGGAGCGGTCAACGGCAGCCAGTTGTGTGGAGATGTCGGTCTTCTCTCTCACGCCTGTCTCCAACTGCTGAGCCAGTTCCTGCAGGTGCTGCGCGCCCAACGTTCCGGCAACACCTTTCAAAGAATGGGCGGCTCGTTCAGCGCCGTCTCGGTCGTCGGTGGCCAGACGGTCAGTGACGGTATGTACCGTATCTGCCTCGATGCCACTGACAAACCCACGAAGCAGGCGCACATAGAATTCGCGATTGTTGGCGACATTGCGCAGCCCTGCATCGACATCGAGGCCGTCCACCTGGCGCAGCGGGTCGCCCTGCATGCCCCCGGTCTGCGACGGCTGATCCGCTTCTGCTGTGCTGGCCTCCACGGCTGGCGTCGTGCGCCGTTCCTCCGGCAGGGGTGGAATCCACTCTACGAGTTTTGCCAACAGCAAGTCCGGATCGATCGGTTTGGCGATGTGGTCATTCATCCCCGCAGCGATACACTGCTCACGATCCTGGGCCATGGCATTGGCTGTCATCGCCAGGATCGGCAATTTGGTTTCACTCAGGCGAATCTGCCTCGTCGCCGTGCAACCATCCATGACTGGCATTTGCATATCCATCAAGATCAGGTCGTAGCTGTCTCGATCGACCATCTGCGTCGCAATACGACCATTCTCGGCCAGGGCCGTGTCGAAACCGGCCTGCGACAGCAATTCCACGGCGACTTGCTGGTTCAGCGGATTGTCCTCCACCAGCAGAATGCTGGCACCTCGTATTCTTGCGAGATCCTCGACGGAAACACCCGATGGCTGTTTGGCGGCTTCCACGGCGCGGGACTTGCCACCCAAAAGGCGCATGGTTGTGTCGAAGAGGGATGAGCGATTGATCGGTTTGATTAGTGATGCCTCGATGTCGGCACCTGCCATCTGCTGCAATACTTCCTCATGGCCATGGTCAGTGACGAGCACGACGCGCGGCTTGATCTGCAAGTTCATTGTGCTGATCTGCTGAGCAACCTGGGTTCCATTCTGCGAACCAGGAAGCCCCCAGTCCATGAAGACGATCTCGTAGCTGGCAGACTCGGCGTCGGCACGTTCGATCTCCCGCAACGCCTGATCCGCCGAAGCCACATCGCGGGTGCGGAAAGTCATGCTCTGCAATAGTCGAGAAATCACTTGACGGGTGAGTTCATTGTCGTCGACGATGAGTACGGAGAGATCACGCAGCTCAGGTTCCGGAATCAGATCAGAGCGGCGCTCTTGGCCACGGACGAGGGGGGCGGTGAACCAAAAGGTGCTGCCTTGCCCCAACTGGCTCTCGACGCCTACTTCGCCACCCATCAAGGTCGTCAGGTTCTTGGAGATCGCCAGTCCGAGGCCCGTGCCGCCGAATTCTCGGGTTGTCGACGTGTCAGCCTGCTGAAAGGACTGGAACAGTCTGTCCATTTGCTCCTCGCTGAGGCCAATACCGGTGTCCTGCACCTCGAAGCGCACGAGGAGATCGTTGGATGACAGATCGTTGGCGGAATCTGGTACCAGATGGGCTCGTACGACGATCTGGCCCTGCTCGGTGAATTTCACGGCATTGTTGGCATAGTTGATCAGAACCTGCCCGAGTCGCAGCGGATCGCCCTGAAGATGGCGCGGCAGATCGAGGTCGATGTCGAAGATCAGTTCGAGATCCTTGGCAGCCGCTTTCGAGCCAATCAGGCTACCCACATTGTCCAGGACCTGGTCGAGGTCAAAGCTGACGACCTCGACGTCCATCTTGCCCGCTTCGATCTTCGAGAAATCAAGAATGTCGTTGATGATTCCCAGCAGATGCTGACCCGAGCCGTGAATCTTCCTCACGTAGTCGGCCTGTTTGGGATCCAGGTTCGTGCGCAGGGCAAGATGTGCCATGCCGATGATGGCGTTCATCGGTGTGCGAATCTCGTGCGACATGTTCGCCAGAAAGTCTGCCTTCGCCTGGGCACCTGCCTCGGCCAACTCCTTGGCCTCCACGAGCTCAACCGTACGGGCTTCGACCTGCTGCTGCAGGTGAAGTCGTTGTGCCTCAGAAGCACCCAGTCGCCAGCGGCTGAAGCCGACGATGCTACCAAAGGCTGACAGCAGATACGCAGCGTAGGCGGGCCACGTTTTCCACGGTGGTGAATCCACGAGAATCGACAGCCGAACTTCCTGCTCTGGCAAGCTCCAGAGACCGTCGTTGTTGGTTCCTCTGACACGCAGCGTGTAGTTACCACCTGGGATGTTCGAGTAGCGGCCAAAGCGAATGTCTCCAGCGTCATACCAGTTGCGGTCGTAGCCATCGAGGAAATACTCGTAACGATTCTTGGATACGCGTGTAAAGTTCAGCGCCACGTATTCGAATTCGAAGCTGTTATGTCGCCAATCGAGGTGCAGATCCTCCAGGGCTTCGAAAGCCGGGAGTCCTTCAATCTCGTGCCCATCTTGCTTCAGTGTGGTGAGTACGATGCGGGGTGCTGTCTCATTGTCACGCAGATCATCCGGATGGAAACTGTTGACACCATTGAATCCTCCGAACCACAAGTGACCCGTCTGGGTGCAGCGGCGCGATGTGGGCCAGAAGTCGTGGCTGTGCAGACCGTCACCCTTTGTATACACCTTGAGAACACGGCCTTCGACGGCGTCGTATTGGACTAGACCCACGTCGGTCCCTAACCACAATCTTCCGCTTTGATCCTCGACAATGTTGTGCACGATCTTGGCGGTAAATCCCTGGTCATGGGAGATGTGGGTGAAGACGCCGGTGTCCTTGTCGAAGCGATCCAGACCACGATCGGTGCAGACCCAGAAGATTCCACGTGAGTCTTCCAACAGATCGAACACCGTGTTGGATGCGATGGTTGTCGAGTCGTCGGGGTCGTACTGATGATGAGTGAAGGTGTCGGCGCGTTTGTCGAATAACTCAAGACCACCACCCCAGGTGGCAATCCACATGAGATTCGGGTCGTCCGTGTCTAACTCGAAGCGGATGGACGTGACGGCGGCGAAGCTGGTCGGATCTTCAGGGTCATGGAGATAGATCTTGTGCTCACCTGTCTCCATGTTGAAGCGATGAAAGCTCTGCTCCCAGCCGACGGCCCAGACCACGTCCAGATCGTCGGTGTCCTGGATGATCGTATAGAGCCAGGTATCGTCAGTGAGTCTCTTGGTGACCTTCCCCGTGTCGCGGTCGAAGATGACCATCCCCTCGGCGGTCGAGACGATGAAGTTGCCCAGGTGATCCTCGTAAAATCCGGCGGGATAGCCGTGGGGCAGTGTCGTCGAGTCTGACGGATCGGGTATGAAGTGTGTGAAATCATCCGTCTCCGGATTGTAGCGATCCAGGCCGGCGCCAAAGTTGCCCAGCCATACCGTACCCTGGCGATCCTCGTAGATCGGCAGGGGGGCGTTGCTGGCCAGACTCGTCGAGTCAAAAGGATTGTGGACGTAAAGATTGAAACGGTGGGCCTTGGGATCGGCCTTATCGACTTTCCCCGTATTGTCGGTGATCCACAGGGTTCCGGAGCGATCCTCAAAGGCGCCCTGGATCGTGTCCGATGAAAAACTGAAGGGGTCGCCCGGTCTGCTTCTGAAATGTTCGTATGTGTGGTCCCGTGGATCGAAGAAAATCAAGCCTACCGCTTCGATAGAAGGGATCAGGATCAGGCGCCCATCCTTGCTCAGAGTCAGGTCGCAGATGCTCATCTGCGGCAAACTACCTGTGTCCTCCGGACTATGGCGGTAGTGAGCGAAACGTTGTGTGTCGTGATCGAAGTGAATCAGACCATTGTCACGTGAGGCGAGCCATAATCCGCCTTGCTCATCTTCGAGAATTGCCTGGATTTCGTCATCCGGAATGCTGGTTGGATCGGCGGGATCATGGCGAAAGCGCGTGAATTTCCCGGAGCGCTTGTTGTAGCGTGTCGCACCGTGATGCTTGGTACCGATCCAGATATCACCATGGCGATCTTCGAAGACTGTGTAGATGTCATTGCTCGTGAGACTGTTCGTGTCATCCGGATTGTGCCAGAAATTCGCAAAAGTCTGCGTCGATCGATCAAAACGACTCAGACCATTCTGCGTGCCGAACCAAAGCACCGAATCGCGATCTTCGATGATCGTACGAGATGAAAGATTGAAGGTGTTGCTCGCCAGTGATGTCTGCGGATGGGCGGCATCCTTGAAGAAGCTCGTGAAGGAGTTCGCCTGTTTGTCGTAGCGATTCAGACCACTGTTGGTGCCGATCCAGATGATGCCGCGGCGATCCTGGTAAATCTGCGTGACAAAATCGCTGGAAATTGATCCGGGGCCCTCAGAGAATTGCTTTACACTCGTACCATCGTAGCGCACGAGCCCTTTGAAGAAAGAGCCGAACCAAAGAAAGCCGTCATCGTCCTGAGTAATGGCAAAGGAAGGCTCGCCGCCAATGTCGAAGGCGTGCTCGAACTTCAGTTTGTCTGCAGCGGTTGCGGAGACGCAAAGGCTGAGGAGCAAGGCGCCGATGCGGTAGATGGACGCAGCGCGAGCGGACCGGAGCCAGGCGCTGAAGCAGGAGTGCGGCGGTCTATTCATATGGTTCGGTGATCTCAGTCTCTTGAGTTAACAAGAAGCTAACGCCTGAGACACCGGATCCACAACGATCGCTCTCAGGGGCGGCGCCTGCCGAGGATCGAGAGCAATCGCTCCGAAGAGGTGCGGAGTTGCTCGTCGGGGACTGGTACTCGATTCATCCAACCGAATCGCCGGAAGGCCCAGTCGACGGCATACTGATTCTGCATCAGATAGCGGGTTCGGTCCGACGAATTGGGGGCACCACGGTGCCAGCACTGTGGATTGTGCAAATAGACATCGCCTGCCTGGCACATGATGGATGTCGGGCCATGTCCCTCGAAATCGGGCGTCGCCGTCGGGTCTGGCTTCCGTCCCGCCATGTGACTGCCCGCAACGTATTGCGTCGGGCCCTGGTCCTGTGCATCGATGTCACTCAAGGCGATCTGCACGGTCAACCACAACACGGGCAATTGGATGCGCGGGTCGTGACGCTCGACATCGTCCGGTACCGGGTAAAACAGGGCATCATCCACGTGCCAATTCTCAATGGCGATGCCAGGACGATTGCGCAGCACATTCTGGCCACAAAATCTGCACCCTTCGCCGACAATGGCTTCTGCCAGCTCGATGAGCGGTGGCAACTCGAGCGTCTGGAGGAAGATCGGATCGAGTCCGATCGTATTCCTCAGAATGAAGGGGATCTGCTCACCCGATTCGGTCTTGTGGGCCTGGGCATAACGTGTGTCGTGCAGATCCATATTCTCACGTGCTGCCAGTTCAGGATCGTCGAGTAGTTCATCCGTCTTTCTTCTCAGATCTTCGACAAGATCCCCACACAGAACTGCGGGCACGTGAACGAACCCATCGCGATGAAAGTTGTCTGCAATAGTCTGCAGTTCTTCCACATCGAAGTGCCGCGAATCATCTTTGTTCATAACCGTCAACTTTCCCGCGTCAGATCATAGGCCGAGGCTGCTTACAATGGGGCAGATCCTATGATGGTGGCAAGTCTTGCGAGAAGGGTCTGTCCAACAGCCGCTGCAGATTCACCTTCATGATCGGCCACTCTGGGTCCACAACGCTATAGCAGGCGGAATCCCGATTCCGACCATCAGGCATGACACGAGCGTAGCGGATCACTCCCTCTCTCGTAGCGCCCAACCGTTCCAGGGCTGCACAGGAGGGCCGATTCAGTACATCCGTCAGAAACTGCACGCGCAGGCACTGCATCTGTTCGAAGGCATGTTGCAGCAAGAGCATCTTTGCTTCCGTGTTGATGGGGGTACGCTGCCAGCTTGTGGCAATCCACGTCTTGCCAATCTCGAGGCGCCGGTGCATCGGCTCAAAGTAGAGGAAGCTCGAGGTGCCCACGACCTGTCCAGTCGATTCGTAGAGGATGGCAAAGGTGATCTGCTCTCCTGCGGCGGTCTTGGCTGCATTGCGCTCGATCCAGTCAAACATCAGATCCGGTGTCGGCACCGAGGTCACCCTGGTATTCCACAGGGGACCATCGGCGGCGACGTCGACGAGTCCATCGTGGTGATTCTGGGACAGTGGCTCCAGGCGCACGAAGCGTCCAGTGAGTGTCGGCGGTGACGTATCCATTCTTGCTCCTGCTGGGTGTTTTGAGGGAACTGTGTTCTGATCTGAAAGTGCCGAGGAATATTGTCCTTTCGAAAGGTCCACTTCTGCTTATTTTGACATGACACTTCGTTTGCAGGCCATTCTGAACAGGACAACGCTCTTAACACGCCGTTGTCTGAGCGATCAGGAATCATGAAATCACTGCTACTGGCACTGGACCCGGATGCAACGACACCGCTGACCCGGCAGCTGGTCGAGGGACTGCGTCAGGCGATCCTCAATGGGCAATTCGTGGCTCATGCTCGTTTGCCTTCGACTCGTGCTCTTGGTGAGCTACTCGGTGTGTCGCGCAACACGGTGCACACAGCCTATGAGCAACTTGTGGCTGAAGGATTTTTGCTAGGGAGGCAGGGGGCGGGCACTTTCGTCGCGGATCTGACGTCGAGTGATCCACTGCTGACACGCGGCTCGCCGCTGATGGGTGACTCTGGGCAGACGCCAGTACCTGGCGCGCGGCAGATGTCCCGTTCGGCGCAGGCGGTGCTAGCCCTTGGGGAACGGCTGCCGTCGATTCCGGCGGTGAAATCTGGGCGGGCACGCGCCTTCAGCATGACGTCATCCATGGATCCCTTTCCGACACGGATCTGGCGCAAACTTCTGGGGCGATGCTGGGATGATCTGCAGCGGCAGGCGAATCTGGGTCGTCGCGAGTTTGCCCCACTCAAAGAGGCCATCGCCGAGCACGTCGGTGTCACACGTGGCGTCCGATGTCAGGCCCAACAAGTCATCATCGTCAGTGGCAGCCAGCAGGGGATCGATCTGACAGCGCGTGTGCTGCTCGATCCGGGTGACCTCGTCTGGATGGAGGATCCGGGCTATCGAGGTGCCAGCTCTGCTTTCGTCGGCCGCGAGGCACGGGTGGTTCCCGTTCCCGTCGACGAGCATGGGATGTGTGTCGCCGATGGGGAGCAACTGGCGCCTGAGGTCAGAGTCATCCACGTGACGCCCACGCATCAATTTCCTCTGGGAGTGACGATGCCCTTCCGGCGTCGAGCCGAGCTCCTCGCCGCAGCGCGCAAGGTGGATGCGTGGATTCTGGAAGACGACTACGACAGTGAGTTTCGCTATACGGGGTCGCCCCTCGCTTCATTGCAGGGCATCGATGCAGACGGGCGTGTGCTCTACCTGGGGTCGTTCAGTAAGTCGATGTTTGCCGGGTTGCGACTGGCCTATGTCGTGGTGCCGATGGATCTGATCGACCCTTTTCGGGCAGCGCGACTGGCGGCAGGTGGCCCGCCACCGGTACTCGAGCAGGCGGCGCTGGCTGCTTTCATGAAAGAGGGCCACTACACTCGCCATCTACGTCGCTCGCGCAAGATTCATGCAGAGCGGCAGGCCTGCCTGGTTCGGGCTGTGCGGCAGCATCTCACCGGGGTGATCCACGTTGAACCTGACCAGACAGGAATGCACCTGGTCGGTTGGATTCAGAATGGCATGACGGAGATTGAAGTATGTCGCCGGGCAGGTGAGATGGGGATCGTGTTGTCGCCCTTATCTGCGTACGAGGTCAATGCGGGCAAAGCACAAGGAGTGCTCATGGGGTTCTCCGCTGTCGGTGAGCGGACCCTGACGCAGGCGGTAAAGAATCTACAGGTCGCTCTGCAATGAGCCCGTCAAGGCGACTCGACAGAGGTCTCGAGTCCGGGCGAGAGCTCTTGAGATGCTGCGACCTCGTGAAGATAGAGATCGCTGAATCTCTCCTCCCAGCGGGCTGGCGTGAGACGCTGTTCCATCTGGTCGAGAACAATTCCGCCAAAGGGCCCAAGTCCACGTGAGCGAAAGGAAACGGTTGTCACCTTCCCCGCCGCCAACTCTATCGGGATGCGGCCACTGTATCCGGCGTAGTCCACTTGCAGTTCCCGCTCACCGGATGGGAGTCCACGCAGAAGCAAGCCCTTTGCATGCGCCTCTGCGACCTCGATCTGTGTCCCTGCAGTGAGACTCACCTGCAGTGGATGATCGCCAAGCTCTGAGCCCACGGGAGATCGTATGAGGGCCAACTGTGCTAGTCCTTGAGTTGCAGATCGGAACTGTGGTTGCCAGGCGAACTGGCCGTATTTGGTCGTGAGGCCCTCCGGGCGAAGCAGCGCATGGACGACGATGTTCGTCGCCGCCCGCAGAGACAGAAGTGAGCCGCCCTCTGGCGGCGCCCCTGCTGACAAGCTGTCCTGTGTATCCGGCCAATTGCGGTGCAGGTTCAGATCGCTGATCACACCAACGAGTCGATCCCCGACGCCAATACCCCAAAGACCCCGAGGGCAGAATTGTCCAGGTAGACGATCCGGATAGAACCAGGGCGAACCGATGTCGAGTTCGTCGACAGGTTCCTTGCATTCGCCGGGGAATCCATTCTCATAGTCGTAGAAGGCATGGTATACAGCGTGTCGCGAAGGCAGTTCGTACAGCCGACCCTCAGAGCCAAGGGCCTGGCGAAGAAGATCGACAAGGCTTCGCAGGAAGCGACGATCGTCGGCTGCAGCGCCTGCATCGACGAAGAGAAATCCACCCCCATGGAGGTACTCGGACAACAACTCGATCTCCTCAGCCGCCAGCCGAATCCGAGGCTCGCTGAAAGGGACGTGCTGGCGTCCGGGGAAGAGAAAGTGAATCGGATCACGAAGCAATTCCTTCGACAGGAAAATGTGCGCTGCAGTGGATCGAATCTGCGCATGGATTCCGGTGTAGTCGCGCATGTAGCGCGCCAGATCTCCCAAAACGGGTCGCCCTGAAATCGCCGTCTCATCGACTGGCTTGATGAGGCTCCAGGCGCCATCCAGATCCAGTGGCGTGAACTTGATGAACCCGCGTGTGCCCCCGCACGCTGTCAGGATCAGCGATCACAACGGCACGCTTGTCGTCGGCGCGAATCATATCCTGTATCCGCAGCAATTCCAGAGACTGGCTGGGCAGTGTATCGGAGGGCATTCCCTGAGTTGCCGATGGCATCCGTTCCCTGGCAAGCAGGGGGCCGCCAGCTTTCGGCGCACCCGCTTCGCCTTGCAACTGCAGGGGGAGGTCGCCGATCTCGATGCGGCGAGCCAATGCGGTTCCTGCGATTCCCGGGTCTGCGATCTGTGTACCGAGCGCTGCGGCACGGTATTCCATCTGCGTCTGCGGCAGAGAGGGACGGTCCGTCTGCGCGCGCCGCGGTGAGAAGCGGGCGGGCATGGTGAATCGCGCTCGGAAGATTTCGGCCTGCTGCTGCCTCATGAGCCGGTCGGCGACGACTAGGGCAAGCAAATGGAGCGCCAGGGAAATGGCGGCAGCAATGCGCAGAGATCTCATACAGACGGAAGAACGCTCGCAGGGTAGTCCGCAGGCAAGGCATCGTCCCTATTGATCTGACCCCGGAGCTGACTACCCATTGCCGCCATCGCTGCAAACAGAGTGGCAGGGAGATCTCGTCGCCTTGTTGAGGTTCCAAGCGATCCCGATACTGTCGCCAGCGCGATCTGTCCGAACGCGTGCTCAGCATTGAGACCCCAGTTTCACCTGTGTATACACAGAATGGAAAACGATGTCCCTACGGAAAGTGTATCTCGCTAAGAGAGTCGCCAACGAGGCTGTCGACGGGTGGCTCGACGACCACGCGGTGATCATCGACCAGGATAGAATCGAGTCTGTCCTCCCAGGTAGCCACTTGCCGAGGGACATTGCTGAAAACGCAGAAGTGCACAATCTCGGCGACGTCTCCCTTCTCCCTGGGCTTATCGATGCCCACTGTCACATGCACTGTTCCGCAACGGCCAATGCACTCCAGCATGCGATGACGGATACGGATCAGCAGTTAACGATGCGCGCTGTGACGGCCATGCGCAGAGCACTGCTTGCAGGGACCACGACGATCCGCGATATCGGTTCACGCAACGACGTCGCCTTCCCCGTACGCGAGGCGATCAAGTCAGGAACGATCCCCGGGCCTCGGTTGCTCGTATCAGGCCAACCGATCACGATCACCGCTGGTCACTGCTGGTTCTTCAGTTCGCAGGCAGATACGACAGAGGGCGTCGTCAAGGCAGTGCGCACACAGGTGCGTCTCGGAGCGGATCTGATCAAGGTGATGGCGACAGGGGGCATGTTCACCCCCACGGCCAATCCCGCGCGTCCACAATACTCAACTGAGACCCTGAGGGAAGCTGTCGAGGAGGCCGAGCGTGTGGGGATTCCCATCGTCGCCCACACCCTCGCTGCGGAGGGCGTGCAGCGTTGTGTCGAGGCGGGCGTCCATCATCACATCCATGCGAGATGGCGTGCTCGAGACCCTGATCCGAGCCTCGATTACAGACCAGATGTCGTGGCGCGACTCGTCGATCTCGGCCACTGGGTTGATCCCACGATTGGCCATATCTACCGCGGCACACTGGCGAGTCATCAAAGCGCCGGCCGATCTGGCAGTGCCGCGTCAGCCTCGACAGATGGGCATCTGGAATTGCTGCGACGTATGGACGAGGCCGGCGTCCGCTTTACCTCGGGTCTGGATATGGGTATGCCTCATGCACCGCACGACGGCACGGCAGCCAATGCGTGGGCCTTCGTGGATTGGATGGGGTGGTCGCCCTGGCGTGCGCTGAGAACGCTGACGAGGGCGACATCGGAAGCGATCGGGCTCGGCGACACGGTGGGACAGATCAAGCCCGGGTTGGTCGCCGACCTGGCAGCATTCGATGGTGATCCTGCGGCCGACATCCGTCAACTCGATATCGCTTCGAGTGTGGTGCAGGCAGGTGATCTCGTGAAACACAATCAACAGACCTTGGTATAGTCACGCTCTAGGGCAAAGCTTCAAGGTGCTTGACGACCTCGTCGAGATCCATCACGTCACCGAGATCGATGTCGATATCGAGGAGATTTACCTCGTGCAGTAACTCGCATCTTTCGCCGACTGCCTGGCGAGGAACGACGACACGAAAGGTGTGCGCCGCATCGCGACTGGTTGCATAGATACAATGGCTTGTGCTGACGCCGGTGACGATGAGCGTATCGATACCGAGGGTGGTCAGATTGTGATACAGATTCGTGCTGTTGAAGGCTGAAGCGTATTTCTTCTTGATGATCCGCTCGTTATCACGGCGCCCCAGGCGAGGATCGAGTTCCATCAGACCCGCATCTTCGGGGCCAATGTTCGATTCGCACTTGTTGTTGTGTGGGGTCGGTGGATCGGCCGGATCGTAGTCGTAGGTGGTGAAAAAAATAGGGATCTGGGCGCTGCGTGCGGCCTTCAGCAGATCACAGGTGGAATGGACGATGGGATCGATGTGGCTGCCCATGGGTGGTTTGTCTGGTTTCGTCCACCACAGGGCGAGATCGATGACGATGAGCGCTGGTTTCTTGCCGAAACCACCACGACCCGCCCATCCCATGTCGATATAGCGCTGCCGAAGATTCTCCATGTGCGCCTTGAGTGGGCCGCGCAATTCATCAGGCAATCGTAGTTCAGGGGAGCCGAAGGGTGGTGCTTCGTCTTGGGCAGAGGACATGTGGAATGCTCCTTTGAAGGTTCACTTCAGTTCATCTTCCCTCGCGGCGGCAAAACACAGGTTTGGAACGAGCTGTGTCCAGGACAGACCATATCAACCGTCTGTGCTGTTGCCTGACTCGAGTGGATAAGAGAGGTTCTTCAGGACGTCAGAATCTGCACGAACGAGGAGGAATCGAACAGATGTCAGCAGCAACAGAATCACTCGAAGAGAAACTGCAATCCTGGAAGAATCCTGTGGACATGCTGCGCAACGCGCCCACGGGGCCCTACATCTTTCCGATTGCGCCTGAATTCAGCAATTGGCGTGATGAACAGGAGGCGTGGAACAAGACGGCCGTACTCTTCGACCTATCGAGGCACATGACGGATATCTACTTCGAAGGCCCCGATCTTCTGCGGCTGCTCTCCGATCTGGCGGTCAACACATTGGCCAACTTCGCACCGAACAAGGCAAAGCAGATCGTCTGCTGCAATGCAGACGGGTATGTAATTGGCGATGCGATTCTCTTTGGCCTCGAAGAAAACAAGGTCAACATCAGCGGTCGCCCCTCTGTGCCGAACTGGATCGCCTACCATGCCGAGACGGGTGACTACGATGTCGCCGTATCACGCGACCATCGTGCCGTGCAGAATACAGGCGAGCGCAAGACCTATCGCTTCCAGGTTCAGGGTCCGAATGCAGCGGCCATCCTGGAAGCAGCGACGGGTGCAGAGTTGCCTAAGATCAAGTTCTTCAACATTGGTAAGCTCACCGTTGCCGGTAGGCAAGTGAATGCCCTCAATCATGGCATGGCACGGACGCAGGGGCTTGAGCTGTGGGGGCCGGCGCAGGATGCCGAGGTCGTACGCAGCGCCATTGTCGCAGCGGGTGAGGCTTTCGGTCTGAAGGAGGCGGGCGCACGCGCCTATTCGACGGTATCGCCAGAATCTGGCTGGGTGCCTTCGCCGATGCCGGCGATTTTCTCCGACTCCATGAAAGCCTATCGCCAGTGGCTTCCTGCCGATGGTTTTGAGGCGAATGCCTCTCTGGGCGGAAGCTTCTATTCGGACAACATCGAAGACTACTATCAAACGCCCTGGGATCTTGGCTACGGTCGACACGTAAAGTTCGATCACGATTTCATCGGCCGTGATGCCCTCGAGCAGATGGCAGACCGACCGCATCGCGACAAGGTCTGGCTCGTTTGGAATAACGAGGATGTGACACGCATTTTCGCCAGCATGCTGGGTGATGGCGAGCGTTACAAGTATCTGGAGATGCCGGGCTCACACTATTCGACCCTTCCCTTTGACAAAGTGCTACTTGACGGTGAGATGGTGGGACTGTCGACATACAATGTGTATACGACCAACGTGCGCGCCTGGTTTTCACTGGCCATGGTCGATACGGCGCACGCAGTCGATGGCAGCGAGGTCGTGGTCGTGTGGGGTGAAGAGGATGGTGGCTCTTCGAAGCCTGTTGTCGAACGCCATGTGCAAACACACGTGCGGGCTGTCATTCACACATCACGCCCGGTCCCCGAGTAGGATCAGGTTCCTTCGTCGATATGATTTACGAAATCGAAACGTGGGTGAAGGAGAGGCTGTTCGACTGTCAGTCGTGTGGCCAGTGTGTTCTGTCGCACACTGCCCTCATCTGTCCGATGAATTGTCCCAAGGGCCTACGCAATGGCCCTTGCGGTGGGACCCTCGACGGCAAGTGTGAAGTGATCCCCGAAAAGGACTGTGTGTGGATGCGGATCGACGATCGCAAGCCGATCGCTCCCGACACGGTTCATCTGCCGACGGATGCGTCGCTCTATAACACGGCAAGTTATGTAAATCTCATCAATGGCAAGGATCGCCAGACTCGTCTCCCGCAGCCGGTGCTTGATACACTCCGAATACAGGCGAGTTCCCAGTTGTCGCAGAAGATGTTCCGGGGAGAATTCGTCGTAACCCTCGAGATTGCTTCCCCCTTGACGAAGAGGGGGCTGTCGCGCGTCGAACGAATCATGAAGCGCGTTGCCAAGCATGTGGATGCCGTGAATACGACCACCAACGCAGGGGGCGTGCCATCGCTGCATTCGATGGAGACGGCAACTGTCGTGATGGCTCATGATGTTGAACCCGTCATCCAGTTCTGTGGTCGCGATCATCATCCGGCCGAACTGATCGCAGAGCTGGAACGAGCAATCGGCATGGGTTACCGCAACTTCCTTCTGCTCACGGGCGATTGGTTGCCTGGTGTCGACCGTGAGGTGGATCAACAGAGCTGGTTTCCCATGGACAGTCTGCAGATGATCCACGAAGTGAATCAGCGACTGCAAGACTTTGAGCAACGCCTGGGGGTCGTACCCTATATCGGTTGTGCTTCCAATCCCTTCTCCACACCCATGGAAGTCAGTTTACAGCGGCTGCATAACAAACGGTATGCAGGGGCGCGTTTCAGCCAGACGCAGGCGATTACGAAGGTCGACACCTTCGCTCGTTGGTATGCGGGCTTGCGCAAGGGAAGAGAACAAGAGGCGCGACTGACGATACCGTCGGTTCCCCTTGTAGGCAGTCATCGTGCTTTTGAGGTGATGTGTCGGCTACCAGGGGTGTATGTTGATCCGACCCTGCACGCTATTATGGAAAAGGAAGACTTTCAACGGGCCGCTCTGGAGTGGGCCTTCGATATCGCCGAAGGCGTCACTGAACATGGGGCGGCAGGTGTGCATGTGATGAATTTTGGGATGCCAGCCGAATTGATCGACGAATTTCTGGCACAGATCCGTGATCGTGCGAGCGAGGCGCTGACGCGATCGAGCTCCTCCTGAGTCGACAGTCAACGTCACCTAGGGCCTTATACGTATCAGGCAGGTGACGACAGCCTGTGGTTCTCGTTATGTTTTGCTTCATCAACAGGGCCTACCCCAAGGGAAAAACATCATGCTGCCATCCGTCGATTTCTGTGGTCTGACCATCCGTCGTTTGATCGTGGGCGCCAATCCATTTGGTGGCTATTCACATCAGAGCAAATCGCGTGATGCTGAGATGGTCGCCTTCCACACGAAAGAGCAGATCTTCGAGACCTGGCATCGTGCGGAAGCAGCGGGCATCAACACGATGATCACGAACAACGAAACGCCGCGAGTTATGCAGTCGGTGGAAGAGTATCTGTCTGCTGGCGGTTCACTGCAGTGGATCGCACAGGTGAACAATCGCACGGAGCCTGAGATGACGGATGCTGTGGATCATGTCGTCGATGTGGGCTGCAAGGCCCTGTATTTCCACGGCGGACGTATCGATCAGCTGTATGTCGATCAAGATGCCGACACACTGCGCGCCTGGGCGGAGCACGCCAAGTCGAGGGGCACCATTGTTGGTGTCGCTGCTCACGCGCCCGAGGTGCATTTGTGGGTGGACAGTCTAGATGTCGTCGACTTTCACGCGGTACCCTTCTTCAACTGCGGGTCACTGCATGATGGGCGCGGACACAAGTTCCAACTGAAAGATGTGGCCCCGGCGACTCAATGCATCCGGACGATTCAGAAACCCGTCATTGCCTACAAAATCATGGGCGCCGGGCGCATCGACCCACGTATGGCCTTCGAATACACCTTCGACCATATCAAACCGACGGACGTCGTTAACGTCGGTATGCATCGCGGCGACAAGGATGACATGGTGGAAGAGAATGTGTCGATTGCTGAAGAGGTGTTAAGGCGAGACTAGGGACCTGACGTGAAGATCACAGACATCACCATCGATCGATTCAAGACCACAAGCCGTACGGTTGCCGATGCCGATGGGCATGGACACCCGGCTCCCGAGCCCTATGAGACGACGTCGTCCGTCATGCGGATCCACACGGACGAGGGTGTAGAAGGTGTAACGGTGGGTGGAAATGCGGCGCTTGTAGAGAGCATTGTGAAGCCACTGCTCATTGGCCGCGACCCTTTCTACCGAGAGCAGATCTGGCATCTGCTGAATGAGCGTCAGCGGTTGCACAAGGGAACCCTGTCGGACAAGTTGATCTGTGCCGTTGATCTGGCTTTGTGGGATCTGGCAGGTAAAGCGACCCACCAGCCCGTATACAAACTGCTCGGAGCGACGCGTTCGAAAGTGCCCGCCTATGCGTCGACCATGTGTGGAGATGAACTACCGGGTGGCTTAAGCACCCCCGAGGAATACGGCGCCTTCGCCAAGGCCTGTCAGGACAAAGGCTACTCAGCCTTCAAACTGCACACGTGGCAACCGCCGATCGAATGGGCGCCGGATCCGAAGATGGATGTAGCTGCGTGTGCCGCTGTGCGTGACGCAGTGGGGCCCGATATGCGACTCATGCTCGATCCCTTCCATTTTTACGATCGCCAGGATGCCTGCTGGATCGGGCGCGAACTGGAGAAGCTCGACTACTATTGGATCGAGGAGCCCATGGACGAACAATCGATGTCGTCCTACAAGTGGCTGACGGATCAGCTACTGATTCCCGTTGTGGGGCCCGAGACCATGGAAGGCAAGCACTTCACGCGCGCCGAGTGGATCGTACAGAATGCGGCCGATATCTCTCGTGCAGGCGTAGGCGACGTGGGTGGACTCACGCCATTGATGAAGACGATTCATCTGTGTGAGTCACACGGTGTGCGTTGTGAGATTCACGGTGGGGGGCCGGGCAATCTGGCTGCTCTGTGTGCTATGCAGATTCCCGGAGAATACTACGAACGCGGTCTCCTGCATCCCTTCGTCGACTACGAAACGCCGCCTCCGCATCTGCATTCGATCGCGGATCCGCTGGACGATGAAGGCAATGTCACCATTGCTGATACGCCGGGCCTAGGCTGGGATTTCGACTGGGAGTGGATCGCCGCTCATCCGATCGACTAAGAGGGCATGTGGCCTGAGCAGCGAGGGCGGGTCCACACTTTGTTGCTTCTATCCGAAGCTGGTCTGCACTCGCTGGCGCAATTCGGGGTCTCGAGATTCGAGCACGATCGGGCCGTCAAAATCGGCAGCCGTCAGTGCGGCGGCGATTTCGTCAACAGGGACGTCGCCATCATTCAGGCGCACCAGACGCACCCGTCGAGACCATTGGCGGGCGAAGGCGGCAAGGTCGACGGCAGCCGCCCGTAGTGGCGGCACATCAAGAATCACGCCAACACCATCGATGCCGGACAACAGCTCATCGAAGTCTGCTGCTGTCTGCAAGACACTATCGACGGCGGGTCCCACGGCGAAGGTGACATCCGGTATGCGCTCGACCAACTGACCGAGTCCCTCCAGCAGATCGGCGCGTGCTTCCTGCGCCTGTTCCGGGCCCGAGGTCGTGCCACCGCGGACGCTGATCGTCCGGATACCCAGGGCGCGACCCAGGTGTGTGTCCCATTCGAGTTGGCGCAGATTGTAGGCAAGATTACGCTCATCCGAGTCAGCTTTGCGACCGGTGAGCGGACGGATTTCGTACGCCGCCAGCTTTACCTGCGACGCAGCCAGTGCGTCACGGATGCCGCGGACGGACAGATCATCTCGTACAACACTGCTGCTTGTGCGGTGGCGAAACAGTTCAACCCCGCCCAAGCCGTCTTTCTGCACAGCTGCAAGGAGGGCGGCTAGTTCCAGCTCAGGTTGCGCTTCGGCGGACAAGACATAGTTCGCCGTCTTGTTACGCGCCATTACTCAATACCCTCCCAGTAGGTCCACATGTCGTCGGGCGTCTCGAAGCGGATGTCGTTGAGATCCTTGCGTGACAGACGCGCGATCAGCGCCATACGAATATTGCGTGCACAATTCTTCGAACCTGAATGCACGGTCTGGCCGTGCCAGAAACAGACCGTCCCCGCCGGGCCCGTGACTTCTACCTGCTCTGGCAGGTCGAAGACATCCCGCGAACTACCGCCGCTGATGCTGAGAAAGGAGTGGTCGCGGAAATATGTCGCCGCATGGCGATGCGATCCTGGCCACACTGTGAAACCACCGCCGCGTGGCTCTATGTCTTCCACGTAAATCGTAACGCCCACATGGAACAGACCGACGGTGCCTTCGGGGACGCCATTGGTCGGTGTGTAGTAACCATCGAGATGGCCACCGGACGCCGGCATCCAATCGTCATCGCCAGTGGGAAAGACAAGGTGAGGTCCAGGGCCACCCGGGTTGAGCTGATCTTTGCCGACGAGTTCTTCGGCGACACTGAAGACGCGGGAATCCATGACGGTACCGCGAATGGCGGGATGGCTGCCGGGGACTGGTACACGTGGACCGGCGCCGATCCAGGTGGCGGGATCAGTGCGATCTGCATCAAGACCTTCCCAGATGGCATCGCGCGCTGCCTGGATATGTTCGTCGTCGAGCAGGTCATTGCGGATCAGATAGCCATTCTCTTTGAAAGACTGCTTGTCCTCTACGCTCAGATAGGGCACTTGCTTGCCTCGTGGGCTTTATCGTTAGTGCCGGTGGTGCGCCGGCTTGTGTTGGGACGTGGTTGCCAATATAGCTTACTGGGTCGCGCCTATCACGCCGGAGGCCTGAACCGCGATGGCCTGTGGATCCTGGGAGCCGCAACCCTTGGAGATATGATGGATTCTACGTATTTGCAGCTTCTCGGAACGGGGGCAGGGGATGCGAATTTCGATTCTGCCGCTCCGAATACTGTCGCGCCGAAGGACAGACGCCGATACACCTGCAACTTCCTTGCCCCCAACATGTTGATCGACTTTAACAACCATACAGCGGCTGCTCTCGTCGACTATGGCATCGCTACAGAGGAGATCGACACGCTCCTCATCAGCCATGGCCACTTCGATCACTTTCAGCCACTTGAAATCATCCGTTTCGCCGCCAGCTTGCCACAGCCTCTCAATATCTATGGCAACAGCATGGTCATCGATGCATTGGAGTTGTGTCGTGATCATGTCTTCGACGAGGTATCGGGGCGATTCGTGACCCGTCATGATTCCTACAATATCGAAACGACGAAACTCGAGTTGAATACTCGACAGGCCGTGGGCGGACCTCACGTGACACCGATGCTCGGCAATCACTTCATGAACAAGCCCTACTGTATCATGGAGCAACAGGTTTTCAACTATCTCATTGAAACAGAGCGCAAATCCATTTTCTATGGCCTGGATTCCTCGTATCTGATGCCGCAGACCCTCGCCGCACTGGCGGGTACACATCTGAACCTGGCGATCCTAGACGCCACCTTCGGCCCCCGGGAGATCGACCCGGCCTTATCAGGCCATCTGAACTGGGCCATGCTGGACGAGACGCTCAATGAGCTACGCGAGGCTGGCTGTGTAGACGAGGACACAGTCGTCGTTGCCGCCCACCTAAGCTCTGCCAGTATCGACGCCTATGACGAGGTCGCTCAAGTGCAGGCGAAGAAGGGGATCACCCTGGCCTACGACGGGTTGGTGCTGCCCCTATAGCCACGTCCGTTCTTTGATGTCGTATCTCAGACGGGGCTCGCAGTACCTTCCAAGCCCTCCTCACCTGCCTGTCGCGATGCCAGTACCCACGGATCTTTCGTCGCCACGCGAAACTGACGCACCTTGGTGCGCATCTGCTTGGCCACATCGGCCAGGGCTGGTTCGTCGATGAGATTGTTTGCTTCGACTGGGTCGGCCTCTATGTCGAAGAGTGCTTCAGCCCGTTGATGCAGAAATTCATGCGTAGGGCGTTGGCCCATCATCGACAGATCCTCCTGGGTCACGGCTTGCCACGTCGGCGATGCCCACAGGTCGCTGGGAAGAGGTCGCGCCAATTCCGGATACAGGTTGCGCACGTATTTGTATTGCCGTCCACGCAGAGCCCGATAGGGGTAGTAGTTGGTCACCTCGTGAAAGGTGTGGGATGTGAAGGTCTCGTCCCACCCTGCTGGGTGTGGTTGATTCAGAATCGGCAGCATGGATCGCTCAGGTAGACCCTCTGGCGTATCAACACCACACCAATCAAAGATGGTTGGCGCAATATTCGACCAGTTGACGAGGCCGTCGCATTCCAGCTCAGCCGCGTCGGGACGAGCGATCAGTAGTGGGCAGTGGTGACCCGAGTCGAAGGAAGAGGCCTTCGCTCCTGGAAAGGGCATGCCATGGTCGCTCATGACGATGATCATCGTATCATCCGCTCGACCCGCCTCATGCAGTGCCTCGATGGCCAGGCCGATCCCTGTGTCTAGTCGAGAGATGGACTGATAGTAATCTGCCAGCTCCGCACGCACATTGGGATGATCGGGTAGAAAGTCGGGGACGGGTACATCCGCGGCGTTGTAGCGAATTTCCTCTACACCCTCATACGCACGCTGATTGCCGAAATCCCGGTGCGGATCAGTAAATCCCATATGCAGGTAAAAGGGCTTGTCGCCAATGTCGGCGAAGAATTCTCGCGCCATCGATGCCATCTGTGCAACATTGCGCGGACTGCCGGGTACCTTCTGCATGTCGTGGGTCCACGGATACACACTCTGTGGCTGTACGTGCAGCTTGCCAATGATTCCCGTCGCATACTTCACGTCGCCCAACTGTCGTGGAACCGATGGCATCGACGCGGCTGTGTGGAAGTTGTGGATCGAGTGTGAGTGGCCATACTGACCGTGGGTATGGCTGTAGTGCCCCGTGAGAATGTTGGCACGACTTGCTGCACATGAAGGAGACGTGCAATAGGCGTTGGTGAAGCGTGTGGCGCGGCGTGCCAGGGCGTCGACATTCGGTGTCTTGATCACAGGACTGCCATAACAACCGGCGAGAGGACTCCAGTCATCGGCGATCAGGAGCAGGACATTCTTGTGAGGTTCAGGCATGGGGTCTTTCGATGGTCTTCGCGTGAGAGTTCTGTCGCAAAATACCCGACACGAGCGACCTGTGCCACCGGGGCCAAAGATCCTACCTCTGGTGGCGGAGCACCTGGCGCATTCGTACAGTCGACCTATGCAAATGACTGGAATGAACGTGCTGTCGAGGATGAGACGTCTTATCGCTAAGGTGATCTGGCTGGGCTCAATCGCAGCGATGACGACCAGCTGTGGCGATGATGATCGGACGATCAACTCGACCGTCGTGCAGGGATCCACCTGGTTGCAGGTGCAGCAGATCTTCGAGACAAATTGCACGAGCTGTCACACACAGGGCACGTCACAGGCCCGGCAATCAGGACTGATCCTGACCGACGATGTCGCCTACGCACAGCTCGTCGGGCAGGCTCCCAAGAATCCGGCTGCCCTGGCGGATGGACTTCTGCGGGTTGGGGCGGATGGCCCTGTCAGTCTGCCGACGAGTCTCCTGTGGGAGAAGATCAACGCACCCAACGAAGATCACTTTGCCAACGACCATCCCGAATATGGTACGCTCATGCCGCCGCCACCTCAGCGCCCGCTGACCTATGGCGAACTGGAACTGATTCGCAAGTGGATCTTCGCCGGCGCACCTGAGACGGGCGAGGTCGCCGATGTGGCGTTGCTCGAGAATGTTGATCGCTATACGTATGGCGCAGAAGATTTTGTGGCCCTTTCACCACCGGTGAGGGGCACCCAATTGCACCTGGGTCCCTTCGAAGTGTTCTCACAGGGAGAGCGGGAGTTTTTCTACTATCAGGCCCTGGAGAATGACGAGCCTGTCTATATCGACCGTGTTGAAATCGCCATGCGCCAGGGCAGTCATCACTTCATTCTGTATGGATTCAGTGAGCGCACGCCGGACTGGGTGACTCCCGTCGAAGGAGTTTTCCGCGACCTGCGCGATGATGAGGGAACACCCATTCTGGCCAACTATCTCGCCATGCCCTTCCATCAATTCTTCGTAGGGACCCAGTGGCCGGCCTTCAACATGGATATGCCAGAAGGGGTGGCGCTGAAGATTCCCGCCAATTTCGCCTTTGACATGAATGCACACTATGTGAATCGGTCAACGAGTGCCGCGACGGGTGAGGTCTTCGTCAATCTGCACTACGCCGATCCGGGTAGTATCGAACACGTGGCGGAAGTGATCGATTTCAACAACACGGATTTCAGTCTGCCGGCGGGGCAGACGACGACGCTGGAGCAGGTGTTCACCTTCGATGAGAGGGCGAATGTGTTTCAGTTGTTTTCGCACGCGCACGAATTGAATACGCAATTCCGCGTCGAAATCGCTGGTGGCGCGCGTGACGGAGAAGAGGTGTATTTCTCCAACGATTGGGAACACCCACCGATCGTTGAATACGATCCACCGATGGTGCTTGAGTCAGGTGAAGGTTTCCGCCTGATCGCTACCTATGACAATACACGCGTTCGCGACGTGGCCTTCGGGCTGCTCAGTACAGACGAAATGATGATTCTCTTCGGTCTCTATTATCCGGACTGAGATCCCTGTGTGTCCGGCCCGACGTTGTATCCCTGGGCCTTCTCAAGCTCTTTCCCTGCAAAGACCACCAGCAGGACCAGGGCACTCGTCAGACGCGCCGACCCGGCAATGGCGAAGGTAGCCCAGTAGCCGTAGTCGACGATGATGAAGCCGGCAATGAGACTTGCAAGCCCTGCAGGGATCTGAAAGCCGGTGACGCGCAGACTCTGCATACGCGCCCAGTATCTGCTGGGGATGATCTGCGTCGCGTAGGTCATCTCTGTCGGTGTCGTAATTGCTTCGACGATGGCCGAGATCAGAAACAGGAGCATGCCCAGACCCAGATGGTCTGTGAGGCCGAGGCACACCAACGCCAGGGAGCCGAAGATACGCGCGGGTACGATGGTCTTGATGGCGCCTAACTTGCGTGCAATCGCAGGTGCCAGAACGATCGAGGGCACGGCCACGACCTGGCTGAGAAAGAACACGAGGCCAATCATCGGTGTCGACAACCCCAAGGCCTGCTGGAAGAAGACGTTGAAGAAAGGGAAGGAAAACCCCATCGACGCGCCGCGGCAGGCACTGGTGATGCCAAAGGCAACGAAGGTGCGCAGCGGAAAGGGCACTGGATCCTCTCGTTCCTGTGCCCGGTTGCGCGAGGTGGTCGTATGTACACCGAGCAACGGCAGCATGGCGATAAAACAGAGGAACGACCCGACAAAGAGGGCGTAGCGAAAGGGCTCGGCTTCGTCGATTCCGTATCCCGTCAGATAACTCATCAGATCCGGCAGGGAGCCACCGACCAGGCTCAGTGCCATGCGTGTGACTCCCTGGATGCTCATCCAGATAGCAATCGACTGTGCCCGCCGTTGTGGCGCCGCATTCTCACTGAGGAACGGCACGTGGTTGACCCAGATGAAGGCGCCCGATGTGCCGGCGACAAAGGCCAGCACCAGCAGCAGTGAGCGATCGGTGACGGTGCACAGACCGATCTGGGTGACGGCCATCACCGCCGCTGACGCGATCAAGAAAGGTTTACGACCGACGCGATCACTGATGATACCAGTGGGTATGGCGAAGATGCCGGACGCAAGAGGAGCCAGGCCCGCCATCTGTCCGATGAAGTCCTCTTGAAATCCGAGTCGCGTCAGATACAGATTGTAGAGGAGCGACTGGATCATCATCCCGGCGAACAGCGGGATGCCGAAGAGAAAAAAGCGGCGGACGTTCTCGTTGTATTCACTCAGAGAATAGCCGCGCAGCAGATCACTCAAGATCCACGGGCCCCACCATTTTTCTGGAACCAGGCCATCGTCGCCGTGGCGATTCCCTCATGACCGCCTTCGAAGATGGTCACCCGCGCCCGTGCTGCCTGGCGTCGCAGGAAGATCTGTGTCGCGTAAGATGCGTCCGTGATCTGGTCAGAGGGGGTAGGATTGTCCAGATGGGCGTCAGGGCGACTCATCTGCTCGATCTCGGCATCGCTGATGAGTTCTGCTCCGGCGGCAGCTGCAATCACATTGAAGGCGTGCAGAGACTGCCGAATGGGCACAGAGCCTGTGAAGCCATCGTGACGACCCGCCGCGATCTCCAGAGCAACATCTTTGGCGTTGGCCAAGTGCGTGATTGGGGACCGTGCCTGCAATTGGACATCGATCGCCTCACTGTCACCGGGGGCGCCACCGAGGCATTGGCGCATCATCTCGCCATATTTCCCGTCCTTGTGTGTTGCATACCAATCGGTGAGATCACTGATTCCAACCCAGGCAGCAGCAGCGGTCCATTGGTCCGGGTAGCGGCTAGCCATGAGCATCGTCATATGGCCGCCACCCGAAATCCCCGTCAGAAAGATTCGCTTTGTGTCGATGGGGTATTGGGCCTGCACCGATGCCAACGCATCGAGGATGTCCTGCTGGGCAAAGTGTGATCCAAGAGCCTGTGGTGTATTATTGCAGCCGCGAAAGTGTGGCCACAGGTAGATCCATCCTCTTGCATACACCAGTGCTTCCAGATCCTCGCTACGACCTCCTTCCAGGCCTGAACTCCACGGATGGAGAGAGACGACGAGACCCGCAGGTTTGCTGTGTGCATCGAAGTTTGCAGGCAAGGTCAAATAGGATGGTTGATCAGTGCCGTCCATCGTGCTGGTGACCAGAATCTTGCTTCGATCCGCCATTACCGTACTCTCCTGAGCAAGTGCGTCAAAAAAACACTCCCGGACGACAGGGCCGGGCAACGAGGAGCAGCTGCATTGCCAACAGTCTACATCACGGGCGGCGCCACCGGTATTGGCGCTGCCACGGTTCGCAAGTTTGCGACGCACGGATTCGACGTAGCCGTCTTCGATATCAATGGCGAGGACGTGGCCAAAATCTCGGCCGAGATCGACACCGGATCCGTTCACTTCTTCGCGACTGACGTGCGCAATCGCCAGGCAGTACGCACGTCGATTGCTGCGGCAGGTGAGAAGCTGGGGGCTCCGGATGCCCTCTTTGTGAATGCCGGGGTGCAGAAATTACAAGGCATCTTCGAAATGGAGGATGCTGACATCGATTTGATCATCGATGTCAATCTCAAGGGCACACTCTACACGGTGGCTGAGGCGGCAGCATTGATGCGTGACGCCGGCAAGGGTGGAACGATCGTGCTGATGGCATCAGATCAGGCGTTGGTGGGAAAAGAGGGGTCCATCGTCTATGGAGCGACGAAAGCAGGTGTGGCGCAGATGGCAAAGAGTCTCGCGCTGGCTCTGAGTGCACACAAGATCCGCGTCAATGCCGTCTGTCCGGCGACGGTCAAGACGCCTCTGACCGATCACGTATTCTCCTGGCTGGCAGACAAACATTTCGATGGCGATGTCAACGCAGCGTGGGCGGCGGAAGCCCAGATGCTTCCTATTGGCCGCGTTGCTGAACCTGATGAGATCGCCGAGGTCGTCTTCTTCCTGAGTCAGCCCACGTCATCCTTCATGACCGGCGCTCTGGTGCCCATCGATGGTGGACTGACGGCTCAATAGAGAAGCAGCGCTATTGCCCCCGCCCCTGGAGAGTACCATCGTGGGAGTACAGAGAACAGTGCAGATAGCTATTCGTCGTGGGCCCTAACTCAGGATCAAGCATGTCAGCACCTCGTATCGCCGTCGGTGGAATCCTGACGGAGTGCAATCATCTCGGTGGTCTGCCCATCGACCTGTCCGTGTACGAAGCTTCCGAATTGTTCAGAGACGAGCAGGTTCTGCAACTCGACACGAGCATCGTCGGGGGCATGCTGCATGCGCTTCGAGCGGCAGGCGCCGAGCCGGCGCCGCTGATCTATGCGTCGGCCTGCGCGGGTGGGGCCATCACGAAAGCCTGCTATGAGCAACTGCGAGGTGAGTGGTTTGAACGACTTGAGCAGGCGTGGCCAGTGGATGGGGTGCTGCTACCACTGCACGGGTCCGCCCTGGCGGAGGGGATCGATGATCCGGAAGGTGAAATGATCCAAGTCGCCCGTACGCTGGTTGGCCCTGATGTTCCGGTGATTGCCACGCTCGATTTGCACGCGCATATCACGCCGGCCATGGTAGAACACGCTGACGCGCTGCTGGCATGGGAAACCTATCCGCATTCTGATCAGTATCAGACAGGGGAGCGCGCCGTCGCCCTGCTGATGCAGATGCTGAGAGGTGAGTGCAAACCGACGATGGCGATGGGTAAGGTGCCGGTGGTCACGAGTGCGATCCATGGTTCGACGCTCGGTAACGACCCTTTTGCCGATCTGATGCGGCACACAAAATCTCTCGAGCAGCAACAAGGCGTGTTGTCGACGAGTCTGTTTCTCATCCACCCCTACATGGATTGTGTAGGTATGGGCAGTGGGGGATTGGTTGTGACGGACAATGATCCAGCACTTGCCAAGTCCCTCGCTCAGGACATCGCGCGTCGATACTGGGATCGCCGTTTTGATCTGGAGCCGGTGACCCTCACACCCGCAGCAGCGATCGCCAAGGGGTTGCAGGTTGACGGTGGTCCTGTGATTCTCGTGGAAACCTCAGACTGTTGCGGTGGTGGTGCCGCGGGGGACAGTATTGCCACGTTGTCGGCTCTCGTAGACAGTGGCACGGAGGTCTCCTCGGTTGTGCCCGTCGTTGACCCGGAGGCTGCGCAGACCTGCTATGATGCCGGTGTTGGGAAGCAGTTGACGCTGGAGATAGGCCACAAGCTTGATCCGCGCTGGGGATCGGCGCGGCGATTCACTGGCACTGTCGAGAGTCTCAGCGATGGCAGGTTTGTCTACACAGGAGGCCAGTTCGAAGGACACAACGAGCAGATGGGGAAGACGGCGATCTTTGCCGTCGGTGCCGTGCGCGTCATGATCACATCACGTGCTACCTATGACTGGGCTGATGAGCAACTCCGCAGCGTGCATCTCGAGCCGGCGCAGATGAAGTTCATTGTCGCCAAGAATCCGATGAACTTTCGCCTCGCCTATGGCGAGTTGGCCAGGGAGATGATCATCCTCGACACGCCGGGTCCTACACCGGCGACGCTGAAACATGTAGAGTTCAAGAAGCTGGCAAGACCGTATTTTCCAGCGGATCTGGACATCCCCGATCTACAGCCGACGATTCTCACGTGAACGGGTAACGATGACAAGGAAGCGGACATTGGGTCGCAATGTGGCGATCGCCGGAGCGGGCATGTCCGATTTTGGCATGTTCAGTGACAGAGATTCAAAGAATCTCTTCGTCGACGCATTTGAAGAGATGCGCGGTTCTGTCGACAAGGGGTTCGATGCCAATGCGATCGATGCGCTCTATGTGGGCAATTTTACGAATGATCTCTTCGTCAAACAGTCGCATTGGGGGGCCGTGCTCGCAGATGCCCTTGGTCTGATACCCAAACCGGCGACCAGAACCGAAGGGGCCTGTGCGTCGAGTGCCCTGGCTTTTCGCGAGGCGGTGTTCGCTATTGCCTCAGGCTTCTACGACGTCGTGCTCGTTGGTGGCTTCGAGGACATGTCGAAGCGCACGACAGAAGAAGTGACGGAAGGGCTGGCGCTGGCGTCGAGTCCATATGAGGGAGCGGCGGGTTTCACCTTTCCCGGTGTCTTTGGCGCGATGGCGACGGCGTATTTTGAGCGCTATGGTGCGACGCGAGAACACCTGATGGATGTCACCATCAAGAGCCACGATAATGCCCGCTTCAATCCCAAGGCACAGCATCAGCGCTCGATTCGCCAGATCATGGAGTCGCGCCGCAAACGAGCACAGGCAAAGGGTGGTCCCGTACCGGCGTGGGAGACGGAGAAGGACTTTCTCGCCGATGCACAAGCCAATCCGCCCATTGCCTGGCCTATGCATCTTTTTGACTGCAGCCCGATCAGTGATGGTGCCGCGTGTATGTTGCTCGTCGCTGAAGAGTTGGCGACGTCTTTCACAGATACACCGATTCACGTTCGCGGTATCGGTCAGGGAAGTGGTCGGGCCCTGCATGCGGCAGATGAACTGACCTCCTTCGAGGCGACACGCGCCGCTGCACAGGAAGCCTATCAGATGGCTGGTGTCGACGCAGGTGATATTCAATTTGCCGAGGTGCATGATTGCTTTTCCATCGCTGAAATCATGCACACGGAAGACCTTGGCTTCTTCGCCGCTGGAACCGGACACAAGGCGGCGGCAGAAGGGCTGACGCGACGAGATGGTTCCAAGCCGATCAACACCTCAGGTGGTCTCAAATGCAAGGGACACCCGGTCGGGGCAACGGGTGTGGCACAGATGATTGAGGTCTGGCACCAACTACGACAGACTGCGGGAGAGCGACAGATCCCAAATCGCAATCTGCAGATAGGTGCCACTCAATCGATTGGCGGCACAGGTGGCACATGTGCCGTGACGATCCTGGAAAGGCGGTAGTCTATGTCGGAGTCGATCGTGAGTGATCACGCTTTTGAACAGTATCTGGCTGAAGGTCGACTGATGGGTGTCAGATGTGTCGGGTGTGCGGCGATCTGGGTGCCACCACGTGCCCTGTGCCCTGACTGTCACATGGGCGACATGGAATGGATCCCCATGGTGGGCACGGGAAAGCTGATGGCTTTCACGTCCATCTTCATTGGCCCACCATGGATGGCTCAGCAGGGCTTTGACCGACAACATCCCTATTGCACGGGTGTCGTCGAGTTGGATGAGGGGCCACGTGTTGTGGCCCGCATCGATGGCGTCGACGCGAGTCACCCAGAGGACATCAAAATCGGACTCCCTCTGCTTGTGGATTTCGATGACGTCACTTTGGACGCGTCACGTGAGAGTCTGGACGCGTCAGGGCCAACGTCTGATCTGCGTCCGCATCTGGTATTCAAACCCCGCTAATCTGCGGCATTCTCGAGGATTGTTTATGACTGATCGCGTCAAAGACAAAACGGCCATTGTCACCGGAGCTGGTTCCATCGGACCGGGATGGGGAAATGGCAAGGCATCCGCTGTGGTGTATGCCCGCGAAGGGGCGCAGGTGATCGCCGTCGATCGTGATCTGAGTGCTGCGCAGCAGACGGTGGACCTCATCACTGCCGAAGGCGGTCGCTGTGTGGCGATGGAGGCGGACGTGACCAGTGAAGAGGATGTGGCACAGATGGTTGAACAATGCATCCGCGACTTTGGGCGCATCGACATCCTGCACAACAATGTGGGAATCCCCATTGTCGGTGGTACCGGGGAGATCTCCGCAGAGGTCTGGGATCAACAATTCGCCGTGAATGTGAAAAGCATGTTCCTCACCTGTCGCACGTGTCTGCCGCAGATGGTTGAGCAGGGAGCAGCTGCGATCGTCAATATCTCTTCCATCGCGTCGATTCGTGCCATCGGCTATCCCTGCATTTCCTATGCCTCCACGAAGGGGGCAGTGAATCAGTTGACACAGCAGATTGCGATGGAATATGCGGCGCAGGGAATCCGTGCCAATTGCATTCTGCCGGGACTCATGCACACGCCCCAGATTGAGCACTACGTCACATCTGGCTATGGTGGTGACAAGGAAGAGATGATTCGCAAGCGTCACGATCTGGTGCCGATGAAGCGCATGGGCACAGCGTGGGATGTCGCCTATGCAGCACTTTTTCTGGCCTCTGATGAGGCGCAATATATCACAGGTACTGAACTGGTCGTCGATGGCGGGATTACCTGCAAGTAGTCGAGGCTCGCCAGATTCACAGCTATTGAGGAGAGTACGAGAACAGATGACAGCAAAACGAGTGGGAATCATTGGACTCATTCACGAGTCGAACACATTCGCCGTGACGCCAACAACGACGGATCTGTTCCGTCGTGACGGAATGTTCTTCGGGGAGGAGATCCGCACGGAGTTTGCAGGGGGTCTGCATCAGATCACCGGTTTCTTCGATGGACTCGCCGCAGCCGACATGGTCGCGGTGCCGATTTTTCATACCTCGACGAATCCTGCAGGAACGATTACGAAGCAGACCTGCGAAGATCTGATCGAACTCATGTTCGAGGCCCTCGCTGGTGCCGGTGAACTCGATGGATTTCTGGTCTCGCCCCACGGCGCCAATGCAGGTGACGGGCCGTACTATCGCGACCTGGATGGGTTTTGGCTGACGAAACTGCGGCGACAGGTCGGTGCAGATGTGCCCATTATCTGCGTCATCGATCCACATGCCAATGTCTCAGAGCGGATGATTTCCGCTTGTGATGCGACGATCGCCTACCGCTCCAATCCACATCTGGATCAGAAGGAGCGTGGCCTTGAAGCGGCGAATCTGATGGCGCGTACACTGCAAGGCGAAGTACGACCCGTGCAGCGGGCCTCGTTCCCTCCCTTCGGTATCAACATTGAGCGCCAGGGCACGTCCCTGTGGCCCTGTCTGCCGCTCTATGAACTGGCGAATAGTCAGTTGTCACAGCCGGCGGTGCTGTCCAACAGCATCAATCTCGGATTCCCCTATTCGGATGTGGAGGAGATGGGCTCATCCGCCATCGTCGTAACAGACGGGGATGCTGAGTTGGCGCAACAACTGGCTGACGAGTTGACGACATATATGCTCGCTAACAAAGATGACTTCATTGGCGAGTTCATTCCCGTCGAGGCTGCCGTGGCGCAAGCGGTGGCCACACCCGGGCCGGTGTGCTTGCTGGATATGGGCGATAACGTCGGCGGCGGTTCGGCGGCGGACAGCACACTGATCGCCCATGAAATTCATCGCCGTGCGGACACGACCGGTTTTGTCTGCCTCTATGATCAGGCAGCGCAAGATGAGGCGCGGGCAGCGGGTGTCGGGGCGTCGTTGACACTGGCGATGGGGGGCAAGACTGACGATCTACACGGTGAGCCCCTGGTCGCCCAGGTTACGGTCAAGAGTCTGCACGATGGGAACTTCGAAGAATCAGAGATTCGCCACGGTGGCTATACACATTTCGAGATGGGACTCACGGCTGTCGTAGTGACTGACACGGGTTTGACCCTGAGTCTCACTTCCTTGCGCGTCGTGCCCGTGAGTCTCGGTGTGGTGACGAGCATCGATCTGGAGCCGGCAGATTTCCAGATTCTCGTGGCCAAAGGGGTGCATGCCCCCGTGGCAGCGTATGAACCGGTATGCAAGACGCTGTTGCGTGTGAATACGGCAGGCGTGACAGCCGCCGATATGCGGACCTTCGAATACGAGTTTCGGCGTCGCCCGATGCATCCCTTCGAAGAGGTCTGATTCGAGCAAAACCTGGTGCGAAGGCCGAGCCGGAATCAGGCGGTCACACTGCTGCGCTCATTCGGGTGCGGCTCGCTCACCTTGCACGGGTGGTTGTCGTGAGCCAGGCAGCGAGTGGGTGTCGCACCATTCCTGCAGGGGATTGCGGCCACCAGAGGGGAGGAATTCTTCGACCTGCTCAAAGGCTTCGCCCACGAGGAAACGTCGCAGTGGCGTCAATTGATCAACGAAGTCTTGTGCCTGCGATCGATAGTCCATCGGTACCACCCAACGGTGACCGAATCCTACCATGATCGCCTTGCGTGTGTCAGCGCCGCGGTGCAGAGCCCCCGCGTGGAAAGTGCGATTCTCGAAAATCAGGCAATCACCGGGTTGCAGACTCGGCTCCAGGGCACCGACAGGATCTGACGCCCCCGCCGGGATCTCTGGCTGCCCAGTCAGCAAGTGACTACCAGGCAAGACCATCGTGGCACCCCGCTGCGATTCGGTCAGATCCGTCAGATAGAAGGCGCACTTCACCAACAAACGCGGGATGGCCACGTGCCCGAGGGTACGCATGGCGATGGCATAGTCACGGTGCCAACCCGGGAGTCTCGACGTGTCGGGGAGTTCCGCTGGGTCGGGTCGTTTGTGGATCAAGTGAGATGTCATCACATGCAGATCTGCACCCAGCAGTTGCACTACGGCAGGCAGAATGACGGGGTGGTCGATCAGATCCGTGAAGTGTGAATCGAGGGCGATCGTATTGCGGAAGCCATCGTAACGCCCATCTCCCGCCTGTTGGCGCCCTGTGCGCAGATCGCTGGCCACGAGTCGATCACCGGCCTCCAGCAATTCGCCGACGCGGTTGCCATCAAGTGCCTGGCGAATGATGAGATAACCCTGCGTATCGAAGTGCTCGATGTCGGCAGCTGTCAGGGGAGGGGCGTTGAGCATGTCGTCTACTTCACCTGGAGATGGGGGGGAGCAGTTGCTGGGTACGGCTGACGACGACCTTGTCACGCTGCAAGGGCAGGTCGTGGTAGTCGCCGGCAAGCCAATCCGCGAGCTGATCTTTGTAGTGCGGACTGCCGGGATGGCCGGATTGGCTCGGTGCATCGACGGTGTACAAAGTCGATGAGTCTGTCAGGTCGGCGATCATACGAAAGCCACCGCCCGAAAGTGATTCCCAATCTGCACCACCACCTGTATTGCCGACGGTCTGCATGTCGCCGCGAACGCCCATGCCCGCATAGGTGAGAAGCTCGCGCAGTTCGCCACGGGCGGCGAGGACGTGATGCATCATCAGGTGATGCAATTTGTCCCACTGCCACCCGGCCAGATCGGAGCCCAGGCGCTGCGAAATGTCATCGAGGGCTCCTTTGAGCGCCGCAAGACAACGAGGTCCGCGGTCATCGTTGGCGAACCAACCGTGTTCATCGATCTCAAGTAGGGTGGTGGAGAGTCCCTCAGAGCCTGGGGCCAGCAGCGCCTGCGTTGCCTCATCAAAGCGCTCTGCCAGGACCACACGTGTCCAATGGATGATGAAGACATTGAAGATCGTCGCCCCCACCGCATCCGGCAGCACGTGACCATCCCAACCCCGTAGAACTTCGATCGCCTGCTGTGTCAGCGTATCAGCTGGCTGTTGTTCATCGAGAAGTTGCAGAAGATGTGGCAGGCAGTGGACGGCCCGTAGCGACAGGGCATCGTGCTGCATCGCCCCAAATGTGGCTGGCGAGTGACCTGTTTTGCTGTCAGCGAGCATCTGTCGGATGCGTCGAGCGCGATAACCAGCGGGCGCCGTACAGGACAAGGGATAGGGGAAATCGTCCGTCGCCACGGGGTTGTTCGCGGTGATCGCGAAGCCCTGCTCCGGATTGATCACGCCAGGCATGTCTTCAAAGGCAAGCAATCCATCCCACTGATGTGCCGGATCCCAGCCGGGGCGATAACCACGCTCCTCCACATGCCGAAGTGGGATTCGTCCACTGAGCTTCAGTCCTGTGTCGCCCTGCGTATCGGCAAATACGAGAGAGAACGTAGGGACATGCCACGGGCGCAGAGCGTCGCTGAACTCGGCGACGCTCTGGGCACGATTCATCGCCAGCATCGCCGTGAGCCAGCCACCTTCAAACATACCTAGCCACTTGAGCGAAACGGGTCCCGTCGTATCGGCCGGTGGGGGCAAGAGCTTGTCGACCATCGGTCCATTGCGCGAGATGCGAATCTCTTCCACGACCGTCGGTTGATCACGGACCTCTATGGTCTCCGTGCGCTCGTGCCAGGGTTCCCACTGACCATCGTACAGAAAGCAATTCGGATGATCGGCGTCCGTCTTTTCCTGATACAGGTCACGCTGGGAACAGATGTTGTTTGTAATACCCCAGGCGACCTGCTCGTTTCTCCCAAACATGATGGCAGGCATGCCGACATAGCTCATCCCTGCCACATTGAAGGAGCCACCACACAGATGTGCCTGATACCAGCAGGAGACGGCTTCAATGGCGATATGTGGATCGCTGGCGACGAGGGGCTTGCCACTCTCGGTCATTCTGCCACTTACAACCCAGTTGTTGCTACCGGTCCCGTCATCGAATCCTCCCATCGGCGCAGACAGTGGCTCCGCTGCATGGCGCTCGGAGGAACTCGGATAACCATCTGCAGGCAGGATGCTCTCGTCCATGGCCTCGCCGGACATGAATTGCCCATAGAGTGCACCATCGCCGAGGGTTCGCTTTGCCAACTCGGGAATGACGATGACCGGGAAGCGACCCGTCAGATACCAACGGAATTCGCTCTCAATCGCAAGGCAGTCGATTTCGGTCCATGGGGCTGGCTCGTAACCGAGCAGATCAAATTCAACGGGCAGATTCTGCATCGACTGTTCGATGACGGCATTGACTCCGGCGGTGAAGGAGGTCAGCAACTGCTGTGTCTCCGTCGGCAGCCGATCCCATTCTGTCGCCGCGATGCCCGCGAGATCGACGGTTCGCACCAACAAGTCTGACGGCAGCGCTTCCTCACCAAGAATCTGTGCCAGTCGTCCCGTGCTCTTGCGCCGCAGGTAGTCCAACTGAAACAACCTGTCCTCAGCCATGGCGTAACCGAAGGCGACAAACAGATCTCTGTCATTGTCGGCATGGATATGTGGGATGCCCCATTCATCCCGCTCAATCTGGACAGGAGACGCGACGGGGGCGTGGATCTCGTCGGCTCGTGGCACACGTCGGTCGATGGTCTCCTGCCACCAGCGATCAAACTCAGCGCGCGTGCAACCTGCCGCCCCGCAGACACTGGCAATGGTGGCGCCTGTTCCCAATTGCTGTAACAGATCTTTGTCAGAGAGATTCATTTGGTTTGCGCGTCCCGGAGTGGCTTCAGCATCTGAGCGGATTTAATGGTATCAACAGGGACGAAAGGTTCAATTCCGCAGGGTGGTCAAGGGGAGGCCCATGTAAGGGTTGTATTCATCCGGCGTGCAGGAGAGATTCAAGGCGGTGCACACCGGCGCATAGAATCCCACTATGCACTACACAGGCGGCAGACTATGAAGACGACACATCTATTCCTGGGCTTGGTTTTCGCAGCGCAGATTCTTCTCAACGCAACAGAGGCCAGGGCGGGCGTCGTTCGCTATCGGCTGGATGTCGACAACACTTGGAGTGAGGAAACGCACCCGGAACGAATCGCTCCTACGGACGCACATTTCTCCTGGCTCGGTGGTGGCACACACAATGACAACGTGTCCTTCTGGCAGGTCGGCGAACTCGCCAGCCCCGGTATGGTGCAGATGGCAGAGACTGGCGTGATCAACATCCTCACCGATGAGGAGATCCAGGCGGAGGTAGGGAACAGAGCCTTCCAGACACTGGAGTACCGCTGGTGGTTCTGTCCTGCTGCCACCATGGCCACAAGCTGCGGCGATCTGAGTGTCGAGTTCGATGTGGACGACACCTTTCCTCTCGTGACGCTTGTCACCATGTTGGGCCCCAGTCCAGACTGGTTTGTCGGCGTCTCGGGGTTGCCACTGTTCGAGAATGGCCAGTGGAAGCCATCCGTTGTCGTGGACCTGCATCCCTTTGATGGTGGCACACGTAGTGCCAATCAGTGGCCTCTCGGTGGGCCACAGAATGATCCACCTGAGGCGATCTCTGTAATCACAGAGCCGACGGGGCAACTCGTGGGCCCCGCGAAGATGGGAACCTTTACGTTCACTTTGCTGACGCCCCCGTCAACGGCTGTGGAAAATGTGACCTGGGGGGACGTGAAGATTTCACCTGATGAACGGTAAGATGGTCCCCTATGGTGCACGAGGGGCCCAGGGTGATAGGATAAGTCCTCGTCGCGTCCAAAAAAGTCGGAGTAGTTCGATCCATTAATCGGAGTAATTGATGTCACACATCATCGCTGATCTACCCGTTGAACAGATGCCATCATGGGCTATCTGGCAGCGTCATTTGTTCGACTCGATGGACACTGTCGTCGAGCCGTTCCTGCAGCATTTCACGCGTGACAATGGCGAGTTCATCTGGGACGATGCCTGGGGTGGTGGATCTCCCGATGACTACTTCGAGCCCTTCTTCAACTGGCCCCTCGTTTATCTCATGGGGGGTAGTGAGCACCTGCTATCCCTGGCGGAGCGTCAGTTCGAAGCAGTGACAGGTCAGCTCATGCGACTTGGATCCTATCACAAGGACTATGGCTTCCGCGAAGACCAGATGCATCAGTCGGAAGCTGATGAACTGTTCTATCACCTGTGCCTTGCGGCGCCGACGAGCACGCGCCGACTGGAGCTGGCCAAACGTTTCGCTGGCTTCTACCTCAATGAGGACAAAGAGGCGATCAACTACGATCCCGAGCACCGGGTCGTGTTATCCGGGCTCAATGGCAGCAAGGGGGCAATCGTTACGGATGGGGCGGATGGACGCGAATACAGCCCTGTGGGCACGACGATGGAACCCTATGGCCTGCCCTTCTTCGATCTACCGGGAATTGAGTCCGTCAAGGATCTGGCTGACCCGGCCAATGCGAAACGCATGGGCGCCGCCATGCAGCAGCGTTGGAAGGCGGGTGACGCACCGGCCAATCTTGCGATCACATCGATGATGACCAATGCCTTCATGCTGACGCAGCAGGAGAAGTACCGCGACTGGGTTGTCGAATACACCGACGCCTGGTTACAGCGTGCGCAGGACAATGGCGGATTGTTGCCAGACCAGATCGGCCCCTCTGGCAAGGTGGGTGAGTTTGTCGATGGCAAATGGTATGGGGGGCGTTATGGATGGACCTTCCCGCACGGCTTCCTCACCATGCACTTTGCCACCGTCGATGCAGGGGCCAATGCGTATCTGCTGACGCGCGACGAGAAGTATCTAGAACTGCCGCGGCAACAGATGGATCGCATCCTGGAACTGGGTGAAATGCGTGACCATCGACAAGAGCACATGAGCGTGGGTGAGGAGTGGAAAAAGCAACTCGACACCGTACCTGAAGGGGAGAAGACCTTTCTCGTGCCCTATCGCTATGGCGACGCCGGGTGGTTCGACTGGATGCCGATGAGTGCCCTCTATCCGGTGTATCTGTGGCATCTATCCATGCGGGACGACGACTGGGAGCGCGTGGAGCGTCTCCAGCAGGCCGAGGCGAATGACTGGAGTCAGGTGCACTCCTTCCGCGACAAACACGACAGTGGTCACGAACAGCCCTGGTCGCGATTTCTCGCTGGAGAGAATCCTGACTACCCGGAGCGGATCCAGCAGGCGAGTTACCAGCAGGTCTGTCGTCGCATGGCGCAGGTGAGAGAAGACGAAAGTGTCGGCACGCAGCACCATATCCACCACTGGCAATGGGGCAATCCAGTGACGTCAGAGGCGCTGATTCAGCTGACGATGGGGGCACCGCAGCCGATTTACAATGGCGGACTGCTGCATGCTCGCGTGCGCTACTTCGATATGGACGAGAAACGTTCAGGATTGCCGCAGGATGTTGGTGCATTGGTTGAGACCCTGGCGGCGGATCGAACCGTTGTACGTCTCGTCAATACGAGTGCGACGCAGAGCCGCCGTGTGTTGCTGCAGGCGGGCGCCTTTGGCGAACACCGCTTCACCAAGGCCACCTACGAGTCATGCAACAGTGTCTGGCCGGGTGACCTGGGCGGCTACGCCGGGACGTATCATGCCGAACCGATTACGCGCCAGGAACACACGCTGGAACTCGACAACGGTCGATTACAGGTTGATCTGCCGGCAGGCATGGAGATTCGACTCGATCTGGACACGCAGCGTTACGTCAACGACCCATCCTATGCCACACCGTTTTAGTGCTGGTTAAGCCACGCGGCGGGCGCCTCGTTCTTACAGGTCGTGTCTTGAGATCGCCAGGATCTAGCGCACGTGTGCGGGACCCCAATAGTCGCTGCTGTCGAGATGACAACCGGCGGGCTCTTCAAAGGGGCGATGTGGTAGCATCTGGTATATGTGGTCCAGTCTCCTGGTTACTTCGTCAGGCAAGAGTCCCTGTTCGACGGCAGTGAAGTTCTGCTCGAGTTGTTCCACATTGCGCGGGCCCGTCAACACAGTAGACACACCCTCGACGCCCAGTGCCCAGCGCAGGCAGAGGACCGGCAGCTCGATGCCGATGTCATCAACCAGATCATAAAGGGCCTGTAGCTGTTCGCGTCGCTGTGGTGCCAGCCAGCGCGCACCGTTGGCGACTTGCTCGTATTTCCTGACGAGCCAGCCCTGCTGCGTTGGGGATGCGAGGAAGACACCCATGTTATGCCTGTTCGCAGAGGGAATGACATGGGTCAGGGCGTCGCGCCAGAGAGGACTCGAATTGAAGGCGGTCAGCACGACATCATACCAACCCGTGTCGCAGAGGCGAGCCAATTCATACACACCGGTACCGCCAATCCCTGTGTGGCGAATGAGCCCCTCCTCTTTGAGTTCCTGCAGCAGGTCGACGACAGGTCCGTGGAAGGAGATGTCGTCGTCGTACCAGTCAAACTGACCCGGACGATCCGGTTCATGTACCATCATGATGTCGATCACATCACGGCGTAGATTCTTCAGGCTGAGATCGACAATACGTCTCAGTTGATCCTTGTCCTTCGGTTGAAAGTCAGTCCAACCAGGTGGTGGGCCCAGTTTCGTGGAAACGATGCAGGGCTGGTCTGCCTGCTCAAGGGCCCAGCCGAGAGATGCCTCGCTGTCGCCATAGTCGGCGGAAGTGTCCGCCAGGTTGAACCCAAGTTCCAGTGCGCGGCGAACGACAGGCAGGGAACCCTCGAATCCACCTTCGCCGCGCGTCACGAAGGCGGCGCCCAAAGACAGTTCACCCACCTCCAGCCCTGTTCTTCCCAGGATTCTTGTCTTCATATTTCGCTCTCTGTTTCCCGCTCTTTGGTTAGTTTGCCTTCAACCGCTGTCAGCCCCAAACAAAGGTGATTCCCATGGACCCCGCGATCGAACTCGGAGATCGACCGATCGAGATCGGCGATCGTCGCGAACTATTCGTCGACTACCTGCTGATAGAGCGCATGACAGATACTGCGCTCAAACTGCACGAACCCGTGTCAGGTGGCGTGGCGATCCGACTCGATCGACCATGGGAGGGCCCCGCCAATGGGCCTGTCACTGTCTTGAGGCATGACGACAGGTATCTGATGTACTACCGGTCCATGACGCTCACCGCTGGAGACGACAGTGGTGTGCTTTGTGTTGCCACCAGTGACGATGGTGCAACATGGACAAAGCCTGATCTGGGTCTGGTGGGACGAGCCGGAGAGAGCGGCACAAATGTTACGGCAGAGAGATCAGGCAAACCGATGTTGATGGCAGCTGTGTGGCTCGATGAGGGACCCGATGTGCCGGCGCATGAACGCATCAAAGCGCTGACAAGTGAGACCCTCGAGGGCGAGAAACATACGGCCTTCGCAGATCCAAAGGGGCCGAAGCGGCTCGTCGTCCGGTGCTCGGAGGATGGCTTCACCTTCAGCCAGATGGCACAGCAGCCGGAGATTGTCAGCGATCTGCGAAACTGTTTCGATGGTGGCAATACCATGTTCTGGAGTGCATCTGAAAAAGCCTGGGTCCTCTACTATCGCTTCATGGATGGCTACCGATCGATGGCACGCACGACATCAACGGACTTCAAACACTGGACGGATCCGGTGCCGATGAGTTACGGCGAGACAGAGCGTGAGCAATTCTATACGAACAACACGGTGCCATATTTCCGCGCACCGCACCAATACGTTGCTGTCGCTGCACGTTTCATGGAAGGTCGTCGGGTCGTTACGGATGCACAGGTGAAGACGATCGGTCTATATGACACACGCGGTCACTCCTATGACAATGACTGTGCCGACGCCGTGTTGCTCACGAGCCGTGCGGGCACCACGACATACGATCGCACTTTCATGGAGAGTTTCATTCGTCCCGGCCCTGGGGCACAAAACTGGGTGTCGCGGACGAACTATCCCCTCACGGGTATCCTGCCATGTGGTGAGCAGCAGATGATGACCTTCGTCGCCCGTCACTACATGCAGGACACGTGGCATGTTGAGCGACTGCTGCTGCGAGTGGATGGCTTTGCGTCGGTGAACGCGCCCTGGGCCGGTGGTGAAATGCTGACCAAGCCCCTCGTCTTCTCCGGTCAACAATTAGAAATCAACTACCGGACGGGTGCGGCAGGATCAGTGCGAGTCGAGATACAGGATGTGGACGGCAAGGTGCTTCCCGGATACGGACTCGACGACTGTACGCAGATCGTAGGCGACGAGATATCGCGTATCGTCACCTGGACTCATGGGGCCGATGTTGGCGTGTTGGCCCGTCGTCCAGTGCGTCTGCGATGGGTACTGCGCGATGCGGATCTGTTCAGCATACGCTTCGGCAATGGCTGACGTCGTACAGATCAGTGTCCCTGCTACCTGAAGTCCACGAGCAAGACAATCAGTGGGTAACTGACCCGTCGGCGGCATACGTCCCAGCAGCAGAGCGCGTCTCTGCAGCCAGACCAGCTGCCACCTCCTCATTGATCTCGACACCGATCCCTGGCCGATCCGGGATCTCGCGGTAACCGCCGGTGATTTCGAAGGGGTCGTCCACAAGGCTACACTGAGCCCGTGTGTGCTGACCGGCTTCCATGACGTAGTAGTTGGGGATCGACGCAGCCAGATGGGTAAAGGCTGCGTGATTTACCGGGCTTCCCATCAGGTGTGGAAAGATCTGTGTCGCTGCGGCCTCCGCGATACCGGAGATCTTCTTTGCTTGCGTGAAACCACCTGCTAACGAGAGATCTGTGCGAATGAACGCGGCGATGCCGCGATCGATCAGATCCTTGAACTGAAACAGATCATAGCTGCGCTCGCCCAAAGCCATGGGGATGTCGATGTGCCTGGCCACATATTCGTGTGCTTCGAGAGAGCCCGGACGCAGGGGATCCTCGAAATACTTGAGTCGATAGGGCTCGAGGGCCCCGGCGAGGGTTATGGCTTCATCCGGCTGCAGATTCCGGTGGATCTCGACCCCCAGATCGATATCAAAGCCGATCGCGTCGCGCAAGGCGGCGATCAAGTCTATGGCCTGTGTGATGTTCGCTGTGGAGGTACGCTGCTCGAATCCGGCAAAGAATGGGTTCGTGCGCAGGGAAGTGAAGCCTTCGGTCACAGACTTGGTGGCAGAGGTGACGCGGTCTTCGATGGTCGCGCCGTCGATGTTATCGAAGACAAGTACCCTGTTCCGGCACTTGCCACCCAGAAGCTGATAGACTGGCAGTCCTACGCTCTTGCCGAGAATGTCCCACAGAGCAATGTCGATGGCGCTGAGGGCGGCGCTGAGGACGGCGCCAGAGAAATGTGTGTTGCGGGAAATCACCTGCTGATGGTGATCGATGCAGCGGGGGTCCTGACCAACGAAGTACTCACTCAGAGAAGCGATGTGCTCAGCCGTTGTGCCATGGGACTCCCAGTAGCCCGCCTCGCCATTGCCGACGATGCCCATGTCTGTATAGACACGGACGAGCAGGTAGCGATCGACGAGGAAGGTTTTGATCTGTGAAATCTTCACGGCACAGGTATCTCCCTGAACTTGATGGCTTGGCGCAGCAAACAGCAGCGAAGGGCATCAACGATTCGCCTCCAACGTATTGAGCGCAGCGGTGGAGTGCGAATATGGCAGGCGATTTTGACCGGCGCTTGACCTTAACGAGGCGCTTACGTTTCGTCGCCATAACTGCCTGTTTTTCTGTTGCGCAGTATCAACCCATAGGTACATGGCAGTATCCATACGGAGGCATCAATGCTCGCAGCGTGTGACAAGGTATGCATCACTCCACCTCTTGGTGGCGTGTGGCCAGATGCGTTTATCGATCTGAAGGCGGGCGTGCTCGATGATGTGCATGCACGTCTCGTACTGATCGATTCAGATGGTCAGGGCGCGGCCCTGCTGGTCACACTCGACGTGCTCAATGTGGGTCTGCCGGAGTTGGAGCGTCTGGAGAGTGCGCTCTGTCTGGCCTCGGACCTGCCCCCTGAAGCGGTCTGGATCATGGTCAGCCACAGTCATTCCGCCCCCATTGTGGGTGCCATCGATGATTATACGGGGCTGGGACCGTATTGGCAGACGGTGTGTTCGCTACTGTCGTCGGCGGCGGGTGCTCTGCGTGGTCAGTTGCAAAAAGTGCGTCTCGAGCATGGCACGGGCGCCTGCTACTTCAATGTCAATCGTCGCCTCCTGGGGCCTGACGGTTGTTCAATGCTGCCCAATCCAGATGGCGTATGCGACAACGATGTCCCCGTCCTGGCACTGCGTGGTGAGGACGACTCTCTCGTGGGTCTGTGCTACAGTTACTGCTGTCATCCCACGATCCTGCTCGGTCCACAGATCTCCGGCGACTATCCGGGACAGACATCGTTGGCCCTTGAAGAGGAGCACGGCGGTGTTGCCCTCTTCTTGCCTGGTACTTTTGGCAACGTGCGACCGCACCTGGTCAACGACGCGGGAGGATTTCGCAAATGCGACCCTGCCGATGCCGCTGACTGTGCGCAGCAGTTACAAGCCGGTGTAAATGCCGGGTTAGAGAGCGCCCAAATCGTGGCAGGGGATGCCATCTCCGCACGTCGGGTTCTACACGAACTTCCTCTTGCACCGCTACCAACGGTGGAGGAGATCGATATGATTCTGGCCTCGCAGTGGGAAGAACCGGGTGACGCTGTCGCCAGCCATCAGCACCAGGGTCTGCGGCGCTGGGCCCAGACTGTCGAGGCGGCTCGTGAGGAGCCACCGTCATCGATGTCCTTTCGCTTTTCCGCTCTCTCCATCGGCTCGGTGCAACTGGTGGGTATGTCGGGTGAGTTCTTTCTCGAATACGGTATGCAGGCACAGGCGTTGTTTGGTGATCATACCATCGCCCTCGGCTACACCCAGGGTTGTCAGAGTTATGTGCCGACAGATCGGGCGCTCGTGGAAGGTGGCTACGAGACAGGCGCGTGGAAACGCTTCGGCCAGCTGGCGCCCTTCGCCGAAGGCGTCGAGGCTGCTGTTGAGGCGGGGCTACGTCTCTTGCTCCTGAGTTCACAGGCAAAGGAAGAGGGGAAGAATGACGGCTGAGGAACTGTTCTGGGATCTGGCTGAAGAATTACAGGTTGAGGATCCGCGAGTCGTCGAGGGCACCATCATGAAGTCCCGCTGCTTGCGCGTGGGAGAGGAGTTCCTGGCGCTTGTGGACTACAAGGGATCAGGACTCGTAGTGAAATTGCCGCGAGAACGGGTTGCGGCGCTGATCGCGCAAGGAAGGGGGCAGTCCTTTGCCCCGGCAAAGAAGGTCTTCAAAGAATGGTTGTCCGTGGCCGTCCTGGATCGAGAGGCCTGGGGATCCCTGCTGCGTGAGGGCGTGGAATACGTGGCCGCCTGATGTTCCTCTCGTGTCGCAGGTGAATTGCCTCGTGAAAGTCATTAGCGCTTTCTAAAGCGAGTCTCAGAGATTTTCGTGACCGAGTCCCAGACAAGCCAAGAGATAGAGACATATGCCAAGCACGATCAGAGCCGTAGCAATCACCGAATTTGAGTTCACCGTCGACAACATTGGTCTCGAGCAGGCTGCGGCAGGCGTCGGCAATATGGCCTACGTGAAGGGAGGGAAATTCAAGGCGCGGCGATTCGCCGTGAGAATCTCCACCGACGATGGCGTGGATGGGGAATATGTCGCCCATTGGGTGGGAACGCCCGCCACCCTGGCACAGGCGTGTATGCTGGCGCCCTTGCTTGTGGGGCGGAATGCAGATCAGCGTGAAAAAATCTACGACGACATGAAGCGTGAGCTGCGCGCCTACGATCACATGGGTCATGGTGTACTGGATAATGCCCTGTGGGATCTGGCAGGAAAGAAGCTTGGCACGTCAGTGGCCGCTCTGCTGGGAGGCTTCAAGGATCGTCTACCCACCTATGCCAGTACCTATCACGCACAGGAATCACCGGGTGGTCTCGATACACCGGAAGCCTTTGCTGACTACGCACAGCAGTGTAAAGAGCAGGGATTTCACGGCTTCAAGATCCATGGCTGGAACAATGGCGACGTCGCCCGCGAGGTGCGCAATGTGCTGGGGGTACGCGCTCGTGTGGGAGACGACTGGCGGTTGATGGTCGATCCCGCCTGCCAGCTGCGCACCTGGATGGATGCCCTCGCTGTGGGTGAGGCATGCGACGAGGCCGGTTACTTCTGGTACGAAGATCCCTATCGCGACTCGGGTGTTTCTGCCCATGGCCATCAACGTTTGCGCGAAAAGATCAAGACGCCGCTGCTGGTCAGTGAACATGTACGCGGCTTGGAGCAGAAGGCATCCTTCCTGCTCAATGGTGGTTGCGACATGATCCATGCTGACCCCGAATACGACATGGGGATCACGGGGGTGATGAAGATCGCCCACTTCTGCGAGGGACTTGGTCTCGATCTGCAACTACATGCCTGCGGACCCGCACATCGCGCCTGCAATGCCGCCATCCGCAATACCCACATGTATGAGATGGCTCTCATGTGTCCGGGCATGCCGAACATCATTCCGCCTGTATATGCGTGCGGTTACTCCGATCAACCTGAAGACCTGGGCAAGGACGGATGCGTCCCCGTGCCGGAAGGGCCAGGACTTGGCGTGACCTACGACTGGGATTTCATCGACGCCCACAAGACGCAACACGTCGTCTTCGACTAGACAAGGAATCGAGAAATGAAGATCTCTCGCATCGAAAGCATCGCCCTGGACATCCCCTATCAGGAGCATGTCCGAGAACCGCTGCGCAAGGGGTGGTCCTATGCCAACCGTTCGACAGATGAAGAATTTGCCGCCGATGAAGAGGGGCTCCGAGCTACATGGAAGGCTGCGAAGGCCCCCTCCGTGAAGACCACTGTCTATCAGGTCTTTGATGAGGACGGACGCGTCGGATTGGGCGAGGGCAAGTCACTCACAGAGGATGAATTGGCGGCCTATGTGGGGCACAGTCCCTTCGAGTATCTGGGCGATGACCGTGTGGGGCCGCTGCAGATGGCCTTCTACGATCTGATGGGACAGATCACTGGCCTGCCTCTATCGCGAGTGCTGGGACCGGCGCGAGCCACGGTGCCCTTGGCGTGGTGGTCGCATGGTTTCGAACCTGATGTCCTGCGTAGCGAAGCAGAGCGTGCGCTGGCACAAGGCTACGTGGTACACAAGTTCAAACGCCGCGCCCACACAGATGTGGTGGAGCAGGTCGCTGCGATCGCCGATGTCGCGCCTGCTGGCTACGAAATCACCGTCGATGCAAACGAGACCTTCGGCACCGTCGAGCGTGCCATCGATATTGGTAAGCAACTGAAGGCATGCCCTCTCGTGCACTGCCTCGAGTCACCGATCAAGCAATCTGACATCGATGGGTACAGGCAGATTCGCGCAGCTCTGGAGTTGCCCCTGGCGCATCACATCGGTGCACCCGATGCGATCGACGCGCTGCACAGTGGTGTCTACGACTATTTCATCCTGGGCACGAGTGTCGCCGCCTTACAGAGGGATGCCCACATCTGCGGGGCACGAGATCGGCCCTTCTGGATGCAGTTGGGCGGCGATGGCACAGACCTCTCCACCTTCTTCATGCTGCATCTGGCTGCGGCGATCCCGAATTCAACGAAGGGTCATGTGTCGATGCAGCATCTACAGGAAGCGACTCTGCTCAATGAGCCCATTCAAGTGACACAGGGCATGGTGACGATTCCTGAGACGCCGGGATTGGGTGTGACATTGAACATGGACGTTGTCGATCGCTACAGGGTGTAGCCGGTCATCGCAGCAGCATGAGTTTGCCGGTTTGCAGTGTCTGCTCGGCACGAAAGCGAATCAGATACACGCCTGCAGCGGCGGGAACACCATCATCACTGCGGCCATCCCAGGTGACAACGTGGTATCCTGCGGGCTGCTCTGAGGAGACCAGATTGCGCACGAGTTGTCCGGACACAGAATACAGCTGCAGACGACCCTCGGATCCTTCGGCCAGATCATAGGCTACGCTCATCGAGGAATTCGATGGGTTCGGAAACGCCGGTAGCAACTGGGTTCGTGTTGGCAGTGTTGAGGTGTCGCCACCGGTCGCTGAGGAATCGCTGTCATCTGTGCTGTCGTTATCTGTCGGCGGCGTGGCGCGACCGATCTGTAGCAACAGGTGTTCAATGGACACCTCGTCCAGGGCCTCGTTGTCCCGAATCAGCAAGGATCCACCCGCCTCAGTCCGCGAGGTCAACGAGTCGAGATTGAGGAGAGCCTCGTTCTCACGAATCGTCAGATTCTGTCGCACCTCCTGCAATTGGCCCAAGCCGACGAGACTCGTCAATACAGGATTTCTCTCGATCGTCAGTTCTCTCGCGGTGTCGACACTATCAAGGCCGATGAGCGTTTCCAGGGAGGCGTTATTCGAGATGAGAGAAGGCCCCATCCAACTCAGCCCCAGGCCGAATAGACTCGTGAGTGTGTCGTTTCCCGACACCGTCAGGCTCGCGACGGTGATGCCACCCAGCCCTTCAAGAGATTCCAGTGCGCCATTGTCCTGTATCGTGAGTGTCGTGTTGATATCGTTGAGCCCAGCCAGCCCTCGCACACTCGTCAGGGACGGATTCTCTGCGATGATGAGACTGCCTCGGTCGTATCCCAGGGTGGCCTGTCCGGGGAACTGCCGCAGATTCGCCAGACCATCGAGGTTGGTCAATTCAGGATTCTTCTCAATCTGCAGCGTCAATTGCACGTACTCGAGTTGCTCGAGTCCGGCGAGGTTTTCAAGTGTCGCATTGCTGCTAATCTGCAGAATGCCATCAACGTGGGTGAGGGATTCGAGTCCGCGCAGATCACGCAGAGAGGCGTTGTGCCTGATGATGAGGTCCTCGTAGGCATAACTTGGCCAGCCACCGACGATCCTGAGCCTCTCCAGCCCTTGAAGATCTGCCAGCTCGGCATTGCTGCTGATCACGAGTCGCCCTGAGCGCTGCAAGGAGTCGAGGCCGCGCAGGCTCTGCATCGTGCGGTTGCCAGTGATCTGCGTGTCGAAGGTCACCTGCCTCAGACCCGTGAGGCCCTCGAGGCTCTGCAAGGCATTGTTGGAGATGATCTGCAATTCATTGACCTGGCGGACCTTTTCGAGCCCTTGTAGTGACACGAGAGAGCTGTTGCCTTGAATCCGCAGGTTGCCGCCCTCGATCTCTTCGAGACCGCTGAGGGCAGTCAGATCGGTGAGCTCGGTGTTCCGGATGGTAAGGGATCCGAAGAGTTTGAAGGCCGTGCCGCCAAGCTCCCGAAATTCCTCGAGATCACTTGCCGAGTTGATACTCACGTCACCGTTGAGTGTCTGCAGGCCGGGTGTCGTGACGGTCGTCTCGATTGATCTTGTGGCGGACACGGTGCAAATGTCGCTGCCGACAGTGCGGGGCAGAAATATGCAAGCTGGGTTCCATCCGGAGACCAGACGGGTCGCTTGCCCCCGTCACTTTCGTCGGTCACTCGCGTGACCCTGCCCGATTCGATGTCGAGAACGAAGAGATCATCCCGGCCCTGGCTCGAATAGTCGTAGGCAATGCGGCGACTGTCGGGCGCCCAGGAAAAGCGAAATTCTGTTAGCCGAGAGAAGGTCAGTCGTCGCACCGTGCCATCGTCGACGCTGAGCATATAGACATCGCCTGAATCGATGGCGGAATCTCTGTCGGAGGAGAACAGGATCCATCGACCATCGGGTGACCAAGGGTTTGTCCCTGCAGACGTGTAGAACCAGAGGACATCGCGAGCGGGATGGTTGGTCAGATTCTCAGGCTCATCCGATGGCAACATGCGAAACAGATCGCCGCGCCCGCCTTCACGATTGGAGACGAAGCCGAGGGTCCCATCAGGGGACCAGAACGGCTGGTCGTCGATCCCTGAGTGCGTCGTGATCTGCCGCAGTTGGCCGCTCTCGAGGTCGACCACGAAGATATCTGTGCCATTCGAGGTGACCGCAGCAAAGGCCAGCTGGCTGCCGTCCGGTGACCATGACGGTGTCGAATGCCGTCCTCCCTCCAGGGAGGCCGTGAGCGGTTGAATCTGGCTACCATCGGGAGCCATCGTGTAGATGCGGGATTCATCGCCTGCGCGCCGCGAGGAAAACGCGATACGTGTGCCATCAGGTGACCAGGCCGGATTGAGATCGTAGCCCGAGCCATCCGTGAGCTGGGTCAACTCAGAACCATCTGCCTGCACGACGTAGATCGCGGCATCGGATTCCTCGCGGCTCATGAAGGCGATCTGGCTGCCATCCGGGGACCAGGCAGCGCCCTCGTTGTATACGCGCAAACCGGATGTCAGGTTGAGGGGCACATCCTGTCCCATGGTGGGTACGCTGCACAGTAGCAGGACAGATATGATCAGGACGGGTTTCATCGTTCACCTCACGGCGAATATACCCGACAGGTGACCCTCCGTCAGTGCAAGATTTCTACCATGGTAGGTTGTCACACGGCGGCAACGACGGCGAATTCCTCAGCCTTCGGGTCATATGCAGCGCCACAGACATCACCGAGGGTTTCGACCATCCGAAGCCCTGCCGAAGACAATTCAGTGGCTAACGTGTCTGGAGTGAAATATTGCATCCAGTTGTAGACCTCCCAACGCTGATCTGGTTGCCAGATGGTGTATCTGTCCAGACCGATGAAGTCGTCATCATATAGGAAGGTCCGCATGAGTCCGTAGTATGGTCCTGCCGCCCAAAAGCCATCCAGCAGCCGCTCCGAGAACAGCACGGTCTCTTGTCGGGCAGCGTAAGCGGAGGTGGACGCCACATCCAACAGGAGATGCCCGCCGTCGGCGAGCAGATCGCGGAATGAACACAGAAGGTTGTGTCTGTCCGTTGGCGGCAGGGCGCAGAAATCGCAGTAGATGAGTGTGACCAGATCTGCTGGGCCCATCACACGATACTGGCGATAGTCGGCTTCGACATAATCGATTGACAGGCCTGCAACAGCTGCCGTCGAGCGCGCGTGGGCGAGAGAACGCGCAGAGAAGTCGATGCCCGTGACGGTGGCACCCAACTGTGCAAAGGGTGTTGTGTAGAGCCCGGGACCGCAGCCAAAGTCTATGATGCGCTTGCCCGGGCCCAGATCAAAACGTTGCGTCATCCAGTCGATCGAGTGCGAAATCGTGGTGGCCGGTCGTGATGCAGCCACCAGATCGGGATCAAGATGGAAGTTCAGCATCTGTGCAGAGATGTAATCATCCGTCCACAGTCGGTCGGTCGTATACACCGAGAATGGCGCCGGTCGCGTGTGCGCTTCGTGTAGATCTGCGTAGGTGGGGTCCGTCATTTCTTGGACCAGATCATTCTGTGCCAGTCGGTGCCTTCACCATGGCGCCCACGATGGCACCGCAAACAACCATCTGCAGTACGCCAGAGACAAACCAGACCCAGCCGACCATGGGCTCTACAGGCAACGTCGCATAACCGCTGGCGGAGCCGAAACCCATTACGATCCCCCAGAGTGTGCCGTAGGCGATGCCACGACCCAGACTCTTGACCGGTATCCAACGCTCGTAGATGAAGATGAAGACGACGATCTGAGCGATCGTCTGGGCCAGGATGAGCCACATCCTGAATTCCTCTGGTGGACGCCACAGATCGGCATACTCGGCATACATGTTGCCGAAGAGAATGCCGTGGATGAGGATGTTGAGCACCATGGAGACGAGGGTGCTGACGATGGCAGTGACGATGGCTCGTTTCGACATGACACGTTACCCGCTAGATAGTGGTGTGTAGCCAGTAGTTTGTAGCTGAGCAACTGGTGCTGCGTTCATCGCGGCCGATTGGCCACCAACAACGGCGACGTCTGGTTGTCAAATCAACACACTTGGTAGTGGCTGATACAAGTGGCCCTTGTAGACGCTGGTCAGTTCCACATGACCCAGATGGGGTGCTGGTTGCTCGTGGCGGCTGGCCGTGTCGTATACAAGATCGATCTGCAGATGCTGAGACAGAAATTGCGCCAACTCGATCCGCGAGATCGCTTGCGTCGCAGCGATGTGTCGCAGTCCTGTCTCGTCACTTGCGGCGAATTGCATGATGCGGTTGGCCAGGTCATCGGCCCAGACGACCGAGCGGTGTTCATCTTCCACGATGGTGATGGGTAGATTGCGTCGATGGCGGTACTCGAGCCAGTCACTATGCCCGCTGCGGCCATTGTACGAGGTGCCAATGGGCAAACCTGCGCGCAGAACGAGAGATCGCTCTCGTGTCAGAACGAGTCTCTCGGCTTCGACTCGCGTGTGTCCATACACACTGATCGGACATGTATCCGATTTTTCGTCGTAGATCCCATCGCCACCGAATACGTGGTCTGACGAGACATAGATGAGTCGTGTCGTGTCGGGTAGCGCCTCGAGGAGGCGCTGGATATGCCGGACATTGATTTCGTATGCCCAGTCTGGATTCTCTTCACACTTGCTCACATCGCACACGGCGTGACAGTAGATCAACCGTTGCGCCGGTTGCGTTGAGAACAGTGTCTGCAACCAGGTCGGGTCCTCAAGATGCAGAGCAGGCCAGTCATTCTTGGCGGCAGGTGGGACGAAGGGGCGTAGTGTGGGGAAACGTCGGGCGAGGGTGAAGCCGACGATAGAGGTGGCACCGAACAGCAGATCTGGTATTGGTCTGGACAAGGAAAATTCTCAGGCTACGAGTTTGGAATCTGACAGCTACAAGTGCCTACATTCAGGCAGACTAGGAAACCCAATGTGTCCAAAGGGAAGCAACCATGCCACATCCGACAACAAATGCCGACGGTCTGCCAACCATCCCTCTCACCGAGGATCAGCGCTTCATTTTCGATACGCGCGGATGGTTGCTGCTGCCCAGTGTCCTGACGGCGGAACAGATCACGACGATGCGGGAGTTCTGCTACCGCCTGAAGGAAGATTCCGACTCCATCCCACCTCATCACAGATCCTCTGTTGGTGGCCCACTTGAGCAGTTGAGTGACCATCCCGTTGTGATGGGATTCATGGATGAATTCGTCAGCAATGGCTACGCCGGGGAGGATGCCTATGGTTTTCGCATGGAGGGCACTTTCCTGACCATCCGCGGCAAGGGGCACAACAATTTTGCACCCCATGGGGGACGAGGTCTGTTCAACTTTCCGGGGAATTCGCACACGTATCATCAGCATCATGACCGGGCCCATAGTGGTCTGACACGCGTCGTGTGGGAGCTGAATCCCGTGGAACGAGGCGAAGGGGGAACACTGCTGCTGACGGGCAGCCACAAGGGAGCCTTTCCCCCTCCCGCCTCAACAGCTGACCCCACGAGCGACATCTGGGATGACTATGAGTGCCCTGCAGGGTCCGCACTGATCTTCACCGAGGCTCTGTGTCACTCCGGCGCGCCCTGGGAAAATGACGAGGTAGACCGAGTGTCCGTCTTCAATTGCTACAATGTGATCGGCAACAAATGGCACAAATGGGAGCCGCATCCAGAGCATCTACAGGAAATGCCCTTCAAACGGCAGACTCTCTTCCGTCCGGTGTATTGCCAGGACAATGTGCCATCGGAAGCGGACGTTTGAGGCAGACCTGGTCTATCTGCAAGTCACTGTGACCATGCACCCATCCGCTCGAGGAATCATGTCAGATCCACGCACAGATATTGCTCACGTTTCCGTCCATGGCGGGCACACCCGATTCGGTGATGGTGAGGATTCCCTGGCCGAAGTCGTGCATGAATACGCCAGACAGGGCTTTGCCTGGGTGGGCCTTACGGAACACATCCCTCCTGTGTCGGATGATTTTCTGTTTCATGGCGAGCTTGAGGCGGGAGAGACCGCTGCGTCCAGGAGAGCGAAATTCGATGAGTATGTCTCTGTCGCGCGAGCCCTGCAGAAAGAGTATCGCGACAAACTCAAGATCTTCGTCGGTTTCGAGACGGAGTGCTGCACTGGATACATCGAGCACGTGGAGGAACTGAGCAAGCAACACGAACCAGACTACATCGTCGGGTCCGTCCATCATGTGAATGATGTCGTCATCGACTGGACGACTGAATTGTATGCCGAGGCAGCGGCAAAGGTCGGCGGCATTGTTGAACTCTACTGTGCGTATTTCGACCAACAGTTCGAACTGATGGGCGCCCTGAAGCCTGCAGTGATCGGCCACTTCGATCTGATTCGTATGCATGACAAGGACTATGTCGAACGGCTGCAGATGCCGGTGATCAAGGATCGAATCCGTCGAAATCTCAACAGAGCCAAAGAAATCGGCGCGATCCTGGACCTGAATGTCAGGGCCCTGGAAAAAGGCGCGTCAGAGCCCTATGTGACCGGGTCTATTCTGGAAGTTGCCCTTGAACTCGGTGTACCCTGTGTGCCTGGCGACGACTCCCACGGTGTCGCCACCGTGGGGCGCCATCTCGAGGTCGGGATATCGTTGTTGCAAGGCGCCGGATTCGACACGGATTGGCCCATGCCCCGAGGATGTTCGTAACGTCACGGTCAAAGCACTCACTCTGCCAACCATTTTTCTGAGGCATCCCCATGACTGAAGAAACAGCTGACCTGTCCGTACCTGTCTGGTTTCGGGTGGTTTCTGTCATTGCCCTTCTGTGGTATCTGATGGACACATCTGCCTTTTTCATGCGTGTCTTCATAACGGATGAATTGCTTCAGGCCATGCCCCAGGTGCAGCGCCAGCATCTGGCGGGCATCCCAAGTTGGGTGAACTTCGTGTTTGCCTTCGAGGTCTTCGGTGGAACACTCGGCTGCATCTGTCTGCTGATCAGGAGGAAGTGGGCCCTGCCCCTGTTTATTGCCAGCATCCTCGGCGTGCTCAGTCAGACGACGCACATCTGGTTCATGAGCGATGCGGTTAGTCTGATGGGGTCATCGGCCGTCGTGATGCCGCTGGTGGCGATCGTGCTGGGTGCGGCCATGATCGTGCTCTGCAGAGCGGCGATCGCTAAAGGGTGGTTGCAGTAAGCGGCGGATCGTTCGTCGTCCGGAATCGTTCGCAGGCTAGGCCAATTCGTCTGCCTCGGCGACGGGCAATTCCGCCCCATGACCTGGACGATCCTGCCAGGCCCATCTGATGTACAGCAGAAGGATGAAATCGTAAGCTGCATGGGCGACGATCGGCGCCAACAGATTGCCAGTCAGCAGTAGCAGGACACCCATCCAGCTACCAAAGAGGACAGCGAACACCACGTAAGTGCGACTGATGGGGTGGGCGAGTCCGAACAGCAGGGCGCCGACGCCGATGCCATAGATCTGTGCCATGGCACCGTCCAGCCATGCGGCGAGTGTGCCGGTGGCGGCTATCTGCAGCACACCGCGAAAAAGAGCTTCTTCCGTCAATCCGGCCATCATCGAAACGATGGCCAATTGCCAGGGTGCCAGGCGCAGCAACGCCCCGACTGATTCTTCCGCTTGTTCGAGCAAGCGCCAGGCGAAGTCCGCACGTTGATGCAGGGCCCACATGATGGTCAGCGCCGGTGGCAGACTCGCCGCCAGACCCCAGGCAGCAGAGGTCGCATCGGCACCGGCCCATGTCGCCATAGGTGGCGCATCGAACAGGGCGCCCAGAATCATGGCCACCACAAACAGTGCGCCTTCGACGACGAGCGCGACAGCAAAGATCAGCGTCGTGCCCGCTTCGGCGAGCGGGTTGTTGGCCGTCATCGGCCCTTGGACATAGCCATGTTAGCTTCTCGGCACGGGATACTGATCGAACAGGCGGTTGAAGGCGTCCGCCGTGCCGCACAGATACATCGCATCCTCTTCGACGAGCGAGAAGGTGGGTGGAATGTCCATCATGATCTCGCCAGCTCGTTCGATGGCGACGACGGAACAGCCCGTGCGTTCACGCATCTGTGCCTCGATGGGGTTACTACCCACCAGGCCACCTGGTTGCACCTTCAGCAATTTGATCCGGGGTTGGTGTGAAACCGTCTCGCCGAGCACGTGATGGGCGAGGATCTGGCCGGCCACCTGGCTGACGGACAAGGCGAAGTCCGCTCCCGCCTGTTGAATGCGACCCACATTCTCTACGAGGGATACACTGGCGATGATCGGCACATCGGGGGCGTAGGCGCGCATGACCGTCGTGGCCAGCAGTGTGGTACTGTCGGCGTCGAAGGCAAGGATCACGGCTCGCGCCGTTTTCACCGGTGTGGAATCCAAGGCAACAGGGTCCAGCACATCGGCGACGATATCGACGTGGGGATCTGCTTCAGAACCGATCACGCATGTTTCCTCGCCGGCGCTTCCAAGAATCTCAGCCAGCTTCTCGCCGACATCGCCGGAGCCCACCAACACGAGGGGACCATGCTGGGTGATGGGTCGGACGATGTCATTGAGCCGACGGATGCTCTCAGGGGATCCTGCCGCGACGAGCAACATGCCAGGTTTCAACTCATCCTGTGGGCCAGGGGGAGAGCGCAGCTCGCCGTCGCGCCACTGGCTGACAATGTGCGCACCTGTCACCGTTCGCAATTTCGTCTCTGCCAATGAGCTATGGGCGAGAGGGCTGCCCTCGTGTACTCGGATCTCGGCGACCTCCAACAATTGATGCAGAGGTTGAATGCCGGCGACACGGGGACCGATTCGGGCACTGGCGCGTACGGCGATGACCGCAGCCAGGACATGATTGGGTGTGAAAGCGGCCGTCGCACCGGCGAGCATCATCGGTTCTCGGTGTGTTGGCTGTTTGACCATCGCCACAATGGGACCAGAAAATCCCTGTTCTCGAGCACCCAGAGCAAACAGGGCGTTTCCCTCATCGGGGCCATTGGCCACAAGGGCGCGAGCGCCGGCCAGCTGTCGCAAATCAAGATCTTCATCGGCCAGGGTAGCATGCACCACATGCTGGCCATGTGCATGCAGTCGCCGCGCAACGGCTTCATCTTCCTCGATCACGACCCACGGCAATTCGTGGTCCTCCAGTTCCCGCATGAAGGAGTCCACCTCGGGCCCATAGCCGTAGATGACGACACCTTCCTCGACATCAGGAAGCGTACGTGGCAATTGACCCTCAAAGCGTTCCTCGACGAGAGGGGCGTTGAACTTGTCTATCTGAACAACGCCGCGGGTGGCGCCTTCCTGTCGCGCCGCACGACCCTGCAAGAGCATGGCGCAGCCCTTCAGAGCCAGCGGCGTAAACAGATTGAGGAGGAAGGTTGTCATGATCAGCATCGTGAAGATCGTCTGATCAAAGGCACCTTGACTCAATGCGAGTGACGCGAGGATGAAAGCCATTTCGGCGCGGCCGCACATGCCGACACCGACGGTCAGGGCTTCCCATTTAGGCAATCCCATGCGCAAGGCCATGCTGCCCGCACTGGCGATCTGACCAACAATGACAATTGTTGTCAGAAGCAGGACGAGACCGACCTGAGCTGCTGTGATATCGAAGGTGATCGAAAATCCCAGTGAGATGAAAAAAATGGGACCAAGAAAGGAATACGCGATCCCATAGGCTCGGTCCGTTACGACCTTGACGAGATTCGGATGCGCGACCTTCTCCTCGAAAAACAGACCGGCCAGATAGGCACCGAGGATCATGTGCAGACCGATCGCCTCGGCAAAAAGCCCGGCGGCCAAGGCGGTGCACAAAACGAAGGTGAAGCCCTTGCCCCCCTCTGAGCGAAAAGGCAGACTGAGACGTGGATACACAAACAATGCCAACGACAAACAGACAGCGAAAAAACCGATGACTTTGCCAAGAGTAATGGCAATGTTGATCGGTTCGAATTCTCCGCCCGTAAGAACACCAACAAGCAGGCCAAAAAAGATGAGGGTGAGCAGGTCATCGATCACACAACTGGCAATAATGATCCGTGCCACTCGCGTGTTGGCCAGATCGAGATCTTTCAGACTCTTGAGAGTGATCACGACGGCAGTGGCCGTCATCGTCAGGCCGACGAAGGTGGCGCCGATCACATCCAGGCCAATCATCAGGGCAAGACCAAAACTCACACTGAAAGGCACGATGGCGCCGACGATGGCGACACCCATGGAGCGCTTCACGGCATCGAAGAATTCATTTGGCTGGGTTTCGATGCCAGCATGGAACATCAGAAAGAAGATGCCGATTTCCGCCAGCAGCTTGATCGCGTCGTCGGGTTGGATCAAACCCAACACGGCAGGTCCCACAACAACACCGACGATCAGCTCGCCCATCACTGTCGGTAGTCCGAGGGGACGCAACGTGATAGCGACGAGCCAAATGCCGCCGAGAAGAATCAGCAGATCGAGGGCGATATCATGCATAGAATCGTTTTCACTGCTAGAGTGTCAGAGAAATCATCGCGACAGGTTCAAGCGCGTGGATGAAATTACAGGGCCCAGTATCGTGTGCAGGATAGGCACAGGGCAAGTGTCGCCGCGATGGTCAAGTGTTCAGAATGAGATCCGCAGGGAGTGGACCCCATCTGCCAGCGTGCTCTCAACGGCGTAGCCACACTTATGGAAGACACGCAGCATCCCCAGGTTGTCAGCCAATACCTCTGCAGTAAAGCCTACGACCCCATGGCACCGGGCGGTCTCAGCCAGGGAGGCCATCAGCTTCGTACCAATCCCCAGGTTCTGCCACTCATCCAGCACAAGGAAGGCTGATTCAGCGAAATTCGTTCGCTGGTCCTTCAAGTAATGGCCGATGGCGAGCATGCGAGCGTCCTGGGTTCGATCCGTGAGCACGACCATCGCCATGTCCGACTCATAGTCGATGGTCATCAGATCCTGGAGCTGCGTGTGTGGCATGGAATGGATGCTGCGGAAGAATCGGTAGTGGATTGCCTCCGGTGACAGTCGGTAGAACAGATCCCGCACGAGAGGTTCGTCAGTGAGCTTGAGTGGTCGTAGAAAAGCCTGTTCGCCGTTCTTCAATTCGATCGACTGTTCGATATCGTCTGGATAGAGGGTCATCCGGACCGGCTGCTCTATCTGGTCGGCGTAGACGAGGTTGCGCGTCTTGGCTTCAGCCAGCAGCCAGGGACGAAATTTTGGGTGGGCAATCTGAATCAACGCCATGGCACGCTCGCGCATGGTCTTGCCGTGCAGATAGGCCGTGCCATACTCCGTCACCACGTAGTGGACGTCGCCTCTGCTGGTGACGATACCGGCGCCAGGCTTGAGACTCGGCGTGATGCGGGAGATCGTGCCATTCACGGCAGTCGAGGGTAGCGCGATGATCGGCTTGCCGCCACGGGAGCGCGCGGCACCACGGACGAAGTCTACCTGGCCGCCGATACCGCTGTAGAACAGAGTGCCCAATGAATCGGCACACACCTGTCCTGTCAGATCCACTTCGATGGCGGCATTGATAGCAACCATCTTGTCATTCTGGGCAATGATGAAGGGATCGTTCGTGTATTCGGTTGGGTGAAATTCTACGAGGGGATTGTTGTCGATGAAGTCGTAGAGTTTTCGCGATCCCATGACGAAGCTGGCGACGATCTTGCCGCGGTGAAGCGTCTTGGCACTGTTGGTGATGACGCCCTTCTCCACGAGGGGGATAATGCCGTCGCTGAACATCTCTGTGTGAATGCCCAGGTCCTTCGAATCGGACAGGTAGTGGAGGACCGCATCCGGGATCGTGCCGATGCCCATCTGCAAGGTGGAGCCGTCTTCGATGAGGTTGGCAATGTGGCGGGCAATCTTCTGCGACAATTCGTCTGGCTCTCCCTGTCGCGCTTCAAGGATGGGGCGATCCGTCGGCACCAATACATCGATATCACGTACGTGCACGAAGCAATCACCCAGGGCGCGTGGCATCTGTTCGTTGACTTCCGCCACGACGACACGCGCACTCTCGGTGGCCGCTTTGACAATGTCGGTGGAGACGCCATAACTGCAGTAGCCGTGTTCATCCGGCGGACTCACCTCGACCAGTGCTACATCGATTCGGACCCGCTCTTCGCGGAAGAGTGCAGGGATTTCGGAAAGGAAGATTGGTGTGTAGTCCGCTCGGCCTTCGGATACGGCATCGCGCACGTTGGCACCAATGAAATAGGCGTTGTGCCGGAAACGATTCCCCAGCCGGGGTTCGGCATAGGTGGCCACGCCGAGGGTGAGGATGTGGACGATCTCGGCGTCACTGATGTCTTTACGCTCCGAGAGTGCTTCCACGAGAGTCTGTGGTTCGGCGGCGCCGGAGCCGATGAACACGCGGTGCCCCGCTCGCGCGGCGCCGACGGCCTCTTCGGCGCTTCTGGTCTTGTCCGTGTAGCGTTCCCGCCAATTTCTCACGCTGTGCATCCATTCTCCTCAAGTTCGCGACGATCCGAGCACCTGCAAGTGAACAGTGAGCAGAATCGGTGCCCGGACTCTTCCTTCCTTCGTGCCCTGAGAGCGGTGCCAGCCAGTGCCTCTGATAAGGGTGAAAGCGAGACATGATTCCCCCATGATGGGACCCGCATCACCCGGTGCGTCGAGGATGACACACTTGCTCTAGCGCAAGGCCAGATGCGATGTATTGGCAGGGTACTTGCGATCAGAGAGACGTAACGGATGATGGGACCCGGCCAAAAAAAACAGGGGCGCGCCACCGTTGCGGGTGACGCGTCCCCCCGCGGACATCGTAGCTGACGCCTGCGGTTTCGAGGTTGGGCGGTGATTACTGCACGACCGGGAAGCCCATCACCGCGTCCTCGGAGAATGGAGCAGCTACACGCACGGCAGGGTCCGTGGTCCAGGCGCCCATTCCAAACTTCATATTCACCGCATCATACCCGAGCAGATTCAGTGCAGTCGTTGCCACGGCGCCCGTGTGTCCTGTGTAGCAGTAGACGACGATCTGTCTGTCAGTCGGCAACTTTTCCAGATTCTCTGACTTGGTCACCTGACGCCAGGGGATGTTGATCGCACCAGGAATGTGGCCCACCGCATAGTGCTCGGGAGCGCGTACGCTCACGACGACGGGATCATTGGCGGCATTGCCATCATTGATATTATCAAACAACGCCTGTGCCTTAATGACCGGTGCACTGTCCACGAGGTAGTTCTCGATCGCCGCCATGACGATGACGTCCTCGGCGTTCGAACTCGTATAGTCAGGATCTGCCAACGCGTACGTACCTGGCTCGTTTGGCGTCGCTTCCACAGGGAAGTCGTGCGCCTCCGTGGCCTCGGTGAATGGCGTCGTGGCGCGCACGGTGGGATCTTTCGACCATGCGACCATGCCGAACTTCATGTTCGTCGCCTTGTAGCCGAGTGAACGCAGGGCTGTCGTGGCGACGCCCCCCGTGTGGCCGGTATAGCAGTAGACGACGATGTCGTCGTCCTTGGAGAGCATCGCCAAGTTTTCCGGTTCGGCGATGGCCCGCCAGGGGATATTGATCGCTCCTTCGATGTGGCCGAGAGCGTAGTGCGCGGCAGAGCGCACGCTGACGATCGTCGGATTGTTGCTCGCATTCCCATCGTTGAGATTGTCGAACAGTGCTTGCGCGGTGGTCACGGGGCCGATGTCGCTATCTACGTAGGCATCCACATTGGCCTGGATGACGTCAAACTCGAGGCTTGCCCCTGGGCCATTCACGCCATCGTCATCGTCATCGCCACAGCCGCTGATGAATACAGTCATAGTCACTGCCACTGCAAACGCGATTGCTCGCATGATGGTCTCCTTGTGTAGAGTAGAAATCTCCATGGTCATGGGATCACCTCGACTACAACACCCTGATTCGCGGCGATTTCCTCGGGCGCCAGGCCGACCAGATCGGTTGCCGTGAGGAAGACCTCTTTATTCCCGTGACACGAGCTCGTACAGTCTGCTGTCTGGGGAGTCCTTCGCTGCACATTGTGAGGCGTGGCGTACTTCCACGTGGGGATCGTGGCGAAATCGACGAGCGCACCTGAGACATAGTCCCGGTACGAATCTGGCGCGATAGGGATGTGTCGAAGGACAACAAAGTCATAGGGCCGCGTGTCGGACTTGAGTGGATTACGGCCGATCTTGAAGTCCATTTCGGAGGGTTGTTCAAGCCCTTCTCCGACATGGCAGTTGTAGCAGTTCTTGTAGGTGGTGCTGTGGCAGACCTGGCACTGCACCTTGTCGCCGTGGGGCTCGTGGTAGGCATTGGTCGATGCTGTTTCGTGACAGTCTTCACAGGCGGGTGCGACGTCGACCTCATAGCGTGTGTCGCCCTGCCGCCCATGCCCGTGCATCTCATCTGCGCCGTGGCAGGCGACGCACTGCATCCCTTGCAGATAGTGGGTGTCGGCGGGGATCGCGGTGTTTTCGCCGCGGAACTCCGCGCCGATGCGACTGCCATGACAGGCTGTGCAGTTTTCCACCATCGATGGCCGTCGCATGATCTGATGACCTGCAACGAAGCCGGAGCCGACGGAATGCGGTCGGGAAATGTGACACTGGCCACAAGTCACGTGACAGGTGTTGCAATTGGCCTCGAACATCTGATTCATGTCGGGCGTCATCTGCTCGACGCCCGCACGTGCGGAAATCAGATTCCGATAACCATGCAGCTGAGCGTGTTGGGAGTCTTCGAAATGCGCCGCTTCCGAGATGTGACAGTCCGCACAAGCGTCCGAGGGATCAGCGATCAACCCATCATGGGCTGAGACCATCTCGTCCGTATCGGCATTGCCACCATGGCAATCGACACAGCGTCGCTGTCCGTGTGTCGTGGCAAGGAATGTTGAATCAACAAGGACCTTTTTCCACGCCTCCAACGGAGGCACAGATCCGCCTCACCCTTCGCCCGAGTCTTCGGGCGTCTCCTGTGGTTCTTGTGCGAGAAGCTTCAGGGCACCATCGTCGAGATGGCACTCCTGGCAACTACCGTGAGACCCGGCAAGACCAGAGTCTACGGCGCGACGACCGTTATCACTATCACCACATCCACCTGCCATCAGCGCTGCCGTCAGCAGCGCCAGGGTCAATCCGCAGCAGCCTTGAACTCGGATCCGCCGCCCCTCATCATCCATCCCACTACCCCGTGTACTGCCGCTCACCCACCGCCGCTATTGCAATCTCCGTACCAGCAACGCATAAGCTGATTCACCAGCGATTGATCAGAGAGGACCGGATGATGGGGGCGGATGTGGGTCGAATGAGCGACAGCTAGGTGAGCTATCGCTGCCTCGATGTGACACGCGATAGACGCGTGGGCGCCCGCTTCACTTCTGGTAGTTACACCCGTAGCCGATCCTCAGTGCGACACAGTGCCATCGGATCAGTCCTCGTCCATGTCTTCGCGAAGTCGCCGCTTCTCAGACCGTCGGTCTGAGCGTTTGGCGCGTCGCTTGGAGTCGGCGTCCGCCGTCATGCGTCCCGGCTTCTTGCGTTTGGCGGCGATGTCGATCTCTCTCGCCAGGCCGCGATAGCTGCGCACGCGACTGTAGTCGAGATCGCCTCTCCGCACCGCCTCCTGAACGCGGCAACCGACATCGTTCATGTGGCGGCAGTCTGGGAAGCGACATTTGCGTGCCAAAGCGGCAATGTCGTCGAAGGCCTCGAGAGGGTCTTCGGCACTCTCGGCACCGCCATCGTCATCTGACCAGAGAGCAAACTCACGCATCCCCGGTGTGTCGATCAGCAATGCCCCGCCTGTCATGGGAACCAATTCTCGGTGCGTCGTCGTGTGGCGGCCGCGTGAGTCCCCGGAGCGCACTTCGGTGGTCGCCATCTCCTGGCGCCCAACGATGTGATTGATGAGGGTGGACTTGCCGACGCCCGAGGAGCCGACAAAGGCGACGGTCTTGCCCGGCCCCAGGTAGGGAGCCAGGGCACCTATTCCGTCGCCACGTTCGCCGCTGACGGCATGAACGTCGACGCCGATCAATCCTGCTCGTGTTTCCTCGAGAATTGCCTCAGGGTCGCCATACAGGTCGACCTTGTTGAGGAGCAGGACGGGTACTGCACCGCTTTCCCAACCCTGTGTCACGTAGCGCTCAACTCGACGCACAGAATGGTTGTCATCGAGACCACTGACAATGAACACCGTATCAATATTGGTGGCGATCACCTGTTCGTAAGGCACCGTGCCGGCCGCCTGTCGCGAAAAGGTGCTGCGTCGTGGTAGAACGGCTTGGATGGCGACGGGACCATCCATATCACTTGGCTGAAAGGCGACCCAGTCGCCGACGGCAGGGAAGTCTGCGGGACTGCTCGCCTCGTGCCGCAGGCGCCCGGTGACGATCCCCTCTACTTCACCGTCCGTCGTCATCAGGTGATACAGATCGCGATGCTGGATGGAGACCCGGCCAGCCTGCAGACCACGTTCGCGATACTCCCCAAAGGGCACTTCGAAGTGTGCATCCCAGCCAAGTTGCAGCAATTCCATTGTGTTTTGCTCGTCTTCTCGTGATGGCATGTCAGAACCGAAAGAAGGGACAGTAGCCATCACTTACACGAGAGCGGATGCACTGTCGGTGTTGAATGGTCAGTCACCAAGGTCGCTTGATTGCAGTAGTTGCCACGTATCGCCACCATCAGGGGACATGATCGTCTTGCGACGCTGGCCCACGTGGTCGGTTCGATAGAACCAGAAGGTGGACCAGATATCAAAGGACACGAAGAGTCGGCCGCGTCGATCGATGGTGAGGCGATGATACCAGATCGAATACTCGGAGAAGGGGGCCACGGCAAGTCGCTGCATTGGTTCCCACTCGCCGTCCTTTGTTTTTCGTTTGTAGCCGAGATTGGCGTAGTGGCTGTGAGGGTGGTAGAGGCCATCATCCTTCCACGCACGAAATACCAGATGAAGCGTGTCGTCGGGACCACAGACGAGACCGACGTAGGTTGAGCGCAGTCCCTCCTCCACCAACACCGGTTCCGTAAATCCCTCGTGGGCTGTGTGAGGTGCCAGGGAGCGCGCGTAGGCGAAGGGCGACCCATGCGTACCCGTCAGCGTATGCAGGTATCCTTCTGAATCGATGACCAGACTCGGCGTGTTGTGGACGTCGTTGGCCGGGGGGCCATAACCGACCAGACTCGGCGCGCCGAGCCAGCGATTTTCGCTGCGATCCCACGTGGCGACAAAGGCGGGTACACCTGGCATATCGACGTCAGGGTCTGTTGCCTCGCCCCAGATGACGTGGACGCGATCACCAGCTGAAGCGATGGCAGAGGGAATCCCGGAGTGCGACGAGATGCCAATGGCTTGTTGTGAAACGGGGATCGGCTCGCCGACGGTCAAACTACCCGCGTCGAACTCTGGCAGATAGAGATTCAGGTCATTGACGCGCCGCCAGAAGTTCGCCGGATCAGGGCCTCCGGTCTGCGTGGCGACAACGAAGGGTGCTGGGCCTGCTGGCAGATTATGGCCGGCAAATTGTTCGATGTCAGCCTGGGTTCTTGATTTCGGCGCATCTGTGAAGGCTTCGGAGAAAGTCTTGCCCGCATCTGCTGAGTAGAGATAGGCAGGCCCGTCGGTGGATGCGGCGAGCAGGCAGACTTCGCCCTTGTTGCCAAAGGCGATCTTCGAACCACTGGCGCGAACCCTCTTGCCCGGTATGGTGTCGATCAAGTCCCATTGATGCGACGTGTAGCGATGCAAGCCATCGTTAGCGCGGATCCACGCTGTATTATCTGGCCCGAAGTACATCTGATTGTCATTCGGGTAGTCGGGCGTGTAACCAAACTGTGCGTTCTCATGCTCATAGGGCCGGTAGACGAGGGGCAATTCGACCGGTGTCGATGTGACTGGTTCGCTACGGGCCTCGAGGCGGGACCACGTCTCGAACTCTGGATGTCGGGCAGACGTCACGATGAGACGAGCTACCGCTGTCTCTCCAACGGTGGCGTTTACGGAACGTATCGCTCGTGCGGTGATCGAGGCTGCCTCACCGGGGGCCACAGTGATACTTTCTTCAGAGAGTGACACCTGCAGAGCATCAGACTCGACGGTGAGCCGAAGAGTGTCTGTGTCTGAGCCATTGTTGTGGAGGCGAAAATCTACCTCGTATGCGGTGTCGGACTCTGCATGAAAGACATGTGCATAAGGAGTGAGAGCCCAACGTAAATCATGAAGGGGGAAGAAACTGGCGCGATTCGGCGACCACAGGGAGAGATTGTCGAGGCGGTCTCCCTGCTCCCACTGGGTGACACCGTCGATCAGTATCTGCGAGGCGCCATCTGGAAGATGGAGGCACCAGGGCTCGCCTGGTTCGTGATCCGTCGGCGGGACCGTCAGGGTTGCTGTACCCTCTGCGGCTACGTCGAGGGTGCCCTGCAACCTCATCTGGCTGTCGAACAAGCTCGGTGGTTCGTCGCCACTGAGACCTTCAAGCTCGATGGTGAACCCGCGCTCACTGGGTAGAAAACAGATGTCATAGGATAGATCTGATTCGTCTTCGGCCAGGGAGGGTCCCAGAGTGATCGGCTCCACGTGGCGAGCGTCCTTGTGTCCACGGGACGTCTCGACCAGATACTTGCTGCTGGTGGTGCTGAACCCCCACCACACATTGTCGCCGTATCTATCGTAAGCGGCCGTCACATTGACGACGTAGACGCCCCTGCTTTCTACCTGCGTCGTCAACGTTGCCTGGTCATTGCCCTGAATGATGACCTCGTCGAGTACCATACGATCTGGCCCGAGAAGGATTGCACGCAGGTCAGTGGCCCTGTTGCCCTCGTGTCGATCTCGTTTGTACACAGAGACGGAGAGTTCTCCAGGTTCGGCGAGCAGATAGAGTCCTCCGAGTCCACCGATCAGGCGGAGGTCGTTTTCCATGACTTCTAGCTCAGCAGCAAGAGGGGAAGGACAAGAGATGGCCATCAGGAGCAGTACTGAGATGGTGCAAGACCCGAGTCGTGGGTGCGGCATGCTGACATCCGGCCAAGTTGACGGGTTAGGGCACAGAAAAACTAACAAGCACGGGTGTGATGAGCGAGGTGGCAGGAAACGGAAGGATCAATATGGCAGTTGACGTCACCACGAGTCTCATCATCGACCGGCCACGGCACCTTGTCGCCAGCTTTGCAGCGAATCCGGACAATGTGCCGGTGTGGTATGTTAATATCAAGTCCGTCGAATGGAAGACGACCATCGGGTTTCTCGGCGCTGATGACGGCCTTCATGTCCTTCATGATCCGGCGGGCAAATAACAAGGATCTTGTTCTACTCAAGCGGCTTCTCGAAGAGGGAATCGCCGACTGATCTAAAGTGGGCACGTGGACGAGAGGCTGCCTGGAGCGAGGCGGACGCGTGCCAATGATTGCGCCACCTCGCCCCATGGAGCCTCTATTGGCGAGATTCGACGTAACGCTGGCAGGGCAGGCAGAAGCCGTAGCCGACGACGAGTCCGTAGAGACTGGTAAGGATGCAGATGGCCAGCCCCGGTCCGATCGCGCCAATGTCGTCGATGTTCCTGAGCATGATCACGGCACCGATCAACACGCCGACCACACCGGCGGCTGTCGCCGCCTTGCTCGCCAGCCCCCACGATCGGGCAGCCGTGGCAGCCTCAGTGGCGTCGATCTGGGTGGATCCCAAAGCCCGAATCATGCCCGGAATGGAGGCGCCCGAAATCCATAGGGCGCCGAGAGTAAAGGCTACGACGATGAGGAGCGATGGTGGATCGATGAAGGCAGCCAGGTTGCTGCCAATGCCCATCAACATACCCGTGACGAGAATGACGATTCCAAGGATGCGCATAATGATGCTCCTGCGACTTGCGCCGCGGTTCAGGAGCCGCTGGATGAGCGCTGCCAGTTCTCGCAGCGCTCGAGTCCGAGTCGGGCTCGCAGGTTCAGGTGGGTCGCGATCCCACCAGTGAGATTCAGCTGAACCAACTCTCGATAACGCCTCGTGGCGCCGTCGAAATCTTCGTGTTCCTGTTCCAGATCCATTGCCGCCAGTAGAAGCTCGTGTGGTGTCATGGAACGATCACGACTCTGGCGAAGTTGATTTTCCACGTATGCGGCGATCCCACGCAGACCTAGTGCCGATCGCATGGTCTCGGCGGCATGGCCGATGGCCAGCAGCGCCGGTGCGACCTGTGAGGCTCTGCTGTCGGTTTGGCCGCGCAATCGTAAGGATCGACTCAACCACCGGCGTCGGGCACCGAAAGGATCTGCCACACCAGCAGATGCGTTCGTCGTCGCTGCGCGGGCTGGTGAGATTTGCAGACTTCGAGCAACTCGAACCAACGGCGTGACTCGTCGCGGCACCACACTTGAGCCCGTCCTCGGCCTGGCTGTCAGGTCTGCACTCTCCAGGTGGGCAAGTCTCGATCTGGCCCGGCGAGCCGTCGATGCTGTCGCACGATGCTGAGAATGGAGGCGCAGGACCTGCCGATACTGGGTCAGTGCAGAGTCGATATTCCCAAGAGCCTTTTCCTGATGCAGGGCAGATGCCAGAAGCGCCTCTGCATCGAGTTCAATTCTTGGTGCGACGAGGGGGCGCTCCCACCACGATGTGGCGGGTTGCGCCACCGCCTGCGAGGCAAGGGCAACAGAGCCGGTCAGAAGGATGTAGTAGAGTGTCTTCATAATGCCTGAATTCAAGATAGGACGACGCGCTGGTCGCTTGTCACGGCCAGGTGCGAGTATCGTATGGATTGCGTCACGTTTCCGTCATGTCCGCAGGGGGGGCAGGCACATCTACGAGACGGTAGCCCACACCGTGGACGGTCAGCAGATGCTGAGGCTGGCCGGAATCCTGCTCGACGGCGGCGCGCAGTTCCGCCACGTGATTGTCGACGGTGCGGGTTGTGGGCAAGGCGTCATAGCCCCAGACCTGTTGAAGAATGTCCGCCCTCGATACGGCCTTGCCGGCGCGTGACCAAAGAAGACGAAGCACACCGAAAGCCTTCGGTGAGAGATGGATGACATTGCCACCGACGACTGTCTCATACGTCTCAAAGTCGACGGACACTGTGCCGAATTGGAGCACGAGCTTCGAATCCAGAGGTCTTGGGGAAGACTCAGTCTGTGGCACCGCTGAACCGGGTGCGCGACGCAGCACAGCACGAACTCTTGCCATCAATTCGCGCACGCCCACGGGTTTGGTGATGTAGTCGTCGGCGCCCAGCTCAAGTCCAAGGACCTTGTCGACTTCCTCGCCACGAGCGCTCAACATGATCACGGGTGTGTCCCTGCCCGCCTGTCGCAGTGCGCGGCAGACATCATAGCCATTCATGCCCGGCATCATGATGTCCAGCAAGACGAGGTCAGGTTCGTCATTCATCGCCATTTCCAGACCCGACGGGCCATCGAAGGCGGCGATCGCTTCGAAGCCCTCGAAGGCGAGGTTGTCGACGATGACTTTGGAGATAGGGCGTTCGTCCTCGACAACAAGAATTTTCGGCATCCTAGGTCAGCTTCTTGTGAATAGGGAATTTCATCGACACGGTGGTTCCACCGCCATCTCTTGCAAGAACCTCGACTGAACCACGATGAGATGTGACAATGCCGGCGACCAGAGCAAGGCCCAGACCCGTACCTGTTGCACGACCCGCAACATTGCTGGCGCGACGATACTTGTCGAAAACGACCACGCGTTCGGTCTCCGGAATACCGATGCCCCGATCTGAGATGTCGACGCACACTTCTGCCTTGACCGCATAGACGCGAATATCGATTTCTCGTTCTGCGGACGAATACTTCACAGCATTGCCCACGAGATTGGCGACGGCTGTCGCCAACGCCTCTCGATCGGCATGAATCACCGGCAAATCGTTGTCGACATCGACAGCGACCTCGAAGTGTTGCTCGTCGAAGACGGGTTCGAATTCATCCAACGTGTCGCGCACCACCTGGCCTAGATCAAGCTCTATCGGGTCGAAGTCCTTGCGGCCACTCTCCAGGCGCGAGAAGTCGAGGATGTTTCCCACCATTCGACTCAGACGTTGGGCCTCCCGCATCACCGTGCGCAGGTATTCGTGGCGCTCCTCGTCACTGCTAACGCGATCGAGGAGCAGTGTTTCAGCGTACATGCGAATGGTGGTGAGCGGTGTGCGCAACTCGTGGGAGACATTGGCGACAAACTCAGCACGCAGTCGCGCTGTTTCCAGTTCGCGGGTCGTTTCTCGAATCACCACCCACAGACCGAGTCCGATGGTGGCAGCGAGTAGTCCGATGCCACCCACGAACAGGGCATTGCGGTTGCGGTAGTGCTCAAAGACGAAGGGCTGATCGCGCGAGTAGATCCCCAGATTCAGGCGATAGACGAAGTTGCTCGCGGTAGTGACGAGTCGCACATCATCGCCATATCGCTGTTCGAATTCGAGGGTCTCATCGGCGCCGAACAAGGCGATTTCGAAGCCTGCGTCTCGCAAGGCCTGACCTGAATCCGTCGCCAGGATCACGTCCGTCAGCGCCTGCAGGTCGATCCGGACGCCAACGGCCCCTCCCGACTCGGTTGCATGTGCGGCGGCGAGCAGATCTGCCCCCGTCGAACCGCGACAGCAGAGATAGGTCGCCTCGGGGCGCACGATCGCCGTCTCCAGCAGATGATCGTATGCCATCGCGAATTCTGCCTGACGAGCGACGCGATCGAGATCGGCGAGCAGTTCGAGCTTCTCCTGCGCGCGAAAGGGCCAAAGTGACTTCCGCAGTTGGCTGACGGCGAGCAGTGTCCCGGGATGCAACGGAATGTCCTGGGCGATGACCGCTGCCGTCCACTCCTGAATGAGTTGGATCCTGCCCGTGGCCGCTGAAGGAACCGCGATGCGTTGAGCCAGACGCAATGTGCTCAGGGTGAGCGGGTGGGCACCGTCGGTGTCCAATGTCTTCGGGTAATCCCAAAGTTGCTGGTGTGTCTGGAAAGCACCGTCCGTGTCTCTCGTGGCGAGCAGTACCCGGCCGAGGGCGTTGAGTGCTTCCGCTTGCTCACCGGGGGACTGGGCGGCGATGATGGCGTGGCGATAGGCTTCGGCGGCCCTCAGAGGTGCTCGTTCACCAAATTCCAGCGTCTGACCTCGCAGGATCGCTGTTGAAAATGCAGGACTCCGATCGGGCAGGGCGGGATGCAACACCCTCGGGCTGGTGAAGTGGCCTTGAGGATCCAGAGAAAACCGGAACATGATTTCCGGATGCTCGCTCGCATCCGCCTGTATCGGATCAGTTGCGAGGTCGTCGACGATCCGCGCGAGACGGGCATCCAATTGAGCCCGGATCGCCGGGACACGCACGCGTACGTCGGCGAGGGCACTACGTTGCTCATCGAGAGCGGCGCGCAGGCTGAGGAAGGTGAGGATGCCGGCGGGGCCGACGATGAGACCCAGAAAGAGGGTGAGGCGGAGTCTGTGTCCTGGCATGTTCTATTCCTGATCCGAAACATAGCAGATCAGCCCCAGAGAGTGTCACGATCCTGTCATGATGTGGTAAGAATGCGGCCAGAATCCGTGTCAGCTGTGTCCTGCCACGCCCAATAATTCTCGCAGGCCCTCATCCGCATCATCCAGCAGCGAAGCGGTCAGACCGTTCTCCGGTGGAGATCCGTATGGCGAGCGTCTTAGCCAACATGGCGTGTAACTGAGGATGAGCATTCTGCGATTGGCGCTGAGGGTCGGGCCCGTTCGATGCCAAACATTTGAGTGCATCATGACGACGCTCCCTGCGGCAACACGCACGATCTGTTCGCTCTCCACCGGGTCGAATTGCTGATACGGTGGTTCGCGATCCACCCACTTATGTGAACCGGGGACCACACAAACCGGGCCCGTGTCATCGTTGAGATCATCGAGATAAATCAGGGCATCGAGCCCGTGGGGTGCGCTGAACCATGGCGGGCGCGGAATCGTGTTGACGCGAAGATGCTGATGATAAGGGGCGGATTGAATTTCCTCGCCAGGCCAGCTGATTCGGGCACTCAGTCCTCGTAGGCGCAGCATGGGTCCCATCATGGCTCGTGCGATGGACAGGATGGGCTCGTATTGGATCAAGTCCAGGAAGACCGGATCCTTGTCCTCCAGATAACGCAAGATCGAGCCCCATGATCGTTCGGCGGTCTTCCTCTTGGACAGGTCCACCTCATCGCCGAACAGTCTGTCCGTGGAGGCTCTGAGTCGCAACAGATGGTCGGCGTCGAAAAGGGCCTCGCGAACCAGATACCCATCCCGGTCCAGTTGCTCAAGTTCCTCAGTCGTCGCGTCTACGTCGATATCGCGAAAATTCTCGACACCATCCTTTTGATGCTTGTTCAATATCTGATATCTGATGCTGTGCTTAGGTGTGTCATTCATGTCGTTCGGCTTCCTATATGGTGCCCCACGTCGTATCGCGCGGGCTGGATGCGGCAAGTTCAGTGACAAGGCTCCAATTCTTGTAAACTTTAAGCCAATCGGACATCAGAATGCGACGCCGGAGCATGTTTCTGCATCTGTCTGCTAGAGAGATTTGGTGGTGCAGTGATCGATTTCACTTCGCCACCCTAAGTCAGGAGTCCACAGTATGTCTGGCCGCTACCTCATGATCTTGTTTCTACTCATGGCGACGTCGATGATGGCCAGTGCTACGCCCAACAGTTGGCATACCAATGCAGATGGAGTCGTGCTCGATGGATATGATGTGGTCGCCTACCATACGCAAGACCGGGCCGTCCAAGGTCAGGCAAAATTCGGCGCGACGCACGACGGTGTCACATTCTACTTCTCATCTGCGGCGAATCGAGATCTCTTCCACGCTGATCCAGCCCTCTACGCTCCGGCCTACCATGGCTACTGCGCTTTTGGTGTTGCCACGAACAAGGCGAAGGTTTCAGCCGATCCGCGCACGTTCAAGATCTACAATGGGCAACTCCTCGTTTTCTTCAATGACCTGTACCAGGGACAAGCGGTGAATACGAAGATCATGTGGAATGCCAATGAGCAACATCTGCACGAAGTCGCCGTCACTTCATGGACATCACTGGAGTAGAGGGCCGATGAGTCTCGATGTCCTCGCCTCCGCCCTGGAAGCTCTGCGTCTGCGTGGCACTGTCTATTTCCAGTCGGACTTCCGGGCACCCTGGGGGATGGCCGTCCCGGCGAACAATGTGGCGGCATTCCACGTCATCGCTTCAGGCGAGTGCTGGCTACGGGGCCCGGGTCTGCCGGCGACGCGGCTGACAGGTGGGGACATCGCACTCCTGCCACACGGCAATGCTCACGAACTCGTCTCTTCCACCGACACACTCGCGGTGCCTGCGGGTCAGTTGCTCGGCGAACCTCGACGGGGTCCCGATGGGGAAGCTGCCTATGGCGGCGAGGGCGAATCGACACGCCTTGTTTGTGGACACTTCGATGTGGATCAGACCGTCTCGCACCCGCTCTTTACCACACTTCCCATCGTACTCGTCGTGCCCACGGCAGAGGAAGAGCAGACGTCCTGGTTGGCGACGGCGGCACAGCTGGCGGCGGCTGAGTCGCAGTCCCAACAGCAAGGTGCCGCCGTTGTTGTCGATCGACTCGCGGAGGCCCTGCTGATCCAGACCCTGAGACTGCATCTGCGTGATTCGCCGCCGGCGAAGGGTTTCCTGGCTGCCATTGCGCATCCGCAGATTGGCCAGAGTCTGAGTCGGATTCATCTGCAACCGGAGCGCTCGTGGTCGATCGAGGAGTTGGCCCAGGTGGCCGGTCTGTCTCGCGCGGTCTTCGCCGCTCGTTTTCGCGAGCTCGTCGGTGAAAGTCCGGCCCGTTATCTGTGGAGTTGGCGTATGCTGGCTGCTCGCCGCTTGCTGCAGAATATCACACTGAGTACGGCTCAGATCGCTGCCGAGGTGGGTTATCAATCTGAGTACGCCTTCGCAAAGGCCTTCAAACGCTACTTTGGCGAGGGCCCTGGCGCAGCGCGACGATCCGCCTGACATACTGCGGTTGTGCGCCTCGCCACAGCGTCGACTGGTTGGCGCGCTTGCCTGAGTGCAGCGTGAGCCTCTACCGTTCTCAGATACCGAGACTCTAGAACCGCTCCATTCGGGTCATCCAGGCCCTGCGGGAGACTGACGCGTGCGATCTGCCTACTACCTGCTTCTGTTGATCGTCAGTGTGCTACTGCCGAACCTGCCGGCCCCTCTATTGGCTGAAGACAAAACAGAGAGTCTAGAACAGGCAGCACGAGATGCACGCAACCGGGCCAAGCAGGGCTACGAACGTCTCAGTCGGCGGCGTACCTTCGACCTTGATGGTGTCCCGTATGGCGCCACGGCGCTCCCCATCACATTCTTCACGCCATCCAGTGGATTGCACTATGGTGGCTGGCTTGAGGTGGCCAACTACGGTCGCGAGCCTTATGTCTACCGCGCAAATTTCCAGTGGTATCTGACGACGAAGGGCAAGCGCAACCACCATATGCGTCTGGAGTTCCCTACCCCTTTCGGACTCCCCGTCAATGCGAGGCTCCTGACGCGTGATCTCAAGAATCGTGGTGCCAATTTCTTTGGCATTGGCAACGATACCAAGATCGACAAGCAAAAGACCGAAGAGGAATCCGATTACTACCGCTACCTGCTAGAGCAGCAACAGTCGGCCTTCGATCTCGAGTATGCTGAGTTGGAGCCGATGATCATTTTCTCAGGATTGCGCTTCAATCGCGGTGTTCCCAGTCGGATCGACGAAGTGAAGGCGGATGCCTCCTACGTGTTCAATCTGCGGGAGGGGGAGGTGCGTGGACGCGGTGGCGGCTGGGCAAATTTCATCGTTGTGGGACTGATGTTTGACTCTCGTAATGACCAGGAGTTACCAACGGCCGGGCTGCTGAGTGAAGCCTCCTTGCAACTGGGTGGCTCGCTGTTGGGCGCGGACTACGGTTACCGGCGCATCACGCTCATCAACACGCACTACTGGCGTCCGTCTTTTCTGGCGCCCACGAGCCCTAATGTCCTGGTTACCCGCGTTGTTTTCGAGAGTCTCGGTGACGATGCGCCCTTCTACGAACTGACGGAGGTGGGAGGATCAATTCGTGGTGTCGAAGTTGGGGGAGGCTCCTTTATGCGCGGCTTCAAGACGCGACGCTTCGCGGACAAGAAGAAGATGCTCTATTCGGCCGAGCTGCGGCGCACGTTCAAGAGTGTGCGCTGGCGGGGACACTACTTCGAGACGCTTGGTATGCTTTTTGGCGATGCAGGCCGCGTGGCCCCGAGTGTTGGGAAGGTTCTGGACCCGGCGGAGCTGCATGGGAGTGGTGGTTTTGGCTGCCGAGTGACCTGGAATTCACAACTGAGTCTTCGTGCCGATTTTGCTGCCTCAGCAGAGGGCAATGTCGTGCTGCTCTCCTTCGGAAATCTCTTCTAGGTGATTCGCCTCTTCGACGAAAATGATGCGCTGGAGGCTGCGCGTATATGGCATCGGTCCGGCCTCGACGAATACGACTACCTACCGTCGTTTCAGCAGCTCACAGAGTCCAAGGCCCTCGACATCTTTCTTGGTGTCATACACGCCAGCTGTGAGATATGGATCGAGGAGTCTACACAGGGTCTACGTGGATTCGTGGCGCTCAAGGGATCCTACATTGACCGGCTTTATGTTCACCCTGACTACCAAAGACTTGGGGTTGGAACGGCGCTGCTGGCGCAGGCGAAGCGTCTCGCTCCACAGGGCCTTGAGCTGCACACACACCAACAAAATCAACGGGCACGCAGCTTCTACGAGAAATTCGGCTTTCTCGCCGTGAAGTTCGGTATCAGTCCTGCGCCGGAGTGTGTGCCCGACGTGGAATATCACTGGCGGCCTGCGGAGGGTGCTACGTTTGGCGATCAATCCGTTCTGGAGAACTCATGAGTGAGCACTTTCAACCGTTCAATCAATGTCTGCGGCAACCATTGTGGCCCGCCTCGGATGGTCGCACAGCGGAAATGATTCCGACGGGCTCGCCCGAGGAAGGGTGCCCGATTGGCACGCGCGACGCGGCCTCGGGGGAATGGATACCGGTACGTAAGCTGCAAGCGGAGCACAGCTACCAAGTAGTACAGAATATCCATGGGCAGAGGATGCCCTATGCGGAGGAGTGGGGAAGTTTGGATGTGGGGGATCCGAACCGCCTCGGCATGTATCGGTTGCTGATTCCAGACCCGTCGGGGACCGGTTCCTTTGCCGATGCCGGTGACGTGCAGGGGTGGAATGGTAGTGTCCTTGTTTCGATCTACCCTGCCTGGGGTGGTGAAAATGGTGTCGCCATGTCGGAACAGATCGTGCCGTCCCACCTGATGGGGCCTGTGCCGCAGTGGGATGCGGACACGGTGGATCGCAGCGTCGGCGTCGACGAAGGGGGCAACGTCGTGCGTACGCCTGACACATTTGAGGGTTTCCATTGGCTGCGCCGCGGGTATGCGATCATGTACGCGCTGCCACCCAGAGGCTATCAAGTTCTCTATACGGAATTTTCAGAGAAAACCATCGTCACCGCGGCCCACAAGTTGGACGAGATCCATCCCTTTGCGGCGGTCGCCGCGAATCGCGGCAAGCATGAACGTCGCTATCGATTTCTTACAGGCTCTTCAGCAGGTGGCCCACCGGTATTGGCCGTCATGCAGTCAGCGAGCCAGGCAGACCTTTTCGATGGCGCCTACACATCGGGGCCCATCTCCTCGACGCTGACCTACTTCGGCGGCACGGATGCGCTCTGGGTAAGACAGGCATTAGAGGCATTGCGCCCTACCCTTGGTGACGACCGCGCCACAGTGACAGCCTGTGCGGCCCTTCTTGGTTTTCGGGCACACGCGCACGGACCTGGCGACGAACGGTTGGTGCCAGATCCGGATCCCAATAGAGGGATGCTTGCCGTGGTCAACGCCCTGAGTCCTTGGCATGGTAGTGGCAGCGATCCCTATGGCAATGCCGGCGTCGAATTCGGTAGCCAGTTGCTCGGTCGGTATGCGAAGGCCTTCGACGGACGACACTCATTTCAACCGGCGGATATTGCGGCGATCAATGCGAAGATCACCGAGTTGATGGGTGGGCAGAGGCAGGCGTCCGATCCACGGCAATTCCTGCGCTTGGCGAAGCACCATCTCGACACGGGGCGCGTGTGGAAGCCCTTCGTCTTCGTCTATGGGTTGTCCGATGGACCGCACACACCGCTGTTTGGCCGCGTGTTGTTCGACATGGCGAAGCTGGCGGAGAAGAACGACCACGTTCCTGCCGGCTTTTACACGGACCATCTGATCAGTCTGAATACGCTCGAGCAGGCGAATCGGGGGGGTGAGGATCACTGGAGTCATACAGGGTTGGTGGGACTGATGAATCTCACCGTGGACCTGCTGGAGGCGAAGGTGATGGGCAAGCAACCCATGTCCGAGTATCTGGCAGGCAACTACGGGGCTCATCCCGACTGTCGGAATCGTTACTTCTTCGAGCCGGGAATGACGCGCAACATTGACCAGCACCTAGAAGGCGCCTCGTCCGATGCCGACGGATCGTCACGGACCGGTAACTTCCGCCATCATCTGGTCCCCTTCGCGCTCAATGGGGGTGGTCAAACCCGCAACCTGTCGGGAGCGACTTTCGACAACGGCTTGCAATACGACGATGATCTGCTGGCCTATCGAGGCCAGACGCATGATGGTCGGTCGGTGGAGTGGCTGGACAATTTGTTGCCACGGGAGATGGCTGGCCGTCCTCTGGATGACCTCTACGGAACTCAATAATCACCACCGTGCGGCGAACTTCGTGAATGCCCATATTTAGGGCCGCGTCTTCCTCCAAAAAACCGAACACCGAGGGTCTTGTCGATGACACGCGTTGCGTGCCTGATCATACTTCTATCCCTGTCAGCAACAATGGCTTCCGCCGCCTCCGGAGGTCACACATCCAGTGTCGAGTTTCCGCCCGTCCTGGAATCTTATGCTGACGGCCATCTCGACAGCATCGTCGATGTTCTCATCCACCGGGTCGAGGCAGAGCCTTTTAATCTGGCAGCGACGATCATCTTTCTCTGCGCCATCATCCACACGTTTCTCACAAGTCGGCTGATGGAGATCTCCCATCGATGGGAGCATGAACATGCAGCACGTATTGCATCGGGAGAGCAACCGAAGGGTTCTGTGCATTTCGGCTCCGGTGTCTTCCACTTCCTCGGTGAAGTGGAGGCGGTGTTTGGGATCTGGGCGATCGCTCTGGTTGGTGCCATCATCGGCTTCTATGACTGGCACACGGCGATTGGGTATCTGACGACGGTCAACTACACGGAGCCGATGTTTGTTGGTGTCATCATGATCTTGGCTGCCACGCGCCCGATGCTGAAGGCGGCAGAGCTGTTGATGTGGAAGGTGGCCAACCTATTTGGTGGAATGCTGGCCGCGTGGTGGCTGACGATTCTGACGGTGGGCCCGATTCTGGGTTCCTTCATCACCGAACCCGCAGCGATGACCATCTCGGCCCTACTGTTGGGAGAGAAATTCTACGCGCTGGCACCCAGCAATCGCTTCAAATACGCCACACTGGGTCTGTTGTTCGTCAATATTTCCGTCGGCGGAACATTGACCCACTTTGCGGCACCGCCCGTACTGATGGTCGCCGGCCCCTGGGATTGGGGTCTGGTGCACATGCTGACCTCCTTCGGTTGGAAGGCCGTCATCGGTATTCTCATTGCCAATGGGATCTACTTCCTGCGCTTCCGTAGTGAAATGGATGAACTGCAGGTCAAATACGCCGTTGTCCGCATGAAGCGGGAGCTGCAGTCACGCTATGTGAAGCGCGCCGATCTCGAACGCGAGTTCGAAGCGCTGGAGGCGAGTGTCGGGGAGCAGTTGGGCTTCAATGCCTCTTTCGACGCCAGGTGTGCCGAGATCAAGACACAACTGCATACGCAGATCCTCGAGAACGTGGATGCGCTGCAAGAAGAGCACCATCATGAGATTGATCGCGCCTTGCTTGACGAGGCCTTTGAGCAACGCTTCGAGGAGATCCGCATGGCCACCATGCGCAAATCCCTTCCGGGGTTGCTGTCTCACGATCAGCGGCCACCGTACCGAGATCCGAACTGGGATCAACGTGAGGCTTTCGTTCCTGGGTGGATGATCCTGATCCATATCCTGTTCATGGCATGGACCGTATTCAATGCCCACTACCCGGCCCTATTCATTGGCGGCTTTCTGTTCTATCTGGGCTTCGCACAAGCGACCTCACCGTATCAGAACCGACTAGATCTCAAGCCGCCACTGCTGGTTGGATTTTTCCTCGCGGGGCTGGTCATGCACGGTGGGGTACAGGGATGGTGGATCGCCCCTGTTCTCGGATCTCTTGGAGAAATCCCCCTCCTGCTTGGAGCGACGGTGCTGACCGCATTCAATGACAATGCCGCCATTACCTATCTGAGCACACTCGTGCCTGGCTTTACCGACACGCTCAAGTATGCCGTCGTCGCTGGTGCCGTCACAGGGGGTGGCCTTACGGTCATCGCCAATGCCCCCAACCCGGCGGGCCAATCCATCCTCAAGAGGTATTTCCCCCATGGGATCTCGCCCGCAGGTCTTCTCGCCGGGGCAGCACTGCCGACTGTGGTCATGGCTCTGTGTTTCATCATTCTCAGGTTCTGATGGCGCTCACGGGCGTGCTGCCTCAACTGTCGCTGCCGTCACGGCCTCTGCAACCATGCCTTGCAGAAAATGGCTCAGATCGTTTTCGGGGTAGAGGTCTCTCGCCGTGTCGGCCAGCTGCTGTGCCACTTGACCACCACCGATGGAGAGGAAGCCGCGGATCAGATACTCGTAGGCGGCCAGGTCGAGTCGGTGTGAGGATTGGATATTCGGCCCTGTGATGGTTGCCAGGGCGGGTTCGATGCCGTCTGCCATCACGAGTTCGGTGAACTTCCGTTCCTGTAGATAGGCCTGCTGTAGCGCGGCCAACCGCTGCTGCAGTGCTGACTTGGCCAACCAGGTCCCACCCATCATGACCCCCTCAATTCGCTGAGTGTTGGTGATGTCGTCGAGGGGATTGGCCGCGAGCATCACCAAGTCAGCAGGTTCACCGATGCCAATCCTGCCAGGTTGCGCGGCCATTGGTCCCATGGGATCGAGTTTTCTTGTGGCCATGCGTAAGGCTCGATAGGGCGAAAGCCCACTTTCTACGAGCAACTGCAACTCCTGATGTACTGCGGCTCCTGCAACGACCGCAGATACACCAGAGTCTGTGCCCAGCATGAGGGGCACATCAGCTTCGTCCAAGGCACGAACCAACCTCTGCAGGAAGTCGAACTGCTGGCGTAACTCCGGCAGCAGAGAGGGCTCCAAATGCATGGAGTAGTTGTCCATCGTCCAGGACAGGTGCGTGAAAGGAGAGACCGTTTCCAGTGCAGGCTGGTGGAGCTGATCATCAATAGACTCCAGCTGACGGATCATGGAACGGAACTGTACGAGCGTCGTCACGATGGAGATGTCATTGTCGAGCATGGTCTGTGTAAGCAGATCAATGACAGCTGGCCCATAGTCGTGACCGTGGTGAGCGGTGTAGGCGTAGATCAGCTCTTCGAGGTGAGAGATCTCCTTCTGCCAATTGCCGGTAATGAATGTCTGCAGGTCGATGCTGCGCGGAATGTGGCCGATGACGGGCATTCCCTGCGCCCGTGCTTCGCTCATGAAATCAAGATACGTGCCGCTATCTGGGGCACTCATCATTTTGATGAGAGGGTAGCCGCTCAGTCTGGATGCGGTCACCGTCTGCCTGGCGACACTCGCCATCTGATCTGACACGCCCGCCGACGCCACGACGAGTCTGGGGATGGCGGTCGTGTCTGTCGACAATTCCCGCAGCAAATTCAGATGCCAGTCCGACCCACCCAGGTCGCGAACGGTGGTGACACCATTTGCCAGGTAGACGGTCAGTTCGCGCGAATCCAGCAGGTGAATGTGGGCGTCGGTGAGCCCCGGGATCAGGTAAGCGCCGTCTGCATCAATTATCTGGCCAGTCGACGGGCGATTCAGTTCGTCCTGTGGACCCATCCGGGTGATGGAGCCGTCCTCGACGACAACATGCTGATTCCACAGGACATGGTCGGCGTCCAGAGGAATGATGTTCACGTTCTCGATGATGATGGAGGGGGCAGCGGCAGATCCCACATCGCCCATCGAAATGCGGGCGATGCAGGTGATCAAAAGGAAGACGGAATTGGAGAGGAATCTGAATCTGGTCACTTGCAATCCTGTAGTGGCGATCAATGTGCAGAAAAGCGATTTCTCTTTTGCTGCCATCATAAGATTCCAGGTAAGAGCAAAAGGTTTATCGAGATCTGGCGGCAGGAGGTCTATATTGGCGTCTTATGAACCGCAACGAACCTTTCCCCAAGATCATTTTTACCGACGATGGGTGGATTATGGCCACTCAACCACCCGTCACGGCGCACGATCTGTGCGAGAAGATCGTCGGTAGCTACGCCGATACGGCAGGGGCTCTGGGCTGGAGTATCGGCGATCACGAGGTCTACCAGTGTGAGCTGGAATCTGGTGAGCACTTCGGTGCGTCTGCCGCCGAACTCGATGGCACGAAAAACTCCTTCGTGCACTCCGCCACACCTGGTGCCGAGGAGCGGATCGCAGAGAATCTGCAAGCACTGATTGCTGCCGATGGCGGACCACTCACCGTGCTCGCCGCCGACTGCCGCCGTCGTGGAATCCCGTTCTTTCCACGTGTGCGCATGAACAGCCACTACGTCATCGATCCTGCGCATCCCGGGTATGGCAGTTTCCGCCGGGAGCGGCCAGATCTGTTGATTGGCCGACCCGGTGAGGTGCTGCCGCAAGGATCACTGGAATGGGCGATGCGCACGGGCAAGGACTACGCCTTCGCTCACGTGCGCCAGTATATGGAGAGGGTCATCTGTGAGACCTTCGAGCAATTCGATGTAGACGGTGTCGAACTCGATTTCATGCGCCATCCAGGATGGTTCCGCATCGAGGAAGCGCAAGCTAATGCGTATCTGATGACGGACCTGTTACGGCGAGTGCAAGCGCGACTACGACGGAGAGAAGAGCAGAGCGATCGCCGCCAGTGGTTGATCGTACGTGTGCCACCCACTCTGCCCGATTCGCTGCGCACGGGGCTCGATGTGGTGACCTGGATAGATGAGGATCTGGTGGATATCGTCGTCGTTGGCGGTGGCTTTGTTCCCTTTGAGACACCGGTGACCTCCTTCGTCGACGCGGCGCAGGGTACCAACTGCCGCATCTATGGGTGTATCGAGGCAACACGCTATATCGACGAGCGTCATCTGCGTGCCCTGGCGAGTCGTTGGTATGAGGACGGTGCTGACGGCGTCTATCTCTACAATTTCTACACCATGCCCCGTGACTGGAACGAACGGATCTTCAAGGAACTGTCTGATCCAGAGGGGATGGCACGAAGTGACAAGATCCACGGTACGGACAGCGCGGGGCCGGTCAGTCCAGTCGAAGGGCACTCTGGTGCCTTTCGCTATGCGAGTCCCTGCACGCAATTGCCTGTTCTGTTACAGCCTGGCTTTCGGGGCAGGGGGCCTGTCATCAAGGTGCGCATTGCGGATGATATAGAACAGGCACTTGAGGAGGATGCGCTCAGCCAGTGTATCGTGGCGATCAGATTGGCCACGGAACATTCGACTTCACAGGATGTGACTGCAGCGGATGTCGCTCCGCAGGTAGTGGGCCCGCTGAGTGAGATCGGTCGACTCGAGGTAAATCTCAATGGCGAGTCTCTGACATGGGAGAAAGCTGTTGTGCAGGTCGGTGGCTGGTCGCGCCAGCAGATCGCCCCTCTGTTCTGGGCCGATTATCCCACGTATCCCCATTTGGTGGAGCAAGACACGACACTCGTCGAATTCGACGTGACGGCATCGTCCCTGCGGCATGGCGTGAATGAGGTAGAGATCCGTGTTGGCGAGAAGGGATCAGGGCAGTTGACTGTGGAGGGCGTGGAGATCACCATCGCCTACAAGGAGCAAAGCTGATGAGCTATCGAGGTGCGATCATCGGTCTCGGGTGGATGGGTATGCTCTACGATCTGGCGCAACGTATGGGGCACTGGCATGTAGATGATGTTGATCGCCCCACACCGGAACTCGACGTGCACCGTCGATTCCCGTACCACGAACGGCACAATCCACGCAGCAATGTGCCAACCAGTTACGCCGAGGCTCTCGCCGATCGTCCTGAGATCAAATTGGTTGCGGCGGCGGAGCGTGATCCAAAACGACTGGCGGCATTCCAACAACGCTATGCTGTCGACGCGTTGTACACAGATGCCCGACAGATGTTGGAAACAGAGCGACCAGAGATCGTCGCGATTGCGTCAAACACGAAGGGACGCGCGGCACTGACCTGCCTGGCCGTCGAATGTGGTGCCAAGGGTATCGTCACGGAGAAGCCGATTGCTGACACAATCGAGGAAGCAGAGCGTATGGTCAGTATCTGCGCCGCGGCGGGTGTGCCCCTGGTCTGTGGGGCGACTTCCGTGAACCATCCGTCCTTTGCCGTCGCTCGTGGATTGCTGGCAGAGGGCGCGATTGGTGAGTTGGTGTCGATGGAATCTGTGGTCTTTGCTCAACACCAAAACTGGGCCTACTTCCTCACTGACGCACCGGCCTGGGTGATTGGCCATGGCGATGAAGACCCGCGCGAATCGGGTAGTGGCGAATTTCGCGGTGATGGTCTCATGGTGACAGGTGGTGGCCTCGGCGTGCATTTTCGCAAGGGAGCCCCTGCGGTTCGCCTCACGGGCACGACGGGAGAAATCCTGCACGCCGGCAACTACACGCCCTGGCAGATCTTCAAAGACGTCGAGACATCAACGGGCGTGACGAGAATCGAATGGCCCTGGCCGGGTGTGCAACTCAACCAAGCTGGCGGTGCCGCCATCGATGGTCTCAATGATGTGATGGATTGTCTGGCGGGCAGACTCGACGAACCGAAGAACTCGGGTCGCCGTGTGGCGATGGCGCTGGAGGTCGAAGTGGCCTTGAAAATGTCTGCGGCACAGGGCGGATGTCGAGTTGAGCTGCCCCTGAAAGATCGTTCGGCTGGTCTCGACTATGACTGGCACCGCTGAGAAGAAAAGACGAGGGAGACAGAGGCTACAGATGACAACTCCGCGTATCTGGTTCTATCACGACGGTCGACACCCGCACATCTACCGCTACGAACCTCCCATGTATCGGGAGCAGTTCGCAGCGTGCATCGATGAACTGGCGGGTACGCCCGTGGAGGCGGTTTCCTTCTGTCTGGGGGAAGGACGCACCATGCTGCACGAGACCCAGGCGGGGGAACTGCTCGGCCACAACGTGACAGAGTGGGACCATCTGATCTTCCGTCGCGCCCATCAGAACGCGATGGGTCTGATCGAGTCCGGTGATGATCCTCTACGTCTGGTCTGCGAGCGCGCGCGACTGCGTGGCATCCGCCTTTATCCTTGTCTTCTGGTACAGAATCCGGGGCCAGAGAGTGCCACCGTGCGCTGTTCGGACTTCCGGCACAAGAATCCGCATCTGGAGATTCGAGCACGAGCGAACCATGCCGATCTGTTATGGATGGATGGACTCGACTTCGTCCACGAGGAAGTTCGTCAGGAACGCTTTGCCGTCATCGAAGAAACCTTGTCGACATACGACGTAGCCGGGTTCGAACTGCAACTGAATGTCCAGCCTCGCTTCTTCCATCCCGATGAAGTGGGCTCAGGTCGAGGAGTCATGACGGACTTTGTGGGACAGATTCACGAGGCGGTGAGGCGTAGCGGGGAAGATCGTGAACTTGCCGTACGGGTACCCCTGGATCTGGAGATGGGCTACGAGATCGGTCTGGATGTAACAGAGTGGATTCGCCAGGGGATTGTTGATGTGGTCCTGCCAGAGACATTCGGCGGTCCCCATCGTCTGGACCCGAATCTCGATTTCCGGCCTCTGTTGGAACTGACACAAGACACGGACTGCAGCGTGATTCCGGCTTTGCACTCCAGCGTTGGCTCGGATCGTGTGGGGGAGGGGCCCATCTCGATGATGCGGGCACAGGCCTGCAACTATTGGGATCAGGGCGTCGACGGGCTCTACCTGGCACAGTGGTTCCATCACTGGCCCTATGAAGCCGGCTTCTATGAACGTCTGCGCGAGTTGCCTTTCCCCGATATCATGGCGACGCGAGACAAATACTACTACATCCCAACGGACAGCAGTTTTGCTGCTCCAGCGGGAGCGGAGGCGCAGCTACCTGTTCCCCTTGAGACCGACACACCTGCTCAAGTGTCCTTGGTGATCAGCGACGATCTACATGCCGCGCACGAAGAGGGGCGTGTACACGAAGTGCTGTTGCGTATCGGTTTGGCTCAGAACACCGAGTTGGATGACGTGCTCTTCCGTCTCAACGAGTGTGAGCTGCCGTTAGATACTTGTCGTCGTATCAATCAGATGTACAGAATGCAGGCACCTCGTCATCGTGGTGGGCCCACCTATTGGTATGTCTTCCGACTCGGAGCAGATGCATGGCCGCAACGGGGTGAGAACACCTTGGAGGTGACTTTGCGTCACCGAGATGCGGCGGTTGTGGGAACGGTGAGCCTGCGCGATGTGGAACTCGAGATCCACTATCTCATGGGACGCAGCTCGCCTCGGGGTTTCGTCGATGCCGACCTCGGTTACTACGAACACGTCGTTACATGACGGCCACCGAGACATGAAGGTTACCGAGATCGAGGTGCACGAAATCAGTCTGCCTTTCAAGGACTGGCTGCACTATCCCCTGAGTCACTACGGGCCGCCCACGCGACGAACGATTTATGTGGCCCACACGGATACGGGTTTGATCGGACTTGGCGATGGTGGGCGGGTTGTGGATCCTGCCGTGTTGGAGCGCTACATCGGCTCAAGTCCCTTCGACTGGATGGGCGATGAGTTGAGTCTGCCCTTGGGCATGGCGATGTACGATCTGATGGGCCAGGCGGCGGGAGTGCCGGTGTACAAGCTGTTTGGACAGAAGTACCGGTCATGGGTGCCCGTGGGCAGCTGGACTGTCTCGACCCACCCGGATCACATGGCCGAGGCAGTGCAGCGCTACGCTTCGATGGGGTACACATGGATGAAGTACCACCTGTCGCCCTTTGAGAATGTCTTTGAGCAGACGGAGGCGATGCAGGCTGTCGCACCGTCGGGCTTTCGCGTCCACTATGACTTCACCGGTGGCGGAACGGACGACCACATGGTCGATCTGCTCACGAGACTGCAGGAGTATCCCATTGCCGGTTGTTTCGAAGATGTGATGGACGAGAAGGACATCGAGGGCTCGATCGATCTGCGTCAGCGTATTCGCCTGCCCATCGTACGACATCGTGCGGCCCTCGACTGCACACACGAGGTGTTGATGGGGGCGGGGGATGCCTATATCCGCGGCCACCAACTGCTCGGTCCCGTCACGCGTCAGGCGGGATTGTTTGGTGCCGGAAACATCCCTTTTTCGATCCAGAATGTGGGTACGACGATCTCCCGCGCCATGACGACGCACATGATGGCTTCTTTTCCGTCAGCGAATCTTCACTTCCACACCGATACGGAAACCTGGACCGATGATGTTGTACACGAACGACTCGAGCCAATCAATGGCTGCGTTCGAGTATCTGAGAAGCCCGGATTGGGACTCAGTCTTGACCGCGACGCGCTGGAGCGGTTGAAGAATCTGGAACTACCCGCACCATCGCGATGGATCATTGCATCAAGCTTCGCGAATGGCGCGCAGATGTATTTTCCTATGGATCCAGACGCATCGGGGCACTTCATGGTGCGCCCTGACTGGAAACGGGGCCTCGTGCCATTCAGCTTCTGCGCACCGATCAAGACGCGTTACTGGGATGACGACGGCGGGGCAGAATTCGAGCAGATGTATGCTCGACTCAAGCGCGAGGGCATGGTGCTGGAATCGCTCACGACATGACTGCTCTCGTCATTCCCGAGTTTCTGGACAAGGTCTGCAGGAGTGAGGCAGACAAAGAGTGGCTCAGCGCTCTGCCCGCAAACATCCAGGCCCTCGAGGATGAATGGTCACTCGAACTTGGTGACCCGATTCTTGAGAATGCCTCCGTCTCCTGGGTCGCTCCCTGTCGTCGCCAAGATGGGAACGCAGCGATCCTCAAACTCGGCATGCCACACATTCAGGCAGATGATGAAATCAAGGGGCTGGCATTTTGGCGTGGCGATCCGACTGTCCTGCTGCTCGAGTCGGATCGGGCAAGGAACGCGATGTTGTTGGAACGCTGCATTCCTGGCGACTCGCTGAAGGCCCAGCCTCTCGAAGTTCAGGATCGTGTCGTCGCCGACATCTTGATGCGCTTAAGGAAGAGATACCCGCCGCAGGGAATGTTTCGAACATTGGTAGAGATGGTCGAGACATGGCGCAGTGGTCCGTCTGATCAGCCGGAGCCGGAGTATGACTTCGGTCTTAAGGAAGAAGGGGACCAACTACGTGCACAGCTTGCAGCAGATGCGACGGAGTCAGTTATGTTGGCAACGGATCTACACCCCGGCAACGTCCTGAGAGCGGAGAGGACGCCATGGTTGGCCATCGACCCGAAACCCTATGTCGGCGATCCGGCGTACGACGCAACTCAGCACCTGGGAGACGCCAAGGAGCGACTTGCAGAGAAGGCTGAGGCGACGATTTCCCATTTCTGCGAACTGGCCGAACTGGACAGCAAGCGGGTTCAAACCTGGATGTTTGCTCGTTTCGCGTCTGAGTCTCGTGTGTCGGCGCAGGTCCTGGCTCGAAAAATCGGTCTTCCCTGACAGAGGTCCCTGACAGGGGGCCCTGACAGGGGCATCATCGAAAGCGACGCATGAACAGGATATCGACCACATACAGTAAACCGGCACCGAAGGATGAGACCTTCACGCCGGAGCCCATCAGGCCGCTGCACGTCCCCGACAGAATCGAGGATTGGCCGGAGACCCGCAGTAAGATTCTCGATGCCTGGCAGGCCGTCATCGGCCAGCCAGCTTTCGATCCGACGGCCGCCTTCGACAGATCCTCGGAGATTGTTACGAACTTTGAGCAGGACGCCTATGTCGGCACGGTCTTGCTGCAGCCGACGACGCCGACGACGCGGCAGACTCTTCTATTGATGACACCGAAGAAACCCGTCGCAGAATCGTGTCCAGGGATGGTGATCCCATTCTATGATCCAGATCGGATGGCGGGGATCGACATCCGGACACAGGCCCCCCTTCTCGAGGAGGAATCAGCCATTCAGTTTGGCCGGCATCTCGCGGCGCAGGGCTACATCGTCGTCTGTCCGGAGGTCTTTCCATTCAATACGGTTCCTGAACCCGTGAATAGTGCAGGCATGAACTGGTGGCAGGCGGCGGCAGATCAACTGCGGGTCGATCATCCCGACTGGACCGGTGTCGGGCGACTTGCCTGGGACGCTTCGCGCGCCCTCGATCTATTGCTTGAACAGCCTTACATCGACACGACACGATGTGGTGTCATGGGGCACTCGCTCGGTGGCAAGATCGCGTTCTACGCAGCTGCCCTCGACACACGTTTCGCCGCCTGTGTCGCCTCTGATTTCGGTTTTGGCTTCAGCTTTACCAACTGGGACGATGACTGGTATCTGGGTGACCGCATACAACATGCCGACTTCGAACGTGCCCATCACGAACTGTTGGCCCTGATGGCACCACGGCCCTTTTTTCTCGTCGGTGGCGAGGCGGATTGTCCGGCCAGCTGGCATTATATCCTGGAGGCGCAGCGGGTGTATGCCCTGCATGGTCGAGCCCACGGGGCTGGGTTCTTTCATCATGCTGCGGGCCATCGACCTACAGAGCAGGCGATGCGTCTCGCCTATGGTTGGCTCGCCGAGCAATTCGGTCTCGACATCGATCTCGCCGCTATTCAACTATGAGTGCTGTACCAGGGCTCCGCCAGCCAGCGAGTTCACACACGATTCGGGGTTGTCAATGAATCACATTACCGATCCGGTGCCTGCAGATCTCGAGACGTGGGAAGCGATACGAGACAAGATTCACAACGCCGCGCAGCATGTGATGGGACCTTTGCCGTCCGGAGATCGCTCGGGCCCTCCGAAGTGGTCGGTCTTCGACGAGACAGATTGTGGGACCTACGTTCGCCAGAGCATCACCTACGAGGCAGATGAGGGCTGCGAGACAACGGCCTTCATCTGTCTCCCAAATGATTCGTCAGACGAGGCCCGGCCGGGTGTGCTCTGTTTGCATCCAACCAATGGGGAACAGGGCTATCGAGATGTGGTGGGACTCAGTGGTCGAGTCAATCGCAGCTATGCCAGTGAATTGGCGGAAGAGGGATTCGTGACGATATCCCCCTCCTATCCGCTGATGGCCGACTACCAGCCAGACATCGACGCCCTTGGCTATGAGAGTGGGACGATGAAGGCGATCTGGGACAATATCCGAGCTCTTGATTTGCTCGAGAGTTTCTCTTGCGTCGCAGGTCGTGCTTTCGGCGCGATCGGTCATTCCCTCGGCGGGCATAATTCTGTTTACACAGCTGTCTTTGATCCACGGATCGAGGCCGTCGTCTCCAATTGCGGTCTTGACTCATATCTGGATTACCTCAACTGGACGCCGGGCAATGGCTGGTCGCAGAAGCGCTACATGCCGCGGCTGGTTGACTACGATTCGCCAGCTGCGATTCCCTTTGACTTCCACGACCTGATCGCCAGTCTCGCTCCACGGGGATGCCTCGTCTCGGCGCCGATGGGTGACAGCAATTTCAAATGGCAGAGTGCAGCCGAGGTGGTTCGCTCGGCAGGCGAAGTCTACCGCCTGCATGGTGCAGCGGACCGCTTACAGATCATCCATCCACAGTGCCCTCACGACTTTCCGCCCGATGTGCGTCGCGTTTGTTATGACTTCATCGGCAGCGTGCTGAGGTAGCGCGGGAGAATCTGGCCCGGCCTAGGGCAAGGCGCTTCCTTACGAGCAGTGAGTGATGGGACACGAACGAACAGGTGACGGGAGATTTCCAATGAGAGCGATGTTGTTAGCCCTACTGACCCTGGCACAAGTGAGTGCACAGGACAGTGACTATCGGCTGCCCAAGGGGATCACACCAAGTTCACAGGTGATCGCCCTCGCCCTGGATCCCTCTCAAGACGGGTACACAGGAGTCACGACCCTGCTACTCACGATCGATCATGCTGTTGAGCAGATTGGTATCTATCAGGTCGATCTGCAGATGGTGTCGATCAAGCTGAAGGGGCAGGGCCTGGAGCGGGAACTAGCTGCGACCGTCGGTGAGTGGGAGATGAGTTGGCTTGGCGACGGTGAGCTGATTCCAGCGGGCGAATACGAGTTGACGATTGAGTTCCGCGGGAAATTTTCGACGGATTCTCTCGGAATGCACCGAGTTGCTTTTGAAGACAACAGCTACATCTTCACGCAGATGGAAGCGATGCGGGCGCGAACCGCCTTTCCTGTGTTCGACGAACCCTCCTTCAAGATTCCCTACCAGGTCACGATTTCAGCACCGGCATCACACGCCGTCGTATCGAATACTCCTGTTGCATCGCGTGAGGTAGACGACGGCTGGCAGACGGTCGCCTTCATGCAGACTCCACCGATGTCGAGTTATCTGCTGGCCTGGGCGGTAGGACCATTGGATTCTACGCCGTTGGAGGGTCTGTCTGTCCCGGGGCACGTCTATACCCCCAGGGGACACGCTCACGAGCTCGGATTCGTGCTGCGCGAGACACCAAAGATCATCTCTGCTCTCGAACAATACTTCGGGACAGCGTATCCCTATCGCAAGCTAGACTTTGTCGCCGTGCCTGAGTTCGCCTTTGGCGCGATGGAGAATGCGGGTCTCGTTGCATATCGCACGGATCTCCTGCTCATCGGCGATCAGGCATCCGGCCGCAAAGCGGAGAACGTACTCAATACCATTGCCCATGAAGTGGCGCACATGTGGTATGGTGACCTGGTGACCATGGCGTGGTGGGATGATCTGTGGCTCAACGAGGCATTTGCTACGTGGATGGCGCGGTCCATTCTCGAGGGTCTCTACCCAGAGTATGAGAGTGTCCTCAAGCTGCCCCAGGCGGGCGCCTTCCCGCGGGACCAACTGACCTCGGCCAAACCCATCCGTCGGACGTTGCGCAATGAAGCAGAAATCATCGACGGCCTCGGACTCAAATACACGAAGGGTTCGGCCGTTCTGCGTATGCTTGAGCACTATGTGGGTGCCGATGTCTGGCAGCAGGCCATCCGTGTCTATGTCGATCGATTCGCCTGGAAGAATGCAACAGAACAGGATCTGTGGGATGTCGTGTCTGAAACCGCCGGTATTGATGTGGGCAGGATTGCCGGTGACTATCTGAACCAGCCAGGTTTCGCGACGGTGCAGATCGGTAAGGATGGCACCATCAGCCAACACCGCTATCTGACACTGGGACGCGAGGCGGCGGATCTCCTCTGGCACATCCCGTTGAATGTCAAATACAAAGAGGGTGATCAGATTCACGAGATCACCTATCTGCTGGATGGAGAGATCGGTAAGATCGATCTGCCCGAGCATGTTTCCTGGGTGCTACCCGATGCGGGTGCGAATGGATACTACCGCTGGCAAATAGATCCGAGGCATTTCCAGGGTCTGATTCACGACATGGATGAGTTGTCCGATCGTGAGAAGATTGGCCTCCTCGGCAATACTGAGGCCTTGTTGAATGCGGGTGAGCTTTCCCTGGCAGATTTTCTGGCCGTGGTGAATCGGCTACTCGCCGATCCTCATCCTCTCGTGTTTCTGCCAGCACTGGAACGAGTGAAGGCCATCGGCGATGACTTTGTCGGTGTGAACAATCGTGAACCCTTTGCACGCTTTATCGATCACGCGCTGAGTGAGCGCTTCACCACGGTTGGGATCGATCGCAAGCCAAACGACAGCGAAGCGCTGATTCAGATGCGTCCACGATTGGTGCGTGTTCTGGGTGAATTTGGCTCTGATCCGAGGGTGAGTGCGGCGGCGGCAGAGATAGCAGACCGCTATCTCGAGGCGCCGGAATCAGTCGATGCGGATCTCGCACGCGAAGCACTCAGAACCACAGCCCTTGGCGACGATGGTCGTCGCTATGCCCAATACAAGCAGGTTTATCTGTCATCATCGTCTGCTGATCAGAAGACCAACATCCTCACATCGATGTATTTCGATGATCCAGATATCGTGCGGCAGCATCTGGACTTCTCGATATCAGCCGACGTACCCGCAGGGGATGCGGCGACGGGCCTGTTTCGTTTCAACTATGTCTTGCATGACCACGCGATCCTGTACGATTGGCTTGCTTCGAATGAGGAGGCCTTCCTGAAGAAGATCCCGGAGGTGTATCATGGCATCCTGCCGCGGATCATCGGCGCTTCGGTTTGCAGTGACAGCAATCTCGAGCTCCTGCGAACCTTTTTCGCCGACCGCGGTGAACTATACCAGGCAAGTCTGGCCAAGACCGTCGAAGGAGCGCAGCTGTGTATGGAGCGGCGGGCGCGTCACGATACGGCTCTCATTGAATTTCTGGCGCAGTACCAGTAAGGAGGATGAGTTTGCTCACATGTGAACTCACACTTCTGATTCCGGAGGGGAGTCCATACACACGTGCGGCGGAAATCCTGCGCCAGGGCCTCCATCTGCGAGCCGACCAGATCTACAGCGCAGATCAGCCGGTGGAGGATGCCGCACCGGTGATCGCTGTTGGCAACATGATGGACAGCGCCTTCCTGCGCCGTCTCTACTGGTCCCTCGACGACATTACGGATCGAGCCTGGCCGGGTACTGGTGGGTGGGCTCTGCGCTCGGTGCCGACACCCATGTGCCGATCGGGGTCGGTGCTCATTGTCAGTGTAAGTGACGCGGCCGACGCCGCCGCGGCGGCGACCGCTCTCATCGAGCGATTCGATGCAGACGGGATTGTCCCTTACTTACACGTCGTGCAACTCGGCGCCCAAGCCAACCTCTATCTCGACGCGGCCCGACCTTTCCAGCAGGAACCCGAGACGCCCTGGCACGAGACGGGTGGTGCCGGTGACTGGGACTACATGATGCTGATTGCTCGGATGGGCATGGCCGCCGTGAAGACGGGTGACGAGCAGTTAGTCAGCAAATTCATCGAAGAGATCCTGCGCTTCGCCCAGCTGCGCTTTTTCGAGCGCAAACGCGAAGATCCAATCATGATCCATGGCTTTCTGCGCCATCTGTTGGTGCCTTTTGCGCAGCTTGAGCATCATCCGCTCGTATCGGCATCACAGCGAGCCCATGTTCTTGAGGTTTTCCTGGCTCTGCTGCACTCGACGGAAGGCGCCGCGAATCCTCGTCTACTCGAGGACACCGAACATCACCGGATTCGGCAGAATCACGCGACGCGCACGGCGCTGGATGTGTTCACGTGCGGCCGCTATCTGCGGCGAGTGCATGGTCTGACGGAAGCCGACGACTGGATGCAGTTGGCACGCCGATTCTTCGAACCGCAACTAACCTCCAGCAAACCGGTGGAGGACTCCTGGGGCCACCAATGGCGGGCGACGCTGTACAACACGGCCGACTTCGCGTTGCAGGCGGGGATCGAAGATTACGTGCACGGCACCGTCTTCCAGGAGGCGGCAGATCGTGCCTTGCTGGCGCACACCAATCTTGAATCGGGACCGATCCTCTATCTGCTGATGGCAGCGGCTGTCACGGGTGATGACGGGTATCTGCGGTTGGCAATGCGTGGTGGCGAGCAGGCACTGATCGGAGCAGCCGTGACCGACCTGGGTGGCGATGAGACCGGTCGCAGTTGGGTGACGGGGCGTGCGGCGTCTGAGCCTGACCGCCTGACGGGACTACGCGTCGCACCCTTATCGCGCCTGTTCTACGACAGTCTCGAGGAATACGCCGAATATCAGCCACGAAATGTGTATCGTCGCACCGTGCCCTGGGAGGAGAGTTTCGACAAGATCTCCTGGCGTCGTGGATGGGATCCTCAGGATGAGTATTTGTTGCTGGATGGTGTTTCGGGTGGATCCCATGCCTATCAGGATGCCAATGCGATCGTTCGCTTCACCGCCGCCGGTCACGACTGGTTTGGTGGGCCCGACTATGGCAAGTGGAGCACGGCGTCCGTGCGTGAGCACTGTGCTGTGAGCGTCGTGGCTGATGGTCGGGGCCCCGGGGCAGAGAATCGCTACGCTCGACTGTTGAGTCTGAGCGAGATCGATGGTGCTTCACTGGCATCGACGGAGCTGATCTATCCGGACATGGCCGTCTGGCGGCGTCACGTCCTGTGCTGTGAGGCGGGGTGGTTTTTGTGTGTCGATGAGATCGAGGCACTCGTGACGGGGAGCTTTCTCGTGGAGACCCGGTGGAATGTGAAGGGGGTGATCGAGTCCTCTCCCGAGGGGATAGCGTCAACGCAGGACCAGGCTATGCTGGACATGCGAGCGTCTGGTCATGACGACACCATGTTGCAGACCGTCGTCGACCGCGAGGGCATCGTCTGTCAACGATGGACGCTGCGTTCCCTGGCTGGGCTGAGTGAGGGCGAAATCACGCGTCAGCTGACGGCGTGGCGCGTGTCGAATCAGGAGGATGAATCCCGGTCCGTGGACATCGAAGTAGAGACCTCTCAGAGAATTCGTGTAGCCGGTGTCGATATCAGCTTTGGTGAGCGGACAGGCATCGAGGATCGAGACGGTGTCTGGTGGCTGCCCGGTACAGAGAGGCCGCGATCAGGATCGGCCGAGGGATTCCATCCGATCGCGAAGTCGTCGTGGGCGCCGGTCTGGCAGTTTGAGGGGGACTCTCCCGTCTCGGCGGTGGCGACGTCAACGCACATGGGTGCCATCGGTCGCGCGGATGGCGTTGTGCAACTAATCGATGCGTCGGGTGAGCGTCACCTCCGACTTGAGACCGGTGGGGCGGTCCGCAGTATTGCCTGGCTTGCGGATGGCGGTCTGGTGGTTGGTGGCGATGATGCGACGTTGCGGATCTTTGATGCGAATGGGGATGAGCGCTGGTCGCATCTGATCGAGTGGCAACCGATGAGTTGGGAATACTGGACGCGGCTACACTGCGGCATTGTTGGGTTACAGATGGTGGACCTGGATGGTGATGGCAGGATGGAGATCGTCGTCGGCTGCGCGGATCGTCATCTGTATGGGTTCAGCGAAACCGGTGACCTCCGATGGCGCACGGCTTGCCAGTGGGGTGTGCCGACATCATTGGCGCACACAGTGGCACAGGACGGGACGGCTCGTGTGCTGGCAGGAATGTCGCAGCCCTCCATTCACGGTTGGTGCCGCGTACACGACGGCGAAGGACAGTTTCTACACGCGCTGCAACGCGAGGATATCGTCTGTTGGTCGATTCCCTCCTGGATGAGATCGCTGCAGGTCGCCGATGTAGATGGTGATGGACAAGATGAGGTGATCACCGGTTTGGATACCAATCATCACCAACTCATCATCTATCGTCTCGACGGAGACATTCTATGGGAGGCAGATTTGGGCGCGGCGGCGACGGCTGTAGATGTAGGCCCCGACACGGTGATCGCGGGAGCGGCTTGCGGTTCCGTGTCTGCATTCGCTGCTGCCGAGGGGCACCGACGCTGGTGTGCCTTCCTCGGTCAGCCCGTTGCGAGTGTCATAGCGCGACCGAATTGTACGGCGGCACAATGCGACAATGGTGCACTCGCCGAATTGGATGACACGGGCAAGCTACAGCGCGTGTCGGCGCCCGCCGGTGTTGTCCGTGACCCGGTGCAGGCGAAGGCCTTGGGAGAGGGGGTGCTGTTGGTGACGAACCAGAAGGTGAGCTACTTCGTCTGAGTGGCCGGCGAAATCTCCATCACCAGGCCCAGTTCTTCGTCATACATCTGGCCATTGGGTACAAAACCGAGACTCCGATAGAATCCCTCCGGACCTCCCTCGCCCTGGACGCAGCTGGTGAGCAATTGCGTTGCCCCAGGACGCTGTCGGACGTGTTCGACGAGACGCTCGATGGCGGCGCGTCCGTAGCCGCGGCCCTGAAATTCACCACCGATCATGAAGCGCCACAGAAAGTATTCAGGCTTTTCCGGCTCATCCTGCAGCATCAGAAAGCCGACAGGGGTATCGCCATCGCAAATGGCACGGGGCCAGGCCGATTCACTGACGTAGGCCTCAGCGAGAGAGAAGATGTTGCTGGCAACGAACCGGTCCTGGCCGTCCTTCAAGGTCCCCGACAAGAGCTGGACCTGCCTGAAGTTGGCCTCTGTTACCGGCCGGAGATTGATCTGCGTCATAGGGGCAGACTATCTACCGTAATGATGGACATCAAGCTGCGGGAAGGGGATTTCGATCTCATTCGTGTCCAGACAATCCTTCAAGGCGTGGTGCAATCTGAAGTAGACGGTCCAGTAATCTTCTGTCTTGCACCACGGGCGTACGACCAGATTGATCGATGAATCTGCCATCTCAACAACCTCGACGACTGGCTCCGGGTCGCTGAGAATCTGTTCGTCCGCTTCGATGACACCCACAATCAGCGACTTGGCGACAGAAATGTCAGCGCCGTAGGAAATGCCGACGACCATGTCCACACGACGTGTCTCAAGGGCCGAGTAGTTTGTTATCGACGCTCCCCAGATTGATTGGTTCGGACAGATGACCAGCTTGTTGTCGGGGGTTGTCAGTGTCGTGGCCATGAGATTCAGCTCTCTCACCGTGCCACTCACGCCACCAGCTTCGACAAAGTCACCGATCTTGAAGGGCTGATTCAGCAGTACCATGAGGCCTGCTGCGAGATTTCCAAGACTTTCCTGGAAAGCGAAACCGATGATGAAGCCCGCGACACCCAGTCCGGCAATCATGGGCATCACGTCTATTCCCATCTGGGAAAGCGCGACCATCAGCAGGAAAATCCACAGCGTCTTGTTGAGGACATCAACAGTGAAGTTCTCGAGAATCTCACTGACCCTGTCGGCACTCACCAGAATACGACGCGTGACCTTGCAGATCGTGCGGATGACAACCGAGCCGATCAGCAGAATGACAAGGAACGTTATGGCATTCGCTAAGAAACCAGGACCATGGGCAACCAACCAGGTTGTGCCTTGATCTATGAATATGGTCTCCACATTTCCCCCTTTTGTTGGTGACAATGTACCAAACGTCTGCCCCCTTGATCAGGCGATGCGATCCGTGGCGACGTGGTACTGAGGATCTTCAGATACGTTGACCTCAACGAGATCTCCCGCTCGGGCAAGAAGCTGACGACACTCGGCGCTCAGGTGTGTCAGGTGCAGTCGCTTGCCCGCACGTTCGTAGCGCTCGGCAATCGAATTGATCGCTTCGAGCCCAGATTGGTCGTAGACACGGGTGTAGTAGAAGTCGATGACAACGTCCTCTGGATCCTTCGCGGCGTCGAACATATCAAGAAAAGAGCGCACAGATGCGAAGAACAGTGGACCATGGAGCTGATAGATCTTGGAGCCGTGCTCATTGCTCTTGATGTCGGCGAAGATGTGCGTCGCATGCTGCCACGCGAAAGCCAGTGCTGACACCACCACGCCGAGAAGAACCGCAGTCGCCAGATCGTGCATGATCACGGTGTAGCCAGCGACGAGAACCATGACGAGCATGTCCGTTGCCGGCATGCGCTGCCACATTCTCAGGGTCGCCCATTCGAAGGTGCCGATGACGACCATGAACATGACGCCCACGAGGGCCGCCATGGGGATCATCTCGATCCACGGTGCCAGAAACAGCACGAACAACAGCAGGCACACGGCGGCGGTGATGCCACTTGTTCGACCGCGGCCACCTGAGTTCACGTTGATCAGGGACTGACCGATCATCGCACAACCGCCCATGCCTCCGAATAACCCACAGGTGATGTTGGCCAGGCCCTGACCGATACACTCACGATTTCCGCGACCACGTGTTTCGGTGATCTCGTCGATGAGTGTCATCGTCATCAGTGACTCGATCAGACCCACCCCTGCGAGAATAACGGCAAAGGGCAGTATCGTCATTAGCGTCGCCCAGGTCAGGGGCGGCAGAACATGCTCCAGGAAGAACAATCCCGGCAGCCCGGCGGCGATGCCGACGGCATCGATGTCGACGCTGGCCAGTGCCTGAGCCACAAAGTCTTCTGTTTCCGTGTCGGCCGCACGCACTGCGGCGGCCTGCGACTGGGTGACCAGCATGTCTTTCACTGTGGCGACCACATTCGTCTGACCCTCAGAGGCGAGAGATGCGGGTGCCCACGAGTTGAGACCTACGGCCAGGAGCGTCACAGTGATGATCGCCATCAGTGATGCAGGGATGGCCGTCGTCAGCTTGGGCAATAGCCAGATGATGGCCATCGTGAGTCCCACGAGTCCCACCATGATCACCAACGACCAACCGTCGATGAGGCGTAGCAGGCCATCACTGCCAATGGTCTGAAAACTGCCGAATTGGGCGAGCATGATGACGATGGCCAGGCCATTTACGAAGCCCAGCATGACTGAGTGTGGCACCATGCGGATCAGTTTTCCCAACCGGCCCAGTCCGACAAGGATCTGGATCACGCCGCACAGGATCACCGTGGGAAAGAGATATTCCAGGCCATATTCGGCGACGAGGGTGACGATGACGACGGCCATGGCCCCCGTCGCGCCGCTGATCATGCCTGGGCGGCCACCGAAGATGGCGCTTATCAGGCCAATGAAGAAGGCAGAATAGAGACCGATGATGGGTGAAACGCCGGCGACGAAGGCAAAAGCGACCGCTTCCGGCACCAAGGCCAAGGCGACGGTGATACCCGACAGCACATCGTCCTTCGGGTTCGAAGGGCGAAGGCGATAGAAATCCAGCATGTAAGAGGTTCAATTTCTACGGAAAGACATGTGAGAACGGCGCCCGTCTGGCAGCCGTCAAATACCGGCGGAGGGGGAGAGTTTCCGCGCGGGGCAAGAAGAAAAGACTATGGACACATGGGCAGAAACGCAAAGCCTCAGGCCTGCTGCGCCGCAGATTCCCCTCGACGAGACCGCCGCAAGTCGCGCCCCTTGTCACGAGAAAGGCAGAACGAGAAGCGGCCAGTTATTGTATGCTTCTCATGTGTCTAACCTGAAGCACGAAAAAGCAACGGCCTGTACTCCCAGAGCCTTCGCTGTAGGCAGCCTCCTGGCTATCCTACTGTCCGTCCTTTGTCCGTACACCGTGTTCCTGCATCACACGGCGGGTATGGCAGCGGATTTCATCACCGCTGGCGCCATCTTCCTGTTCTTCATCTTCACGGCTGTCATCAATACCGCGTTGTTCCGCATCCGCACAAGTATGGCCCTGGGATCGGGCGAACTCGTCGTCGTGTATACGATGATGGCAGTTGCCTCGGCGATCCCGACGTGGGGCCTGGTGGCCAACCTTCTACCGGTACTGCCCGGTGCATTCTACTACGCCACACCGGAAAACGACTGGAAAGGGCTCATTCAGCCACACATTCCCGAATGGCTGGCACCTCGCGATCCACTGGCAGTGAAATACTTCTACGAGGGGCTGCCCGAGGGCAGCGATATTCCGTGGGATGCCTGGTTGCTGCCGCTGGCTTCATGGGCGGTGCTGATTGCGGCCATCTATGCGGTCATGGTGGCAACGGTGCTACTTCTGCGACGTCAGTGGATCGAGCACGAGCGGCTGGTCTTTCCCCTGACGGAACTGCCCCTGGAGATGTTGCGCGGCTCCACGGGCCGACTACCGCCCATCTTCAGGAGCCCCTTGATGTGGGCAGGTTTTCTGTTGCCTTTTGTCCTGTTCAGTACGCGGGCGCTCCACCACTACTTCAACTTCATTCCCGCTGTGCAGACGGACACGATGTTGAGGCTGGGGGACAATGGCATCATGCTGCGTCTGTTCCTCGGCTTTCCCGTCATTGGGCTTACCTACTTTCTCAATCTGAACGTTGCCTTCAGTCTGTGGTTTTTCCATCTGTTGGCGCGCACCGAATCGGCACTGTTTCGCGTCGTGGGCTACGAGGTTCCCGGCCACGGTGAAACATTTACCGGGAGTGCCCTGGGCACTTCGCCCGGTGCCAGCCACCAAGCGATGGGTGCCATGTTGGTACTGGCAGGTGTCTCTGTGTGGATGGCCCGAGGGCACCTGCGGAAGATGCTTTGGACTCCCCATGCCTACGGCGAATCGGGACGTGGTGCGACGGCGGTGTTGGTGGCGGGTCTCGCTGTCATCATCGGTTGGTTGTGGGCCTCGGGCATGCCTTTGTGGCTTGCGCCCCTGTTCACTCTCTGTGCCTTTGCCGTGTTCATCGGTCTGTCACGAATCATCGCCGAAGGTGGTGTTGGTTTCTGTCGCCCACAGATGATCGCCCCCGTTTTTTCGGTATACGGCTTCGGCACCGAAGCCTTCGGCCATCCGGGATTGGTGGCAACGGGTTTTACCTACACGTGGACTGCCGACATTCGCACGTCCGTGATGTCTTCGGCCTTCCATGGACTCAAACTGGCAGACGAGGTGGGGGTACGGGAACGGGCAGGACTGATGGGTGCCGTGGCACTGGCCATCGTGCTGGCTCTGGTGGGTTCGGTGGTGACGACCCTGTGGCTGGCCTACACCTATGGCGGCATCAATCTGCAGTCGTGGTTTTTCGGCGGCATGCCCCGTACCGTTTTCGGCTTCATCGCTGACAAGATGAACAATCCCCTTACGACATCGATCATGGCCCCACGCTGGGGCTTTGCCGTGGGTGGCGCAGGTGTGATGGGGCTGCTGGTATGGATGCGTCAGCGATTCCTCTGGTGGCCGCTGCACTACCTGGGTCTGCCCATCGCCGATACGTGGGTGATGAGTTGGGTATGGTTTGGCATCGCTGTGGGCTGGCTGCTGAAATGGATTCTGCTGAAGTACGGCGGAGTATCCGCGTATCGGGCGGGGCGACCCTTTTTCCTCGGACTCATTCTCGGGCAGATCAGCTGCGTTGCCTTCTGGATGATCACCGACATCGTCACCGGTACTCTGGGTAACTACATCCACATTGGATCACCGTGAGAGGTAGCTTATTGTGTGTTGTTCCTACTTCAATGGTAGCCGCTGTTGGAGCAAGCAAGCGAGAATGTTGGTTTTCCAAAGAGGAAAGAGGTAGATGCGAGGTATGTGGAGATTACTACTCGTTCTGTGTGTCCCTGCGATCGCGTCAGCGCATGGGGTGACCAGTGGGGATCAGGGCTACATCCAACAGATCAGTGGCGTACATCTCATCCCATTTGTGTATCTGGGTGCGAAACACATGGTCACCGGATACGATCACCTGGCATTTCTCTTCGGCGTCATATTCTTCCTGTACCGGCTCAAAGATGTTGGTGTGTATGTGAGCATCTTTGCGATCGGTCACTCAACGACACTGCTGCTCGGTGTCTACACCAACATAGGTGTGAGTGCCTATCTCATCGATGCAATCATTGGGCTTTCTGTCGTCTACAAAGCGCTCGATAACCTTGGCGCTTACCAGCGCTGGCTCTCAGTTCAGCCGAATACGAAGATCGCGACGCTTGTCTTCGGTCTGTTTCATGGTTTCGGTCTTGCCACAAAAATACTCGAATTCGAGATCGCCCCTGAGGGGCTGTGGTCGAATCTGATTGCTTTCAATGTCGGCGTTGAAGTGGGCCAACTGCTGGCGTTGTCAGCCATCCTGATCATGATCAGCTTCTGGCGCAAGCACGGAAGTTTCCACCGACACGCTTACACCGCAAATGTCGCACTCATGGCCTTGGGCTTCATCCTGATGGAGTACCAATTGGTCGGATACTTCATCATGGGAGATATGTAGTGACCGATTCGCAAGCACCCTCAACAGACAAGCTGCCTTCGTCGCGACAGCTCCTTCGTTCAACGGTCATTGCGTTAGCTGTCGCTACGGTGGTGCTCGTCGTCGCCGTGTTACCTGCCGAATACGGAATCGATCCGACAGGGATTGGGGCCTGGTCGGGGTTGAAGAAGATGGGCGACATCAAAGTGAGTCTCGAGCTGGAATCGACACTCCAGGACGGTGCCGCATCTGTTGCCAGCGTCGATCAGAAGCCGAGCCAGAGTGATATGGTGGAGCATACTCTCGCGCCCGGGGAGGCGGTTGAGTTCAAGTTGGAGATGAAAGCGGGTGCTGTGGCGCAGTACAAGTGGTCGACGACGGGCGGCAAGCTCAATCACGATACGCACGGAGATGGCAGTCGAGGATCGGGGCTTTTCATCAGCTACAAGAAGGGTCGCATGGTTTCTTCAGATCAGGGCGAGCTTGTAGCAGTCTTCGACGGCTTCCACGGCTGGTACTGGAGGAATAGAGACAGCCAGTCCGTGTCGGTCACGTTGGAGGTCAGTGGTGACTACCTAGCCCTCAAACGCATGATGTAGTTCTACCTGAATCCCGGCTGTTGGCCAGATGCATTCAGATCGAGTCTGTTGCCAGCAAGGTGGAGCCAAGCGAGTTCGACTACCTGATGGTGAAGGGCGGCGTTGAACTCAGGCACATTGCTTCGGGGCAGGTCCTGATGGAGACATGGCATACAGAGTACAGATACAATGTCAGAAAACACGGCATGGAAGGTCTCTACGCGTACGTCGCGCGTAAGATGACGGCGAGTGTGGAAAAACGCATCCGCAAATTCCAGGAATTGTCAGCCCAGTGAAGACGCTGATTCGAGGAATTCGAGCCACTCGTGGTCATCGCCGAATTGTAGCCGCAGGCCCCGCGCGAGCCAGCGTTGCTGATGGTCGGACAGGTGCGCCCGTGCGGTATGGAAGTCGGCATCGTCTTTGGGGCGGCGATCCTTTGCGCCCTTGAAAAGGAGCTGGATTTGGGGGCTGAGTACCGGCAGTCCTTCGGGCGTCTCCCAACCAATGTCAGACAGCGGACCTCCAAGACGCTCATCGCGGCGGAAGGTCCAGTGATCTTCAGACGATTGCAGAAACATGATCTGAAAGACCCATGGGCCGCCCACTTCGTTCTTGACCCAGATGTCGTTTATACCTGATTCGGGTGGGAGGTATTCTCCCGCGGGCCAGGGCGCCAGTTTCGACGGTGTCGGTTGCTGCGTCTTGTAGAGCACCCAGTCACTCGATAAGTGTCTCTGAATCGCCAGCTGATCCCGGGTCAATATCAGAACATCCGTATCACGGTGTTCTCGCGTCTGCTCGCCAACCAACAGGTCGAGGGCCCAGCCGCCTGCGATCCAGAATGGCTTGTCACAACCTCTCAAGGCGTCGACGACCGTCGTCGGCGACAGCGGGGCCCAGTCGCTGATGTCGAGGTCCTGGGTCTCAGGACTTGGCATGGTGTTCCCATCTGCGCAATTCATGACCTGTCCTGTGGGTGTGGCATCCACGGCCAAGCAAGACCTGTCGCGTGCACGCGGTCAAGTCTGCATCGCTGATCAAGCGGCAGAGAGGGGGTAAGTGGCGGCGTCGACGCAATTGGTCATGTTACATAGGAGTCGTATCTCGCACGGGTGAAGGAAAGAGGGTGTGTTGCGGATGGATTCCAGTGAACGAGTGTTGCTGACGCTGAATCGTCAGGAAGCTGATCGTGTGCCGATCAACTACAGTGCAAATCCGGGGATCGATGCCCGCCTGAAGGCACACTTCGGGCTGGCTACCGATGACCATGAGGGCTTGCGTCGCCGCCTGTGTGTTGATTTCCGCGAGGTGAGGGCAGGCTACATCGGCGATCGTCTGCACGAGCCGGTCACGGATCGGCGTGTCGATCCGGTCTGGGGGCGGCGGACACGTTGGATCGAACACGACAGTGGGGGATACTGGGACTTCTGCGACTTTCCTCTGCGTGACGCAGATGAGGCGGCCATCGCCGCGTGGCCATCGCCCTCGGCTGACGACTATGACTACGCGTCGCTGGTCTCGCAAGCGGCGCGGCTGCGCGCAACGGGTGTCGCCACCCATCTCGGCAATCCGGGGCTCGGCGACATCATCAATAGCAATGGCATGATCCGCACGATGGAACAGGTCCTCGTCGATCTGATCACCGACGATGCCGCCGGTCTTGCTCTGGTCGATCGCAAGGTGGAACACGAACTGGCCGTGACCCGCCGTTGCCTCGAGGTGGCGGCAGACCATATCGACTTTGTCTGGCTCGGCGAGGATCTGGGCACGCAGAAGGGACCCCTCATCGGCCTCGATCTCTACCGACGGCACATCCGTCCTCGACATCAGCGCTACGTCGATCTGGCGACCGAATTCGGCAAGCCGGTGATGATCCACACGTGTGGTTCCAGTAGCTGGGCCTATGACGACTTCATCGAGATGGGGATTGGCGCGGTGGACACGCTGCAGCCAGAGGCGATGGACATGTCACCGGCTTTCCTCAAGGAGCGTTATGGTCACGGCCTGGCTTTCCATGGCTGTATCAGTACGGCAGGGCCCGTGGCGACAGGTGATCCTGCCGACGTAACACAGATCTGTCGCGAAACCCTTGAGACGATGATGCCCGGTGGTGGTTACTGTTTCGCCCCCACGCATCAATTGCAGGACAACTCACCGACGGAGAATGTGGTGGCCATGTATGATGCCGTGAATCAATTCGGGGCCTATGCCTGATGGCGGCATCACGATGAGCGATCTGGCTCTGGGTGTGGACGCAGGTGGCACCTATACCGATGCGGCATTGGTGAGCTGGCCTGCGGCGAACATGGTCGCCAGCGCCAAGGCGCTGACGACACCCGCCGATCTGGCGGGTGGTGTCTCCGAGTCGATTCGGTCGGTACTTGCGGCGGGACCCGCCGACAGTGCAAATCAAATTGGTGTGGTGGGACTATCGACGACGCTGGCAACCAATGCCATCGTCGAAGGGATCAGGCACCCTGTGTGTCTGATTCTGATTGGCTACGACGTACAGCTGCTGCGTCGCTTCGGCCTCGAGCGTCATCTGGTGACCGAGGATGTGGTCGCCATTGCCGGTGGTCACGATGGCGCCGGCGTGGAGGTCGCCCCTCTCGATGAAGAAGCACTCATCGAAGCGGTGCGCCAGCGACGCGGGAAGGTCGAGGCCTTTGCCGTCTCCGGTTACTATTCGGTGCGCAATCCTGCACACGAGCATCGGGCTCTTGAGATCATCCGGCAGCATGGCGGTCATCTGCCCGTTACCTGTGCCAGCGAATTGACGGCTGAACTCGATTCGGTTCGGCGTGCGACGACGGCAGCGCTGAACGCATGCCTCATTCCTCTACTGAGCGGTCTGGTGGAGACGGTGCGTGAGACCTTGGTGGGAGTCGGCATACGGGCGCCACTCATGGTCGTGAAGGGGGACGGTTCCATGGTAGGGGCTGACTTTGCCCTCGAACGACCGGTGGAGACGATTCTATCGGGGCCGGCGGCGAGCGTCGTCGGTGCCTGGCATCTGGCGGGCCGGCGCGATGCCTGGGTCATCGACATGGGTGGGACCACGACAGATATCGCCGTGTTACGTGATGGTCTGCCTCGGCTCAATCGTGAGGGAGCTCGAGTTGGCGGTTGGCGCACCATGGTGGAAGCACTGCACGTACACACCGTCGGCCTCGGTGGCGACAGCCATGTGCGCATTGATGTACGTCGTCGTGCGCACGAAGCGCTGCAGACGGGGCCGCGGCGTGTGGTGCCCCTGTCCTTGTTGGCACAAGAGCATGATGGCGTGCTCGCTGAACTTCGGCGGCAACAGCGTGCGGGTGCCGAACAGCACGTAGCGGAGTTTGTCGTGAGACTGGCTGGGGAACATGTCCAGCTGAGCGCTCAGGGAAACCGTCTGCTCGGGGAGATCGGCGCATCGCCCGCGTCCCTGGCAGCGATGTCCGAGGCTTCGATGTATGGGAGTCTGCAGCTGTCCGGTCTCGCAGAACTCGAACGTCGTCGATGTGTTGTACGGGCGGGATTCACACCCACCGATGCTCTGCATGTGTTGGGGCGCTACGATGCACACGATGGGGAGGCGGCGCGCCTGGGTGCCGAACTCCTTGGGGCACAGATGGGTCTTTCGGCCCACGCTTTCTGTGAATGCGTCGTCGAAGGCGTATCGCAGCGTATCGCCACGGAAGTCGTGTCCAAGGTGCTGTGTGACGAGGGGAAGGAAGCGGGTTGGGAACGGGCGGAGGGGGCGCAGGCCTTGATGGGGCGCGCCTTCGGTGATCTCCCATCCGATCTCAGCGTCCGTCTGGAGTTGGACCGGCCCCTGGTTTTTGTGGGTGCCCCTGTGGAGGCGTACAGCCCCGGTGTCGCTGAGCGGCTGAATACAGAACTCGTTGTGGCGCCGCACGCGCCTGTGGCCAATGCGGTGGGTGCCGTTGCCGGCGGTGTGGTGCAGCATCTGCGGGTGCAGATTCGACCCACGGAGCGGGAGAACATCTACCACGTCCTGTTGCCTGACGGTCTTCTGGCGACGCGTTCTCTCGAAGCTGGCGTCGCTTTGGCGCATGAACGGGCGACGGTCTATCTGCGTGAGCGCGTGGGCCGAGCCGGTGCTGACGATGCGCAAGTGCGTGTTGCGCGACAGGATATCACGGCCCCCGTGCGGGGTCAGGCTGGCGTGGCACTCATCGAGACTGAACTGGTCTTCAGCGCTGTGGGGAAGCCTGTCTTTGGATCTGGTAATCCAGCAGGTCGATGAACTCGGACGAGTTGCGGTCAGTGCCCGATCTGGGATTATTGAGAAACAGGTCCGGGAGCCGCCAAGATGTCCATCACCTCACACGAACGTGTCCTTCGCGCTTGCCACTTCGAGCGCCCCGACAGGATTCCCCGGTTCGATAGCTTCTGGGAATTGCCCCCTGCTTGGGAACGCCGGTTGGGCCCACCCGAGAGCCTCAGCGACATCGCTATCTGGTGCCCGCGCGAGGGTGCCTTCCCGACGCGAGCCAAGCTGTTGGAGCGACGCGGAGATTGGACGGTTCGCGTCGATGATTGGGGCCGCACGGTGCGCTCACGAGATGGGGCGTATTTCGACGAGGTCCTCGAGGTGCCGATCCCCCCCGGTTGCGACCCCGAGCATATCGTGTTCGATGCACCGTGTCTCGATCTACGCTACGCGATACACGGGGGAGACCTGCAAGCGACGGCGTCGAAGCTGGCCGCGGACAAGTCCAATTACTGCGTCTTTGGCAAGACGGGTGGACCCTATCTGCGTACCAGTTTCGTGCGCGGCACCGAACAGTTCCTGATGGACATGGCCGGCGACGTATGTCTGGCACGGGCCCTGGTCGATAAGATGGTCGATCACCTGATCGCCGTGGGTGTTGAGTTGCTCCGACGTTGGGATCTGTCCGACAGCGGTGTATGGATTTACGACGACATGGCCCACAATGGCGGCCCCATGTTTTCGCCCGACAGCTTCGAACGAGTGTTGCTGCCGGCGTATCGCCGCATGATCCGCGCCTACAAGGAGGCCGGTGCCCGGTACGTAGTCCTGCATTCTGATGGCAACATTCTGCCGATTCTCGACATGCTCGTCGACGCTGGTATCGATGGTCTGAATCCACTTGAACGCCGGACGGGAATGATCGCCGAGCAGCTGCGCCGGCGCTATCCGCAACTCATTCTGACGGGGGGCATGTGCAACACGCAGACGCTACCCCTCGGCAGCGCCGCTGAGATCGAGAGCGAGGCAAAAACGCTTATCGAGTTGGGACGTGACGGAGGATTCATCATCGGCACGCATTCCGTCAGCCCGGAAATTCCCCTGGAATCTTTCGCGACCTACCAGCGCACGTGCGAGACACACGGCGACTTCACCGATGCCGCGCCTGAGGATCAAGCGGCGGGCTCAGTTGTCAGGAAGGCAAGAGAATGAGCGACAATGAACTGCGAGACCTGCTGAGTCGACACGAATCGTTCTGGCGTCGGCAGGGCGAGACACCACTGATGTCGGTGTCAGCGCACCAGCCATTACAGGAGCGCGGTGGGATCCCCCTTGCTGATGGGACCAGATCGGTGGATGGGTGCCTGATCACACCCGAATTGCTCGAGCCGTCCCGATTCTACGGCGACCATCAGACCCGCGAAGTGATCCACGGTGATTTCATGGTCGGCGAGGGACCACCGGGCATGTGTTGGACGGAGGCCGCCTTCGGCTGTCCGATACGAATCGTCACCGGCGGTCCATGGGCGGAGTCCTGGGTCGAAGACTGCGTCGAGGATTGGCATGATGAGGCCCTGGTAGCACCTGACCAGGATTGGATCGACAAGCTTGGCGCTTTCGTCGAGTATCTCGTCGATCGTGCCGACGGCCGCTACCCGATCACACAACCTCTGTTCCGCGGCCCGGTGGACATGATGTTTGCCGGTCTGGGTCATGAAGAAGCCTGTATAGCCGTCAAGACGGCGCCAGACGTAGCGGACCGGATCCTGGCCAAGTGCGCTGAACTGTTTAACCACATGGCGACGATGAGGCTGGCGGCGACGCCCAGATTCGAAGATGGATATCTGTCCAGTTATGGGATCTGGGCGCCGGGCACCGTCGTGAGGACCCAGGTTGATAACGCTTCGATGCTGTCGCCGGAGACCTACCGCGAGCGTGTGCTGCCCTTCGATCGGAAGGTCTTTGAGGCTTTCGACATCACCCTCATCCACCTGCATTCCTGCTGTCTGCACATCATCGACGACCTGGTGCAGGAGCCGGATCTGGACTGCATTCAGGTCTCCATCGATTACCCCGGCGGCCCACTGGCAGCCGAGGTCATGCCGCAACTGCGGCGCATCCTGGCCCACAAGCCGCTGATCGTGACCGGACCGGTGTACCAGTCGGAACTGGACCAGTTGCAGCGCCTGCAGCCAGCGGGTGGCCTGTGCCTGCAGGTGCAGATCGTGCCTGACCATCAGGCAACGGTCTGATCTGCTAGCAGGGGAGCCCTTTAGCGAACCGCCTGTGCCATAGCGAGCAGATTCAAAGGCGACACATTCGGCAGCACTGCCTCGTGGCTGGGTGAGATGATCAGACGCGGTCCGAGCAGGCGCTTGACGCGCTTCACGTCGGCGGCGATGTCGTCCGGTTTCCCATTGACCAGCAGATCCTGCGTGTCGATCCCTCCCACAAAAGCCAACTCGCCGCCGAAATCCACCGCGAGGCGTTCGGCTTCCATGTTGGCGGCGCGTGCCTGCAGAGGATGCAGGGCATCGACGCCCATGTCGATGAGATCGGGGATGACGTCGTAGATGGAGCCGCAGGAGTGCAGGATGACGCGATAGCCGGATTCGTGCGCGAGGCCCGTGAGCTGGCGGAAGTAGGGAAAGACGAAGTCGGCCATCATCTGGCGACTGATGAGCAGACCGCGCTGGGTGCCGAAATCGTTGCCGAAGAAGTAGGCATCTATCAGATCGCCGGCGACGGCGAAGAAGCGACGATTTGCTTCCAGATGAAAGTCGACGACGTGACGAGTGACGGCATGCACGACGTCGGCGTGGGTGTACATCTTGACGAAGTAGTTCTCCATCCCGAAAAAGTCAGCGACATAGTGGAAGAATGGGCACCAGAAGCCACTGGGACGATAGACATCACCGGCAGTCTGTAAGCTGGAGATGGTATCGGTGAAGTCGAGGTAGTCCGGATTCGGCCAGTCGAAGGCATCGACCTCGTCGACACTGTCGCAATCAGCGAAGACGCCCCCAGCGGCCAGTTCGCGACCCTTGCGCTGAAAGTCGAACATCGGCCGCGCCTCGGGGTGGTGGTAGGCGCCGGGCCGGATCCATCGCATATCGTCATCAAACTGCTGCAGGATCTGCTCGTGATCGTCGGTACCGAAGTGGCCCTCGAGGATCGGCCACGTATCGGCGTGCGGGTTGCCGAGCCAGAAGCCGCAGCGATCTGCAGGCTCACCGGCGATGATGGCCTGAAGACGTTGCCGATGGTTCATGCTGTCCATCGAGACACCGCGTCGAGCACGCCGTGGGCCATGTCGTGATCGGTGACGCCGGAGACTGCGAGCCAGACACCCTCGGGACGCAAGACAGAAAAGACCTGGTCGAGTTCCACTGCGGCCGGGTAGATGACGAACGACTTGCCCGCTGCCTGTATGCGGTGGTACACATCGATCCAATTCGACCAGTGGGCCTGCCCCGCGCCTGGTACCCATTGTATTGCATCGATCTCGGGGATTGCCAGGATCAGGTCGAGGAAGCGCAGTGCATCGGGCCCGTCCAGGTGGTAGATACAGCGGTCCATGTGCCGGCACTCGCGGATGATGCCAGGGATGAAGAGGTCCTCGAAAAGCTCCTGCGAGATCATGCAGGAGAAATCATTGGAGGGCACGTGCATGCGGCCGCGACAGGTTGCCGGCAGCCAGGTGATAGAATGCTGGCCGGCAGTCTGTAGCCTATCGTGGTACAGGTCGTAGGTGTGCAGGAAGTCGGTGGTCACCCGTTCGGCGAGAGCTCGTACATCATCGGGTCGCTCGAGAACGTCGATGCACAGCCGTTGCGGCTCACGCAGCGCGGCGATGGCGTCGCCGCCACCATGCAGATCGGTGTAGCCGACCAGGAATCGATCACGCCCGATCTCGAGCAGTCCATCGGTGATCTGCAGAATCTTGCGGTGATATTGATTGTCTGCATCCAGAGACAAGGTGCCGACGCTGTCCCAGTCTTCGAGGACGGGCTCGCTCCACGAAGTCGTTTCGGTGAACACCAATGGGCAGCCGTAAAATGCCGAGAATACCTCCGGTCCAAGATTTGGATAGGCCACGGGCAAGGCGTCGCCAGCAAAGATCGTGTTGTTCACCCGCGCACTTGCTGAGGCCACGGCGAAGTCGGCGTCCATCCAGCGGTCATGCAGGCTGGCATGGGTCGACACCGGCACTGACACACGATTTTCCGGGTCCTTTGGGTAGCTGAAACCAACCAGAGGACGATCGACGATCTCACCTTGCCACCAGGCTTCGAAGCGATCGAGGACCTGCTCGAAGTCCGGCTTGAGCTCAACCACCGGCGAGATCCGCCAGCAATGACGTCGATTGGCGACCAGCCTCGGTGGCGTACTCGTGGAACAGCCGCAGATACAACTGATACTGTTCATACGACACGCCCGGTGGCGTCTGGTGATCGCAACTGATGCAGAAACCCCCGCGGGCCGCAGTGGGCAGTAGTCGTTCGAACTCGGTGCGCATGGCGGCCTCGCCGCGGTTCATGGTCATTTTGTCGAAGTGGCCGACAAAGCTCATGCGCGGATGGTTCCGCCGTAACTCGGGAATGTCGACACCGGACTGTCTCTCCAGCGGCAGTGCCCCGCCGAGGCCGACTTCTTCGAACCAGCGTACCGGGCCGGTGATATCACCGTCGGAGTCCACCAGGGGGAGAATGCCTCGATCCCGTAAAGCCGGAATGATCCGACGGTAGTATGGAGCCATGAATTCATCGTAGAGGTCTTTCGACAACATGGGTCCGTGGTTGTAGCTCATGTCTTCACCAAAGGTCATGAAGTCGGGCGTACAGATGGTGCATAGCTCGTCGACTACGGCCAGGCTGTATTCGGTCAGATCATCGTTGATGCGGTGCAGAAGTTCCGGCTGGTCGTAGAATGCGAAGAGATGACGTTCGATTCCGAGCAAACCCCGGGCAAACCAGAAATATCCGTCCAAGGTAAACCAGAGCACTGCGTCGCCCCGCTGTTGCAACGCCGCCCAATGGGTCCAGCGTTGGCGGTCGACGGCGGGTTTCGGGTAGAGATGAGGGCGCAGTGCATCATACCCTGCTTCGTCCACGAGGATTCCGGAACCGTGTGATGCAGGCTGTGGACAGTTTGGTCCACGCGGCCGAAACCAGTCCTGCATCCACACGTCGAGGCCAAAGTGGCGGCAGATGTCGTAGCGATCAGTCAGTGTCTGCGGCAAACCCTCACCGTGCCAGCGATCGATGGTCTGATTCCACCATCCCGCCCATTCGACGACAGGCAGGCGATCGAAGGGGCGAAAATCCATCACAGCGTGGAAGCGCTGTCGCGGTGTCATCACGTCGTCGTTCACCCGAGTTCTTCGTCCATGGCGTAGGCGGCGGCGATAGCTGAGCCGGGTTCGAACATCTCCTCCACAGGACCAAGCTGCTGCTCCAGCTGGCAGGAGGGCTCGAAGCTCGCCAGATCCTGACCGTCACAGAAGCCGCGACACAACTCGAGGTAGTAGAGGAAGTTGCGCAAGGGGATGTCCGGTGGCACGCCATGATCGACATGTGGGATGTAGCCGCCATGGCGACGGGCCGTGTTGTAGCGTTTGACCACTTCGGCACGCAGCTGTTCGCGTGAAAAACGCAATTCACGTTTGTCCACCCCACCGTGGATGTGGATGCCCGGAAAGTTGGTCAGAATCTGCTCAGGATCGTTGCCGGCGGCGATCTCGATGGGCTGGATGCCGTCCAGCACCTGCGGATACAACACATCGAGGATCTGATTGTTGTAGCCGTCGCTGTCCATGATCAGGGTGCCAACCCCCTTGTCCTTGAAGAAGGAGTAGAGCTTGCGATAGTTGGGCAGCAGAAATTTCTGCATCAATGGTGGCGACATCATGGCTTGTCCTTTGAAAGCCATGTCCTCGTTGAGCATGACGATATCGACCTTGATGTGACTGAGGGCTTCGTCGAGCAATTCCATCAGGAACCAGGCCCAGTAGTCGAACATGTCCTGCACCAGGCCGGGTTGGTCGTAGAACATGACCGAGAGATTCTCCATGCCCACCAGGTCACGGATACCCCAGTAGATTCCTGTCGTTACCAGCCGCACCGGCACATCAGCATGATTGCAGGTCTCGATGTTGTCACGCCAATGGCTGCCGCCAGGAGCATGCCAGCCATAGCTATCGGGCCCCATGGTAGGCGTGATCTCGTCAACCGTGAGAGGGCGTGTGCGCTGTGGCGTGTGCGGATCGAGACGTTCGCGCACACGTTTCCAGTCGTCCCAGCCTTTGACGGCGAAATCGAGCCAGCGTCGGGTGGCAAAACCGGCAGTGGGTTGCACGATGGCGTCCTGTCGTGTAGAGCCCCAGCCATCGACCCAGGTGCGCAGGTTGCCCTGTTCCTCGATCACACGTTCCTCGAACAGTGGGTAGACGCCGGTGTAGAACTTACCGACGCCCATGGTGCCGTCCTCGCCGGAGAGCTGTGACCAGTTGCGTTGTTGCAGCTGGCTGAGTCCCTGCAGACGCCAGGCAGCGAAGGTGGAGGCCCTAGGACCGCCAAACTGATAGGGCAAGCGATCGATGGGCTCGCGTCGGATCAGGGCACGCATACGCTCACGTGGGTTCATCTGGGTCCTCGGTGAGAATGGCGAAGGGGTCTCCTATACGTATGCGCAACCGGTCCCAGTCCTGCCACTGTCGACCCGAGGTGGTAGCGCCGTATGTCAAAATCCGGGTAGATAACCAGATAGCCCAGCAAGTCAGCGACGCCATCAGAGGAGATCTTCCACATGCACCAGGTCAGACCGACGACGGGCGACTCGGATTGGTTTGTTCAGGACCGCTTCGGGTTGTTCATCCACTGGGGGCTCTACGCTCTGCCCGGCCGGCACGAGTGGGTCAAGCAACGCGAAGAGATTTCTGACGAGGATTACGACGCCAGGTATTTTCCCCGTTTCGATCCCGACCTCTACGACCCGGAGATGTGGGCGGCAGAGGCGAGCAATGCGGGCATGAAGTATTTCTGCGTGACGACCAAGCATCATGACGGTTTCTGCCTGTGGGATTCAAAACTCACCGACTACAAAGCGCCGAACACACCGGCCGGTCGTGATCTGATCAATCCCATGGTGACGGCCTTTCGTGAGCGTGGGATGAAGGTCGGATTCTATCACTCCCTCATCGACTGGCATCACCCGCAGTTTCGAATCGACGATGTGCACTCCATGCGCAACCATCCCGAGCGGGATGCACACAACGCCAACCGCGAGCAGAGCAAGTACAGCGACTACTTGCACGGACAGGTGCGTGAATTGCTCACCAACTATGGCAAGGTTGATCTGCTGTTCTACGACTTCTCCTATCCTGCTGGCGCGCGCGGCCGACCCGCAGAATTCGATGGCAAAGGGCGACAGGACTGGCAGAGCGAGAAACTGATCCAGCTGACACGGCAATTGCAGCCAGACATCCTCGTCGATGACCGACTGGACCTGATGGATGTGGAGGGTGGCTGGGACTATCGCACGCCGGAGCAATTCATGCCCCGCGAATGGCCAACTGACGACAGTGGCACGAAGGTCGTGTGGGAGACGTGCCAGACGTTCTCGGGATCCTGGGGCTACCATCGCGACGAGTCAAGCTGGAAGAGCGTCGAGCAATTGCTGCGAATGCTGATCGAAGTGGTCAGCAAGGGGGGCAATCTACTGCTCAACGTTGGCCCCACGGGACGTGGGGAGTTTGATGAGCGGGCTCTGCAGCGACTGCGTGGCATGGGGGAGTGGATGCGGCGACACGCGCGATCCATCTACGGTTGTACAGCCGCTGAGGCCGGTGTGCCCACACCGAAGGATTGTCGCCTGACGTGGAATCCACAGACCAATCGTCTTTACGTGCACATCTTCGCCTGGCCCTACAAGCAGCTGTCACTGGATGGACTTGCAGGCAAGGTGGAATACGCACAACTGCTCAACGATGCGTCGGAAGTTTTCCTGCACGAGCCCTCTGCGCAGCAGATGGAGATGGGTGGTGCTGACGCGGGTGCCGTGACCCTGGATCTACCTGTGGAACGTCCCAATGTGGACATACCGGTGGTCGAGCTATTTCTGAAGAGCAACAGATGAACGGCCGAGACCGCTTTCTTACTGCTCTGCGGCGACAACAGCCGGATCGTGTGCCCATCTGGGAGCTCATCATCAACGAACCCACACGATCAGCGTGGGGGGCGACAAGTCTTGAGGACTTTGTCGAAGCGGAAGATCTCGACGGCATCACCGTCTTCGAGGATACGCCACTGACGCCAATACAAGTCGACGACATCGGCATGGAGGGGATCGGCGCGGCGAGTGCCGATCACTGGCAGGTCGTGTGGCGGCAGACGGACGTTGGTATTCCCTATCCCGAGAGTGGTCCCATCGCCGGACCCGGCGACCTGGCTACCTACACGCCACCGGACGTTGAGGACGAGGCGCGGCTTGTGAGTCTGCGCTCAGCGGTGGCGCGCTTCAAAGGGCAGCGGGCGATCGTCTTCTGTACTCACGATGCCTTCGAGTTCTCGCATTATCTACTTGGCGGCATGGACAGGTTGTTGATGGCCTACATCGAAGCACCTGATTTCGTCCACGAGTTGGCGCAGATCGTGATGGACTACAAGATCCGCATGATGACGAAGGCCATCGAATTGGGTGCCGATGTCGTCGTCTCCGGCGACGACTACGCGGCGACCCATGGGCCGGCCATGTCACCCAATCACTTCCGTGAGTTCGTCCTACCCTATCTCAAACAGAGTGTTGACGCAGCCCATGCGTGTGGTGTGCCCTTCATCAAACACACGGATGGCAATATCTGGCCGATTCTCGATATGATGGTCGATGAGGCAGGGATCGACGCCATCGATCCGCTGGAGCCACTGGCCGGCATGGACATCGGCGAGGCGAAGGCACGTTATGGCGACCGTATCGCCGTCATCGGCAACATCGACTGCACGGAACTGTTGCCGCATGCCACCGAAGCCGAGGTAGAGGTCGCGGTGCAAGAGACCATCGCCAAGGCGGCCCCTGGTGGGGGATTCATCCTGGCGTCGAGCAACTCTATCCACCCTGCAGTGAAGCCGGATAACTACCGTGCCATGGTAGACGCAGGACGACGCTGGGGTGAGTATCCACTGGATCAGACGATGATCGACACGCATCGAGCATCCGACTACTGCGGCCGCTGGCGCTGATCGCCTGCGCTCATGAGCTACGAGATTGGCATGGCCGCTCTGCGGCGAGATCCAGCGGCGCGTCTGGCACATACGGAGTATTGCAGCAATTACGCGCTGGTGCGTGCCGTCACCGGACGCGACCCGCAGCAGGACACGGCTGCCTGGCAGGCCTTTCACGATGCCTGGGATATCGATTTCCTGTGGTCGACGAGTGATGGCCCGGTGCCTTGGGAGGAAAGGGGCAGGGTCACCGACATGGGCCACGCGGAATTCCTCGAAGGCGGGATCGATCGTCGTGAGACGATCAGCTGTCCTTTCGCCACAGTGGAACAGGTGTGGGCTTTCGACGCCGTCGAGGAGTATGGCCTGCCCGAGCACGGCGAACTCGTCGAATTCTACGAGGAGCGCTATCGCACGGGACGAGGCGAACATCCCGAGCAGGTGTTTCCCGGTGGCTACTACAAGACCATCGTCTCAGGCATGATTCAGACCTTCGGCTGGGAACGCCTGCTGGAGGCGGCGGCTGATCAGGATCGTTTCGAGCGAGTCGTCGATGGCTTTTTCCGCCTGTCCCTCCATCACTATCAGGCGCAGGCCGAGACGTCGATCGAGGCCTTCATCTGCCATGACGACATGGTCTGGTCCGAGGGGCCATTCATGCACCCCGATTTCTACCGGTCGGCCATCTTTCCACGCTACCAGAAACTCTGGGAGCCGCTGCGCGAAGCTGGCAAGATCGTCCTATTCTGTGCCGATGCGACATTCACCGAGTTCCTGCCGGATCTGGCCGCTGCTGGCGCGCATGGATTCATCTTCGAACCGATGACCTCCCTGGAGGCCGTTGTGGAGGGGTTCGCTGACACGCATGTGATCGTCAGCAGCAAGGTGGACTGTCGCACCCTCACCTTTGGGACGCAAGAGCAGATAGCTGCTGAGGTCGATGCGAGTCTGGCACTGGCCGAGCGCTGCCCCGGTTTCGTCTTTGCCGTGGGCAACCACATCCCCAGCAATGTGCCTGTCGACAATGCGCTGTTCTACTTCGACTACCTGAGCGAGCGCTGGCACCGCTAACCCGGGTGACTCAGCGGCAGAAGCTCTGCGACTCCTCGGCGAGGGCGATGAAGTTGCACGCCGCCTTGGCGGTGAATGTGCCGGACGCCGTTCCGCCGAGGCAGAACCCGCTTTCGTGACCTACGGCCTCCAGGTGAGCACGTCCCAGACGCCGAACTGTGGCTTCGTCGCGTGTTTCCAACACCTCCATGTCATCGAGCCCACCTACGAGGCAGACACGATCGCCAATACGGCGGTGGGCGGTGCCAAGGTCGACGTTGCCGTAGGGCGGCACTTCGAGGGGATCGAGAAAGTCGATGCCTAGATCGGCGAAGGTCTCGAGATAGCTGTCGACGTAGCCGTGATTGTGGTAGTAGGCCAGGGCCCCGTGGTCGTGGATCAGGGAGACGAGTTGCGTGTCCCACGGTCTCACGAGGTCGTCAAATCCGGCGGGGCCGAGTTGCTCGGTGGCGTATTCGCCGCCGACGATGCGGAAAGCATCGACACCGGCACAACAGGCGAGATCGACGAAGCTCATCAGACGCTCATGGGCGACGTGTACGCAGCGGCGCAGCAATTCGGGCGAATCCATGGACAGCAGACACATGTCTTCAGGTGACAGAATTGTGGCGGGGAAGCAAATGGCGTCGCCGATGCCAGCCAGCAGCAGCGCGTCGTCACCGATCTCGGCACGTCGTTTGAGAAAGGCTTCCACCTGGGGCACGGCGGCGACGAAGGGAATACTTAAGAATGCCTCCACATCTGCTGCGTCCTTGCAGGGAAACTCGGTTGTGCAGCCGGTGATGCTGGTCCGCTGATAACGCTGCACAAGCTCGCCAGCCGGTGTCTGGTAGCGGGTGATGGTCTCGTCTCCCACCTGCTGGCTGGTGCTGTCGACGGCAGTGCCGGTGAAAGGGTTGCCACCGAGACCTGCCGTCAGGAAGGGGTCGGTGCGGGCAATCAACTCGGCCGCAACAGGCCCGTCCGGATCCAGATGCCCCAGGCCAAAGGGGGAGACGGGTATACGATCAGGACGCTCACCCTTGAGGGCGGCGAGGATGCGTTCACGAGAGGTCATGGGATGACTGCCCTCTTTCGTCAGCTCAATTTTTTAGAAAATTCGACAAGAGCCCGTACGTTTTCTGGTGGTGTGAAGGGCGCGACTTCACATCCGGGTGCAACGATGAAATGCTTGCCACCAGCCATCTGACAGTCCTGCGCTGACTGGGTGACATCGTCAACGCTGCCTTCCAGCATGGTTGAGATGGTGTCGATATTGCCACACAGCGTGCGATCTGCCCCCAGTTTCTGTCGGGCGAGGGCAAGGTCGGTGAGGAAGTCGACTTCGAAGACGTCGGCTGGCAGCCGTGCCATATCTTCCAGCAGGGGGTCAGTACAGCCGCACATGTGTACTCGTGTCATCGCTCCTGCGTCGGTGGCGGCACGCAGGATCTGTCGCTGTCTCGACCACAGAAAGTCGGCGTAGAATTCTGGTCCGATCAGACTCGCGGCAGCGTCACTCATGCCGATGCTGTCAGCACCCGCTTCAACCTGAGCTGCAGCATAGTGGGTGGAGAGGTCGGCACAGAACGTGAGCAGGTCATGGACGAAGGCCGGGTCGTCGAAGAAATCGGTCATGAGTGCATTGATGCCACGTAGCTCGGCAGCCAGAGCCAGGGCGCCTTCGACCCAGCCGACAATACAGGCCTCGGCGCCTGCTTCACGACGCAGGAGTCGGATCGCCTCGATGCGGTCGCCCATCCGTCCGGCGTGGACGTCGGGGAGTGTCAGTTGTGCGAGTTTCGCCTTGTCCTTGAGGGCCGCGTTGGTCTCGTCGATCGCTGGCGGTTGGTCAGGATACCAGCGCACACTGTCTTCGCCGCACAAGTCCACGACCTCGCGGGCAGGATCCGAACAGGTCAGCAGAATGTCGAGGTCAAAATCACGCCACACGGACAACTGGGCGGCGGCCATTAACTCGCCGCTGCGGCAGTAGTCCCCAAAGGGGATCCTGGCATATTTTCCAGCGAAGGTCATCAGCATCGGCTGCACTGGAGGCCGGTCGCGTGGCCTACCGGCAATCGTGGCACGGACGCGCTCCAGGCTGGTCATCTCTTGCAAATCTCAGGCTCCGGGCGGTAGGATCGCGGGATCTAGACTGGCCGATTGAGGTGTCACGATGTTCGTCACCTCCTTATGTCAACAAACCGAGATCTCCTACACCGGGCAAGGCGCTACCTGTACTCGCATCTCAGAGACGAATTAGGGTAGGTTGTAGGGAATGGAGGAGCACAGCATGAACGAGTCACATGTCTCACGTCTTGGTCGTCAGGTGGCGTCTGAGGACGACGCCGCAGGATGCACTGCGGCACCGGGGACGGCGCGTCGGCGTTTCATCGACTATGTCCGCTCTCCTGCCGAGCATCGCCCCGTGGTCTCGCCATTCCTGCCCAAGCCTGATGTCCTGGAGGCAACGCTGCAGCACCTTGGTCTGCCGACCACGGGAGACGCCGTAGGCGACGAGATCGCTCTGAGTCGTGCTGTCGACTACGAGCCTATGTTCATGGTGGGTTGCACGCAGTTCATCTTCCCCTGGGAGATTGACGAACAAGGCAGCGACAAAGATCGCGTGTGCTACACACTGCCTACCGAGGCTGGAACCTGGACCAAACGCCTACCCCGCGGCATGGTCATGGGCAGCACGGAGGCAAGTTTTCCGGTGCAGACGGAAGAAGATCACCTGTACTTCCAGTCAGCCTGTCTCTCGGTGGTACAACGGGAAGAGCAGATCCGCACGTTTTTCCGCCAGTGGCGGCGCAAGGTTGCCGATGATGGTGTCATCGTCATCGGCCACGTCAATCCGTACTGGCTCGCTCACCAGGTTGGCCAGGCCACGTGGTTTCTGCACTGGCACGACTTCGAGTCTACCTATCGCCGCAGTATGGCCGCCGTCTATGAGGCTTCGCTCTTCGTCTTCGCCCTCGCCCTGGAGGAGGGGTTTGATTTCATGAGCGCCTCCGGACTTGGTCTGGAGATGACGTCACCTGACTTGTTCGCTGCCATGGATGTGCCGTGTCTGAGCGACTACGCCGCCTGGACCCACGATCGCGGCGGTCTGTTCTGGTACCACAACTGTGGTCGGACTCAGCGCTTCTTTGATGCGGGAGTCTTCGATCGTATCGAGGCGGATGTTCTGGAGACGGTGGCGCCACCACCGGCTGGGGATAATGAACTGGCCAGCGCCAGAGCACGTCTGCGCCCAGGATCTTGCACTAAGGGAAATCTTGACCTGGGTCTACTGCGAGACGGCAGCGTAGAAGCGGTGAGGTTGGCGACGCGGAGCATGGTCTCGGCTACGGCTGGCCAGGCGCACATCCATTCGACGGCGGATGCTGTCCTGCCAGGGACGCCCCCGGAGAACTTCCTTGCTCATCTGTCTACGGCCCGGGCCATGACAGGTTGAGCTTGTGTCAGGCGGCAGACAGGGACCAGGCACTGAACGGCAGTCACTGACACACCACATGGCGTGCACGCTGGGCAGCAGGTAGCGGTACACTGACGGGAGCCTGGACATCGAAGACACCCGACGCGCCCATGACGGTGTTCACTGTACCCCGATCCTTCGCGCCGACGTAGATCAGATGCTGGGTTCCGTCCACAACAAGGCTGGTCGGTGACGACAACTCTTCGGCGTCATCGTCGCCGGGTCTGGTTCCCAGAATCCTACGGCTCTGTCGTGTCAGTGTGCGGCCATCTTCCGCCAGAAAGATCTCGTAGAGCTCAACGACCCGAGAGACATCGCCCGAGGCTCTGTTGCCACCACCACACACGGCGACATATTCGCCGTTGCCGAGGGGGGTGACGGATCCGGGGTCTATATCGTGCCAGATCAGCATCATGTTCTGGTCGGGCATCGCATGGCCCTCGATGGGCTTGAGCACATCCAACTCCTGCCAGTTGATCGCATCGTCGGAGGCCCAGATCGCCGAGTGGTAGTCATCACCACCGCCGTGTAGCGAATAGCCGACATACTTGTGCGGGATGGCGGTAAACCGGTTGCGAGCCCAGCGGAAGTAGCCTGTGTGGCCATTGCCAGGTCTGTCGCCGGGCTGATAACGCAGGATCACGGAATCATCCTCACCCTGAATGCGCGAAAAACAGACACCGTCGGTAGATGTAGCCAGCAGGGTTCGCTGCGTGTCTTCGATGCCATTCTTGTGATACGTCATGTAGACGGTGCCATCAATGACATTTACATGGGGCGTCTCGGTGTGCCCGGTTCCCTGAATGGGGTCGACGAAGATGGGATTCGCCTGCGGACCCGCTCCCAGGTGATGGAAGTCTCCCGCCGCGAGGGCCGCATCAAATGATCTCCAGGCGGCCGGATCCGTCGGTGACCCATTACAGACATAAAGCCAGATCCCACCTGCACCGCTGTCGTGATCGGTGGAGAAATACAAGGCGTAGTCACCGGCAAAATCAGGCACCTGCTTCATGTCCACGAGACAGCAGTAGTATGGACCGGGGCCGACCATGTTGGGAACAGGGGTGAGCAGGGCACCATGCCGAGTGAAGGTGTGCTGGGTCATGGCGCCATCGAGATCTCATCGCCGCGGTAGGCAGCGACGATGTGCGTCGCGATCCCTGCCCAGTCCAACGACTCGGCGCGAGCTCGAGCAGCGGCACCAAGGCTGGTGAGATCACGTCGCCGGATCGTTTCCATTGCACGTGGCAATGCATCGGCAATGGCCGGGTCGTAGATGATGCCCGCCGTGTCGCCGATGAGCTCTGGCAGGCAGCCTAGAGCCGGCGCGATGACCGGTCGGCCAAAACCAAGGGCTGTGATCGCCGAGCCTGACGTCAGTACTTCGGCGAAGGGAAGCACGACGACATCCGCACTGTTGAGATAGAGCTGAAAGTCGTCGTTGGCGAAGAACTCGGAGGTCCAGATGCGAATACGCCCGCCACTGTTGCCAGCATGATCGGCCAGTTGCTGCCCGTAGGAGGGGTCGAAGGCATTGCGCATCATCAGGCCCAGCACTGCATCGTCAGCTTGCAGGCTGACAAACGCGTCGATCAGCGTTTCGATCGACTTGTAACCACGTGCATTGCCGAAGAATAGATAGACGAAATCGTCGCTATCCAGATCGAGGCGTGCCCGGGCCTCTGCCTGGGGCAGATCGTTGCGGAATACGTCGATGAAGTTCCCGTGTGGCACGACTCGTACATCCCGACAGTAGAAGTGTTTTCGCGCCAAAGCAGCCGCATGTTCACAGTGAGCGAGCACGATATCCGCGTGATCGGCCACCAGCAGTCGGGCCATGTGATCGATCTGCGGGAAGGGGCGCTCATGGGGATAAAGATTGTGCAGGGTCCACACGATACGATACCCCAACCGGTGGGCAACGTGGATGCTCTCGGCGAAGTCATGGAAGGCTGCTACCGTCGCCGCCAGGTCGTCGCGTCGGTAGAACAGATGTAACCAGTTGAGGTGTAGAACGTCATGGGTTGACCGTTGCGCCTCGAGCCACGCCGGCGACATACCATAGTCACCCAACTCGAGATGGATGTCGTGGGCGTGTAAGGCGTGGTCAAGGAGTCCAGCGTAGGGGTTGCAGCGATGCTCGAGACTGAGACCACCGACCGGTTCCCAGAAGAACAGGACGTTCACAGATCATCCTTCAGGCGACGGGTTGGTTTAGTAGCGATAGGCCCGTGCCGTTTCGTAGAGTGCCACGATATTTTCGATCGGCACATCGGCCTGAATGTTGTGAATCGGATTGACGACGCAACCGCCACCGGGGGCAAAAATCTCCAGGCACTCCTGGGCCTCACGGCGTACATCGGCCTCGGTGCCGAAGGGGAAGGTGTTCTGCGTGTTAATGCCGCCACCCCAGAAGACCAAACGGTCTCCGTAGGTCTCTTTCATCCAGTGTCGATCCATGCCTGCAGCACCCCATTGGACCGGGTTGAGGCAGTCGACGCCCGCATCAGCGATATAGCCGATCAAGTCCGGAATGGAGCCGCAGCTGTGGATCCACACCTTCACGTCGGGAAACTCGTGCACTGCATCACACACCAGCTTCCAAGCCGGTGCGATGATGTCACCGAAGAGTGATGGTCTGAAGACTTCGCGGTCCTGCGTGCCGTAGTCAGCACCGCTCAGAACGAGGACATCGACATATTTGCCTACTGCACTCAGATATTGTCGCGCCCTGCTGGCGTTGGCCTCACACTGCGCCAGCATGTATTGCTCGCAGTGGACCGGATCCAAGGCCATTTTCATCCCCCACTGGTATAATCCGCCATAGCCACCTGGAAGGCTGAAGGGAGGCGTGACCACGAGTGCACGACTTGTGGATTCGTAGAGTGCCTTGATCTTGACGCGTTCACGCTCGAGGAAGTCGGCGTCAAGAGGGCCCGGTAGAGCCCACTGTTTCTCGTCCATGTGTGGTACTTCGAAGGTGTCTGTGAGATTGGCGACATGAAGTGCGTCGAAATACCGGCCTCCTTCGGGCATACGCGCTACCGCTTCGGTCCATTCGGGACCCTCACCCACCAGCAGCGATCCGTCCTCGGTCGATTGCGGATGGAAACCCGCTGGTACGTGGAAGGTCTGATCGCCCCAGAAGGTAAATTCCTTCCAGCCGTTGCGGGTGAGTCCATAGTTCATCGTATCTGCGGGCACCATGGCAAAGTCGCAACCCAGGGCATCGAGTACTGGCTCCTCGACTTCAGCCAGCATCTGGAACAGATCGAAGACCCGCGTCTGTCCCTCGTCGATGCCTAGTGCTCGTTTCAGGGCCTCATAGGTCCACGCCACCGTACCCGTCATCCGGGTAGCACCCAGATCGATCGCGGGTCGATCAGCCTCCTCGAAGTTCAGAATCTTGCGGACGCGTTCACGGGAATTCATGGTGACCAGTTCCACAGCTAAGAGGAAGTGCAACCAACTCGGGTCGTCATGGTCACCATACCGAGGTGCCGTCTGTTGAGCAAGGGGCCGTTTCCCAAATGGGGTCAGGTTGGTCAGGTTACATCAGAAGACCCTCGCACGGAGGTAGTATTGCAGGAACGCACCTACATACGCGATCTGGCACGACGCTACGTCGACATATGTCGGCGTCCTGAACAGGCGCAGCGACGGCAACTGTGGCGGCGGCACAACAGCCTGCGACAGACGCGGCCACCGATCTATATCCGCGCTTTCGCCTGGCACGAAATGCCCGATAGCCAACCGCGTTGTCAGGATCCATTGTGGCGCCAGATGGAGGATTTCTTCCGTCGCCACCTGTTCTGGGACCGGCTCGGTGACGATTCAGTCTTCGAGCCTTGGGTGACGGTTCGGGCCCAGCACGTGTGCAGTGGTTGGGGTGTGCCACTCGAGCGCCAACGTACGAATGATCTCCATGGCTCGTTCAAGGTCGACTATCCGATCAGAGATCCGGCAGACATGGGGAAGCTTCTCCCACCGCGACACGAGATTGACGAGACACGCACGGCGGAGAATCTGGCTCGTGTGCAGGAATGTCTGGGTGATCTGATCGATGTCGATGTCGATCGCGGTCCTGCGTATTGGACGTGGTCAGCGGATCTGTCCACCGACCTGGGATACCTGCGTGGGATTGAGCACTTCATGGTCGACATGATCGATCGACCACAATGGTTGCACGACCTGCTCGGTTTCATGTCAGAAGGAGTACAGCGCGCACAACGGCAGGCCGAGGAAGAGGGCGATCTGGGGCTGACCTCGCACTACAACCAGGCGATGGCCTATGCAGAAGAGCTCGACGATCCCGTGGCCAATCAGCATGGGGTGAGTCGAAGCCAACTGTGGTGTTTCACCGCCGCCCAGGAGTTTACCGGTGTGTCACCCCAGATGCATGAGGAGTTCCTGCTGCAACACCAACTGCCCATCATGCAGCAGTTCGGTCTCGTCGCCTACGGTTGTTGCGAAGATCTGACCGATAAGATCACGATGCTACGGCAGATTCCAAATCTACGCCGCATCGCTGTTTCACCCTTTGCTGACGTCGAACGCTGCGCGCAACAGATCGGGCGAGACTACGTATTCAGTTATCGCCCGAGTCCGACGGACATGGTTGGCTACGGTCTCGATCACGAGCGGGTAAGGCAGCTCCTGCGCCAGGATTTGATGGCTTGCAGGGACAACTTCGTTGACATCACGCTGAAGGATGTAGAGACGGTGGAAGGAGACCCGCAGCGAGTGCGCCAATGGGTGGCCATGTGCAGGCAGGTGATCGACGAGGTGTTCATCTGACACCCATGAACTCGAAGCAACGCGTTAGCGCTGCCATCAATCGCCAGCCCGTGGACCGAGTACCACTGGGTTTCTATGCCGTCGACTGCGATACGGTGGGGCGCGTATTGGGGCGCTCTACCTTCGTGCGTGACAAAGTGGAGAGTCAGATTGCCCTTTGGGAGGGACGTCGAAACGAATTGGCTGCAGGTCTAAAGGCAGATGTGGTCGACTTCTACCGCCTGATGGACTGTGCCGACCTGTTGCTGCCCAAGGAGGCTATGCTCCTGCCGCCCGTCGACTATGAACCGCTGCGTCCACGGGCCATCGGCGACGATCGCTGGGAGGACGAACGAGGTCGTGTCTATCAGGCATCACGGAGTGCCAACGAGATACGGTGTGTCTACGATCCGACCGTGGGCGAGCGAAACTGGTCGGTGGAGGATTTTGCCGACGACACGCCACCTGAACCTCCCGACGCCAGCATGTTCGAGGTCCTCGATCACGTCATCGCTGAACTCGGCGACGAACGCTACGTGGCATCTTCAACGGGGGGGATCACGGCGCTGACCTTGCTGGGGGGCACTGAGGAGGGGCTGGTGCTGCACGCCCTGCAGCCAGAGGTGATCGCTGCCGCCAATCGGCAGTCCGTGGCGCGTCAGAACGCCCTTGATGCACACTGCATTCGGCCAGGTGCTGCAGGTGTGCTGATGGAACAGGATACGGCTGGCAGCAATGGGCCCCTCGTGTCACCGGACATGTTCCGCGAACTGAGCTATCCGTATCTCAAGGCTCGAATGCAGCATGTCAGAGAATCGGGCGTCCAACAGATCATCTTTCACAACTGTGGCAATAACATGCCACTGATGGACATGTTCATCGATGCCGGCGTCGACTGTTACCAGTCGCTGCAAACGACGGCGGGCATGGAGGTCGGTCTGCTCAAGCAAAACTACGGAGAGACATTGTGTTTCTGGGGAGGCGTACCAGTGGAGGTGCTCATCGCCGGAACCACCGCTGAGACCCGCGCCGCTGTACGCACCGCGATGGAGCGTGGTGCACCCGGCGGCGGCTTCATCCTCGGTCCATCGCACTCAGTCGCCTTTGGTACCAAATACGACAATTTCCTGGCTTTCCTCGACGAGTTTGATCGTCTGAGGGACCACTATTCTTGATCCGCATGGAGGATGGCACATGAGTATGACATCACGGGAGCGCATCCGATGTGCTCTGGGAGGGCTGCCACATGATAGGGTGCCGTACCAGGACGCGTTCTGGCGTTCCACGGAGATTCGTTGGCGCCGCGAAGGTCTTCCCGCGGATGTTGATCTCGGTGAGCACTTCGGTTGTGAAATGGCTCGTATCGGTGGTGACTATTCCCTGCAATTCCCCGAACACACCATAGAAGAGACAGACCGATATCGCATCTACGTCGATGGTGATGGGGCGACACGCAAGGTGATCGCCATCGGTGACGACTGGACGCCTCATTGGCTCGAATTCACCATCGACTCAGCGGATGCCTGGCGGAAACACCGTGACCGGTTGACCTACAACTCGCTGCGCTTGCCCACACTGGATGGCTACCGACGGGCGCGAGAAAAAGACCAGTTCGTCGCCTTTTCGGCGCATGCTTCATTTCATCCCACATGGCACAGGATTGGCCTTGAGACGATGCTGATGGCCATGATCCAGGAACCAGAATGGCCTGGAGACATGATGGCCCAACATGCGCAGTTGATCATCGATCTGTATGATGGGATGAAGGCGGCGGGCTTCGAGTTTGATGGTGTCTTCCTGGCGGATGATCTGGGTTATCGAACGGCGCCACTGATTTCTCCAGCCATGTACCGCGAACAAGTGATGCCACATCACCGTCGCGTCTGTGAGCACTTCGCCGCAGATGGTTTACCTATCATCTTGCACTCAGATGGCGACGTACGACCTCTGATTCCAGATTTCCTGCAGGCGGGCTTTACTGGACTACACCCGCTGGAAGCCAAAGCAGGCCTCGATGTGGGGGCTCTGCGCACCGAATACGGTGATCATCTGGCTCTGTTTGGCGGCATTGATGCGACCAAACTGGCAGGTAGCGAAGAGGATGTTGTCGAGGAGGTGCGGACGAAAGTGGCCGCCGGCAAGGAGGGGGCCGCTGGATACCTGTTCCACACCGATCACTCCGTGCCAAGCGACGTGTCGCTGAGCAACTATCAATTGGCTCTTCGTACGCTTGCCGAGTGTGGGAGCTACGAGTAACTGAGTGTCGGTGAAGGTTTAGAGATGTGCGTTGTAGTCATCGACGATCTCACCGACACGACGCACCCTCTCCAGATCACCTGTCGATGAGATTTCATCGGAGATCCCGAGCACCAGATTTGGTGCGAAGAGTTCGATGATCTCGTGTACGCAGGCTTCCAATACGTCGATCCCGTATGTGTCATCGAAGTAGACGGCGGGGATTCCGTCGAGCAGATACATCTCGTCGCCGAGCGCTTCGCGCGCCTGTTGCAATGTGACATCGCCCTGGGGTTGCGGCGTGATGGCCTCAATGCCGTCGAGCCCTGTCTGGCGAACGTAGGGCAGCAGTGGCCCAGTGTCTCCGTCCCAATGGGAGCACACGAACTTGCCCGCTTCGTGCAGACGTGCACAGCGGCGCTGGCAGGCGGGCAGATGATATCGTTCGAACAGATCGGGGGAGAGGGTACCTGCGTGGACGTTCTCACCAAAGTTGACAATCTCCACAGGGCAGGCACAGATGACGTCGAGGAGGCGATCATGGGATCTTTCGAGGGCGGCGAAGAAGGCTTCTACCGCGTCGGTGTCGTCGTATAGTGCATAGATGGCACTTTCGACACCCATCTTTTCGAGATAGAGTGACTCAATATTCATGCGCGGCATGAAGGTGGTTGGGGCGCCTAAGTCTCCGACTTCGCCTAACAGGCGTTGATAACACGCTTCGTCCCAGTGCCAGGTGCAATGCTCCTCCCGCCACGTCGCAGCACGCAATTCGTCGGCATGGGTCACCTCCCACTTTTGAGTGATCGGATGCCAACTGTTGGGCGTGCTGCGCGTCACGCGAAGTTGGCTACCCACGGGTGTCTCGATCGTCGTGTGAGTAAGATCTCCAACCTGCTCGGTGGAAACCCGCACGCGAGCATCCTCTGTACGGCGAAAACAGGCGTTGTATTCGTAGAGTCGGGCAGAACAGCCTAACTCACGATACACTTCGTAAGGCGACATACCTGTGTACGGAGCGGGCAATGGCACGCCGGCGAAGTCTCGGTCCGTGAACCAGGCGAGAATACGCGGCTGCCAGATGATGCGCCCTTCTGCTTCGCCGAAACAGACGCGCCGATGTAGATCAGAGAAATCGATCGTCATCACAGATCAGGAGTGGTTCGCCAGGTGGAGGGTGACGCGTCCAGTATGAGGTTAACTAACCCGAAACTGCACCTGCGAGGCGAAGAAAAAAATGATCACTCTGTCGTTGTCTCGAGCAGATCACCGGTTCGCCAAAGAGTGCCATGGTGGCATATCGTTCAGATATGCAGATTCTCACGATTCCAGCCGTTTAGGCCGATGGACACACGACTGATTCTCGTGGAAGGCTGTCCCGGTGTGGGAAAGTCCTCGACGGCTCAACACCTGTGGCGTCAATTGCAGCGTGCCGGCCATCCGTGTCGCTGGTTCTCCCAGCAAGAGCAGCCGCATCCTGTGGCGGCGACGAAGGGGATCGTTCGCGCCAAGGGTTTCAAGGAGTATGGAACGGCGGCCCTGAGACGATGGCGTGACTTTGCCTCGCGGGCGCGACGGTCGAAGGAGATCGTGGTGATGGAGGGCCATTTCTTCCAGCAGTTGATCAGCCCTCTCCTGCGTGCCGACGTCAAACCTGCCCGAATCAGCAAAGTCATCACACGCATGGCGCAGTTTTGCGCTCCCCTCAAGCCTGTGATGCTCTACCTCCATCAGCCTGATTATGCGCAGGCTATGCGCCACATCCTGGATGTGCGCGGCGAACGCGTCGAGGAGCACTACATCCAACAGGCTGACGCCAGCATCTACAGTCGGCGCCGCGACCTTGAGGGGTTCGATGGCCTCGTGCAGAACTGGATCGACGCCCGACAGATCATGGAGCAGCACCTGGCAGAACTGGATCTGCCCAGCCTCAGCATCGACAGTAGCTCGGGCGATTGGCAGGAGACCTATCAACAGATCGGCGACTTTTTGTCCCAACCCGTCGTGGCCGCGTCTCCTGTGAAGACGGCGGCCCTGGCCGAGTATACCGGCACGTACACCTATCAGCGCAATTCGACACCGCGCCGAGCCGGCGGGCGGAGTCGATTTGGCCCGGATGTGGCGCGCCGCGTGGGTGGGCTGCCGCGCGAAGTGCCACTGCATCTCAAGCAAGACGTCGAGTTCACGATTGGCGTGGAGAAGGGCGAACTTGTCATGCGGCACTACGGCTGGCTGTGGCCGAAGAACGAACTGATCCCCGTCGAGCGAGATGTCTTCGACCTGCGCTCGTGGCCCTTTCAGCTCGTGTTTGAGCGCGATCGTTCCAAAGCCATCGTCGCCGCATCGCGTCGAAGCGAGACCACTCGCTGGCAGATCACAGGCCAACGCTATCCGAAAGCTGAGGTGAAGTCATCTCGGTAGTCAGCTTCAGGCAAAGTCGATTCCTTCGGCCACTTGCACGCGCTGGTTAGAATTTGAGGGTGATGACTCCTTTCAGCTCCCAGGCCGAGTCGTCGCTGAGCGCATTCCCATTGATCAAATAGCCCGCCGCATCTCCGGGCATGAAGATGCCGCCGCGCAGATGGGCACTGAGCCCTTGCTCGATCAGATATGAAACACGGAAGTCGACCTCCTGCCCCAGGTCGTTCGCCGTCAGTGCGTAGTTGGGTGTGCCATCGTTATTCCAGGCTGGAATGTCCTGCGTTGCCTGCAGATAGGTTGCCGAAGCAAAGAGGCTGAGTTTTTTCGAGGGCTTAAATGTGCCATTCACCTGCAGGGCTGTCGTGTTCTCCAATTCGCGATAACCACGGACATTGGGCGCGCCCAGACCCTGAGGTGTGATGCCCTCCTCGTCCGGCATAATGGAGTCTTCCCAGATCTCGGTCAGGTAGAAGAAGCCCGACGTGCGGATCTTGTTGACATTGCCGGCGCCGGATGTCAAATCGTCATCACCGGAACCCATCCCAAAGACCCCACCTACACTGAGTCGATCACCCATTGGCATATCGGCCTTCAGATAGAGATTGAAGCCGCTGAGATCGCCATTGTTGATATCCCATGCCTGCGCACCGTGGGTGGCGTTGTCGACGTCGTCGGTCCCCGTGAGATACTCAACCTCACCAGCCAACTTGATGGCGCCCAGTTTCGTGTCGCCAGCCAGGCCAAACACTGTCAGTGTTGTCGGCTGCGCCGAGAAGCGCGTCTTGAAGTAGTTGAGGTGGTCGGGGATGTAGGCGTTGCCGTCGTCGGAGCTGCGATCGGTGTAATAGGCGGAGAAGAGATTGTAGGTGCCACCGGCCATCTTGCTGCGGAAATTGACGAGTAGCAGGTCGGCGTCACGATTGTCGGCACCACCGGTCTTGCTGGCGTCGATATCACTGATATTGTCTCCACCCTCCGACATCTTCGCCCATCCGATGGTGAGACCGTCGCCGACACCGCCAATATCGAGCTGGATGCCGTCGAGATTGTTGTCGATGACGAGTTTGTTGCCCAGACGAAAGGACTGTCGCCCCACACGGAAGGTCAGTGGGTGCGGTGCAAGGGTGAACTGAGCATATGCCTGGTCTACATGCAGCAGGAAGTTGGTGTCCTTGAAGTCGAAGAGGCTGCTGCCACCCGTGGCGCCCGTACGGTTCACTGTGCGATCCGCATTGTCGACGCCCCACCATCCTTGTCCCATATCGAAGCGAGTTACGACCTTCATGCGCTCATTCGGTGCCAGCGCGAGGTTCAGCCGAAGCATCTGCACGATGTAGTTGTCATCGTATGCATCGGCGTCGAAGCGGAAGGCGTGCTGGGATTGAGACCATGCCGTATACACGCCGCTGTAGGTCAGCTTCGTGTCGGCTTGTGCTGCAGTGGTGATGGACAGTGCGCCCAGGAACATGATCCAGCTCAGATGTCGCATCCTCTTCTCCTCCACGTCTTTCTATCTTAAGACTTGTAAGTCCGATTATAGTCGATACCCATAGGAGCCCTGCAAGAATCCTGCCGTTCGGGTCTACTCGAGAGAATCGCACAGAATCGGGTGCTGGATGTGTGACATGCGTGCCCCGGTGTCGCTCGCAGGCGTTTCGCAGGTTTTGCTCAGCTCATTCTTGCCATTCATTTGGGGCACAGCGGACAACGGCAGGATTCGGAGGGTATCTGTGAAAAGCATGCAACTATCGTCAGCACAATTGGACGAGTTCAAAGCGGAGGGAGCGCTGCCGATCCAGGGCCTGATCCCTGCTGATATCCTTGCAGGTTGGCAGTCTCAGATGCGTGCTGCGTGTACAGATGGCGTCGACCTCGGCGACCCTGACACGTGGCCGGTGGGCCGCTACGCGCCGGAGGGCGGCTGGCCTGAGCTGGGCCCCAATCTATACGACGTGGACAACCTGCAATCCATCGTCGAGCAGCTGGGGGGAGACGCCTTTGCCCCCTCTCACCCCGCGGGGCAGCCGTGGACGCGGCAGGTGCCGATGACGCGTGTGATTTTGCCGAGTGCGCCAGGCAGCGAGTGGGTCGCCCCCGTTGATGGTCATCTGGATGGCTATGCGACAGGCTGGGGAGGTGGGTTCATGGCGTTCTTCGCTGTGTTGCTCTGGGATGTCAGCAGTGCCAAGGGCGGCGGCACGGCCTACTGGCCCAGGTCACACCTGGCGAATCAGCGATATTTCCTCGAACACCCTGAGCAGTTTGATGGTTCGTATCTATTCACCGAGCCTGTGCGTAGCGGTGGGCACCGGGCTTTGCTTGATCGAGACCCCAGTGTCGGTGAAGTGGTCTGCATGACAGGGAGAGCGGGGGACGCCATGCTCTTTCATGGTTTGACGACGCACGTCGGGTCGACGAATGCTGCAGGCTCACAACAGCCCCGCGTGGCGCAATTTGCCCGTTACTCCCACAGAGAAATGCGGCAGCAGGCACCGATGGTGATGTTTCCCGACAAGGATGGCACACCATGGTCACCACCTGCGCACACCGCTGACGACCCGGCGCCGGCGACAGGCTTTCTACCGTTGGATCACCAAGGGCGAAAACTTAAGCGCTACGATGTGCCGCAGAATCTGTGGCAATACTGGTCTCCCCTTCTGGGTGGATCGGACGCCACAACCTAGGACTCGCGGGATTCTTCTTCGAATCTATACGATGAGCCTGTGCAATCAGGGCTCCCCTGCAGACATGCTCAACCAGATGACAGGTGAAGATGGCAAAGGCCGGATGGACTCAGATCGATTCAACGCCGCCCCTCGGACTCCCCATGGGGGGAAGGGGACCCCGGTTCTCGCCCGGTACCCAGATCATCGATCGCCTCGTCGCTCAGGCATTGGTGCTTGAGGATGCGAAGGGCGCGCGCACCCTGTGGTTATCCATCGACATGATCGGGATGGCGTGGCCGCAGACGAGTGGCTTTCGCCAGGAACTGTCAGCGATGACGGGCATTCCCTTCGACGCCATTGTCATCAACTTCTCCCACACCCACAGCGGCCCCATGTCGGGTTTCGAGGGGTATGCGACGACAGAACAGAAGCCAGAAGACCTGGTGGCCTATGAAGCCGATCTGATCCAGCGGTGTTTGAAGATGTCGATCGATGCGATCGAGATGCTTCAGGACGTGTCTGTTCGGGTCTGTCATGGCGCCTCGCAGATTGGTATCAACCGCCGTCGCCGAGATGCGGATGGCGAAATGGGCATGGGGCCAAATCCGGATGGATTCTACAATCCAGATCTCTGGGTCCTTGATCTGCAGGCCGCTACGGGGAATGAACGGTGTGTGTTATTCAGCCACGGATGCCACCCCGTCATGGTATATGGCTTCAGCTGGCAGGGCATTTCTGCAGATTGGCCCGGGATCAGCAGGAATCATCTCGCCGAGCATCTGGCGGGCGACGTACACGCCCAGTTCATCCAGGGGCTCGCTGGAAATGTGCGGCCACGTCAACTGGCAGACATGACCACGGGGACTTTCCGTACGTCAGAACCCGGTGACTACGTCGCAACGGGGAAACAGATCGCCGGTGATGTGATCACGGCGCTGCAGGACACGGGGGAAGTCATTGAACTGGATGTGGGGTGCGTGGCAGACTTCGCGATGGCACCCAAAGATCATGCGAAACTACCCGAGTCGTCCCATTGGGAAACCCTGGCTTGTCGGGATGACGAGTTGGAGAAGAATCTCGGGGAGTATTGGGGTGAGCGACTTCGTGCGGGGATCCCTCCTGTGCGTTTTCTGCCATGGAATGTCGGCTTGATACGCCTCGCAGAGGGGCATCAAATTGCGTGGCTGGCGAACGAAGTCCTCGCGGAGTGGCAGCCACTGCTACGCCAATGGCTGCAGGATCAGAAGCTGATAGCCTGGGGCTATTGCCAGGACGGTCGGAACTACATGCCGACGGACGAGCTGATTGCCGAAGGCGGATACGAGGTGGATCGAGCCAATACGTACAGCAAGAATGGCCCGGGACCCGTGGCGCTCGGCATCAACAATGCTGTGAGGGAAACGTTCCTCGTGTTGGCAGAGCGACTTCGAACTCAAGGTCGTAGTCGATAGGGCAAGGCACCCGCAGCTTACGATCGCCGAAAAACGTCGGCGACAGGGTCGAAGGTCACGCCCTCATCCAGAGGGATGATCGGGCGCTCGCAGATTGTGTGGCCAAGACTCGGCAGATTCGCACTGGTCGAGCCAGGAGCATCGACGTTGATGAGTTTCGCACACCAATCGGCGAACATGTGCGGTTCGGCGTGCGGCGACTTCACCACGACCATGTCGAAGTGACGCGGATCCTGGCCGTTGGCATAGAAGAAGGAACGATCGAAGAGACTCACCGGTCGCGTGCTCACAACCAGCGTCGCCTGATCCGCCACCAAGACCGCGGTTTTACCCGCATCCCAGGGCCAACCGAAGGACTCGCTACGGAACTTGCCGTCCGACAGCGAACGCACCTGGACATCGAGTTCCAGTGGTCGATATCGTTGGCCGTCGACGGCACCGCCGAGGTGCGCGCGAAAGCTACCACCGACACCAGCGCGAAAAGCGAATTCAACGGCGGCCTGATCAACAAGAGGTGCCAGGATGGTGCCCTCGTAGCCCTGATGCAGTGCTTCGCGCAGGATCGCATTGCTATCACCTGAGGCGCCCGAACTGGTCGCATCGGCAGCATCCATCATCACAACGGTGCCGGCGGCGACGGCCGCTGCTTGCTGCACGGCGTCCTGTAAGCTGGCCAGTGGAACCTGCATCTTTTCATGATGAGTCCAGAATCTCTGCGCCAGATCGAGAGCCAGTGTCTGTGCTGCTTCCTCGTCTCCATCCATCACGACGACGGCGTTGCTGCGCAATTCGGGCACATCGGTGAAGGGATTACCCCACATGACACCTGCTGCCAACCCGTCCACACCGGCCTCGATCTCCTGTGCCTTGCGAATGCACTCACCGACGGCACCCGTCGCCGTGATCATCTCATCACCGCGGGCCAGCGTAGGAATCTTCACACGTGCCGTGACGGGACGAATTTCGTCCCGCAGGATCTTCAGCAGCAGTGTCGCCGCTCGAACCCCGGTCTCGTAGAAGTCGATGTGTGGGTACGTGTGATAGACGACGACCGCATCGGCGAGTTGCAGCATGCGGTCCGTAAGGATCCCGTGGATATCGACAGAGACGACAATCGGAATCTGTTCTCCGAGAATTCGTCGAGCCTGGTGCAGGAGTGCTCCCTCCGGGTCGTTTTCGTTCTCTGCCTGCATCGCACCGTGCAGGCAAATGTAGGCGGCATCGATCGTGTTCAAATCACGTGCGGTCGCGATGGCACTCGAGTAGTCATGCAACAATCGATTGAAACTCTCAGCAGCCAGCACACCACCAGACGTGTTGGAGCTGGCGCCGTAACTGGGCACCAGTTCCACATCAGCCGCTGCATCGAAGACACTCAGGGCGCCGCCTACTTCTTCACGTGTGTTGTAGTGGAAGTCGAGCAAATCGGCGCCTTTGACGACGCGAAAGTCCTCATAGCGGCTGGGGGCCGGGTTGAAGGTAGACACCTCCTGTTTGCACTCGGCGATAAGGATTCTGGACATGGTGTCTTTCGCAGTGAGAGTCTGGGTTGCCCACATGGTGAGGTCTCGATCGTAGGATAACATCGGATCAGAAGAGGTCGCGAGACAAGCCCGTGTGAGACATGGACAATGTGCTGGCGGACATCCTATTCTGAATACGCAGAGACGGTTTGACAGCATTCCACCCCGCCCAATACTGTCCAGATACAGTACGGCATCTTGCGCAGCCAGCGGGTATACGCGGTGGGCGGGGATGGCAAGCTCAGTGGCATCGCGCCAGGTACGATCGGGAATACCGATGGTGACCGGGTGATGTCGCGACCCTCTACCTTCTGCATAACGGTTTGTCGCGGCTATACGCGCCGGGCCGAAGGGCACACGTGCCTGCACCAGACGGTTCTGGGGAAAGGCGATGGCGGCATCTGAGGGCGGCTATACGCGCCAGATGTTGCCAGTTCTTTCGAGAGGCGAGGGCTCACGCTCTCGCCTCTTCTTGTCGCTGGGACAAGGAAGCGGTTGGTTAGCGCAATACACCCTCCGGCTGAATCCCAAAGAGATCGCTCACATGGACCCATCGATTTTGCTTTCGTTGGATAGCACGGTTCGGCGTGCGCGCTTGAGCGAGATCAGGCAGATCATCGATTCTCCCGTGGCGACGCAGCTCTGGGCAGACATACGCGCTGCGGCTGTACGTGAGCGCGATCTGGAACCCTACCTCGTCGACTCGGTTTTCCCTGGTCGAGATGAGTACAGTGCCCAGCTGTTGGGGATGGACTATACCCTCTGTCGTGCGGTGGGCCTGCGCATCCTTCGCCATGCTCTGATGTTTCTCGTCGACGAGGATCAGGCCTGGCTCGAAGCAGCCCTGCGCCAGGCACAGGTCCTGTTTGATGATGCCGCCTATCCTGCCTGGAATCACCGGGCGCGTATGACGGATCCGGAATACGACGTCCACCTGCGCACCGGTATGCTGGCAAAAGATGTCGGTGTCATGCTCAATTGGCTGCGACCCCACTTAGATGTGGGGCAACTCGAGTCTATCGTCATGGGCCTGGACAAGCGCGCAGTTCGTCCATTTCAAGAGGCCATCCAGACCGACCCATGGTGGATCGGTGTGAACAACAACTGGCTGACTTGCATCGTCGGTGGTCTCGGCGTCTGTGGCATGGCCCTGGACGAACTTCACCCGGAGGCCCGCAATCTGATCGACTTTGCTGATCCTCTGATGGAGCGGCATCTGCAGGACTTCGGCGCTGCGGGGGAATTCAACGAGGGACTCGGCTATGCCGGGGCCGTGGCGCTGATCGTCGACTATTTCACGGCCCGAATGGGCTGGGCCCAGCAGAGGGAAAACCGACTGGCGGCGGCTCCCTTCCCGGACATTGGCCGGTTCTTCATCCACATGTGTGTTCCACCTGGCCATCTGTTTGCATTTGGTGATGGCCAACCCCGCGGCGTGCTCAAAGCGGATTGGATGGTCGCCGTCGCTGCCGCCTGCCAGGATGGCGTCTTGCAGGAGTTTGCTTTGCGTCATCGGACATCCATGGCTGATCCACTGCAACTCCTCTGTCTGGATCCCGATCTGGAACCTGCATCAGCGCAGGGGGTATGGCCTCTGGGGCGGGCGTACCACGAGCACGGAGCCTTGATCTCGAGCCGCTCATCGTGGGACCCGAATCGGACAGCGTCCGTTGTCGGTTCCAAAGCACGCCGCGAAGACAATCATGAGCACAACGACCCCGGACAGGTGGTGATCGATGGGGCAGGCCAGCCCTTGATCGTGGATTGGGGGACACCACCAACGACCTATCCCGCCGGCTTCTTCACACTGGATCGATTTCGCTATTTCGAAGCACAGGCCTACGGACACAATATCCCGGTTTTCGGCGGTCGCGACATGCGATCATGCTACGTCCTGCACCCGGATTACACCGAGGGACCCCTGCACGGAAAACGAGCGCTTCGGGCTCAGGGTCACATCGTGGAATCCATCTTCGATGACCATTGGGGTGGTATGTGGAAGCTCGATACCACCGCGGCCTGGGATGGAGTCAAACAGTGCCTGCGAACGGTCCTGCATGTGTTTCCCGGTTTCGTCGTGGTGCTGGATGACATCGAATTGGACACGGCAGAGTCGATCTCACTGCGCTGGAATACTGGTTCCACGCCGACCAGGGCTGCCGCGACCGGTGACAGCACTGGGGCTCGCAAGGACACCGGCATTGAAGTGCATGATTTTTTTCTGCAGCGTGAATCAGTGAGACTCAGTGCCCGCGTCCTCAGCCTGGATGGCGATGCTGCTACAAGTCGAATTGGCCGTCACGGCTATCAGGCACCATGGAATCTGGATCAGTTTGGAGGTGTTCTGCCAGAGCGCGATTGCCCATTCTTCGAAACCCTCATCGAGAGCAGCAGTCAGTGTCGACTGTTGTCTCTTTTTGCTGTGCAGCCAGGATCCAAGACCAAGTTCTGGACTGAGCGGGAAGGTCGGCACGTGGGAGTGATTGGCGACCAGGAGTTGGAAGTTGTGGTTCCAGGGGCTCGGGAAGGCACGGTCACCGTCTGTTCCTCGCCGCACAGAAAAGAATGGGTCTTTAGGTGAAACTCACGCAGATCGTCGAGACCTTCGCCAAGAGATATTGAGGCTATCGGCTGGTTGGGACACTCCTCGTGCTGACGCCGAAACGGAAACAACCTGCGCAGGGACATGCCCAATGAGGCCTGAAGCCAGGTGATCTTGCGAAGTGCCCGCTACTGCCGGAGGTTCTGTTCATGAGATACCTTCCGGAAGTTTTCGAGAACAATCGGCAGTGGGCTGAACACGTCCGGCAGCATGACCCCGGTTACTTCGAACGACTGGCAGAAGAGCAGCGACCCAGAATTCTGTGGATCGGCTGCGCTGACTCCCGCGTGCCCCCCAATGTCATCGTTGGCCTCGACCCCGGCGAAATTTTCGTGCATCGCAACATTGCCAATGTCGTGGCCCCGGGCGATGTCAATGTGCTGTCTGTTGTTCAATTTGCCGTGGCGACACTGCAGGTGGAGCATGTCGTCGTGTGTGGCCATTATGGCTGCGGTGGCGTGTTAGCATCCCTCGGTGCTCCCGCCTACGGCCCCCTCGGCGTGTGGGTCGACCACGTGAGCAATGTACGACGGCGTTACCACGACGAGCTGAAAGAGTTGGATGAGGCGTCCCGTTTTCGTCGCCTGTGTGAGCTGAACACGCGTGCCCAAGTGGAGTCGCTCGCCTCGAACAGTATTGTCCTAGACGCCTGGGATAGAGATCAGAAACTCTATCTGCACGGCTGGATCTACGATCTGGCTACGGGTCTGCTCAAGGACCTGAATGAGAATCGCGAAGCCTGAGTAAGCCGATCGTTTCTACGGCGCGCCGAGTGTCCAGATCTCACGGCCGCTCTTGAGTTCCTTCTTTGCTACATGAAATTCTTCAGCGCCTTCAGACTCGGCAATCTGCCGCAGTTCGGCGACGTCCTTGTCCGTACCATCACAATAGCCGATGGGCCGCGGGTTGTTCACCTGCAGTAGTTGGACCTGCAATTCACCGCGGTCCCAGCGTGTCTGCGTTTCATTGCTATAGGCGTGAATCATTGCGTCTCCTGGCTACGTGTGTCGTTGTTAAGATGGCAGGACCAACGTCATCTCGCTGACGCTACCGCGCACACCGAAGCGATTGCAGGCTCGTACGCGCAGGTGGTTGACGCCTTCGTGAAGGCTCCACGTCCATGCCGATTCTGACTGACTCAACCAGTGGTTGTCATCCACACTCACCTCGAAGGTCTCGAACCACGGTGTCACCGTCTCGACCTCGACGCGTAGCTGCCCCACTGTCGCCGTTTCGATCAGGTGCACCCGTGCTTCCTGCAGAACCGGCTCCCAATCTTGCAGCCGACCCGTCGTGTGTTCGTATTCCAGCTTCGGTGGGAAGCGCTCACTGTGCCAGGTGACGAACTCGCTGGAGCCCCAGTTACTGCTCACCCGCCACGGCACCGGTTGTGGACGGCTGGCAAAATCGTTGCGCATCGGCATCTGCAAGTGGCCGATCATCTGCAGAAGATCCAGCCCATTTTCGAACAGAATGTCATGCCCATGTCCTGGTTGTCTGCACCCCATGCCCGCTGCCTCCGGGTCGACGCGAGCTACCTGAGCCTGGATCGGCCGTTCCCACGTCACCGGCTCCGGAATCACACGTCCCACGTGCTCGCCGATCTCTGTGAGGCTCAGAGGCAGGCCGGAATCCAAGTCATAGACATAGAAATCACGTGTCGCGTCGAGGTGGACCCACTTGCCGAAATCGTTGGACCAGACCTCGGTGACCTCATGCCCATACGTGTGCTTTGTGGAGATGTTCACCCAGCGCGCGGCGTAGCCAAAAGACAACAGTGCTGCGACAAGAGTCAGATTGCAGTAGAGGCAATGTCCCTGACGGCGTGAACCCTCGTAGGGCCCCAGAAGACGGATCGCCCCGTCCGCATCGCGTTCCAACTGCGGCAGGTCGTGATAGCGCCAGGCATAATGGTCCAGGTTGCCGAGCGGAATACGATAGGACCAGTTCATCAGGCGTAGCTGTGCCTCAAACTCGGTCGTCGCACCAGCGACGACGGCATCCAACTCGAAGCGTTCACGCAGGTCGGCGAGCATCTCGGGCTTCTCCCACGCGTAGTCGAAAGAAGAAGGGACGGCGCGTCCATTGCGTGATTCGAGCAGGCGGGACCGTGGGGCCGTGTCGATCTGTGCGACCTCCACCTTCGCCTCGACGTGGACGCCCTTCAGGGTGGGTGAGACGAGGGGGTCCTGCGTCGACAACTCTACTTCGAGCTGTAGCCACCGGCCCGGGGGAGATAGGCGCGAGCCTCGGAGATCTACCAGCTGCTCCCACTCGGACCAACCGTCGCCGCTGGCTCGTGGTGTATCTGCATAACGCACGCGCACATCCACCTGCGTTCCTGCGGGCATGTCCACGTCGCATGTGATGTCACACTGGCTGACGATGAGATGTCGGTGCAGATTCGAGTCGCCGCCATCCTGGCCGCCTGTGGTTGAGTCGATTACGCCGGAGCGCAACACGCCACGGCGTCGGTGGCTCTCCAGGCTGAGACGTACGCAGTATTCTCCGGCGATGTCATTGCTGCGTCCCAGGCGCTTGGCATCCCACGTCGATCCGCCATCGTCGCTGAAGGCGCTGCGACCTACCGCTGGCAGCGGTGGGTCGCAGCCGCGGTGCCGCTCGCTGTCGGCGGCGACCATCACTTCCCAAGCGGGACTGTCTGCGGTAGAGGTCTCGTCATCGCACCACATTTCCAATGTGTTGTCGCCAGCGTGCAGCGCACCCACAGGCAGGGCCACGACGAACCAGTTGTCGAAATGTGAACCACCCCAGTCCGGTGTATAGTAGTGCCGGCACTGTGGATGCACCTGGCTTGTTGGGGGACGCACGATCTCGATGCCATTTACTGCGATGTGCAGAGCTGCTTCGTTGCCGTCTGCCTCGGTGCCACACCAGGTGAGTAACACGGCGCGTGCCCTGTTATCATCAAGGACAAGGATCTTGCGCAGGCGCGCACCAGATACGAGTGGCTCAAACCACGAGCGATTTTCGCCGCCTTCCGGACAGCCAATGGCGGTCGCGTCGTCCTCGACGAGGACTCGGTCGCGTAGTCGGATGCCATCGTCCACGAGCATGACATCGTGGAGTTGTCCATGTGCCTCGAGATCGCCGGCGCTCATGCAGAGAACCTGGCGATGGGCAGGCACTGTGTGCTGAGATGTCATCTACGCTCTCTTTCTGATGCAAACCGCATGTAGCAGCGAATTCCAAGCGATGACGCGTCGATCAGAAGGTCAGGTCGGTGTAGTCTTCGTAGAAGTGAAAGCTTCGCTTTGAGAGGGGGGCCGTAGAGGAAAGCTCCGGATCTTCCAGGCCGCCGTTGTAATTGTAGCGGCACACGGCGAACTGCCACGTTGTTCCTGATTCCGGAATCCCTGCCACGCCAAAGGCGGACCAGGGAATGGTGAGTTCGGCGACCCACGCCCCGTCGGTTACGTGGGTTTGGAACACGGTACCACTCTCAGGTGAGATGATGTCTTCCCAGCTGTGCTCACCCGACTGCATGCCTGACCGGGATGGAATACTCAAGTCCATGAGGAAGTTATTAGGCGTCACGTGGACTTCCCAATAGTCGGTCCGATCCAGTCCCGGTTTCACGAATACCTCTGCCACGTCACCCAACTGCCACATGCGTTGCTGATTTGCCGTGGCCGTGGAGAAGATGTCAGAGTCCTCATAGCGGATGTGAACGCTGAGGCCCTTCGTCGTCGCCCCGATCCGAGCGACACCCGTCTCCACCGGCAATGCGTCGGCGCCGGTCCAATGTTGTCGCAGCACGAGTGCAGGACAGGCGGCGTACTTGCTCGGCAGGTCAGCCGTCAGATCGGCCGGCTCGTTGGGCAGAACAGGGGCGTGCACGGCGGCCATGGTGACTTCCTTGTTGTCTTCAGAGATGTGATTGGGAGCGCATGAGGTCAGCGCTGCGAAGATCAAGCAGCCGGCAAGGGTAGGATTGACTGACATGGTTTTCCCTGCGGGTGTCGGGGCGGCAATGGAAAGGCGCTTTCGTAATTGCTGGAAAGAAACTAGTAATCCGCACCGGCCGCCAACAGCAGTGCCGAGACGCTATCTTTGTGCATTAGAACCCAACTTGAAGGAGTGCCGATGCGTATCGCCATGGTCGTGACCCCATTCGACGATCACAACCTGCAACTCGCGCGACAGATCGGCGTCACGGACATCGTCATCCGCTACGCCGGCCCCGAGGTCTCAGACATGCAGCCACTGTGCGAGCAGGTTCAGGCCCATGGGATGGACGTGACCGTCGTCGAGGGCTATCTGCCCATCGATCGAGTGGTCCTGGGACTGGAAGGCTGGCAGGTTCAGATCGACGAACTCAGTCGCCTGATTGTCTCCATGGGAGCCTGCGGAATCGGTGTCCTGTGTTACAACTGGATGGGACTGACAGACTGGACGAGGACGTCCGTGGACACCCCCGGGCGAGGCGGCGCCCTCTGCACGGAATTCGATCGGGAGCAGGTCGAGGCTCTGGGGCCGCTGGAGGGCCCCCACGTGGGCGCCGAAGCGCTGTGGGAGAATCTCCGGCGCTTCCTTGATCACATCCTGCCCATCGCCGAACAAGCGGGGGTTGCCCTCGCCATGCACCCCGACGATCCGCCTCTGACCCCACTTCGTGGTGCGGAACGAATCATGGTGAATCCCGAGGCTTTCGAGCGACTCGTCCAGGTCGCCCCGAGCCCGGCAAATGGAATCTGCTTCTGTCAGGGGAACTTCGCCGCCATGGGAGTCGATGTGCCGCAGACGATACGGCGTCTTGGGAAGCATATCCGCTTCGTGCATGTGCGTGACGTGCGCGGCACACCTGATCATTTCATCGAGACCTTCCACGACGAAGGGCCCACCGACATGTATGCTGCCATCCAGGCCTACAATGCGGCTGGCTTTGATGGTGTCATGCGCCCCGATCACGTGCCGGTATTGGCCGGCGAGTCCGGCGAGGCTGGTTATACGATGCTGGGACGGCTCTTCGCTGTCGGTTACATGCGCGGGTTGATCGAGGCTGCGGGGAAACCTGGTTGATGCCTACGCCGGTAGAGTGCAGGCCCCAAGTTGAGGTCAATCCTCAGCGAATAACGACTCTGATGTTACCTGATACGCTACATCGAGATGCGGTGTTTCGGTCCGTGCCTGCTCTGTATTGGCAGATTGCACGCACGCTTCCACGAGCCCCGTCGTCAGCAATGTTCGCTCAATCGGGCCGGGAGATTTGCCCGTCATGAAGGTGGCCTCCGCCTTGGCCATCAACTCAGCTGAATACATGACATTTGGCACCGGCGGCAGGTAGAACAGTGTCGACAGAGGGGACGCCTGTCCCTTGATCCGTGCAGCAAAGGTGAAGTCACCGACGAGTCCGTTCATCAGCAGCATGGTCGCCTTCGTGCCGTCGACGTATTCGATACGGTAGGCTACCGGTTCCTCCACCCACTCGCGCATCTGCTCCGGAGTTGGGTATCGATGGCTGTAGGTCTCCGGTTGGGCCAGGGTTTGCGTGCGGGCAAGACAGGCTTCGAATAAGGCCGGATCCCAACCTCCCTTGCTCCAACTGCCTGCATCCATTGCCTGCCAGACGGCGTCTCCTTTCAGCCCCTGTACCGCGGCGATGCCGGTTTCACCTCCTGCACGCCTTTCGGCCATACTCTGAATGACCTCAATGGCATGGAAGTCGTAGCTGTCCATGCCTCCCATGGCGACGGACATCATCTCTTCGACCTGGGCGCCGAATGGCATGTCGACTGAAGGCATCCGCCACGTTCCGGGAAGCGACGACCCGGCAGCGAGAGCAAAATCGAGTTCGTGTGACAGGTCGTACATCTCTTTCGCCCACTCCCACTTCCACGACAAGTGTTTGTCGTTGAAGACGGGGACCGAACGGCCATCACTGCGGAAGACGTCGGTGATCTGCTTGAACAATTCGTAGCGGGGGTATTTGGTCTGACCGAATTCGCTTTTCTCGTAGTTACCGTGTTCGCCAATCAGCAGGACCGCGTCTACTGCCAACTGGTCGCCGCCGCAACGCAATGCATCGGCGACGGACTCATAGATGGGGAAGCCGAATTCCTCAGACCGCTGCCGGCTCAGATCATTGTCGGGAAACTGATCGACGTAGGCAGAAACCACTTCCAGATCAGGTGTGTGCCATTCTCCTCGTGTAGGGTAGCCGACGAGAAATCGTTCCGCCATATGCCAGGCATGGCAGTGAAAACGCCATTCCGTCGTGACAACCGCCATGCGCTTGCGCGAACCCATTTAGCACTCCCTTGTTGAGTATCTGAATTCCATCAATGGTCGTCCACCTGCAGGCTACAGGGCTGATTCCCCGGTCTCGCCGGTACGGATGCGTACCGAATCTTCCACGGGAATGACGAAGATTTTGCCATCTCCGATGTTGCCGGTTCCCGCCGCTTCGCGGATGGCGCTGATCGCCGGTTCAGCGAGACTGTCGCTGACGACGATCTCCACCTGCAATTTCGGTGTGAAATCGATCTGATACTCGGCGCCGCGATACACCTCCTTGTGACCCTTCTGGCGGCCAAATCCCTTTACCTCACCAACGGTCATGCCGACGACACCGAGACCGCTGAGGGCCTCCTTTACCTGGTCGAGAACCCCGGTACGGATGATGCATTTGAGCAATTTCATACTCTATTCTTTCGCTTGATTTCAGATCGTTTAGGCTGCGTAGCCCGTCTCACCATGGTCTGCAATGTCGAGGCCCGCCACTTCTTCATCGCCGGTGACACGTAGGCCAATGATGGCGTCCAGTGCCTTCAAGATGACGAAACTGACGATCATGCAGTAGGCGGCGACGGCGATACTGGCAAATGCCTGAATACCAAATTGTGCTGCAATGTCGAGCCCCTCTATGGCGCCACCAAAAGTGGCTGAAGCGAAGACGGCGACAAGAAGCGTTCCAACGAGCCCGCCCACGCCGTGGACACCGACGACATCCAGTACGTCATCGTAGCCAAAACGCGCCTTGAGGACGATCGAAGCCCAGTAGCAGACAAGTCCTGCTGTGAGACCGATGGCTATCGCACCGAGAGGGCCGACATTGCCCGAGGCGGGAGTGATGGCAGCAAGGCCAGCAATGGCCCCCGTCGCCAGACCGACAGCTGTGGGTTGCCCGAAGCGGATGCGTTCGATGGTGATCCATGTGATGGCTGCGACACATGGCGAGATCTGTGTCACCATGATGGCCATCGCTGCCTGACCATTGGCGGCCAGTGCACTGCCACCATTAAAGCCAAACCATCCAACCCATAACATGGCTGTACCTGCCAGTGTCATCGGGATATTGTGTGGTGGGGTCATTTTGTTTGGATGACCCTGGCGTCTGCCGACAAGACTACAGGCGACGAGTGCGGAGAAACCAGCCGTAATGTGCACGACGATCCCACCGGCAAAATCGAATACACCCATGTCAGCGAAGTAGCCACCGGCGCCGCCCCAGACCATATGAGCTGTGGGGAAGTAACAGAGCGTCACCCACAGACCGGTGAACCACAGGACGGCGGAAAACTTCATGCGCTCTGCGAAAGCACCGATCATGAGGGCCGGTGTGATGATGGCAAAGGTCAGTTGAAAGGCGACGAAGGTGAGTTCAGGAATGGTCCCAGATATTGAATCTGGTGTGACGCCAGCAAGGAACAGTTTGCCGAAGCCGCCGACGAAGGCGGACAGCCCCGTCGCCCCCTCCACCATTCCCGTGCTGTCGAAGGCAAGACTGTAGCCATAGATCGTCCACAGGACGGTCACCAGTGCCGTGATCGCAAAACACTGGGTGAACATGGACAGGACATTGCGGGATTTCACCAGGCCGGCATAAAACATGGCCAGGCCCGGGATCGTCATGAACAGCACCAGCGCCGTCGCCGTCGTGATCCAGGCGGTGTCTCCTGTATCCAGCGAGTCCTGCGCCAAACCGACTCCGGGCAGGGCGAACACGAGTGCGATCGGGGTCAGAATGCGGCCGATCATGAGGTTTTCACTCCTGAGGGTGATGAATTGGGTTGCTGCATGATAGTGCGCACCTGAGAGGGCGACAAGATTTTCAACAGGGACCTTGGGCTCGAAGCGATCTGCTCCCTTGTCGACACGCAGGACGAAGGGGAGGGCCTCGTGATCTGCCTGATCAGTCAACTGGCGGCGTGAGCCAGTCCTGGATCAGAGTCTCCGGATCGAAGGCGCCCTCGTCACTTAGCAATGCCGCGCGTTCGGGATCGGCGAGGATCTGGGCAACAGAGAAACTCTCTCCGTTCACCCTCACCTGATCCCACACGAGCCGAATTCCATGGGAATAGTCAGCGTAGTGGGCAGAATGGACGGTGCTCAGGGGCTGGATCGGAACCCCATCAAGTTGGTGCCATCCGTAGATGGCGACACGGCCCCGTCTTGCAGCCAGTCGCGGTGTCAGAACCACATCTTTCTTGTGACCTGCCGTCAGCATCGAGGTCGGTGTTGAAGTGGGTGCCGCGGAAGTCAGTTGTTCTTCAATGTGACGATGGTGCTCGATGTAATACGGATTGCTCGTCATCTGTGCCGTCGGTGGCATGGGCCGGGGTGACAGCTTACGGGGGGCCTGCTGGTAGATGGCATCCACCATGCGGCGCGTCGGTAACCAGCACTTGAGTTGACGCGCCACACGGATCGCATCGGGGCCCCCCAGTGGGCAGCGGACCGCAGTGGAGTCGTTGCCGATCGACAGGACATCAGCCGTTACCCATATCACCGCCTCGCCCAACTGTTCGTGACGCAGTGTGACCGACACGAGTCTTCGCAAGGAAGCGGGCACATTGCCTGCCAGGATCTGCGCCGCCGCCAGCGCATGACGTGTTGCGAGATCACTACCGGCCGTCTGGGTGAGGAAAGCAGTGCCACTGGGAGCCGTTGCAGAACGCGACGGGAGAGGAAGCGTCGGAGGTGGCAGGTGCGTGGCGAGCATCGGCGCGCAGGCAAGTCCGAAGAGGGGCAAAAGCAAAATCAAGTAACTTATGGGGCGCATCGGTCACAGCCAGCGGCGAGGGGAGGGCACCGTTCCCGGAGGCCAAACATGTACATCGCCGCTTCCGCTGGGGCAAGCCCTCGTAACCCTGGACGGCTTTGCTGGCTCTATTTCTTGCTACCATCATCCATCACACAGAATGAAACCATGAGTGATTTTGACCTGGCTGTTGCTGCCATCATTGCCGGCGACACAGAAGCTCTGCAGGAATTGCTACTCGGGCAGCCGGAGCTGATTCGCGCACGCGCCACCTCCGAACACCGAGCCATGCTGTTGCACTACGTCGCTGCCAATGGCATCGAAGATGAACTACAGAAGACCCCGCCCAACGCCGTTGACGTTGCACGAATCCTGTTCGACGCAGGCGCGGATGTCGACGCTCTTGCCGAGACCTACGGGGGTGGCTCCCGTCAGACGACCTTGAATTTGCTCGTGAGCAGCGTACACCCTGCGAATGCAGGGGTCCAGGCGGATCTGGTTGAAATACTGGTTGACGCAGGAGCAGCGACTGAGGGCCCTGACAACGACGGGTTTCCTCTCCAATTAGCGATCGACTTCGGCTATACGGCGGCAGCGCAGATGCTGTTGGCCAAGGGTGCTCGGATTCGCTCGCTCAGCGTGGCCGCCGGATTGGGACGTGTTGATGCCCTGGAAACACTCCTGCAGCAAACACCCGCTGCCGACCCAGAGGACCAGCTACACACAGCCCTCAGTGCGGCGTGCCGTCATGGTCAGATCGCTACAGCGGAGGTTCTGCTGGATAGAGGCGTCGATATCAACGCCCAACCGATGCAACTTGGAACCGGGTTACACCAGGCAGTTTTCGGCGAACACATCAAAATGATTCGATTTCTGATCATGCGCGGCGCGGATCTGAGCCGGAAACACGTGGTGTATGAGGCGACGCCCCTCGACTTCGCCTGCCACAATGGCAAAACGTCTGCTGTCGACTGTCTCCTCGAGTATTCAGAGGAAGATCTGGCAGACCCTCTATTGTCTGCCGTCGACCACGGGCACGGCGATGTTGTCCAGCGGCTGTTGCAACAGGGGGCGCGAGCGGCAGGGGCTCTGTCTCTAGCCCAGGAACGTGACAATCGGCACGTACTGGATTTGCTGAATCGGGCTATGGCAAGAACGGAAACAGACGTTTCTTCGCATCGGCGGTGAGTGCGGCACCATACTCGCACGCTTCGAAACACTCCGCATATCTGGTGTTGTTGCCCTTTTCTACGCCGTAGAGGCCGACGAGTCGATCGCGATGGCGTTGAGCAACCTCGACGAACTGCGGCAGACGCCAATTGGCAAGATATTCACGACGTCCCGCCTCATCTGCAGGAACCTTGTCCAGTTCATTGCGATTGTAGGGCAGCCATTCATACATCTGCGACGTGTGGCAGTGCAGCATGTCGAGTTTGCGCTCGATGACAGCATCGATGTCAACGGCGATATCTGGTTGAAAGGGGATCGGCTTCTTGAAGTTGTCGTAGAGATACATGATCACGGGCATCCGCTGCAGGTGCGGCGTGAGGGGAACCATGTTGGGGACGGTGAGGATGTAGGAGGCGTCCTGAACGAGCATGCCTGTGTAGCGGTGATCGGGATGATAGTCCCAGGGGCGATGCGTCAACACCAGATCCGGTTGGTAGTCGCGTATCTGTCGGATGACCTCCTTGCGATTAGCAACGGACGGTTCCAACTCGCCACAGTGGATGTCGAGGATCGTGTAGTCGATGCCTTCGGCGGCAGCGACGGCTTCGGACTCCTGGCGGCGGCGCAGGGCCAGTTCGATGCCCCCCACCTCATGATGTCCCGTGGCACCATTGGTCATCGACAGAAAGCGAACCTGATGGCCCAGGTCACGGTAGATGGCTGTGAGGCCCCCCGCTTTGACTTCGCAGTCATCGGGGTGGGCGCCGATCACAAGCAAACGCAGAGAACTGGCGGTCATGGTGACTCCTGGTTGTCGCGATGATTTAGTTCCGGGTGCGCTAAGCTGGCTGCAGTCCAGTATAGCTACTGGCTTATGGTGCCACCATGACTCGACAACAAGGGCCATCCCAGACGCTTGATCGCCTGCTGCAACTGTGGGTCGGTGGCTCGCAGCATAGGTAGATAGACGCCAACATGCTGCCGCTGCCAGAACGCGTCTGATCTGAGTGGCGCGAGATGGTATTGGTAGAGATCTGCACGAATTGCGGTGGGCTGTCGGCCACCGAAGGGATCAGCGTCGAGCAAACTCAGAGCCCCTGGATCCGCATGTAACAGTTTGTATACGAAGTGGACGAACCACGGTTGTGAACGGTAGTCGGCCATGGCGGCGAACCAGATCTGCCAGTCAAGGCGCAGATGGTAGGGTGAGACGATGCAGGGACGCCGCTCAGGGTCCCCCGGTTTGCACTCGAATTCGTATTCCACCCAATCGCTGGACGGTCCTGGATTGGGATCGATGGTCCCGAGGAGAATGATTTCACGTCGCACTTTGCCGATGTGTCCGAAGGCACCATAGGTATTGACCAAGTGCAGTCGATCGAAAGATGTGTTCATCGCCTGTCGCGTCGACAGCAGATTGCCCACAGGGCCGATACTCAAATAGGCTACGAGCAGACACAGGCCGCCTACGGTGAGGCGACGGGCGTATGATGCGTTGGCAGCGTCGCAACCCGTCTGCCTGCTGATCGTCAGCGACAACCAACGAGAAAGTCGCTCAGAGCGTCCAAATAGATATTGCCAGACCCGGTCATCGAAGCAGGTGAGACACAGGACCACGGTGATGTAGTTGAGCCAGCACAGATTGCCCGAAGCAATCAGCAGGGCCTGGAAGGCGAGCATCAGTCCACCGGCGAGCCAGCGGCTTCGCGGGGGGCCGATCAACAGAAAGGGCACAGCAACTTCGACCAGGTGATTGAAAAGCACGCCTGCTTTGTGGAAGACATCTGGCAGGGCGTGAAAAAACGGACTGAGTGGATTGGGTATGGGTTGGGTCTCGTAGTGATAGAGCAGGCACGTCAAATCCCACCAACAGGCATCGCCACGCAGCTTGATGAGACCAGCGCCGAACATGATGCGGAACAGAACCCAGCGTAGTAGCCACAAAACCGCCTTTGATCGCGGCACCAGAAAGATGCTGAGGAAGCCGACTTCCAGCAGCAGGATCTCCCAGCCGTAGCCGTAGAACAGTTGGCCGACGTTGACGAAGGAGGAATACAATATCCACAGAACGAGCATCTGCACTACGTGGGTATAGCCCGCAGCCAGTGCCAGGCTCAGCGCCACGCCAATCCAGGCGAGGCTGAGCATGAATCCGTCACTGTGACCAAGCCACATGAGGGATGGGACCTGCAGCCACGGTGTACTACTTCCCGCAGCGACGCGCTCCAGGAACAGGGATACAGGCAGTAGACCGTTGTCGCCGAGCAATGGCTGCAATTGCAGGGCAAGGCCGAGAAAGGCGACGGCATAGACGGCGCCGAGGGCACGCAGGAAGAGCCAGTAGGTGCCGACGTAGGACAACTCAGGCGGGTCAAGATGATGGCGCAGCCAGGAGCCGGCGGCGTATAGGACCGGTAACAGGGTGGCCCGTCCGGGAACCGGTCGTTGGCCAGGTGTCTGGGGCGAATTAGGTTCCATCGCCGACAACAGTAGAGTGAGGAGCTTCCTCTGGCCACGAGATTCCTTGCCACGACGTCCTCGATGACAACGGACATACACGACGATGGAAACCACTGCGACCAATCTTCTCTTCATCACGACAGACCAACAGCGATTCGACTCGCTGCCATGCTACGGTCTGGATTTCATGCAGACGCCGAATATCGATCGCCTCGCGGCGGAGGGGGTTGTCTTCGAACGCTGCTACACGCCAGCGCCCGTGTGTGTGCCCTGTCGAGCTGCATGGATGAGTGGGCAATGGCCGTCGTCGACGGGTGTGTTGTCGAATGGTCAATGGCTAGACGAGTCAACACCCACATGGCCGGCCCTGATGAGTGCCGCAGGCTTTCGCACCGCTGCCATTGGCAAGATGCACTTCATGCCCTGGGATATTTCCGGTGGTTTCGATGAGCGTGTCATCGCCGAGGACAAGCGTCACGTCTACCTGCCCGACGATCACTATCAGTATCTACGCGCCCACGGCATCGAACGACCGCATCCGACGTCGAATCCTGGCTACTTCGATTGGGTCGGCGCATCGGTTTTTCCTCACGATCGTAAATTCCATGTAGACGGCTACACTGGCGACCGGGCCGCCGAGTGGCTGCAGCAACACGGGGATTCACCGTTTGCCGTATGGGTGAGTTTTGCCGGCCCCCACGATCCATACGATCCCCCCGAAGATATGGCAGACATGTACTACGAGGCCGATATCCCGGAACCTGTCGGTGGACCTGACGAGTTGGTGAATAAGCCGAAAGGGCAGGGCGACAAGGGGGCGGGATCGTTGAACAATTCCATGTTCCGCATCGATCCGTCGACGGCGTCGGCTGAAGATATGCGGCGCTGGCGGGCCCACTACTATGCCAACATCAGCCTTATTGATGAGGGCATCGGCAAGATACTCGCCGCCCTCGAGGCCCATGGGACCCTGGAGAATACACTCATCATCTTCACTTCCGATCATGGCGATGCCCTCGGCGATCACGGGCTGCCCTTCAAGGGCTACTTCTACGAGAGCATGGCGCATGTACCGATGATTGTGCGTGGACCACACGCACCAGATGGTCAGCGACGGGCTACAGCGGGCGGTCGCTGTGCAAGTGTTGTGAGTGGATTGGATGTGGTGGCGACATTCTTCGATGTGTGTGGCGTGCAGGCGCCGAAGACCGTGCAGGGCAAGTCGCTGACGCCGCTACTTGAGGATCCGATGGCATCGACACATGACGTCGTGTTCTGCGAGATCACAGGTCGCGTGATGGTGACCGATGGTCAGTGGAAATACTGCCACTATGTCACAGGCGAAGCCGAACTCTACGATCTGACCGTAGAAGCACCCCAGATGGAGGTGGAGAATTTGGCGGGTCGGCCTGAAGTTGCCCAGGTGGAAAGTCGCCTACGCGCCCGTCTATTGGAGCACTGGTTACAGAACCAGCACACACAGCAGATGGCGACCAGTGTCCCTCAACATCCCTTTCGAGTGGCGCTGGAAAAAGCCTATAAACAGGAGCGTGGGCAGGCCTAGATCAGCTGATCGATCAAGGTGCAGGGGGGGCTGAGGCTTGGCGACTGTCTGTCACGCTTCAGGATGCTGTTGCCGAACGTTCGATCAACCCGAAAGGGTTGCCATCAGGATCGCGGCAATAGGCGATATAACCAATGTTCGGCACCGTCGTGCGGCTGTGCACGATGACACCGCCCTGCTCGACGACCCGCACGAGAGATGAATCCAGGGATTCCACATCAATGAGATTCACCGATCCCACTGGTGAGGTGCCGCGTCGCACGATCGTACCATTGATCCCGGGCAGTTCGTCGTCATCACCGGTGAGTACGAGCAGGTAGTCACCCTTGCCGTCCCAGGGACGAAATTCCCAACCGAAGACACCACCATAAAAAGCCGCCGCCTGCTGCGGGTCATCGACGCTGATCTCAAAGTGGGCGACGCGCCCCATGGCTCTCGTCCTTCTAGTAGTCGGCGGTCTGGTCGTTCAGGCGCCAGTCGTAGGGTTCAATGATGATCTCGTAGTTCACAGCCTGCGCCCGTTCGATGGCAGCGAGCCGATCACCGGTTGCATAGAGTCGGGCATAGTCCAGCAGTGTCGGATCTGTGTCTGCCGGGAATTCGCCTAGATACCAGCTGAGGAAGTCCTCCTCGTACCATGAGAGGATGCTGGAAAGATGAACGGTCTGGGCCACGTCGTCGACACGTAGATTCCGTTCCTCATTGAGAAAGCGTCTCGTCTCCCGCTCTAGTTGCTGTTGTAGCTGCTCAGGCTGGAATGCCTCAGACGGCAATTTTGGGCAGCCAAGAGAGGCACAGTTGATGGCAAAATGAATGCGCGGATCCGCAAAGCGTCCGCGGATCACTTTGTGCTCCAGATCGTAAAGGTTCAGCGTTTCGCCACCGAAGATCAGACGCTGAAAATAGAAGAAGCCGCTTTGCTCCGAGAGCAGTGAGAGCAATGGAGGGGGACGCACGTCGGAGACAGAAGTGATCGGATAGTGCGTGATCACGGTCTTCATGACGGCCGTGTTGTAGGCATTGATCCAGAAAGCGAGGCGACTGTCGTCATCGGGAAACAGCAGCGGATCCGTGTCCGGTGTGTGCGCGGCGATGAGATCGTAGTAGCCGTCGAGAGCCTCTGGGTCGGCCTGCAGGGCAGCGTAGTCCACGCGACCACGAGCATCAACGAAGCGCTGTTGCACCTGATCGATCAGTTCATGACTGAAACCGGATGGGCCGAGGGCGGCGGTACCGTGATTGGCAGGTGGAATCGTCGAACAAGAAGCGACGACACCAAGCAGAAGTGTTGGCAGAAATCGATGGCAGTGGTGGTGGGTCATGAATTTCTCCGAAGCACTGGGGTGTAGCGGCTCAAGATCCTACCGATCCCTTGCAAGGGGAGAGTCAGGTCCGTATGATGCGCGTCGCCCTACTGGTGGATTCGTCCGAATATCGCTCGAACCTCGTTTTGAGACACGTAATTGTGTTGCATGGGAGAATGGGAATATGGTCACAACGGCCTCACAACCGCGGCAAAGGTTGCTGTATCTGCACGCTCGCACACCGAATGTGTTCTCGGATATCGTCGCCTTGACACAGATCGAGCCCGTCGCCGGCTACCGCGTCGAGATCAGTGCAGAATCGGTCGAGTGGCCGTACAAGAGTGTTCATCAAGCGATCGTCGATGGTTGGCAGATCGTGCAGTTTCCGTATCTACAGGCACCATTCGATGATCGCGATCTCGACATGGTTGGCTACGAATTCATCCTGCAGAGAATGGAGGTCATCGACTCATGACGTCTCAAGATTTCCTCCTCAGTGACGCCGAGGTGGCCCAGTTCATCGTCAATGGCTACCACGTGGTCGAGCCCGATCTGGCGGCGGGGCTCAATGAGTCGATCGCCGCCCAACTCGATGGACTCGAGTCGAATCCGGGTGATGCCATCACAGACTCGATTCCTGAACTGTTGCAGGTCCTGGAGCACGCCGAAGTGCGTGGCGTGTTGGTCAGTCTCCTGGGGCCCGACTTCGAGGTGCAAAGCCATCGTCACTGGCACTGTAAACCGGCCGGCTCTGGTGGTATGCAGTGGCATCAGGACGGCACCAACAATCGCGATCTGCGTTTGAATCGCTTTCTCGGCCTCTACTATCCACGCGATGTCACGCCTGATATGGGACCCACCGTGATCGTGCCTGGTACGCAGTACCGGAATGCGCCAACCGATCGGATGGCGACGTATACCAACATTCGCGGGCAGATTCCTCTGACCGTGAAAGCCGGCACCATTGCCTTCACGCACTATGATCTCTGGCATGGCACGGCGGCGAATCGATCATCTATGCCACGTCACATGATCAAGTTTCTCTTCCGTCGAACACAGGACAACGATACACCGACATGGAAGCACCAGGCTGGGGCGACCGATGTGCCAACTGATCGGAATAACCGTGACAGGGCAACAGACCCCAAGAATATCCTCACCTTTGGCAATCCCATCGGTGTATCACAGTCCGATCACTACAAGGAACGAGCGATCCGACGACAGGTGTGGGACTATCTGGTAGGAGAAGGCGAATTGAAGGCGATCGATGGCTGAGTCACAGGGGATTCTGGATATTGCGGCGCGCTATTATCGGGTCTACACCGACGCCGATACGCCTTGTGATGAGGAGAATTTTCACTTCGTCGAGCGTCAACTGCCTCTGCCTGTGGCGCAGACGGCGCTGGTACTGGTCGACGTGTGGGCGACGCACTACATCGACAGTTGGCTCAAGCGTGCGGCGGCGATCACGGCTGAGAAGATCCTGCCTCTGACCACGGCACTACGGGCAGCTGGTGTCACAATCATCCATGCCCCATCACCCTTTGTTGTGGAGCGACAGCATCCAGAGTCGATGCCAACGGCGCTTCAGGCAAGGAGCAAGCCGGTCCAGCCGGCTGCAGAGCGTGCCGGCGTCGATGAGTGGCCGCCCGCCGCCTTTCACGGGTTGTATCGCACTGGCGACTATGCAGATTTTGGCCGCAACCAGGAGCAGCGACTTCAGGATGCACACGCACGCTACGAGCAGGAACTGAAGATCTCGCCCCTTATGCAGCCGCAGCCGGGGGATGTCGTGATCGCGACGGGTGAGCAGATGCACGAGGAACTACGCTCGCGTCGGATCCTACACCTGCTGTACGCCGGGTTCGCGACCAACTGGTGTGTGATTGGTCGTGACTATGGCATGATTGCCATGCAGGGACGGGGCTACAACAATGTCCTCGTGAGGGACGCAACGACGGGTGTCGAATTCCATGATTCAGTGGATGAACTCACAGCGACGCAGATCACCATTCGTGAGATCGAGACCAAATACGGCTGGTCCACGACCTGCGATGAGCTGGTCCACGACCTGCGATGAGCTGGTCCACGACCTGCGATGAGCTGGTCCACGACCTATTCGTGAAGGACAGGCTCGTCTGATGCGACGAGTCCGTCGAGGATGCGCACGACACGATGTGCCTTACGCGCGACGGCCTCTTCGTGGGTCACAATGATGACCGTGTTGCCCTCGGCGTGGAGTGCATCAAACAGGGCCATGATCTCCTCTCCTGTGCGGCTGTCGAGATTGCCCGTAGGCTCGTCTGCCAGCAACAGGGAGGGTGAATTCGCCAGGGCGCGGGCGATGGCGACGCGTTGCCGCTGACCACCTGACAGTTCATTGGGACGATGGGTCATGCGATCCGCCAGTCCGACCCGATTCAATGCATCGGCCGCTCGTTCGCGCCGAAGCCGACGACGAGCTCCACCGTAGAGCAGGGGCAATTCGACATTGGCCAGCGCCGTGGATCGCGGCAGCAAGTTGAATGTCTGAAAGACGAAGCCGATCTGTCGATTGCGCACATCAGCCAGGTCGTTGGCATTCATCCCGGATACGTCAACATCCTCAAGTCGATAGACGCCACTGGTGGGCGTGTCGAGACAACCGACGATATTCATCAGGGTGGATTTTCCAGATCCTGATGGCCCCATAATGGCGACGTATTCTCCCTTCTCGATCTGCAGGTCGACGCCGCTGAGAGCATGAACGGATTCCAGACCGCGCACATAGATCTTGCGCACTTCCTGTAAGTCGATGAGCACGGGCCTGTCAGTCGGCGGCACTTCTGGGGTCTGCGTCATTCGTGGCTCAAGGCTTCAACGGGGTTCAGGCGAGATGCGCGTGCTGCCGGATAGATGCCGAAAAACAGGCCGACACCCGTAGAGATGACCAGCGCCAGGGTGACGGAGGCACCGGAGACGATGCTCGGGAAGGGGGTTTCCGCATAGTGCTCAATGGCGGCGGAAATGCCAAATCCTACACCGACACCAAAACCAACGCCGAGGGCGCCGCCGATCAGACTCAACACAATCGCCTCAATAACGAATTGCGTCAGCAACGTGGCAGGGCGGGCCCCCAGGGCTTTGCGGATACCGATCTCACGGGTGCGTTCCGTGACCGAGACGAGCATGATGTTCATGATACCAATGCCACCTACAAGAAGCGAGATTCCGGCAATGCCGCCGGTAACAAGCTTCATCACCATGATCGTTTGCTCCACTTGGTCGAGGATGCCCTTGCCACTCTGGATCTCATAACTGACGTCTTCACCGTGGCGCGCCTTGAGGGCCTCTTCAATCTGCGGTAGCACAATAGGTGCGTCATCTTCGTCTTTGGTATAGACGAGCAACCCACCGATCGTCTTCACTCCGAGCAGTCTCATCTGCGCTGTCGTGACAGGCACCATGACACGATTCCCCCAATCCTGGTCAAAGATCTTTCGTGGTGACATGACACCCACCACAAGATGGCGCTGGCCGCGAATCTTGATCTCTTCCCCCAATGGGGGACGGCGGCCAAAGACCTCCTCCACAACCCGCTGACCGACGACGGCGACAGAGCGACGGTTCTCGAGATCATCTGCGAGCAGGAAACGTCCCTTTTCTATCTCCCAGTCATAGGCGGCAGCGTAGGCAGGTGTGGTGCCTTCCACCTGTGATTGATACGTCGCCTTGCGGTAACGCACGTCTGCCCCGGTACTGAGGATCGGCAACACGGCTTCAATACGATCGGACACTCCACTCACAAGCTCTACGTCGGACATGGTCATCGGTTCGAAGTGAGGTGCGCGAACGCGACGACCGTCCTTGCGGATAAACTCCTGCGGTACGATGTAGGCGAAGTTTGCGCCCCCCAGTTTGCCGAATTCTTCGTAGACCATCTGTCGAAGGCCCTCACTGATCGACACGATGCCAACAACGGAACCGACACCGATGAGCATCCCCAACAATGTCAGCAGCGAGCGAACCTTGTTCGCCCATAGCTGGGAGAAAGCGATGCCGATGGATTCGAGAAAGATCACTCGTGACGCAACGCTTCAACCGGGTCCAGTCGCGAGGCGCGAACGGCCGGATAGACACCGAAGAACATGCCCACGGCACTGGAGAAACCGAGAGCCATGACGACGGATTGAGTGGACACAACACTCGCAAATGGGCTGTTCTCGTCGAAATGAGAGATCAACTGTTCTATACCTACGCCAAAGCCGATGCCTATACCGACGCCGATCACGCCGCCGACGAAACTCAGAATGATCGCCTCAGCGACGAATTGCATGAGAATATGACGAGGTTTCGCTCCAAGAGCTTTGCGCACACCGATCTCACGTGTGCGCTCCGTGACGGAGACGAGCATGATATTCATGATGCCGATGCCACCAACCAACAGCGAGATACCAGCGATGCCTCCGGCGACCTGCTTCATCACACGGATCGTCTTGCCTACCTGCTCCAACAGATTCTGACTCGTTTCCACCCAGAACTCATCGCCGTGTGCGTGACGTCGAGTCAGGACACGGCGCACATCATCGGCGACTCGAGAAACGGCCTCCAGGTCATCGATGAAGAGCGTGATGCCGAGGAAACGCTCGTGGCCTAATAGACGTTTGTGTGCCGTTGAGTAGGGGATGAAGACGCGGTCTCCCTCATCGCGGCCGAAACGAATGCGTTCTTCCAGAACACCGACGACGGTATAACGTGTGCCATTGAGTTTGAGATCCAGTCCGATCGGATCCTCACCGGCGAACAGATCGCTTTTCACTTTCTGACCGATGAGGCAGACCTTGCGCGAGAACAGGATATCCTCGCTTGTCAGAGATCTGCCCTCCACAACGGGCCACGAATATCCCTCGTTAATCGACTCCGACGTGCCCACATACATACCACTCATGGTGGTCTTGCCGACACGCAACTCGGCCTGCCCCCAGACACTGGGCACAGAAGTATCAATGTGCTCGCCCGACTCCTCGAGGAAGGCCTGGTGATCCTTGGCGGTCAGGTACTCCACCCACGAGCGCTTTACCCGACGTCCCTCTTTGCGTTCGACGGAGTCGGGGGGGCGTATCAATACCGTCCCCGCTCCGCCGGCACGGGCGAATTCGTTAACGATCGTGCGCCGCAGACCCTCGCCGATGGAGATGATGCCGATGACGGAAGCGACACCGATGACGATACCGAGCAAGGTCAGCGTGCTACGCAGTTTGTTGGCGCGTAGCTGAGACAGGCCGACGAAGATCGTTTCAGGTAGTACCATCGGGGGCTCTAGTCGTCCTCGTCCTCGGTATCCTCTGATTCCTCCTCTGCCAACTCTTCGAGTTCGTCAGATATTTGCTGCGGATCTGCGGCGACGAGGCTTGAGTCGGCGAGGCCACCAAGAATCTCGATCCGTGTGTTCGTGCGCAGACCAATCTCAAGATCTATCTCCACGAAGCGTGACAATTCAACTGGATCAGGATCGGCGGGGGCCTGCACAGCATCGTCGTCCTTGTCCAGATCGTCGCCGTCACTATCGTCACCCTCTGCATCGGCCTCTGAGTCCGCTGAACTGGTTGTATCCGGTTCAACCCGAAAGGCGATGAATCGTCCCCGTCGCCCCTTGCCCGCATCCTCGTCGTCGTCATCCTCCACTTCGTCGAATACCTCCAGCACCGCTTCGACGGGCAGGTATGTGACGCTGTCACGGCGGCTGAAGATGATGTCGATGTCACAGGACATGCCTTGGCGCAAGCGTGGTTCCAGATCGATGATGTTGATTTCCGTGTCGAAGGTGACGATCGGCGAGCCCGGCTTCTGTGCACCGACCGGTGCGATCCAGCGAACACGGCCGGCGAAGGTCGTGTCGGGATAGGCATCGACAACGATATCCACCTCTTGCCCTGTTTCCAGTTTGCCGATATCGATTTCAGCAATGTCGCCGCGCACAATCATCTGACTCGGGTCACCGATTTCGAATAGCAGTGTGCCGCCCGAGAATGCATTCAGCCCCGAGGCGACCACCTCGCCGATCTCAACGCCACGACGGACGACAATGCCGCTGATCGGCGACAGGACGCGAACTTCATCGAGCTGCAACTTCTGCAGCCGCTCGTCCTGACTCAGATTTGCTTTGGTCTCAAGGATTTCCAGTTCGAGTCGTGCCAGACGCAGATCGTTGTGACCCTGAGTCAGACGCATCTCAGCATTCTCGAATTCGGAGGCGGACAGCATCTTGCGCTCAAAGAGCGCCCGCTGGCGATCGAGATCACGTTCGAGTTCGGCGACACTGAGTCTGCCCCGTTCGACAGCGGCGCGCTTCTGCTCCAATTGCAGTGATTGATTCGGGTCGGGTTCAACGACGGCCAGCAGCTGGCCCTCGACGACGGCGTCGCCCGCCTCGACAGGCAGCTTGCGAATCTCCCCGGCGATCGTCGATTTCACCTCGACGGTGCGCACCAACTCGATTGTCCCTGTATCTCCGAGCTTGTCGACGAGGTTGCCTCGCTTGAGGGCCAAGACGGGGAATGTTTCTGTCGGCTCTTCCTTCTTCAGAGCCACCCAGGATAGACCACCAATCGAACCGGCAAGCAACAGAAAGATGAGAAGCTTTGGTTTCCACCCCAGCTTACGACCGCCACCAAAGGGCGGCGGGGTTGACGTCTGGGTCACATCAACCTCCGGCGCTCATGTTGGTAATCGCACCAAAAATGACGAGGTAGACGAACCAAAGACCGAGCATCGAGCCGACAGCCTTGCCAAAACTGCCGCGGGTCAGAACCGTGAGGGCAACGGCGCCGAGTATGACCTGCCAGAGTACGAAGATGTCGACCATGGCAAGCATGCGTCCGGCGACACCGGTCAAAGCATCGTTGTCGAAGAAGAGCCCGGGGCCGAGCATGATCAGGACCGATTCTTTGGCGACTCGAAGTCGGTGTGAGGACGGCGGCCTGCAGCACAAGAATCAGCGAGATGTAGCCTTCGCAGGCCAGAACTTGCCCGTACGTGAGTTCACCTCCCATGATGAAGCGTCCCACGAGTAGAACCAGACCAGAGATGACAAAGAGCATGGCGAAGATCGACACGGGTGTCATGACGAGGGTCATGGCGCCGGTGACACCCTCCATCTTCTCCATGATCTCACGTTCTGCTCCATCTGCGCCTTCGTCATATTCGCCTCATTGGCGCGCATCTGTTTCTCAACGGCAACCTGCTGTTGCTCCATCAGCAATGGCATCGTGATCTGAGCACACACGGTGGCCACCATGGCGGCCAGCAAAGTAGGTATCACCCAGTCATGCCAACTGCGACGAATGCGGACCGCCTCGAATGTTTCCGCTGGCGCAGTAAAGAGACGAATCATACGTCCAACCAGGCCAATGTCTTCGTTCATGGCGTCATGCGTTTCCATCGTGATTTCCTCCATGTGTGGCAACAAGGATTCCTTGACGGTAAAGTAGGCAAACACGACCTACCTTCGCGCAAGGGATTTCTTGCATGACTCTCAGATTGATAACTGATGGGCACGCGTGAAACAGCGACGACGTACGACGTAGGTCACGAGTGTGGCGCCAATGGTCGTAGAGGCGACGAGCATCAGCATGACGACGATCTGATAACGGACTGCTTCTCCCGGGGCGGTGCCGGACAGAATCTGCCCCGTCATCATGCCCGGAAGCGAGACGAGACCAACCGTCATAAGAGCATTGATCGACGGAATCATGCCGGCACGGATCGCGGCTCGGAGAATGGGTGCAGTCGCTTCAGCGCCCGTGGCCCCAAGGACCAGTGCCAACTCGATCTGCGCCCGCTGTTGACGAAAGTCACGCAGCATGCGCTCGAGTGACAAAGAGATGGCATTCATCGAATTGCCGGCAATCATGCCGCCAATGGGAATGAAGTATTGTGGTGACCACCACGGATCAACCTGGATGATGGCGGCCGTGACGACGATGGTGACAACAAGGTAGCTGGTCACCATCGACACGAAGGTGGGGAGAAAGACCCCGATCTGCGCATCGGCCACGCGACCGCGCACGGCATGGGCCGCCCAGAAGACCATAAACACGAAGACGGCGAGCACGAGGACGGCTCGGTCCAGTTGGAAGACCGTATCCAGCAGGATGCCGACCAGTAACAACTGCGCAAAGGCTCGAAGGGAGCCCCACAGAAGGTCGCGCTCGAGACGAAGCCCCAATGCGAGTGAGGCGAAGCCGGCGATGAGGATGAAGACCAGACACAGAGCCAGCTGCACCGGGCCGATCGCGAGGGGGCCCACTCAGACCTCCTTCAGGTGCCCATCCTGCAGTCGCAGGCGGCGCGGGGTGATTCGTGCGGGGGTGAACTGTCGATGGGTTACAAGGACAACGCCCATTCCGCCATCGACGCAGAGCGACTCGAGTCTGGCCAGGACCACACGGCGCGATTCGTCATCGAGAGCGGATGTTGGCTCGTCGGCGAGCAGAAATCGCGGCTGCACGCGTAGCAGTCGTGCCAGGGCCAGACGTTGACGCTGCCCCACGGACAGGGGTTCGGCGGCATCGTCCAAGGCGATGTGCTCCAGGCCCACCCTATCCAGATCTCGGCGCAACTGTGCCTCATCCTTGGCGGCTGATTGGGTGGCAAAGGCATCACCATGGAGAAGATTCACCCGTACCGTATCTGACATAATCACGGGCGTCTGCTGAAGCAAAGCGACTTGCCGGCGCAGGGCCGGTGTCTGTGCGGCAGCAGGAATCACTCCATCAACAAGCATCTGCCCTGCCGTTGGTTCCACAAGGCGATTGAGCAAGCGCAAAAGACTGCTCTTGCCACTGCCTGAGGGGCCCTCGATGACGACGAAATCCCCCACGTCGTCGCTACGGCTGCGAATGGACAGGCCGATCCGCTGTAGCAGAGGTTTGCCGTCAAAGGCAAGATCGACCTCTCGCAATTCCAGATGCAGGGTATTCCTCCTCAGATGCGTCCGAGCCAGCTCAGGGCGAAAAGCAGCGCCACAGGGCTCATCAGAGTGGTCAACAAGCAAGCGCCCCCGACAAAGTCCGGGCGTGTGTCAAAGCGCAGTGAGAGTAACACACTGTTGATCGTGCACGGCAAGCATCCCATCACTGCAAGAGCGACCAGGTCGTCACCCTGGGCACCCAGGCTTGTGGCAAGCACGAGGCCGACGCAGCTGCCGATGGCGAGCTTGGCGCCGGCGACCCAACCGATCTGCCGGCCCATGCCAGACCAATCGACACGACTCAATTGCAGGCCGAGGACGACCAAAGCAAGGGTTGGGCCCATCATGCCGACCCGATAGGCTGGCTCAAGCCAAGCGTTTGGAATATGCAGACCTGAGATTTGCACACCCACTGCACCCACCACGGCATAGACCAGAGGCAGGCGGAAGATGCTCTTTGCCGCTTGGGCGGGGCGTAGACGGCCGCCCGCGGCGAGATAGACACCGAGTGAACCTGCTGCTGCATTCGAGGCGACGAGCAATAACATGGCGCCTGACAGGACCTGCTCACCGACGACGGACAATACGATGGGGACCCCGTAGCTGCCGACGTTGATCCCTGTCAGCACCAGGCCAAGTGCAGCACGCAGGGGCTGGGTCCACTGTAGCCACCGGCCGGCGATGACTGCCACAGCCCACATGATGAGCACGTAGCACAGATACCAGCCCAGATATTGCCCCGCCTGGCCCCAACTGACCGGATCTTTGACCAGAGACGTAAACATGAGCAGGGGCATGAATAAATAGAGGACGACGTCGGCAACGCCTGCGGGGTCGGCGTGGCGCCAACGACCCAATAGCCAGCCGATCGCCACGAGGGCCAGCAGCGGCAGAATGACGGGTAAGATCATAGGGTTAGAGTAGGTCAAACAGGGGGCTGTGCTCAATTTGCTCTGTCGCCGTCTTGACGCACCCGGCTGCAGGCCAAAGATTGTCATCAGTCATGGCGCGTTGAAGCGCCCTGTCACGGCCCAGTGGGAAACTCTATGAGCACACAACGATTTCTCCTGGCGACAGCTGCCTCGGCGTTGGTCATGCTGACGTTGGGTTGGTTGTGGCACGATTCATTCATGGCAGCCTTCTACGCGGAGCATACGGCGTTGCCTCGGCAGGTCCCGCTCACAAGGATCATTATCCTTGGCTACGTTCTGCTTGCTTTCTTGATGACATATATCTATCCCAAGGGATATTCAGGTGGGGATCCACTGGCAGAGGGAGTGCGTTTCGGCATGTTGATGGGGGTGCTGTTTACCCTCCCCCACGGTATCATTCTTTACGGCGCAGAGGGCAATCACACGGGTACCCTCGTCATTGTCGATGCCTCATGGCACATCATTGAGCAGGGCATGGGTGGCATTGTCATCGCCCTGATGCATGGTCGCTTCAACTCGAGCGAGCCACAAAACGAACCGTAACCAGTTTGTTGGAGGAGTACTCGTATGGCCGATAAGAAGGTGCTGATTGTGTGGGGTGGCTGGGATGGCCACGAACCAAAACAGACGGCGGAGATCTTTGCAGACGTTCTGGCGGGCGAGGGATTTGAAGTCATCCTTTCAGATACGATGGATAGCTACAAAGACAGCGATCTGATGCAGAGTCTGAGCTTGATCGTTCCCTGTTGGACCATGGGAACCATAGAGCGCGAGCAGAATCAAGGTCTGATCGAGGCAGTCGAGAGTGGCGTCGGTCTGGCAGGTTGGCACGGCGGCATGTGTGACGCTTTCCGCAACGAGTGTGGATACCAAATGATGACGGGTGGGCAGTTTGTCGGTCACCCCGACGGCGTAAAGGATTACACCGTCAACATCAGCAGTGACGATCCAATCGTTGCGGGAATCGAAGACTTTGCCATGCACTCAGAGCAGTATTACATGCACACCGATCCAGGCAATGACGTGCTGGCGACGACGACCTTCGACGCCCAATCCACACCGTGGGTCAATGGGACCATTATGCCCGTCGTGTGGAAGCGCATGTGGGGACAAGGCAAGGTCTTCTTTTCTTCCCTGGGCCACGTGGCGACGGACTTTGATGTACCCGAGGCACGCGAGATTCAGCGCCGGGGGTCACTCTGGGCGGCGCGCTAGAGCCAGTAACGATGAGTCTCGACCGACTGCTCATCACCGGTGCTGCCGGCGACATAGGAACGGCTCTGCGACCGGCCCTGCGATCCAAGTATCAGCTTCGCCTCGGTGATCTGATGCCCATCGTTCCACTGCGGCAGGGAGAAGAGGCTGTCGTCGCTGACATTCGTGATCTGTCTGCCATGGAGGAAGCTGCATCCGGGATGGATGCCATCGTACATCTGGCAGGGCATCGAGAAGGCACAACGCCTTGGGAACCGTGCTTCGAAGTCAATATGGGCGGCACCTACCACGTATTGGAGGCTGCCCGGCGTCAGGGAGTACGGCGAGTCGTGTTCGCCAGCAGCAACCATGTCACAGGGTTCTATGAGCAGGAGGGCGTGTTTACGAGACCGGACATGCCCTCCCGCCCCGATAGTTTATACGGTGTGAGCAAGGCTTTTGGTGAAGATCTTGCGAGGTTTTATGCCGATGAATTTGGTCTGAGTGTCATCTGCCTGCGTATCGGCACCTTTCGCCCTGAGCGCGATGTCGTCGAGCGCGACGACGATCGGATCTTGTCTACCTGGCTCAGTCCGCGCGACGCCGTGCAACTGGTGACGCGCAGTCTAGATACTTCGGTCCTGTTCGGCATCTACTATGGGATCAGTGCAAATACCCGAGCCTACTGGGACCTGCAGAATGCGAGGGCCGATTTGGGTTATCATCCCGTGGACGATGCTGAACTCGTCGTGAAGTCTTTCGAAGAAAAAAACAGACAAAACTGACACAACTTGTACCCGCGTGCGGTGATTGGGTGGTGAATGATGGTACTGAGGCATTGCCTTGTGTGGTATGGAACTGTTTGTTCACGATCGAATTGCAGCTGACTTTCCTTCCAAGCCAAAGACCTTCAAACAGACATTTATGACGACCAACCCTGCCGCGACACACGAATACGGCCTGCTGGTTCTCCAGCAAGGCAAGCCACAGCAAGTGCTTGCCAAGTTCCTGAATCTGATGTTGAACTACCAATACGGACTGTCAATCGTCGTTGCACCCGATCTGACCAAAGCTGCGGAACTGCTGGCACAGCACGGTGAGCGAATTCGCTGCGTCTGTGTGATTCAGGATACTGAGATATCCAGCGCCGTCGCGTTGCAGGCTCTGGGAATGCAGGGCAAAATCCGCCTATTTCTGATCTTGCCGACGAAGAAGCTTGGCATGCAGCGCATGGCCGCCAGTGGTTTGGAGGCGATCTCCTACTGCGCATGGGAACAGGCCTTCACGCACGGCAATGCATCCTTGCAGAGTACAGTCGGCACAACCCTCGAAGAGGGTGGAATCGGCAACCTGATCACTGACGTCGAGAGTCTGCCGTACGATCAGATTCGTCAGCAGGTGGAGCGCCGCCTGCGCAATATCAACACCCTGCCGACCATGCCCGAGATCGTCATGCGCATCATGCGTATGGTGAACGATCCAAAGACGACGCCAGACGAACTGGAACGCGTGTTGTGCACGGATCCCGCGATCGTCATGAAATTGCTGCAGGTGATGCGGTCGCCCGTATTCACCGGCACCGCTGGACGCACATCGAAATGGACGCTGAAGGAGATCATCACACGTCTGGGCGTGAAGAAGGTGGGTGCCATTGCCCAGCAGGTGAAGATGATCAATGGGTTGGTCAAACCAGAAGACAGTGATTTTGAGTTGCAGCGCTTCTGGGAGCATTCCGTGGCGACAGCGATTATCGCTGACAAGCTGTGCGTGGAGAAGAAGCTGCGCCTCGCGGGCGGTGAACTGGAGTTCACCGACTATTGGATCGGCTCGCTACTGCATGACATTGGCAAACTCGTCCTCGGCTTCTTCTTCTGGGACTGGACGACACGGCTCCTGGGCCATAGTCGCAACAAGAGTGTCAGCTTTCGCCAGGCCGAGATTGACATGGGGGATGTAGCGGGGCATCAGCGTTTGGGACAACTCCTGCTGATCAATGCTGACATGGGAGCCGAGGCGGTCGGAGTCGTCGGTCATCATCACGATCTGCACGAAACGACAGATCTCGAATGCCTCGTGCACCTGGCCGACAATCTGGCCAAGGCGGTCGGGCTTGGTTTTCTGCCAGGCGACGAGCCTGAGTTCGATGAAAAGGCCATGGCGCAGGTCGGTGTCAGTGCCGCCGCGCTGGAACAAATCAAAGAAGATCTCGAGGAATCGACGGTAGAGGAGATTCGCACGGTCGTTGCTCAATGTATGTGACGGGATTTGCCGCGATGTCCGGTTCTGGTTGGTGGCGCTGATCCCTCGAGACGAGTCGCTTCGCGACTCTATGCTGCGCCAGTCGGTGGTACTTCAGAACCAATAGGTGCACTGATCCTTCCATACGAGTCACTCGAACCAAGAAGAGCCCCAGTCGCTGATGCGGCTGGGGCTCTTTCGTCACTTTGACTTGTTGCGGTCGGTCAGATTTGTCCGCGCTCGGCGAGAAAGGCCTTCTTGAAGCGGTAGTCTCGTGTCGTGTCGACCTCTACCAGGCCCGAGCGGATCAGGTGGCGGTTGATGGGGGTGCGATTGCGCAGATAGAGATAGACCAGGGCATCATCGTCTCTGGGTGGGCAGGCGTCATCAAAGCGCAGATATACCTTCTTGCCTCCTGTCAGTTCGCGCAGATGCTCCTCCGCCTGCCGTCGTCTCTGCGCGATGGAGCGCACGCCGAGTAGTCGGACGGCCTTCCCATCTTCCAATTGCACTCGATCTGGTGCCAAGACCTGCTTTACTCGATGCAGCGATTCGCGACGCTCGCCACCACCGTCTCCGTCAATACGTGATCCATAGCTGGAGTCACGGGGGTCTGCTCGTTTGTCCATGGGCACTGGATCCACGAAGCGATACGGCAACTGCTGCAGTCGACTTCCCAGATCAACTCCTGTGGGTAGTTCGTCAACAAAGTCCACCTCCACACCACCGAGGCGTTCGCGGATCAATGGCGCAAAGTCTTCGTTGATCTCGTAGCCCACCGAACGTCGATCGAGACGTGCCGCTGCCACACTGGTCGTCCCGGATCCGAGAAAGGGATCCAGGACGGTTTCACCGGACATGGAGAACATCTTGATCAAGCGTCGTGGCAGTTCCTCTGGAAAGGCGGCAAGATGACGGTCCTGTCGCTCTCCCGGAAAGTTCCAGTGTCCACTGAAGTAACTATTCCACTCCTCTGCAGTCAGACGTGACGCTTCCTTGTGATCGGGGTCAGGCGCCGGTGCCTTGCCCGTCTTGCGGAAGAGGAGGATGAATTCGTAGTCGAGCTTGACGATCCCATTGCGTGGAAATGGGTAGGAGCCCATCACGGCACCCCCACCGGAGCTGTTCGTCGTGGTCACCTTCTGCCAGATGATGGCGCCCATATAGTCGAAGCCGATGGTCTCGCAAAAACGGATGATCTCCGTGCGGATGGGAATCACCTTGTAGCGACCGTAGTACGCGGCGCGAGCGAATTGGTCACCGATATTGACGCAGAGCCGGCAGCCAGGCGTGAGCACACGGTGACACTCGGCCCAGACGAGATTCAGATGGTTGATATAATCTTCGTACGTATCGCTGAAGCCTACTTGTTCTTCGTGGCCGTAGTCCTTCAACTGCCAGTACGGCGGAGACGTGACAACAAGCTGCACGTCCTCATCGTCGATCTGAGCCATTGAACGAGAATCGCCCAGCACGACGCGATGGTAGGATGACATAGAATCCTTTGATGTCGGTGACCACAGCTGCGATCACTTGACGCATGATGGCGGGGAGCCGCCTGACTGCAGGGGGATGTAAGCGTGGGTGGGAGGTGACTGGGGAGCCACCGCATTCGACGCCTGGGGGGCGCCTTCTTCTACCACATGATTCTTTTATACCTCGTATTCACTCCACGTGCCCGTACAGCCAAAGCCGCGTCGAACGTGCAAAACGCGAGACGTGGCATCGGCAATGTAGCCAGCAACGGAAAAGGAACCGCGAGCCCCGTGGCGACAGATCGCTCCCGGATCTCCGTCGTGGTCGGCGAGGATCTGTTTCATGGAGTCGATGGTCACGTCACCCCAGTTGGCGGCGACCAATTCACGGATCCGATCCAGGCGCGGCACGGAATCTGGCGTGTTGCCGTCCTCATGGGCCGCAAACTGGTCACTGACATAGTGGTTGGTGTGCAGGCGCTGACAGGGCTGTGTGTCATTGAAGACGGCGATTCCCTCGGGTCGGATCTCCACGTCTGCAATCCCACCCTCCCCATCGCAGAAAACCATGTTGCCGGCGCCACACGTGCGGTGCTGGCGTAGTGTCTCAACGCATTCGCCGACATTGCGCATTTCGAAGCAGCGGCGTTTCAGAGGATAGTGTGTCAGACCTCGCTGAAATGGGGAATTGCCCAGTCCATTGGCGAAGTGTGCGACGCCGTATTCGTTCATCCCCATGTAGCCGAGTTGGCCGGCAAAGGTGAACATCGCAACTCGTGGGCGGCCATCATTCGGCGCCAGTCGCAGAACGACACCCACATCGGCGAATTCTGCCCCAAGATCCTGGTTTTGCCCAGCCAGTGTACGGCCTCCGCGCGTCGCCTCGCCTGTCAAGGCGAAGGCGGTACAGCCATCGTTGTCGATGCCCTGCACTGCGGCACCTCTCACCTGGCAGATCATGGCCTCTTCGAAGCTGATTCGGGCACCCTCAGCAAGTCCCTTTACCTCGTCCAGATACAACGGACTGAGCCTCTCGATGAGAGGGACGAAGGCCATGGCGCCACCAGCGAGGACAGACCGATCGCGGTTCGTGCTCTTCTCGATCAGACGTAGATAGCGCTCGATCAAGTCTGCCCCTTGATGACCGTGGGCAAGACCCAATTCATACGCACTGCCCGCCGCCACAATCTGAGGAAACTGATTGGCGGTAGATGGACTGGCAGGAACCTGATTCACATTTCCCAATATCTCATGGCATCCGAATCACCGCGACGGTCGTGCAGAATGCTCGTCGCAATGCCGGTGTGTCATGTAACCATGCAGGCCCCCACGTGGGGCATTCACGGTCATAGCAAGGAAAGGGGGTACCAGGAGGATGGGCAGTAAACGTTCGGGGAGAACGTCTCCCCTAGTTTAGCCCCCAGGTGGTGATTCTGGCAACCTGGAAGTGACCTTCTGCGAAGTTACTGGCTGTGGCCCTGACGAATTTTCGGCAGGAGGCCGGCGTGTTAGCGGCCTAACGCGGCCCGACGAGCAGCATAATCTGCTGCTTGGCTACTCAAACCTTGCGCGTGGGTGACACGTTGTAGATCTGCCAGGGTGGCCACCATCAGTTGCCGATCCTCAAGTCGTTCCGCTTCGAGCAAGGCTTTGCGATACATACTTTGCGCATACGCGTAGTTCTGTCGCGAAAAGGCACCATCACCGGCCTCGTCAAAGGCGTGCCAATGACGGTCGTCAAAGAGCAGATATCCGCCGATGGCGATCACCAGTAGAGCGGCGAGTGGGCCGACTACAAGCATACCTCCCGTCGACGGCGGCCGACGCCGGGGCCGCTTCTTGCGCCCAACAACACGTTTCTTGCGTGACTTCGCCATCGACGATGTTCCCTAGTGGCCCTGTTTGTAGCCGCCACAACCCACCATCGGGAGTCGCGGATAGCGAGGATATTGGTCGTCGTCTACGGAGCGCTCACAAAGGAAGAAATCAGAGCGTCCATTGCGTATGATACGGACGTGTTGACATAGCCCGCACTGTCCTGACTCTGAATCAGTCTGTGGATCGCGCTGTGGGTCACTGTCCATTCCTGCAATATAGGTGCTAGGTGTGACCACAGCCGACTGGAATTCGTAACTGCTTGTCTGCCCGTCAGTTCTGGCCGATTGGTGTGGCCCTGTCAGAGCGTTGCCCGGTGCCAGTGTGCCGCCTACATTCACCGCCTTTCTCGCAGAAACCAACATCCCCAGAATCCAACATCCGGCCAAGTGATGGACGACGAACAGACTCTCGACGCTCTGCCCGCGCATCTGGCTCGCCGCTTGTTACCTGCGATCGCAGCCATCGCCGTGTTGTCCGCTCTCGTGGGGGCCATCGCCGGGCTTGGTGCCGTTGCCATGGGAGGGGCGGCTCTGCTGGGTGCATCAGTTACTGCCGCCTTCACCGTCGTGTGGTTGCGAGACCAGGTTCAGCGGCCGCTGCTGAGTGCGATCGATTCCCTGCGACAACGCATCGATGGCGACGGCGACATTCATCTTGTCGTCGAGAGTCGCGACGAAGTGGGGCAGCTGGCGGCGACGGTGAACGAGCTGATCTCCATGGCCTTCGTCGGCGAAGGGGAAGTGCAGTCCATTCTGGCGACAGCGGCCGATGGAATTCTCACGATTGATACGCTTGGTCTGGTGGAGCGATCCAATCCTGCAGCGGAACAGATGTTCGGACGCGCATCGTCGGACATGCTCGGTCTGCACATTGGCTTGCTTGTGCCTTCCTATGAGCAACTGCCTATCAGCACGCTGAATCTCGGCCTCGATGATCTTTTTGCCGATGAACTGAGCCCACAATCGGGGTACGAATTGGAGGGCCAGCATGTGGATAGCACCCTCTTCCCCATGAGCATCACCGTCGGCCAATTGCCTTCGGCGGATGAGACGCGCTACGTGCTGGTCGTGCGCGATATCCGCCAGCAGAAGGAGGCGGAGGCCGCCCTGCGCGCGGCGGCCGACTCAGCCGAAGCGACGAGTCGGACGAAGAGCGAGTTTCTTGCGAACATGTCACACGAGATCCGTACGCCGATGAATGGCATCATCGGCATGACTGACCTGGCCCTGGAAGATGCCGACGTTCAGGACGAGACCCGTGAATACCTGGAGGCGGTGCGAACATCGGCGGATTCGTTGTTGGAGATCATCAACGACATCCTGGATTTCTCGAAAATCGAGGCGGGACGCCTCGAGCTCGAGGCGATTGACTTCGATCTGCGCACCAGTCTCGATACGGCCCTGCTCCCTGTGCGCCTACGAGCACGAGAGAAAGGGCTCGACCTTCGTTGCCACGTAACCGACGAAGTGCCGGCGAATCTGAGCGGCGATCCGACGCGCCTACGTCAGGTGGTCACCAATCTGGTCAGCAATGCGATCAAGTTCACAGATCACGGACATGTCAGTGTTAAGGTTGAGGTCGAGTCCCGTAAGGATGCAGATGTCGTGCTGCATGGTTCAATCGAGGACACAGGGATCGGCATTCCTACCGAGCAACAGCCAAGGATCTTCGAATCATTTACACAGGCTGATGGTTCCACGACGCGTCGCTTTGGCGGGACGGGTTTGGGGCTGTCGATCTGTACGCAGATCGTCGATCTCATGGATGGGCGGATCTGGGTTGAGAGCGAAGAGGGCAGGGGCAGCACTTTCCACTTTCTCGTGCACATGCAATTCAGTGATCCCCCCATAGAGGACGCAGTGGCTGTTGGGCACGATCACCATGGGCGTCACCTGCTGTTGGTCAGCGATGGGCGTTCGCAGGGCCGTGGAATCGGTGATGAGCTGACAGAGCGCGGCTGGAATGTTGAGAATGCGGCGGGTCTCGAGAAAGTGCTTGATGCAGTGGCGCTGCGTGAAGACGACTCTGATGGCGCAAAAACAGAGGAAATTGCGGCGATCGTACTGGATCTGGTGCTGGCAGATTGTCTCGCCGTTGCGAGTAGTCTGGCGCAGCGATGGGATTCGGCACCACCGACTCTGATCCTGGCCCGTGGTGGGCAGCGCGGTGATGCCAGTGACTGTCGTCGTCATGGCGTGGCGGCCTACCTCAACGAGGCGGCCACTCGTGATGAGTTGCATGAGGCTCTTGTGTTGGCCAGTGGCCCCGACGCGCCCGCAGATCTGATCACCCGCTACACACTGCGTGAACGCCGTCGACAGTTGCGTATCCTGCTGGCAGAGGACAACATCGTCAACCAGCGCTTGGGGCGGGAGTTGCTCCAACGGGTTGGCCACGACGTCGAGATCGCTGAGGACGGCGAGCGTGCCGTCGAGATGGTTCAGACTGGCAGCTTTGATTTGGTACTGATGGATGTGTCGATGCCACAGATGGATGGCTTGGAGGCGACGGCGGTGATCCGCGCCGCTGAGGAGGAACAGGGCTCGGCCAGACTACCGATCGTTGCAATGACCGCCCATGCACTGACCGGAGATCGAGAACGCTGCCTGGAAGCTGGGATGGATGACTATTTGCCCAAACCACTGAACCGGCAACAGCTATACGAAGTGGTGGCGCATTGGACCGGCACATCTGCGCCACTGACACCGGCCGCCGTCGATGTTGCGAGCCTCTCGACGCCGCAGGCGCCAAAGAAAAAGCCGGTTTTCGATCGCGTTGCGGCTCTTGATCGCATGGCTGATGACGAAGAACTGTTGCAGGAAGTGATCGAACTCTTCCTCGAAGACATGCCGAAGCAAGTCTCCTTACTGCAGCAACATCTGGACGCGGGCAACGTCGAAGAAATGGGCAGGACGGCTCATGGGGTGAAGGGAGCTGCGGCCAATATTGGGGCCGAAAGAGTGCGGGAGGCGGCGCTGTTGATCGAGGAAGCTGGAAAGGTGGGCGATCTGAGTTTGGGGGTAGATCTCGTCGCGGCCCTGAGAGTTGACCTGGAAGAACTCGCAGCCCAATTGCGCGACGGCCCGTAGAGCACCTCGACGACACCTCAGACGGCGGTCAGCTTCTTGGTCGTGAAGGTACGGTCGTGGGTTTGCCTGATGTAGCGCTGCAAGGCCTCGTTGAGGCTGTCGAGGTCTTCAATCTGCTTACGCAGGGGGATCACTCGTTTCACAGCCTGCTCAAGATTCTCGTACATCTTCTTGTTTGATTCATTGAGGCCCTGATTGCTGGATACGAGCTGTCGAATACGTGTAGACAGCAGATCGAGCTGCTCACGCTGCTTGACGATCAGTTCATGTGACTCCGCACCACCTGCTGCCTTGTCTCGCTCCTGCTCCACCTGATACGATTCCAGTTCGCCACGCAGGGATTCCAGCTGGTCCTGCATTTCTTTTTCCTGGTCCTGATAGACGCGCTTGCTCTCTTCATAAGAGCCCTTCACGGACTCGATGCCCGACAGACCTTCGTCCAGGGTCTGGCGGCGAACATCGAGATCTTCGGCGACGTCTCGTGCATAGCCGAGCAGTTCGTCGGAGTCCATCTCGTCCAGCTCTGCGGACGGTTTGAGCTCCAATTCGCCAGAAGTGAGTGCCTTGAGCTTGTCGACTTCGGCCAACAGAGACTCACGGGCCTGTCCTAATTCCTCTTCGAAGGCATGCACCTGTTTGCGCAGATCGAGGATGGTTGCGTCCCTCACACTCAGGTCGCGCTGCAGAGATCCGACCTCTTCACTGAGGCGTTCATCCCCACGGTCAACGAGGCCACTGCCAGGGGTGCCCTCTTCGTTCTCCTCACCACGACCCGCGCGTCGTTCGACCCGCTCCAGGTCGGCCTCGAGTTTTTCGATCTGCTCCTGCTGTGTCTCAATCGTGTGCTCGCGCACGCGTAGATCGTTGCGCAATTGCTGCAGGTCGCCGTCCTCCTCTGCCTCATCGCCGACGATCTGTTTCCCATCGGTTTCCAGACCCGCCTCGAGGGCGGCAATCTGCTCCTGCAGACCCGCAATGGTCTGGTCACGGGCATTGAGCAGGTGACGCAATTGCGCCGCGTCCTCTTCCCTTTCGTCGTCGGCCCGATCCGGGCGAAGTGTCGCCGACTCGTTTTGCAGGCGCTCAATCTCTTCTCGCAGAGACTGGAGGTTGTGATCGCGTGCTTGCAGCTGGCTCTGCAATTCGTCTATCTGCTCCTGCAGTTGCGTCGAATCGGTCGCTGAAGCGCTATCGATGGACGCAAGTTGCTCGAGATCTGCCTTCAATCCCTCGATTTCATGCTCGCGGGATTTCAGGCTAGAGCGCAGCTCGCGTAGTTCAGCACTCTCATCTGCCTCGGCGGTCTCTTCCTCCAGTTGTTTCTCGAGACGTTCGATTCTTGCTTGAAGACGTACAATCGTGTCGTCTCGCTCCTGGATGCCATCTTCAGCGAAGGCGAGAGACTCGCTCAGCGTTTCATCTGGACTCTGCTCGCCGAGCTGTCCTTCCAGGCCGTCAATTCGATCACGTAGTGCTGCCGAAGAGGCTTCGCGCGCTCGCAGCTCCGTGCGGAGGTTGGCAACTTCTCGTTCCAGGTCAGGATCGGGATCCGCCGGCTGCGGCGGGGAGAACAAGGGCGCAGCTTCACCTTGTAGTTCCTCGATCTGAAGTTGTAGCTGCTGAATGCGCTCCAGGGCCTGGCGACCACCGCGCCGAAAACGCTTCAGTTCCTCCAGTGACTCTTCGTGGTGGGCTTGCAGCTGACGATAAGATTCACTCGCTTCCAGATCTTCCGGGTCAAGCAGCAGGCGGCCCGAATCCAGATCGACGCGCCGCACCATCTCCTCGGCAAGATCCGGATGGCGCTGCAGCAGATCGAGGACATCCTCATTGACCGCCTCAGTCAGGTCCTCGTCACTGATGGCGGCATGGCCATTGCCGAGGTTCGTCGGCGTCTCACCCGTTTCGGCTACTTCATCAAGAAGTCGGCGCAGGGCAGGGAATCCAGTTTCCTGCAGTTTCTCCCATTTATCGGTGCCATAGCCACATGCATCGAGAAGATCGCCTACCGATTCGAGATCGAGATTGAGGAAGGCGTCCAGTTCGTCGCGCATCTGGCGCTCCCAATCTGCCGAATAACGACTCGGCAGCTCCGGCATATTGCCGAGGGAGCTTTCGCGGAATTTGAGATAGTATTGCCCGAAGACCTCGCGTACCAATCCATGCCAGCGATCTTTGCGATCGACGGCTTGATTGAGCTGACGTCGTGTAGCCAGGCCAACGAGGCCAAGGGCAGAGTTGATTACAGGCATAAAACCGGCGACACAGGGGAAAGGGGAAAAGAATTCCTTGCCTGCGGACAGGGGAGTCCGTCTTCCCTATATCGGCGAACTTGGGCGATCATGAAGTTTTTGACCGCTCCTCCGTTCAGAGGTTACCGCTCTTTGGTGCGCCAGAGCCCATCGGTGCCGCGCTCGACGATGCGTTTGGCACCTCTTCGTAGAACCGGTTCCAGTTCACCCGTGTCCGAATTGCGTTGGGCCAGACAATAGGTCTCACCGTCATCCGGATCGAGCATCAGCTTGCGGGGGACACGACGCATCTGTCCAGCAACGCGCATCTCTACCCGGCCAAAGACAGCACCTTTCTTCAGTTCGTCTTCGGACAACTCGGCGTCGTCCTCCACTCCTGCGCCTGCACCACCAGACTGAGCCGCCGCTTCGGTGGCCGCGTCATCCGCTTTGGCCTGACGCTCAGCGATCACTTTCTCTTCGATATTGTCCAGCATCTGGGCGCCGCGCTCTTCGATCTCATGCTTCTCATCATTGCTGAGATCCTTGAACATGCGCCGCAACCGTCTGGCAAGGAAGTTTTCGGCCTGCTTACGCGCCTCGCCCAGGTCGTCGGTCTCCTGGTAAAATTGCTCCAGGGAATCCTGTACCCGCATCATGCGCACTTCCTTGCGCCACGGCGTTGCCTTGATCAGATGGTTGAGTATGGCAATCAGGCACTGCATGTCAGCCGCCGGTCGCACTCGGGTCAGGGCGTCCTCCGAGTGCAACTTGTCGGACATATCGTCGGCTTCTAGTTCGCGCAGGTCATCGATGAAATCTTCTTCGATCGTCAGATTCCCAATGCGCTCATTGCCACGCTTGACGATGTAGCTGTAGGGCGGTAAGCAGACAGAGATCATGCGAATCTCATGGTCCTTGCGCTCCATGATCTCGATGATCAGGTGCAGAAGTTCGCGGTCTTCGAGCAATTCCTGTGCTGCTAGTCCGCGTTCCCGATCACTGCGCTCTGGATCGAGAATGTGTTTGTGATGAATCAGAAATCGCAACGCCTCATCTATGGAGGTTGAGACGCGCTGCATCGATTCGAAGGCCTGCAGGAAGCGCACTGCATGGTCGACGGCGCCTTTGACCTTGCGGTCAAGTTTTGTGCGCAACTCTTCTGTCATCAGAGAATTTCGCAGGCGACTGGCTTCCTCGGCATCGATCGCACCACTCTTCTGCTGCTCATCGATGTCGTGCAACTTGCGGACCGTCTCGCCCTCATCCGTGGTGAGGTAGCCCTGCTGGACATACTGGTCGACACGCTCAACGACGCGACCCATCTCGCGGTGTTCGAGTCGATCGTGGGCCTGATCCTGCTCCGCCTGACGAGCCTGCAATTCGCCATCAGAGATCGTGCCGTCCTTGAGTGCTTCCTGTGTTTCTTCGGCGATGGGCTCGGGTTCTGGTTCAGGCTCGGAAGCAACTGGCTCGAGCAAGTCAACGTCGGCCAGCGGCTCATCAAGCTCGTGTTTCTGTGTCCGAGGCTTGCGTTCGGAAACGACATCTACCGCGTTGCGAACACAATCATCGCCGTCGATGGCCGTTGTACTGACATTGACGTCGCGCAGCAGATCCTGCACGAGATTCTGTGATTTGAAGCGCGCAATGGAGCGCGACCCGACATCCTCAATCTGGCCCAGATCCCAATCCAGCTTGAAGCAGTTGGACTCGAAAACGCGGCGCACACAGTTCTGCACACCGACGGCGACATAGCGCTCAGGGTTCTCCCGATTGAAGCTGCTGATGGTCTTGCCGAAGACTTCCCGCAGCGTGTCCGTGACCGGGTTGCCCGTCACCGCCTGGTATTCTACCTCGAGCACCTTGAGGAAATCCTCAGTGGTGATGAGCGCGTCCCCACGCTGCAGGCGTCCAGCGATTCGCTGCCAGAGCTCACGGTGCAGATCTGCATCGACAGCATCAGAGATCTGCTGGGGAATGGCTGTCGAGGTTGCTTCCACGGGCGATCGTCGTCCAGGCAAGAGAGAGTCGAGTCAGGGTTTCTGTAAATATACCATGAAACGAGCAACAATCGAGGGCAGCCTGCGAGCCTGATAGAGGACTGCGGCTGGCTTTCACCATATAATGGTAAGGTATGGTCCGAGCGCAACCGTGACGCAGGCTACAGCGGCGACATCGTGCCGACGCCAGCAGGAGAAAAAATGACGGACGCAGTCACCCTGAGTGGCGTGAGTAAGGCCTTCCGCGACAAGCGCGCCGTAGATGGTCTCTCTCTGACAGTGCCCATGGCGAGTATCTACGGTTTTCTCGGTCCCAATGGTGCTGGCAAGACAACGACGATGCGCATGATCCTGGGGATTTTTGCCCCGGATGAGGGCCAATTGAGCGTTCTCGGATCGCAGGATCCAACCGAGATTCGCCAGCGACTCGGCTATCTCCCCGAGGAGCGCGGCCTGTATCCGAAGATGAAAGTCGTCGATCAGGTGGCCTATTTCGGAACCCTGAAGGGCATGTCTCGGGGGGCCGCCCGTGAGAGAGCGGCGCGCTTGCTCGACGAATATGGGCTCGGGGAGAATCTTGAGCAGACGTGTCAATCTCTATCAAAGGGGATGGCGCAGAAGGCACAGATTCTGGCAACCCTGCTGCACGAACCAGATTTGGTCATCCTGGATGAACCCTTTTCAGGTCTCGACCCGGTTAACCGGGATCTCATGCGTGATGTCATCCTGAAACTTCGAGAAGACGGCCACAGCGTCATCTTCTCGACACATATCATGGAACAAGCAGAGCAGATCTGCGACCACGTCGTGTTGATCGACGGCGGACGCAAAATTGTGGATGGACCTATTGATCAGGTGCGGGGCCACGGCGGTGGGGCGGTTCATCTCGACTATGAGGGTGATCTGGGTTCATTGCGGCAGATGGAGGGGGTCCTGCACATCAACGACACCGGTCGGCAGGCAGAGGTTGTTCTGGCCGAAGGCATCGACCCCCAGCAGGTGCTCAAACACCTGGTCGGCGCCGAGATCCGTCTGCACACATTTGATCTGCGTTCCCCGTCATTGCATGAGATTTTCGTGCGCAATGTCGGTCACAGTGTCGAGGAAGCTTCCATCGATCCGCAGGATAAGCCATGAACCGGACATTTCTTGTCGCTCGAGAGGAATTCCGTCAGACTGTCGGCACGAAAGCGTTCTGGATTGGCCTCGCCGCATTTCCGGTCATTTTCGCTTTGGCCATTGCCGTGCCCTTGTTGCTCAAACAGGCCAAGGAGGCACGCCCCTTCGCCGTCATCGATCATTCCGGTTTCCTGTTGGACGCCGTGGAGCAGCGTGTTTACAGTGAAGATCTGCAGCAGATTGCCGAACGTGGTCGGGAATTGCGCCGTGAAGACGCCGCCGGTTACAGCGACCTGCCAAGTTCGGTGCGCGCCTTCGTCGGTGCATGGATGGCTTTGGAGGAGTCGCCCCGGGAGCGCCTTGTCGAGCAGATGGCGAGGCAGGGATTTGGTGATTCTCGATCCAGTGATTTCGACTTCGTCAACCACGGTGATGCGGCCCATGTGTACGAGTGGTGGCTGTCGGCCGATCCGGGACGGGTGGATGAGCACCACGACATCAAGTTGACTCGCCGTCACTACGTTCGTCATCCCCTGCCCGCTGCAATTGACACGATTGCCGCCCTGAATGAGCTAATCCACTCAGGCGACCTGTTTGCGTATTTCGTCATCGGTGAAAATCCTGTCGTCACCGATGAGGGCTGCAGATACGTATCCAACAATCTCACCGACCGGGATTTGCGACGCTGGTTCAGCCAACGGGCGGAGAGCATCGTGCGTGAAGAGCGGATCGCACACGAAGGGATCGACGCCGAGACGGCAGCGTGGATCCAGACTACCCTGTCTTTTGAAGCACGAAAGATCGACGATCGGGGCGATGTGGAGGAGGTGGAAGATCGTGACAAGTTCCGCCAGTTTCTGCCCCTCGTATTCACCTACTTGCTCTGGATCGCCGTCTTCACCAGTTCACAGATGTTGATCACGAGTACGATCGAGGAGAAGTCGGCGCGGATCATGGAAATCCTCATCTCTTCCGTCGCGCCCGAAGAACTCATGTTTGGCAAGATCCTTGGCGTTGCCGGCGCCGGGTTGATCGTCGTCGCCTCATGGGCGTCCGTATTCACTGCTGCCATCGTCATTGTGCCCAGATTGATCGGCGTGGATGTCGATCTAGGTGGTGTCGCAACGGACCCAATGTTCCTGGCGACATTCATCATCTACTTCCTGCTCGGATTCCTCCTCTACGCAAGTATGCTCGTTGGTCTGGGTTCCCTGTGTGGAACGCTCAAAGAAGCACAGAACGTCATGTGGCCAGCCATGATCCCACTTTTTACGGCCATGTTCTCAATGCAGCATGTTGTGGAGGATCCCAATGGTTTGCTGGCCCGAGTGCTGTCTTTCGTCCCGCCGCTGACTCCATTTATCATGATGAACAGAGCCGCTGGGCCCCCTGCGTGGTGGGAGGTTGTGGCGACGGGTATCTTGCTGATCCTTTCGATCTGGCTCACCGTCAAGGGCGCGGCACGGCTGTTTCGTGTGGGCGTTCTGGCTGTTGGCGCACGACCTGGGCTGGGGGACATCGCCAGGATTCTGTTTACACCGACGGCCTACACGGTCCCGCAGAAGAAGGATCAAACCGATCGGTAGCATCGACCGCCCCTGTGGCTCAGAGGATCTTACAATCCGAGTTCCAGTTGGTCCGATTCCGTGCTTCGCACCACGGGCGTGATGCAATCCTGCGAGTCTTCGCTGACTTTGTTGACCCGATCGGAGACGGGATGAACGTCGAGGTCGCCCAATCTGTATGGGTGAAGCAGGGGGAGCAGATTTCCAGGGCTCTGAATGTGGCGATCGAGCCATTGCTCGGTCTCGACTGTTGTCAGGATCGCGGGCATGCGGTGGTGGATGCCATTGGTGACCTCATTGGCTTGGGTCGTGACAATGGAACAGGTTCGCAGCGTGGCACCTTCCGGCGTCTCCCATTGTTCGTAGAGACCTGCAAAAGCCATGGGGCCGCCACCGGCCAGATGAAAGAGCATAGGGACCGCCTGCTGGCCATGGGGACGCCGTTTCCACTCATAGTAGCCACTTGCAGGAATCACACAGCGGCCGTGGGTGAAGGCGCGCTTGAAGGCAGGTTTGACCGCAACGGTCTCGGCGCGGGCATTGATCATGCGAGCTCCCATAGATGGCTCGCGGGCCCAGGAGGGGACCAGCCCCCATTGCAGATGCTGCAGGACTCGACTCTCCTGCTGGACGACGCAGGCCACGGGTTGGGTGGGAGCGATATTGTAACGTGGTTTGAGATCGAGGAGGGTTTGCTCGACGGCAAAGGCCGCCGCCACGTCTTCAGTGACGTGATGTAGTGTGAAGCGGCCGCACAAAAGTCGGGCTCCCTTCGAAGGTTTGTGTATCTACGATCGTCGTCGACTACGATAGGTGTCATTGGCTACCATCACCAGAGCGCGCAGCACGATCTGACGGTTATCAGAAAAGAGACCAACCTGTATGACGAACATCGATTTGCAAGCCCAGCCGCATCGACGATTCAACGCACTCAGCGGTGATTGGGTGCAAGTCTCTCCTCATCGTATGCAACGGCCCTGGCAGGGACAGCTTGATCCACCCACCGTCGAGACACGACCACAACATGACGCACAGTGTTATCTGTGTCCGGGGAACGAACGGGCGGCAGGGCAGAAGAATCCGGCCTATGAGGATGTCTTCGTCTTCGACAACGATTTCGCTGCCCTGCTCGATGATGGACGCGATTCTCAGGCCGATACTGAGTCGCCCCTGCTGCGCGCCGCCCCCGTGCGCGGTACATGTCGCGTGATGTGCTTTTCCCCCCGCCACGATCTGACCCTCGCCGCCATGCAGGCGCAGGAAATTGAGACAGTGATCCGATGCTGGGGGGCACAAGTGCGTGAACTACGCCCTCGCTATCGGTGGGTTCAGGTCTTCGAGAACAAGGGTGCCATGATGGGATGTTCGAATCCTCACCCTCATGGCCAGATATGGGCGTTGGATGCCTTGCCGAATGAAGCGCTGCGCGAGCAAAATACGCAGGCGACCTACTTTGCCGACATGAAGCGCACGTTGCTGCGGGATTATGTGGCCCTTGAATGCGAACGGCAGGAACGTATCGTTGAGGCTGACGATCACTGGGTCGCTCTGGTCCCATTCTGGGCGGTCTGGCCTTTCGAGATTCTCCTGGCACCACGTGAACCGGTCGCCCACCTCGATGATCTGTCGCCTTTACTCCAATCCTCCCTGGCGCGCGTGATGCAGCGGCTGCTGCGACGGTACGACGCGCTGTTCTCTACTTCCTTTCCCTATTCCATGGGGTGGCATGGTGCACCGGGCGAGGCATCGGCGGATCACTGGCATTTGCATGCACACTTCTATCCACCCCTGCTGCGCTCGGCATCAATTCGCAAATTCATGGTAGGTTATGAACTGCTCGCCGAGGCGCAGCGCGATCTGACACCCGAACAAGCAGCGGCTCGATTGCGCCAGCTGCCTGCAGAGTAGTCACCATCCCATGACGATATCACTCGCATCGCAGGCGACGGACGCCTTTGGCCAGGTATTCAAGGTGGCGCCAACTGCCCTTGTGCGCGCTCCAGGGCGGGTGAATCTGATCGGCGAGCACACAGACTACAACGATGGGTTTGTCCTGCCCATGGCGATCGATCGTGCAGTTTGGATTGCCATCGGTCCACGCGCCGACGACACGATCCGCGTGTCCTCTCTGGACTACGAGATGACGGAGGAATTCACCCTTGCGTCGGTGCGGGAGCTGCCGAGTCAGCCTGCGACACAATGGCTTGACTACATCCGTGGCACTGCATGGTCGCTGCAACTCGATGGGCTGTCTCTGCAGGGCTGGAATGGCGTGATGGTGGGTGATGTGCCGATTGGCGCTGGCTTGTCATCGTCGGCAGCCGTTGAACTGGCCGTCGCGCGCGCTTGTGCGCATATCGCTGCCCTCGACTGGGACGCAGCACAGATGGCCGTGCGAGGACAGCGTGCCGAAAATCGCTGGGTGGGCGTCAATTGCGGCATCATGGATCAGATGATCAGCGCTGCAGGAGGCGTCGATCATGCGCTGCTCCTCGACTGCCGATCCCTCGAGGGCGAGTTGGTGCCATTACCTCAAGCCACGAGCATTGTCGTGCTGGATACGGGCACGCGCAGAGGTCTGGTTGATTCTGCCTACAACGAGCGTCGTGAACAATGCGAGATCGCCGCGACACACTTTGGCGTGAAGGCCTTGCGCGACGTGTCGCTGACCTCGTTTGCACAGCGGCAAGACGAACTCGATGAAGTGACCCGGGCACGAGCGCGTCACGTGATCTCAGAAATTGAGCGAACGACCCAGGCGGCAAAGGCAATGCGTGCCGGTGACAGGGCTCTTCTGGGGCAACTGATGGACGACAGCCATGTGAGTCTGCGAGATGATTTTGAGGTCTCAAGTGAGGCCCTCGATACGATCGTGGACTGCGCTCGCGGCACAGATGGTTGTCTTGGTGCTCGCATGACAGGTGCTGGTTTCGGCGGCTGTGCCGTGGCCCTCGTAGACAGCGAAAAGGCGCCGGCGTTCTGCACCAAAGTTGAGGCCCTGTACCGATCCCGCAGTGGCCACGAACCTCAGCTCTATGTCTGCGCCGCGACGGCGGGTGCCAGCGTTGAGTGAGACCGAAGCCATTCGTCTGCGCCCGGCGCAAGAGACACCGATTCCTGACGAGCAGGGTCTGCAACAGCAGCTGTGTGAATACCTTGCCGAGTTCGTTTCGCCAAAACGCCTGCAACGACTCGAGCATGTGCTGGCGCACCGAACACGCTGGATTACTGTCGCCCTCGAGGAGGTGTATCAGACGCACAATGCAAGTGCGATTCTGCGCACGTGTGACTGTTTTGGTGTGCAGGACGTCCACATTGTGGACGAACGCAACGACTACAAGGTCCATCATCAGGTCGCTTTGGGGTCTGCACAATGGCTGGATCTATATCGGCATCAGGGGCCCGGCAGTGAAGAAGCCATTCGTCGCTGTTGCTCTTCCTTGAAGAATCGTGGTTATCGGTTGCTGGCAACGACACCTGATGAGACGGCGACGGATCTCGAGGATGTCGATGTGAGTCGTGGTCCCATGGCGTTGATCTTTGGCACTGAACTGGAGGGACTCACCGCGCAGGCGATGGCACACGTGGATGAGTCGATTCGAATACCCATGGTGGGCTTCACACAGAGCCTGAATGTTTCGGTGAGTGCAGCGTTGATTCTGCGTCAGCTGACAGCGCGGCTGCGTGCCGAGACCGACACGGACACCTCCATGAATCCGACACAGCGTATGCAGATCAGGCTACGCTGGCTGCGCCGTAGTATGCATCACGGGGAGGCCCTCATCAGGCGCTTTCTCGCGGATCGCGGCATCGATGCACCTGAGGCCGATTCCACACCGACGGCTGCCAATGTCAATCTGTCAGGCATCTCCCAGGCGGACTTCAGTGGACAACAGATCGTACCTGACCTACCGATCGAGCTACAGCAATCCGATGATACTGAGCAAACAGATGACGAGGGTGCAGACCGCGTCACAGAGGGAGACGAGACATGAAAATTGACCGCGTCGAATGGTGGGAAGTGAATCAGTTCGTCCATCAGGAGATGGTGAACAGTCCTGAATACGCCGACACCCACGAACAGTGGGATCTCGTGCCGAAATATCTCATTCGTCTACACACAGACGACGGCACCTATGGTGTCGGTGAGACAGGACGGGGAGCCAAAGGCGCCGACGTAGAGGCCGCAGCGCGGCAGATGATCGGGCTGGACCCTCGCAATATCCCGCTGCGTCGCCTGCCCTTGGACGGTGCCCTGGCTTCCGTCTACAAGTCCTATGAGACCGCATTGCTCGATATGGTGGGGCGCATACACAACATGCGAATGTGTGATCTGCTTGGTGGGGCATGCCGAGATCAGGTGATCGGCAGCTACTGGGCTGGTCTGCAGAATCCGACTCACTCGTTGGCCGCCGCAGCGGCTGCACGAGATGGGGGATACAGCTGTTTGAAGATCAAGATCATGCAGGGAATGGAAGTGATCGAGCGTCTGCAGCGGATGCGCGAGGTCGCCCCGGACCTACGTTTCATCGTCGACGCCATGTCGCGCTACGACAATCTCGATGAGATGCGCGTGCTCACACGACAGATGGCTGATCTGAATGTCGTATGCCTGGAGGATCCACTGCCAAAGGATCGTTACGACTGGTATCGTGTCCTGCGAGAAGAGACCGACATCCCCATTGCCCTCCACTTAGGGTCGACGCAGGCCGTTGTCGGTGCTCTGCAGGCGGATGCAGCAGATATCTTCAACTGCAGTCCCAATTCCAGTTTCGAATTTGTCACCATGGTCGACGTGGCCGGTGCCGCGGGCAAATCATGCTGGCATGGATCGGGCGTCGATCTCGGTATCATGGATCTGTCCTACATCCACGTCTGCGCCGTGCCTGAGGCGGCCACAGTCCCGCACGACATTCTGTCGACGCCTCTACACGTAGACGATTTTGTCGTGCAGATGCCCGATCGCGAAGGTGAGCGCATCAGCGTCCCACTCGGACCCGGGCTTGGTGGTGAATTGGATATGGATGCCGTCAAAGAGTATCTGCTCAGTTCAGGCGAGGTGACGAGTTGAGACGACCCACGACTCGGTTTGACCTGCATGGCCAGCGATCAACACGCTTGCCTCGACCCAACAGCTGATTCTTTTTGGCCGGCCAAATCCGCCAGTGTAGTGGCGGCCCGAGCCAATTCGACAGTGGCCAGACCGTGACACTTGCAGGTTTCTCTGAGGGCAAAGCCGGCTGCCTCTGTGTGGGTACGACCGTTGCTATGACGACTGGGTGCATGGAGGACGCTTCTTCTCCTCCACTCTTCCATCAACACCATCACGGAGTGGGATTCGTCATGATTCGCGGCTATGACCAGGAAACAATCGAACGTGTCGCGCGGATGTATCGCAGCAATGGAGACGCATCGAAGGCATTGGGCATCACCCTGCGCAGTTTCAGCCGGCTGTGCACCAAGTATGGAATCGAGACGCCCTACGCGAAGCGACGGCGTCAACTCAGTAGCTGCCGGCGATTAGGCACCATCGCTGACAGATCTCCAGGCGGCTAAGACCTCGCTGCACATTGCATATATGACGTCGTACGGGCCAGGCCCGCAGCAGTTGCTGCGGGCCTTTCTCGTTGCCAGGGGAGGACCATCCACTTCCCGGAAAACCGCTACCCGCACCGCCCACGACGCTGCATACGTGAGCTCTGACGGCTGCCTCCGTGGTGGCGGCTGTCGCCACTCAACTGGCGTGAGCGGCCGAATCCTGTGCCAATTACGGTTGTCTGAAATGTCATCTAAGTGAAGTAAAACTATCTACTTAAGTCGGGTTGTTCGACAGCTGGTACGGTGATTGCAATGGGTGTGTCGTCCGATACCGATGCACTTCCCACCAGATCGAGGGTGGGGCCGACTTCAGGAGATGAAGAAATGAACAAGACACTGAATCGAATTACCCACATCGTCCGCTCGAATGTGAACGAAGTCCTTGACCGACTTGAAGATCCAGAAAAGATGGTGCGCCAGATGGTTCGCGATATGGAAGCGACTGTGGATCGAGCCGTTGGGGCTGTGAGCACGGCCGTCGCCGATCAGCGGCGCCTTGAGAAGGAACGCAAGGCGACGCGTGAGCGCATTGAACAGATGCAGGCCAAAGCGACGCGCGCTCTTGAACTGGGTGACGAGCCACTGGCTCGACAGGCACTGGCGCGCAAAGTGGTTCTCGAAGAGACGATCGCCGGCATCGACCCTGCCCTGACGCAGGGACAGCAGACGGTCGAGGATCTACGCGCGAAACTGTCCATGTTGCGCGACGATCTGCGTGATGCCCAGAATCGGCAGGGAGCGCTCATCGCTCGTCTGCGCAATGCCCGTCGAACTGACGAGCAGCACATCGATGTGACGCCCGAGCGCGACCCCGTCTCAGATGTACAGAATATGGAGCGCCGACTGCAGGAGAAGCGCAGCGAATTCGAACGACTTCGTCAGCGCCTGGACCTGGCAGAGGAAGCCGACACGGCGACCCATGAGGTCCGCCGGGATATCTTCGGCGACGGTGGGCTGAATCAGGAATTCGAGAAACTGGCCCTGCGCCGGCGCGTCGATGAGGAGCTGGCTGCACTCAGAGGCGAGGAGCCAGCACCTGACAAAGCAGCCGAATCCGATAAGAAAGAGGAGACCAATGCAAGCTGACGTTTCTCCCAAGTCTCGCCTGGCAGCGGGTCTGCTGTGTTTCTTCTTCGGGTGGCTGGGTGTTCATCGTTTCTATGTTGGCAAAATTGGCACAGCGATCCTCATGGTCCTGACCTTCGGCGGTTTTGGCATCTGGGCGACGATCGATCTGATCTTCATCATCGTCGGCTCCTTCCGTGACGTGGAAGGTCGGCCGTTGCGACGGTGGGAGGAGCCCGATGTAGCGCCTGCCCGTGTCGGAGAATTGCAGGGCCGAATTGATCGAATCGACGGCCAGCTGACAGATCTTCAAGGGGTACTGCTCGATATGAGCGACCGCGTTGATCAACGAGTACAATACGTCCAATACTGATTTGTTTTCTTTATTCTGATCTGTCTTCCAATGACTTCGCCGTCACACCTGCTCAGAGGCCCAACATGCTCCCTCCACAGAGACTTTCCATCAGACTCATAGGCTGTTCGTTCCTGGCTGCGACTTGCATCGTCACATTGTTGGCCAGTGCCGCGCCAACTCAAGCCATTTCGCAGAGTACGCTGGCGGTACCGTTGGATGGTATTCGGCTTGATGGCGATCTGTCCGATTGGCCCCGTGGGATGTCGATGCAGCCGATCGTCAACAATTTTGAAGTCTATGGGCGAACCGACCTGGCAGGGCGCGATCTGACGGACAGTCAGGATCTGACACCCGTCATGATGGTCGGCTATCAGCCGGACGTAGATCTTCTCTATCTGGCCGTCGAGGTCCGCGACGATGTCAACTACAACCCCCAGCGGCCGAATCATCTACAAAGCGATGGCTTGGAGATTTACGTATCGGGCCTGGTAGGCAATTCACCTGGACAGCAGCCGACGAAGTACGTCATGGTGCCTGGAGACCATCAGATGGTTTCCTATCAGGGCAATCCGGCGATGCGCAATGGTGCTATCGGGCGGACGAGAACGCGAGCTGTCTGGCGACGCCAAGGAGACATCACCACGTACGAGTGGCAGATCGATCTGTTTGATCGGCCTGGACAGCGCAGCAATCTGACGGCGGGAGATGTGATCGGTCTGGATGTGGTCATCGTCGATCACGATGGACCGGGTACCGGCAATGCAGCCTGGGTTCCGTGGGGACCGCCGGTGGGCACCAAGTGGGCAAGCAACGATCGTGTCGGGCGGGTTCTGCTGGGAGGTGGTCCCATGTTTGCCGCTGGGACGAGTCTGAAGCCGCGTGACCTCGTGCTCTCCGCCTGGACAGCGAGTGGGTCACATCGAACGCACGCAGAGACGACGCCTGAGGCCCATACCGGTCACGTAGGACATACCGGAGATGTTGTGATTCATGAGAATCACGCCGATGACCTTGATGTTGCCGTGAATGGGATTGGTTCCCTCGTCGCCGGAATTCTGGAAGGTGTTCAGGATGCGACCGATGACGAGCGCGTTCTGGAATGGATGCGTCAAGAAGGGGCCAGCGAAGCGGATCTGTCCGAAATGCGTCAGGGACTGCAGCAGGCTCAACAAGAGTTACAACTTGCGCAGGCCGAATTGCAGGAGGGAATTAACGAAGCTCGCTTCGGCCAGCAGCAGACCATTGAGCAGCAGATTCGGAGCGCCAGCGAGTCTCAGGTGCAGGTGCGTGTGGCGGAAGCGATCGCTATGGCGATCGGCGCTGAAGCCATTGCCGCGGCGGAAGGGAGCGTCATCGAAATGGAGGCCATCCCATCCATCCCATCTTACCCGATCCCTGTCATTCCCGACATCAATGTTGGCAGCCGTGCTGAGCATGTGTCTGAGATCGTTTTCTCCACGTTGATGGGGCTGGCTCTTCTGGTGGGTGCCATCGGTATCACCATCACCGTGCTACGACGTACAGGTGGTGAATCGGGTAAGCAGGTTTCAGGCATGACGGACCGGATCGAGCGCATTGAGCAGCGTCTCACCGATACGCAGGATGTGATGATCGCTCTGAGTGAAAAGCTGGATCGACTCGACGAGAAGCCGAGTCAGGGAGTATGATCGAATGAAGAGCACCACCATGTTTCGTTTCATTTTCCTGGTTGTTTTCGGCCTGGCCGCCACAAGCCCGATTCGGGCCGATCTGTGTGGTGGTGGCAACGAAGCGGTCGCCCTGATCTACGACGATATCGAGATCGATGGTGACCTGAGCGATTGGCCAGACGGTCTCGTAGAGTATGGCGCCTCGAGTAATCCCAAAGGCGCCTTTCGCGTCCTCTACAGTCCTGAGCGCGATCGTATCTTTGTCGCTGCCGTTGTCGATTACGCTGAAGTCGATATCGGCAATCATTGGAATTCAACAGACGGCATGGAGGTCTTTACCTGGGGAGGCGACCCCAAGAGTGATGCTCCGTGTGAACCCCGTGGAGGGATGCACAATCCCATCCAGTTTTCCTTCGTTCCTGGGGCTGGTGAATACGTACCGGGTTGTGGGAATCCCTGCGCCTTGGTTGGTAATCGACGGCGTGATGCGGCCTCCAAGGGCGTCGAAGCGGCCTATCAGCGCTACCACGGCTATGGTGATCAAGTGACCTATGAATGGTCGGTGCCCGTCTTCACCGATTTCGATGAACTGCCAATCGATCTGACTGACGCCGGTCGAGCCATCGGATTCGATCTGGTTGTCGTCGACAAGCAGACCAACGGTCATCGCTGGATTCCATGGGGAAATTCCGCTGAGCAGAAGTTCCACGGTCCAGATCGGGTGGGCACCCTCGTGTTGTCCACGGAGCGGGCTTTCATGCCGTGGTGGTCTTCCGTCGGGTCTGTAGCCAGCACTCTCGGACAGATTCTGCTCTACGGTATCGGTGCCCTTGCCGTCGTCGCCGGCGGCATGGCTCTACGCAATGTGGCGCTGCCTCCGGCTGAGGGGGGGCGTCTCATCGAAATCGAAAAGCGACTCACCGACACGCAGGATATCCTGCTTGCTCTCAACGAGAAGTGCGAACGCCTGGAGCGCAGATTCAACGAGACACAGGGAACTGACGCCGCAGCGGAATCAGGTGAAGAATCATGAGCATGAAACGGACCCACTCACTCGGCCGGAATCTGCTCACGATCAGTCTGCTCAGCGTGGGCATGGTCGTCGCCAGCTGGGCAGCCTCAGCGACGATGGAAGAGACCTATTCTGCCTCTCTTGCACCGGGTGGTCGATTCGAAATCGACAACACGGTCGGTGACGTTCAGATCAAGGGGGCAGACGTCGATCGAGTGCGGATCGTCGTGCGGATCGAAGTAGACGACGCTGACAACAAGGAAGAGGCCGAGCGCCTTCTGCAGGAAGTGGAAATACGCGTCGAAGAGACGCCAGGGGCAGTCTACGTTCGCACCCGTGTGCCAGGTGAGTTTCTCGATGACAAGGATGAGGACTATGTCGTCGACTATGAGGTCACCGTCCCGCACCAAGTGCAGATCGATGCGGAACTGGATGTGGGCAGGGTCGCAGTCGAAGGTGTGTCCGGACGTGTCGCCGTCGAAACTCACGTGGGTGAGATCGACGTTGACATGCAAGAGGGCACCGTCGAGGCCAAAGCCAATGTCGGGCGGATCAAAGTGAATCTCGGGCGCCTTGCAGGCGAAGGGCGACTGCGATTCGAAACCAATGTGGGCGATGTTGAACTGACGCTGCCTGTGGATATTGCCGTGCATCTGGATGCATCAGTGAACATCGGCAGTGTCGACAGCGATTTTGATGTTCGCACCGAGCGTGACTCCTGGATCGGCGAACGTCTCTCCGGGGATATCAATGGCGGAGGCCCCACGCTGAAGGCTCGTGCCAACATCGGTCGCGTACGACTGCAGAGCAGATGAATACCTGGCTCACGGCGGATCGGCGTTTGGGCAACCGGGTGATGTACCTGGGCTTGCGACTCGTCGGTGCCGTGGCGGGAACCGTGCTGGCCCTGTTTGTCGCCGTACGGGGCCAACTGGCGATCCTCTCCTATCAGAATGCCTCCGGTCATCTGTCTCCAGACTGGCTGGCCGTTGCTGCCGGTCTGGCGGCAGGGGGCGTTGTTCTATTTCTCTCTCTTGGACTGATCCTCCGCTTGCATTCGGTTCGCCGAGCGGGCGGACTCCTGCTTGCTCTGCCGCTTCTGATGGTTCTGGCCGGCACCTTGGCGACGACGCATTTCCCACGGGACAACTTCAAGAGCGACGATGTGCGTGCAGAATGGACACATCTGCATCCGACATTGCGGCACGCACTGTGGGTTGCTCGACTCGGCGACGAGTCACTCGTGCTGACCGATCTGCGCCGTGGTCCAGAGGATTATCACCTGATGGGGTTGCGTCTGCCTTTTACATCCCGCCATTATCCGCAAACGGATGGATACGCTCATGCAGTTGATCTGCGAGTCCACGACGCGGGGGACCTACGCAACTGGGCCCGTCAGGGCCTGTTTCTGCTGATGGGACTCAAAGCAGACCGCCACGCTGGGTCTGCCGACCATCTGCATGTTTCGCTTCCGGTGCAACCTTCCGCGCCTACCTGATTGTCTGGCCTGACTGTCTGGCCTGACTGTGCGCTGAATCCCGTCTGGTCTGCCCGGTCGGTGACCTTGCCAAAGGCGCCACTTCATGTCGTTGTTGAGGACGGTTAGAACCTCAACGAAGGCACGTCCATGCGTACGAGCGTCACCGGTCTCGTCGGAAGCACTCTGCACACGTCCCTGTTTGGCCTGCAAGTCTTCTTGTTCCTGCAGATCTTCTTGTTTGGGGTCGACGCGTCCGCCCAGATCGTCCATGTATGGGATCTGGCCGAGACGGATCGCCCCGGTCAATTCACGATTTACAACCCTGATCCCCAGGATGCGCAGTTCGGGACGCCCGTTCGATCCGGCGATCTGAATGGCGACGGCCTGGATGATCTGGTGGTTTCGGCCATGGCTGGCGACGGGCCCGCTGATGATCTGCGCGCGAACTCCGGTGAAGTGGCGGTGTATTTCAGCCTCGGCGTCATTGCGGGCACAGCGGACCTACGTCAGTCCCTCGACAATGTCGTCACCATCTACGGTGAGCAGGCGCAGGACACCTTCGGTATCAAATCGGAAGTGGCCGATGTCGACGGTGATGGTCGCAACGATCTGCTCGTGGGCGCCTTCTATGCCGATGGCCCTGCCGGGGCCGATGCGGGCAAACTCTACGCGATCTCTGGTCATCTGCTTTCCGACCTGCTGTCCCGTGGCGAGAATCTTGATCTGGCGAATCTGCCAATGGACGGGGTGAGTGTTTTTCACGGTCCGCAGTCGCGTGCACGACTCGGTGTCTGGATGGCTGCTGGTGACGTAGACGCAGATGGTTTCAGCGACATCGTCGTCGGCGCAGATCAGGCGGGCGGCTCGGCCGCCATGGACAACGAAGCCGGCCAGACATGGATTCTCTACGGGCCACATGAATTTGGTCAGATGACCGAGTTGGCGACCCCCCCGGATGGTGCGAGCATCATCTATGGTGCCGATCCAATGGATCATATCGGCTCGACTCTCGCTTGCGACGATGTCGATGGCGATGGTTTCGCCGATGCCGTCATCGGTGCCGGCGCTTACGGGACGCTGCGCAATGCCTATGACGCGACGGGGGGCGCCGGCGATGGGCCAGACAATCTGCGACCGCAGGCAGGTGAACTCTATGTGATCTTTGGTAATGGAACCCGCGCCCGTCGTGTCGAATTGGCAAGCGCCCTGCAAGGCACCGGTGAATCCATCCTTGTTATGTATGGTGCCGATGGCGGGTCAGATTCTCCTGATCGTCTCGGCGAGGAATTTGTGACGGCGGACATCAATGGTGACGGCCTGGCTGATCTGCTCGTCGGCGCCTATCGCGCCGATGGGCCGGGGAATTCACGTCGCGATGCGGGGGACACGTACGTCGTCTACGGTGCATCGAATCTGCGCGATCGCGTGATCGATATGGCTGAACCACCGTCAGATGTCATGATCATCTATGGTGCCACCGTTGGCGCTATTTCCGGTGATGCGATCTCTGCGGGCGACATCCAGGGCGATGGCTTTGATGATCTGTTTATCGGCGTGCCCGGCGACGATGGACCCCTGCTGCGTCGCCACGCGGGAGGAATCGTCGTGATCTCAGGCGGCCCGGATCTCCCCAGGGAGATTGATCTGGCAGATCCTGTCGTACCGATAGTCTGGATCGAAGCACCGGATGCCAATGATTACTCCGCCTATTGGGCGACGGCGGGCGACATGGATGGCGATGGCCACACAGATGTGATGCCAAATGGCATGGCAGGTGACGGGCCATTCAATGTGCGCAACAATGCCGGTGAACTTCACGTCGTCAGCGGCGCCGAGCTGACCAAGTATCTGGCCCCCCTCATGACGGCGATTCTCGACGACGGGCAGACGACCCCCGCTGAATCCTCGCTGGCGAGAAACTATCCGAATCCCTTCAATGCCACGACGATGATTCCTTTCACGCTGTCTCGAGACGGTGACATCGACCTGTCTATCTATGATCTGACAGGCCAGCGCGTGAAGATCCTGCAGTCGGGTTTCTCTCGAGCGGGAACCCATCGCCTCGCATGGGACGGCAGGGACCAGGACGGTCGAGATGTCGCATCCGGCACGTATGTCGCCCGCCTGACTTTGTCTGCGAGCGTCCTCTCACACAAGTTGCTGCTGTTGAAGTAGCCCCAGAAAAAAACCCAGAACAAGAAAACGGAGACAACACTTGCACTTTATCTGGATCGACTGGGCCACCGTCATCGCCTTTCTGGCCATCACGACGGGTGTGGCACTGGGTACGCGTCGCCTGATCAGCGACTACGACTCGTTTCTGCTCGCAGGTCGTTCGCTGAAGCTGTATTTGGCGATGGCGACGATGGGTGCCACCGAACTGGGCCTGGTGACGCTGATGTATTTCAGCGAACAGGGCTTTCGCAGTGGCTTTTCCGCCTTCGCCATCGGTGTCATTGCCCTGATCGGTTTTAGTTTCGTCGGCAAGACAGGTTTCATCATCAAGGGACTGCGCGATCTTGAAATGCGCACGATCGCCGAGTTCTTCGGACTACGCTACAATCGCTCGACGCAGATCATCGCGGCGGTGATCACCTTTGCAGCGGGCCTGATGAACATGGGGCTGTTTCTGGTCCTGGGAGCAAAGTTCCTGCTCTATATGGTTGGGCTGCCCCCTGACATGCTGCCCTACCTCATGGTCGGTCTGCTACTTCTGGTTCTCGCCTACACCGTCGTCGGCGGCATGGTGTCTGTTGTGCTGACCGACTACCTGCAATTCCTCATTCTGTTTACCAGTGTCGTCTTCACGACCTACTTCGCCATCACGCATGTAGGTTACGACACGGTTCTCGACACGGTACAGCGCGAATACGGCGACGGGGGATTCGATCCCTTCCTCAGTGAGGACCTGGGCTGGCTGTTCATCGTCTGGCTCGTCTTCGGCATACCATTTTCCGGCATGTGGCCACCGGCTCTGTCACGGGCGTTGTCTACCGTCGACGGCGACACATCGAAGAAACTCTACAGCTTCATCGGCCTGTCTTTCCTGGGAAGAGCATTGATGCCGATGATGTGGGGAATCTGCGCCTTTGTGTATTTCACTGGCGATTCGTCTGTGAGCCTGCCGCTGCTGGATGGCGAGCCCGATACGGCGGCAGCCATGCCGGTCTATCTGTCGCAGATCTTGCCGGCCGGCGTACGTGGACTCATGGCGGCAGCAGCGCTGGCGGCGATGATGTCGACCTTCGATTCGTATCTGCTGTGCTGGAGTTCGATTCTCATCAATGACATCGTGCTGCCTCTGCGGCCAGAACTCAATGATCGCCAGAAGATCAAGCTCACTCGTTTTGCCGTTGTCGGCTGCGGACTCTTTGTCCTGGGCTGGGGGTATCTCTATTCACCGCCTGAAACCTTCTTCCGCTTTATGGCGATCACGGGGACGATGTATTCTGCCAGTGTTCTGCTCACGACGGCGGCAGGACTCTATTGGAAGAAGGCAAACACACCGGGGACTCTCGCATCCCTCGTCGTTGCTGGTACCCTGCCGCTGACGACCATTTTTCTCGATGGCGCCGGCATCCTGCCTGCCGAGTACGAGTGGATGGTGCAGGACAAGGTCGTCGGCATTGCGACCTTCGTCGCCAGCTTCGCCTGCATCGTCATCGTATCCCTGTTGACACAAACCTCTCATCCGCCGCGACCACTGCGCACGACAGGAGCGACCTCATGACGGGCCTACAGACATTCTGGACATGGATCTTCGGTCTCTCCGTGGTCTTGTTCTTTCTCGTGGAAGTTGTCGTCGTATTTGGCGGTGCCCGGGACATTGGTGACATGTTGCGCTCCCTGTTGGAGCACGCCAGAGAAACCGAGGCGAAGGAAGAGGAATGAGTCTCACTTACAAGCACCACGTCATCGATACGGGTCTGCAGGGAGGTGGCTATGCGCAGACGGCGCTCGCCGATCTAGACGGTTGCGGGCGACCCGAGTTCATCGTCGGCCGCCGTGAGGGAGAACTCTACGTCTACAAATACCGCGCTCCCGATCATTGGACCTGTTATCTGCTGGGAAGTGACTCACCCTCTGACGTAGGGGCAGCGATCGTCGATGTCGATGGCGATGGTCGTTTAGACGTCGTCACCGGTGGCGCCTGGTATCGCAATAGCGGGGACTTCTCCGTTCCCTTCGAGCGCTTTGTCTTCGATGCTGATCTTGCGGGTGTTCACGACGTGGCCATCGGTGATATCGACGGCGATGGCCGTGTCGAGGTGGTGACCATGTCCGATCGCAACGATGTGCGCTGGTATCGGATCGGCGACGATCCGACACAGCCCTGGCCCGCATCGACCCGCATCGGTGATCCGGTACATGCGGGCCTCGCCCTGGGAGATATGGACGGCGATGGCCACCTCGATGTGGTGCGGACGAATGTCTGGTATCGGAATGTGAAGGGCGATGGCTCAGAGTGGGAACAGATTCCCATCGGCCCCAGCACGCCGCCGCCAGAGGATTTTCAACCACCCTTCGCCTTCGATGCGACGAAAGCCGTCGTGTGCGACATGAATCAGAATGGCAGAAACGACATTGTCTTCACAGACGCGGAAATTCCCGGTGGGAAGATCTGGTGGATGGAGAATGCCGATGGCGAGGGTCGAACATGGACCCGACATGATCTGCCCCAGTCAGAAGGACCGCGTCGTGGCGCCTACCACTCGCTGCAGGTGTTGGATGCAGACGGCGATGGTGACCTCGACATCTTCTCCGCCGAGATGGAGGCTGTCGGTGGCGACGGCCCACCGCGTTGGTATCTATGGGAGAATGTCGATGGCAAGGGCGGCCAATGGCAGGAGCATGTCATCCTTGACGAAAATCTTGGCGGACATGAGATCGTCGTCGGCGACATCACCGGCAATGGCAAACTGGATATCGTTGGCAAGCCCTGGCGGCCAGTGGAAGGCAATGCCGTAGGTGGAAAGATGTTCGTCGTCTTCCTCGAGGGGATCTGATCCGTGTCTCTGCGGATCGCACCCGACTGTTGCCAACCGACATATCTGAGCATGCTACATCTCAGGCTTGATCGGTTCGATCTCCTACAGCAGGGCAGTCCTTGCTCACGTGGTAGAGCAGTGGATTCAGTTCGTCTTTTTCCAGCACATCGCCCTCTTTGAGGGTGGCAATGTATTCCGGGGGCAGGACATTGGCCTGGCCATTGAAGACTTCCCCATCGGGCATGTAGGCACAGGTCATGGCCCGACGCAGGCCTGCGGTCATATTGGCGCCCGCACCGTGCGCTGTCAGACCATTGTGAAAAGAGGCCGAACCTGCCCGCATGGGGGCGGCGAAGCTGGCCCGCGTGGCCCATTGTGGATAGAGTTCAAATAACTCGCCCATGTTCTGACCGATGGGAGAGTTGTCCCAATTTGCTTCCTGGTGCGATCCCGGGATGAAATACAGACAGCCATTGTCGGGGGTCGCGTCATCGAGGGCGACCCAGATACTGATGGCGTGTCGAGAAGAGAATGACCAGTAGGGATTGTCCAGGTGCCATCCTGTGGGATTTGCCCACGGCTGCTTGATCAAGGCCTGGTCATGCCAGATGCGGATACCATCTACGCCTTCAAGGGTCGCTGCCATCTGTCCGAGACGAGGATCGAGCATCAACTGTCGCACACCATCGTGGTCCATCCACAGGTTGAGTCTCTGCGTAAAGACCTTGTCGTAGTAGCTGTCTCCTTCGCGGCTGTCGCCGTGGGCCAGCTTGCGGTCCTGGCGCTGTTCCACTGCGTCATCCACGGCCTGGCGCCACGTTGCCAGTTCGTCCGCGTCGAGAAAGTTGTCGATCACGACGAATCCCTGGGTGCGGTAGTGGTCGATCAGTTCAGCAGTCAGCGTGTCATGCATAGAGGCGTTCCTTGTAATTCAAAGTTGTGATCACGGCCAGCGTGATGACAGATCGTGAGGAGACAGATGAAAAGACTAGCCAAGCCAGAGGGAAAATACAATCTCGTCGTCGAAGATGCGCCGATGCCCGAACCAGCCGCCGGGGAGGTCAGGATACGAGCCGTGCGCTCCCTGATCAGTCGTGGCTCGGAGATGGGCGCCCGCTACACGCGCGATCACGCCGTTTCACCGGATATCATGGGTTATTCGATGGCAGGTACGATCGATGCACTCGGCGAGGGGGTCACGCACTATGAGATAGGCGATCGCGTCGTCTCCCTGTCGCCACATGCAGAATACAGCGTGCGCAAGGCGACCGTCGATGGACCGCATGGGATGGCCTGGGTTGTCGCTCTGCCGGATGACGTCAACTGGGAGGCGGCCCCCTACTATCCACTGACTTCGGGATCTGTTGCCTGGGTGGAGGCCGAGGAAATCGGCCCGACGGACACCGTTGTCATTCTGGGGCAGGGGCTGGTGGGGTCACTGATGTTGCAGACGATGAAGGCGAATGGCAACGGCTATGTCATCGCCGTAGACGCCCTGGACAGTCGCTGTGAGATGGCCGCCAATATGGGCGCGGATCGTGTGATCAATGCCGCCGAGGAAGATCCCGTGGCGGCCGTTCGCAAGCTGACCAATGGGGTCGGTGCTCACCTTGTCGTCTACGCCGTGGGAGGTCCCGCGGGTCCACGTGCCTTCGAACAGGGACTGGACATGCTGGGCGTCGACGGTACGCTGCATCTGATTGGCCTGTATGAGGACGAGCCGCTGTCTCTACCATCCAGCAAGGTCCAGCGCCGGCGGATCCTCGGCGGTTACTATGGCCAGTCCATCGGTCTGTCTTCCTATCGCCGTGGCATGCAACTGCTGGCGTCCGGGCAGGTGCAGGCCGAGCAGATGACGACGCATCGCTTTCATTACAGCGAGTCTGCGGAAGCCTTTGACCTGCTGTGGAATCGACCTGGAGAGGCGCTGGGCGTCTTGTTGGAGTGGGATTAGGCCGGTGTCAGCTGGCCGAATCGTCGCGATTGGATCCGCCGGCGATCACTTGCCCCATGACCGAATGCAGGGCGAGGGCACAGATGACGACCAGACCGCCCACGATGGCGAAGACCCCGGGGTTCTCGTCCAACACAAGCCAGACCCACAGGGGTCCTAGAAAGGTCTCCAGTGCCCCGATCAGACTCACTTCATGGGCGGGGAGATAGCGAGGGCCGATGGTGATCAATGAGAAGGAAAGGGGGATGACGACGATGCACAGCAGGGCCAGATACCACGCCCCAGAAGCAGGTACTGCCCAAGGATTCGCCATCGGCAAGGTGGCACAAACCACCACGACACCGCTGAGGCAGATACAGGGGGTCATGTCCTTGTTGCCCGCACCCCGAATCGTCGTCAGATACGCCGCCATGCACGTCGATGCACCCGCGGCATACAGATCTCCCCATCGAGGCCCTTCGAGTCCACCACCCACGGCGAGGCCAACACCCGCCAAGGTGGCGCCAATGGCGAGCCACGTGCGACGCGGTATTTCTTCGTGTAGAAAGACGCGTGACAACAGAGCAGCAATCAGTGGGCACGCACCAATGAGAATCAGGACATTGGCGACACTGGTGTATTGCACGGCTGCGACAAATAGAACCGTGCCCACGCCTGACAGCCCCGCAGCAGCGACGCCCCGCAGTCCGAGGTCGTGGAAGATCTCGAAGGTGCGTAATCGGTGGCGAATCAGCTGTACAGCGAACAGCACGACCGCGAGACCGAGTCCACGCCAGACGCTGAGAGTCCAGACATCGGTCAGCGACAATCTGATCAACAGGCTATCGGGACTGATGAGGATGACACCAGCCGTGGTCACGGCAAGTCCGGTGAGATGGCTGCGACGATTCATCATGTCATCTTGCCCGCATCTGCCGTGCTCGTCAAGGGGGCAGGCAACCGGACCGTTGCGTCGCCTACGCTCACAATATTCTAAGTGGAATAGATCTCTATGAATGCAATGACCTACCACAGATTTGGTCGCACGGGTCTGTGTCTATCCCGCGTCGGTTTAGGCGCCGGTGGCCCGTCGAGGCTAGGGACCCTGCGTGGCGCCGGTGATGAGGATGTGGAGTCTCTCATCGGTTGTGCCCGAGACCTTGGTATCAATCACATCGATACAGCGCGCGCTTATGGCACGGAACCGGCGATCGGTCGAGCTTTGCAGCGACTCAATGCAGGCGACATGATGGTCGCCACCAAGGTGGACTGTTTTCGCGGCCCCAAGGATGAGGCACCCACGACATCGATGGGTGCGAAGCGTCTGATCGCTGAAGTGGAACAGAGTCTCACCGATCTGCGTCGCGAGTACATCGAGATATTCCAGTTTCATGCCGTCCGGCCCGCCCATCTCGACACGGTGATCGATCAGTTGCTGCCGGCAGCGCGGCAACTGCAGCAACAGGGCAAGATTGGGCACATAGGTATTACGGAGGATCCCAGTGTCGACCATCAGCAACAGATGGCACAGGCTGCTGTCAGCAGTGGACACTTCGAAACACTGATGGTCCAATACAGCATTCTGGACCAGGTGGCAGAGGGGGCGACCTTTACCGCCACGCAACAGCAGGATGTGGGCGTGTTCTGTATGTCTGCTGCACGAGCAGCCTTCACCGACCTCGACTCACTGCATCAGGCACTTGCACGCCACGGCGGCGCGACGTCTGCTGCTTTTGAAGAATTGCTGGATGAGACGACGACTGTCGCCGACCTCGCCTTTCAATTTGCTGCTGCGCAACCGGCGATTGATGTGGTTCTCGTCGGTACAGGGCGTCCCGATCACCTGCGATCCAGTACTGATGCCATTCTCCGCTCACCACTGGAGGGTGAGCGTCTGCAATGGCTACGCGAACAATTCAGCTGTGCCGACGGGCAGCTGCTATGGATAGACAACTGAAGGAAGGATGCAGCAGAATGCAGGACCGATACCGTGCATATGCCGACCTGGCACTGAGTGTGGGACTCAATCTTCAGGCTGGCCAACGCCTGTTTCTCACAGCGCCCATTGTCGCCGCCGATCTGGTACGCGTCGTGGCGGCAGCAGCGTATGAACGAGGTGCGATCCTCGTTGAGGTCAATTGGACCGACGACGATCTCACGTTGGCTCGATTTCACCATGCGCCACGCGATTCCTTCGCCGAATTCCCGACGTGGCGGGCAGAGGCAATGCTTGCCGCAGCCAGGAGGGGAGACGCCTTCCTGAGCCTTCGAGGCACCGACCCAGCACTACTGAAGGATGAAGATCCAGCCCTTGTCACGACGGTTCAGCGGACCCAGGCGGAGCATTCACGGCCGTATCTCAGCTACATCACCGGTCACAAGGTGAACTGGTGTGTCCTGTCAGTACCGATCGATTCGTGGGCGCGACGCATCTTCCCCGACGTCGACGACCCCATCGAGGACCTGTGGCAGGCGATCGGGCGCGCCTGTCGTCTTGAAGAAGCCGACCCCGTCGCGGCGTGGACAACACACCTGCAGCAATTGGCTGGGCGGGCAGCGCAATTGACGGATGCTGCCTACGACGGTCTGCGTTTTGTTGGACCTGGTACCGATCTGAAGGTTGGACTCATCGATGGGCACAAGTGGATTGGCGGCCAATCAACGACAGAGTCGGGTATCACTTTCACGCCCAATGTGCCAACAGAAGAGGTCTTCACGACCCCTCATCGCCAACGCGTTGAGGGTACCGTGGCTGCATCGAAGCCCCTCAACTATGCGGGCAATCTGATCGAGGAATTCCATCTGCGCTTTGCCGGGGGCCGGGTCGTCGAGATCAAGGCGGCGGCAGGCCAAGACGTATTGCAGGGCTTGATCGATACGGACGAGGGGGCCTCGCGGTTGGGGGAGGTTGCCCTCGTGCCGGCATCCTCACCCATCGCTGCCACGGGACTGTTGTTTTACAACACTCTCTTCGACGAAAATGCTGCAAGTCACGTCGCCCTCGGCAAGGCGTATGATGAATGTGTTCGTGGCGCCGATGAGATGACTGCTGAGGCCCTACTCACACACGGTGTCAATGACAGTCTGACCCACGTCGACTTCATGATCGGCGGCAGTGAGATGGATGTGTTTGGTCTGCGTGCCGATGGTGCGCAGGAACCACTGATGACCCAGGGCGAGTGGGTCGACTGAGGAGCCTGTCCGGGGCCGATTCAGGAAAAAGTCAGAGGCTGGAAGAACTGTGGTGCGTGGAAACTGGCCTTTTCCATCTCAAGTGGTGCCCAGGTGCCCCAATGGGGATGGGATGTCGCGGCGGCGCACTTGTAGAAATTGCCCTTCCACTCAACACCCGGTTCCGGTCGAGGCAAGTCAACGAAGTAGCGGCTGAAGAGATCGAAGGGGGCGTGAAACTCTACAAGCCACGTCGTTGGAACGGTGATCTCCGGCTCCACGCGCGGTGGCATGGTGTGGGCAATTCGAACCAGCGCACCGTCTTCTCGGGCCAACAACGGACTGGGGCGCTCCCACTGCCGTTCCGTCGTGGACGAGCAACGTCGCAGCAGCAGCTTGCCACCACAGTTGAGCTCGAAGTTGAAGTAGGCATCTGTCTGTCCCATGGCATAGGGGGACAGGAAGAATTCGACGCAGCTATCGGCACTGACCGGATCGCCAAATTCCTTCGCGACAGCTCGTACATATTGGTCTTCAACGCGGAAGATCGCGGCGAGAAAGTCATCATCGTAGGCGATGCGAACCTGTGTGTGAGGATGATGACCGGAGTCGTCAAATCGATAATCCGCGATTTGCAGTGGCTCTACATCGCCCCACAGGGGACCGCTCCAGTCTGTGCTGGGGTGGCCGAGTGGCCGTTTGGCGCGGCGTATCGTGTATTCCATGACTCTCTTAGGCGAAGCGCAGAGGTTGGTAGGAATCGGGCTGATGAAAACTCGGGCTCGGTGTGTTGACGGGTGACCACGACCCCCAATGTGGATGTGAAGTTCGATCACCACATTTGTAGAAATTTCCTCGCCAAGTCTGACCTGCTTGCGGTCGCTCCACGTCGAAATACTTCTCAAACAGTGCCCACGGTATGTGGTATTCCACAGCCCATGATGTTGGATCTGTCAGTTCCGGCTCAACAATTTTCGGTAGGGTCGCAGCCATCTGAATCGTTGAACCATCTTCCTCGCTCACGTAGACGATGTCTGCTCCCGCATTTCGCTGTGCCGGGGAAGGACATGCGTGTAGCAGCATCGTGCCGCCGCAATTCACTTCGAAATTGAAGTAGGCGCTCTGCGCCGGGTCCGCATTCGGGGCGACAAAAAATTCGACACAACTGTCGCTGCAGACCGAATCATTGAACTTCTCAGCCACAGCACGCACATATTGGTCCTGCACAGTGACGCGAACGGCGAGCCAATTGTCATCGTAGAGCAAGCGAGTGCGCGCATCGGGTCGATGACCCGAGTCCTCCCAGGAGAAATGCGTAACCTGTGCATCGCTGGCATTTGCCCAGCGGGCATCATTCGTAAGATCTGGTGTGCCAAGCGGGCTCGAGGCCCTCTGAATACTATAGGATAGACTCATAGTCTTCCCTCCTTTTCCCATTGTTCGTAGAGAGTCTGTCGATATGCTTCGGCGCGATCTGCGTCTTCCTTTGCGGTCGCTGCAAAGAAGACAAAACCAAGTGCCGCCCGTCTTCGCGTCGACGGATTCGGATCCGCACGATGCATCGTCATCGAATGATGGGCAAACAGATCACCTGGTTTGGCGTGAATCGGCTCTTCTCTGGCCGTATCAGCCTCACCATAGTCGGTGATCCCTTGCGAGAAGCCGATCACATTGGATCGCTGATGGGGTCGCATGCCATCGAGATGGGTGCCGCGTACATATCGGACGCAGCCATTGCCTTCGTCGATGTGATCGAGGGCAAGCCATAGAGTGATGGCGATGTTCGGGTCCAGCATGAAGTAGAAGCCATCCTGATGGGCCGGCGTCGGGCCGCCGACACCAGCAGGTTTGTTAAACCACTGCAGATTCTTGCCGACCACTTCGTCACCCAGCAGATGACGCGCGAGGCCGGCGATCCGTTCGCTGTAGAACAGATCGTGGAACCACGGATCGTGGTCGAGCATGTTCTGCAGCCGCATGATGGACGTCGGATCATTCGGGTCTTCATAGAACGCGGTCGTGTCTGGTGCACCTGGCAGGATCTCCTGAATGAAGCGTTCGACATTGGCATCTACATCGGTCGCTTCCTCAGGGTTGAGATAATCACGGAGTATGACGAAGCCGTCGCGGTCAAAGTCCTGCTTCGATTGGTCATCGAATGTCAAAAACTCACCCCTTCTTGTTTCGATCAGGTGTCTTGATCACGGCAGCTTGAGGAGCTTGGCCGCATTACGCCAGGCAATCCCGTCCCTGATTTTCTTTGGACGGTCCAGCAGATCCAGCTTTAGCAGCGCCGGTTCCGGCATACTCCAGGCCATCCCCGTACCGAAGGCTAATCGATCCTGGCCGGCGCTATCAAGGAAGGCCTGCATATTGCGCTGCAGGACGCTGGCCATCCGTGATATGTCGACAACATATCGGGCTTTCTCGGGCAGACGGGATCCATCCAGCCCGAGTGTGTTCAGAAACATCCAGCCCACCTTAGGTCGGGCGACCAGCGCTTCTTCGAATTCGACGGGCGCCAGATCGCGCGCCTGGTCCCAGGGATGCCGCGAGCGGCGATCCTCTATTCGCTGCGGAACCTGGATACACCAGCCACGTTCGGCGATGGCATCGATCACGTCGAGTACAGCCGGATCGGTGAGACGGTACTCGTGATACTGCGGCACAAGACGGGCGCCGACCAAGCCGAGATCATCGGCGCATCGCTGCAGGTCGACTTGCCAACTCGGATCGCAGGGATTCACGAGGGCAAAGGGCACGAGTCGATCCAGATGACGACGCACCTGCCGTGACAATTCTTCGTTCGCCGGGTGTGCATTGCGATAGAGAATACCCGTCAAAGAGCCGACGACGGCACGCTCAATCCCGTGCTTGTCCATCCGCTTGAGCAGGCCTGTGACGGAGGCATCACGCAGTTGCCTGAATGGCCATGCACCGACCCACGTGTTGATATCTAGCAGGGGAGCGGTCATGATGTAGCTCCTGCCCGTCGGTCAAGAATGCCCTGGAAATTCTTCCAGAAGATCTTTTCCCGCTGTGCACGTGTCAGTTCGGCGCCGAGAATTTTCCCCACGCCACCCTCCATGGTCATGTCTGTGGCAAACAGAAGTCGATCAGCGCCCAGTTCCCGCACGCACATCTCCACCATCCCGTCATCGATAATCGACCCTGACGTGTCCAGGTAGACACTGGGGGCCTCGCGCAACTGCTTGATGGACCACTCCCAGTCACCGCCACCACCGATGTGGCCCTCAATCAGCATGCATTCGGGATAGAGTGTCGCAGCACGCACGAAATCGGATGCGTCGGAGATATTGGGTTGCTCTTCGCGAAACTCGCGTGTTGTGGGGCGTCCCGCATGTTCCAGCACGGGCACAGCCTCAGCGATGGCGCGCTCGAGAACAGGATGAACCGCTGGGTCCCAGATCTTGTATTGGTTGTACAGTTTGATCCCGATCATCCCCGCGTCCAGGCAGCGGCTGATTTCGTCCTGCGATTCTTTCTGCCCGGGCACGACATAACAGTAGCCGAGAATTCGTCCTGGATACTGCTGCATCGATTCGATCACAGCGTCATTGCAGCGTCGGACCGTCGCATAATCCGGCATACCGCGCATGACAGGGATCGACACAACCAACTGATCGATTCCCAGTGCATCGGCAGCCTCAATGATGCGATCATTGTGGTCCCAACTCCAATCAACGCCAGCACCTCTTACATGCATGTGGCAGTCAATCCTGCGCACGACATCTCTCCTGTATCTGCCTGTGGATTATGTGTTGGTTGATGCAGATGGAAAGCCCTTCAGGCGTGCACGTCCAGTCCTCACCGCAGATACTGGCCCCGAGATCCAGCGAGTGGCGGGCCAAGTGGTCACCTGCGAGGCAGAACCCAAACGGCCACCCTGGGGGGGTGGCCGTCTGCAATGGACAAGAAGCTGGGTCGTCGGATCACTCAATTCAAGGACCTGATCACCAGGTGAGAGGCCATGGTAAAGACCATCGCACCAATCCAGAAGGCAAGTATGAATGCACCGAAGAGCAATTCGTGCTCGATGATCTGATGAAAGCGTTTCACAACAGGCCTCCTCCCTTGAGGTCTTCGATGGTCGCTACCCCCGCGGCCTGTGAGCGCTGTCCCACGGCGCGGGGCTCGACAAGGACAAAGCAAGGCAGATGCCATCAGGGCCTGGGCAGGACGACTGGCTCTTGCTTGGGCGAATCCATGTCAGCAGCGGGACATGGATGCCCCTGAGACGTAGAGACTGTGGCGAGATCGTCTCGTCTGACGCCTGCTCGAATCTCCGCACTCAACCCCGCTGTAGATGGATCCGTCGACTGCGATCTACGTTCCACCAAGGCGCAGGAGTCGTCCCGTGACCGTCGGCCGTTCACCGGGCCAATCCAGCAGCGGCTCCACTGTCTGCCACGGCCCCTCCTGGGCACCCAGATCTGCCACACAGCGCGCCGATAAGTCACGGTAGGGAATTCTGCCCGGGTCGCTTATGGCCACAGACCCTAGGCCGGCGGCGCGACCTGATTGAATCAGGTCGTATAGATCGGCCACCATGCCAACGCGGAAGCAGATGTCGGCACCGATGAGCAAATCCGCCGCGGCGACCAATTCAGTAGGTAGTTCATCGAAGCTCGCAGTGACGTGGTCCATTTCAACGCCATTGAGCGTGCTGAGCATGCTGACGTAGGGAAATACCTGTGGGTCAATGTCGGTGGCAGTCACCTGCGCGCCTTGGTGCGCGCAATAGATGGAGGCCAGTCCCCAACCACAGCCCACGTCGACGATGCGCAGGCCCTCGAGATGGATTTGCTCCAAATAGGAGATCAGCAGCCAGCTCGCATTCCAGGGACGATGCCCCTGATAGTGCGGCACATTCTGCCCGCGAAGAGAGCGCAACGCCGGGTCGCCAGGACGGGGCAGTTGCACGCCAAACGCTTGACGACTTTGCGAGGGGGCGGCTTCTTCTGCGTCGCGTGCAGGATCGTCTGTATTTTGTGAAGAATCCATACGACCACAACCTAGCCTCTCTTCGTCGCGAGCGACACCTCATGGGCCCCAGATTGCCATTGACCCCCGTCGTGGGCGATCTGCCCGAAATGGTCCCCTTCATTGGCCCCGAAACCTTTGAGCGGCGCCAGGGTCGCAAGCTGCGAGTTCGACTCGGCGCCAATGAGAGTGCCTTCGGGATCTCACCCGCCGCTCGCGAGGCGATGCAAGCGGCCGTGCAGGACAGTTGGATGTACAACGATCCCGAGGCGTACGACCTGACCGAGGCCTTATCGCAGGCCCATGGTGTGGCCTTCGAGCAAGTGTTGGTGGGTGCCGGAATCGATGAACTGCTGGGGCTGCTCGTGCGCATTTTTGCCGATCGTGGCGAGCCTGTCGTCATGTCCAATGGCTCCTACCCAACCTTTGCCTATCACACGACCGGTCACGGCGCGCGCCTCGAGACGGTGGACTACGTCGATGATCAGGTTGATCTGGTCGGTCTCGCTGTTCGCGTGCAGGAAACCGGCGCGCGACTGGTCTACGTAGCCAATCCCGATAATCCGATGGGGGGATGGCGTACGGCGAAGCAGATCAGTGATTTCGTCGACGCCGTGGGACCGGAGTGCATGATCATTCTCGATGAGGCGTATGCCGACTTCGCGCCGCAGGAAGCCAAAGGTTGTGTCGTGACACAGCCGCTGGCGCTGGCACCAGGAAATGTCATTCGTACGCGAACCTTCTCCAAGGCACATGGGTTGGCAGGTGCTCGTGTCGGCTACTTGCTCGCCGATCGTGAGATCGTCGATGTGCTAAAGAAAGTGCGCAATCAGTTTGGCGTGAATCGAATCGCCCAGGTCGGCGCATTGGCCTCCCTCGCCGATACCGACTTCGTCGCCCGCGTCGTCGACGGCGTGTGGTCGGGGCGCGAGCAGCTTCGACAGGTGGCTGATGGCCTGGGACTCAATTGCCTCGCCTCAGCGACGAACTTCGTCAATATCGATGTTGGCGGTGGCGCGCGGGCGCGTCAGCTATTGGCTTATCTCATTGAGGCTGACGTTTTCGTGCGCATGCCTTCAAGTTCTCCGGGTGATCGATGCCTTCGCGTAACGGTTGGTCGTCCTGCTGACCACGAAATTTTCGCTGCCGCTCTGGCTGATGCCATGACCAGGGTAGACCCATCGTGACGACGCGCCTGCTGTTGAGCGGCGGCAGGGGATTGATCGGCTCCGCTCTCTCGCGGTATCTGGCTTCGCAAGCAATTGCGACAGATCTGCAATATCTGTCTCGCGCTGCCGATGTTGATGGTGCCTTGACGGTCAGATGGGATCCCGTGACGGGGTACATCGACGCCGACGGGCTCGAAGGATTTGATGCCGTCATTCACCTCGCAGGGGAAACCATCGCCAGTCGCTGGTCGAAGGCACGAAAAACTCGAATTCGAGACAGTCGAGTCGGCGGGACGGCCCTGTTAGCACAGGCCCTGGCAAAGTGTGCGCGTCCTCCGAAGACGCTGATCTGCGCGTCGGCAATCGGCTACTATGGTGACCGAGGTGACGAGATCGTCGACGAAGAGAGTGCGGCGGGTGCCGGCTTCCTCGCAGAGGTTGTGCGTGATTGGGAAGGCGCCGCTGCAGCGGCGCTTGCCGCTGGCATCCGCGTCGTGCATCTGCGTTTTGGTCTTGTCCTGAGTTCGTCTGGTGGCGCGTTGACGTCGATGCTGCTGCCCTTCAAACTCGGTCTGGGCGGGCCCTTGGGTTCGGGGCGTCAGTATGTGAGTTGGGTGACTTTGGGCGATGTCGTGGCTGTGATCGATCACGTCCTGGCACATGACACGATAGCTGGAGCCGTCAATGTGACAACATCCGCTGCAGTCACTCAGGCAGAGTTTGCTCGCACGCTCGGTCGTACGCTGCACCGACCATCTATCTTGCCCTTGCCCGGATGGGCCGTCCGTTTACTGCTCGGTGAGATGGGCGAGGAGTTGCTGTTGGCCTCAACTCGCGTGCACCCAGGGCAGTTGCTGGCAAGTGGTTACACCTTCCAACAGCAGGACCTGAGCGCCGCCCTCACCCATCTGCTCACAGTCCCACGAGAGAGCATTTGAAGGCTCGTCGTTGCGCGAGGCCACCAGGAGAGCGACATTCTCGACCCGTGAACTTGTATCCCGCTGTAGTTGATCGAGTTGACTGATGACGCAAACGCCGTGGTAGACGTTCCGAGTCTCTCCCTTGAGCATACGAGCCAACCTGGCAAGTGTGTGCGCAATTCTTGCGTGTGCAAGGCAGGGCGAGGCGTGGGCAGATGAGCGCAAATCTGGCGATGTCGACGGATTTCCTCCTGTGGTATGCCTGCGCCGGAGCAGTGGCCAAGGCGCTGACCGTGTTGCAGAGTCGAACACACGTCGGCTTCCCGCGGATCTTCGTGCTGCTGTCACCTTCCTATGCACTGGATGCCTGGCGAGATGTGATTGGCCGCCGCGAGGCGGTCATTGCCGCATTCCTTCGCATCGGCTGGAGTGTTCCACTGGCGGCGACGGCCATTTTCGGTTTCCGCTACGTTGCCACCCACGGACTGATGGCCGAGTGGTTGTTCCCCTTTGCTGCTGTCCTGCCATTCTATATCGTGACGGAGGCGATGGGGGCGATTATGGCACTGCCCTTCGCATTGGGCGGACTGCCTTTGCGACCCTTGCATGCCAATCCCCTCGTCTCAGGGAGTGTCGCCGAATTCTGGGGGCGTAGATGGAATCGGTGGATCGGCGGCTGGCTGCGCAGTCAGTTCTTTCGTCCACTCCGGCACTACCCCTATGTGGCTCTCTTCTGCGCCTTCCTCGCGTCGGGGCTGTGGCACGAACTCGTCTTCCACCTGCCGGTGTACCTGGCGGGTGCCAGCGTGCCCTTCGGCTCCATGCTCCTCTATTTTATGCTGCAACCCCTGGGCTGGATGGGAGACCGTGCACTGCGTCGCTACCCACTGCTGCGACGAATCTGGGCGTGGATCGCGGTCGTGGGACCCGCGCCGCTGCTGTTAAACGAGCCCCTGCGCCGGATCTTCTTTCTCCAGCCCTGATCACACCAGGGGAGGGTGGCCGGCACACGTCGGCTGCTGAAGGTATCTTTTGATCTTCTTCCTGCACTGCGCCGCAACTTTCTTCATGACGGGAGTGATCTGGTTCGTCCAGATTGTCCACTACCCACTGTTCGAATTTGTGGGGGGACGTTTTTCGACCTACTCCCACGAACACACGCGGCGCACGACCCCCGTTGTGGCGCCCGTCATGATTCTCGAGTTGCTCAGCGGCCTGTGGCTCGCCTGGTCAGCAGATGCGGCGATGACGCTTGGCCTGCGCATAAATGCCGGCATTCTACTGTTGATCTGGATATCCACAATCGTCGTGCAGATGCCCCTCCATCATCGTCTACGAGAGGGGGATGGTGTGCGTCTGATTCCGCGGCTTGTGGCGGGCAACTGGATTCGTACGATCTGCTGGTCTGTGCGAGCGCTGTTGTTGCTCTGGTTGTTATCCTCACTCGCTTCCTGATGCGACTCTACCTCGTCGACGGCAGCTTCGAGCTCTTTCGTTGCTACTACGGTGCGCCGCAGGCACAGCGCAGCGATGGCCAACAAGTGGGGGCCGCGCGCGCCTTGTTTCATACGCTGACCTCGCTCTTGCGTGACCCGACCCTCACGCACGTCGCCATCGCTTTTGACAGCATGACCAGTCTCGCCGCACGAGAGGACGATGACACGGCAAAGATCCAGGCGCAATTCGATATAGCCTTGAGCGTCTGCCGTGCCCTTGGAATGACTCTCTGGCCCATGTCGTCACACATACAGGCCGATGATGCCCTGGCAACTGCAGCACATCGGTTTGCTGAGGATGAGCAGCTGGAGCAGATCGTGATCTGTTCCAGTGACAACGATTTTGCCCAATGCGTGCGCGGCGACAAGGTCGTCGTGCTGAATCGGATCAAGCGGCATACATTGAACGAAGTCGGTGTCGCTGAGAAATTCGGCGTCATCCCAGAACGGATTCCTGAATACCTGGCTCTGGTGGGAGACAAGTCCGATGGGATACCAGGGTTGCCCGGATTCGGTCCCAAGGCCGCCGCTGCCGTGATCCGTCGCTATGGAAGAATGGAGTCCATCCCGGTCGCTGAAGAGCCGTGGGATGAGGTGCAGATCCGCGGCCAGGAACGTCTTCAGCAGGTCTTTCGTGAGCGCCGGCAAGAGGCCATCCTCTACCGGAATCTCTCGATCAAGAGAGTCGACGTGCCGCTGCCGGAATCCCTCGACCAACTGCAATGGCAGGGAGCGATCCGCGGCCAGGTCGACGCGGTGACGCAACAATTGGAGGACGACAGCCTGTCTCTGCGAACGCTGCGTTATCGTGACTGAGTGACGTTGATCTCCCAGTCACCCTCATCTGCCATACTCAGCCTCTGAGACTCAGCCGTCTACGCGTCGATAGGGCAGAACACGGGCGGCCGAATCAGGGAACTCGGGTCGTTGCAGCCGGTCCAGCAGGCGGAAATTGGCCAACACATTGTCACTGTCTGTGCGCGTCAACTCAGGAAGGGGGGCACTCGTGTCCACCAGACTGGGAACCGTTTGGATCATCAGCAACTGCGGTGCTCGCTCGGTCTGCACACCTGAAACACCGGCGATCAGCAAAGCGATCACCGCAATCGTGTAGGCTGGCGCCGGTAGTCGGAGCCAAGCGAAGATCCCGTCGAGGACCGACGTGTGTTGTCGACGGATGACTGCGTGCAGCTTCGATCGGATGGCGCCGTGCGGCTGTGGCTGAGGTGTCAACGACCACTTTGCTGAAATCGAGGTCAAAAGGTGCTGCTCCCGTCGGCATGCTTCGCAAGTTGACAGGTGCAGATCGGCAAACTGTCGATCAAGCGTCTGCAGACTGACGAGCCCGCCGTTGATATCCAGCAAGGTATGCAGTCGCTCACAGTCGGTTGTATCTGTGTCATACGGATTCGTGTCATGTCGTTCGTTCATGGTGTCGGTCCTGTGGGATCAAAGGGGCGCAGACTTGCAGCCAATGCGCGGGTCGCATGAAACAGTCGTGACTTTACAGTGCCCTCCGGGCAACCGACTGCTTCGCTGATCTGAGCAATTGGCCATTGATGGGCATGACGGAGTACAAAGACACTACGGCGCTCAGGCTCCAGATTCGCCAGCGCCGAATCGAGGGCCGCAAGAAAACGCTCATCGTCTAGTCCGTGGTCTGGTGTCAGAGGTTGTGTCTCGGCAACCTGAAACCGCAGTTCGAGGCTCAGATCGTTGCTCTTGTCACGGCGGACATGGGAATGACGTAACTCACTACAGCACAGGTTGTGGGCGACGGAATAGAGCCAGCGTGAAAAGGGGCGTTGCGTGTCGATGCGATCGCAGCGCTCGACCAGGCGAAGGAACACATCATGCAGCAGGTCCTGGGCACGTTCGCTATCGCCCACCATGCGACGCAGGTAGCCGAGCAATCGCGGGCTATGGCGATCGTAAAGTTCATCAAAGGCCCTCGTGTCTCCTGCCTGCAGGCGGCAGATGAGTTGCTCGTCAATCATCTCACGTAAGGACTCGATCAGTGTAACTCCTCGAGTCGAGCTGCGACCAATTCGGCGAAATGCCGATCATCGCTGACACGGGCAAGATGCTGGGCCAGCCGCGCCCATCGGCCCTGTTCGGGGTCTGTCGCAGCCAACGCCAGCAAACCAAAGCCATAATTCGTATTCAGTCGTCGCACGATCGGGCGCCAGGACAGGTGGAATTCATCATACCATCCCAGCTGCAACCGATCGAGTCGGTAACGCCGGGAGAAATTCTTATGCAGAACGGCGCTCGCGTCGACTGTGTCCTGCGGATCGTAGCGTGCGGCCAGGCCCACCAGCTTCAGATCCTGCTCGATTGCTTGCCGGTGCGAGGCGGGCACAGTGAGCGCGATAGATACAGGATGCCCCGCAGCAGCGAGCCCCGTTGTGAGAGCTTGCAGGAAGTCGGCATGCTGGGGGGGAAGAGATGTGGCATCCATCGTCGGCGCCAACTCGGTCAGACGTCGCGATAGCCAGGGACGATGCGCCATGGCAACGGTGAGGTTGATGAGGGTGACGTCGGTTCGCACGTCATGGACCCTTTGCAGGAGCCAGGCAGGCATGGTGTCATTGTCACCATTGGTAATCAGTACACCCGAGGCTCCAACCGTCTGTAGCATGTTGTAGTTGTAGTCGAGCAGTCCCGCGGCCAGGGTGTGACTCTCGTAGAAGCTCTTCCATGCCGCAGTGGCAGCGGCCACGTCACCGCGTAATTCGTGCACCAGTCCGAGGCTCTCCTGGATGTCTGCACAAGAGCTGCGGCAGCGATCGCTGGCCTCTTCGAGATACCTGACGTGCTGGTCAAGATCTGTGAGCCCTACGTGACGGGCGCGTAGATAGGGTAGTTGCCAGCTCCCCGGGACCTTCGCTGCCATGGCTGACAACAACTCATCAAGTTCGGTCTCTGATACATTCCTGCCATATTCGGATGCAAGAAACAGCGAGCGCCACGCTTCGGCGTCGTCAGGGGTCGTGTCGACACGATCCTGCCATCGTTCGGCCTGCTGCTGATACCAGTTCGTCGCTAGGAAGCCGACACGACGGGCCAGGTTTACCGGTAAAGGCGCTACCTCCGTTTTCAGCGCCGGGGTCGTTTCTGGCGCTGAATCAGCCTGTACGATGTTGGTGCAGACAACAACGTTCGTGCAGGCAACGAGGAGCAGGATTTTTCGCATCAGGTATCTCCACTGGCATCAGGTGCGGGGATGTCAGAGTTCGGGAGCAGCTGGAAGTAGAGTACGAGGGCTTCACTTCCTGAAGTGCACAGCGGCTCTAGCGTGGCTCGATCATGTATACGCCTGGGAAGCAGATTGGTTCACGACGATGTTGGCATCGGGCCACAGGAGTTGTATCGTAGCACTCCCTATTTGAGGCGGAGTTCCCAATCAATGGACAGCGATACCCAGGCACTGCTGCTGGAGGCACTGTGCCACCGTCAGCGACTCGATCTGACAGGTGAGATAACCGGTGCCGTAGCGCATGACCTCAACAATGCGTTGAGCGTCGTCAATGGCAACGTGGAGCTGCTCCTTGAGCGGCTCCAGGAGCCCGATGCACGCGTTGATGCGGAATTGCTGCAGGATGCACGAACAGCCCGCAACTGGTCCGCCACGGCCATGACCGCAGCGCGGCGACTGTTGCATTTTTCAAGACAACTTCGTGCGCCTGCCAAACCAGTCGCGGCGAACGGACTGGCGTCGGAGGCCGTCGAACTGTGTCGCTATCGATGTGAAGTAGATGGACTGTTGCTGATGTCCGATCTGACTGACGACGTCGGCGAAGTCCATGTCCCTCCTGGGCAGATGCTGCAGATCCTGATCGCACTGATTCAGAATGCTCGTGAGGCCCTCGCCGGCGCTGGTGAAGGGGGAGCCATTCATATGAGTACGACCATCGTCGACTCACAGGTGCGGTTCGAGGTAGAAGATGATGGCCCGGGAATATCCGAGGACTTGACGGAACGAGTCTTTGAACTGGGATACTCGACCAAGGAAGGTGGCCAGCCTACTGGATTCGGTCTGAGTATTGGGCGCTATCTCGCCCGTGCCTACGGCGGAGATCTGACGATAGGGGCTGACGCACAGGGGGGGGGACGGCAGATTCTTGTCTTACCCCAGGTTTCCTGATCGCTGGATCGCAAGCTTGGGCGCCGGTTCGGTCATGGAGCGTCTGATTCGGTAAGCGCTTCCTCAACGAGCGTGCGAAACTCGTTGACGGCGATCGGCTTGCTCATAAAGCGACCGAATGACTCCTCTGCTTCGTCTGGATCGACGAAACCGGAGACCCCCAGTAGCGGTAGCCCGGGATGGCGCTCACGTAGTGTCGCCGCCAGTTCGAGGCCGTCCATCCCTGGCATGCGAATGTCCGTGACGACGATCTGCGGCATATCCTGCTCTATCTGCGTCAGTGCCTGCTCGCCGTCTCCCGCCTCAGTGACATAGCAATACGAGAGGGTCCGCCGCACGAGATCCCTGAAGTCTGGCTCATCGTCTACGACCAGAACGCGCGGCGCCTGCTCGAGTATCTGTGCGTCGATTCTCTGCTGAGCTTCTTCCCGTTCTCCACCACTGGCGACCAGTAGATCCAGGGCGTGTTCAGTGCGTGCCTGATGGCGCCGCAAGCGGTCTTCCATCGCTCTCGTTGTGGATCCGGCCCTCCGCACCTCCTGTTCGAAATCTCGAAGACGGACATTGTCGTCGCCGACGCGAGCTGCGAGGATCTCGATGAAATTGCGCATGACCCGCGAACTCAGGGATGAATCATCCTGAATCGCTGCCTCGAAGCGCTCGCGCTTCAACGTCAACACTCGTGTCGGGCGCACGGCGGTTACTGTCGCCGAGCGCGGTTGGCCGGTGATGACACCCATTTCTCCCACTGTTGTCACAGGTGTCAACGTAGCGACCAGCATCCCCTCCTGTGTCGTAACAGACAGCTCGCCTGCCAGCAGGATATACATCTCATCACTCGGTGTGCCGCTGTGACACAATTCCTCTCCCTCTTCCAGAGTGCGAGGTTCACACAGGGAGATGAGTAACTTCACGCTTGTAGGCGGAAGAGCATCGAAGATGGGAATCTTCTTCAGAATCTTGATCAGCAGTCTGGACTTGTCGGCCAAAATGATTCCGCTACGCGGTGGTGAAGAAGGATTGCCAGGGGATCAGGAGGGAAGCCAGCATGAGTGTCACGGCCAGGAGGCAAGCGACGACCATCGAAATGATGTGAATGCGTATGGCTTGCTGTTCGAGCGCTTGTCGCGCAGCTGGGTTGGCGATCGGTATCGTGCCGTGAGCGACGACGCATTGCCCCTTGGCGGCGAGAAACACACACACACCCTTTCCCGCCTGGATCAGACAAAGCACGCCAAACCACAGCGGGAAGAAGACAAGAGCACGCAGAAACAGAGGTGCCCCCATGACAGCCAGAAGAAGCGTCATTCCGAGAGCGAAGAATATCAGCAATCCACCGAAAAAATACCGAAAGTTGATCCCTTCTTCGCCGATATTGCGGCCCTGCTCGGGGGACGACAGGGAGTTCAAATGGCGTCTTCCGTGGCCGGCGATACTGGCTGGACATCGACATCCCAGCCGATGACGTCCGCATCGCCTTGGTTGCTGCGAATTCGCAGGGTCACTGTGTGATTGCCCAAGGCTCCCTGAACTGGGGGGGACATTGTGAGAACGCCTGTTGTCGCGTCCAGATGTATCCAGTCGGGTCCTTCATCGAGAAGGAATTCCAACTGTTCGCCATCGCGAAAGGCCTGGCGATATCGGCGCGGGCCATCACTGACTGCTCGCAGGTCTCCCCGCGAGCGAAGAGAGTGGAGTTGGATGATCGTGGCTTCATTGGCCGGAATCTGGCGAGGCAGTGGCGTGGTGACGAAGGGATGTGGTGCTTCCACCATCTGTGAGGGTCCGCTGCGGACGCCGTCTGCGTCTACGGCCACGACGCGATAGAAGGGATGTTGCATGTGAAGATCGACCTGGGGACCGATCACCATGTGCCCGAGACTGCCTGAGTCGGAATCACCTCTGGCGTCTGCGTCCGCGTCGACGACGGCAACCAGATTGCCCGGAACCGTTTGACGTTCGCTGCCCCCCTGGTTGCCGAGATAGATCTCATAATCACCCCGCCGAGCGCTGAATCCTCGCTCGTCGCTACCGTGGATTTCATAGGCAAGTGGTTCGTTGCCCTGAGGATTCGGTCGCCAGTGAAGCCGCCCGCAGCGTTCGGGCCAGTTCATCTCAAGGTGAACCTGTAGTGGGATTCCCGGGGCAAGAACCCGAAGGTGGGCGGCCTGACTCCACGGCCCCCATACGCCCTGGGCGCTGCGAGCACGGACTTTCCAGTAGTAGTCAGTGTCTGGATTGAGGAGGCCTTCCTCAGGCACCGTCCAGAAACACTGCCCCGCGGAGGTTGTCCTGGACACGAGCTTGTCGAAAACTGGCGACAGGGCCAGATCGACGTCCTCGTCAGTACCGAGACGCACATGATAGTCCATCGCTTCTGGGGTCGGGTTCCAGCCCAGTCGTACGCAGCTGGTCAGTTGCGGCTTACCTGCGTTCGGTGCCAGGCCTTCGACCATGGGTGGAGCGGTCCAGTCGTTGCGCTCCAGCCATTGGCAGCGGAGTCGCATATGCCGAGCCTCGCTGCAATCCGTGTAGGTCACTTGATTGCTGCCAAGACGCAGCGTCGGCAGAGACAATGGGGCCATCTGCAGATCCGCCTCAATCTGCAGTTTTCGCAAAACCCAGCTATTGCCCTGCACACGGACACGCACCCCATAACAAGGAACGGCGGCAGCGGGCAGTAGAGGATCCAGGTCGATCGTCGTGCCCTCAGCACCTGGCTCTGCGCTGGGTTCGATCGGAGTCCAGGAATCATCCTCGACGCGTTGGGCCGACAGGGCGCCGCTGCCCTCGAGTTCAATCTGCATACGTCCACCGACCACGACATAGGGGGAGCGCATCTCGAAGATGATCTGCCCCTCTGCTTGGGCGGCCAAGCCTGTTTCTTCGACCAGGACATTGTTGGTGGAAAGGGCCCAACGCGTGTCGGTCAGGGGAACCGACCAGTGTTGCTTGCCATTGGCGTAACGCGGTGGCGCCTGACCGAAGCCGTGGTACTTGCCGTTCTCGGTCCACCCCCATGCAAGTTTCTCGCCGGGGCGCAGAACCAAACTCATCGTGTGGTCCCCGACTCGAGGACGGCCGCCGGATCGTGGGCCCTGGTGGCAGAACAGGGACGCCGCAGATTCGGAGGTCTCCCGACTCTCACCGGACAAAATGCCATAGGTGTGGGCACGTTTCATCAGATCGTGATCGCGACTGATCTGGGCCTCTGAGGCGATGGTCTGATTGTCACGATCCAGGATCAGTAAATGCTCATCGCTGTCCAGTAGATGGTAATCATCATCGTAGTAGACTTCCGTCGTACAGTGACCGTGTGGGAGACCACGGCGAATCTTCAAGCCCGCCGCCTGCCACAGATTGGACACGGTATACGCTTCGTCCCAACAGAGAGTGTAGCCGTAGACGTTGAGCATCTTTACCGTGTCTTTGACTTCGTCATCACCGGTTGTGCTGTGGTATCTGTGGGTGCGTGCGAATTCCCAGATCGCCCGTGCCTTGGCGGCGTCATTCATCTGCGGCGTCAGGATACCTGCGAGAATCTCTTCCAGGCTGCGCCAGCGGCATCTGCCATCCACGCTGATCCATGGGTCTATAACTGCCTCGTCGCCGACATTCTCCAGGGATACGCCGACCATATTCTCCCAGGTCTGATCATAGGGACCATAGCCGATGGGATCTCGTGTCATCACACCGTCGACGGATCCGCCCACGTCAATCTGCACCACTTGAGTCGGTGTTGAAATGTCCTGCTTGTGCTGGTGGGTCGTTTGCGTCATCTAGTGCCTGTCCAGGCGACTGAGCCATGTGTCCATGGCATGCGCCATCCGTGCCGGTTGTTCAAGGTGAGGAGCGTGGCCACAATCTTCGATTAGGGTTAACTGTGCGCCTGCAATGTCCGCGACAAGACGCTGGCCGTAAAGAGGTGAGATGATCTGATCGTTCTGCCCCCAACATACCAACGTGGGCATATCAATATGGCAGTATCTCTGCACGACCTTCTCCATATCGGCTGGCACCAGATTGCGTACGGTTTCCCGGTAGGCATGGATCGCTCGTGAAGAGTCCAGGATTTCCAGATATCGATCGGCAAGATCTGGCGCCGCCGTGCCTGGGTCGAAAAAGCATCGTCGAATCGATCGATCCACAGTTCGGCGTGCCAGTCCCAGCTTGCCAGCCTGTTTTCGTATCCACTCCACCATCAGCAACCGTCCCGCTGGCGCGGCCAACTGCCGCATCATCAGAGGAATCTGGTGGTTGTAGGCAGCAGCACCTTCGAGAATCAAACCAAGAAGGGTGGGGCGGTCGGACCATGGGACGCATAACATGCGCAAGACGATACCGCCGCCAAGGGAGCTACCAACCAAAACGAGATTGCACAGGCCTAGCTCAGAGACCAGCCGCTGCAGGTGTTGAACATGCAGATCGGCACCATAGCGTTCGTCTGGAGGGAGATGCTGCAGATGGGGGTGACTGCTCTGCCCCGCACCGAGCAGATCGACGGCGACGACGTAGCGGTCATCCTGCGGCAGGTGTGAAAGCAGATCCTTCCAGGTTCGCCGGTCGTCGAATAGGCCATGCACCAGTAGTACGTGCATGGAAGCCGTCCGCCGACCATAGGCCGTATAGGCGAGATGTAGATCTTTCTCGTCTTCACGACCAATCCACACGGTACCCGCTGTAATTTCCGGCATTTTCCGGTTCGCCCAGACTGAGCGGCGAAGACCCTCGCTACATCACATGCAGCCAGTCGTCGAGCAGGAAGCGGACGCGTCCAATCAACAGCGACAATCGGGCCATGATCGTATAGCCGAAAGACGCACCAAAGGAGATCATCAAGAACCAGATGCCCACCTTCGATACACCGCCCACGAAACCACGATGCTCGACAGAGAAGAAGAAGTAGACGAGGACACTTACGACGCCGATCATGATCAGAACCAGATTGAGACCGTCCATGTCCATCGTGATGGGACGAATGGTTGGCTCAATCTGCGACAGGACGAAAGCAGAGATATAACGTGGAATCGTGAATCCCGCGCCCACGCCGACGACGAAGGCGAAGCTGATTCGACTGAGCCAGCCAATCTTTACAGACAGACGAGTCAGAATCAGCAGACCGAGAATTGAAGGTACCAGTAGCAACAAGCGCTGTGTCGTCGTGCCCGGGTCATCACCAATCGAGAAGAGTCGAACGATGACTTCACCATACAGACTCTGATACCAGTAGATACCGAAGATGTAGGCTGCGGCAACACCGACGAAGATGTGTTCGGCAAGTTTGAATAGTGGATTGTCGTGATAGAGAAAGCTATACAGACTGATCGTCAGTCCTGCGGCAACGATGACACCGAGACTGGCCCAACTCATGTCCAGATAACCGCCACCCAACAGTATCGCATTCACAAGAGCGAAGAGGCCGACAAAGCCGATAAATAGTTTCTTGTCGTTTGTCATGCGGTCACCTTGCGGCGTGAGGCGAAGTAAGCGGCATTGCCCAAGAGGATAAAGGCGACGATGATGAGATGTGTAACCGACTGCGCCCGCATCCCTGCTGTCGCTGAACCAGGGATCTCCATCAAATGTTCATACTCAGCAGCACCGGCGAGACCGCCGATCATCCCACGCAACTGGTCTGATTGCAGGAAGGGATACAGATCGGGTGCCATCACGGCAGTGCAACCACCGCTGAAGGCGAACTTGTATTTCTCCACACCGAAGGGGATCCACCAAAACTCGATCGAGTCTCCTGCAGCCAGATCGAAGACCAGGTTGAAGTCGTTGAGATCACGAATCGCCGACGTGACGGGTATATCCCCGACCAATGTGCCTCTGGCATCCCGTGGCCAGGCATCGTGGAAGTCCTGCCCCATGTTGATAATGGGGGCCCACAGGCCCGGTTTGTAACCCAGGAAGGCGTAGTCCGTGCCGTACTCCTTACCATACTCGGAAGCAACCTGGGCAAGCGCCTGCTGTGCCAGGCCGGGTGCCTCCGGCCACAGGCAGATGGCGACGACCTTGATGTCACGGCTGAAAGCGTGTCGCAGGATGGCCAGTGCCATGGGCTGCATCTCAGGCACGGTGCTGGCACCGTAAGAGAAGGAGACCAGGACGACTGGCTCTTCCTCAGCGGCGACGCGCTCGAACTCATCGAAGACGCGCTGCACTGGCTCTGTCGCCTTGATGGGGAAGGAGAAGTCGAGCATGAGGGGAATGGCGACGCCGATGAAGACGAAGACGAAGATGATGCGTCGATCGATATTCAGCAGATCCATTATTCTTCTCCTCCGCCAAGATACGAGCGCTCAATTCCGAAGATGATCCGCAGGGACGTTGCGATCGCCCCAAGGCTGACGCCGAGCACAATACCTCGCTTCGCCGCCAGATTAGGCACTTCCATCAGCCATGCAGCCGCTTCGGGAAAGAATTCCGAAATGGCTCGTCCTACCGGCACCCTGCCGACCATCAGAATGATCGCTGCCACCAGCAGGATCGCTGCGTCACTGGAACGGGCGCGAAATGTGCGATAGGCAGCGGACGCGATGTAGAAGGCGAGCATCGAGAACATCGTCGATGAACAGGCGACATGGATATAGGTGAACATCCACTGGTAGCCCCCGGCTGTCGCCTGGGGCGCAAAGGGCCCAGCGCCATCGTTATAGACGACGAAGAAGAACATCACCAGGAAGCTGGCAATGGCCACACCAGAATAGGCCCAACCGCCTTCCCGCCTGGAAATCCGGGTCCAGTGCAGATTCAGGATGCTATACAGACCAAGGAAATAGGCGAAGGCATAGAGGATTCGTAACCATAGAGACAATTCGCGCTCGATTTCCTGTGCCACTGTATGCGGAACGTAGTAGATCATGACCGCCACGGCCCCAAAGAGGAAGGCCAGCAGCGTCGGCATGGTTCGGGTCAGGAACATAGTCTGGCGCTCCTAATGCGCGGCGAGCGCGTGAGTGATGAAGGGCATTCCCGCCGTCGCCAGTAGGCTGCCAAGCAATAAGGCGGCGATAAGGAAGGCTTTGCCGATGTCCTGTCCCTTGAGCGAGCCCAGCATTCGTGGCTCGCGGGATAAGTAGGCACTTGCGGCATAGAGTTCCTCGCCCATCAGTGTGTAATCGCACGTTGTCACGAAGAATGGCAACTGCGTGAAAGCATCGGTGCCAGCAATCTGGATCGCACCGGTCTGTGAACCGGTCTCTGCCAGAAGCAGGGATTCAGCATAGAAGTAACCCATCATGATGTGGGCTGCAGGACGCTCACGGACCATCATACCCTCAACAGCGGCTGCATAACTGAACTGATCCGTGCCGGCGACGAAGATATTGTCCTCGTTGTAGGCATCCGGACGGCCTACCTCGAGGTAGGCTTCTTTGACCGTTTCCTGGCTCACCGACATTACAACCGGGTCGTAGCTGGTCACCTTGAGCAATGTGTCGTATTGAGCCGTCTTACGGGCGACCTGACCGAGGATATTGACGGCGGCGATGGTGGAGATTTTGTCCATCTCACGCAGGCCATGCACAAACAGGACGGCCTTGCCCATCTCTGTGGCGCGCCCCAATGCTTCGTCAATCGCTTCCAGGCCGGCAATGCGACGAATGAACATGTCCTTGCGTCTGGCCAGCGAGATGGAGAGCAGGATGATGAGCGACAAGGCCGTACCGATGATGAAATTGTTCATCTTGGCCCAGTTGATAAAGTTGGCCTTCGCCATCGCCGAAGTGATGGCACCGCGCGCCTCCATCCCGTCCCTCGTCGCTGCGACGCGGATGAAGTAGGTCACATCGTTGTCGAGAGGTTGGCGCCCGTCTGCGGTGGTGAAATCGCTCACATGGACGAAGTGTGTCGCATCCTGCTCTGGGCCCCGGCCATAGTTGCCGGGATCGTCGGAGAGAACGGCCCCCTTGCCCTCTACCTCAGCGGCAAGATTGTAAGGCCCTGATTCAGCGGTGGCGATATACACGAGGTGGTTTGTGGTCTCATTGCCATCCACCCGTGGCCAGGTAACGGTGATGCTCCCCCCCGCGTCATTTGGCGTATCGAAGGCGCTCGCTCGCGGCGGCGCCTGGGCCGATAGGACCACGGGTAACAGCACCGCCACGCCCAGCAAAGTGACGATTCGATTCGCTCTCCATTGCATGGACAGCTTCCTCTCTCTTTTGCGGACCGATCCTCATGATCGGTAAGACATCTGACAACAAGCACTGACCACCGGCCGTTTCGCCGGCGATGTGTTAAGACTCGATCAACTCAACATTCGCTCGTGGGACGACTGCGCGTTCACCATCCTCGAATTCGACCTCGAGGACGCGAACTGTGGCGCCGGACTCAACCTGGCGCAACTCAGAAATCAACTCAACGACTCGACCGATTCGCCCGAAGTAGGGAGCACGAATGACACGCAATGGATCGCCCTCGTCCATGCCGCTGATGTGACCCCCTTCGGCGGCCGTGGCGGCAGGTTCGGTGGATGGCACAATGATCTCCGGCCTTTGAACGCCCGCCCGAATCTGTGTGGCGCCAGAAATTGAGGCATCCTTGCCGTCACACGCTGAGAGGGTGGCGAAGGTCTTGCGGGCCATCGATATCTCGCCAAAACCCTCCGTGACAATGACGGAGAGCCCAATGTCTTCGGTGCCGGTAATTGCAACACCAAGGTCGTAGCCGAGAAGCTGCCGCAAATCACCATCTGCAATTCCACCTGCGATCAGACCGACAGCGCCTGCATCTCTGGCTGCTTCGATGGCATGATGTGTAATTCGTCCTCCACCGACCAGGATCCTGCCGCTGCATTGAGCAGGAATGATCTCGGGCGTGATGCCTTGTTCAGGCGAGTCGGTGATCATCTGCAGAGTGCCCCACTGCTCTCCGCCGACGCCGAAAATCCCCTGTATGAAGGCACCGACCGTCTCGACGACCACTCCCTCCTCTGGCATCACTTCGACGACGACGCCATCGATGTAGGCAGGTACTTCAACGGGTGCTGGCGGCTTGCGCAACATCACCTGTCCCGTGACGGAAGAAACATTCTCGATGGTGCCATCGATTTCTGAGGTGATCTGTGTTTTGAACCACTTGATCAGAGGACGGGTCTCGGCGATGACTTCGCCGAGGCGGACCTCGTCGCCCTCGGCCTTCAACATGTACTGAGGGATTTCTTCAGCCGAGATACCAAGACGGTTGACGATGTTCAAGGTGACCACGTCCCCAGGCAGATCGGTTCGCGCCACCACCTGATCTCGCCTAACCTGATCACCCGCTGCGACGAGGACATCACCCTTCAATGGCAATCGGCGCGTCCGTTGTAGGGTCGTGAGAGCTGTAACGCGAAGCCCTGGTGTATATGCGTGTGCCATACTTCAGGCCTCCTCCCCATACACGTGCATGGCGTTGTACCAACTCTCCAATTGTTCGACACGGGCCGCCGGCTCGGCGGCGATCTGCAGAGGACGACCGCGACCGTCGAAAATTACGCCGACAACCCCGCCGTGGATGGTCGCTTTGTGAGCTTGCCCAGGACCAGCACCGACGTCGACGTCGCGCACGGGCGTGATCGTCAGCTGTGCTTCCGCTTCCTCGGCAAGTGGGAACAGGAGCAGGTCGCCAACCTCGAGCTGACCAGATTTGGCGTCATCACCAAATTCCGCGGATGTCAATTCGTAGGTTGCACAGACCTCACCGGGTTTCATCCCACCCTTGCCGGTGTATACGGGTGCGATGCAGGTGCCGAGATGAACGATGCAGTCGCGCTCAAAGACATCGGTTGCCGCTTTCTCGTTCACTGAGGCCAAAACGCCGAGATGGGGCATCATAAAAATACTGTCGACGGCGAGGCGGGTGACACCCTCCGGTTGATATGCATCAACCATGACCGCCGCTGTCTGTGTCCGTCGTGGCGCATGGGACAAGACGCCACCGGAACCGACGAGTAGATCGAGGGCCATCATGTCGATAAGGGACTCACCACTTTCCGACTGGGCGAAGACATCAGACAGGGTGCGCTCTGCCTGGACTCCCTTGAGTCCGACAGCCAACTCTCTGTGTTGGATATAGGCGAGGCGTAGTGCTTCGCGCGCGACACCATGCTCAATTTGCAGCTCTTCGAGGGTGTGCGGAATCGTTGTGGGGCGGATCATCTTGTTCTTGATCCGGTCGCGCAGGTCGGCCTCGTCCAGTTCAAAGGGGATCCAGCGCATCACATCCTCAAGGCCTGCCTCAGAGAGCACATTGGAAATACTATAGGACATGCCAAGATTGGCACTCACGGTGCGGTTGAATACCGGCTCGCCGTCCGCATCGAATACGGAGAACACGTCGGTCGTTGCGCCGCCGATGTCGACACCCAGCACATTGATGCCCTGGCGCTTGGCAATCGTCTGCATGATCTGGCCGACGGCGGCGGGCGTTGGCAGGATCGGCGCCCCTGTCCAGGTCATGAGCTTGCGATACCCGGGTGCCTGGGCCATGACATGTTCGAGAAACATGTCATGAATGACATGTCGAGCGGGGCCCAGATTCTCGCGTTCGAGAACGGGGCGCAGGTTTTCCGTCAAGGTGAGTGCCGTCTTTTCACCGAGGGTCGCCTCGATTTTCTCCGCGGCGTCCTTGTTGCCGGCATAGATCACAGGCAGTTGGAAACCAGAGCCAAAACGGGGCCGCGGGTCCGCAGCTGAAATGAACTCAGCCATCTCTACGACATGTGATATGGTTCCGCCATCTGTCCCACCCGAAAGCAGGACCATGTCGGGTCGTAGTTGGCGAATCCGTTCGATCTTCTCATGCGGGAGCCGGCCATCATTGGCGGCGAGCACGTCCATGACGATCGCGCCAGCACCTAGCGCGCAGCGCTGGGCACTTTCTCCCGTCATCGACTGTACCACACCGGCGACCATCATTTGCAGCCCACCACCGGCGGAGCTGGTGGAGATGTATACATCGACTCCTACATCACCATTGGCGGGTGTAATGATGCGCTCACCATCCAGGATTTGGCGACCGGACAACTCCTCGATCTCCTGAATCGCATTCAGCACGCCACGCGTCACATCCTCGAAGGGCGCCTCTACTGTTGTGGGGGCCTCACCTCGAAAAGTCTGTCGATACGCATCACCCTTGCGCTCGATGAGGATCGCCTTCGTCGTTGTCGAACCACAGTCGGTGGCGATAACGACATTGAGATCAGACGTCATTGTACCTGCTGCGTCGGGTGTTGATTGTTGTCATCCCGTGCGTTTTCCAACTCCAGAATCGTGTCACAAATGAGGTCGACGGATTGGCGCTTCTCCAGCAACTCGATGAAGCGATCTACGTCCGCTTTATTGAAAATAAGGGTCAGGAGAGGGGCGAGAAAGGCGAGGGCCTGGCTGCCGACGAAATTCAGCGGCCGGCTGGACTCGAGGGTCATCAAGGCGACAGTTGTCATTCGTCGTCTGACAACGAATTGTGCCAGCTTGTCGATCAGTTCGCGTTCGCCCTCGGTCCAGGTCGTTTCCGACTCCTCAGCGATGGCAAAGGCGTGGGACCACTTCTCTTTAAAAGTACTCAACTCTCTGGGTCCTTCAGTGCCTTTGAGTCCTGCAGGGATCGCCGCCAGTGGTCGACGGTGACGGCGACCCGACCGCCGTTGTCGGCATAGCGCAGGAAGATACCTCGAAAACCATCCAGACGGGAGGCCTGGTTGAAAGGACTCAGGAACAAGCCATCGCGATGGACATCTACTCGGGCAATCTGTTGCCAGCGAAGCTTGCGTGTGAAACCAAGGTGGGTTGTTGACGCGCCTTGGCCGTCAACAAGATGATCCGTTGGCAGTAGATATCGACTCGTAGTGGCGAGAAGTATCAGGATGGATCCCAGTCCATACAGAATGTGTTCGAAACTCCACGCTGCCACGGCACCCACAGCGAAGATGATTCCTACGAGTGTCGTCGACTTCCCCGGAGGTTCCTGGTGCCACGGATGAGCACGCCATTGCAGTGGAGAAGGTGTAGAGTCGGCATGGGTCATTCCTCGCTGTCGGCCTCATCGTCAGGTGTCAGGACAATGATGTCCCGGCCACGGGTCGTGATATATCCCTGTTGCTCCAATTGCTTGAGTTCGCGTGTCACTGTCTCGCGTGTCGTGCCTGCCATGTTGGCCAGTTGCTGGTGCGTGGGGCGACCAGTGATCACCACACCGCCATCAGTTGGTTCACCCTGATCTGTGGCCAGTCGCAGGATCGTCTTGGCGACACGATGGTGCACATCAAGCAACGCGAGTCCCTCCACCTGATCGTCCGTGCGGCGCAATCGCTGCGCTAATTCCTCGAGAAGAGAAACCGCTATCTGCGGAATCTTCGATAACAGGGCACGAAAATCGGCACGCTGCAACATCACCAATTGCGTCTGCGCCATGGCCGTCACATTGGCTGAGCGCGGTTGGTCATCGAGAAGGGACAATTCGCCAAATACCTCACCTTCACCAAGCAGGGACAGGATGAACTCCTTCCCGTCTTCATGGATGAGGCTGACCTTCACCTGACCACTGCGTATGATGAAGAGTGAATCCCCCGGATCCTCCGCGAGAATGATCAACTGTCCCTTGTCGAAGGTGCGGGTAAATGTCAGCTCTGCGAGGGCATCCAGCTCGGACTCGCCGAGACAGTCGAAGAGCTGAACATTGCGCAAAAATTGGCTGAGAGACATGGTCGACTCAGAGTGAGGGACAGGTTGACTGGTTCATATATAGGTCGGCCCTCACCAGGTGGCAAACCATGAGGGGCCATCCTGCAGCAGTGGGCAATCTTCGCATGGTCAGCTCTGGCGCTGCCGCCAGGCCCAGATCCGCTGCAGTCGTGGTGCCAGCAGGACACCATTTCGATCCAATTCTTCCCCCTCATAGCGTTCGTTGGCTTCGCGCGAGGATCTGTATCGCGAAGCCTCGAGCAGGTCCGGACAGTCGAGAACGTGGAAGTGAGACTGCAGAAAACCGTCCTCTTCGAGAACGATCTCGCGAAATCCGAGGGGGTGGCCGATCAGGCAGGCTGTATCCACCAAAACGATGTCCCGCCAAAGACGTAGACGATTCACATGCCGATGCCCCGAAAAGGTCGCCACGACAGAGGTACAGTCGATGAGTGTGTCACGCAGAACAGAAGCGCCCTCGATACATCCTACATCGTCGTCGTCGCCGGGACGCACGAGATTGGGCAGGATCCACTCGTGTAAGACCAACAGCAGCGCACAGTGATCTTCTCGCGCTGCCGCATCGGCACGACGCAGCGCCTGATCCAGCTCATCCGACCAGCGTCCGATCAGCGGCGCCGCGTGATAGATGTTGGCCAGGGCAAGGCGCACGCCCGGGGCAACATCGACGACATCCAGCAGGCGAGGGATGGGGAAGGTCTCGAAGAGTCTCTCGAAGGAGCCCGTCTGTGCATCGGAGTCATGATTGCCCGGAACATAGTGAATGGGGGCACGCAACTTCGCATATTCAGCAGCCACATCTTGGATCGACAGTTCGTAGTCGATCGTCGACAGATCGAAGGAACCACCGCCACATACGAGATCGCCGCCGTGGATGATGAAATCTGCTTCGACAGCATTGATCGCCGGCACACTCGCTGCAAGTACTTCGCGCGAGCGCGTCAGCATCTTTGGTGCACCCCAATCACGCAGGGCCGTTGGGTGGTAGTGGGTGTCGGTGACCACGACAAAGCGGACGCTCATGGTCAGGACGCCGGTAGATGTTGGCGCAACAGGCGTAGCCAATTGCCGTGCAACATCCTGGTGATGTCCTGATCGGTGTAGCCACGTCGTGCGAAGATTGCTTCCAGGCGCTGCAGATCGGCAATCGTGTCCATGTCGGCGGGGCTTTGTTCCTTGCCATAGCCACCATCGAGATCTGACCCGATCCCGACGTGCTGGCAATTGCCGGCGATCTGGCAGATATGATCGAAGTGGTCGGCCACGGTTTCCAGGGTGATTCCCGTATTGTCCTGAGACTCGTGATCCCACAGAGGCGAGAGCATCCAGTCGTCAAAGGCCACACCGATCACACCACCGCGATCGATGATCGCCCGAATCTGACGATCATCGAACTGCCGGTCATGGTCGCATAGAGCGCGGCAGCAATTGTGCGTTGCCAGCACTTGTCCACCAAAGATCTCCAGGACTTCCCAGAAAGCAGCTTCCGCGAGATGACTCAGGTCCAGCATCACGCCCTGGCTCTGCAGTGCTTTGAGGAGGGCACCACCTCTAGACGTGAGGCCACCGGGGGCTTGCGTACCGTGGGAGTAGGAGCTGACACCATAGTGGCAGAGACTGGCGACGCGTAGGCCCTCACTCCACCACTCGGGTATCTGTTCGACGTCGACGATGCCGTCAGCACCTTCCATGGTCAGGATATAACCAAGTGGGCAGTGCAAGGGATCTGCTTCCCATGCCTGCAGGTGCGCATCGAGATCGCTGACGCTGCAGATCTGACGCAGGTGGCCCTGGCGCTCCATCACTCGATACCAGGCCAGCTGCCCTCGATCGTGGGCGTAGGCGATTTCCTGGGTGCGCACACCTGGGAAACGTTTGCCATGGGATGCGACGCGACAACAGACCGTGACAAAGACCAAGCCCATCTCACCACGACGAAGTTCGTCGAAGGAGACCACATTCAATCCGCGTCCCTTTTGCTCCATCCCCGCCTCGGCCTCGCGCATTTGCGAGATCGATTGGGCGAGATCCCGATTCCACACGAGTCCGTTGTAGGCCAGATCGAGGTGCGAATCGATAATGAGCATGGTGGCTCCACGAAGGGGATGGGCGTACGCGGCCCAAAAGTGGCTCTGCAGATCACATCAGGCAAGGGCCTCAACCTCAGGCCCTGAGGCTATAATTCTTCCACCAATGCGTGCAGAAGGGCCTGCTCCGTGGCGGGATCGACCATGTTGGCGCGGTTCGAAATCCACGTCCGCAATTGATCGTGGAATCTGGGGTCCTGCTCGAGCCGCTGCAGCAGGAGGGCAAGCTGCGTTGTGTCTCCGACCTCGAAATAGCCCGGGTAGTCGGCACCCAGCAGGCCGATGGACCCGGAGATACGAGACGAAATCACCGGCACACCGCTGGCGATCGCCTCGCAGACCACATTGGCGCCACCCTCCATGACAGAGCTTAACACCATCGCCTGGCTGCGAGCCAGCAACCGCATGGCGCGCCACCGCGGTATTTCGTCCAACCATCGATAGCGCGGATTCTGGCTCATCTCTTGCCGTGCACGCTCCTCCATTTCCACTGACAGAGCGCGACCAGCATGTGATATCTGCAACCGAGACGACACGGGCACACGGCGAGATGCCTCCGCGGTACGGAAAGGGTCTTTCACCTCACGCAAATGGCCGAGAACGCAGACCTCGAAAACCCGGGCTCGCGGCGGATACGTCCCCTTCGCAGGCAGCACCGATTGAACGATGACACGTGCATTATCCCTCAGATCAGCGGGCAGCTCCTCTATGCCTGCCTCTTGCAGGACGATGAAGCGGTCCGCCAACTGCAGGGACTGTTGCGCATCAGCGTCGGTGTGAATGTCACCATACAGATCAGTCCCTGTGAGGGCGAGTACAATGGGTGCACCCTGTCGCTGGCGCCGCCACTTGACGATCGCCTGATGGCTGCGTCGGGCATGCAGGGCGATGAGAACATCTGCACGTTGTCTGTCAAAATCGGTACTCACCGTGACCCGGTGGCCCGATCGCCGCAGAAGCCGGGCCCAGCGCATGGCGGTGAGACGATTGCCGCTGCGGGACCGTGCCGCGGCAGGTGTGACAATCAGGATACGCACGAGGCTGGTCTCACACAGCGTAAGTGCGGTCTCACACAGCGTAAGTGCGGTCTCACACGGCGTAAGTGCGGTCTCACACAGCGTACGTGCGGTCCCACACAGTGTAAGTGCGGCCCTAGACATCGTAAGTGCGGCCTCATGCGGCGCAGGTGCGGAAGCCGGCGAGAATATCGCGACGGTCGGGTGTCATGAAGTTTCGATATTGGGTGCGGATCAGGCGAGATCGAGTCACCCAGCAACCACCTCGCATCACTTTCCGTGTGTGAAACCAGGGCGCTGAATAGTCCTTGTAGGGATCCATTTCAAATCCCGGGTAGGGGCCGAAATCTGTTGACGTCCATTCCCAGACATTGCCGATCATCTGTCGACAACCCCAGGCACTGTCACCGGCGCCCAGAGCGCCTACATCAACGGTGCCCATCGTATGCCAGTCGAGATTGGCCACGGCAGGGGAGGGCGCCTCGTTACCCCATGGATAGGGGCGCTTGTGCTGTGACAGGCCGGCGGAATCTGGCTCCGTCGCTGCTGCTGCCTCCCATTCAGCCTCTGTTGGCAAGCGCCGCCCGGCCCACCTGCAGTAGGCATCTGCCTCAAACCAACTGATGTGGATCACGGGTCGATCTGGCTCGAGGTCGAACCAGGCATCGAAATGCTGTCGCTGCCAGCCGTTGGCGATACGCTGCCAGTGAACCGGATGCTGGGCCTGGCGCGACTGACACCATTGCCAGCCCTCTTGCGTCCAATAGCGTTCCTCGGCGTAGCCTCCGGCATCGACGAATTCAGCGTATTCGGCCTGGGTCACAGCGGCACGAGCGATACGGAAGGGAGCCAGCTGAACTGGATGGGCCCACTTCTCGTTGTCGAAGACAAAGGCAGCGTTGGCGGATGAACCTAATTGCAGGGTACCACCAGGTATCTCCACATCACCCGGCAGAGGGCCGCCACCGTCGACGTCCCCGGGATCGATCTGGATGCCAAGATTTGGCGCGGGCCAACCGTGCGTCTGGCGCGTATAGGTGAGTGCCTCGGTATGCATGTCCTCGTGAAGCGTCGCATAGAGGGCGTGGTAGACGACCTCGTCACTCGGGTTATCACGCAGCAGGGCCAGAGTTCGCTGCAGCACCTCAGCGACGTAGGCGAAGGTCTCAGTGCGCTCTGGTAGTGGCAGATCCCATCTTGTCTTGTGGTCGATTTCCATCGAGTCATACAGCACATCCTCGTCCTCCCGAACTCGGTCCTGGCCAGCTGCGGCACGCAGGACCCACTGGGACTGAAACCACGCGTGATGACCAATTTCCCAGCGACCTGGATTCACGCAGTCGAGTTTAGGTCCGAGCAGTTGCTCATCAGACAAGTCACCCATCAGCTCAAGTGAACGTGCGCGGGCATCCGCCACGTGTCCGATCAGGTCGTCGATGGTCATCAAGGAAAGGATCTGGTGGTCGGGAGCCATGGTTGCGCTATCTGAGGTTGGGGACAAGAGGCACTGGATACGGAGGATAGGAATGTAACCCGACCTGTTCAATCCATTGCGAATCTGACGCGGCACAATTACGTTCAGCCGGAAGCATTCTTGTATGACAATATTCCTCGCTGCAAGTGAGCTCCATTGGCACTGTTCAGTAAAGACAAGACCCTGACGAGTCTGGCGCGTACCTGCGGGTGAGCGGCGAAAGTGAGTCCGGTCGGACTCGCCAAGCTGCTGTCCCGATTGCCGTCGAAGAACGACCCGAATCTGCTGGTTGGATTCGAGACCAGTGACGATGCGGCTGTGTATCGACTCGACGATGAGCGCGCACTCGTGCTCACGGCCGATATCATCACGCCGCCCGTTGACGATCCGGTTCTGTTCGGTCAGATCGCTGCTGCGAACGCCCTGAGCGATGTATTCGCCATGGGTGGCAAGCCACTGGCTTGCCTGAATCTGATTGGCTTCCCCAGCAGAGATCTTGGCGCCGACGTGCTGGCTGGGATCGTCGAAGGGGCCCTGGAGAAAATCACAGAAGCCGGGGCGGTCCTTGCAGGAGGGCATACGACAGACGATGAGGAACCGAAGTTCGGCCTGTCTGTCACGGGCATCGTTCATCCGGAGCGTTACTGGGGCAACGCCGGAGCACAGCCGGGAGATGTGTTGATCATGACCAAACCCATTGGGAGCGGTGTCCTGTTCAATGCAAATCTGAATAAATTGGTATCCGCAGAGGCAATGGACACTTGCATCGAGACACTCACGACACTGAACAAGACGGCGGCCGAAGTGTTCGCCCGCTTTGATGTGCATTCGGCAACGGATGTCACAGGGTTCGGTTTTGGAGGGCATGCCTTCGAAATGGCCGAGGGATCGAAGGCGACGCTGGCCATCGACTTCGGCTCGATTCCCATCATGGCTGAAGCGTTGGATATGTATCAGAAAGGCGTCACAACAGGCGTCAATGCAGCCAATCATGAACAGATCGACGCGTCGATCCGCTTTGACCGGGATCTGTCCCTGGCCGAGCAGGAAATCCTTGTCGATCCGCAGACCAGTGGTGGTCTTCTCGTTGCCTTACCTGCATCCGAAGGCGAGGCGGCCATCGCGGCCTTGAAGGCAGCTGGTGTCTCTGCAGCCTGCCAGGTGGGTGTTGTCGAACCACGCGACGCTGACACAGCTCTGGCGATTAGATAACAAGGGCTCAGCTCACCTCGATTCTCACTGGCTATCAACAAGAAAACTCATTCACCATACGGCTGAAGCCGACGGGAATCTGTCTGTCGACGCCGATTTAGCAGTCATCCAAGGCGATGGGTTCGCCCACTTCACAAGGAGTTAGGCTCTTGCGCACCTTCACGAAAGCATTATTCGCACTGACGATATGCTGGATCACCGTAACCAGCGTCGCCGCCGAGGAGCAGGCGCCGATCTTCCGCTTTACAGCGATCCCCGATCAGAACACGGCACGACTGCAGGAACGTTTTGGTGGTGTCGCCGCATATCTCACCGAGCAGCTCGGTGTTCAGGTCGAATACATTCCCGTGAAGTCTTACGCGGCATCTGTGGCGGCCTTTAAGAATTCTGAAGTGCAGCTGGCATGGTTTGGTGGGCTCTCCGGTGTGCAGGCACGGTTGGCGGTACCCGGTTCCAAGGCAATTGCCCAGGGGCAAGATGACCTCGCCTTCGTCACCTATTTCATCGCTCATCACAGCACAGGGATAGACGCAGGAGCTACGTTTCCTGCCGGGATCGCTGGCCACACCTTCACCTTTGGCTCGAAAGGTTCAACCTCGGGGCGTCTGATGCCGGAATACTTCATCCGTCAGCATCTGGGCAAGTCGCCGGATGAATCCTTCAAGCGTGTCGGCTTCAGCGGCGATCATTCCAAAACCCTGGCACTTGTACAGTCTGGTGCCTATGAGGTGGGCGCCCTCAACTACAAGGTCTGGGACAACGAACTGGCGGCAGGCAAGGTCGATACAAACAAGGTGAGCATCATCTGGCGCACACCGACCTATCCCGATTATAACTGGACGGTACGAGGCGATGTCGACGTGGTGTATGGTGAGGGCTTCGCTGACCGCATTCAGCAGGCCCTGATCAATATCGAAGATCGCGCTCTCCTCGATGCCTTTCCACGGTCTCGCTTCATCGCCGCGGACAACAGCATGTATGCGCCCATTCTCAAAACCGGCCAGGAGATCGGCGTCTTACGCAAGTAGGGCCGACTCGTAAAGCCATGGGGGCCCCCGTCGACGTAGCCACGAACGCCTTTGATCTGCAGGATCTGAGCATTGCGTACCAAGGAGTCACGGCGCTTCAGGGTATCTGTCTGCGGATCGAGATGGGGGAGAAGGTTGTCCTCATCGGGCCCAGTGGCGCGGGGAAGTCGACGCTGCTGCGGCATCTGCAGGAGCTGAGCAGCCGCGACAGCGCCCTGATCCACCAGGACTATGCCCTGGTGCCGCAGTTGTCCACTTTTCACAACATCTATGCGGGTCGGCTCGACAGTCACACATCATGGCAGAATCTGCGGACCTTGCTGCGTCCCCATCCGGCAGATGTAGCGGCTGTGCAGCCGATTCTCGAGGCCCTGGATCTGGCGGACAAGGCACACGACCGTGTGCAGTCCTTGTCGGGTGGTCAGCAGCAGCGCGTCGCCGTGGGGCGCGCTGTTTTCCGAGATAGCCAGATCCTGCTGGGAGATGAGCCTGTCTCTGCCATCGATCCGCATCAGGCAGGACGTGTACTTGAGTTGATCAAGCAAAGTGCGTCGACGGTTGTGCTTGCCATGCATGATGTGCAGTTGGCACTCGAGCACTTTCCTCGAGCCATCGCCCTTCGCGACGGGCAGATCGTCTTCGATCTTCCCGCTGAGCAAGTCGATCCGGAGACTCTCGGGCACCTCTACCGCGCTGAAGGCTAGGTAACAGGTGCTGCGCACGAGTCTTGGTTTCGTCGGCGTCGCAGTACTATGTCTCGTCGGTGCCGATCTGGAGATCAGCACCCTCGAGCCATGGGGGGAGTTGGGTCGAATCGGCTGGGGGTTTCTTACGCCAGACGTGTCGGCCCTGTCCCGTGTAGGCGACGCGCTCGTGAATACGATCACCTTTGCCTTCTGCGGTCTGGCACTGGGTGTTGCCGGTGGCAGCCTGTTGGCGGCTGTGTTCAATCAATCAGTTACGGTCCGTGCCTTTTGCGCATGTGTGCGCGCAGTGCACGAACTGTTCTGGGCATTCCTCTTCCTGCCTGTCGTCGGACTCACCCCCATCTGCGGAATCCTCGCCATCGGCATTCCCTATGCGGGGGTCTTCGCCAAGGTATACGCCGAGATCCTGCAGGAAGCTGATCGTCGCCCTCTTGCTGGTTTGCCGGCGGCGAGCGGCAAACTGAGTCGTTTCTTCTATGGCGTTCTCCCCGTTGCCTATCCCGATCTGCGCGCCTACACCTCCTACCGACTCGAGTGTGCACTGCGTTCCAGTGCCATCCTCGGCTTCATCGGCCTGCCGACGCTGGGTTTTCATCTGGAGACGGCCTTTCGCGAGGGACTCTACGCAGAAGCGCCTGCTCTGCTCTATGCATTTTATCTGCTGATCGCCTCTCTGCGCTGGTGGGTACGACCGCGGCTCGTACCGATCTACATCGCTGTTTCCTTCGCGTTGATCTCGACGGATGTCCATCTGTCCTGGGACAATGTCCGACGTTTCCTTACATACGAGATTCTGCCCTGGCCAATGCGCAGTGATGGTTATTATGCGGGCACGGGCGAGGTTGTTTTCGATCTGATGGAGATTGGGCGTTGGGCCTGGGACCTGACGGCGACGGAGGTTGTCCCGGGGGCATGGAACACCATCCTGTTGACCCAGATTGCTCTCGTCGGTACGGGGGTGTTTACCTTGCTTGCCTTCCCCGCCATCTGTCGTCACTTCAATGGTCGTTTTGGGCGTGCCCTGTCCCACTACGGTCTCATCGTCCTGCGCACGACACCGGAATACATCCTCGCATACGCTCTGTTGCAGTTGTGGGGCCCTTCGATGCTGCCTGCCGTGGTCGCAATTCTGTTGCACAATGGGGCGATCCTCAGTCACCTCACGGGCGGGCACGCCAACACGCTGAATCTGCGTGTCGATCAACCCCAACGACGATCAGACCGCTATCTATTCGAGGTGCTGCCGCGAGTCTATGGGCCATTCCTCGCGTTCCTGTTCTACCGATGGGAGGTCATGATGCGCGAGTCCGCAATTCTCGGCATCCTCGGTATTCGGACGCTGGGTTTCTTCATCGATTCGGCCATCGCAGAAGACGCGATCGACAAGGCCGTTTTTCTGATCGGCGCGACGGCATTGCTCAATGTGGGAATCGATACGATTTCGCAGATCATCCGAAGACGTCTGCGGGTCCGTCCAGGAACCGTTTTTACCTACGACTAGACGGAACGACTGCTGCGCCTGGCTTACTTCGGGTGCCAGAGATTGACGGAAAAGCGGCGGGCTTCGTCGAACCACTGGCACTCCATGCCGAAGTGACTCGAGGTGGCCAGGGCCTGAATCTCGTCCGGCGAGTATTTGTACGAGTTTTCTGTATGAATGCTCTCACTGCCTTCGAACTCGACCATTAGGTCGATTGCAGCGATGTGAACGGATTGAGCGATCTCGCTGACCAGATGCATTTCCACTCTTCCCGCATCCTGGTTCCACCGAGCCTCATGAGAGAAGGCGTCCAGATCGAAGTCTGCCCCGAGTTCGCGATTGATACGTGTCAGCAGATTCTTGTTGAAGGCAGCAGTGACTCCCGCCGCGTCGTCATAGGCTGACTCGAGGATGGCTGCGTCCTTTCGCAGGTCGATGCCAATCAGGAAGCGATCGTCTGGTCGCATCGTCGTATGTAGTCGCTGCAAGAAATGGACGGCATCATCGCGTTGAAAATTCCCCACATTTGAGCCCAGCCACAGAATCAGCCGGGGTGGCCCGCCCTGCTCTTTGAGGAAATCCAGTCCATCATGATACTCTCCGGCGACGGCATAGACTTCCAGCTGATCGTAATCGCCGACCAGGGCCCTTGAGCTCTCTTCGAGGATCGAACGAGAGATGTCGACGGGGATAAAACGCAGCTGTTCGTGGCGTCTTAGCAGTGCTTCAAGCACGAGGCGTGTCTTGGTCGCACTCCCTGAGCCAAGTTCGACGAGATCCACGTGATGCTGAAGGTGTGCAACCAGATCGTCAGCGCAGCTTGCCAGGATCGCCGCCTCTGTGCGGGTCGGGTAGTATTCCGGCAGCTCGCAGATCTGCTCGAACAGTTGCGAGCCCACTTCGTCATAAAAATAGAGGCACGGCAGCCACTTTTGTGTGTTTGTAAGACCTTCGCGTACATCGGCGGCGAGGTCAGTCTTGGCACTTTGCTGTGTAGATCCGACCAGGGTCAGGCCCCGGGGCGTGCCATGTGTAGAAAGTGGCTGGAACTGCGTGATCGAGGCCTCCAGTCGCGTGCGTAGTTAGTCTGTTGGCTGTAGTCGCAGGCCAGCAGGTACAAGGATTCTCTCTGACAACTCAAAGAGCCACTGGACTAACAAGGCAAGCAAGGCAGCAGGGATGGCTCCCTCGAGAATCAGAGCCGTATCGGCGAGGCGGATGCCGGTCAGGATCGGTTGACCGAACCCACCTGCGCCAACAAAGGCGCCGAGTGTGGCAAACCCCACATTGATCACGGCAGATGTCTTGATTCCTGCCAGGATCGACCGCGATGCCATGGGAAGTTCAATCCAGCGTAGACGCTTGCCAGATGGCAATCCGAGTGCCGCCGCAGATTCGCGCAGATGCAAGGGGGTGTCCGTCAGCCCCGTGTAGGTATTGCGGACGATGGGGAGCAGAGAATACAGGAAGAGTGCGCAGATGGCCGACGGTCCGCCCAGTCCCACGAGAGGGATCATAAAGGCGAGCAAGGCAAAGGCGGGAATCGTTTGGATAATGCCGCTGAGGCCCAGCACGGCCTGGCCGAGTTGCCGATATCGGGCTGAGACAATCCCCAGGGGCACGGCGACCAGGATCGCTGCCAAAAGTGAGAGGCCGACGAGAGTCAGGTGCTCGATCGTCGTCTTCCACAGTCTCTGAGGTCGATTCAGTATCTCGAGTTCGGCGATCGTGCCGAAGGTCTCGGCGAGAAAGTCGGCAGCAACCTGCTGTTCGTGGACGCGATCGATCTTCGCACGCTTGTTCATCTTCGCCATGGAGACGGCATCGATGCGGTTTTCGAGGCTGTGAAAGGCTGCCGCGAGATGGGGTGCACGCTCTTCAAGATCAGCGCGATACAGGATGACGGCGTGATAGGTGGGGAAATACTCGCGATCGTCTCTGAGGGCGACAAACCCATAAAAGTCGATTTCTGCATCGGTTGAGTAGAAATCGGTCGCGTCGAGTTGTCCCGCTTCCAGGGCGCGATAGGCAAGCGCGTGCTCGAGGCCACTCACGTCCTGGTGTGGTAGCTGGTAGTGCATGCGCAGACCGGGCCAACCATCACCTCGATCCATGAACTCGTTGCTGAAGCCGAGCACGAGTTCCGGATGGGCGACGAGGTCAGAAATCGTCTCCAGTCCTCGACGTTCTGCCACATGGCTAGTGACACCGATGGCATAGGTATTGTTGAAACCGAGAGGGCGTGTCATGCGTAGTCCATGTTCTTCTACGCGCGCCCGCATCGCGGCTTCATCGATCATGCCCTCGTTGCCGAGAATTTCCTGGGCGATGGTGCCCGTGTATTCCACATAGGCATCAAGCTCACCAGCGAGCAGAGAGTTCCACAGGATTCGTGTCCCGCCCAGTTCTCGTTCATGCTCGGTCTCGTAGCCCCTGGTCTGTGCCAATTGCTGCAGCATGTCACCGAGAATGACACTCTCCGTGAAGGATTTCGAACCAACGTGCAGGACGGGGTCTTCTGCTATGGCGGGTGTGCACAGGAGCAGGGCAGTGAGGATGGTGCGCCAGGGCCGCATCAGCTTGTCCCGCCCAAGACGTGCAGGGTCGTTCTCTGGGCGTTGATGAATCGCTCGACGAATTCCTCTGCTGGTTTCGTCAGCAGATCGGTCAACGTACCCTGTTGGACAATCCGCCCCTCACGCATCAGGGCGATCTGGTCGCCGAAAAACCCTGCCTCGCCCATATCGTGGGTGACCATCACGACTGTTTTCCCGAGGCCACGGAAGATGTCGCGCAGATCATTCTGCAGGTCGGATCTGACAATGGGGTCCAGTGCGCCGAGTGGTTCGTCGAGCAAGAGCAAGTCAGGTTCGAGCATGAGGGCACGCATCAGCCCCACACGTTGCCTCTGACCACCTGAGAGCTGAGCCGGATAGCGGTCGAGGGCGTCCACGGGGAAGTGGGTGAGTTCGGCCAGTTCTCGCAGTCGTGTGTGAATTCGGTCTGGCGTCCAGTCGAGGTGGCGAGCGAGAAGGCTGACATTTTCGCCGGCGCGCAAATGCGGGAACAGGCCACCATCCTGAATGACATAACCAATACGATGGCGCAGCGTGTCGAGATTCTGCTCGGCCAGGATGGTGCCGTCGATGGCGACGGATCCCGCGTCAGGCTGAATCAATCCCAGCATCAAGCGCAGGAGGGTCGACTTGCCACATCCGGACGGGCCGATCAAGACCATCGTGCTTCCCGATGCAGCGATCAGGTCCGTCGGCTGGAGAGCGATGGTGTCGCCGAAGTGTTTTGCTACGCCCCTCAGTTCAAGCATGGTTCATACGACTTCTGCCGCGTCGCGGCCTTCGGCGAGGGTCGCCAACCCGTCTCGGTCCACCAGGTCAATCTGCTTGCGACCCGCCTGTAGGAGGCCCTCATCGCGGAAGGTGCCCATGACCTTGCTCACCATCTCGCGACTCGATCCGACAAGTCTCGCCAAGTCATCGTGGGTGATCGTCAGGCCAAGGGATCGTCCGCCAGTGGGTAGGTCCTCGCCGTATTCATCTGCGAGGTTGAGCAGCAGTGTCGCCAGGCGCACGCGCACCGGTTTGGTCATGATCTCGGCGAGGCGCTGCTGCAGTCTGGCGATACGGCGCCATGAGAATTTGGTGATTCGGTAGCCAATGTCAGGATGATTGTTCAGCAGGGCTTCCATCTGCTGCTGCGTCATGCGGCAAAGGACCGTGGATTTCAGGGCGACGAGGCTTTGGCTGTAGTCGAGGGTCTGCGCTCCCTCCATGGCGCCAAACAGGTCTCCGGGCCCGAGCAATAGCACAGTGGCATCCTTGCCTTCTGCATCACCGTAGGTGAGCGACATCAGTCCTTCCTTGATAAACCAGATGGCATTCGGATCATCCGGATCCGACAGAATGAGATCTTCCGGCTCCAGCTTCACCATGACAGTCACGTCCCGCAGGTGCTCCATCTCTTGTTTGCTGATACCGGAAAACAAGGGACAGTGCTGCAGATGCCAGAGTTTCTCGTCAGTGATCGTTGTATCGCTCATATGGCGCGAACATACTCAACCGATCGTCTCTGAGCAAGCGCCTGTTTTTCTGCGTGAAGTCACAGGAAAACAGAGGGTTACGAAACTCTGGAGGGTGTGGTCATTCGCCTGTCCAGATACCCAGATTCTGTAGCTGAGCGCTAGCCTGCGGCGCCCAACCACGGTTGGCTATCGGGCTTGCCGGACTCGGATGCAGGATCGTAACGATCTGCGCCTGCGTGTCAGGCAAGGCACGTTGCGCCTGGGTCTGCGCAAAGCGACCCACGCCGACGATCCAGCGTGGCTGCAGGGCATCGACGAGACGTCGTAGGTGTTCGTCGCAGGGCCCCTGCACGGCCTCGCGTTCGTGCGCCGGGAGCTTGTCAGGGGTGCGATTGCGACCGGTTTCTTCCATGAACATGAGCGGACAATAGTTGGCGACGAAGTGCTCGGCGAAGAATTGGCCAGCATCCGTGAATCGATCCGCAAACATTCCCCACAGACGTTGACCACTCACTTCAGAGCGGGCGCAGGCGAAGCCATCTATTGGACGTTTCGGATGCTCTGTGTCGGGGTGTGAAACGGGCGTCTCAATCCCGAGCCAGTCGCGGACGGCAGCCACCTCGCCAAAGGGGACCCCTGTCTGTCCCATTCCCCAGGGACCAGGATTCATCCCAAGAAAGAGCACCGACCTGCTGCCACTGCCCCACCGCGTGAGATATTGCTCGTGGCTGCGTCGCGCATAGTCGAGAGGGTTGTAGACATGGGTGACAGGAGCGGCGAAGGACAAGTCCTGCAGTTGGCGGCGTAAGGCGCGAGCGGCATTGACGAGCGGGGTGGGCATGAGGGCTTCCAAAGGGGGGGAGACTCTGAGGGCAGTACAGAATCTCACGGCATATGGAGTTTGGCTCAACGGCTTGTCGGACCTAGTATCAGGCCTAGTATCAGGCCTAGTATGAGGCCTAGTATACAGGCCTGGTATCAAAACCACAGCATCAAGGTCAGCCTGATAGGACATGAGTGCATAGTTATCTCGATGATGGCACACATCAGGCAAGTGGCGAGGAGATCAAGGGCAGTTCGTGCGAGGGCGGCGCACGCGCTATCGGGACTGATACGAGGACACCAGAGTGGAAGGCACGGAAACAGTGGAATACATCGAAACCTTCGACGAGGGACCGGCCGGCTGGTATGGCTGGATCAGCAACGCTGGGGGTCCGGCACGCCTCGAGGTCAATGATGGCTACGCCCTAAGTCGAAGTCCGTGGTGGATAGACTACAATCACGCGCCACCGGGCCTCGGCTACATGCACCTGCTCTACATGCTCAACACGGACGGGCGACCGGGAGAACACCAACGCGAGACAGAGGGGCAGAATCGGTTCATCCTGCAGGGATGCCCGACGGATTTCACGAATGCGCAGTTTACGCTGCGTCTGCGAGGAGAGGTCGAGGCCAAAGGTGCCAAGTTTCACCTGCTGATCCAGGGCGCACAGGATGGGTTGGTTTCGGGCTGGCTACTGACAGGTCAGAGCTTTGAGATCACACCCGACTGGAGTGAGCAGACCGTTACACTGGTCCCTGATACAGCCCAGTGGAGCTGTCTGAAGGCAAGACACGACCGTACCGAGTCTTACGGCGAACTGCCCCTCACGACGATTCTAGCAGACGTAAATGTTGATATCCTCCTCGTCCTGCACCCACTGAAAATCGAGCCTATGGGAGCCATAGAAGGTGATCGACATCAGCTGCGTCCCGAGAAGGACTATCCTGTCTGGCGTTCGCGGCTCCCGGAGGGTTATGTCTGTCTCGACGAGGTCCGTATTCGCTTCGATGTGACGTAGCAATATGGTCTCGCAGATATGCCGGTTTGAACGATCCGTTAATCCACCATTGAGATTATCATGGCTGCATACGTAACTTCCGAGTAGAAGAGACGTCCGCTTTGCTACGTTGTGAAGGGAGATTCAGGTGGGAAAGAAGAAGATCAAGAAGAAGAGGGTTGTCACGAAGAAGAAGACCTCTGCCAAGAAAAAGACGAAGTCTATCCGAACTGACAGCGACGAGAACCAGGCTGAGCAGCGGGGTCCTGCCCCACGAGATACGAGCAGAGGGCATGTTGGCGGACCGATCAAGATCACACGAGAGCAGAAGCACCAGAGTCGCTGACATGATCCTGAAACTTCACACAGTCTGAGACTCACATGACGTTGAAATCCGTTTACATGGTCACGGACATGGAGGGCGTCGCCGGGATCGACATGTGGGATCCGCGCCGGCGCGACGATGCGGCCATGGCGCGAGGTGTCTACGATCGAGCCGAGATTCAGAGGTTGCTTACAGGTGAGGTCAATGCCGCTGCGCAGGGACTTTTCGACGCCGGTGTGGTAGATATCTACATCAATGATGGCCATGGTGCGGGACGCACCATTCTCGTGGAAGAACTGATCTCGGGTGTGAAGATCGCACGCGGAACCGGACGGCCACGGACATTGCCAGGTCTTGTTGCCGGGGCGCAGGCGCTGGTGCAGGTAGGGATGCACGCTATGGCGAAAACGCCTGATGCTTGTCTGGCCCACACCATGTCGAAGGATCAGACCGTGTACCGCATCAATGGGCGCGAAGTGGGGGAGATGCAGATTGCCGCGTATCAATGTGGTCAGTTTGGACTGCCCTGGATCTATACCAGTGGTGACTCGCACGCCTGTCGCGAATCCGAGGCCTGGGTGCCCAACATCGTGACGGCCGCGGTAAAGGAGGGGCTTGCAGAAGAGTGTGCCATCCATCTGGCACCGGTGGATGCACGAGACCTGATCCGCGCATCGATCCAGCAGGCTGTGGAAAACTGGCAGGCCGTCGACCCTCTCGTAGCCTCGTCACCTGTGACTCTCGAGATAGAACGACCTGAGACGTGGGCCGAGACGCCCTCTGGCGCCCAACGCGTGAATGAAACCACCCATCGCTGGGTCGCCGATGACGCGTGGTCTGCGATGCAGTGGGCGATGCGCGGCGTGGAGAACGCTGCCGCGCCGATTTAAAGACCAGCCCCTATCTGTAGTGGGGTTTGTCCTGCAGGTGATACTCTAGAAGATGACCGCGGGCACCGATATAGAACACACCCGGTTCACCCTCGACGATCTGATAGAGATCGGTGATCGGTGGGGGATCCAGATAACGGACCTCTCCGGTGCTGACATTTAGCTGGAAGACGTCTTTCTGGGTGACACCGTAAATGTCACCATCGTGGGCACATGTCAGGTGTGTGATCCCATAGGTCTCCGGTACGCCCATCAGTGGCGTCCCTTTTGATCGCATTTCCCAGCGCCTCACGACCTGTCGTTCGTCAACGTCAAAGGCGAAGAGCTGGCCCGAGCTGACGCTTCCGTAGACGAGACCATCAGCGGAACTTACGGCGACAGACGTGACCGCCTCCGCTGCTGGCACAGGGATACACTCGAAGACACGAGCCTCGGCTTCGACGTCAAACAGAACGAGTTTTCCCTCCGTCGTCGTCTCGATGCAACCACGCCCGCCCGAGATGCTTGTGCCGCCATAAACGAAGCGTTCGTCGGCAGTGACACTCTGGAACGATTGTTCTTCGTCTCTGAAGACGCGGATTTCTTCCGATGCGGGATCGAAACGGGCCAGTCCGCCCCCTGGAATTCGGTAGTTGGAACGACAGGCGATGTAGATGCGGTTGTCCGCCCCAACTGCGTATTCGAAGGGGCGATTCATGTCCTGGCCGAGTTGGCCAAAGTTGCGCGGATTCGCCGTCGGTGAGATGCCCTCCTGCTCTGGCTGTGGGTCCCATGGTTTGCTCGGGTCATAGGAAGCCCAGTATCCACCTCCGTAACTGCCCAGGTAGACCTTGTCGCCATAGGCGATCACATCATAGATCTCACCACTGCTCCAGCCTGCGCGTCCCAGGTCAGTCAGCTCTCGGGTGCGCGGGTCAAAGCTGAACATGTGCATGGAGATGATGGTGCTGCCGTAGATCTTGCCGTCCGGTCCCGTATTGAGGCCGACAATATCCGTCGCCACCTGCGGCGTGTAGTCGCTCTGACGCTCTTGTCCATCGACAACGTAGTCAGCGGCATGGTAGAAGCGAGGTTGGATGTCGCGAGTGGGCGGGGGACTGACCGGTGTGGGAGGCGCTTCATCCAACAGCCGCGTTTCGCCGCTGTCTGGGTTCAGCGCGACAATCGCGAAGGGGACCCGGTTGATCCCACACACGATCTCGCCTGTCTCGGTTTCAGATTGCGGGTAACACCAGATGTGCTGTCCCACAATGATTGGCTCGGGGGCGAGACATCCGTAGTCCCGCCACTTGCCACTGCGCGGATCGAACCCACTCACATGTCCGTGTGGGTGGGAGCCGATGTAGATCCGACCATCGCTGGCAAAAAATGGCACACCCGCAAATCTCTGACCGCTGATCGGCGGGAAGCCATGAGAAGTCAGCTTTCTTGTGTGCGGACTCCAGGACAAAAGCAGATGGCCCGGCTGAAAGAGGCCGTGGTTGGTGGCAATCCACAGTAGTCCTGTGTTCGGGTCGCCCACTGCATTGAATTCACGACAGCCAATCCGGTGTTCTTCGACGACGTGCCCACTGTCGACGTCGATCGCAAAAAGCACGGCACCTTCCTGGCCCAATTCGGATCCCCAGAGTAGGTCCTTGCGGCGCACCGGATCGTGCAGAACCCAGCCACCCTGAAACCAACCCCCAATGACAGGGCGTCCCAGGTCGAAGTAAATACCCATGCAGTTGTCCTTCGGGTTAGTCGCGCCAGCGCTCGATGCGCTCCAGAATGCCTTGATCGCCGATTTCGTCGGCGACGTCAGCAAGGAGCCCGCGTCGTGCTCCTCGCCATTCGAGGTCTTCGATCGATTCTGTCAGAGGTACATCACATCTGAGCGTTGCAAGCTCCTTGTACAGAAGTGCGGCCTCACGCTGAGACTCAAGATTCTCTGACAGCCCTTTGGCTCCACGTGCCTTTACACTCCACGAGTCAGGGTCTGCCGGAATGGACTCGATGGTCTGATACTCGGCGAGCAAGGTGGCAGAGGATTTTTGCCCCCATCGAGGGATGCCGGGGATACCATCTGCTGTATCACCCATGAGGCCCAGTAAGTCCGGTATTGAGCCAGGACCAACACCCCACTTTTCGTGCACACCTTCTTCGTCGATGACACGGTCTCGTATGCGATCGTGAAGCACCACACGTTGACCTCGCACGCACTGGGCAAAGTCCTTGTCGGGTGAGCAGATGATGATCTGATCAACGCGCGGATCGGGGCTGAATCTTGTGGCCGCAGTCGCCAGAGCATCATCTGCCTCGAACTCAACCATGGGCCAAACAACCAGGCCGAGCGCTGCGGCAACTCGCTCGACAATGGGAAACTGAGCGAGAATTTCTGGCTCTACATCGTCTCCTGTCTTGTAGCCATCGAACATGTCATTGCGATAGGATCGGATGACGTGGTCAAAGGCGACGCCCACGTGAGTACACTCCGGTTCGCGCAGCAGATTGAGTAAGGATCGCAGAATACCCCGCGACGCACCGACTTCAATGCCTGCTGGAGAAAGGGCGTTGGGTGCCCCGAAATGGGCACGAAACAGCTCGAACGTACCGTCGACCAGGTGCAGTTTCATCGTCGCATGTTGCCTGGGTTATCTGACACTCACGTATCCCGCTTGTGCGCCGGGGCGTTTCGACAACACAACTTGCCACAGAACTTTCTTGTTTACCCTGAAAATGGCAGCACAACTGAGCAGGTAATAAGTAAACATGCGGAAGAAATGATCGTCATATCCATCGCGAAGGGTCTCCCAATTCTTGACGAAGTTGTCGTGCCACGCCATGAGGGTGGGATCGTAGTAGCTGCCGAAATTGTGCCAGTCATCAAGCGCATACAGTCCCTCTGCTGCGGTTGTGATCTGGCGTGCGGAAGGCAGCATCGAATTTGGAAAGATGTATTTGTTGATCCATGGATCGGTGCTGGTTCCAGAAGAATGCCGGCCGATCGTGTGCAACAGAAACTGTCCATCAGCCTTCAAACTTCTATGTGCCGCCTCCATCAAGGGACGATAGTTCTTGTGCCCTACATGCTCGATCATGCCGCAGACCAGCGTCTTGTCAAAACCGGTCTGATCGAAATCTCGATAGTCGCACTTCAACAGATTGACTGGCAAGCCATCGCAGAAGGTCTTGCCATACTCCAACTGTTGATCAGAAATCGTAATTCCCGTGACGTGACAGCCGTAGTTCTTCGCGGCGAACTTCGCGAATCCACCCCAACCACAGCCGATGTCGAGGACTTTGTCACCGGATGTCAGTTGTAATTTTCGACAGATGAGATCCAGTTTCTGCTCCTGCGCAACGTTCAGATCATCGGTGTCCTTGAAGTAGCCGCAGGTATACTGGTTGTAGGTATCGAGAAAGGCCATAAAGACGGCTGGGCTGATTTCGTAGTGACGATCGATGACACGTCGTGAGCCCAGTTTTGTCTGCACATTAAAAAGTTTGGAGCGCAGAACCACCCATTTGGCAGACAGAGGGACGATTTTCTTGTTGAGACGTGCGACAATCACTTTGGCGAAGAATTGGTCCAGCGCCTCGCAGGTCCACCAGCCGTCCATGTAGGACTCGCCCAATCCGACGGAGCCCTCCGTCAGGATGCGCTTGTACGTATCCGGGTTGTGTATCTGTATATCCCAGGGACGGTCGCCTTGTACTTCGACGCCTGCCTGGGCAAAGAGCTTCTTAACGACATCCTGTACCATTGCGCTTCTCCAGAGACCTGATCTGTCGCAGGTAGCCGTCCACGACGGCGGTTGATGCAATTCTCAGGGACTCATTATGTGGAACTGCCACAGAGCAGGCAAGCGCCAAGCATTTGCCCCGCCAGTGTCTGCGTTACGATAATGCTCTTTTGAGTACGCTTGGTTGCCACTCAAAGACCCAATGTCGCTGCCATGAGGAGAGAATCTGTGATCGATTTCGCGCGTTCGAGCTTCACCTGGAAGCACAATCCCTGGAAACATGACGAGCACTACAAATACGCTGGTGGGTTTGTCGGCGAAGAGGGACAGGTCTACCACGTTCGTTTCAATCTCGAAGCGAGTTGTGAAATATCTGATCATGATTCGGGCAAGGTGACACGACTGTTCGCCGGATCGCCATGTCGGTCCGAATACACCATCGCCAAGAGAAATTTGTTTCAGATTCCCAGTGCAGAATGGCGACTGGTCTTCAGCGACAAGCACGTGATTCCGGTGGCAAGGCAGCCGAGTTCGGTCTCGCAGGATGTCTCACGAAGCCCTCTGTCTGATCTGTTTATGGACACACAATTGAAGATTCGCCGCTTCGGCGAGATTCGCGAGCTAGCCAATGCGAAACAGATCGTGAATGCGACCTTCGCCAATGACTGCATGAATGCCCGATCCTCCTACGTCGACGTTGAGCGCAATGTTACGGTCACCGTGGAATATCCCGTCAATCTGATCAATGTGAATGAGGCGGATGCCGAGTTCCAGATTTGCACGGGCCCCGTGATTTTGCCTGACCTTGCCACCTGGGATGGGGATGGCGTGGATCGTGTGTTTCTCGCGCACGTGGCGATCACGGCCTTTGATCACGTCGAGTTTATTCTGCAGCGTGAAGTAGAGGCCATCGCCCGGGACCGTGAGTGGCTGGACGCAGCCCGAGGTCGAGATCGTCATGAGCTATGGGATCCAGCGTCGCCACCCTCGAGTTATCCTCCTGCGCGCCCGAAGCCGACGGTCTACAACGAGACATGGGCTCTCGATGCGACGAATGTCGTTCTGGCAGCGGCAAATGACTGAGAGATCCCGCCAGCCACTGCTCACCACGATCTGCCTCCTTGCACTCTCTGTCTCGACACAAGCAGAGCAGATCGAGTTCAGCTTCACCAACTCCCATGATGGGACGCAACAGCTGGCCTTCGCCATTGTGCCGGATTCGCTTGAGAGCGATGACAGGAGGCCACTACTGGTCCTGGCCCACCATGCCTGGGGGACTCGTCATTCCCAAGCCTACTACTACAACGAGATCGAAAGGCGCGGCTGGCTGCTGGTCGTGCCGGAGCTACACGGCCGTCACACAGATGGTCGTTTCTCGATGGCGGCACTGGAAGCGCAGCATGATCTGATCGATGCGATGGAGTACATGCAGGCGCACTATCCTGTGGATTCGACGCGAGTCTATCTGGCAGGACGATCGATGGGGGGAATGTTGTCCGCTGTCACGGCAGCCAAGTATCCAGGTCGATTTGCGGCGGTCGTTTCAGGTCAAGGGATCTACGATGTCGAGAGCTGGAGAAAACGGTCGGCGCCGACTGCGCTCAGCTCGAAGGTGGGCCAACTCAGGTTGTTGGCAGACTCGTTGCTAACCCAGGAGGTTGGAGGTGCGCCATCGCCGATGACTGAGTATGCCTATCGACGACAGTCCGCCGCGACGTACGTGCCGAATTTTCAGTATGTACCGACGATCTTCTGGCACGGCACTCTCGATGAAATCGTGCCGCCGCAGCAGACAGAGTCCCTCGTTGCCGCCATTCAAGCGCACGATCGATTCCAACCCGATCCGCACTGGCTGCAGGGAGCATCCCATCTACCCTTGAATCTTCCAGCTTCCTGGGTACTTGACCAACTGCAGCATCACCAGAGAATCGGTCTGGATGGCCAGGGCGAACGATTCTATCCGCAACTGCACCTGGTAACCGATGAAGCGAAACGGATTCTCTGGCTAACGATTGGGCCCGTCGTGGGCGAGGTTTTTGCCGAGGTCCAAGTGTCATTGACTCACGATACACTGGCCGTCACGACACGCGACACGGAGGCGGTGACGATTCACCTGGATCGGATCCCGGAGAGAGTGCGGTTTTCTCAGTATACAATTGAGGCGGACAGGCAAGTGCGCGTGTCCGTCGTCATGGGAGATTCTGTCCTCTTTACTGCCACCGCCGATCAGGCAGCAGGAGACCTGTCACACATCTGGTCCGGCCGTGAATAGTGGCCCAGCGCTCATCCACCCGGGAAAGAGCACAACTGCTTCGGATTCCTGGGGGACGACGCCGGTATCAAGACGACCGGAGTAGCTGGAGAGCCGTGTCGCGCACGTTTTGTTCACTCTCCGGTGCAAATCCTGCGGGAAGTTTATAGAACAGGGGTGCCGTTTCGACTTCGTAGCCGCCACTCTCGTATGCTGAGGCCACGGGCAGGTAACTGTTGCAGCCATTGCTGTATCCCGAGACAAAGGTCATGGCCGCACGCGAGTCAGCCTTGATGGCGAGACCTGTTTCGCAGAACGGTTCGGCGCCCAGCGTAGCGAGCGACCATTCGCCAACCCCAACGGCGCCCACGGCGATGGGTGAATAGGTTCCGTCTCCTCGATTCTCAAGATCAACGTGCCATGGGAAGGCTTCTTGCCGCTTGCGGTGGTATTCTTCCAGGCTCTCGATCCCAGGAACGAGGGCCTGGAAGACTTCATCGAAGGCCCGAGCGGGTAGAAGCCTCAGCCACACATCCTCTTGTTGCACGCGGACCGCTCCGCTTGTCAGTGCAGTCGCCTGCTGACAAGCTCGTATGGCGGCGGCAGCGACGTCTCGTCCCTGCTGGTCAACCTCATCCCAACTGTCCTCGGTCCAGCGCATCTTGCGTGGGTTGATATCTCCTGGTGTGCCTTGAAAGAAGAGACACAGGTCCTCGGAGGATTCTTCCACGCCGCTGCGCATGGCGCCGACCCAATCGGCAGATACCTGTCGATTAAGTGGCCCCATCACGACAGGGTGACAACTGTAGTTGACCAGCGTTGCCAGAGATCGCCCAGATACCAGCCGCAGCTGAAGTGTCTGCACGTCGTGATCTACGGGTCCCTCGGGATTTTCTCCGATGATCACACCTTCGTTGGTCTGCTCACGCCGATTGATATTGATCTGTGATTGATCGGTTCCGGCAAACATGGTAACTGGCTGCATGTCTCTGAGAGCTTCGACGGCACCTTCCACACACAAGCGAACCAGGTCGTCTATATAGGCTCTGGCTTCTTGCGCAGAATCGTCGTCGGCGTAACCGATCGGCCCCGCGTGTGTGTGCGAACAGCAGACAAACACGCCCTTCGCCTGTATCTGAGTGGACGCCGCAATCTTCGTCTTGATCCGTTCAACGAGCAGAGCGTGGATGAAGGTGTGATCCGCTGTGAGCAGGGCGGCGTATGTCTCGCCGTCGTAGAGGATGACGGTGGAGACATAGAGGTCATCGTGGACACCGATATTCCCCTGAAGGCGATTCCCGTATCCCATGAGGTGGATACCTACGGGCGGTGTGATGGTCTTGCGAGAAACTCCAGCCAGCAACTGTGTCATCTTGAGAGCATTACTCCATCAAGTGTCCGAAGGTGCCTCCGCGTCGATTTGATCGAGGAGTTTTCGAAATGTGGGCCTAAGGGCTTGCGGCGAGATCCGCACGAAGGTAGACAATTCATCTTGTGCTGCCGCACCGTGGCCCGCAAGCACAGCGATTGCTCGCTGCCTCATCTGCTCATCATCGAGAATGACCTCGATGACCTGTCGCGGTGTCGCTGGCGAGTAGTCGACGTCGATATCGTCACGCAATGTCCCAACTCCCTCGACTGTCACGAAGGGGCAGGCGTCGATCTCGACTTGCTTGAGACGAGGCGCTCGATTCAGATGAAGGAGACCAATGTCGGTCAGTCGACGCGTATGCAGCCGCACGTGTTCCAGCGCCGGCGCGTCGGCAAGCAATTCACAGGAACGATCCCCCATGCGCCAACCACCCATGTGAATACTCTTCAGATGAGGCGCTCGAGCGATGTGTGTCGTCGCCGCATCCGATAGGGTGCGGGCGTAACCCATGCCCAATCTCTCGAGAGCAGGCGCTCTGGCGATGTATTCGAAGGCGTCATCGGTGAACACATTGCCGCGATGGGTCACGAAGGCTGTCATCGTTTGGAAATCCGCCAGTGCCGCCAGATCAGCATCGCGTATCTGGTCGCTGCCGAGTTCGAGGGTTGCCAGGTGTGGCATGGCTGCCAGCGCTCTCAGACCGATACCCGTCATCCCGTGACAACAGAAGGCACTCAGCGTCTGGATGGACTGAGACTCTGACAGACCCTGCCAACCCCGATCCCCGGAGACTGCGTTCCCGCAGGCAAAGGACGTGAGGTTGGGGAACTGGCCCACGTGTTCGAGGGCAACCTCATCCATCTTTTCTCCAGAAAAGCAGACATCTCGCAGGTGCGGCAGATGCCGAAGGGGAGCAAGCCCTGCTCCTGTGTAGCTGGCGGGCCAGGCGACATCCGGTTCGAGGAGGCCTACCCACCGATCCTTCATCAGTCGGGATTCACACAGCCACAGGCGTTCGAGGCCTGCCAGAGCGCCCGCATGTTTCAGACCCTCGTCGCCAATGAATGGACATTTGGCCAGACTCAATGCTGCCCCAGGTCGTGATGCGTCGGTGAAACCTGGTAACTCACACAGTACGGCGAGTCCTGCATCGGTGATCAGCGGCCCCAGGGACAGATCAATCAAGTGCTCGTGGCCGGCGATATGGCGTAAGCCTTGATCGGTGATCAGTGTCGCATCGAAGCCGAGTCGTCGAAGACGCGTGAGATGCTTCAGGTGTCTGGCAGTTTCATCGCCGACATTGAACAGATTGTGTAAGTAAAGCACTTCGAGATCGGCTAACTCGCGTAGAAAATCCATCCCCGCATCCGATACCTTCGCCGGCACCAGAGAGGGTGAATTGCAGGCGCTGTTCTGATTCACATCCAGATAGCGGAGGCGCTTCAGGTCTGCCAGGTGCGCCAGGCCTTGATCCGTGATGCCAGCATTCGTTCCAGACAAATTCAGGTAGACGAGTTGATCCGCCAGTTCGCCAATCCGCTCGAGGTGCCGATCAGATAGTCGACCTGCGACGCACAGACCTGGGATCTGGTGCTCCTTCATCTCGCCCAGGAGGCGATCCCATGCGGCGTCATCGATTTCGAGTCGCGGCTCTACGATCAATACGGCGTTCTCAGGCAGAACCGCATTTTCTGGGATCTCTACATGCCGGCCCGCGACGGTGGAACCGAGTGCACGTGTGATATCCTCAGGCTGCTCCCACGCTGAGATCTGCAGTGGCAGGACACTCGTGAGAACTCGACGCTCAAATGAATCGGTTCGAGAGGGGGCTTCTTCATGCAGTGAGTCCTGGACCATGGAGATCATCGACTCCTTCAACGTGGCTCGGGCATCAAATAGACGCTTCTTCACCGCGCCCTTGCTGATCTCCAGGAATGCGGCGATGCGGGCCTGCGACTGGTCTCCCATGTAGTAAAGAAGGACCGTCTCCCGTTGGATATCCGGTAGTGATTCGATGGCCCGATGGACGACGGCACCCTCCTGCTGCAACTCCAACTCGCTCTGCGGATCAGTCGTCGACAGATCCATGACGTCCTCCTGGGGCAGAGACTGGGATGACCAGTCTGCCCGCCGTGTTTGCCGATCACAGAATTTGAAGACGAGTTTTCGAAACCATCCCACGAAGGCGGCGGGATCTCGTAACGCGGGCAGGTCATCGAGCATCTGCACGAAGGCCTCCTGCGCTGCGTCCTGGGCAAGATGAGAGTCGCGAAGGATCGTTCTGGCGTAGCCGACTGCCATGTCCTGAAACTGGCGCACCAGGTCGGTGAAGGCATCCAGATCACCTTGTTGGGCAAGGCGCACGGTAGCGATGAGCTGATCGTCGGGCACGATGATCCGATCGGCAAGATTGGGTGGATAGGACTGCTCTACATGTAAAGCCCCAAGTTGGCCCGAAATGGTTACTGACGATCGTAAATGATCGTGCGCGTCACTTCCTGGCGATCACTCCAGGGTGGGTGTGCCGTGGCCGGCGGCGTGGCGGGGATTCCAGGCGACTTCGCTGGCTTCTACGTCTGCCAGGGCCAGGCGCTGGCCATCCCGTTCAGCTGAGGCGTTGGCGCCCAGTACGGCGGCGAGGGAATTGAGACTGCTGCCGTAGGGGCTGCGCATCCGAGATGGGTCTTCAGCTTTGACGGCCTCGATGAAGGCCGCTGCTTGCAGCGCGAAGGCTTCGCGGCCCTTGGCATCTGCTTCGAAGGTGGTCTCGCCGTTGACGGTCACCTTGTTCGTCGACCACTCGATCAATGCGTCATCGCAGACGATGAGGACTTCGCGGCGCCCGGCACCGTTGGCGTCGGTGAGGACGCGTGATGTGGTGGCATTGCCGACGACGCCCGAGGCAAAGCGGTAGTTCACGTCATACACATGGGGCATGTTCATCATCTCCGGGCCTTCGCCGGGCTCGCGCCACATGTAGAAGGCTGACACGTCGGCAATATCGCCCAGGAAGTAGCGAATCAGATCGACCATGTGAATCGTGTTCTCGACGAAAGAGCCGCCGCATTCCTCATATCGGCTCGTCCACCAGCGGACGGGTTTTCCTGAATAGAACAGGGAGATCTGAACATGGCGAGGTGTGCGTTCTCTGAGCAGTTCCACAACATGCTCGGCAGAGGGATAGTAGCGACTCATGAAGCCTACCTGCGATACGACTCCCGCCTTCTCGATCTGTTGCGAGAAACTGGCAGCCTGCGCCATGTCGAGGCTTACTGGCTTCTCGACAAAAGTGTGGATGCCCTTCTCGGCGGCGAGGGTCACCTGATCGGTATGTAAGGTCGGTGGGAGATTGATGTAGACGGCGTCCAGGTCCTCCTGCTCAAACATCTGCCTATGGTCCGTATAGGTTGTTTTTGCACCGAAGGCGGCAGCCTGCTCGGCAAGGGCTTCCTCGCTGATGTCACAGAAAGCCGACAGTTCAACGTCGCCAGACTCGACAAGTGGTCGCAGACCCGGGAGATGAGCATGTATGGAGATGTGGCCAAGGCCGATGAAGCCGACGCGGGTAGAAGACACGGGGATCCTGTCTGATGAGTGATGATCGTCGAATGAAACACGAGGCGGTACTTGTCGAAGCGAGTCAGGCGTTGTTAATCTCGTCGATCACATCCTCAGGTAAGGGACCCGCATTGGACGCAGCGACGGAGGTTTCCAACTCCTCGACACTGGCTACGCCAGAGAGCAGCATGCCGACTTGCCCATCCGAGAGGAGATAACGAAGGCCCGCTTCGACGGAGTCCAGCTGGTGCCTTGTCAGTACCGCCTCGACACGTTCCTGGCGGTCATAGTGCTCGGCGAATCGCCCTGTCTCACGCCAATGATCACGTTTTGATCCAAGCAAGCCGCCATGCAGGGGCGAAGCACAGATCACCGCAGCGTCGTTGCGCAGAGCACTCGGGATCAGCTCGTTCTTCGCGTCCTGCACGAGCATATCGTATTTGAGGAAGGTGATCACAGAGGTGAAATCGTTCGCTTCGTCGAGGATCTTCGCCATCAGCGGCAGGTCCGAACCTGTGAGGCCGATGTGGGTCGTGAGTCCTTGTTCCTTCAATTCGAGCAACGTTTCTAATGTGCGCCCGGCACCAAAGACGCCATCCCATCCCGCTTGTTCAGACTCGTGGATCTGCACCAGATCTACACGATCACGCTGCAGTCGTTTGAGGCTCGCCTCAAAGCCGCGTAGGACGCTGTCCCGAGTGTAATCGAAGGGTTCAGGGAAGTAGCCGACTTTCGTCGCCAGGTAGTATGGCTGCTCGATGCCCTTGAGTGCGTGACCCAGGACCTGTTCACTACGCCCCTTGCCGTAGAGCGGGGCTGTGTCGAAGTAGTTGATACCCAGTTCGAGGGCCCGTTCGACGACGGCAACACCGTACGATACAGGCTGGGGGTCGATTTCGGGGCGACCGTAAAACCAGGAGCCACCGAGGCCGATTTCACTGACTTGCCAGTCTGATTGGCCGAAACGTCGGTATTTCAAGCGGCGACCTCCTCTTCCTGAGCGATTGCAGCGCCAGGATCTGGTACGGCCGGCATCGGTTCTTGCCGAACGAATTCATACAACTGGGTTAGTTTTCGGAACAGGTCTGAGACGACTTGCCCCGTCGAGTCCTGCGTCCGCTCCATGCGCATCAAGCCTTCGCGAATCTGTGACTCCGTCTTCTGTACCGCCTTCACCTGATCTTCCAGGGTACGCTCCTTTGAGCGCAGAGACATGAGTTCCATGCGCATGGCGCGTAGTTTGCCCTCCGTGCTCTCTCTGGTGATGAGACAGACGATGAGAAGAAACACGGCTGACCCACCGGCGATGAGGAGAAGCTCCGACATAAATCAGTCCTTCGGCTTGCCGTTGGATGCGGCCAGTCGCTGGGCCATATTCGTGACGATATCCTCGTCATTTCGCAGGCTTTCGACCTGCTCGAAGACATCTTCCAAGTCTCCCCGTATGTGGCGGACCGTGTCGAAAGGGTCGAATCCCTTGTCCTTTTCGACCTTCATGGGATTGAAGTTTCCCTCGCCGTCGGCAGGCGGCTCTTCATGCTCCTCTTCTTCTTCTTCTTCTTCTTCGTCATCTGCATTGAGGCCCAATTCTTCAGCCCGCTCGTGTGCTTCGTTGTCCAGTTCAGCAACCAGATTTGCAGCGAATCCAGTACGATGTGTGTAGTCCGCAATCCTCAGGTCGACCTTCTCCAGGCTCTCTGTCGTGCGGGCCTGCACCTTCTCCGACAGCTCGACGAGGTCCTGCTTGTGCTGTTCGATGCGCTTGAGAATAGGGGCGCGGGCAATTTTCAGACGCGCACCTCGCTTCTGGTAGCTGAGCATCAACTGGACGAAGATGAGTATTTCGCCCACGACGATGACGCCGACGACCCAGATCATCTCGCCCTACCGATCAAAGTCTGCGTCAACGTCGCGGCTCACGACATCAGCGTCATAGAGGGGTGAATCAGCCTCAACAAGCAGACCATCGCCACGTTGTATCTGATTCGGTGTCGTCGCCTCGGTCCGCAGCGGGAAGCGAGCACGTAGATCCTGCGTCTGGGTCGTTCGGTTCTGCTCGACGGTGGCAAAATCAAAGTCTTCGAGCAGGTGTGAGCGTAGGGCGTCGGTTTCCGCACCGCCTTCACCGTGGGCGAGCAAGTTGCGTTGCTCATCAGGATCGGCTTGCAGGTCGAAGGCCAGATCGTCCGCATCACGGAACATGACATATTTGTGGCGACGCGAGCGAATGAGGCGGAATTCGGTGCCCTCGCCCCACCGTGGCATCAGCGATTCCGTGATCGTCCCTGGGCGCTGCATCAAAGCCGAACTGGCCTCTGAGCGACTGGGCCCCGACAGATCGACCCCATCGAGATCGTCCGGTGGTTCGATGCCGGCGAAACCGCAAAACGTGGGGAACAGGTCGGCGAGGCCCACGGGGTCGCTGATGATCGCGGCGTCCACTTCGCCGCGTCGATGCTCGGGTGTGGAGATGATCAATGGGACACGCACCGAGGACTCATGCCACGTGTTCTTCCACCACAGACCGTGCTCACCGCACATTTCGCCGTGGTCAGATGCATAGACGATGATCGTATTGTCGAGAGCGCCATCACGTTCGAGTCTGACAAGAAAGTCGCCGAGCAACTCGTCGAGAAAATCGACGCAGGCAAAATAGGCGGCTCTTGCTCGCAATCCCTCTTCACGTTCGATCTCGTTCGTCCGGAATCCGGCGATCGCACCTTGTGTCATGGGATGGGTGGCACTATCCCCACTGCCCGCGGTGATGCGAGGTTCATTGACCCCCTCAGGCCAGTAGCGGGAAAAATGTCGTTGTGGCGCTGTGAGAGGAAAGTGGGGGCGGCTGAAGGACGCCATCAACAACCAGGGCTTGTCTGGCTGCGCCTGGCGATGATTGCGCAACCAGGCGATGGACTCCGAGGCGACGGCAGCCTCCTGCAGTTGTGATTCGGGGACCTGCAATAGCCCCGCATCTACCGTCCGCGACCTGAGATCAGAGCCGGGGCGTGACCCACCTGCTTCGTAGGCGCTGAGTGGATCAAACTGATGTGCACAGGGGCCGCCGAAATCACCATACGGGCGGTGTTGAAATCCCGCGAATTGGCGTGTCCCACCTAGATGCATCTTGCCGATGGTACAGGTGGCATAGCGGTGATCACCCAGGTGGGAGGCGAAGGTCGGCAGCTGAGGTGGCAGGATGGAGTTGTTGTTCCAGGCACCTGCACGGTGCGAGTGGCGTCCCGCAAGCATGGCGATACGGCTCGGGGTACACAGGGGCATCTGGCACGATGCCTCGCTGAAGAACGCGCCCTGGTCAACCAGACCATCAAGTGTCGGTGTATGGCACGGCTCACCACCCTCCTGTCGGGATCGTGAAGACAGAAACCGATAGGAATGCTCGTCAGAGAGCAAAAAGAGGATGTTGGGTCGCTCGGTCACGGGGAGATCTCCGAAGCGCCAGGTGAAATAAAGGAACGGTTACAATACATCCATTAGAGTAACAAAAATAAACGGTTACGCAATTTTCAAGGGGCGGCTTCGAGGCGGCTCAGAGAGCCCATCACAAACAAAAAAAAGCCAGTCAGCGGGATGCTGAAGGCGTGGGTCATCATATAGGCCGGAGCGAATCGGCTGGTCGCCGTCGCACTCGTTCATTGGCGACGGTCAATTTATGTCAGAAGACCGTGATTCTCGCCAGAAGGTGTCACTCACCCGGCGGCTGCGCCACTGGCCAATCCCGGGTCCTCGGGGGGGGCCTCGGCGATAAGGGCGCTCGCTTCTGCAGCGGCTGCCTTTTCCTCGGCAGCAGCCTTTTCGGCAATGCCGACACTCTCTTCGATCGTCACGAGTCGTTGAAACATCCCGGCAAGTTGGACCGACGTACGGAAGGCAAATCTCGACGCGTCGACGACGGGCACCTCAATCTCCTTTTCCTTCTCCAGCAGCAACAGTTCCCGCTCGATCTGCGACATCAGATTCTGTGCGTAGAAAAGGCTCTGACTCAAACGACGCAGATTGTGCAGGGCCAAACGTCGATTGCGAGGAACCAAGGGCTCAAGCCGCTCCACCAGTTCTGAGAGCGCCCGCCGCTTGCGCTCCATGTCGCTCATAATGAAACCTGTCGCGAGGCCGACAACGACGAGTCCGATGAGAAGAAGTCCCATGGCGGTAACCGAGTTAGTTCAGTGGTGGATGGGTGTCCGTACCAGTACGGACAATTCGATTAATGGTAGGCTTGGACCTGCCAAATTGCAAGAAGATGTAGAAGGGCAGATCAGGTTACCTCCTTGGCAGATCCCCGCAATGTTTCTTGACGTTCGCCATAGGAAATCACACAGCCCTCATCATCGCAGGCCAATTCAGGGTCGATTCTCCCGAGGTGGTGGCGATAGCGTGCGATCAAGGCGTATCCCAAGCGAAAGAAGCTATGAAGAATCGGGACGCGATAGAGCCAGGCGACCAAATGATAGGGGGAGAAGGTTCGGTAGATCTCATAGACGGCGTCGGCACCGACATGGACCTGCGCGCCAGCGCCGATGAGACGCAGGCCTGTATTGAAATCTGACTGCGTCAGTATGGGGAAACGTTCATCGAGTCCCGGTTGCTGACGTGGCAATACTTCGTACTGGCTCTGTCTGTCCAGGCTGCGAATGCGCCCCGCACTCCATGTGCAGAAGCGGCACTCGCCGTCATATATGATCGTCGGTTGGCTCATTGGTCGGCTTGTCCGTCGTGGGGACTCAAGATTGGATGGATCAGGACTGGCGGACAGATCATCTAGAATGAACTTGCAAAACCAATTGCGGCAAGGCCACTGGTACCGACGGGTATCACCCATGAGTCATCCTGTTCACATGATCGTTTGACGACTTGCTGCGATTCGCGGTTGTAGATGAACCCGTAAGTGGAAGCGGCCTCTCAAGTTAGTGGCACAATGTGGCCTGCACCGCCCGCGTGGCATGTTGCTTGCGAAGAGGAGGCCATGGCCACTGCATCTTTTCTCACAACAACGTCTCCACAACTTCCACCTCTTGGCTTTCGGTGGGTTGGCACCCTGCACGTGTGGCTGCTGCTGGCTGCAGGCTGTGCGCTCGGGCTTCTTACCGTGGCGGCTCAACGTATCGACATCAGAGTCACCGCCCCTGCAACGGGTGTGCTACTGCCAAGACAAACCGACGTCGTACGTAGTCCGGAATCGGGTGTTGTGGATCGTGTGATGGTTGCGGAGGGTGACTCTGTCTATGTCGGCGACGCCCTTGTGCATTTACGTAGCGACGATTTGCAGCATCACCTCGAATTGCTCGATGCGGATGTCGAAACGCAATTCCATCGTGAACTTCTTCTGCGCACGCAGATCGAGACGCAGCGAACTCAACTCGAGTCTCTCGTGAGCCAGCGTCGGCATCAAGTGAAGTTGGCGGCCGCCGAACTCGATCGAGTTCGACAGATCGAATCTCTTCACACTGTTGGGCGTCTGCCCGGATGGCGCCGGCAGGAACTCGATGACCTGATTCCCGTGCGTCGAGCGCTGGAAGCGCAGGCCCACGCAAAACTACTACTGCAGGGGGCCCGCATCGATCTGGCACAAGTCGACCTGCGTCAGGGCGAGACGCAGTGGCTCTCCTCGCAGCGGCAGCGGCTGCTGAAGCAGCGGTCGCACCTGTATGACCAGTTGGCGGAACACACTTTGCGTGCCGCTTCCGCTGGTGTTGTGCGCACCCCTGAGCCTGGGGCATTGGAGGGGATCGCCGTCGTAGCGGGGCAAGGGCTTGTTGAGATCTCTACATCGACGGACTGGCAGGCTCGCCTTACCGTGTCGGCACAGGACTGGGGGCAAGTCAAACCGGGACAGGCAGCGCAGCTGTTCGTGGAAGCCTACCCGCATGTGCGCCATGCTACCATTGATGCCGTAGTGGAATCGATCTCATCCAAACCGGAGCCAGGCTCCTCCTCTGCATACGCGATTCACCTGCAGATCGAGCCACCATTGGACGAGGGGCTCAGACTGGCGGAGGGCATGAGGGTTGCAGCACACATCATCATCGACAAGGGATCGTTGATCAAACTGCTCGCCGTGTGGTTTGACGAGCAGTTCCAGCAAAGTCGACCCCTCCTGGCGCGGCTTGGTCTGACCAGAGGCGACGAGTGAGTGCGAACCCTTACAAAGATCGTTGGCCTCCTATGGCCCTACCGGATGCGTTTGCTGCTGGCAACAGTCGTGGCGATTGCTTCGACGCTCCTGGCACTCCCTGGGCCGTATCTCACGAAGGTCCTCATCGACGAAGTCGCTCCCGGCAAGGAGGTGGGCCTGCTCGTGCTGGTACTCGTTGCCACCGCGTCGAGTTCGCTCTTTCTGGGACTGACCGGCACTGTACAGAGTCTGTTCAGCCAACGACTGGGGGCGCTGATGGGGATCGATTTCCAGCAGCGTCTTCTCCGACGGGTACAAGCTCAGGATCTCGCCTTCTTCAATCGCTGGCAAACAGGGGAGATTCTGGCACGATTCGACGACATGGACACATCTCTGTCGATGGTCATATCTCTCATCAACAGCTTGATCCTCAACGGACTCTATCTGCTTGTATTTCCCGTCGTGTTACTGACCCTCGATTGGGAGCTTGCCCTGTTGAGTCTCGTGGTCTTACCCGTGGATGCGGTGCTCGTGCTTGTAGGCGGGAGGGTACAACGTCGATATGCCCGACTTGTCGCCGAGCAATCGGCTCAACTCCAGGCACGTTCCGTGGAGCTGATCGGCAGCGCGAGACTGGTGCAATCCCTCAGTCTCGAGGTTCCCGTCAGCCGCCACCTCGGGGACCTGTTGCGTGGAGTCTCGCGTCTGCAGATGGTGGCGACCGCGCTCGGAGGAGGCATTGGCTTCACGGGGCTGACGGCGCGCACCCTGGCCACCACCGCCTATGCCTGGGTCGGATGGAATCGCGTGATCGCCGGTGACATGACGGCAGGTACTTTCATCGCCTTCTC
>JABJJN010000013.1 GCA_018660835.1 Gemmatimonadota bacterium | reverse complement strand
TGCGCCGCCACAGCCAAACTTGAGAACGTAGCCCGGCGATTGTTGACCTACGAGCAGGCCGCCGACTATCTCGCCGTCGGGCGAACGACCATGTATGACTTGGTAGCGAGGGGCGAACTGCCGGCGGTGAAGATTGGACGGTGCACACGACTTCGTCCAGAAGACCTCGAAGCCTACGTAGAGGCTCAACTATCAGTGCGTTCAGGTGCCTCGTGGACGAAGAATGGACGAAATGTAAAACAAAAGGGGTTACGAGAATCGTGAATATCTCGTAACCCCTTGTTTTTATTGGAGCCACCCGCCAGAATCGAACTGGCGACCTACTCATTACGAGTGAGTTGCTCTACCAACTGAGCTAGGGTGGCGTTCTGCAAGAATCTACATCAAGACCGATGAATATATCGGTGACGCCGAAAACGGTCAACGAAGCCGCTATCGGTAGCGCGCGCACTCCGAAAGCCTCTATAGAAAACTGAACAGCTTGGCGACTTTTTCCATGAGGCCATTGCGCGTCGGTCCGCCTTCGATGGCGGGGGCACCAAACTCTGGTGGTGTCTCCGTGGCGAAACGCAGGAGGCCGACAGACGTGGCGAAACGCGGATCCTGCACGGGCTCCGCAGCAACCACATCGGTGGCGACGCCGAGACGAACGGGTAAGCCCAGTACTTCCTCGCCGAGCTGTTCCACATTGCGCAGCAACGAGCCACCGCCAGTGAAGATGAGTCCCGCCGCCAACAGATGCCCATGGCCACTGCGCTCGATCTCTTCACCGACGAATTCAAAAATTTCCTGCTGCCGCGCCTCGATGATCTCGTCGACTTGCTGACGCAGAATGGTGTGGGATCTTCCTGACGTGGTCTGGAAGGTGACGGTCTCGTCGCCCTCTTCATCTGCGGCCATCAACACACCACCGTGCTCGCACTTGAGCTGTTCTGCCTCGCGTGGTGAAATGTTGAGTACGAGAGACAGATCGCGGGTAATGTCTTGGCCTGCGAAGGGGATCTCTGCCATATGTCGCAGGGTCCCATGGAAGAGGGCCAGATCTGTCGTGCCTGCGCCAAGATCGACAACGCCGACACCCATCTCACGTTCGTCCGTGCTCAGCAGGGCAGAGGCGGTGGCGACACTCTCGATGAAGAATCCAGCAATGCTAACGCCTGCTTCTTCTGTCGCGCGCTGCAATGTGGTGCAGGCATGGTTGGACGCTGTCGCACTCAGTGTCTGCACTTCCAACTTGTGTCCGTGTAGCCACAGGGGATTCTGCACGGGCGCACCGTCGACGGCATAACTCTGCACGAAGCGATGCAGCACCAGGGCATCTGCCGGTGGGGCAGATTGCTCGGCAGCGGCAAGGGCGCGTTGTACATCGCGCTCGTCGATGGGTTCGGACGTTCCTGAGATGGCGACGGCACTGCGGCTCGTATGCGCACTCACATCGCTGCCAGAAATGCCAACATAGGCGCCGGAAATTCGCAAGCCTGCCGCCCGCTCCGCCTCAGCCACAGCGGTGCGGATGGACTCGACCACCTTGGGCATGTCAATCACGGCACTGCGACGAATGCCTCGGCAGACTGATTCGCCGACGCCGAGAATTTTCAGATCACCGGTTGTCTCCGATTCGCCGACGAGGCATTGAATCTTCGAGGCGCCGATATCGAGAACGACTACTGGAGATGGTGATGACATGTTGTAGGTACCCCGGTTCTTCATAAGCGGTGAAACTCCGTCGCAAGGTCGCGATAGGGGTCACCGTCGTTTTTCAGCGAAGACACGAGGACAGGACGACAGTTGCATCGAAACACGACGCAGTGTCGTTGGGGGGTGTGCGGGAGAGAGTGTTGGTTTGGAGGTTCAGGAATCCGAACGGGGAGTGCGGATATCGACCCAAATAAGGGCCCCTTGAGCCTCGAACCGACTACGAATGAAGTTTAGCCAGCGTCATATCCGGCGTCAAGTAAATTCATCCCTGGAAACCACTTACGCACGTTTTTGCTACTCGCAAGGATGCCGGGTCGGGCCATCGATCCCCTATATCTCGCGCAGGGTCTTAAGTCGCTCCACTGTCTCTTGTAGGCGGAGAAGATCGACGGGTTTCTGGAAGAAATCACAGGCGCCATGTTTCAAAAGGTCGCGTGCAAGATCTTCAGATGCATATCCTGAGACGACGATCACCTGGATGTCGTCGTCGATCTCACGGATGAGTTTCAGCGTCTCTGTGCCGTCCATATGGGGCATGGAGATATCAAGGAATACCGTCCGTGGTAGATGCTCCTTCACCCGCATCAGTGCTTCCTGGCCATTCTGCGCCGTATAGACGGTGTAGCCTAGATCGCCGAAGAACTCCTCGATCGTCTCGAGGAAATCAACCTCATCATCGACGAAAAGCAGACTGAAGTCCTGTGTTGTCTCTGTCACGATCGGTGGGCCTCATCAAAGGGCATGTTGATCACCTGCGAGTGTCAGCGAAGATTGAAGGGATCGGCACTAGCATCCGATAATACAATATCGACGCGTTTGCCTGTGGGCTCCACCTCCGTCTCTCAATCGGTCTGCAATTTCTGTGAATGAAAAACAATACGTTCTTGTGAAGCTCATTCAGAAGATCGAGATCTTTGCCGGTTTTGGTCCCATGGAGGTGCAGCGTCTGTTGCGCATTTGCCGCTTCAAGAACTTCGCCAAGGGAGAGAAGGTCTATTCCCTCGGAGGCGCAAGCGATGAGATGTTGATCGGTCTGCGCGGTGCCATGCTCGTCGTCGGCGCCGATGGCCGCGAACTTGCCCGCATTGGTCCTGGGAAACCCCTCGGCGAAATGGGATTGTTCACAGGCCAACCTCGATCTGCAGACATCGTCGCTGCGCAGACTTCGACGGCGCTCATCCTCACCAGATCAGACCTGACTCTCATGCTGGGGGGCAACCCGGAGATGATGGCGAAGATTCTGGAGAATGTCGTCGGGGTGTTGAGCGCTCGAGTCGAGGACACGAATGCGATGGTTGCCTCGCAGAGTCGGATCATCCACGAGTTGGAAAAGAAACTCGCGAAATACGAGGGCCCGAAACAAGACGATGAGGATGACGGCCTGGAGGGAGACGACGATGAGGACGATTACGGAGACGTAGATGACGATTGGGACGACGACGAGTAGCTGTGGGTGTTCCAGTCAGTCGTACAGTTGATAGGACAGGCTGACATTGGTGAACAAGCCCCCGTCTTCATCCCCAGCGCCCGTGAGCAGATAGGGGCCATCACGTAGGATCTGCTTGCGCAGCAAACCATCGATAGATGCCCGGCCGAAGCGAAATCCGAGGCCAATGGAAGTGGCCAGCTCGGTGGCGAAGGACTCCTCTTCGAGCGCCGCGGATCGGTCTCTGACCCACGTGGCTGAATGGCGAATCCCAACACGGATCGCCACCGCCCCCTTGAGGATTTCGATGCCGCCGAGTGTGGTCGGCAACTGCAGCAACCGGTTGCTCCGCGTCACGCCTGCTGCATCGACGATCTCCTCTTCATCCATGCCGACAAAGACTCCACCCACGACCAGGACAGAGGGCTGCAATTTCGCATTGAGTCCCAGGCCGGCTCGAGAGCGGGTGACACGCCTTGATTCTGGTGCGAGACCTGCCTCATCCTGCTCCCACGCGAACCACGGCAGGGCAACGGCACTGTCGCTCACCTGCCAGCGTCCACGCAGGTCCATTCCGAATCCTGTACCAGACCTCTGTGACACCTTCTGCACCGCGTCCTGATCGACGAAGGACGTACCTCCGAGTCGCAGGGTTGCATCGAGTCCGCGAGGGGTGCCAGCTCCCACGCTGATACCCAACAGGGCTTCGCGCCGGGAAGCGGTTGCTTCGGCAGCTCCCTGTTGCTGTCGATCATAGGCGTAGCGCAAGCTGGAGCCGATTTGTACGGATCCAAGTGTTGTTGCGGCGATGGCCTCAAACCAGGGGCTCGGACGCAGAGCCCTGAAGTTTTCGCTACCCGTGGTGGCGACGTAGGAGTTCAGATGATCCGTGGCCAACGTGGGGCGATTGAGATAGAGTCCGATGGCGCTGGTGCTGCCAAGGGGAATTACGGCACCGGCCCATTCGTCGAAGATTTCGATGTCAGCATGGGCGAAGGTTCGCGCCAGCGCTGGATAGCGCAGAAGATTTGTCTTGTCGAGAAGCAGGGCCGCTTCGCCACCCAGAGAGCGGACGCGAATGGGGGAGGCTGCAGCCGGTGGCGCGAAAGCAAGGCTCGCAAGGGCCATCAGCGCCCACACCAGCATCAGAGTCAGGCGAAGACGATGTGGGAGAATTCCTGGGGTCCGATCACGCGAACAGGGGGACGCGTCGACTGGCGTCGAATCGCCAAGACTCCATGGCATAGTCAGCGGACGGCACCCGTATCGAAGGGAAGATCCTCGAGGTCTTCTTCTGCTTCGACGAAATCCGGAATCTCCTCTTCTTCCTCATCGTCTTCAACGACGGGGTTGATCTTCCAGTCTGCCGACAATCCCTCCAGATCGGCATTCCCCAACTTGTCCGAAACTTCGTGCGGGCGAAAGATCAATTCCTCGTTGACTCGATAGATCTTGCTCTTCCAGTGGAAGAGGGTGCCATCCAGGACGAATACGGGTCGCGGTTCCTCTTTGTTCCCGAGGGCGTTGTTGATGATGGCCAATAGATCGCCGATCGGCTCACCGGCTCCACCAATATCACCTTCGTGCGGTTTGTCCTGCGGCCCAATGATGACGGATTTCTTCTTCTCGCGACCCTTGAAGCGGACACTCTCGGGGATGAACTCTTCCATGTAGGGCCGCGTGAAGGTTTCATACGGATAGAACAGATTCGTATGAGCAATGTAAATCCAGTCACCCATGCGCTCATCCCGGATCCGCATCTGCGTGCCGATTTTGATCAGCATGCGACCTTCGGGCAACAGGTGTTCGCGCACGGCGTGCAGATCGGCGTCGGTGATCTCAATGTCTTTGCCACCTAGTTCGATACTGAAGGTGCCTTTGCTGGCGCTGTTGAGCTGGTGAACCTTGGTGCCGAGCAGGTGCCGGAACTTGCCTGTTTGAGCATAGGGCAGATCGACCATGAACTTGTACAGCACGCTGCGGTCGAGGAGCAACCCATCCTTTAACAGATTTGTCGTTCCTGCCTGGCGAAAAACATCGCGCAGATAGTTGAGTTCATCCTGTGTCACGACGACGCCGGGCCCACCGATTCGATTGGCAACCGTCTTTGAGACCTCCAGCAAACTCTGATGGTTGATCGATGGATACTTCGACCACTGGATCAGTGTTGCCTCATCGACCTCCAGGCCCTCTTTCCACACGAAATACACTTTGCCGGCAGAAGAGAAGATGAAGGTGCCGCGGTCGATCGGGATGGGGCGGCTGCCCTCTTTCGCAGATCGCTGGATCAGTGTCTCGAGGGGAAAGCGCTCGAAGTGTGTACGCAGTTGGAACAACGCTTCCAGATCGGAGAGGGGCCCCTTGTGTGGCAGTTGATAGTCCTCCAGCATCAGGCCGACGAGGGCGCCACTGCGACTGATGACAAGGGCCCCCTTTTCTACCATCCGCTGGTTTTCACTTGATGCATCAAACAGGACATCCTCTTTCACAAGATCGAAACTTGCGGGAATGTCCACGAGATTCTGCAGGTATTTCTGCGCCGTCGACTCCGTGATGGGCAAGACCTGTGGGTTGCCCGTCAGTTCTTTGCGAAGCGGCAGGCTGAGTGCATCGAGGAGGTAGGAATTGGGGTGTCCGCCCACACTGGTGAACAAGCTGCCTTTGCGCAGCTTTGCGACGAAACCGCGGCCTTGATGCAGGATCTCATCCTTGTAGAGCTGGGTCCCCATGGGCAGGTAGACCGCTTGTCCCGCCTTTAGCTTGCGCGCACAGATCTCTTTCAGCGTGCGGCGGCCTACTTCGTTCAACTGATCGATGAGCAGGCACTTGACGCCCAGTCGCTGACTCACGAGCAAGGTGCCAGCGGGCAATTCATCTGGAATGGGGCGCGGGCGACCTGTGGGCGGATTGATCAGTGGATCCATATCAACGGCTGCCACTACATAGTCGTTGAGGATATCCTTCTGCTGCTGGCGCTGGCGCTTTTGGCTGACGGCATTGCCATTACGGCGTCGGCCGCGGGGGCGCTTTTTCTTGCGCAATGCCTTGATGACCAGCAGGAGCGCGATCAGGGCGACGAAGACACCGATAAACGTCACCGCAGCCGGTGGGATCGTGGTACCTGCCGAGTCCTGGCCAAAGCCAAGGTAGCTACCACCGCCTGATGTCTGTGCGAGAATTGTCAGCATAGTCGTCGTGTTGTGATGCGCTCTACCACATCGGTCGCCCCTCGAGCACCATGGCTCCATACTCGAACATACAGCGGCTAACCTCTACTCGCAGAAGCGTATATCGCCGAACCTTTCAAAGGTAATCAGAGCACACGACAAGTCAAACGCAGTGACCCAGGTCACGTAGCTGATCCATCGCCGGACACGGTAGACCGGCGCAGGCTTGCGCAAGGTGCACGGCGGGCCCAGATTCCCCCCTAATCGAAGCGGACAAAAGACCCAGAGTGGTCTGTCCGACGCCACAATATTTCCTGGAGGGCCCGAATGGCTCGCGGTGTCAACAAGGTGATCCTCATCGGTAATCTCGGTGCAGATCCGGAAGTGAAATACACCCCCAATGGTGCCGCTGTTGCGAATGTCAATCTCGCGACGTCAGATAGCTGGGCCGACAAAAACACCGGCGAACGTCAGGAACGTACAGAATGGCACCGTCTGGTCTTTTGGAACAAACTCGCCGAAATCGTCGGTCAGTATCTCAAGAAAGGCAGCAAGATCTACGTCGAAGGGCGACTGGAGACTCGTTCCTGGGATGATCCCACGAGTGGGCAGAAGCGCTACATGACCGAGATTCGAGTCGGCGATATGCAGATGCTCGATGGCCGCGGTGAAGGCGGTGCGGGTGGTGGCGGCGGTGGCGGCGGCCAGTATGGCGGCGGCGGTGGTGGTGGAGATTTCGGTGACCCCGGGGGCGGTGGAAATATGGGTGGCGGACCACCTATGGGTGGCGGTGGTCAGGCGCCAGCAGGCGGCGGGCAAGCAGGTGGTGGAGCACCGGCAGGCGGTGGAGCACCCATGGGCGGTGGACCGGAGGACGACGATCTTCCGTTCTAGCGACCGAGTGCACCCACTCGTCACTATGTGATCGCGACCATTCGTGGCCGGAACCTATCTGCATCTGTTTCTAGCCCGTGAAGGGCTTCGAAGGCTTGCAGCTGAGACAGACCTGATCCACGGGACCGGTGAGGGGGAGGCAGATGTCGATGGCCATGGCGCGCTGGCAGCCAATTTCTATGCAGGCGTCCTGGGGCCTGATATCGGTTATTTCCCGCATGGCCCGCGGGCGTTGTCTGATGCGATCCACCAGTATCACACGGCCGACCTTGTGCGCAGCCTGCACGAACAAGCGGCCTCTCCGGCAGAAATAGCTTTTGCTGCCGGATGGGCGCTTCATGTCTACACCGATCTGGCTGTCCATCCCGAAATCGAGCAACGGGCGGCGACATTGCAGGCTGCCGATCCGTTACCTTTGGGTACGGATTCCTGGCACAAACGGATTGAGTGGGGCCTCGACTGCCAGACTCTCGAAGAGACCTCCATTCGGTTGTGGGACAGTCCCTTAGACTTCTTGATGAATGACCAGACCTCAGGTGTATTAGGTCGTGCAGCGGGTAAATGGTTTGGTCCTTTGCTGGACAAGCCGGCCCTCGCCGCAGGCGCCAGATCGACTCATAGCTGGGTGCGTAGATTGGCGCCGATCCTGTTATGGACGGGGGGATGCCGACGAGCCGACCGCAGTGGCCTGTGTCGGATGACTGCGGCGATCCTGCGGCCCTTGCTGCGGCCTCTGGCGGCCATGCGTTCTGCTGCTTCACGACGCGACGACGCTGCAGCGATTCTCGGCCCCCTACGCGACGACGAGCAGTGGCTCCGGCATCTTCGCCAACTCGCTGTCGCCTCTGTGGATGATTTCATTGTCGGTTGGAGTCAGGCACATGGACAGTTGGAAAATCGGCATCTGTCCTCCGGAAAATTGATTCAAACAACCTATATGGCCTCCACATGACCACACCCGAGGTGACCAAACTCGCCATCGCTCTCCTCGTGCCTCTGGCTTTTGTGCCCTTCCGTCTTTGGATCGAACGTGGCAACGAGGGGCCCTTCGGGTTGTTCAAGGTTTTCGGCTCTGCCCCTCTGTTGGCTGCTATCACCGGCGCTGTCCTTGGTTGGGGAGCGCCGGACTGGGTCCGTACGGGGCTGCAGCCTGTGCCCATGCTCATGTTCGTCTTTCTTGCGGGTTGGATGGGGCTCGTCGCCGGCAGCTCTCTCGATCTCCGTGTGAGCCGAAAGCTCGGTCGCGCCATCGTCACCCGTGAACTGGGGCAGGCGGTGGTTGTTTTGGTGGCCGTGGCGGTTCTGGTCTCCGGTGCTGATTTGATCCTCGGCGAGGTGACCGGTTTTGGACAGTTTCACATTTTGACCCTGGCGTCGATCTGTCTGCTTGGTGCCATCCTGCCTCAACGTCAGGCGCAGCGGGGGGCAGGGACGGCATCCGGCTTCTGGGACCCGTCGATTATCGCCCCCCTTGCTCTATTGATGGCAGCCATCGCCGTCGTGTCGGATTCCAATCCTGCCGCGATCCTCCGACTACCTGCACCATCTGCCGAGGTGCTCACGCTGGAATTGGGTGGCGCGCTCGAGCAACTGTTGTGGGCCACAGCAGCAGGTGCGATCACAGGACTGTTGCTGGACCTGGTCAGTCGCGAGGACTTTGCCCCTGGTGGACTCTATGTGCAGATCGCGGCGGTGACCCTTGTCAGCTCAGGGCTGGCGGCGATGCTGGGGTTCTCGCCTCTGTGGATCGGTGCCGTCGCTGGCTTCTGGAGTGTCAGTGCGACGTTGCGCCGACTCGACCTGTTAATGGTCCTTGAGCGTGGCCTGGCCTTGCCACGCGTCGCGGCACCGGCGCTGGCCGGTTGGTGCGTGGGAGGCGCACTCACCACGGTCGGATTGAATTGGCCCGCCGTATTCGTCGTCAGTGGGGTGATCATCATCGTTCGTCCCACTGTGCACACGGTCGTGGCGCTGGCACAACGACGCCATCTGCTGCGGCGCGCGGGGCGCAGGCCGCGTCCCATTGACCCTGAGATCATTGAACTACGCGAGATCGCCCTCGTGATCGCCGGCGCCGGTGGGCTGATCCTGTCTGCCAGGGCGTTTCCCAGTCTCCTGCTGGGTGTGCTGATCGCGCAGTTGTTGCTGGCCATCAGTGCACAGCTGTGGCGCGATCGAGGCAGGTCACCTGCAGCAGAGAGCTGACGACGCCTGCCCAGACCTGTTGACCGGTCGCGCTGATTCTACTTCGCCAATCGGTGAAATGCGTCGCGGCCAGGATACAGTGCCTGCTCGCCAAGACTCTCTTCGATACGCAACAACTGATTGTATTTGGCGACCCGGTCTGTGCGCGAGGCGGAACCGGTTTTGATCTGACCCGCATTGGTGGCGACGGCGATGTCGGCGATCGTCGTATCCTCTGTCTCGCCGGATCTGTGCGAAATCACGGATGAGAACCCTGCACGGTGGGCCATATCGATGGCAGCGAGTGTTTCCGTCAGCGTGCCGATCTGATTTACCTTGACCAGGATCGAATTGCCGATGGACTCGTTGATCCCTCTGCCAAGTCTGGTGGTGTTGGTGACGAACAGGTCGTCGCCAACGAGCTGGACGCGATCTCCAAAACGCTCTGTCAGCTCTTTCCAGCCATCCCAGTCGTCCTCTGACATGCCATCTTCAATGGAGATGATGGGGAAGCGCTCGATGAGGCTGCCATAGTAGTCGGCCATCTGTGACGCGCTGCGCGCCTTGCCGTCTGACCATCTGAAGGTGTAGGCCTTGCCGTCGAACAGTTCCGACGAGGCCACATCCAGCGCCAGCAGGACATCTTCGCCAAGGGTATATCCCGCACGTGAGACCGCCTCCGCAATGACTTCGAGGGCGTCGTCGTTGGAGCCCAGATCGGGAGCGAATCCACCTTCATCACCGACGGCCGTATTGAGGCCGCGATCCTTGAGAACTGCCTTGAGCTGGTGAAAGATCTCCGCGCCCATCCGCAGACCATTGGAAAAGCTGGTGGCACTCACGGGCATGACCATGAATTCCTGCAGGTCTACATTGTTGTCCGAGTGCGCTCCGCCGTTGAGGATGTTCATCATCGGTACCGGCAAGGTTCGCGCTGAGGGGCCACCGAGATAACGAAACAGCGGCTGACCTGCCGCATCGGCGGCGGCAGCGGCACAAGCGAGGGAAACCCCCAGGATTGCATTTGCGCCCAGACGACCCTTGTTGTCGGTGCCGTCGAGATCGATCATTCTGGCATCGATGGCAGGCTGGTCGAAGGCATTCATGCCGGCCAGGGCGGGGGCAATCTCGGTATGTACGTTGGCGACAGCTTGCTGCGTGCCCTTGCCTAGATACCGTGCGGCGTCCGCGTCACGTAACTCGACGGCTTCATGTTCACCTGTGGATGCACCGGACGGCACCGCCGCTCGGCCGAACTGGCCACCGGAGAGCCTGACATCGACCTCCACGGTCGGATTGCCACGAGAATCGAGAATTTCACGGGCCTTGATTTCAGAGATTGTATGCATATTCAATTGATTGCTTTGCAAGGGAATAGGCCAGCAGGCTGGCCAGAAAAATTGGCGGGACAGAACGATTAACGTATTCGCCCCACACCAGAGGGTCGGGATTTCACACTGTGCCGGCAAGACAACGGCCTCGTGGCTGGGGACCGTGTGCTTGCTGGGCCTGCTGCTTTCAGGGGGGACCCAGGCCGAGAGTAGCTCACCTGTTCCCCTCGAGCACGAGGTCTACAGCCTGCTGGATAGACTCGAAGTACGGGGGTTCGTCAGCGGCGTGGATGACGGTATGCGACCGATGAGTCAGGCGCATGTCAGCCATCTGCTTGCTGCGGCACTTGCGCAGGAAGGACTGCAGGGGTTGGATCGAGCCCGCGTCGAAGAATTCGTCGATTATTTCGCCACGCCAGGTCTGCTCTATCCAGACCAGGAACCCGACTCGGGACAAGCCACATCCGGCGGCGAAGCACACCAGGACGCTGGCTTGCACCAGATCAGGGGGCCACACCAGATCACGCGGCAATGGCTTCCACCCGCCGTAAGATACCAGACGCCCCAGGGCTGGGTGGGACTGGATCTGCTCGCACGACAGCAGACGGACGTGTTTGGTGGACGCACGCGTGACGCAGATGAATGGGTGCTGCGTAACCGCCTCGGTGCCCTGGTTCAGGGGCAACTTGGAACGCGTGTCGGATTTCGCATCAGCTTCGAGCAGACAAGGGAAGAGGGCGCTGAGCGCAACTACGCGATTCGCTCAGATGTGTTCGAACCCCGACGCGAGGCGGTGCAGCTAAAGGGGGGCGTCGTCGACTACCACGAAGCAACGGCCATTGTCAGTTTCGGTCTCGGTAAGTTGGTCGACGTGGTGGCTGGCAAAGGCCAGGTGATGTGGGGGCCCGCGCCACAGGACAACCTGGGCTTGAGTGCGAACACGCCATCCTATGACATGGTTCTTCTGCGCTCGCGGCTCGGTGTGATTCGTTTTGAGCACCTGGCAGCCCGCCTGCGCCCTTGCCCTGATCGTCCTGATGCACCGACGTGCAGTGGACTCGGCGACCCGAATGCTTCCTACATCGTGAATGGCATGACGCGATCTCTTGAGCGGGAGAAGTATCTCGCCGGCCACCGCCTCGAGATCTCGCCGCGCCCATGGATCGACATCGGTTTTCAGGAACTGGTCGTGTATGGCGACCGGGGGCCCGAACTGGCCTATCTCAATCCCTTCATGTTCTTCTGGGCTGCGCAGAGTCATCTGGGTGACAAAGACAATGTCATGATGACCTTTGATGTCGATGTGAGACCCCATCATGGATGGCGCTTCTATGCAGCCTATGCCATTGACGATCTCAAGAAGCTGAAGGTCTTCAGCGACGACTTCGCCAACAAGTTCTCCCTCCAGCTCGGCGGCTTGTGGACCGATCCCCTGGGAGCACCCGATACAGATGTGAGAGCCGAGTATGTGCGAATTGAGCCCTGGATCTACACGCACAAGTTTCCCATCAACACCTTCCGTCATTTTGATGCGCCTCTCGGCCATTCTCTGGGGCCGAACAGCGATCGCTGGCAGATCTCAATAGAACACAGATGGCGGCGTGAGCTGGCGACACGCTTGCGCTGGTCTCGGGCACGACATGGTGACAACGAACGGCTGCCGGATGGCTCGATTCGCAATGTCGGAGGGGATCTTCATCTTGGCTGGCGGCCAGGTGACGATCGCGAGGTAAAGCGCTTCCTCGATGGCAATCTGTCGACGTGGAACACCCTGGGGCTGGACGTGGAGTGCCGTCTCTGGTCGCGACTCCATCTTGTCGGCACAGCAGAGTTTGAGAGCGCTACGAATGTGCCTCTCGCGCCGCGCTGGCAGCAGGGCGTGCCACTCACGTATCGCAGCGGTTATGGTGATGGCGAGCAACTCCATTTTGCCGTCGATCTGCGCTACGGCCTGTTGTAACGTCTCTTTTCTCGCGCATGATGTTTGCAATCGTAGATGTGGGCCTGATCGCGGCAGGGGTGTTTTACTTCACCTTCGCCCTGTGGCTACTGATGGGTGTTCGCAGGAGTCGTCGGGCAAGTGCCGGAAAATCCACGCCATGTACGTCATCGGCGCCAGCAACACCTTCCGTCAGCGTCATCGTCGCCGCCCGCAACGAGGCGGCGCACATTGCGTGTTGCCTGGACGCCCTGTCGGCGCAGGACTACGAAGGGTCCCTTGAGATCATCGTCGTCGACGATCGCTCCACAGACGAGACGGCGACGAAGGTCCAGGACTGGGTTCAGAGGGCATCCCAGGCAGGCACCAGCACTCGACTCATCTCGGCACCGTCTCCGCCACTGCACCAAGGGCCGAAGAAATCCGCCCTCGCCGGCGGCATCGCCGCCAGTAGCGGCGAGTTGCTGATGTTTACCGACGCAGACTGCCGGCCTCCCAGCGGCTGGGTCACGGCGATGGCTGCCTGTTTCGACGCCACGGGGGCCGATCTGGTCGCAGGCTATGCGGATCGTGACGCCGAGGGACCGCTGCAACGGGTGTTGAGACTCGATGAGTCGGGGATGGGGGCCCTCGCCGAGGGGGGGATTGGCCACGGCGTTGCCTTGTCTTGTACGGGACGATCTCTGGCTTATCGCCGCCAATTGTACGATCAGGTCGGTGGATTCGATGCGATCGGTCACCTGATCAGTGGCGATGACGTCTACTTCCTGCGCCACGTCGTCGCACAAGCACAGGCACGTCTGGGTTATTGTGCAGATCCTGAGGCAGTGGTCGAGGAGGTTCGGGGACGCGAGAGTTGGCGATCCCTCATGTGGCAGAAGCTGCGTCATGCGTCGAAAGCGTCTCGTTATCGAGGTGGCGCACGCCTGTTAGGGTTCGCTGTGTATGGATACCACATCCTGCTGGCGATTGGGCTCTGGCGGGCGGTGACACAAGGCGAGTGGGTGATCTTTGGCGCCGTCTGGGGCACTCGCTGGCTGATGGATGCGCTGCTTCTGGGAACCTTCGCTCCCAGGGCCGAAGATCGATGGCGTCTGTGCTACTTGCCCTTTGCCGAGTTCCTCTATATTCCCTACGTCGTGTTGCTGGTCCCGTTGGCCCGCATCTTTGGTTTCCGCTGGCGTGACACGCCGGCTGCGCCGCCGCAAACTTCGCCCTCCATACAGAACTGACGTCGACTGGACCATGGCTTACCTCGTCTCTGCACGAAATTTGCCACGCCTGATCGAGCGCTATGGCTACGCTCTTTCCTGGAAGCGGATGTGGAACTTCACGAAGGTCCTTGCGTCGATGGGCGTCTCCTGGATCATCCGCCGACCTGTCGTGTGGGGGCACCCCTTCATGATGATGGTGGAGCCGACAAATTTCTGTAATCTGAAGTGCCCGCTATGCCCCAGCGGCAACGGCGAAATGCAGCGGGATCGTGGCAACATGGATCTCGACCGCTATCGAACATTTATCGACGAAATCCAGCACCACGTGATGTTGTTGATGTTGTGGAATCAGGGGGAGCCCTTCATCAACAAGGGTTTTCTCGACATGGTGCGGTATGCACGAGAGCGGCGGATTGCCGTCATGACGAGCACGAATGGGCATTTCGTGCGGACGCCTGAGCAAGCCCTTGAGGTGGTGGACAGCGGTCTTGCGGAGATCATCATCTCCCTCGATGGCGTCGATCAAGAGACGTATGAAAAGTATCGCGTCGGCGGCAGTTTGGAGACGGTCCTCGAGGGAGCCCGTCTGCTTGCCGATGCCAAAGATCAGCGGCAGTCGAATACGCCCCTCGTGAATCTTCAGTTCATCGTTTTTAGCCACAATGAGAAGGACCTCGAACAAGCGGAGGCTCTTTCCAAAGAGTTGCGGGCCGACAAATTCCTGGTCAAGACAGCGCAGGTCTACGGCGCCGATGATGCGGCGACCTTTCTTCCTGAAGAGGAACTCTATCGACGCTACGAGGACTCGCCGGAAGACACAGGCGACGAGGACCTACGCGTGAAGGGGCAACCCGCCACGGGCTGCAAGGTCCTGTGGTATAGTTCCATGGTGAATTGGAATGGTGACGTGGCGCCCTGTTGCTTTGACAAGGACGTCGACTACTCCATGGGGGACGCCTTCAATGGCCAGACCTTTGCAGATATCTGGCAGGGCACTCCCTACAAGAAGTTCAGGCAGAGAATTCTCGATGATCGCAGAAGCGTAGATATGTGTCGAAATTGCTCCGAGGGATACCGCGGCATGTTCTCCCTCGTCAAAGAGCTCACCGGCAACTGAGTCCGGCGGTGCCTGCGCCGGTGTTGATCAACCTACATCCCGCCCTCGTGGGGCTTTTCGCAGCCGCTCTGTGTATCTATCTGCTGGCGATTGTGTGGTTCCTTTTTGGCACACGCCGCAAGTTTGCCACCATCACACCTACCTCCAGCATCAGTGTTGTCGTCGCCGCTCGCGACGAAGCGGCGACGATCGAACCGACGATCCAGGCCCTGCTGTCCCAGTCGTACGATCCAGGTCTCTACGAAGTCATCATCGTCGATGACGGATCCACGGATGGCACGCTTGCAAAGGCGCGATCCCACCTCGACGTAGCGGACCCCACGCGTGTGTCTCCAGCCCTGAAAGTTCTGAGCACCTCCGACGCAGGGGCTGAGAGTGGCTCCAAGAAAGCGGCACTGACACTGGGGATTGCTGCGGCGACGGGGGACATCATTCTGTCCACTGACGCCGATTGCCAGATCCCCGTCGACTGGGTCACGACGATGGCTGCACATTTCACGCCAGACGTGGATGCTGTTGTAGGATTCTCTCACATCGTGGAGGCGGGGCTCGTGGCCGGTGTCGAGGCCCTCGATTTTCTTCTATTGATGACGGCTGCGAGGGGGGCATGTGGCAATGGTCATCCCGTCGCTGCGTCCGGGCAGAGCTTCGGATTTCGTCGCCGTGCCTTCGAGGAAGTTGGCGGCTATGAACAGGTTCGCCATCGGATCTCGGGTGATGATGTGCTGTTACTACAATTGCTACGTCGGGCGGGCAAACGAATTGTCTTCGCTTATACCCCGCAGGCAGCGGTCGTGCACCCTGCAGCAACTTCTGTTGGGGCCCTCCTGCGCCAGCGGATTCGGTGGGCGTCCAATGGCCCGATCCAAGTCCGACTCGATCCGGCATTGTTTCTGCAGCTGACAGCGACGCTGTTGACGAGTATCGGTCTGGTCGTGGCCGGTGGTCTGGCCATCACCGGGCGCCTGGATCCGTTGCTCGCTGTGGGGATATGGGGGATCAAGGCCCTCGCAGACGCGATGATGACCCTACGTGGCGTGCAGATCTTCAAGCGTTGGGATCTGCTGCTTTTCTGGCCACTTTGGTCCCTCATCCACCCCCTGTATCTGGTCGTTGCTGGTGGACTGGGGTGTCTCGGCATCTTCCAATGGAAGGGCACGAACGTCCGTTTCGGTCGCTGACTACAGCGTGAAGGAAGCACCCACCGACAGCTTTAGATCGAGTTCCTCGACGCCGTCGACGGGTTTGGAGTCATGTCGGAGGCGGAGATTGACAGACAGACTCGCACGGTCGGACAGTGGCGCCGCCAGACGCGCATCCAACAGCGTACGGACATCGTTGATCCGGGTGAAACGAGGTTGGACATAGGTGGTGAATACGAGCTCACCCTTGCCAACGCCTACGCGGCCGCTCAGATAGTTGGTGCTGCGTGTATGGCGCGTGCGCGCGGCGTGACGAGCGAGACGCGGCAGGTCGTGTTTCTCTGCCTCGACCATCAGACCCGAGCCAACGAACAGATCCTGTACCCACTGCCAGCGAATTCCACCGCCGATCAACGATCGTCGCAGCAGACGTCGCTGGCGCGCGTGGTCTAACTGCATGAAGACCTCGACGCCGAGGCGCTCACTGACCGCCTGGCCGAAACGCATGTGGACGAGTCCCTGATTTGAGTAGCGTGCGCCGTTCTGCCAACCGATTTCGGCGTCAAGCACAGCGAGCCAGTGGCGCGAAGGGCTGTCGTAGGTGCTGTGGAGATCTATCCCCACATCCCGTCGGTCGACACTTCCCGCCCGGAGTCCACCATTCAGCCCGACTTGATGACTCCATGTGTGTTGCGCTGCCCCCGTCCGCCGCGCTTCAATGTTGACCTGAGCCACGACGGGGACAGGTGCCAAGGAAACAGCGAACAGCAGACCGACGCAGATCAGGATTCGTTGCAATGAGGTCACTTAAGAAGGCGAGCGCTGCTGCGCCAGCATTTCAAGAAGCAGACCGTAGCGGATGCCGCGAGTCGACACCAGCACCTGACGATGTCCTCCCAATACAAGGAATTGTCGCAGAATCAGCGCGCCCGCAGAAATGATGTCTGCTCGTTGCGCGTTGATCTGGGGAATCGCTTGAATCTGCTCATAGGTTTGCTGCAGCAGCTTGTCACTCATGTGTGAGATGGTGTCATAGCTCAGCTTGTGGCCGTTGAGTTTGCCGTCATCGAAGGATGCGGCGCCGGTATCCATTGCCCCCAGGGTTGTCACTGTGCCGGCGACGCCGATGATGGGGATGTCAGACGAGATGGAGGGCAGAGACGCGAGGGCGGAGGCGATCATCTGCGTCGCTTGTCTTGTTTCGCCACCTGAGGGTGGTAGCTGCGAGAAAAAGCGTTCAGTGACCCTGACTGCTCCAACATCTGCCGATGCAGACAACTCGACATGCCCCGTGTCACGGCCCACGGCGATCTCAGTTGAGCCGCCGCCAATATCGATGACACCGTAACGCGAGGGGACATCAAGACCAAAGGCGGCGCCGCGAAATGTCAGGCGCGCTTCGTCGGCGCCATCGACCTCGACGAGTTCAACTCCAACTCGTTCCTGAATGGTTGAAATGACCTCGGTCTTGTTGGCCGCATCGCGCAGGGCAGATGTGCCGAAGGCACACAAGTACTCAACCCCAAGGGCCTCCGCTCGCTGACGATACTCGCTCAACATCCGACAGACGCGATCGATTGCATCTGGCTGGACGCGTCGATGTTCATCGACGCCACGTCCCATACGCGCAATCTGGTGAACATCGTCGAGTATCTCGATCCGGCCATCGTCGCAGGCACGACCCACGACCATCAGTACTGTGTTGGTTCCGAGGTCAATTGCCGCCACAGGCGGCCGGCTCGACTGCATCAGGCCGCCGCAGCCTCGCGCTTCTTGATCAGCGCCGTCAGTTCCGATGGCGTCTGGCAGTGGAGGAAGGCAGAGCGTGTCTCGTCCGTGTGCATCATCTGGGCGATCTGGCCCAGGACGGGGATATAGCTTCGATAGTTCTGCTGCGGTGTCAGCAGCAGGAAGATATACCGCACGACGTCGCCACTTACGCCATTGAAGTCGACCCCCTCAGGGCAGATTCCGAGGGCGCCAATGATTCCTGGCAGATCCGGCATGGGGGCGTGGGGGATCGCCGTTTCACGACCGATAGATGTCGAACTCTTGCTCTCCCTTGATCGTGCCGCTTCCAGCACATTGTCCTTCTGGGAAGATGGAACCTGCTTTTCCTCGACAAGGATATCCACCATCTGGTCGATCGCTTCCCATTTGTCACGTGGGTGCAGATCAAGGCGAATCGTGTGTTCCCAGAAAATGCTACTGAGACGGTAGGTCGATGGGGCGCGCGAGCGGACGGTCAGCACGGAGCAGGGCGATCGATAGGCGATCTCATCTGGAATAGAGCCAGCCAGGAAACCTTCCTCGCGCCAGTCGTTGGCTGCCCCCACGACAACCAGATCGTCGACTCGTGCACGCTCGATGATGGGCGTCACGACGTCCTGTGCCGGCACCACCTCGAAGGGAGGATTGAGATCTAACAAGCGCAGTTGCAGTCGCAGGTCCTCGCTGACCTGCTGGCAATAGCGCTCAAGAAGGGGATCGCCCTCGCGGCAAGCAGGATCGCGCGCCACACGCAGGACCTGCATATCTACGTTCCAGGCTGCAGAAATCCTGTTGGCGACTTCGATCCCCATCAACGAGTGTGGGCCACCTCCGGTGGGGACCATGATCCGTCTCGCGCCGTTGAAGCCTTTGTCCTTGAAAATGAGCGTGTCCACATCGAGAGCCTTGGTGAGGGCCCGATTGTTCGATGACAGCACGGAATCTCGATCGACAGCGCCATACCAACCCATCAGCAGGATGTCGCAGTTCCAGCGTTCAAGGGCTTCTCCAATCACCTGCGTGACCGAAGGGCCGTGGACGATATGTGGGATCGCACCGACGCCAAGATCTACGGCGATCTGCGCCGCACGCTCGAGTTGCTTTTGGGCGTCGGGTAGAGCCGGTTCATCTGGTGTGACAACGTGTGTGAGGTGTAACTCTCCCCAGGGCTCGCTGGCAAGTGACGCCGCGAGCCGTACTAAGGAATCCTCCGCTGCCGGATTTTCGATGGCGACAAGGATACGTACTGCTGATCTGGGCATGATGCCTGAAATTCCACAGATCCGGCAGGGGTACGCCGTGGTCTGCATCACATTGACTCGAGGGAGTCGGGAGCGATACCCGAGGGGCATCGGTGTTGGAAGATAGGGACGTGGTTCTCAGACCGCCACTGAATCGTGCATCGGCAGAGCTGTCGTAACTCATTTGTGGGGTTTGTCTTGCGACTCGCTTGGGAGCTTCGTACTTTGCTCGAGGCGACTGGTCGAGTACCGCCATCAGCGCAATGGCAGCGCAATGGGTCTGGCCCATGGCTCCCGAAGGAGGCGTCCCGATGTCCGTCATTACTGTGTCACGACAGCTGGGTAGTGGCGGCGATCGCATCGCCGAGGCAGTGGCTGAGGAGCTTGCATTCGAGCTTGTCGACCAACGACTGGTGGAGGAGATTGCCCAAATCACCGACACATCGGTCGAAGAAGTAGAGAAATACGATGAGAAGGGCGAAGGCCGCGTCCGTCATTTTCTCAAACGATTGCTGGTACCCGAGATGAGCCCTGGTGGATTTCCTCTCTCTTCAGCAGCCTATTTTCCCGAATTCGGCCTCGAGTTTCCGTATGTGATGGAGCGCGGTGGGGGCGAACAGCAGGCGGCCTATCTGGACCGGGGTACTTATCAACTTCTGATTACAACACTCGTCCAGGACTTTGGCGACACGGGATCAGCCGTCGTGGTTGGGCGAGCCAGTCAGGTGATTCTGGGGCAGCATCCGACGGCATTTCACGTCAAGATCATCTCTCCCGTCGAAGATCGTGTGCGATCCGTGCAGGAGCGTCAGCAGGTCACGGCGGACCAGGCGGCAGAGTTGATCGAGCAGCATGATCGCTGGCGCCAACTCTATCTGAAGAACCACCATGATGCCGACTGGAATGACCTGCTTCTCTATCATCTGACCATCAACACGGGGCGGATGAGCTCTGATGATGCGGTGGAGACCATTGTCCATCACATTCGCGAGTCGGGCTGAATGACTGCGTGAATTGCCCAGGCGTTGCCGATTATACGTTTGTCCGTCATCGGTGCCCTGGCCTGCCCTCCACAGTCAGGGGGCAATCCTCCGTGTGCAATGAGCCGACCATCCATGGCAATTATCGGGCGTGACGCACCGCCGGGTAGCCTCAATGCAACGATCTCATGAGTTCATAGCTCATCACCAGCATTTGAAGACAAGGAAGATCACATGGCAAAGTTGAAAGTGGGACTGATCGGCGGGGGAGGGCCCGGCAACTTTTTTGGTCATGTTCACAAGCGGGCAATCGCCTTTGACAACAGCCGCGAACTGGTTGCCGGCGCATTGCGGTCGGATCCAGAGCAGGCACTTGCAGCGGCGGGAGAATACGAGGTAGAGGGCTTCAGTGACTACGAGTCGATGCTAGAGGCCGCCACGAATGGCAAGCTGGACCTTGACTACGTCACGATCGTCACGCCCAATCATGCCCACTACGCACCGGCAAAGGCGTTTCTCGAGGCAGGGATTCCTGTTCTGTGCGAGAAGCCCATTACGATGACCGTAGAAGAGGCCAACCATCTCCAGTCCATCGTCGATACCAAGGGCGTGCCCTTTGTCCTGGCTCACACCTATACGGGACATCCGATGATGATGTTGGCGAAGGAAATGGTTCGTCAGGGCAAGATCGGTGAGGTCCGCAAGGTGGAGGCCTGGTATAACCAGGGCTGGCTGGCGACGCCGCTGGAGAAGGAGGGACTGCAGCAAGCAGAATGGCGCACAGATCCCACCAGGACGGGTATTTCGAATTGTGGCGGTGACATTGGCACCCACGCATTTATTGCAGCTACCTGGGTCAGTGGTCACGCAGTTGCGCGCGTGTCGGCGCGCCTCAACAGCTTTGTCGATGGGCGGGAACTGGATGATGACTTCAATGTCATCGGCGAATTGGACAATGGCGGGACGGCTCTGATCACGGCGACCCAGATCGCCATCGGCTACAAGAATGACAATGGCTTCAGGATCTATGGGAGTCGCGGTTCCCTCGAGTGGCATCAGGAGCGGGCCGAGAACCTATTGGTGCGCACGGGAGAGGTTGATGAGACCTATTGGATCGGTGCGAACTACAGTTTTTTCCCGGAGACCGTCGGTTCCTATCTGCGCGTGCCCAGTGGTCACCACGAGGACTTCTTTGCGGCTCTTGCCAACCTCCATTGTACGATGGAGCGAATGATTCGTCGGAGTCGGGGAGAAGAAGCACCTGAGCCATTCGATCATCCTGGCGTCGCGGAAGGTGTTGCTGGGATGCGCTTTGTCGCCGCCGCCGTCAGCAGCTCAGCTGCCAAGGGGGCCTGGACAGACCTATAGTGCTGGTCGTCGCTCGCCGCTGGGATGCGGTGCAATCGCGTCGCGGCGGCGGAATCTTTCTTGATCTTCAGCGGTGGCCGGTGTATTTTGCAGCAAATGTGGTCCGCGTGTGAGCTGTGCTTGAGGTGTCTAGCAGGCTAACCCGCCAAGATCCATCATCTGCATGATCGGTGTACACATGACGAACTTTACAAGCTGCAGGACGGAGGAGAGCCCATGCGCCCTAATCTGAAACGGTCCTTGGTCATCGGTATCGGGCTGATCTGCCTGACAACGTTCCAGGCCGAGGCCATAGTGAACATCCAGAGTTTGGGCGCGAGCGCTCGCTCGACGGCTCTGGGTAACGCGTATGTGGCGGTTGCCGATAATGGCGACGCGGTGTTTGCCAATCCCGCGGGTCTTGCGACGATCGATAATCGTCAATTGGGTTACACGAATGTATCGCTGCTGTTTTCAGGCATCGATGGCGACAATCTGGGTCAGCATGTGGCGAGTTTCACGCAGCCTCTGGGTGAGAAGATGGCTCTGGGTGTGGGCTACGAGCGCATCGGCTCTGATCTGATGAGTGAGAATGGCGCCTTCGTGTCCCTTGGTTATTCGATCACATCCGACTTGCAGTTGGGTGTGACGACGAAATACCTGTTTTGGAGTGTGGAAGACTTCGAC
>JABJJN010000010.1 GCA_018660835.1 Gemmatimonadota bacterium | reverse complement strand
TCCGGATTGCCCTCAAGGTCGACACCGGATAGTCGGTTGTCGAAGAACAGATTCTGCCACTGCCGCACCATGCCCAAAAATTTGTTGTCGAGAATCAGGACCTTCACGGGGAGTTTGTGTATGGCTGCTGTCGCTAACTCTGCCAGGGTCATCTGAAAGCCACCATCTCCAACGACGGCAATAACAGTCTCTCCTGGGCGGCCAAATTGTGCCCCCACGGCCGCCGGAAAACCGTACCCCATGGTGCCTGCGCCGCCGGAGGACAGCCACTGCCGGTGATGGGCGGTGCGGTAGAACTGTGCCGCCCACATCTGATGCTGGCCAACATCGGTCGTGACAACCGCTTCCCCCTTGGTCAGCTCATACGCTCTATCGATGACGGCCTGCATCTTGAGACCGCCCCGCTTTCCATATTTGAGGGGGTACTTCTGTTTCCACTCGGCGATCTGTGCCAGCCATGGCTCGGTGTCTAGCTGATTGACAACAGGCAGCAGCGCTTCGAGCACTTCGCGGGCGTCACCCTGAAGGAACACATCCGGCATGATGACCTTGGCGTATTCTGCCGGATCGATGTCGACGTGAATCTTCTTGGCATTCGGACAGAAGGCCTCGAGTTTGCCCGTAATACGGTCATCCCAACGACCACCGACGGACATGATAAGGTCGCAGTCGATAACGGTTTTGTTCGCGTAGGCAGTTCCATGCATTCCCAGCATGCCAACGGACAGGTTGTGCTGCTCGGGAAAGCTTCCCTTGCCGAGCAGTGTATTCGTCACTGGCATCTGCGTTTTCTCGGCGAAGGCACGGGCGATCTCATGGGCTCCAGCAGAGACGGCACCCCCTCCCAGGTAGAGCAATGGTCGACGGCTGCTGTTGATCAGCTCTGCCGCCTCGCGTAGACCCTCTGGATCTGCCTGGGTCTGTAAGTTGTATCCTGGCAGATCGAGCTGATCCGGGAAATCCACGTGGCACTCCGCGGAGGTGACATCCTTGGGCAGGTCCACGAGGACCGGTCCTTTGCGTCCCGTGTTGGCAATATGAAAGGCCTCCATCATCACCCGGGGGATGTCGGCAGCATCCTTGACGAGATACGAATGCTTGACCACCGGCATGCTGATGCCGAAGACATCTGCTTCCTGGAAAGCGTCTTTACCAAGCATGGGAGTAATCGTCTGTCCCGTGAGCACGACGAGGGGCACCGAGTCCATCTGGGCCGTCAGTATACCGGTGATGGTGTTGGTCGCTCCCGGTCCGGAGGTGACCAGAACGACACCCACTTTCCCCGTCGCACGCGCATAGCCATCGGCCATGTGCGTGGCACCTTGCTCGTGACGAGTTAGGATGAAGCGCAATTGCTCTGAATCGACAAGGGCATCGAAGATCGGCATCGCCGCCCCGCCGGGGTGGCCGAAGATGAACTCCACTTCTTGTCGTTCAAGCGCCTGGATCACAGCGTCAGCGCCGCGCATCTGATGACTCCCTCATAGAATGGCCAATGAACCCGGCAGTTTGAAACGTGCCGTGAGAAGGAAACTCCTCTCTGATGTCGATTGTACCTCATTTGTCGGATATGTGCAATGGATTCTTTAGTATCAATGTTGATTTAATAGACAATTACGCATGAAATAATTCTTTCAATGAGCGTGCGCGTCGATTTGTTGGAAAAACGTCGTCATTTGTGGCGTTATGCGAAATGTCGATGTCGAGTTGTGGTCAAAATGGAAATATACGTATGGAAATAGGTCAGGACAGGTAGACGAAGCCCCGGGGGGAGGCAGCACGACAGGGCAGCAAGGCGCATCCATCCGATCCGCCCCGTGCTATTGCTTGATCCAGAGTGTTCGAGAGGAACCGCTCAGGCGGGGTCGCGCCAGTGCTCGCGCAAGAGTCGCAACCAGTTGCCGGCGAGGATGCCATCCACGTCCTGGCTGCTGAACCCCTTTTCATGAAGCAGGGGGATCAGATTGGGAAGGTCGGCGATCGTGTTCAGATCACGAGGAGCCTGCTCAGTACCAAAGCCACCATCGAGATCCGTGCCGATGCCACAGTGCTGGCTGGTCCCCGTTAGCTGGGCAATATGGTCGATATGCTCTACAACAGTCTGCAAGGTCGCTGCCGTCTGTTGATCACCGGGGCGCAGGTCTCGCCGCCATGCCGGGTCCAGCATCCAGGCGTCAAAAGCGGCACCGATTACACCGCCCCGTTCCGCGATAGAGAGGATCATATCATCGGTTAACTGTCGCTGACCCGGGGTGAGGGCACGACAGTTATGGTGACTGGCGCAGATCGGCCCATCATAGCACGACAGCAGTTCCCAATGTGCCTCATCGGTCAAGTGCGTGACATCGATGATGATCCCGGCAGCGGCAAGTGCCTTGATGAGGGGGCGAGCGGGTGGAAGTAGTCCGCCCTCCGTCGCCGTGCCATGGGAGTAGGTGCTGGTACCGTAGTGCGACAGACTGACCATCCGTAGGCCCGCTGCGTGCCATTCGGCTACCTGATCAGGATCCAGAATGGGATCGGCACTTTCCATCGACAGGACCACACCAATGGGCGGTCCCGAGCCGTCTGCGGGGATCTCAGCCTCGCGCCAGCGACGCTCCGCCTCGTCGAGTTGCCGCACCGTGTGAAGCATCTCCACCTGGCCAAGGTGATCCAGTGCCTGATAGTACGCCAGATGTCCGCGTCCAACTCCATGGGTCTGAGATTGCGCATACATACCCGTTCGAGTTGCACGGTCCGTTGGATCGAGGCGGGACATGACCGTAGCACAGACGATGCCAACCTTGCCACGACGCAGCTCCGGCAGGGATACGGTGCAAGAGCCGAAATTGTCGAGAACATCCATCGGGTCGTGAGTTCGAATCGTCGCGGCCGGCTGCATAAGGTCGCGGTTGATCTGCAGCGCACTGAATCCGAGATCCAAGTGGCTGTCGAGGATGAGGCTACCCTTCACGGCGAACCTTTCGGCAGGACATCACCCATAAAGCGCAGCAGATTACCATGGGCAATGGCGTCCCGATCGGCCGGGCCGTAGCCACGTCTTTCGAGGATCGAAAGGAAGCGCTGAAGGTCGGCGATTGTGTCGTAATCAGTGGGTGCCCACTCGCGACCAAACCCACCATCCAGGTCTGTGCCCAGCGCGACATGCTCGATATTTCCTGTCAGCTGACATATGTGGTCGATGTGATCGACAACTGCCGTCATGGCTCGCCGTGCGGTAGAGGCGGAAAAACTGGCAGGATTATCGAAGTTCCAGTCAGGATTCAACATGGGTTCGGCGAAGACCACACCGATGACACCGCCGCGATCTGCCAGTGCCCTGATCATCTCATCCGATAGATGTCGTTGGCCCGGGACCAGAGAGCGGCAGTTGCAGTGACTGGCGTGGACGGGGCCGTCCCACGCGTCGAGAAGCTGCCAGAACGCTGTATCGGCTGCATGCGTGACGTCGAGGGCAATTCCTGCCGCTTGGAGGGCGTCAAGCAACGGATAGGCGCACGCATAGAGGCCACCCTTGGTTCCCGTGCCGTGGCCCCAGGTGTTGATGCCAAAATGGGTCAGACTTACGGATCGGAGTCCCGCATCAAACCAGAACTCAACATCGTCCGGCCCAAGGATTGGGTCAGCGCTCTCCATACTGAGAATCAGGCCGATGGGGGTGTCCGGCGTGGGCGACTGCCAAGCCGCTGCAACTCGATGTAGGTCTTGTGCCGTGTGGATGAAGGTGAGTTCGCCCTGGCGCTCCAGTGCTTTGTAGTAATGCAGGTGAGACTGGCCCATCGCATGCGCCGCTGTCTGCGTGCGCATGCCGTCGGCTAACGCACCGTTGGGTACCTGCACTCGTGACATGATGGTGGATAGTACAATCCCAATGCCGCCTGATCGCATCTGCGGCAGTGCGACGGTGGGTATGCCTGTTCCCGCGTCGTCTCGGGGTAATTTACGCAGTGCATCAGGGTGTGGTCCCGAGGGCCCCTGGCCGGCAAGCATATCTTCGCGCTCGCGAAGGGTATACACTGACTGGGTGAGATCACGACGGTGGAACAGGGCATTGTAAGCGAGATCCAAGTGGCCATCGACAATAAGTGTCGCTCGTGTCGAATCTGCGGCCATTAGAAATTGAAGACCGTCTCGATCGCCATGATTCGTCGACGTTTCAATCGACCATCGGCCCCGCGCTCGAAGAGAAAGCGAGTATCCCAGACGACGGCGACACCACTGGCCATTTCTGCTCCAACTTCATAGCCATAGAAAGTGTCTTCCGTGGATTCGAAGAAGCCATCCTCCGATCCCAGCGTGCCATCTTCGTCGAGACGTGATCCAATGTGGTTTTTCTGGTAGTAGGCTGATGCGTGGCTCAACCGCGGGATGGCTTCCAACAGGGCGGGGGACACACGCCCTCGTGCGTGAAGTTGTCGGCGCGGATTCTCGCTGCCCACCAGATGCTGGTAGTCGACGGATGCTTCGACAAGGCCCAGCACATCCGTCGTCAGGCGTCCGAATACACCTGAGAGACTCTCGCCTCGTTGTAGCTGCGCATCCTTTGGCGTTGCTAGGCCGCTGGCAACATCGATACGCGCCCTGTCCAGTTCGTACAGGTTGTCAAAATACCCCGCCTCAAAGTCATCCTGGAAATAGCGATACTCGATGCGACCATCAAAGGGTCCGAACGTCGCCCACAGGCCAGGTGCCATGATGCCAAAGCCCTCAGCTTTGCGATTGCCAGGTGCAACTCCCTGTGAGTCTGCCGCGGCAGGGTCAAGGGCATCGTCATCGTCGATCATCACGGCGAGTTGGCCATAGGCGATCAACCGAAGTTGCTCATCGTCAATCAAGCGGTAGCCTACGTCGATGCCGGCGATACCGAAGGGATCACGACCGACGCGATCCCTATTGAACGGGGTGCGTCGCGCAACGTCTTCGTCGACTTCGAAGCCGCCCGCCGATTGCGCAGACAGATCTCGCAGACCGGCTATGACGTCGGCTGGCAGGCCACTGGCCGCATCGATGTCAATCACACCATCATTGTCGTCGTCGCCATCTAAATCGTCGGCGACGCCGTCGCCATCATTGTCGAGGGCCAGGTCTCGGTCTTCGGGGAAGGCATCGACTGCATCGGGAAATCCATCGTCGTCACGATCCAACAGTCCCGCATACTGATCGAGATCAACGACATAGGTCACACCGATCTCAAGTTTTGGCATCGGTCGCGAAAAGGCACGCAGGCCAATCAGTCCACCGCCTTGCTGCAGGTCCTGCAGATTGTTGACCATGCCCTCCAAGCCGATCGAACTGCCTGCTACGCTCTTCATTTGAAAGTGAACACCCGTCTTCTTTAGCCCAGGATAGTCGAGGGTATTGCGATAGCCATCAATGACCAGGCCATAGCCGAGGGTCACTCTGTCCAAGGCGCCGACGCGCACGAACAATTCGTCACCGGGTTGTCCATAGCGAACGTAGTAGAGCTTGCGAAGAATCGTGTCGATCGTCTCAGTCGCCGTGCCGAAAGACCAGCCACGACTGCTGAAATCACCTGACTCATCGATGAAGAGTTCAACGTCGAAGGCCAGGCCCAGTTTGCCCAAGGGAATCTCTGGCCGCATGCTGAGTCGGTACACCTGCGTGTCGCCGACCGTGACCGTTCCCATTGAGGCGCCATAGCGCGGCCCCGTCTTGTTGCGGTCGTCGCTGCCAAAACGAGCGCCCTCAAGGTCTTCTGATTCCTGGGCCTGGGATGCGCAGGTTCCAGCAAGAAGGGTGATTGCGATCAGGGCGAAGTGGCGAGGGGTCATCATTATCCCATCCGTGGCGGATTGCGTAGCGCATCCATGAAGATTTTCTGTTCTTCGTCTTCTGTGACAAGCCGGAAGGAACACTTCTCCGCGTCCTCACGAATCAACTCGGTGTGCTCTCCAACACGCACTTCGACACCAGCAAACAGATCATTGAGCACGTTGATCTGAGTTCGCATCGCCAGCTTGCGCTGTTCTTCAGCGATCTCTTCGAGTTCTACTTGCTGGTTCCGTTCCAGTTCCGCAATCTTGGCAATCCGTTTGACTGCCATCAGCATCTGCTGCTTCTGCTTGGCTGACGCCACACGGGCGAGCTTCTGCTTGATCAGATCCAGATCCAGCGTGTCGACGCCGAGTTTCTTTAGCAGACCCCGCTGTTTGTTCTCGCAGGCGTGCATATTGGCGCGAATCTGTTCCGCACGATTTACCTGGTCGGGGTCGACGCCGACGACGAGGCGTGTGCTTGCATTGTAGGGTGAGCCGATCGATCGAGCGGTGACTCCCTGGGCTCCCCAGATTAATCCACCGACGAGGGCCCGAGACTTGCCTTCTCCCAGCCCTGGCACCTGCACTTCGCCACCGGCACGAACGGAGGCATTGAAGATATAACTGCCGACCTTCACCGATCCTGTTGCCCGGACCGTCGCCTCCTGAATGAACTTTGACATGATGTCACCACCGGCGACTAATTCTGTCGTGGCGCCGACAACACCGCGTTGGATCAGGATGTCCTTGCCCGCTGTGACATACGCCCCGGCTTCGACATAAGCGCCAATGGTGATGGTCCCCGTCGCCTTGACGGAAAACTGCGATTGCACGGATCCACCGATTACGACGTCCCCATTGAAGTCGATGTTCCCCGTGGAGTAGTCGACGTCCCCCTCGATATTCGAGATCGGGTACACGCCGATGTTAATGTGCATGTGGCGACGACTCTTGACGGTCTTTAGCTCCTCGTCGGAGGAGATGCCGCCACCCGTTTCGCAGAAGAAGGCCATCGACCCATCTTCCTCCGGTTCAGCATATATCCTGGAATCGGTGACAACTTCGATATTCAGCGGTAGAGGCGGCTTCAGTTCATTTCCATAGATGTCCATGCCCCCAGTGCCAGGTTTTGGCGGGATCAGCTTGCCAAGCAGATCACCTTCCTGGGCGACGGTGGTCATGTTGCGATCGCGGAAATCGATCGATCCATCTTCGAGAATCTTGCCGGGCTTGTTGTCGTCGATCTGTACGGCCCATTCGAACTCAGCATCTCGTCCGCCCTGGGGCGGCGTTCCCTGTGCAACGGCGAGTAGGAATTCCTGCTTGCGCTTTCCATCCTCGAGCTCTGTCACGATCTCCGCCCACCGCTCAGGAACAAAACCATGAGTGATTTCCAGGCCTTCGAGCAGGGCCGTCATCTCCTTCACGCTGGGAAACTTGGGTGCCCCACTTTGTGGGAGATTCATGTAGTAGGCGGAGGTGCGATCAGGTGCGATCCAGATCGGCGAGATCACATTGACTTCGATATCCCAGCGCAGGGCAATGAAGCCAAAAGCGGCCGCTGTGGCACGGAGCTCCTCGTCGTTGATTTCGAGACCCTCGCCAACTTCAAGAGGTTGGTCCTTGCCTTCGTCAGAGACAACTTCCTCGCCCTGGATATCCTGCCCGATGACGCCCGTAGTGGCGGGGATTTTCTCCACGACCACCTCTCCAGGGCGCACGGCCTTGAAGCGAATCTGACTTGTGTCTTCCTCTGTCTCTTCCGTGCCTTCGCCGCCGCCCTCGTAGATCTCCGTGAGGCCCAGCTGAATGGCCTCTGGCGCTTTGAGCATGAGGATGCTCTGCAACTGATTCCACTTCATCAGTTCGTAGGGGTCGAAGGCGTATTTGATCTGCGCATCCTCGCCAGGAATTTCCGGCGTGCCCTGTGCAATCGGTACAGTGACTGGTAGTGCCTGCTTTTCACCCAAACGAATCACGATGAGTTCGAGCTGGCGTTCCATGACACCGAATTCGATCCACTTCATCTCCAGCAACTCATGCAGGTCTTCTTCGGAGGGCACCGGAGGTGGCTCTGCTGGCTTGTGGAAAATGAAACGAGCTTCCATGTGATCGGAGGACACCCATAGTGGCGACAGCACGGTTGGAACCCCACCGATCAACCCGGCATAGCCATAGAGGTCGGCAATGGCCTGCTTGCCGTCATCTGACAATGTCACGTGATCGCCGGCTGACAAGCTCACATCGTCAAACCGAGCCATTTCCATCTCTTGGCCAAAGATGTTTGTTCCCGGCTCGACTTCGGCTGCACGAATTTCGGAGATCACGTCACCTTTGGCGACGATGCGGACCGGGCCACGCCACGACTTGCAGGCCTCCAGATATTGTCCTTCAGTCGCCAGCTTCAGCCGCTCGAAATCAGTCTTTGTGTCTTCTGCTTCGGTGATCAGCTCGCGCGGAAGATGGTGGACGATCTGGGTCTTGCGGATCACCCGGGGGGCCTTGCCCCGTGCGACAGTGACCTCGAATTGATTCTGTCCGCGCGCGGACTTGGCAATGGCGGCGCGGATATTCTCTTCGTCCACACCGAAGGTGATCTTCTGCCGGCGCACGAGCTCGAGAATCTGTTCTATCGTGCTCTCCGCTGTGACGCGATTGACTCGCGCCGTCATCTTGTCTTCAGAGATCTCCAAACCCAGAGGCGTCGCCTGCAGGTGTGCTTCAAGATTGTGGTAGTCTTCAGAGTCCCGACGATTGCGATCTGAGCGCTCGCGGCGTCGGGCATTGCGGACAGTTTCGGCCGTGCGCGGGGCGGCGGCGACTTCCTCTTCGACTTCGTCTCCTTCGTCGAACAGGTCCGTGAGGTCGTCCTCCGACAGGTCATCATCCGGCAGATCCAGCCCTTCGCCTTCCTCTTCCAGCAATGACTCGAGACCGCCGAGCAGATCCTGCCCGTCCTCCTCTGCGGCAGAGGCGTCGGCGGCAGGCTCAGTATCTGTCGTGACTTCGTCGGGTTCTTCGTCTCGCATAAAATGCTCGGCTATCTATCAGCTATCGAACGCTGTGGGTAGAAGTCGCCGGGGATGCGATGGCCGATCGAGGGGGAGTGATGGCCGTCGCCCATGGCTTAAACCAAGGAGCGATTTTTGTTAAGTACTATAAATGAAAGCATTGGCGCCAGTACCTCAAGGCCACAATGCGAATCATATCCAGATTCAAGTGGCTCGGGATCAAGGAAAGATGACATTGGGTATTGCGCCTAAGTTGATTATCTTCAATGCCTTGGTGTGTCATATCGCTTTCAATTCAATGTTTCGACCACGTTCTACCTACGCTAGAGAGATAGATAGATGGATAATCTGCGCGATCTCATTGAGCGCAGTTTCACCCAATACCCTGATCGAGTCGCCATCCGAGTTCTCGGAGAGGGGGACGCGGCGAATCAGTATCAGCCTATCAGCTACGCGGAACTGCGTGATCGTCGTGATCGTCTGGCTTGTGGTCTGGCGACGCTCGGGCTGCGACGTGGACATCGGATCGGCATACTGACGGATGGTGGGATCGAACCGATTCTCGTCTTTCTTGCCGCCGACCTTCTCGGGCTCACGGCGGTCCCTCTCTGTCACAAGACGTCTAAAGAGATCCTCGTCCACAGTATCTCAAGCGCAGGACTCGAGATGCTCGTCGTCGATGAGCGAGGCCAAAGTCAATTCGAGGTGATAAGCTCGGCACTTCACCACGAGCCACGAATCCTGAAGGTCCCAGGCACGCAAGGACAGGGACTCACTTGGGCGGAGGTGCAAGTAGAGGGGGCGCCACCGTCGATCGATTTGCATGCCAAAGATGAATCAAAAATACTGTTTACGTCCGGATCATCAGGGCTGCCGAAGGGGGTCGTACAGACCCATCAGAATATTGTGGCGAATGTCCAGAGCGTCTGGGATGTCATCAGTCTCGCACAGGATTTTCGCTTCTTCAAGTCGGCGCCAGACTACCACTCGATGGGTATCCTCAATATCTACTTTCCTCTGGCGAAGGGCTGGACTCTCGACCTTGCACGGTCACCCGATCGCGTCCTGAGCGACATTCGACACTCTGCCCCACAGGGCTTCCTGACGGTGCCACTGGTGCTCGACAAAGTCTATGGAAACGTTCGCAAAGAGATCGATGCGGGAGGCCTCAAAGGAAAACTCGTCGCTCGTGCCGTTGGCGCACGGCAGCGACGCGCTCATGGCAGGGGAAGTGTCGTGGATGCCCTGATCGATCGCACACTTGGAGCCAAGGTCGTTGCAGCGATCAAACAGCAACTGGCCAAACGTGTAGGGGATCAGCTTGAAGTCCTCGTCGTTGGCTCAGCAAAGGCAGACCCCGAGGCGCTCGATTTTTTCCAGGATGTGCTGGGTATCGCCACCTTCGAGGGATACGGCACGACGGAGTGTGCGCCGCTGATTGCGGCCAACCACCTTGGGGGCCGTAAGGCAGGCTCTGTGGGGCGTGCCCTGTTTGAAGTAAAGCTGATGTCCGGAGATGGTCGCATGGTTGCCCACATCGATCCCGTCACTGATCTGATCGAGGGGCGGGCCGGTGAGATCGGCGAGCTGTGGGTCAGTGGGCCCAACGTGATGACGGAGTATCTCAGCGATCCCGACCAAACCGGGCGTGTTCTGGTGGAGGATGAGGATGCGGGCAAGATCTGGTATCGTACAGGTGACCTGTTCACGATGGACGCCGAGGGTTTTCTCACTTTTGGTGGTCGTGTGGGGCGGCAGTTCAAGCTTGGCAACGGGGAGTTCGTCAACCCCGAGCTGCTGGAGCGTGTGTATTCCCGAGCGCCCCTTGTCGAGCACGTCATCGTCACGGGCAAGCAGGAATGGAGTCATCCTCTGATTGTCGCGACTGTCGATGTCGAAGAAGCGGCAAGGCAGTCGGACCTCATCGGCTTGCCAACAGACGAAGTGGCGCTGCGACAATTCGAGGCAGTGGCTGAGCGCCTGAAACAGCAACTGCGGAGTGAGGCAGATCTGGCAGGTCTGCCCGGGCATGAGAGGCCGGTGCGAGTTTTCGTGTTACCGGAAGGACTGTCTGAAGAAACGGGAACTCTTACGCGCGGCTTGCGCAAGGTTGTGCCCAATGCGGTTGTCGCTCGCTTCGAGCAACAGATTGAAGCGGTCATGTCGTGACCCGGAAGAATCAGCTCGAAGATGCGATCAAGAACTCGCAGGATGCATCAAGAGTCGATGAAGATTGCACATGACCACACGATTGTCGCCGGCCAAGTAGCTGAGCGGCTCGGCCGTCGTGCGTGAAAAACTCTTGAGGAAGCGTAGATAGTAAGCGGGATCTGAAGCAGGTGGTTCACCATGGGCCCAGTCCCAGGTTGCGGGCTGCAAGTCATTGACCGCGATGTAGGGCGCAATGGCGTCGACATTGCGCTGACTCCTGAGGTTGTTCGCCACCGAAGCGGCCTTCTCAAAGACCTGCGGCGCCATGATGGCCGATCCGACCGAGATCACGACGCCCGACTGGCCAAGGTCATCTACACTCTGGCAGAATACACGGAAATCAATGCCTGCGGCTCTGCCAAAGACACTCGCTTGAGCCTGCGGGTGAACGTATACAATGTCATAGCCGATCCCCGGGTGCACCGTCAGCGGTGTGCGGTTGGCGAAGGCAGTTGCTGCAAGAGACGCTTCAGGGGCAGCATGTTTGATATCCGTCCAGCCTTGGGGCCATGAACCCAGCTCAATGCAGTGGAGCAGGTCGGCTGCGGCGCCGATCGTCTCGTCGGCGATGGGAGCCTGTGCCCAGGCACTGAGTCTTCCACGGAGCGTATCTGCAGATGGGACCCATACGCCCCCCTCGTGCACCAGTCGTCCAATGGATTCGCCATATCCCATGCCGCGCAAGACGCCTGTCGCAAGTGTCACCATGGCATAGCGCCCCGTCTCGTCCCAGGCACCAAAGCTGCCGTCCGCCACATTGGATCGTACATCTTCTTCTGAGCGGCCTTGAAAAGCGTATTCCCAGTCATGAATCACGCCGGCGCCATTGGTGGCCAGATGAGTGATCCAGCCCTCTCTTACAAGATCCGCCACTACGGGGCCGAGTCCATTCTTAATCAGATGTGCACCGTAGCAGAGAATGACACTTGCTTCCGCATCACGAGCTATTCGAATACGCTCGCTTAACTGTTCGATCGGGAGAGCGAGATCACCAGCTTCCGGCGGTGATGCTGCCGGATCTATCACGATCTCACCAAATTCGTGTTTGCTGAGGCGATTCCCGATGGGGTTCACCTGTACCCCCGACGTCTGGGCTTGTCGATAGCTCATTGCTGGCCAATCTCGCGATAGCGATTGATGACTTGCGTGACACTTGCTGTCCCCGTGGTGCCAATCTGTTGCACCGTGATGGAGGCAACCAAGTTGGCAACCAGCGCGGCTTCTTGTGCGCTGCCCCCTGCTGCCAACACGCACGCGAGGCCCGCCGTCGTAGAGTCACCAGCACCCACCGGATCTGTCGGTTCAACGACGGGGAAAGCGGCCACGTGGTGGTCACCGCTTGGTGTCCCGACGATCATGCCCCGCGTCGACAGCGTGCAAAAGCAGGGGCGATCGCGCTTGCCCCGCAGTCGTCGCAGCAACTCGACCGCCGCCACGACAGAGCGGCGCCCTCCTGCTTTGGCAGCCTTCTGCGCTTCGGCAAGATTCGGTTTGATCGAGACATGGCGAAACAAGCCAATTCGCTCTCGCGAATCGGCGATGAAAATTGTGTCGCGGTGGATCTTCGACAAGGCTTCGATCTCTCTGCGGACTCGTGTCGTAAGGACACCACAATTTGGTTCACTTACCTGATCTACAACGATGACTGCGTCCGCGTTCTGGGCGCAAGCCTGTATATGCTCGATCAGAGCTGTCTGCAGCCTGGCAGGCGTTGGTCTGCGGTTCTTGGTATCCAGTCTCTGTAGCTCTTGAGTCACTTGCCAGCGATTGCGATCATCCCGCTCTACAAGACAGGGCTTAGCGTACGTCGGCGTAACACGGTCTTCGGCGCAGATGAAATGCGATGTATCGGCACCGAGTGTTTCAAGGGCGCGGCGAAGCTCAAAACCTTCACCGTCATCGCCGTGATAGCCGATCGTATCGATGTGACCACATCCCAGGGCCGCAAGATTTGCCACCACCGTACCGGCAGCGCCAGCCTGACGACGCGTTCGCACCACCTGATTGGCGGTAAGTCCCGTTTCCACGGATGGTTCGTCGAGTCGGGGATCACAATCGTAATACGCGTCCAGAAAGAAATCTCCGACGACGACGATACGAAGGTCACCTGCCCTGGCAAGCAAGTTGCGCAGGCGCGGAAGTGGCAGTGCCTGGCCTAACGACTGTCCATGCCCAGGTATGCGAGCAATACGTCGTGTTCCTGCCAGTCCGGTGTCAGGATGTGAGCTCCTGCCTGCCATAATCTCTCCTGTTTCCACGGATCCATCTGAGGTTGGACGATACTGCCCTGAGCCTCGACATCCACATGAGTCTCGTCGCTGGCGATAGCGACTGCCCAACCGCCTGCACGAAGGGTTTCTTCAATCTCGACGTAGCCATCTCCAAAGCCCACCAGGGCGGTGCCATCCAAATGGTTCTCAGCAAGGATTGTCTCGATCACCATGCGTTTCGAGAACTTCTGATAGTCCGCCAGCGCCCCATAGATGCGGGGAGGCTGACCGTCTTCGGCGAAGAATCGGTCTACCCCCAGAAGTGCCGCCTCTTCACGTACATAGTCGACATCCGTACCACTGGCCAGATAGCACACGATGCCCTTCTCGTGCAACCGATCTAGCAGTTCGAGCGTCCCAGATACGAGGAATGGCAATGGGCTCTGGCCACTGACAATTGCAGTGCGTCGGTGGTCGATGTGTTCGTGCAGGCGTCGGAGGAATTCGGCCTTGTATTCATCAGCTGCAAGAGCGTCCCCGCCCCGAATACTCACCTGCTGCGCCAATTCCATGCACTGATAGATTGTCTGGCGGCCCGTGAGCCGGGTGATGAAATCGATACACAGCTGTCGGCGATCTGTCGGGGTTTCGTCAGCACCAGTGGCAGTCAGGACCTCATCGAAGTAGGAGATCATAATCTGCTGCCAGCCAGCCCGCAGGAGGCTGAGCGTACCATCGAAATCAAAGACTGCATGACGGATTTGGTCCGCTTCCGGTCGCCTGGCAGGCAACCGGAGGAGCATGTGCTCGCCCAAAGTCTGTGTCTGGTCCGGTGAAGGCATTGTTGGGCCTTTCCTTGAATGCGAAAGGGGGTTGCGGGGGCGCATGTGAGCTTGACCAGTCTGGGTAATACCATAATTTTCCACAAGTTACGCCAGTTTGCCACACTTCCCGATCGGACCGAAGTCGACTCTCAGATGACGATCATGAAGGCATGATGACGATCACAAAAGCTGTTCTTCCCGTCGCCGGGATGGGTACGCGCCTGCTGCCAGCGACGAAGTCCCAACCCAAAGAGATGCTGCCCGTTGGCTACAAGCCAGTGGTGCAGTATGTCGTTGAAGAGATGATCGATGAGGGCGTCTGTAAATTTCTGTTCGTCACGGGACGCAAGAAGCGATCAATCGAGGATCACTTTGACGACGATCCCGAACTCGAGGCTCGTCTCACAGAAGCCACCTCGATCGGTGAGGTCGACTATGACGCAGCCGGTGTGGGCTTCTATTTTGTGCGACAGCGACGGCCTCTCGGCAATGCGGATGCAGTTCGGCTCGCCAAGGATTTCGTCGGCTCTGAATCCTTCGTCGTCGGTTTTGGCGACACGATCATCAGGTCAAGTGGCGACACGGGTGTCGTGGGGCGACTGGTAGAAAGTCACGAAGCCTCAGGCGCTGCGGCGACGATCGCTGTTTGGGACGTTCCCCGGGAAGAGACGCGTAAATACGGCGTCGTGAAACCAGCGGACGGCGTGGATACCTCATCCGGATCCGATTTCGCCATTGATGACATCGTCGAGAAACCAGATCCCGCGCAGGCACCCAGTACGCTGGCTGTGGCAGCGCGCTACGTCTTCACTCCAAGGATTTTTGAGGCCATTGAGGCGACAGATCCGGGCGTGAAGGGGGAGTTGTGGTTGACGGATGCGATACGGATCCTGTTGAGCTGGGGTGAGGATGTTCGCTGCATACGTCTACGTTCTGACGAGGAGCGTTATGATATTGGCACGCCATTGACTTACTACCGCGCTTTTGCGGACCACGCTCTCGCTGATCCGGAGAACGGGCAGGCCTTTGCTTCCTATCTGCGTGGCATCCTGCAGTCAGAAGACAAAGGCTAATATCATGCCGCGACTGACGTTCGACTACGGGCACAGTGGGCTCGAAGCCGATCTACCAGCACAGACACAGGTCCTGTCCATGGAACACACGCCGGGACTGACCGAAATTGAGGCTCGTCTTGAACAGGCGCTCTTGCAGCCCATTGGTGGCCGCCCCTTGGCGGATCTCGCCTCAGGACGTCGTGATGCCTGCGTCGTCATCGCAGATATCACGCGACCTGTGCCCAACGCTCTTATTCTACCACCGATTCTTGCTACCCTCGAAAGCGCCGGGATTCTTCGGGATCGCATCACGATACTGATTGGCACCGGGTTGCATCGTCCCAACGAGGGCGATGAACTCATCCAACTGGTCGGCCCTGACATCGCCGCCAATTACAGAGTGTTGAATCACGAAGCTCGAGATCGCGACAGCCTCGTCCACATGGGGACAACCAGTGGTGGTGCACCGATCTGGATAGATCGAGTCTACGTAGAGGCTGATCTCAAGATCGCCACATCCCTCATCGAGCCCCATCTGATGGCTGGGTTTTCTGGTGGTCGTAAAGCCATCTGTCCAGGGCTGATGGGGGTGGATACAATGCGCGTCCTGCATGGTCCTCAACTGTTGTCTCATCCGCTGGCGTCAGAGGGCAACATCGAGGGCAATCCCTTTCATCGACAAGCCCTGGAAGTGGCGCAGACAGTCGGTGTCGATTTTACCCTGAATGTGGCCATGAACGATGATCGGCAGGTCACAGGCATCTTTTCCGGTGATCTTGAGCAGGCCCACGCTTCAGGTTGTCTCTTCGTTGAAGAAAGTGCTGGAGCCTGGGTCGACAGACCTGCGCCTATCGTCGTGACTTCGAGCGCCGGTTTCCCATTGGATCTGACCTTCTATCAGGCAGTCAAGGGACTCACCGCTGTTTTGCCCATCGTCGAAGAAGGCGGGACGATCCTGCTCACGGCGCGTTGCTCCGAGGGCCTTGGGGGGCCAGAATTCACCGGGCTCCTCGAGGAAACCACGGGGATCGACGACTTTGAGGCGCGTCTGCAGGATCCAGACTTTTTTCGTATCGATCAGTGGCAATTGCAGGAACTGTGCAAGGTGCTGCGTAAGGCCAGCGTCTGCCTCGTGTCAGAAGGCGTGATGCCAGACGACGTTCGTGCGACTCGCTTCGTCGATGTCGTGCCCACTCTACAGGAAGGCCTCGAAATCGCCCAAGCACGCCATGGCAAGGACGCGGCAATCGCCGCTGTGCCCCGCGGACCCTACGTGTTGACCCGTTGTCGGGCTTGATGGGGTCCCGGGCAACGAACTCGGTCACTGCAATTAGAACACCTGTTCAGCGTGTGCTTCGAATTGCGCTGCTGGGGTTCATGTTGCACCTGTCGGCCTGCGCCAGTGGTCTGGAGCCGAGCTTGCAGACCCTCGTCATGTCCGCGCAGGACGACAGCACGTCGACTGGTCAAGTCGGACCGGAACCGCCGACTTGGGCACAAACAGCACGGGGTGATACGTCCGCATTGTCGCAAGTGATCCTGTTGTTGCCAATGAAGGACAAGACCAAGTACCTCAAGCGATCCATATGGCCCGTGCAGACGGGGATCCCCAAGGTCCTTGGGGATAGCATCGGGACAAATCCCTTCTATAAGATCTTGCCAGTCGATTCCGCTGTCGTCTACTTGGCACCCGAAGAGCGCCTGGGTGACATCAGTGCTGAGCGCGCCCTGGCCATCGGAAGATTCTTAGCAGCAGATTGGGTGATGTTCGGCCAGATTCAAGGATTGACGATGAGTCGGTTCCAAGCAACGGCTCCGATCGGCGGTCACCGCAACTACAAAGGACTGGCTTCGGTGCATCTGTTGCTGTACAACGTCGTCGATGGCAGAAGAGAGGCGGATGTTGTCGTGGAACGGGAAGTGGGCAGCAAACGTACTGGAATCGCCAATCCTGCCTCCCACATTCACTTGGACAGGCAGTATTATCTGCTGGATCAGCAGGTTCCTTGGGAAAGTGAGGAATTCACGACCTCACTCGTAGGGCAGGCACTGGCGATGTGTGCCTCGGGTGTGGCAGAGCAGTTGGCTGAAATCGTCAAGCCGCCACCAACACTGGGTGTTTCAGGGCCAAAGATCATAGATATCGATGGCGGCACCGCGTATATTAACATCGGAATTGCCGACGGTATCCGTAACGGCGACAAATTTGGGGTTTGGGACCGCGGTCGGGAGCTACTTGATCCAGGAACAGGGCAGAGTCTCGGCCACGCTCTGCCTCGACGTATTGGGGTCGTGCAGGTTGAGCAAATCCTCAGCGATCATCTGGCCCTTGCGCGAATTTTGGATGGACACGCGACCATCACTAAAGGTTACACGATTCGACCTGAGTAGGACATGATGGTCAACATTTATCTATGACATATTATCCCGAATGATTCGACCCTACGCCTTCGCGGCCTTATCTCTCATTCTTCTGTTGGGGACTGCACTCCAGGGCCTGCGACCCGCGGCCGCGGCAGCAGGAGAGGTGCGCGTCGTCTACCTATTCAGTCCCGCGTCGCCGGTCCAGGTTGCACGTCTCACCCAATTGCAGCGTCGGGCGGACAGTGCAGGGAACGTCGATCTGACAGCTGTGAGCCGCACCAATCCAGTGCCCCAGGGAATCCGTGCCATCTATGCAGCTCGATTTCTTGAAGATTTCACCATCGATGCATCGACACGCCGATGGGTTTCGCAGCGTTTGCGACAGGGCGACGATGCCTTGCGCGTACATCGTCCAGACGCCATTTACACGAGTGATAAGACCACAATCGAACGTACCGCGGTCTATGCCGGTATGGCTTTGGTGGCAACAGACATCGATTTCAGCACCTGGGGGAAAGTCAAGGATCTGTTCCGTTAGAAATCATGGCCGGTCTGATATGCCGCGCCGTCATTGGTTGAGCGGAGCTGCGTTTGGTATCGTTGTCTGCCTCTAACCTGCTACTGCAACATGGCCAGCTGCGGCAACATGCAGCTCCTTGGGGCGCTACGCACCATTTGTCCACCGGCTAATATTCCAGCCATGACCATGCAAGAAAACGGAGGTAATCTGTGAAGGTGATCACCCGATGGGGGTTGTGCGCCATCGGCCTCGTCGCGTCCGCATGCGGTGTTACTGAGGTCAAGGTTGAAGTTCGCGGTGGCGACGGGCGTCTCGTGCGCCTCGAGGCAGAGCGCTTGCAGCCCCTGTTCAATCGACTCGTCGAGCCGGGTACCTTCACATTTTCGGAACTCAATAGCGGTTCATACGACGTGACCGTATCTGCAGCCGGATACGTCGAGACGAAGACGGTGGAGGTTGGCTCACCTTCGATTTCGGGCGTGCAGACATTTGAACTGAGTTTCGACATCCCGCCAGGGAGCAATCCCGAGTTCAAACCGACCGGCACCATTCTCTATGCCTCCACACCCACCCGTGTCCGCGACTGGGACCTATTCACCGTCCCGGCAGCCGGAGGCCAGATCACGCAACTGACCGATACGCGTGACTTTGAGCAAAACCCGCAATGGTCGCCAGATGGTCAGCAGATTCTCTACACCATCGGTGATGTCATGTCGAATATCGATGTGGCCCTCATGGATGCAGATGGTTCGAATGCCATTCGTCTGACGCAGCATCCAGAAAGCGACAAGGAAGCCTGTTGGTCTCCAGATGGGTCTCGCATTGCCTTTGTCAGCCAACGAGATGGTGACATCGCAATCTGGACGATGAATGCAGATGGCAGCGAACCCAGAAAGCTTGTGCAGGGACGCCACCCGTCCTGGGCCCCAGATGGTCGAACGATTGCGTTCACCTCCGGACAATTTGAAGGCAATGACGAAATCTACGTCATCAATACCGACGGCAGCGATATGCGTCGCCTCACCACGGACAAACGTTTCGATTGGTTCCCTTCCTGGTCACCTGACGGTCGTTGGTTGGCCTTTAATTCGGAACGATTTGGCGGTCAGGAACTGATGATCGCCAACCCTGCAAATGGTGACCAGATCAGGATCACCATCGCTGAGTTGACCTTCGAGCAGGACCCCGAGTGGTCGCCTGATGGCGCAGGACTCGTCTACCAGGGAAAGATGAAGGTTGGTGACGACGGGGAATTAATGGTCGAGGAGATTTCCATCGGTAAGAAGAGGCCCATGGGGACCTACGATCTATTCATTCTGCCCAGTGTCGGTTTCGATTGGGATGATGCGACGGCCAAGCCGATCCTGCCGGTGAACCTCACCAATACCGACGATCGTGATGAGGTCTCGCCTAGCTGGCGGGCATTCTGAGCTCGTCCCTCCTCGAGACTCCGTAGGTTGCAGGTGGACCGCGTCCTGGTCGTGATTCTGCTGGCCGGCCTGGGGCTGCGCCTCGTCGATATCGGTGCGCCTCTGATCGACCAGCAGGCGTGGCGGCAGACGGACACGGCGGCTATCGCCCGCAACTATCTCGAGGAAGGCCTCGACCGGCCGTTCTACCCGCGTGTCGATTGGCGGGGTGACACCCTCGGCTACGTCGAGATGAACTTTCCCCTGTTTCCCTATAGCGTTGCTCTGCTCTACGCTGCCGCCGGCGGCGTTCACGAGTGGCTGGGGCGCCTGCTGGCCGCCCTCCTGTCGACAGCCTCGGCCGGTATCCTCTACCTGCTCTGTCGACGGACCTTTGAAGATATCGGCGTCGCTCGCGTCGCCGCCGCCCTGTATCTCGTGGTGCCCGTCAGCTGGTTCTTCGGACGTGCCTTTATGCCCGAGGCGCTGATGATGCTTCTGAGCCTGGCCAGCCTCTACACTTTCGATCGCTGGCTGAGGTCGGGCCGCTGGGCGGATTTCGCTGTGGCCGTGGCATGTGCGGCGGCCTGCTTCCTGGTGAAGATTCCGACGTTGTACCTCGGCTTCCCCCTCGTCGCCATGGCTTGGCGGGCCCGGGGTCTGGCTTTCATTCGCGATCCTCGGATGTGGCTTTACCTCATCGCCGTGCTGGCACCGGCGGCGGCCTGGTACGCCCATGCGGCCAACCTGTTCCACGAGACCGGGCTGACCTTCGGCATCTGGAATCACCACGGCTACGACAAGTGGGACTCCTCCCTGCTGCTAACCGGGGATTTTTACGCCGTGATGGCTGCCCGCTTTGCGCACAATATTCTCACGCCCATCGTCACACTGCTCACCCTGGTCGGGACCGTGCTCACCGTGCGACATGCCCGCGATGACAGCGGTCGCAGTCTGTACCTGCTGGTCTGGGGTGCCGGCCTCGGCCTCTATCTGGTTCTCGTGCCGGAAGGCAACCACAAGCTCCACTACTACCAACTGCCATTCGTGCCGGTCTGCGCCATGCTGGCGGCTAAGGGCTTGATGACCTGGAGCCGTCGTTGTGGGGCACTATGGGGGCAGAGGCTCGTCGTCGTCACGTGTGTCGCCACGGTGGCCTACAGCGGCTGGGTTGTGCACGGCTACTACCGGCCGGACAACAATGTCTACCACTACCATCGCAGCGCCAGGGAGGCCGGCAGTCTCTTCGACTCCCGGGCCGATGCCGATGCCGTCGTGGTCACCGGAGAGATCGACGACAACGCCGGCGCCCCGCACCGGTCGCAGAACCCGACACTCCTCTACTACGCGAACCGGAAAGGGTGGCAGATCACGCCGGAAGAGTTCCAGGAAGAGACGCTGTCCGCCCTTCAGCAGCGTGGCGCCGACCTGTTCATTGCCGCCGCCGGCTTCGTCCGCCCCCATGCCGAGTTCTGGAACACCTGCCTGCGTCGTGGGGTCAGCACGGCAGCGATGACGGCTTGGGCACACACGGATGCTGACTACCTGGCTCTCACTCGCCGTGAGCACGGACCGTCACGACACTTCGTTGTCGTGCGCCTTGCCGCCGATTGAACCAAGGGCTGGTTGGCGCGTCGAAGGGTAGGGAGAGTTGGTTTGACAGTCGCCCATGAGCTAGTGAAACTTAGCTGCCCAGGGTAGCGGAACGCTCCGCCTCGATTGAGGAGACACGAGAATGCAGATCCGAACCTCCCGCCGCGGGTCGCTTGTGATTCGCGCCGGCATTACAGCCACATGCCTCCTGATGGCAGCCTGTGCGACGACGACGGGCGGTGGGCACGGTCCGGCGCCGATACCCGAGGGCATGGGACGGCTCATCATCGAAGCCGGTGGGATCCGCAAGCTGAACTATTATATCGTCGATCAGGACACCGACGAAGAGGTCTTCGCCGACCACCCGCGCTCGGCTGGATCCTCGCCGATCGGCTTCGAGTCGGGGAGTCGGGCCACGAACCTCGTGCAGGATATGCCTCCGGGGTTGTACACCGTCGTCGTCCTGACCGATATCGAAGACTTCGTCAGGGTCCGTGATGTCGAGGTGGTGATGGGAGAGCCGCGCTACGCGACGCCTCAGGTGGGGCGCTTCATGCTGCGCGTGCTCGCGGACAACGCGCGCTCGAGCAGTGGCGCCGTCCAACTCCCATTCCTCATCACCGACTACAACATGCGCACGGTCCTCGGCAAGGGCATGACATCGACAGAGGTCCGGCACTTCATCGTCCCAGCAGGGCGCACGTACAAGGTCCGCATCGAGAACTCGCCGACGGGACGGGACGAGATCCGGGAGGTGGAGGTCCACTTCGGTGGTCTCACCCACATCGAGATCGACGGCCGCACACCGGACGAGCAACTGCAGGGAGGTGACGATGCGCCGAATTGAGCCTGTCATCTTGCTCTTGGTCTTGGCCTGCGTCACCGCCGCGGCGGCCGTGCCCTACCAGGGGACCGTCATCACCCGCTCCGGCGACCGCCACACCGTAGCGAATCTCGACTTCCAGGGGCGTGACGAGATAGAGGTCTACGTCGACGACGTTCGCCGCCTGCTGACCTTCGATCAGATCGACAGGCTGCGGTTCGGCGAGCTCAGGACGGAGGAGATTCCAGTGGTCCTTCACCTGCGCAGCGGCGATCAACTCGAGGCGGTCATCTCGACGGGGGGGGGCAGGAACACGCCGAGTGCCAGTACGGTCGGCGGCGCTCGAGGGACCAGCGGATTCACGGGGACCACGCAACTGGGGCCCTTCTACATCCTCCTGGAGCAGATCGCTGAGATCCGCTTTGCCCACGAAGGCAAGCCGGAGTCGGTCGTGATTCGCCCGGCGACGGTCGTCGACCTGCAAGGGCGGCGATTTGAGGTCAACTCGCTACGCTACCGCGGTCGTTCGAGCTTCGACTATCAGCAGGACAACCAGAAGCGGACCAAGGAAATGGAGCGGATCACGACGCTGGAATTCGAGGATGTGGAAGGCCAGGAGATCCGGCCCGTCGTCATCACCTTCGTCACCGGCCGGCAGACCCAGGGTACTGTCGATGCCGGCACTGTGCGGTTGTCGGGGGAGACGGACGCGATGTACCGGCGCCGAGTCGTGGAGGTCTTCACCGGCTCGACGCCACAAGGCCCGTTTGCCATGGGCCTGCACCAGCTGAAGCTTATCCGCTTCAACGCGGCCGCCGCCGACAGTGCTGCCGGTGGCGACGGTGACGAGGGGGACGGCGAGCCCTAATTCGATTGGAGCCCCGACCCTTGGAGCCCCACCCCTCAGCGCTGGAGGGCGTACAGTCCCGGTTGCGCGCCGCCGTGGCCCGTATGACCGGCCGCAGTGCTTGGGTGCCGCTGTTCCTATTCGTATTCGCCCTCGCTGTGCGCCTTGTCTATGCCTGGGATCTGCGGGGGAATCCCTTCTTCGACGCGCCCGTCGTAGACGCCAAGACCTTCCTTGATCAGGCGCTGGCCATCGCTGCCGGAGACCTGTGGGGGGGGGCGGAGGCGTTCTGGCAGGCACCGGGCTACATCTACTTTCTCGCGTCGCTCTGCTGGCTCTTTCCTGACAGTTACTTCGTCGCAGTCCGAGTCGCCCAGGCGATCGTCGGCAGCCTCTCCTGCCTCCTCGTGGTGCGACTCGCCGACAGGGCCTTCGGTGCTCGGCACCTGGCTCTTGGGGCGGGCGCTGCGGCGGCCGCCTACGGTGGTTTGGTCCAGTTCGAGGCAGAGTTGCTGGCGGTGGGGCTGGAGATCTTCCTGTTCCTGCTGCTGCTGGATCGGATTCAGCATGCCCTGACCGCGCGGAACGATCGCAGCTGGCTCGTGGCAGGCCTCGTCGGCGGCCTGGCGGCAATCACCCGACCCAACATCCTGCTGTTCCTCGCTCTGCTCGTGCCTTGGCTCGTCTGGCTGCGCCCGAAGTGGGACACGACGCAGGGGGCCGCCGCCCGACTGGCGGGGCTTTCGACAACCTTGCGGCCTCTGTTTCTCAGCGGCTTTGGCCTGATGGCGGTGGTCCTGTCGGTCACGGTCAGGAACGTCGTCGTCGGAGGGGACGTAGTGCTTATCTCGGCCAACGGTGGGATCAACTTCCACATCGGCAACAACGCTGACCAAGCTCGCGTCGTCGCCATTCCCCCCGGCATGGCGTGGGAGAAGATGGTGACGGAGCCGGTGCGTGCCGGCGTCACCCTGCCCTCGCAGCGATCCGCCTACTTCTACCGCAAGGGCCTGTCGTACATCGCCGCCCAGCCCGGTGACTTCGCGGCGCTGATGGCCAGCAAGCTCTACCAGTTCTGGAGCGGACCGGAGCTGAAGCGGAATCAGGACGTCTACTACGCCAGACGCCACTCCCAACTGCTCAGCTGGTTGCTGTGGGACCGCGGCCTCTCCTTTCCGTTTGGCATTGTCGGCCCTCTTGCCATTGTGGGCCTGGTCCTGACCTGGCGCCAACGTGAGCCGGCCCTTCGCCTGCTGCGGCTCTTCGCCCTCTCCTACATGGCGTCGGTTCTACTGTTCTTCGTCACCGCTCGCTACCGTATGCCGGCCATTCCGGTACTGCTCATCTTCGCCGCGTGGACCTGTCGTCAGCTCGTGGTCGACTGGCGCGGAGGTCGCTACCGTTCCTTTGCCGTCCTCGGGGGAGCTGTCGCCGTCCTGACGATCGTGCTGAATCTTCCGGCGGCAACGGTGCCCGAGGATGATGCCCAACTCCACTTCGATCTGGGTGAGGTATACCTGCGCAAAGGCGAATACCAGCGCTCCGCCCAGCACTCCCTCGCCGCCCTGGACCTGACATCGGGGCAGTACAACTACGCACGACACAACTTGGCGGTGGCCTATTTCCATCTGGGACGGCACCGGGAGGCCGTGCAGGATGGGCAGCGCGCCGTAGAGGAAAACCCCCAACGTGCTGACACGCGGGTGCTGCTGGGGAGGGCGTACGGCGCGATGGATCAGGCCCGGCAGGCGGCGGCACAGTTCGAAAGCGCCCTGCAGTTGATGCCGGACTCCGGCATGGCTCACTACTACTACGGCAGGCTGCTGTACCGATCAGGCCGGCACCAGCAGGCCATCACGCACCTGGCGGTGGCTCGGGCACAGAATCCCCAGGACTTCTGGATCAGCTACGAACTGGCTCGCTGCCACCAGCACCTCGGTCAGTTCGAGGAGGCTCTCGCGCTGTTCGAGACCTCAAGGCAGATCGAGGAAAGTGCCGAGGTCCTCAATGCCATCGGTGCCGTGCATTTCCAACGGGGTGACCTGCCCAGGGCGCGTGGGTTCTTCGAGCGCGCCCTGGGCAGGTCACCCAGGAACTTGGAAGCCGGCGTCAATCTGGGACTCGTTGACCTGGAGGGCGGCCGCGTCGCCGATGCCGTGCAACAGCTGGAACGCATGGCGGCAATGCATCCGCAATCGAAACTGGCCCTGCGCACCCTGATCGCCGCCTACGAGGCGGGCGGCAACGATGCTGGAGCGGCACGCGTGCGGCGCAAGCTTTCCTTGATCCTCAATCGGGGGGTGAAGCATCAATAGATTGGGTGTAGCCGCCGTTCGACCGGACAACTGGCAATGATCAACCCGGGCACGGCACCCGGATTGTGACGCAGCTTGTGGTGCGACTTCCCTAACCAAAACGCTCAAAGCCCAATCGGTCTACCACGTCCCGTCTGAATCTCTACCCCAATAGATGCAGAACAACGAGCAAGAACCGCGGCCAATATGCCCCGATCCAGGCCCCTGGCGGCTAACCCATCACGTGGTCTTACCAGTCATCTTTTCTTTCTTGACATACCCATAACCCATGCATTACTATATCTGAAATGCATGGGCACCCGCCCTCTCAATCTGAGGTGACAGATACGGAATTGCGCGGCGTTGTCGTTTGCTGCCGCTGTCCCTGCCGCCAAATGATTGCACATACATTCCTATCTTTATCTATCTCAAGGAGACACACGGGAATGAGGAAAACTTTGACTGCATTGATCGCCATTGCTCTGGTGTGCGGCCTGACAGGCAGCGCCAGCGCTCACATTGGCGACAAGGTAGTACTGCTGTTTGAGGCGGCCGACGCAGACATCGCCGACATCGATCTCGCGGACGGCACAGTGGAGGACTGGGAGGACGTATTCGGTGCGCCTAACCTCGTACCGGCCGACTTCTTCGCCGATCCCACCGTCGGAGACGGCGCCCAGTATGACCCGACCGATATGGACTATAGTATCTGGACGGGTTGGCGCAGCAGCAACAACACGATCTGGTTCGCCATGAACCGTTTCGACAATGTCTACTTCGGTCGCGAGTATGACGGCAGCAGCCCTTGGAACTACGAGGCCATCGAGGTAATGCTCGACGCCGATCACACCGGTGGTGACTACACCGGTTCGGCCAACCCCGATTGGACCGACGAGGAGAAGGCGCTGAACAACAATCGCACGGCGCAGCAGTATGTCGCCGTTGCTGACGATCCTAGTGGCCGTCACGTCTTCTACTTGGGCGCCGGTGGCGAGTGGGTCAACGACCTGCCCTACGCCGACGGTGGTGGTAACTCGGTCGGTGACAACCCGACGGAGAGCGTCATCGAGTTCTTCTGCACGCCTTTCGATGACCTGATCTGGAACAGCCCCGGCGACAGCCAGGCTGGCGAGTTGACCCCCGGCAAGATCATTGGTTTCCAGATCTCGCTACCTGACACCGATCAGGCTGTGGGTCAGGATCGTGCCTTCCACACTCTGTCCGGTCAAGCCGCTACCTGGCGTTACGCCGAGCGCTTCATCGACGCGCGTCTGGTTGGCGTCGGTGGTGACACCGGCACGGCAGTTGAGGACATGTCTTGGGGCCGCATCAAGGCTTCGCTGCAGTAAAGCGGGTCATTTTTCCCGCTTGACCTGTTTGGTATAGAGAGGGGGGGGACACCAGTCTCCCTCCTCTCTGCCTTTATGGCAACTGTGCAATCTTAGTGGCAACAGTGCCAATCTTTGTGGCAACAGTGCGATCTCTGATCAGAACGTTCGAACGAGCCCGTGCCCATCGTGGCCAGAGCGCTCACGCGCACGAAAGTGACGGAATGAGAATCGGGATTTGTGTCGCCGCGCTGGTCCTGGCCGGTTGGGTGGCAGAAGCTGCTGCGGAATTGAGGATACTCACCATTCCGGGCAATGACACGTGGGCCAACATCCAGCAGCGGTCGGTCTCTCAGAATACCTACCTGGAACTGGTAGAGTTCGAACGCTACGAGGGTGGCATCGCTCCTATCAGGCCCGAGCGCCTGGTGTCGGTTCCGGATGTGCCCCTCAGCCTGACCGCCGCCGATGTGGACGCCGAAACCGATTCTGTGCTCCTGGAGTTCTCGACGAATGTAGCCCGTCTCGATGTCGTGGCAGCCGCCGACGTGTCCCTCGAAGATGGGACGACCCTCACTGCGGGCACCGTGCTGATTCCCCAGTGGACGTCTTTTCCACGAAGCGTGGAAGCGGTGCAGCTCTTACGCCGTGCCGGCATCACTGAAGTTGAGGCCATGATCAATGTGGCCGAGTCATTCCCACGTCCCCCAGGGGCCGACAAGTTCAACAAGGCGCTGAACCTGACAACCTTCGGCAGATTCGAGGGTGCCTTGACCGGCATCCGTCTGCAGCAGGGCTTGGGACGGGTCTTTGACGGCGATCCCTTGTCAAGCTTCGAGCGCATCGATCGCGTCGGGCAGGACGTCAGCCAGCAGTGGAGCCTCTACGTGGACTTCGGGCATTACTTCCCGATCCGCCTCTTTCGCTGCTTTCCGCGGGTGGAAGAGCCCGTGCGCGTTTCTTCCTACATTTTCTCTCGCGGCCTACGCGGGACCGAGCAGGTGATCGCTGGTCTCAGTCTCGAGGATCCGGACACCGGACCCCTAGGGTTCCCGGAATTCATCAAGATCGGCGAGACGTTCCCGACCTTTGTACCTGCGGCCAGCGTACCGGCAAATGTGGAGGACACGATTGCCGTGCTCTTCGATCCACCAACGCCGATGCGCTATTCCCGCATGGAGTTCAAGACCCCTCTGGACTACGACCTTGCCGAGATGGAGTACTTCGCTGACGGGTTCGTGCCCCGTGCCGTGTACAACTCCAATGCACTGCCGGTGCCCAAGGCGACCCTGGGGCGCATCTTCTGGGACGAGGAGAAGATTGGCGATCCCACCAAGTCGAGGGCGATCGTGCGCGTGCGAACGGGGGGGACCACCGAGGCAAACGTCTACTACCGTGTCAACTTCTACGACCGTCAGGTCGAGTGGGTTGAGGAGGGAGCGATCGTCGTCGACCGGCGGATCGATTCCCCAACCAACGGCCAGGCGATAGATCTGGAAGCGGCCGAATTCAACCTGGCCGCCCGTGAAATTTACAGCGCCGCCAGTTCCGCCGACCGCGAGGCGATCCGCATCAGCCGTGAAGACTACACCGGTCTACCGGTCAGCGTGCGGCGGGGCATCGCTCCCGACCTTGAGTTCTGGACCAGCGCCCAGCAGGCCAACAGCGGCGAGTTGATCAACGCACCGAGCGGCCGGCCGTTCATCCAGATCGAGGTGGAGTTCGAGAGCGACTCACCCGATGCAGGCACGATCGTGCGCAACATGCGCATCGAGTACTCCGCGCCGCAGATCACCGATCAGGTACTCGGCGAGATCGCTCCAGCGGTGGACGTCGCCGCCGGTAGCGATACCTCCTTCGTGTTGGTCTTGAAAGCATCTGTGGGCGCGGAGAACAGCGGGTTCAATCGGCTGCAGGTCTTCACCCCAGCCCGTGTCGAGGCCATCGAGGGCATCGAGGTGGATCTGGGCGATGGACAGGTGGTTGAGCTGACCAGCGCTGGCACGGGCGCCGGCGACGCGGTGGAAGGGCAATTCCGGGAACTCCTGGTAGACGACAACCAGTTCGTCGTCAGCTTTCCTACGATCGGCGGCGACGGAGAGCTCGAGGCCCTGGTGACGGCTCGCTTCCGTGGCCGCGTCATCAACTTCCACACTCGCTTTTCAGCGAGTGTCTATCTCGACACGCTGAGTACCGACGTCGATCGGCAGTTCAGCAATGATGGGATTCTCGCCCTCTCTGTAAGTGAGGACGCACTCGATACGCTGGCCTATTTCCTCCCCCAGCGCGTGGAGGGTGATGATGTCGTAGATTTCGGTGCGACGGATCAGCTCTCGGATCGTAACTCGCTTGTCGTACTCGCCGACGTTTCCTCACAGGGTGATGAGGTGGTCGGCAACTTTGACGTCGCACCGAATCCCTTTACACCCAACGGTGACGGCATCAACGACGAGATGATGGTGTTATTCGACCTGCAGCGACTGCTGGCGCCAAGATCAGTTCGCGTGGAGATCTTTGACCTGACCGGCCGGCGTCTGCACCACGCGGAGCGACAGCTGGCGTCTGGAGGTTACTCCCAGCCATGGGATGGCCGCGACGATGGGGGAATCCTCGTGCCGCCGGGACTCTATATCTTGCGTGTTTCCGTCGAGGCAGATGATGCCGAGTCAGTTCAGATGCGCGTCGTTTCGGTGGCGTACTGAATGGCTCGCACCCGATCTCATGTGAGTTACTCGAGCCAGCGATCCGGTCCGGTCCGCTGTAACGAGATTGAAGTTTGTTGTTCGTCGGTGCATTCGCCCAGTTCGCTGAGGCCCTTGATGTCCTTTGCGGGTCGCAAGCCTGCTGCTGAGGCAAAAAGAGCACGGAAAGAGAGAATGCTATGAAGCGGTTCCTGCTATGGGGGGTGACCCTTGCCATGGTCTCCCTGCCGGATCTGTGTGTGGCCCAGACCGGCGCGGCCTACCGAGTGGTGGGCAACTCGATCCGCGTGACTCGCGCTTCCGAATGGAACAACTGGATTTTCCAGAATGATCTGGTCAGCAGCCTCAATGTGCCGCTGAGTGAGGCGGATGTCGTCCGGGTCGAGACCGACGGGATGCGGCCGGTGCTGTTTCAGCGTGAAATCAATGTCGCCCCCACAGCCGGCGACTTCAGCTATACCGATGTTGTACGCGCCGGTGGTGATACGACGTTCGGTAGCGCAACGGTCAAGTCCAACGATCGACTGGCCAGCAATGTCATCGATGACGACCTGAGCACGTACTGGGAGCCGGACACACCGACCAACTTCTCGAGTCGGCTGCGCGACCCCGGTGATTTCCATATTGATGGCCTCAGAAACTGGGAGCTCGAGGTCGACCTGGGACGGCTGGTCTTCGCCGACAGCGTGACCATCATCTTTCCTGCCGGCCAATTCGAGGATGAGTTCCTCGGCGAGCCAGTCAAGTCGATGGCGCTGTTCGCTTCCATGGGCGAGCGGTTTCCGTTCCCGCTGGGCAACAACCTGAGGTTTTCCCTGGTCGGTCAGCGATCCACCGGTTTCGGCCTTGGAGAGGCGGCCCAGCAGGCCGCAGGCCTCGTGCCCACTCCTGGCACCGATGGGCGCTACGTGCAGATGAATTTCCCTCTCGAGCCGCTGGACCGGGCTGACTGGGACCTGGACGGCTTGGCCGACATCACCGGGGGCTTCATTCAGTATGTCCGCGTCAAGATCATCGATTCCGATCTCTGGCGTGACGCCTACCTGGGAGCCGGCGACGAGGGTCTGGTCGCCTACGAGGCGCTGGCCGCGGAGCAGCGCGGCGCCCTCGTCTATCAGCGCCGGACCGCCGGTGGCTTGCTCGTCGAGCTCCAGGCCGACGATGACTTCAGCGCCGAGGAGAGATACGAGACCCTGCCCGAGGGTAAGCGTGGGCCGATCCTCTACTATGTCAAGGAGGTCCCCCGCATCTCCGAGGTGAAGGTCTGGGCCAGGGGCAACAACTACGCCTATCGGCCAGAGAGGCGCGCCGGTGCCTCCTTCGAACACGGTGGCCTGGGTGCGCCGCAACTGGCCACCGATGGCGTGTATGACACCGAGTGGGCGGCCAACACCTGGTCGCCGGTCTACGTCAAGGGCACGGCCTGGTACGACCTGGGTGCCACATTCTGGGTCGACAACATCTCGGTGGTTAACAAGAAGATCAACCAGAGCCACCTGGGCGCTTTCCTGGGACCGGAGATTCGGGTGGCCGACGGCACGCTGCTCAAGCCGCTGAACATGGACACCCCAGCCGACTTCACACAGCTCGAAGAAGCCCTCAGTTGGGACAACGTTATCAGCGAAGGGCACATCGATAACCACACACCGGTGGTGCGCGTCTTTCAGGAGGACTTCCCGATGCGGAAGATCCGCTTCCTGCAGCTGCGCGACATCGATATCACCGGCTTGAGGTCGGGCCGCTATGGCTCGCTGGCGACGTTGGCCGAGATTCAGCTCTACGGCGAGGGATATCCGACGAGCGTCTGGGCCTACTCGCCGCCGATCTCGCTCACCGACGCACAGGGAAACTTTATCCGTAAAACCCTGCCACGTATCGCCTGGAACGGTGATGCCATCATCCGCGATACCGACCCGATCACTGGCGAACTCGTCGAGCGAATCGAGTCCCTGGATCTACACCCCGACGTCCGGCTGCAGATCCAGACCCGCACTTCAGACCAGACCGACAGCCTATTCACCTACTTCCAGGTGGTCGAGGCCTCAGGTGACCGCCAAGAGGTCCCCAAGGACATCTACGATGCCACGGAGCTAGAGTGGCTGGCGTGGGGGATCTGGCAGACTCTGCCCACCAGTCAACGGCACGAATCGCGCACCGACGACGACGGCGATGGCCTGATCGACGAAGATCCCATCGACCTCATCGACAATGACGAGGATGGCCGCATCGACGAAGACGGCAAGAAGCTGCGCCGGGCGCCCCGCTTGACGACGGCCATTGACGGGGAACTAGCCTTCATCGGCTGGAGTGAGTGGAGCGAGAGCTATCTGCCAACCCGCGGTCTCAATCAGGCGACGGTTACGTCGCCCAATCCGCGCAAGTTCATCCAGGTGCGTATCAACATCTCGTCAGAGAACCCACGCAAGACGGCCCGCATCCGCAGTCTGCGCATCGATCTGGCGCCGCCACTGGCGCTGGAACTGGCCGGCGAGTTGGCCTTGCTCAACGAGCAGGGGGTAACGCGCGGGTTGATCGACCTGGACGTCCTGCCCGAAGACTACTCCCCGCCGCGTGACATCGATCCTCTTCAGGCCCAGCGGTTCTCCTATTTTACCCGTGCAAGCGCACCCGACCCGACCGTGCCGGACGGCTTCAATGAGATCCTCGTCGTCACTCCGCTCGCGGCGAGCCTGACCGGCGTTCGCATCGGTCAGGTCCGAGTGGCCGAGGAAGCCTCGCCACTGGATCCGACTCAGATGCTGACCTCGGCAGTGACGACGCGTTTCGACCGTGCCTTCGCAGCCGGTGTGGACGGTGTCTTGCGGGATACAGATGGTGTGGCGCTGACGCGTGTGGCGACACAGACCCCGGATTCCATATGGGTTCGTTTTCCTTTCTCGCTCAACGACAACGCCTCCTCCAGATCCCACGCCCTCATCGAGGTGCAGTTCGAGTCGCAGAACTTCCGCGAGGGCATCGAGGTCGCTTCTTTCGTGCGCTCAACGAATTCAGAGGAGGGCGTCTTCCAACGGGTCGACGCTGACACCGAGGATGCCACCGAGTTAGTGGACTCTTCGACGGCCCGGGTCAGTTTGGCGACCCTGGGCGGCTCGTTGTTGCAAGGTGTGGTGATGCAACCGGTGTTCACGCCGAACGGCGACGGGATCAACGACGAGTTGTCGGTGCAATTCACCTTGCTGAAGGTGCTGGAGGAGCGACCGATGGAGGTGATGTTCTACGATCTGAGCGGTCGCCTCGTCGGCGAGGGCAAGAACGCGTCGGTGACCGAGACCGGGACCGGCAAGGTGGGGGAACAGCTGTTTACGTGGGACGGACGGGACCTAGGCGGGAACGTTGTGGCCCCCGGGATCTATCTGGTCCGGATCAAAGTCGAGGCCGACGACAAGGACAATCTGTCCACGCGTCTCGTCCACGTCGCCTACTGAGCAATTGAGGTATAGGCCATTGAGATTCCTGTCCCAGGTCGCTACGACCTTGGCCAGGAATCTCTCAACAACACCAGAGTGAAGTTTCTGTTATTTCTGACCGGAAGTTCGATAGGGAGGGCACCTGTGAAAACAGCTAGCCGCATCGTTGCAGTCGCAATTCTGCTGTTGGGGCCGATCGCGGAAGAGGTCCGGGCGCAGGAGGACTTCGGCGCCCGGCTGGGCGTACGTCGTGGAGGCGTCGTGGGGTACGACCCCGTGGGGCCCGGCGTGCTCTTCGACCCGCTGGATCCAGCAGTGAAGAAGTGGTACGTGCCCCAGGAACTCTTTAACGAGTACCAGTGGCGGCAGCAGGAGTACACCAACTACGCCCGCCGGCACTACCAGCGTTATGTGAACATCAGTCAGGAAGGCAACTTCTTCTATGACATGTATGGGAACTACATCACGCGCGGAGAACTCGTTTACGACTGGACCGTAGCCGGACCACAGACGGCCGGTAGCAGCCTGTTCAAGACGGACAGGTTCGGCTCGTGGTTCTCCAGCTTGGCGATTGCCTCCGATAGCAAGGGGCAGTATTCATATGCCCTGACGATCGGCGATCGCATCCGCTCGACGCTGACACCGATGACCTTCTCCAAGCCCTCCTTCGCCGGTATGCAGTTCGACTTGGCGACTGACAAGTACGAGGCGACCCTGCTGGTCTCACGTCCTAGCTCACCGGGGCAGGTCGAGACGGCGGAGACGGCCTCCACCGGCCGCTTCCGCTCCAACGACACCAACTTGCTGGGAGGCCGGGGCACGATCCAGATCGGCGACTTCGTCAAGCTGGGCGCGACCTATGTCAACGCCTTCAACGCCTCGACCAAGGGCCAGGCTTTCGAGGGTAACCCCTTCAAGGGCACCCTCACAGAAGGCCAGAACAGCGCCGATATCACACGCATCGAGGTGCGGTTGAGCGACGATTCGCCCGAGGACAACACAGCGGGCGCGGCGTTCTTCCAGGAAGAGATGATCATCACCACCGTCGACGGCGAACGTATCAGCAACCGTCGAAGGATCGGTGAGAACACCATTCTCAACTTCACCCCCTCGATTCAGGGTGGCTTCCGCCGCGAGGGCTTCCTGGCCGCCGACGGCAGCGAGGTCATCGCCCTGATCTACGACCTGGAGGGCCCTGCGTACATCAACTCGTTTGGCCCTCGGCCCGAGCAGATCAAGAGCATCGAGTTCCTGCTGCTGCTGGCCAACGACTACCGTATCGACGTCACCTCGAACCGTCAGCTCAACGCCAACGGCCAGCCGGTCCTGCTGTCCGAGGGCATCCCCGAGCGCACGGTGCGCGCTGATGGCAACGTGCAGGACGGCTCGAACCAGGGCTTTGTGCGCGTCAATTACGGGTTGCCGGTGGCCAATGAAATCTTCGGTATCACCATCGACGTGACCGACCTCGGCGGCGGCTTCTTCCTTTCCGGCGAGTGGGATCGCAACCGCAGGCATTTCCGCTACCCGCGGCGGACCGAAAACGACGTGACCAATCACGAGAGTCACAGCACGACGGCCGACGCGTGGTTCGTCAACGTATACAAGCGTGGGTATCCCTACTTCGGCTTCGGCGAGGTCTACAACGTCGATCCGAGTTACAGTACCAGCTCGTTCCTGGCTGGCACGCTCAACGACGCGGCGGACATCAACTACGACGACCCCACGCGCTTCGTCTACGAGTTCATCGATGACAACGACGACCAGGACCGCAACCCGGACTGGCTGCGCGCCAACTTCTCGCAGGACCTGATGGTGTTCCCTGGGTACGACGAGAACAATGACTTCATCAGCGACTTCAACCAGAACGACTTCGAGTTGCGCCGGAACACGGTGCCGGATTACGAGGAGCCGTTCCTGCGCTACAACTCCGATCGGCCTGAGTTCTTGTTCGGCATCGACATGAACAACAACCTGATCATCGACCGTTTCGAGAACGATAATCTGCCCGACTACCTCTACAAGCGGGATCGACTCGGTTACAATGTGTACGGCGGGGCACACCTGGCACCTGAGGCACGCATCACCGTCGGTCGTCTCGACGAGCGCCAGTTGGCGGACGATCGCGAGAACGTTACCAACTACGCGCTGCTGACCTACGATCAGGACTTGGCGGCGCTGGGGCGTTTCCAGGTCTACAACAACTTTCGCCTGGTCAAGGACGATATCCGTGACGACGTGATCGAGTGGATCGTACGCCAGGGCTCGCCCGGCGTCTTCGTGCCGTACACCGATCCCCTGCCGCTCCGCGACGCCTGGGCCAACACGCTGTATCTGGGGTATCAGTATCGTAGCGATCGCGTGCAGTTCATCAACCGTTTCAAGTGGGAGATCGTCAAGCAGAACGACTACGACGATCGGCCACTCGAGCAGCAGGATATCCGCGAGACGGCGTCCTTCTTCGGCATCGTCAACAAGGCCGATTACACCTTCGACCTCGGCGTCATGAAGGTCCAGCCCCGCTGGAAGAGTGAGTTCCAGCGCCAGCGACCGACGGTTCGCGAGGATACTCAGGTGCGGCCGGCGACGACGGAGCTACGCGAGCTGTTGTCGGTGCTGTTGCGCGTGCCGATCCTGTCGCGCACGGAGCTGCAGTGCGGCATCGAGTACGTGTTCCTCAAGCAATACCGTAAGAATCTTGAAGACAGTCAGCTCCGAGGGGATCGCAACGAGACCGTCGGCGCGCTGCAGTTCACCAATAACGCCGACTACCTGGGGTATAATCTGTGGACCCAAGTCGGTATGCGCGTGTCGCGCATCGACCGTGCCGCGGTCGACGACGTACTCACGGAGACGACAATGTTTGCCACAGTCTTCGCCGGCTTAGAATAGGGGAGATCCGATGAAACGTCTGGTTCTGCCGCTGTTGGCTCTGTTAGCGGTTTCGGGGTGCTCGCATCGCTATTACGCCGAGGATCTGAAATCGTTGAGCGAGGCCGATCAGGGCGCCAACAAGACGGTCGCTGACGATGGCACTGTGTCGTTCAAACAAGGCCGACTCGAGATCAGCCTGCGACCGATGACGGACGAGGAACTGAATCGTCAGTTCGCTGATTACTCCAGCGAGGGACCCAACTCGCGCAACCCCTACACCTTCGGTAATTCGACGTATTTCCGCAGCGGCGAGACTCCACAGCGCTTCACCGTCTTCCGTGTGTCCGTCTCCAATTATGAATATCCGAAGGTCTACCTCGACCCCACGAAGATCTATATCACGACCTCGAACGGGCGTAAGTACTACTCGCTGACACTGGGGATGCTCGAGGTGTATTACCGGCGTTACATCCTCGGCGGTAGTGGCGGCAACGCACCGGGCGTGACCGGTGTCGCCTACAACGTCTGGAATGAGCGCGACGCCATCCTGCGACGCACGATGTTCGCTGATGAGCAGCTGTTCAGCGCTCAGGACAGGGTAGGATATCTCGTCTTCAAGCCGCTGGCCATGGACGTTGATAAGCTGACCGTTCATATTTCCGATGTCGTTGTACGTTTCGACTACCAGGGGGATCCGGCGGAGAGCATCGACATTGAGATGCACTTCGAGCGCGAGATCGGTCGCATTTACCCAGATGGAAGCAAGGTGGCGTCCGGCAGATAGCCAGACCCCAACAGCCAAGAACGTCTTACACCAATACGCGGTGCCGCTCAGCGAGCGGCACCGCGATTTCTTACGAGGGAGCCAATACATGTGGAGGAGATCTTTTGCGGTGTGCGTCCTGCTGGCCCTTGCCGGCTGCGGTACGCAGGACACAACCCCAGATTCCGCCGACGATCTGGCCACAGTGGCCGGACAGGCGATCACCGCTGAGGATCTCGACCGCTACGAGCAAGCGTTGCCAGACCACCTGCGCTCCGATAAGGAGGGTGTCCACGCCCATCGCGATCACTTGCAGAGCTTGGTGGACACTAGACTGCTTCTGCTTGAAGCCCGACAGCGAGGGCTGGATCAACTGCCCGCCCTCCGGCAGGCGCTTTCGGCGTTGGTCAACAAACGCATCGCAGAAGTGCTGCGACAGGAGATCGTCAATGCACAGATCACGGTCGCAGAGGAGGATTTGCTCGCCGCCTTCGAGGGGCACCTGCTGGGCTGGGAGATCTGGCCGGCACACATCCTCTCCGCCACAGAGGAAGATGCCCGCGAGATCATTCGCCTGCTGGAGACAGGGACAAGTTTTTCTGAATTGGCCAAGGAGCGCTCCCTGGCCGACGACGCCGATGCTGGAGGAGATCTGCGCGGTTTCTTCGGGCCGGGTGACGCTGTAACGACCCTGCGCGAGGGGGTCTTTCGCCTCGAGGAAGGCCAGGTCAGTGAGCCGATCGCGACCAAGGACGGTTTCGAGGTTGTGAAGGTGCTCAAGAAGCGGCGAGTGTCGTACGAGGCGTTGCGAGCAGAGATTGCCCAGCAGGTGATCCGCCGCAAGGAGGTCGCCCGGTACGATGCCGTCGTCGATTCACTGCGTCAGGCTCGCAACCTGCTTGTCCACGGCGACCGCATCTGGACCGTCCTCGAAGGATTGCAGGGGAATGAGTTGCCCCCGACTTCGGCGCAGGCAGCGCTGATAGAGTATGAGGGAGGGGAGCTCAACGTCGGCGACGCGGTGCAGAGACTGCCCCGCTTGCTGAAGGGGTCCGTGTTGCCTGACAGCACGGCACTGCGTCGGACACTCACGCTGAGGATCATTCCCGACTCACTGCTGACCATCGAAGCGCGCGACCGGGGGTTTCATCAGCGTGAGGATGTCGTGGCGTGGCTGGAGAAGGAGCGCCAGAGTCTGCTCGCGTCCCAACTGTTCAGGGACGAGCTCGCCGGCAAGGTCGTGGTAACGGACGAGGAAGTTCGAGCTGTGTACGACGAGCATATCGAGTCCTATACGTCTCTACCCGGCGTCATCCACATAACGGAGGTGCTCTGCGACACACGAGCGGAGGCTGAACATGTCCTGGCTCGGGCACAGGATGGTGAGCGCCTCGCGGTGCTCGCCAGCAGCCATTCGGTGCGGTCTGGCATGAAGCCGGTTCGCGGCCACGCCTTCGCCGACAGCGGCCGGGTCATCATTCAGTCGCTCTTCAATTCGCCCTATCGGACCGCCCTCGGCGACAGCAACACTGCAGATGTTGGGGTGGTGCAAGGTCCGCTGGAGGTCCAGGAGAGATATAGCGTCTTCCGTCTCGATCAGCCCATCGAGTTGCTGCCGGTGGAATTTCGACAAGTGCGCAAGCCCATTCGTGCGAGGATTCGCAAGAACCGGGAAGGCGTGCTATTCGACGTCTTCCTCGATTCGCTGCGCGGGGTGTATGCGGATCAGGTGCAGGTCCATGAAGAAGGGCTGTCCCGTTACGCCACCACGCCTTAAGTCCGGATGAAATGAACACAGGGCCCAGAGGCGGCCGACTCAAGGCGCTGTTAGTCGGCCTGGTGCTGGTGGCCATCCTAGAGGGTGGGCTGCGGCTCGTGCCGATGCTTGCACCCCCGCCCTTCACTCTCCAGCTTGCCCGCGACGACGACCGATCGCTGCACGCGATTAATCCGGCCTATGCCCGCCGTTTTTTCGCCGGCGTGGCCGGCGACGTTCCCCTGCGTGGCATTCGCATGACCCCTCGACCTTATATCGAGCCGGCCCCCGAGATGGCGCTGCGTGTGCTGTTCGCCGGGGGCTCGACGGTGCAGGGGTATCCGCACCCGAAACGGCTCAGCGCCGCCTCTTATCTGCAAGAGATGCTCCGGGACCTGCACCCCGGGCGCCAGATTGAGGTCATCAACGCCGGGATCACCGCCGCGTCAAGTTTCGTTGTCGCCCGTACGGTGGAAGACGGGGTTGCAGCGTTGCCCGTTGACCTGGTGGTGGTCTACACGGGGCACAACGAGTTCTACGGCGTCTACGGGGCGGCATCGCTGGATCAGGGTGGAGGGAGCCTGTGGAGCAAGCGGGTCCGCTACGCACTCATGCATTTGCGGCTCACGCGCCTGGTCGGCGGCGTGTTATCGGCCTTTCGCGGCAGCGGATCTGAACCGACGGCCCTGGTTGAGGTCATGGGCCGGGCGGACGCTGTTGAGGCAAATGATCCGGCGCGGGCACAGGCGGCGGCGAATCTGGACGGCTCTTTGCGCGATCTGGCGGACCTTTGCCGACGTCGCGGCGTGCCTCTCGTGCTGTGCACGGTGGCCAGCAACGAGCGCGGGTTTGCGCCGGCCCGGGGTGAGCCGCCCCTGGGGAATCTGGAGCGCACCCGTTACCAGGACCTACTGGCGGCCGGCGGCCGTCAGCACAGCGCCGCTGCCGCCCTGGAGGCTCTGCAACAGGCACGGGCCCTCTGGGAGGATGACGCCTATCTGCATTTCTTGCGAGGCCGCCATCTGGAGAGCCTGGGGGATGGTACCGCGGCAAGGACCGCTTACCAACAGGCCCGAGATCTGGATCCTCGTCCATGGCGGGCAGTGGGCGACCTCAACGGGGTCGTTCGCCGCGTGGCGGGGGAGACAGGTGCCTTGCTGGCCAAGGTCGACGAGTCCTTTCGAAGGCACAGCCCGACAGCGGGCGTCGGCTGGGAGCTGATGGCCGACCACGTGCATCCGACCACAGCGGGGCAGCTGTTGCTGGCCCGCGCAATCGTCGCCGCACTGGCGCAGGCACCCGAGCCCTGGGGCACGGCGTCCGCCGGGCAACTGCGAACCGACCTAGATTACCGTCGTCACCTCGGAGACCTGCCAGCCGAGAGGCTCGCGGTGGTCAGGAATATGGCTGCCCTTTTCGGCGCGCCGCCCATGGATCGCGGCAACGAGAGCCGCAAGAGCGAGTTGGATCGTCAGGCTGAGACCCTGTGGGCGCAGCTGAGCGACGCCGAGCGGCGCGGCGTCGGCAACTGGCTGCAGGCACAGGGGCCGGATTTGATGCCGCTGAATGTGGCGGAGGCGTTATTTGCCGCTCGCGACTACCGGCGGGCGCGGGACTACTATGGCGCCGCCCGCCTGGAGGAGCCCTATACCGTCTGGGGTGATCTGTGGGCCACGCTGCGCTGGACGCGCTGCGCGCAGCTCACGGGGTTGCCGCTGGGCCCCACGGAACACGCAGCACTGCGCGGCGTGCTGGACCGTCTGCCATTCCTGACCCAGGCACCCGACTTCTCGCCGGGACTGCAGGCCTTCGTCGCCGGGTACGCCCACCACCTTCTCGGCGAACGCGGTGACGCCCTGGTGGCTTTGGAGACGGCTGTCGAGGACGGCGATATCCGACGCCGCTACTTCCGCGAGGTGCTCGTGATGCTGGTCGCCGAGCTGGTCGAGGCAGGCCGCACCGCTGACGCCGAGCGCTACGTCGTTGAGATCGCCGCGGAGCAGCAGCAGCAGGATTTCGGGCGCGTCCTCGTCGAGCGGATCAGGGCGACGGCTGTGCGCTGACCCCCTCGCCTTCGATCAGGATCAGGACCTGGCCGCCTGCAAAGGGGCCGAATCGCTCGATCCGGCCGGAAGGCCAGCGCACCTCGATATCGTCGAGCTGGGATCGATGGCCCAGGCCCAGCGAAACATGGAGTTGGCTCTGCGACAGGTACGAACGGCTGCCGCGCAGTTCCCGGGTCTGCACCAGGTCGCCGCTGTGCGCCGTCACTCGAGCGCCGATGCCGTTCGGGTTGCCATCGGCCCCGACAAGACGGACGGTGATCCAATGGTTGCCGTGGCCACTGTCGTTGCGCAGCAGGCTGAGAGGCTGCCCGGAATTGAACACCAGCAGGTCTGGATCGCCGTCCATGTCGTAATCGCCGACGGCGCTGCCGCGGCTGACTCGTTGCAGGTCGAAGCCGGGGCCCGCTGTCGCTGAGACATCGGCAAAGCGCCCCCCGTCATTGCGCAGTAGCAGGTTGCGCTGGCCGTAGCTGGTGGACTGGTCGATGAGCTCGACGTTATCGAGGACATGGCCGTTGGCGGCAAACAGATCGAGGTCGCCATCCAGATCGGGGTCGAAGAACTGGGTGCCGAAGGCGAGCAAGGGCAGCGACGGCAGGCCGACGCCGGCGTCGAAGGTGGCTGCAGTGAAAAAGGTGCCGTCAAGGTTGTAGAGTGCATTCGGCTCGGCCTGGAAATTGGTCACCGTCAGATCGAGAAAGCCGTCGGCATCGTAGTCGCCCCAATCGACCCCCATGCCCGCCTCCATCTGACCGTCCAGGCCGTATCCTACCCCCGCCAGCGCCGCCGTCTCGCGGAAGGTTCCGTCCTGGCTGTTGCGGTAGAGGGAGTTGCGCATCGCGTCGTTGGCGACGTAGACATCGGGCCAGCCATCCCGATCGTAATCCGCGAACACCACGCCCAGGCCCTTGCCGCCCGCCTCGATTCGCGCTGCAGCTGATACATCGACAAAACCCTCGCCGTTGTCGTTGCGGTAGAGCAGATCAGACTGGCCAGAGAAGCTGTCCGGATGGGGGTAACTCGGAGGCGCCTGACCGCGATGGCTCTGATAGTCGGCCATGTAGGGAATCCGCTCGGCGCCGCTTGCCTGCGGGTCGTAGGCGACGTAGTTGGCGACGTAGAGATCTAGATCGCCGTCCAGATCGTAATCGGCAAAGGCACAACTGGTACCCCAGCGCCCGTCATCGACACCGGCCGCCGCGCCGATGTCGGCGAAGGTCCCACTATCGTTGCGCAACAGTGTATTGGGCCCAAAGTTGGTGAGATAGAGGTCGAGATCGCCGTCGAGATCGTAGTCGGCGGCGGCGACGCCCATGCCGATGCCGGGGTGGGAGAGGCCGGCATCAACCTTGGTGAAGTGGCCGTCGTCATTGTGGAACAGGGCGTTGACGGGGGCCCCGTTTGCTGAGACCTCGCTACCTTGGCCAGCAACGATCGGTCCGCCGTTGACGGCGTAGACATCAGGATCACCATCGCCGTCATAGTCGAAGAAGGCCCCACCACCACCCATGGTTTCTGGGAAGTGCCGCTGCGCGCTTATGCCGTTGTCATGGTGCCAGGCCAGGCCCACAGACGCTGCCACCTCGACAAAGTGGATGGGGCCCACAGCGGTTGCCTCCTGTGGCAGTACGGGTGGTTCGTCTTGGGTGTCGGGACTGCAGGCCACCAACAGAACCCAGAGCAGGGCTGAGATGCGCATCGTCGGGTCCGTACTCACGGGAGTTGGGCAAGCTTTGCGCGCGCCTGGTGCAGGAACCCCGGATCGCCCTGCCAGCGCTCGATGAAGATCAAATAATTCTCGCGCGCCTGCGGGATCGCGCCCTGGGCCTCGTATACGGCAGCCAGAGCATAGTAGGTGCGTGCGAAGGTCGAGTCGGCGGCGATGGCTGCCAGGTAAGCGCTACGTGCCTGCTCCAGTTGTCCCTGCTGCAGGAACAGGCTACCCAGGTTGTAGGGGGCATCGACCAGGGTCGGGTCGGCGCTGGCGGCGGCTTCCAGGGCACGCTGCGCTTGTACGGTCTCACCGAGGGCCAGCAGGGCATTGCCGAGGTTGTTCCAGGCCTGTGCCGAGGATGGATCCAGGTCCAAGGCCTGCTCGAAGTCGGCACGGGCCTGGGCAAACTGGCTGCGCTGTAAGTGGACGAGTCCCCGGGCGAAGAACAGCTCACCGATACGCTCATCTCCCGCATGTCGGTGGATGCCTTGCTGGCAGAGGGCGAGGACTTCATTCGATCTCCCGAGCTCGAGCAACAGACCACTCAGCTGGATCAGGGTTGGCAGGTGAGCCGGATCAGCCTCGTGAGCGGCACGATAATGGGTGAGGGCGTATTCCAGCTGGCCGAGCTGCCGGTATTGATGGGCCAGCTGTAGACGGGTCTCGACGTGATCGGGCGTGACGTCGACCTGACGGCGCAGCCGGGCGATCTGGGCCGCGTACTCGGAGAGGGTCTCGAAGTGCTCCAAAGCACGTTCGGCGTCGGCGACGCGGCCAAGGGCCGAGAGGGCTGAAGCCAGGTTGTACTGGGCTTCGATGTGGAGGGGGTCATCGGCGATGACGCGCTCAAATAGAACCAGGGCCTCTGCATACCGTCGCTGCGCGAGATGGCAGAGCCCTACGAGACGGTGCGTCTCGACCCTACCCGAATCCAACGCCAGGGCGCCTTCGAGCTGAGCCTCTGCTTCGGCGTAGCGGCCCTGGCGCAGATACAGCTGACCGAGCTGCTGCCGTACATCGACGTGGTCACCGCCTGCGTCCAGCGCCGCGAGCAACGTCTTTTCTACCAGGTCGTAGCGGCCCTGCTTGGCGTAGAACAGGGGCAGTGTCCTCAGCGCTGGCGCATAGGCCGGCATCTGTTCGAGCAATTCGACGGCCAAGGGCAGCCGGCCAAGATCGGCTTCGGTCACCGCCAGGTTGTGGCGGGCGCGACGGTGTGCCGGGTCGGCGGCTATCGTCGCCCTGTATGCTCGCAGCGCCCCCTCCAGGCGTCCGAGTCTGGCATCGAGATTGCCCAGGCCGAAGTGGGCCTCGGCGTCCAGCGAGTCTAGGCGTAGTGCTTGTTGAAAGGAGATCCGCGCTGAATCGTATCGTCCCTCTGCCATCAAGGAGCGGCCGGCACGCACCAGGAGTTCTTGCTTAGTGCCCTCCTGAGGATCATCGGGCGCGCAGCCACAGAGAAACGCGCACATCGCGGTAAGGCAGGCGTAGGGAAGGCGCATCTATCTAGCCAACGACGGGCGCGCGAAGTAGGGTGAATGCGGCATGGGTCATGTCGTGGCGGGGGGGCCAGAAAGACAAAGAGGGACGGAGCCGTAGGCCCGCCCCTCTTTGTCGTCGATGCGCCCGACGGGCGAGATCAATAGGCGAGCGACACGGTACCAACTCGCTCAGAAGAAGTGTCATCGGAGCCGATGACGAGACGATAGATATACAAACCAGGCGGCACGAGCTTGCCGGCGGCGTCGAGGCCGTCCCATTCAATGCCCTGGCGCCCAGCGGTGGACCTCGCGTTCTGCAGGTCTCTGACACGGCGGCCGGACAGGTCGTAGATACCGAGTTCAACGTCCACGTTCTCGAGGAGCAAGAACAAGTCGAAGCCGAAGGTGACCACGTCGTTGATGCCGTCGCCGTTGGGCGTGAAGGGGTTTGGCGTGATATCAGGGGCGTTGGTTATCGAAGCGATGTCGTCGACGACGACGAGCACGGAATTCGTGGCTACGTCGGGTGTGGCATCACCGCCTTCGGCCGGTTGCGGGATCGTCAGACTGGGGTCCACCACATCGTCGTTCCACACCTCGCTCGTGAACTCCTTGGAGCCGCGGAACAAGGTGGACCTGAAGACGACTTCGATGTTCTGGTCAAGCCGGAAGTGCTCCGTGCCCATTCTGGGCAACTTGATCATCAGTGAGGGCGAGTTCGTGCCGGGGTCGACGGCCACTGCCTGGGCGAACTGGCCAAGACTGTCGGCGCTGCCAGCTGCCGGCGCAAACCGCGTCGGGTTCACGCTCAGCAACGGATCAGCCTCATCCGTCCTGGGGATTTCCACCCAATCCTGGCCATCGACGCGTAGGGTGTCGATGCGGGTGGCGATGCTGGGCACGGCGATCTCTATACGGTTGAAGGAGGTCGGATCTTCCGAGCCGAACCTCGGCCGGATGAAGTAATTGAAGGAGGACTCTTCTCCCAACGGTACCCGCGCCGGGAAGATCTCCGTCAGCACGCCACCAGATGTCAGGGGTGTATCGTAATCGAACTCGATAAAGTCGAGCAGTCCCGCGCTGTGCTGCTCACTGTCGAAGAAAATGCGGAACTGGATGTAACGAGTCCCTCCCGGTAGCGGCAGCGGAACGCCGCTGCTCGCCCATTCGGACTCGGGCAGGCCCTCGACATTGCCGTCTGCGAGTTGGAAGGGCGCCGACCAAAAGCTCCAACCCAACTCACCGTCATCACCGATATCAGCGCCCAATTCATTGTACTGAAGCTCTCGCTCGGGGACGCGGCCCTCGGCGAGCTTGCTCCAGGAGAACAGGTCGAGGAGGTCGCCGTTTTCGTCATTCGTGTCAGTCAGGCCTGGCCCCAGAAAGCGGGAATACACGTGTGTATCGAGGCTGTTACCGACGCGGAACTGGATGCGCACATCACCGTCTGAGTCGTCGCGGCTGCCGCGCCAGCGCACCTTGCCCCAGTTGACCACACGACCCGCGACATCCGGGGGAAACTGGCCCTCAAGTGCTGCGCGGGCTGAACCGGAGAACTGCTCGATCTCGCGGTCGTAGCGGCGAACACGCGGTGTGGGGGTACCCACGTCGATGATGGCAGATGTATAGATCGCGTCGATGGCATAGCCGTCGCCGAAGTAACCGAGCTCGCCGGTCTGGCTCAGCTTGCCCTCGGGGTCGATGGAGATGAGGTCGATGCGGCCGGCGACAAAGGATGGGTCGAAGCGGAGGTCCTTGATCACCGGATTGAGCTGGTCGCGGGTTGGTGAAACAAGGACTCTGGGCACCTGGATGGATTCGCGTGAGACGTTGATCGAGGTCTCGTCGCCGTATTGGATGTAGTAGTTGGCGATGGTGCCGCCGGGCAACGTCGGCCGCGGGCGGAAGACGATGCGATCGATATAGAAGAAGCCTTTAAGATTCACGCCGAGACCGCCGCGACCGGACTTGGTCGCGGTGAAGGCCGTGGTCAGGTTGCCGTCGACGCCCTTCTCAGAGTCGACGCGGGGAATCGTGCCGGCAACTGCCCAGTAGTGGCCCGAAATGGGATCGGCACTCTCGCGGCGGAAGCCAAACTCGCTCGGCACCACCATGAAGGGATCTTGGACCTGGTCGACGCCGGGCACGAGGCCACCGAACTCACCGGCCTTGAAGCGCTGGTTGAGCATGTAGGCCAAGTTGTGGTTCTCATCCAGGAGTATGGGCCGGATCCACGTGGTTGTGCCGCCGCCGTGCTCGGGTTGCGGCGGGTCCTCGTCGATGAGTCCGTCGCCGTCGTCGTCGACACCGTTGATGGGATCTTCGTTGAGCAGCCCGTCCCAGTCGTCGTCGAACTGGCTGTAGCGTCCGTCCTCGTTGAGCTGCCCGTCACCGTCATTGTCGATCTGCTCGTCAGGACCGTCTTCGTCGATGAGTCCATCGATATCGTTGTCCTTCCCGTCCGGTGGATCTTCGTTGATCGTTCCATCGCCATCGTTATCGATCAATTCGACGGGATCTTCGTCGATCAGGCCATCGCCGTCGTCGTCGGCGATCAACTCGACGGCCCAACTGCGGCCCAGGTCGAGGCGGCCCGTAACCGGGCGCAGGGTCCACGGATGTGCGTCGTCACCAACGCGCCAACTCTGGATCTCGGCGTGTGCGTCAGTCAGAAATGCGGCGCAACACGCCAGCACCAATAGCCTTGTCATGGTCATGCCAGGGACTCCCTGAGGTGTGGGCACCGAGAAGGGCGACCGGGGCCGGTATGCAACCGCCCCTCTGAGGAGATGTTCTTTGGAACCCTAAGGCCTATACGATCTGGCTCACGGGACGTGTGAGCGCCGGCCGTAAGCATCGCCTGAAATTCCGCCTATAAGATAAGTCGAACGCGGGCCATGTTCAACCTGCTTGTGCCTGCCCTGTGATGCCCGACCCGCAGTGTAGCAAAGGGTCGGTCGAAACATTACGCAGGATTCACGTACCCGGCTGCATATGCCTGCAGCCCTCGTACAGCTACCCTCAGCGGGCTCGCGTCCCCGAGTGGTGCCGCGGCTGACAGAGCTGGTGAAGAATTTCGTTGACACCCATCCGACAAGTTTGACACGCACCCGTGACCGAAGTATCGTCGGGCCGTGCTCACTCGAAGACTCATCGCCGTCACCCTCGTCGTCGTTTCCCTCGACATCGTCGCCAGTACGGCGGCTAGGGCTCACCTACCCTCGGGCATCACGATCGAGGCATTCCAGTTCCCGGACGGGCTCACTCCCGTCGTCGACGGTGACCTGGCCGATTGGGGGCTCGCCGGCCCCGGGCTCACCCTGGCCGACTTCACCGACCTGGTGGCTGGCAGCCCGGCAGACGCGCTCGATCTGGACGCTGAGGTCTGGGTCGGCTGGAACGACAGTGATAACCGTCTCTACGTTGCCGCCCGGGTACGCGACGATATCCATCAGGTTGATCGCCCCGCGGGCTCGGCGGCGCGGATTTTCCAGGACGATGACCTGGAGATCTTTCTTGACCCCGACCATTCGGGCGGCCAGTATGCCGACTTCTCCGATCTCAGCCTGCAGGAGCAATTCGCCGCCAACGGCAGCACGGCCAGCCACTTCGTGCTCGCCGGGCCGCACCCGGACGGCATCAGCCTCGTCAACTTCTCGGCGGCCAGTTGGTATGCCCTCGAGCAGGGGGCGCACAGTGAGGCTGCGGTTCGTTTCGTCGGTGAACCAGGGGGGGCGGGAACAGTGACCTACGAGTTTTCTGCGACCCCCTTCGACCTCGTCAATGTGACCGCCGACTTTCTGAGTCGATCGCACGATCTGCGTGACGGTGAGGTCATCGGCTTCAATCTCGAGTTTTCCGACTACGACACCCGGTCGGAGGTGTTCGACGCCAAGTGGTCGCTGTCCGGAGGGCAGAACGCCTTTCGCCTATCGGAGCGCTTCACCGACCTGCGTCTGGCCGCGTTGGAGGACCGTTTTCAGCCTACCGCAGTGACGCCGAATTCGTGGGCGAGAATCAAGGCTTCCTTCGCACCCCGCTAGCTACTATATTGGGGAATACTGGTATATGTTACATAATTTCTTCAGCCGGGCAGCTCAAGATCATGAGCTGCCGTCGGGGAGTCGCAGCGCGTCATGAAGGCCCACCCACCCATCGCCCGGGCATGCGTTCTGATCGCGGCCTGTGGATTTCTGTTGATCTACGGGGGGTGTGGTTACTATCATTACGCCGGTCCCTTAGCGCCTGCCTCACAGCAGCGGGCTGACATGCAGGTGAATCATGAGGGGCTCGTCATCTTCGAGCGTGGCGACCTGCTGATTCAAATGCGTGCCGTCACCGACAGGGAACTGAACCAACAGTTTGCCAGCCATTCTGATGCCGGTCCGGAATCGACGAACCCGTACACCTTCGGCGATACAAGATTCTGGGATGGTGACGCCGAGCGAGCAAGATTCACGATTTTTCACCTTCGAGTGGCCAATGAGGGCTTCCCGAAGGTCAAGGTCGACCCCGCGCGCGTGGTCATTGAAACGCCCGGTGGGCGACAGTCCTGGAGCCTGAGCCTCCAGCAACTCGATAGCTACTACCGCGCGTACGCGACCGGGTTTCGCGGTAGTGAGTATGCCCGCTACCAGGAGCGTCTCGACATCCTGAGGCGGACGTTGTTCAGGAATGAAGAGGTCTTCGACGGCCAGACGGCCGAAGGATACCTCGTCTTTCCAGCCCTGCACCACGACGTGAAGGAAGTCAGCGTGCAGGTACTGAATGCCGTATTGCGGTTCGATCACCGAAGTGAGCCGCAGGAAACGGCGGAGTTGACATACCGTTTTCGCCGCGAGACTGGACGCCTCTTTCGCGACGGTCGCCTGGCGTTGGAAACGGACTGAAGACAATCACCCTTTTCAACCGTGCCTGGCACGGCTGGAGAAGCCCAATGCGCACGCGTTCCGGACTCATCGCACTCCTGTTGTCCATCGCTCTTCCTGCTGTGATCTGCCTGACGGCGACCGATGCCGGGGCCATAGTGAATATCCAGAGTCTTGGTTCGAGCGCACGCTCGTCCGCTCTGGGCAATGCCTACGTCGCCGTAGCCGACAATGGGGACGCCGTGTTTGCCAATCCCGCGGGTCTTGCGACGGTCAATAGTCGTCAATTGGGTTACACGAATGTGTCGCTGCTGTTTTCGGGCATTGATGGCGACAATCTGGGTCAGCATGTGGCGAGTTTCACGCAGCCTCTGGGTGAGAAGATGGCCCTGGGTGTGGGCTACGAGCGCATCGGCTCTGATCTGATGAGTGAGAATGGCGCCTTCGTGTCCCTTGGTTATTCGATCACATCCGACTTGCAGTTGGGTGTGACGACGAAATACCTGTTTTGGAGTGTGGAAGACTTCGAC
>JABJJN010000096.1 GCA_018660835.1 Gemmatimonadota bacterium | reverse complement strand
TCCGACCGTGCCGGATTTTCCGCAGCCCTGGATTCTGAGACGGAAGACGAGCATGCAAAACCCGGTCTATCCCGGGCCTCATCCGGTTGCGCTTCGCCGCGAAGATCCACTTGTACTGCGTTACCGCCTGGTCCTGCACCGGGGAGCGGGTCGTGAACTGGATCTGGATCACTTGCAGGCTGAGTACGGTGCTGGAGGCGCTTAGGGGTCGTCGGTGCGCGGAGCCATGACCGGCAAGCCACAGTCTGGAACGAATCCGGACAGCGTTGCCCGGGCAGCGTGACCCGCTCGCCTCGTCAGATGTCGAGGCCGCGCCTAGGCGTCGATGGCCCTCGATCTATCCGGATCGATCGAATTCAGTAGATGATCGGGGAGATGTTTGCCGAGCAGGTAGTATTTGCGATCGGGATACCATAGCGTGCGACGGCCCTGCCAATGCGTCAGACTGGGATAGGTACCGATCTCAGCCGTGCCCTTGGGGCCGATGGTGACACCATCGGTGTCGAGCAGTTGATGGGGCGGCCCGAATCGGATCGATTGGTGGGCAACAGCGTCGAAACGTCCGACAGCGATATAGGTCGGATTGCGCAGAAAGTTGGACTGATTGGTGGGCCAGGTCTCGCGGAACTGATCGAAGTCGCCTTTGCGTCCGTCGTTGTTGTGGTACAGCAACAGGAACCGATCATCGTCGAGACGGAAGAGCGGACAGGGCGACATCGGGTGGGGGATTGGCGCGCCCTGTGCATCAAGCAGTGCCTCGGGCTCACGCCAGGTCTCCCCGTCGTCATCGGACACACTGTACCAGATGTGGCCGGTCATCGTGCGCATGATGCAGAAAAGACCGCCGCCGGGCGTCAGGACGGTGGCAGGCTCTTGGGCGACGGATATATCGGGATGGACCGTGTCGACGACTTCGAGTCCTTCGCAGTCCTCTGGTAACCAGGTGATGGCGAGATCCTCGGGTGCAGGATCGTCGTCGATGTTCTCAAATCGCATAAAGGCGCTGCGACTGTCCTGGTCAACCCAGTTGGGGTAGGTGTGTTCGAGGCGCGACTGACTCGTGCATTGGGTGTATCCGGCGATGGGTCTGCCATGTCGATCTCGAATCGGCAACTGCCACACGATCCAATTGCGCGGGATGGTTTCGTCCGCATGATCGAAGCGATTGCGGGCCATGGGAATATCCACCGGCTCCGACCAGTTCCTGCCCGCATCATCAGAGACGATACAACCCATCGCGCCGGAGCCCTGCCGATTGTTATCGATGACAGGTTTTTCCCGTGTGAAGAAGACGTAGATGCGACCCGATCTGGTGACGATGGGAAACCCCCAACTGGCCTGCAGGTCGTCGCTCTGCGGGCGTGCACCGGCGACACGCCTGGGCTCAGACCAGCCATCGCCATCCGGGCTGCGAGAGAGCATCAGACGATTGTCACCGCGCCCCTCGCAGGAGCTTTGCGTCCACAGGGCGAGCAGGCCATTGTCTGGTGCTTCAAAGACGAGGAAATGCTCGTTGTCCTCGTCTCCCGTGCCGCGAGGAATGTAGACGACGGCGTCCGGTTCGCTGCGCTGCCATTCGTTCTTCTGGTCTGACACGATTGAGGTCTCTTCAGGTAAGCGATCTGCTGTTTGATTCGGCTGCAGGCAACGGCAGAAGAAGGGCTGCTGTCGCAGCGAGTCAATCCCTCCGGTGGTTTCATCAGGTAATCCACAGTCTGGAACGGGGCCCGACGGTGGTTACCAGGGTGACGAGCAGGCCCGATCCCCCATCACACCCGGAGCCGAATCACCGACCGCCACCGCTACGCCCCTCGCAGGGATTGCGTTGTTTTAGATTCTCAGCGGCTGCCCCGAACAGATCGCGCGGTCCAGACGGCCCTGCCGCTGCGCCCAGGCGCCGTTGATGAGCACGTGCTCAATACCATCCGGTGTGTGCTCCGGCTCCACGTAGTCGCCGCGTGTGCCAATCTTGTCAGCTGAGAACACGATGAGGTCGGCACAGTATCCGGCTTGCAGCAGTCCCCGACCCTGCAGACCGAACCGCGCCGCCGGCAACGCGCTCACTTTGCGGATGGCATCTTCCAGTGACATCCAGCCTTTGTCACGCACGTATTCGCCGAGGAAGGTCGGATAAGTGCCGAAGGTTCGCGGATGGGGTTTGCCTTCGGTCATGAGGCCATCCGTGATGATGGACGTGAGGGGATGCGTCAACACCTTGCGCAGATTCTCATCGGATTGATTGAACGAAACAATCATGATCCCGCACTCGTTCTCGATCATCAGGTCCAGGGCTGCCTCGACGGCGGCGCAGCCGCGCTCATCGGCTACCTCCTGCACAGTCTTGCCGATGATGTCCTGCTGATCAGGGTTTTCCAGGTTCGCCAGCAGAATGTCCTTCCAGCTGTTGGACATGCCGCCATCGGTCTCGTCGGCGATCCGCTTGCGGCTCTGAGCATCCCTCAGCCGGGACATCGTCTGCTGGGTCCCCCCCTCCATGCACCAGAGGGGTAACAACTGCGAAAGATTACACGAGCCGGCCACGTAGGGGTATGCATCGATGCCGACATCGACCCCTTCGCGGTGAGCCTGGTCAATCAACTCCAGCACGGGATCCATCTTGTCCCAGTTCTTGCGCCCCGCAGCCTGCAGATGGGAGAGTTGGACTGGCACACCGGACGCGCGACCCAGATCGAGTGCCTCCTGCACCGCCTCGACAAACTGGAATTTGTAGTCCCTCAGGTGACTGGTGTAGAGGGCACCATGCTGAGCGACGATGCGACACAAGCCAACCAGTTCGTCAAAGTCTCCGTAGCTACTGGGCGCCTCGTTCAAGCCCGTGGACATCCCGATCGAACCTTGTTCGAGACACGCGCTAAGCCGCTTCTCAACTTCCCGCATGTCGTCACCCTGTAGGCTTCCCGCCTTCATGCCGGTGACTCCGGCCCGGAGACTCGAGTGTCCCGTGAGAGCAGCGACATTGGTGCGAGTTTCCATGCCCTCAACGTCTTCGAAATAGGAAGCGGCGTCCTCCCATTCCCGGTCACCGCGCCCGGCGAAGATGATATCGAATATGGGTGCGAGCCCGGTGAGAGGCACCCTGGGGAAGACGGAGAAACCACAATTACCGACAACCTCCGTCGTCACCCCCTGCATCACCTTCTCGGGCCGGTGCTCGAGAACTTCGAGATCGGCATGGCTGTGCACGTCGATGAAACCGGGCGCGATCGTCAGGCCGGAGCAGTCTACGACCTCCATGTCGGGTGATGCGTCGATGTCGCCCACCGAATGTATCAGCTTGTCGCGTACCAGAACCGACGCCCGCTGCGCCGGTTGTCCTGATCCATCGATGACGGTGCCATTTTGAAAGAGAATCACTGTATCTCCGCTAGGTTTCTGGTCGTCTTCTTTGTTCGGGCTAGCTGAACGCATTTCGATGGCATTGTAAGCAGTTGTTGCCTCAACGCCCAGTGGATAACCGTCCACCTGTCGTATATCTCAGCCGGACAAGGCGAGCTAGCCGCTTGACCTGACAATCTGTTTTGGTCCACTTAGGCCGACGTTCGAAACCACTACCTGTGAGGCGCACAATGACATCTTCCACACCGGCTCTAAGCATTATCCCCACGACGGAAGGCTTTGTGGTTGCAGAAGACGGCCAGGACGTTCTGTTCTATCAGCGCGAGACGAAGCGGTTTGATGAAACCTATTCGCGGTCCCACTACGTCCATCCCCTCTACGGTCTGGATGGAGAGGTGTTGACGGAGGAATTTCCGTCTGACCATCCCCATCACTGTGGCATCTACTGGGCCTGGCACCAGGTGTGGATTGGTGAGCAGAGGATCGGCGACGCCTGGAGTCTGAGAGATTTCGCCTGGGATGTGCAGGACGTGAAGGTGATCGCCGCCGACTCCCACGCCGCCCTGGAAGCTGAGGTGTTTTGGACCTCTCCCCTATGGACCGATGACCAAGGCGGGCGCAAGCCGCTTGTCAGGGAGACGGCGGTCATCACGGTCCATCGGGCATCACGAGATATGCGCAAGATAGATTTTGATATTCGCCTGGTTGCCCTGGAAGATGGAATGCGTATCGGTGGGTCCGAAAATGCCAAAGGATACGGAGGCTTCTGCGCCCGGGTTCCGCTACCTGACGATCTTCAGTTTATCAGCTCTGGAGGCGACGTAGAGCCGACAACGGAGCCGGTTGAGGCCGGCCCCTGGATGGATTTTTCAGGGACCTTCGGCGAGGTGGGCCGGGTGAGCGGCGTCGCCATTCTTTGCCATCCGACCGTGCCGGATTTTCCGCAGCCCTGGATTCTGAGACGGAAGACGAGCATGCAAAACCCGGTCTATCCCGGGCCTCATCCGGTTGCGCTTCGCCGCGAAGATCCACTTGTACTGCGTTACCGCCTGGTCCTGCACCG